>CAWIPF010000002.1:0-132177 GCA_963838025.1 uncultured Actinomycetota bacterium
CGGTGGCCCAGTGCCCGTCCGCGGCGCGGTTGACCCCGTTGAGCGCGACCAGTACCCGGCCCGAGGCGGGGTCTGTGATTCGCCAGAAGTAGCCCTCCATGGCGACGTCGTGCGCCGGCAGCGGGTCGCCGAACGGCAGGTCAGCGCCGGTGGCGCGGTAGGCGGCGAGCAGGCGGCGCATGTGCTCAGGGTAGGGCGGGTCTGGTGCGTCACAGTGCCTGCGCACCGACACTCGCCGGTGCCAGTCTGGAGACGACCGAGGAGGTCGAGGCTCATGGAGCTCACCGCACTGCTGACCGGGCTTGAGTCCGAGGTGGTCGAGGAGGCCGCCACCGTCCTGGCCCGGGCGCACGTCACCCACTACGAGGTGGTCGGGAAGCTGCTCACGCGGCACCGGCTGGAGGACCTGTTCGAAGCCGTCGTCGGCGCCCTGCGCGACGAAGACCTGAGCGGGATGGGTCGCTACGCCGAGCACCTGGCCGACGAGCGGTTCAGCGAGGGGTTTGGGATCGCGGAGGTCCAGGACGCCTTCAACGTGCTCGAGCAGGCGATCTGGCGGCGGCTGGTGGAGGCGCTGCCTGCGAGCGACCTGCCCGAGGCGCTGACCCTGCTGAGCTCGGTGCTCGGCTTCGGCAAGGACGAGCTGTCGCGCACGTACGTGGCGCTGGCCGCGCAGCGGCACTCCCGGTCGCTGGACCTGAGCGCGCTCCTCGCCGGTGCCGGGTCCTGAGGGCCCCCGCATCTGCCCCATCGGGTTGCCCGTAGTTCGGGGCGAACGTCCCGGTTGCGCTGATGCTCCGCCTCGTCCGGGGAGCCGCCCGCAGTTCCACCATGGTCCAGTGCGCAGTGCGCCCCGGAAACGGGGGTCTCCGATGTCGGAGTGGCCGCGACTGACCGTCCAGCACCGTCCGTTCTCACCCGCGGCCCGGCGCCGCAAGTGCGGGCATCCGATCCGCATGGTCGACTTCGTCGGCTGGGTGGACACCACGCCGCCGGTGTACGGGAGTCTCTACGACTTCTGCACCGCCGCGCACGGCGCGCACGTCCCGGAGTAGCAACAGGCGAGGGCCGCGACGACATGCACCTGCGGTCGCGCCCGGGCCGCCTCCCGCGGGGGCTGGCGCCGCCGGCCGTGGAGGTGCATGTCCGAGTGGCCCCGGAACCGGACCGTTCGGCCCTACCGCACTTCCCGTCGCCGGCCGCACGGTGAGGCGACGGACCGCCGGAGGGAGACGCTGTGAGCCGTGAGCAGCAGGCGTCGGCGGTCGGCGCCGGCGCGGGCCTGGTGCTGCTGACCCTGTCGGCCGGCCAGTTCCTGATGACCCTCGACAGCTCGGTCATGAACGTCTCGATCGCCACGGTCGCCGAGGACCTCAACACCACGGTGACGGGGATCCAGACCGCGATCACGCTCTATACGCTGGTGATGGCCAGCCTGATGATCACCGGTGGCAAGGTCGGTCAGATCCTGGGCAGCAAGCGTGGGTTCGCGATCGGTGCGGTGGTGTACGGCGCCGGGTCGTTCATCACGTCGATCGCCCCGAACCTCGCCGTGCTCCTGATCGGGTGGTCGCTGCTCGAAGGCATCGGCGCGGCGTTGATCATGCCCGCGGTCGTGGCGCTGGTGGCCTCCAACTTCTCCCGTGCGGAGCGGCCGCGTGCCTACGGGCTGGTGGCCGCCTCCGGGGCGGTGGCGGTCGCGGTCGGTCCGTTGATCGGCGGGCTGCTCACGACGTACGCCTCTTGGCGGTGGGTCTTCGCCGGCGAGGTCGTCATCGTCCTCGGCATCCTGGCGCTGGCCGGGTCGATGACCGACGTGCCCCCGAAGCGGGGTGCCGGGTTGGACCTGGTCGGGACGGCGTCCTCGGCGCTGGGCCTGGGGCTGATCGTCTTCGGCGTGCTCAAGGTCGGGGCGTGGGGCTTCCTGCTGCCCAGGCCCGGCGCGCCGTCGTGGCTCGGGGTGTCCCCGGTGCTCTGGCTGCTGCTGGGCGGTGGCCTCGCGCTGCTGTGGTTCCTCTCGTGGGAGAAGCGCCGGATCGCCTCCGGGCAGCCGGCGCTGCTCGACCCTGCGATGCTGCGCAACCGACTGCTGCGTGGCGGCCTGACCGCCTTCTTCTTCCAGTACCTCCTACAGGCCGGCGTGTTCTTCACCATCCCGCTGTTCCTCTCGGTGGCCCTGGGACTGTCGGCCGTCGAGACCGGCCTGCGCATCCTGCCGCTCTCGGTGGCCCTGCTGGCCGCCGCCGTCGGGATCCCGCGGCTGCTCCCGGACGTCTCGCCGCGCCGGGTGGTGCGCTACGGGTTCGTCGCGCTCCTCGTCGGGATCGTGGCCCTGGAGGTCTCGCTGGAGGCGGGCGTCGGGCCGGAGGTGGTCACCGTCCCGCTGCTGCTGATCGGCCTCGGGGTCGGCGCGCTCGCGTCGCAGCTCGGCAGCGTGACCGTCTCGGCGGTCCCCGACGAGCAGAGTGACGAGGTCGGTGGGCTGCAGAACACTTTGACCAACCTCGGCGCCTCGATCGGTACGGCGCTGGCCGGTGCGGTCCTCATCTCGGCGCTCAGCGCGTCGTTCTTCGCCGGCATCGCCTCGAACCCGGCCATCCCTCAGGACCTCTCCTCGCAGGCGCAGGTCGAGCTCGCCAGTGGGGTGCCGTTCGTCCCCGACGACCAGCTGTCCACGGCGCTCTCCGACGCCGACGTGCCCCCGAAGACCGCCGACGCGGTCGTTGCCGAGAACGAGCAGGCTCGCCTGGACGGACTGCGGGCCTCGCTGTCGGTGCTCGCTCTGGTGGCGCTGGGAGCGCTGTTCGTGACCTCCGGAATTCCGGACCAGCAACCGGGCCGGAGCCCCGCGCCGGCCCCACAGGCCCCGCCCGCTCGCCGGGAAACGACCGATGCAGGGAATCCGGCTGGGGGGTCGCGCGACCAGACCGAGGAAGATGTCCTGCCCTAGTACTACAGCCGCACTTATGGTGAGGCGCCTCGGGCGGTGTAGTGGCACCGTCGGGCGCGGGCTTGGTGTCGGCGGCGCCAGTGTGACCAGCCGAGGACGGCTGTGGTGTCGGTGGGCTGGTGCCAGATGAGGTGGGCAAGCAGACGTCGGACCTCAGGCACGGTCAGCGGGATCAGCTCCTCGACGGTGCGGCGAGCCCCCTTTTTGCGCCGGCGTCGGCGGTGGTGATGGTGAGGAAGGCGTGCGCGAGCATCGCCAAGGTGATGTGTCGGTACCAGCTGTCGTAACGACGGACCTGGTACTGGTCCAGGCCGACCTGGCCCTTGGCGGTCTGGAAGGTCTCCTCGATGGCCCAGCGGGCGCCGGCGACTCGGACCAGCTCATGCAGCGGGGTGCGTTCGGGACCGTGGCACAGGTAGTAGGCCAGGTCGTCGGGATCGGTCAGGCTGCGTCGGACCAGCTGCCAGTAGCTGCGGGTGTCCTCCAGTGGACGGATCTCGGCGCGGGCCCAGTGGTACTCGCGCGGGCCCTTGGCGCCGGGACCGGCGGAGATTTTCTTCCAAGCCTGTGCCGGTAGCTGTGCTGCCAGCGCATCCGCACGAAGCTCGCGGACCTTCCCGTTGCGTCGCGCGATCACCCGCTGGTTGACCGGAACCGCCATGACGTAAGGCATCTGGCGTTCTTCGAGCATCCTGCGGAGCCTGGAGTGCTGGCCGTAGACCTCGTCACCGGTGACCCAGCCGGCCGGCACCTGCGCGTCCAGCGCGCGGGCGATCATGGCCATCGCCAGCTCCGGTTTGGTCGCGAACTCCACCTCCTCACCGACCCGCGCCTGCGCGCGACGCTCGTGGTCCTCGGCCCAGGTCTTGGGCAGGTAGAGCTCGCGGTCCAAGAACGTGCGTCCGGCCGGTGTGGCGTAGCCCAGGAACACCCCGATCTGGCAGTTCTCGATCCGACCTGCGGTACCGGAGTACTGACGCGCGACGCCGGCGGACTTGGTGCCCTTCTTGAGGAATCCGGTCTCATCGACCACCAGCACCCCGCCGGGGTCGCCGAGGTGCTCGACCACGTAGTCGCGGACGTCGTCACGGACCGCATCGGCATCCCAGTCCGCGTAGGCCAACAACCGCTGCATCCCGTCCGGGATGCGCTCGCCGGCACGCTCGGCCAACGTCCAGGAGTTCTTCCGCTCCAGCGGCGCCAGCAGTCCCTGCACGTAGGCCAGCACCCGCTCCCGCGGCTCCGAGCGCGCGAACCGCGGCGCGATCCGGGCATGCACCTCCGCCAGCCCGGCCGCCCACGCCTCGACCTCAGCCACATCCACCTCAGCACCCACACAAGCAACATCTCGGTGAATCGCAGTCTCACACAGGCGACACGCGGAGAACGCTCAAACTAAGTGCGGCTGTAGTACTAGGACCGCCGCGCGCGCTGCGTGGAGCGGATGACGAGACTCGAACTCGCGACATCGACCTTGGGAAGGCCCTGGACCCCTTGGCGCCGCCGCATGCGGCCGTTCGCCGCAGCGTGGCGGGGTGGTCCGTCGGGGTGGCTGGTGAGGGGCCTTTCGACGGCTGCGGGGGCAGGAGAGGGGCACGTCGGTGTGGAGCCCTGTCGGCTGCGAGGTCAGCTCACCAAGTTGACCCAGGGCGCCCAGTCCGACGCCCCGCGGTAGAGCGCATCCTCGGCTGCGTGGCGGGACGAGTACGGCTTGTAGATAAGGGTGGTGCCGCACGGCCCGTTCAGATCGGACTCGGGGCACTTGAGCTCTGCACCGTCGGGCACGGGGTCGTGTTCGAAGATGTGGTCCCAGCAGCACAACCACCAACGGGGCTCTGCCTGGCCGGCGTTCGACATGTCGTCTCCGGGTCGCCTGGTGAGATCCCCGCGTCTCCTATTTGTAGTGACGTCGGATGGTGTTTGTCCAGCTTTCTCCGGCAGGCGGTCGCTCGCTAGGGAGTGTTCCGGAACGGCCAGGGGAGAGCCACCGACCCGATAACCAGCCCCCTTGCTCGTCGGTGTCCGGGGGCAAGGGTTGCCGGAGGCCATCGCGTAGCGACGCGGAGCGCCCTTGCGGCCGGGCTCCGGCGTGCAAATTCTCGTGGATCGGGTCGGCGGCTCGGAGGTGAGTGGCGCGGCGTCGGGAGTTGGACCGGGGCCTGGGCGTTAGCGCACCCAGGCCGCCCAGTCGGGCGCTGCCGCGGAGGGATGCCTCTTCGGCTTCTGCTCGGGTCCGGAACGGGGCGTAGAGCAGGGTGGTGTCGCAGACGCCGACGTAGTCGAACTCGGGACATCTGAGTTCCTCGCCGTCGGGCACGGGATCGTGTTGGAAGATGTGGCCCCAGCAGCACAGCCACCAGCGGCGTTCGGTGCTGGTTGCGTTCATCGGTTCGGCCAATCGGTTGGGTACGACGGCGGCGACCGGCAGCGCATGCCGTCACATGGTCCGCCGGGTCGTACCCATGTGGCGCGAAAGCATGGGGACGAAACGCACCTGGCGATGGGTGAGGTCGGCATCGGCGTGGAACCCTGGCTGTCGCCAGGACCGCGAGTGCGGGCGGGCGTCGTCGCTCCACCATGCTTCGTCCTCGTATGCCGAGCGTGGCAGTCCACCGCGGAGCATGAGGTCCAGCTCGTCCAGGGCCAGCGTGATGGGGCCGTCGCGTCGGGACAGGAACGCCTGCAGCGGGTCGTACTTGGGCACGTCATCCCCCGTCCGAATGTCGCGTTCGCGAACTCTCGTTCTATCGGGGGCGTCGGGTCGCTGTCCAGGGGTCCGCTTCAACGGCCTGGGCTGCGGCGTCTGGGCTATGTCGAACTCGGGTCTATCGGCCTAGCGTCGGCTGGCGGGGGTAGACGCGTCGGGGGAGAACGGAGAGATGTGATGTCCGAGGATCTCAAGGCAATTGCCGCGCGGATGCCTGAAGAGGTGTTCAGTCAGGGCAAGGTGGAGGTGATCGACGAGGTGGTGCACCCGGACTTCGTCGACCACGGCAGGCCCTGGGAGGGCATCTCGCCTGACCGCGAAGGCCTCAAGGTGATGGTGCGCAGGCTTCGTGAGGCGTTCCCGGACTGGACGAGCACAGTGCACCATGTGGTCGCGGAGGGCGACATGGTCGTCCAGCACGAGACGGCCACGGGCACGATGCGCGGCGAGTTGGCCGGGATGCCGCCGTCGGGCAAGAAGGCGACGTGGGACGCGATCCATCTGGTCCGCTTCCAGGACGGGAAGATCGCGGAGCACTGGGTCGTCGTGGATCAGCTGGGCATGCTGCAGCAGCTCGGGTTCGTGCAGGTGCCGGGGCAGCCGCAGCCGGCGTAGTCGCAGTTCGCAAGTCTCAGGGGTAAGGCGTCCGAGTTCCTAATGGGCTCGGGCGCCTTTGTGCGTGCCGGGAGCGCGAGGCGGGCGGGGGTGCGCGAAGGGCCGGAGGCCCGGAGCGCGGGGGTCCCCGCGGAGCGGAGCGCGACGGCACGTCGCGGCGGAGCCGCGCTTGAGCCAGTAAGGAAAGTCCTCACGGATCGCTATGGGCCGCTGCCGGGCAGAACTCCAGCAGCGCGGAGCTCATTCGTGACAGTCCGAGGGTCGGTAAGCCGGATCAGGCGCCAACCATGACTGGCGGCCCATCTGGTCTTTACAGCGTCACGTTCCACGAGTTCCAGGAACGCCTGGGCAGCTTCAACTGCGCTTGTAGAGCCCCACTGGACCGGCCGGCGGTGCTGTTCGCCGTCGAATTCGATCAGGGTCCTAGATGCAGGGAGGGCGAAGTCGAAGCGAAGCGGCTTGATATGCCGCAGTGTGGGGTGCCCGAACTGCGCAACGAACTGGATGCCCGCTTCCGCCAGGGTGACTCGAATGGCGCCCTCACCGTGGACTGCCCGCAGGCGGGACATCCGCTAGCAGTGTTGATGTGTCGGGTCGGCGACGTGCTGAATGATCCGTGCTGGCGACAGATAACAACTACGGGAACCGTCGCGCCTCGGTAGTCAGCCTCCGAGTAGTCGTAGCGGTCGCCGTGCACGGCAAGGGCGCGTTCGATGAACTCCTCGGTGCTGATCATCAATGCTGTGCCGCTCCGAGCCCGTGCGCACTGGGGGCAGCCACGCCTGCGGTGAATGTGCTCCGCCGCTCGCTTGACGAAGTCGCCGTGGATCGGGCAACGGATAGTGACTTCCTTGTTAGCCCCGAGGTATTCCGTACCCGCGTAGTCGTAGGTCGGTCCGTGAACCTCGCGGGCGCGATCGATGAACTGCTCAGTCGTCCATGTGCTCGAGATACCCGCGGCAATGTAGGCACACCGTGGACACCCCTGCGCGCGAGCTCCTGTGTGGGACGCGGGGGACTTGGCGAAGTCGCCATGGAGGTGGCATGTGATCGTCACTTTGGTGGAGGCGTTTACGTACACGACTTTGGAGTAGTCGTACGCGTCACCATGGACCGCGCGGGCACGCTTCAGAAATTCTTCGCGCGCCCGTGAGCGGCGCACCTGATGCTGGCGCGTCGCCCCTGCTCGGCTGCACTCGACACAGCCGGTCTGCTTGTGAAGGTGATGTGTGGGTGTGATCTCGAAGTCGCCGTGCCGCTGGCAAGTCACTACCAGTTTGGTGTGGGCGTTTACGTAGTGGCTGCGCGAGTAGTCGTACGCGTCACCATGAACAAGCCTGGCGTTCTCGACGAACTGGGCTGTGGAGTGGCTCAGAGCACGAGACCTTTCCGCAAAGGAGCAGGGTCGGCACCCTCGAGCCTTGAGCAAGTGCGCGGCCGGAGTCGTCTCAAAGTCCCCATGGACGGGACATGTGATGGTCAGCTTCACCCGATGACCCGCGTAGACGGCTCGCGCATAGCGATAGCGGTCTCCGTGGACAGCGCGGGCACGCTTGATGAACTCCTCGGTCGTTAAGGCGACTGGCACGACAAGATGATGCCAGGCTTGAGCGACATTTCAGACGGTCTTGCCGATCAACGCTTGATGATACGCGGCGTAAGAGTCGGCCCAGTTCTCTTCTTGGGGAGCCACTTGCTCTGCAAAGCTTCGGATCTGTCCGCTCCACATCTGTCGATTCCTAAGCCCGTCTTCGCCGATCGTCATGAGGGCCGACCGTGGGTAAGCGGTCCGCCTATCGGCGACTCGATCCATCACAAATCGCTGCAGCTCGGCGGAGGACGAAAGAGACTGCTCCGCCTGCGCATGTGAGGGCATGTACCCCGAGTGGACTACACGATGGCGAAGGCTATACGTCCGCTCAAACCACTCACTCACGGCGCCGGCCTGTGCGGTTGACCAGTTTCCTTTGAGGCGTGGAGCGAGCTCGCGAGTTATCCGGCGGAGTAGCTTGCCCTCGTCATACGCCTGGGCTGCCTGCTCCGCAGGTACGCCCTCCTCCCACATGAGCATGGCAAGGATAACGTCAAGCAGCACCTCGCTCGAAGTGTTCGCGAGGATGACGGCCTGGGCATACTCGCCGAGGAGTTCATGTGCCCGCCGGGCTTCAAGGAAACGTTCTCGCCAGATGTGCACCGGATTGCCCCGCCTAATCTCGCTGAGCCAGGCGAAGGTGCGAATGCCAATCTCTTCAGAAAAATCTGGCCCCACTCCAGCGTCACCCAGATTAAGATGGTCGAGCATCATGAGTTGAGGTCCGGCCCACTCCTCGGTAGGCCGGTATCGCTCGGCTCGCACGTCGCCATCAAATGTCTCCCGTACGCCCCGAGCAGCAAATCGAAGTACAGGGAGAGCGACACGTTCGTAGGACGGCAATCCGTAAGGCGCCTCCGTCGCGTGGCGATAGGCGCGGATTATGTCACTGACAAGCCGGAGGCAGCGGTTGAAGGCGTCGCCTCGGGCAGACCATCCAGCTGCAGACGGCAGCCCCTCGTCGGGAATTGGATCTGGTGATAACGATGGCGTCACAGCCTCAACCACCGTGTAACTAACCCGGAAACCGGGAAGACCATCGACTCTGGGTCTCAATGCGCTATGCGGTAATCCGGGCGTTCGGCGTATTACCTGATCTATTGCGTCCGCCGCGCCTGCGCTTCGTCCGAATGGGTTTTCTATGCGATGGAAGATCAGGCTCACGATCGGATCGTCGTGCGCTTTCTCGCCGTCTGGCGCATCACTAACTGTCTCTGTGTGACGGAAGCCGTCCGGGAGTGAGACAGGTTCGGGCAAGACGAAGAAGAATCGGCTGAGTGGAACTTCGACGGTGAGTGAGGGGCTATCGGTCGGTGGCCGAGTGGCGCGCATCGCCAGGCTCTGGCCTACCCCCCGCCTCAGCATCTTGCTGATCCGATACCCGCACGACTTCGCGCGGGTGCCCAACTCACGAACCAAAGTCTTCATCGTAGTAAGAGTCGCTTGCCAATTCGATGAGTTGACCGTTTCCTTGGCGTGACCACACGCGAGAGCTCTGATCCTTGAACATGATCCCAGTATCGAGAACTGGAGCGTGGTGGCTCGGATCCAATGCAGGACGTCTTCCGTAGTAGCCGTCTCTCGCGCCAGAAGAAAGTGCAACCGAGACTGCCTCGTCGGAGGGCGCAAGTACATGTTTCTGTACAACGTCCACGCGATTGCCGCCGCTGAACACCTCGACGCGTAGGCGATAGACGGGCAGCGGGGAAGCGTTGCGCATCTTCACCGCCCACAGCGGCCGAGTGTCGCCATCGACAAGCGTGGGCGACTCCTCGAACCAAGCCGCCACCAAGCTTGCTTGAGCGCGCTGCTGTTCGTCCTCGCGAGCTTGATCCCGACGACGCTCCTGTCGATAGGCAAGGCCCGCGAAGGCGCCGGCCACTATTGCGGCCAATACGCCCACCATCGTTGCTGCTGCGGACAACCATGCTGCGGCAGTGTCGTGCCACCACGAAATGTGGGTGCTTAGGAGCATCAAGAAATAGACCCCAAGTCCTTAGGCGAGACAGACAAAATAGCGCTTCCCCGAGTAGCGCGGTCCGGTCACTTGTGATTCGGGTGCGGATTTTCGTCACGCACGTTGGCCTTGCAGCTAACCGGGGAGATCGAGACGCCGCTCCATTCGACCCGCTGTGGCCAGCGTTCAGAGAGGCTCTCGGCGCTTCAGCACTGCCTCTGCGCCTGCTGCTCGGAGTTGCTCGCCACGTACCGGAGTCTTCGCCAAGCCGACCACAACATGCCCAGCAGCATGGCCTGCCAGCACGTCGGAGACCGAGTCGCCAACGAGGACGCAGGCGCTCGGGCTGAACGCCGAGGAGTTCGGCCGCCTCTTCGACAAGGAATGGATCTGGTTTCATCAGCACGAACCTTTGCCGGTGTCCGGCAAGCGAGCGTCCTGACTGCCTCCGCCCAGTCGAAGCGGTCAAGGAAGACGCGGACGGCCACCTCGCTGTTGTTGCTCACGATGGCGACCGGCAAGCCTCGCCGTTTTGCGCCGGCAATTAGGCGCTCGGACCTCGGGGCTCGGGTCGCTCTCCCGGGCGCACGCAATCTCAGCCTCTGTGCACGCATGCTCGACGGCATGGAGCCGGGCGGGGTAGTGCTCAGCCGCAAAGCGCAGTACCGCCAGGTGATCCGTGGTGGTCGCGATCTCGCTGGGTAGCTCGATGCCGTCGAGTGCGGCGCGCGCCTGGTCTGCGGCCTGGCGCGTTGAGTGGCGGTGGCATCAGGGCTGTGACCGGTCCATCGAAGTCGAGGAGCAGCGCCTTCGCGTTGGCGATGAGCTCTTCTGCGGTGGTCATGACGATGGCCGGGCGATGGTGTCCCAGATGCTGGTGAACCAGGCGCGGGTCTGGGCGACGAACTGCGAGCCGGTGGAGTCGGGGTCGCCGTCGTCGGTGTGCTGGAACATCACGGCGTCCTTGCCCATGGGGTCGAAGATCGATGCCCGCTTGCCGTTGAGCCGGACCTCGTGGCGCACCACCGGGTAGTAGCCGAAGAAGACGTCGGTGTCGTTGACGACGTAGGCCTTGAACAGGGGCGCGGAGCCGTGGACGCGCATCTCAACGGTGGCTTCGGGGACCAGGCCCAGGTCTGCGAGCTCCTCGACGGCATCGGTGATGGCGCCGGCATGACGAGCGCTGATCTCGGCCATGCGCTGGCGGACCGCGCTCGGAGGCCTGCGGGTCGTTGCTCGTGGCTACGGGGAGCGCGAGCGGTTGCGTCATGTCCGAGAGCAGCAGCCGGATCTTGATCGACTGCGGGCTGAGCCGGCCCTCGCGCACCTTGTCCAGCGGCTCGGAGATGATGCCGTGCAGCGTCTCGGCGGTGTAGCCGGAGAAGTCGATCCGCACGTGTTCCTTCTCGAAGGCCTGCTCGATGTGGGGCCTCAGCCCGACGGGCCGCGCGGTCCGCTCGCGGACGAACATGCCGCTGCCCTGACGTGAGGCGATCAGTCCCTCGTCCTTGAGGATGCGCAGTGCCTGCTGGATGGTCATGCGCGCGACGCCGTAGCGCTTGGAGAGTTCCGCCTGTGACGGCAGCTTCTCGCCGGGCTCGACCTTGCGGGTGAGGATCGACGCGCGCAGCGATGCCGCCACCTGCTGGTAAGGCGGTCGCGGGTCGTCGATGTCCAGGCTCACGGCTCAAGGATCGCATTTGACTAGCCGAGTTGGCCAACCCGCCGTCGAATGGCTTGACTTGGCTAGCCAACCTAGTCGTATGCTCTTCTTTACCGAGATGGCTAGCCAACCTAGTCATAACGAGAGGAGTAACTCATGGCGATGCGTAGGCGGATGAACGTGCAGCACGGCGACGTGTTCCCGGAGCTGGCGTTGTTGAAGGGCGCGGTGGAGCCGGTGGCCGACTTCAACGCCGAGCCGCGTTCGGACGGGTCTCGGCCGCAGTCGGTCGACAAGGAGACCGGGCTGCCGGTGTGGCAGGTGACGGTGGTCGACACCGATGCGGAGGCGAGCAAGAAGGACACCGTGGTGACGGTGAAGTTCCTGGCCAAGGTGCAGCCGGTTCCGCCGGAGAACAAGACGCCGCTGCCGTGGACGCCGGTGGAGTTCAAGGGCCTGACCGCGTTGGCGTGGATCGACGACAGCGGTCCTCGGCCGCGGATCGCCTGGTCGTACCGGGCCGAGGAGATGGTCGCCCCGGCCAATAACGGGATGCCGGCTGCGGGCAACGGTGCGAGCAAGGGGGCTGCCTGATGTCGGCGGCGCTGGAAGGGCTGAGCAGGGCGGCCCGTCTGCTCGGTGAGGCCCACGACGTGACCCTGGACGCGTGCCGGGCGCTGGACGGGCTCTCGGACCCGCTGTTCGACGGCGCCCGCACCGCGCTGGTGCACATCGACGAGGTCTACCAAGCGACCTGTGCCGTGCCCGTGATGCTCTCGACCGGGCGGGTGCCTGATGAGCGCCCCGGCAACGGTCCTGTCCCGCTACGGTGGCCCGGCGTCCCGGGTGGTCTCGGACCGGTCGCGGTGGCTCGGCGCTTGGTGTCTGCGTCACCGCCGCTGGCTCGGCGCTGTGGCTGGTGATCGCGGCGGTGTCGTGGCTGTTCGGCACCGCCTCCTCGGCCACCACGCCGCTGGCCGTCGCGGTCGCGCCTGGGCTGATGGGCTGCGCCTGGGCGTGGCTCGCCCCGCGCTCGTATGAGTTGGTGGTGGCGCGGCCGTCGCGGCGGTTCTCCTGGTGGTGGTTCGCCCGGGTTCGCTGGCAGCGGCTCTCCCGGGTGTGCGGCCTGTCGGATCGGCAGGTGGTGCGCTCCACCCGCAGCGCGTCCGGCTCCCGTCACGAGGACACCCGCTGGGTCGCCCCGAAGCTGAAGCGGGTCCGCACACACGCTCATTCGGTCGAGCTGACGATCCGGGCAAGGGCCGGCCAGCGGCTCGAGGAGCTGGAGACCGGCGCCGAACGGCTGGCCACCACGTTCGCCGCGGTCGCCCATCGGGTCCGACCGGTGACGGGCAACGCGTCGGGCTGCACGGTCGTGGTCGAGCTGATCATGCTGGACAACCTCACCCGCGGCACCACCGCGACCGAACCGGAGCCTCGCGCGGTCGCGGAAGCCGTACGGCTGGGTCGTACCCAGGGCGGCCGAGACTGGCGCCTGCAGCTGCGCGGCAGGCACACCCTGGTCGCGGGGTGCTCCGGCTCGGGGAAGGGGTCGGTGTTGTGGGGCATCTGCTGCGGCCTCGCCCCCGCCGTCCGTGCTGACGTGGCTCGACTGTGGGGGATCGACCTCAAACGCGGCGTCGAACTCGCCATGGGCGAGGGCCTGTTCTCCACCCGCGCCTACACCCCCGCGGATGCCCTCGACGTGCTCCGCACGCTGATGACGGTGATCGACGAGCGGGGCCGCACCATGGCCGGCGCCACCCGACTGCATGAGCCCACGGTCGGGGACCCGTTGCACGTCCTGGTGATCGACGAGCTCGCGGCGCTGACCGCCTACGCCGACATGGACGTGCGCCGGGAGGCGAACCGGATGCTCGCCGAGATCCTGACCCAGGGCCGGGCGCTGGGTGTCGTGGTGGTCGCGTGTGTGCAGGACCCCCGCAAGGACGTCGTGTCCATGCGGGGCCTGTTCACCCAGACCGTCGCGCTGCGGCTCCGCTCGTCCGAGGAGACGGTCATGGTGCTCGGGGACGGCACCTCGCACCTGGCGCCGGCGCACCGGATCAGCCCCACCCACCCCGGCACGGCCTGGGTGGTCGAGGACACCGGCGCCGTCGACCGGGTCCGCGCCGACTACTGGCCCGACCCGCTCATCCGTGACCTGGCGCGGCGCTACGCCACCGAGGTCCACATCGACACCCGCCAGGGCTCCGGCGATTCCGGCGGCTCCAGGGCCGTCGCGGGCTCCGTGAACCAGTCGGTGGGCGAGCAGCCGACGCGAAAGCCCCGGGCGCCGCGCAAGCCCCGCGGTCCTCGGCAGCCGCGCCAGCCCCGGCAGGCAGACACGACGGTTGACGGCTTCGACGTTGAGGACGGTGCGGCATGAGCAGGATCCGCATCGGTGAGGCGGAGAAGACCGCGGACACCCGCTGGATGACCGACGCCCGGTGTCTGGACTACCCGGACCTGCCGTGGATCGAGGACCTGGGCCACGCCTCGAAGCAGGTGCGGGCGGAGATGCGCGAGGTGTGTGCGGCCTGCCCGGTCCGGGCCAGCTGCGCGGCCTACGCCGTCGAGGTCGGCATCAACGCCGGGTGGTGGGCCGGGCGCAGCATGCACCGCAACGCCGCCGGCCGCCTGGTCGACGAGGAGTCGGGGAGCGACGCGGCGTGAGCTTCCCGGGCATGACCAGTGACGCATCCCCACGACCGGTGACCGTCTCGGGGTTCCCGGGCTTCGGTGAGGATGCGCCGCTGGACCTGTCCGGCCTCACCCCGGCGGCCGAACACGGCCTGATCGGGCGGCTGCGTGACGGCACCTTCGATGACTGGGCCGATGCGGCGGCGAAGGTCGGCTACTGCACCAACCCGGTCCGCCTGGTCGGAGGCTCCACCACCATCGATGCGGTCACCGGTGAGGTCCTCGATGTCTTCTCCTCCCGGCAGACGCCGCTTGGTGTGGTGTATCGGGCGTGTGGCAACCGGCGGGCCGAGGTGTGCGGCTACTGCTCGCGGGTCTATGCCCGCGACACCTTCGAGATGATCCGCGCCGGCATCCAGGGCGGCAAGACCGTCCCCGCCGACGTGGCGGACAACCCGCTGTTGTTCGTCACCTTCACCGCCCCCTCCTTCGGCCCCGTCCACGGACCCCGCCCGACCCACGGGCAGCGCACCGGCGGACGGTGCACACCTCGCGACCGCTCGAAGCGTTGCCGCCACGGCCGCCCGACCGGCTGCATGCAGATCCATGGCGAGGACGACCCCCTCAACGGCGCCCCGCTGTGTGGGGACTGCTACGACTGGGCCTCTGCGGTCGTGTGGCAGTGGTGGGCACCCGAACTGTGGCGGCGCACCACCATCGCGATCCGCCGCGCCCTCGCCCAGGCCCTCGGCGTCGCCGAGCGCAACCTCGGCAAACTCGCCTCGCTGCAGTACGCCAAGGTCGGGGAGTACCAGGCCCGCGGGCTGATCCACTTCCACGCCCTGGTCCGCCTCGACGGCCCGGACGGCCCCGGCTCCCCGGCACCCTTCGACGGCAGCCACGTCGCGCAGATCATTGCGCAGCGCGGCGCCGGGCGTGGAGTTCACCGCCCCACCGATCGACGGCGACGACACCGCCCGCGTCCTGGGCTGGGGCAAGCAGCTCGACGTCCGCGTGGTCCGCGACGGGCACCGCACCGACGACCCCGACGGCCCGCTGACTCCGGAGCAGGTGGCCGGCTACCTGGCGAAGTACGCCACCAAGGACGCCACCAGCCTGCGCGGCGGCCCCGGCCAGACCAAGCCTCACCTGTCCCGCCTCACGGGCACGTGCCGCGATCTCGGCAAGCGCGCCAGGCAGCACGACCGGGAGTCGCCGTACCTGCTGCTCGGCAAGTGGGCGCACATGCTCGGCTTCCGCGGCCACTTCTCCACCAAGTCCCGCCGCTACTCGGTCACCCTCGGCCGCCTGCGCCGGGCACGGCAGAGGTTCCAGAAGCTCGCCGCCGAGGCCAACAAGACGGGGGAGCGGCTGGACGTACGCGACCTCGAGGAACGCCTCCTGCGCCGACGAGGAGGAGACCACCCTCGTCGTCGGGTCCTGGGCCTACCAAGGCACCGGCTGGACCCGCGACGGCGACCACGCCCTGGCCGCCGCCGCAGCAGCCCGCGCCCGCGAGTACGAGCAGTGGAAGGCAGCACGGCGCAAGGCGGCATGAGAACTCGGGAAATGAGGACAAGGTGATGGATGAGCAGGTGGTGTTCCCGCGGCTGCTGACGGTGCGGGATGTGGCGGAGATCTTGTGTGTGCCGATGTCGACGGTGCACCACTGGGCAGTGCGTGGCGACGGCCCGCCGTCGTTCAAGGTCGGCAAGCACCGTCGTTTCGATGCCGCCATGGTGCGCGAGTGGCTGGACGAGGCGAAGAGGGCCGCAGCGTGATCGAGAAGCGCGTTGCGGCCTCTGGGCGCGTGCGCTGGCGGGTTCGGTATCGGACGCCGGACTACCGCCAGCGCTCCCGGACCTTCAATCGCCGCAGGGATGCCGAGGAGTTCGAGGCCGAGACACGAGGCCGGGTGCGTCGGGGCGACTTCGTAGACCCGCAGCGTGGTCGGATCACGGTGGCTGCGTTGTGGGCGGAGTTCGAGCGCTCGGGCATGACGCATCTGCGCAAGACCACGCAGCAGAACTATCGGGCGGCCTTCCGGCACGTGCTCGTGGAGTTCGAACGCTGGCCAGTGGCGAAGATCGAGCACGCCGACGTGGCCGAGTGGGTCGCCACGCTCTCGACCAAGAAGGGTGCTGAGACGGTCCGCTACGCACATCGAGTGTTCTGCCTGGTTCTCGACTACGGGATGCGGACGCGGCGGCTGTCGCGCAATGTCGCACGGGGTGTGCGTTTGCCTTCCCGACCGCCGGCCCGTGAGCGAATCCTGACCGCCGCACAGGTTGACGCGCTCGCCGAGAAGTTGGGTGAGCATGGAGACCTGGTGCTGGCCATGGCCTACCTGGGGCTGCGGTGGTCGGAACTTGCCGGCCTTCGGGCGGGCGACGTGGACCTTGTCCGGAACCGGGTCCGGATCATCGAGCGCGCCACGGAGGTTGGCGGTCGCATGGACGTGGACGCACCGAAGAGCCTGGCGTCGGCCCGGCAGGTCGCGATCCCGGAGTTCATGCGGGAGGTCCTGGCGGCGCGCGTTGAAGGCCGCGATGTGGGTGACCTGGTGTTCCCGGCGCCTGGTGGCGGCCACCTGCGCAACGGAAACTGGCGCAACAGGTCGGGCTGGGGTGAGGCCACGAAGGCGCTGGGTCTGGCTGGGGTGACGCCCCATGACCTGCGGCGCACGTTCGGGAGTCTCGCCCGCTCTGCGGGGGCCGATCTCCGCTGGATCCAGAAGGCGATGGGACACGCCTCGATCACGACCACGGCGCGGATCTATGCCCACCTGTACGACGATGAGCTCGACGTCGTGGCGGCGGCTCTGAACGGCTTGCGAGGTGGCCGATGAGGGTGGCACCGCGGGGGCACGGGAACACGCATAGTGCCCAAAATGTGCCCATGGAGTTCGGTCGCGGCATGAATAAAGCCCAGGCCGTGATCGCCATGGTGGCGCTGACCTGGGCTTTTGTGGGGAGCCGCCTGTCGGAATCGAACCGACGACCTATTCATTACGAGTGAATCGCTCTACCGACTGAGCTAAGGCGGCACGCTGCCCGTCAGCCGACGCTGGCGTCGACCCGGGCAGCGCGTCGAAGTATACGGAAGACCGGCGTACGGCGCGAAACGGCCCTCAGGCGGCGGTAGCCACCAGCGGCTTGTCGGTCACGGCGCGACCGGTGTGCCAGGTCTGGTCGGCTCCGCACCAGCAGACGTAGGTCACCTCGATGCCCTGGTCGGTGTTGACCAGCGAGGTCACCTGGCTGTGGAAGATGAGCTGGCGCTGGTGGCAGACAGTGCAGACGCGATCGAACATGGGGCGACCTCCCTCGAAGGACGTGGATGTGTACTCGTTCAGGATGCCTCGGGTACATCTATAGGGGTAGCCTCGATTACCTTGAGATATCCAAGGGAGTGCCTATGCTGTCGCTGCACCAGCTCCGCTGCTTCCTCGCGGCGTACGAGCACGGGTCGCTGACCGCGGCCGCCGAGCAGCTCGGCTACGCGCAGCCGTCGGTCTCCGAGCAGATTCGCACGCTCGAGCGGTCACTGGGGACGTCGCTGTTCACCCGTGTGGGGCGCGGTGTGGTGCCGACTGCGGCCGCCGAGTCGATGCGGCCCCACGCCGAACGCGCCCTCGCCGCCGCCGAGGAGGCCCGGCAGGCCGCCCGGGACGTCAACGCGCTCGAGACCGGCACCATCCGGTTCGGGATGTTCGGCACCGCCCGGTTGTACGCCGGCGCCGGACTGGTCGCCGACGTGCTCGCACGGCACCCGGGGGTCCGGGTCGAACTGGTCGGCCAGAACTCCAGCGACGTGCAGGAGGACCTCCGTCGTGGCCGGATCGAGGCCGCCATGATCGCGGTCCCCGCTGTGAGCAGCGAGGGCATGGCGGTCACTCCCGTCGCCCGCGACGAGCTGGTCTACATCAGCACTGACGCGGAGAAGCTCGCTGCCCCGGTCACGGCCGCCCGGCTCGCCCAGGCGTCGTTGGTGATGTCGGAGACGACCTGGCGTGCGGACGACTCGACACGGATCGTGCTGCGCCAGATGCTGCACGAGACCGGACGCAACCCGCAGACCCGCATCGAGGTCGAGGACGTCGAGACGGCCGTCGAGCTCGTCGGGATGGGTCTGGTGGACTCGGTGGTGCCCCGCGGCGCCGCTGAGCAGCTGCTCCCGAGACTCGCCCCCGACGCGGGGTGGGTCTCGCTGCGTCCGCGCCAGTTCGACGTGCTCGCGATCGTCCACCGCGCGGACGCCACCCTGTCGTCGGCCGCCCGGCTGATGATCGAGCTCGCGACCAGGCGCATCCAGGCGATCGCGGAGCCGGTGCGCCCGCGCTGACCCCGAGGTCGCCACGGCCGCTGGCCGCCGTACTCCCCGAGGAGAACTGCCTCATCCCTCGGGAAGTTCACCACGGGGAGCGACAGTTCGCCGACATACCTTGGTAAACATCCGCAGGTGCGCTAGCAGTCGACCTCACCGGGGGGCACCTTGCCGGAGACAAGGTAGGACTCGACGGTGTTGTCCACGCACTGGTTGCCGGCGTTGTAGCCGGTGTGGCCGTCGCCGTCCCGCTTGACCAGGACCCCGGAGTCGAGCTGGTTGGCGAGCGCCCGGGCCCACGACAGCGGGGTGGCCGGGTCCCTGGTGGTGCCGATCACCAGGATCGGCGGCGCGCCGGCGGCGTGGATCGGCTCGGGCACCCGACCCGTGTGGATCGGCCACTTGGAGCAGCTCGACAGCCCGAACGCGAAGATCGCGCCGAACGTCGGCGACGCCTTCTCGAACTCCGGGATGTAGGAGGGCACCTTGAGGCTCGGGATCGAGTCGTCGTGGTCGAGGCAGTTGACGGCGTAGAGCGCCTCGAGCGAGTTGTCGACGTAGCCCGAGGGTCCGCGGGACGTGTACGCGTCGGACAGGTTCAGCAGCTGGGCCCCGTTCCCGGCGAACGCGGACCTGAGCGCGCTGTCGAGCAGCCCCCAGTAGTCCTTGTTGTACAGCGGCGCCCAGATCCCGAGGACCGCGTTGCCCACGGTCAGCGGCCGCCCGCCCGACCCGGTGATCGGCTTCGCCTCGACGCTGTCGAGGAACCTGCGGATCCGGGTGGTCCCCTCATCGACCGTGGAGCCGAGGAAGCAGCCGCCCTGGTCCACGCAGTGCGCGACGTAGGCGCGCAGCGCCACCTCGAACCCGTGCGCCTGCACCAGGTTGAGCTTGCAGCGTCGACAGCGACGGGTCGATCGCGCCGTCGAGGACCATCCGGCCGACCCGCTTGGGGAACAGGCCCGCGTAGGTGGCGCCGAGGAAGGTGCCGTAGGAGGCGCCGAAGTAGGTCAGCTTGCTGTCGCCGAGCACCGCCCGGAGCACGTCCATGTCCTTGGCCGCCTCGACCGTCGACACGTGCGCCGCGAGGTCGCCGCTCATCTTGACGCAGCCGTTGCCGAACTCCGCGAGCATCCGGTCCGAGGCCTTGATCTCCGCGGTGCTGTCCGGGTCCGGGTCGCTGGCGACGAACGCGTCGAGCTTCGCGTCCGACAGGCACTGGACCGGGGTGCTCTCGCCCACGCCGCGGGGGTCGAACCCGACGATGTCGAAGGCCTGGCGGAGCTCGGAGCCGAAGTACGTCGCGGCGTTGGCGGCGTAGTCGACCCCCGAGCCCCCCGGCCCGCCGGGGTTGACCACCAGCGAGCCCACCCGGTGGCTCCTGTCCGCGGCAGGCACCTTCAGCACCGAGAGCGTGATCGCCTTCCCATCGGGATGCGCGTAGTCGAGCGGCACCGAGATGTGCGTGCACTGGTCGCCACCGCGGCACGACTTCCACGACAGCTTCTGGTCGTAGAACCGGGCCAGGTCCGGCTGGCCCGGCTCCTGGCCGGCCGCCGCCGACTGCAGCGGGCTCGGCGACAGCGACGGGGTCGGGAGCGTCTTCTTGCCGCTCGACGTGGAGCAGGACGTCACCAGGACGGCGAGTACGGCGGCGAGGCTGGCGGCGCGCAGGAGCACCTTCGACTGTGGCACGCGGACAACTGTAGGGGGTCTCCCCAGGGCCTCAGCGGATGCGGAGGTTGACCATCATCGACTCGAGGGCGAGCAGCGG
The DNA here is from genome assembly GCA_963838025.1 of uncultured Actinomycetota bacterium. GTDB lineage: Bacteria > Actinomycetota > Actinomycetes > Propionibacteriales > Nocardioidaceae > Nocardioides_B. Next base: position 20,227 of record CAWIPF010000002.1, read on the forward strand.
CGTGGTGTTGAACTCCATCATCTGCTCGCGGGCGTTGAAGATGGCGTCGATGCGGCGCAGGTTGTCCTCGGGCGCGGAGCGGCGGGCGATGTCGGCGATGACATCGCGCATCTCCTCGTTGACCAGGTCGCCCTCCGCCCCGGTCTGCATCGCGATCGTGTCCCGGTAGACCGACATCACGTCCATCAGGCAGCGGTCGATGACGTCCATCTCCCGCCGCTTCTGCCGCTGCCGCTGGTTGTCGGTCAGGCTCTTGAGCGCGGCCCTGTAGGACCGCGAGCTCTTCGCCTTGCGGTCGTCGCCGAAGGTGGCCTCGAGCTCGCGCAGCTCCCGGCCGTTGGTCTCCTCGGTGATCGCCGACGTCTCGTCCTTGGCGATGTCCACGAGGTTCGCGGCGGCATTCATGCACGCGCCCAGCGAGGTCAGCGCACCCGGCAGCGCGACCACCTCCCGCCGCCGGTTGCGCGTGCCTTCGTCGACCGCGAGAGCCCGGGCCCGGCCGATGTGGCCCTGGCTGGCCCGTGCGGCGAAGGCGGCAACGCCCTCGGGGACGCCGAGGCGGGCGGTCAGGAACTCCGCCACCTCCGCCGCGGTCGGGGTCGAGAGCGCGACGTTGCGGCACCGCGACCGGATCGTCGGGAGCACGTCCTCGATCGTCGGGGCGCACAGCAGCCAGATCGTCTTGGGGGTGGGCTCCTCGATCGCCTTGAGCAGCGTGTTGCCGGTGCGCTCCCCGAGCCGGTCGGCGTCCTCGATGACCATGACCTGGTAGCGCCGGTGCGCCGGGGCGAGCGCCGAGCGGTGGACCAGGTCGCGCATGTCGTCGATGTAGAGCACCGAGGTCTCGGACCGGGTGATGCTCACGTCCGGGTGCGAGCCCACCAGCGAGGTGCGGCAGGCCTCGCACTGCCCGCAGCCCCCCCGCTCGCACTGCAGCGCCGCGGCAAAGGCCAGCGCGGCGTTGGACCGCCCCGACCCGGGCGGCCCCGTGAACAGCCAGGCGTGGGTCATCCCGTGGCCCGCGACCGCCCGCTGCAGCGTCTCGATCGCGTGCCGCTGGCCCACCAGGGAGGACCACACGGAGCCGGTGACGGCCGCGGCGCCGGTCACGGGTCGCTCCGCGGCACGGACTCGTCGACGAGCGTCGGCGGCTCCGCGGCGTCGCGACGTGCGGCCTGCTCGAGCAGCGGCTGGACCCGCTGCCGGATCAGCCGGGCGATCTCGTCGACCGGCTTGCGCGCGTCGACGACGAGGTAGTGCTCCGGGTGCGCGGAGGCGAGCTGGAGGAACATCTCGCGGACCCGCTCGTGGAACTCCACCGACTCCGCCTCGATCCGGTCGCGCTCGGCGAACCGGGTCAGCCCCTGCTGCGGCGGCAGGTCGAGCACGACGGTCAGGTGCGGTCGCAGGTCCGCGGTCGCCCACCGGGCCACCCGCTCGACGTCGCGGTCGAGCAGCGCCCGTCCGGCGCCCTGGTAGGCGAGCGTGCTGTCGACGTAGCGGTCGGTGACCACGACCTCGCCCCTGGCCAGCGCCGGCGAGATCACCCGGTCCACGTGCTCGGCCTTGTCCGCGGCGTAGAGGAGCGCCTCCGTGCGGTGCGAGATCTCGCCGGTGGCGGGGTCGAGCACGATCTTGCGCAGCTTGGCGCCGACCTCGGTGTCGCCCGGCTCGTGGGTCAGCAGCACCCGGTAGCCCGCCGACCGCAGCCACTCCGCGAGCCGGTGTGCCTGCGTCGACTTGCCGGCGCCCTCCCCGCCCTCGAACGCGACGAAGGCGCCGGTGGCGGCGTAGACCCCCAGCGAGCTGGTGAGCGCGCGGCGCAGGTCCTTGATCAGCGGGGTCCCTCTCTTGTCGTCCATCTGACGGTAGGAGGTGACACCGACAGCGGTCATCACCACCGCGGCGATCAGGAACGTGAAGGCGGCACCGTTGTAGACCAGCAGCGGCGCGCCGCCCTCGTCGAGCGGACCGAAGCTGTGCCTGCCGATCAGCCCGGCCAGGAGCGGCGCGACGGCCAGGACCAGGGCCAGCGACAGCCGGATCATCGACCCGACGAACGCGAACGTGCGCCCCCGGATCTCGTCGGGGACCTCCAGCCCGAGCAGGGTGTTGCCGGTGATCCAGCCGACACCCGCGAAGAACCCGACGAGCAGGGTCAACCCGGTCACGATCTCCAGCTGCTGCACGAGCGCGAGCGGGAACAGCAGCACCCCGGTGAGGGTCAGCGACACCCCGAAGATCCGGCGGCGCGAGAGGCCCTGGAGCAGCCGCGGCCCGCGCCACATGCCCAGGCCCAGCCCCAGGAAGACGGTCCCGAACAGCACGCCGTAGCCCGGGTCGCCGCCCCCGAGGTCGGCGACGAACGTGCGGGCCAGCCCGACGACCACCCCACCCGCCGCGAACGCCCCGATGATGCCCAGCACCAGGCCGCGTACGACGGGCGTGGTGCCGACGTACTTCCAGCCGTCGATCACCACCTTGATCGCGCTGGCGCCGGTCTCGATGTCCGCGGGGCCGCGCGGGATGTGCCGCAACCGGGAGATCACGATGCCCGAGACCACGAACGAGACCGCGTTGAAGTAGAGCGCCAGGTCGACGGGGCCGTTGCTGAACCAGTCGAAGATGTGCCGGTAGAACTTGTCGACCAGGGTCAGGCCGGTGAAGATCGCGGCCGCCGGCAGCGCCGAGCCGTAGGTGGTCGCCAGGCTGATCTGGTTCGCCGCCTCGAGCCGGTGGCGCGGCACCAGGTTGGGCACGGTGGCGTCCTTGGCCGGGCCCCAGACCAGGCTGACCGCCTCGACCAGCACCGTGACCACGAAGATCCACCACAGCGTGTTGACGATGGGGATGGTGACGAACAGCGCGCCACGGATGTAGTCGCCCCAGATCAGCGTCCGGCGCCGGTCCAGCCGGTCCGCGACGTAGCCGGCGACCGGCCCCATGATCAGCGCCGGCAGCACCCTGAGGAAGAGCACCCCGGCGATCGCGTAGTTCTTGCTGGCGTAGGTCTCGACGCTGGCGCTCGCGAACGCGGTCAGCGCCAGCAGCCCCATCCAGTCACCGAGGCTGGACAGCCCCAGGCCGACCCACAGGTGCCGGAAGTCCGGGATCCTCAGGACCGCTGTGAGTGAGTGGGTGGGGGCGTGTCTCAGCTCCTCCACGGTTTCGTGCTCGAACGCGGACTCACTCACGCGGACCACCCTAGTGCGCGGCTGCCCGGGCACCGGACCGCGACCGGCCTCGTGCGGTGCCCGGCCCGGCTCACGCCTTCTTGGCCGACTTCTTGGTCGCCTTCTTGGTCGCCTTCTTCGCGGTCTTCTTGGCGGCCGTCTTGCGGGTCGTCTTCTTCGCGGCCTTCTTCGCGGGGCCCTTCGCGCGCCGTTCCGCCAGCAGCTCGGCGGCCCGCTCGATCGTGATCGTGGACTCGTCGTCGCCCTGGCGCAGGGTCGCGTTGAACTCACCGTCGGTGACATAGGGCCCGAACCGGCCGCTCTTCACCGTCACCTTGTTGCCGCTCACCGGGTCCTCGCCGATCTCGCGGCCGGGGTCGGCGGCCGCGCGGCCACGCCGCTTGGGCTCGGCGTACACCGCCAGCGCCTCCTCGAGCGTGATCGTGAGCAGCTTGTCCTCGGAGTCGATCGAGCGGGAGTCGGTGCCCTTCTTCAGGTAGGGCCCGTAGCGGCCGTTCTGGGCGGTGATCTCGTCGCCGGACTCGGGGTCGGTGCCGACGACACGCGGCAGGGTGAGCAGCTTGACAGCGTCGTCGAGCGTGATCGAGTCCAGCGTCATCGACTTGAACAACGAGGAGGTGCGCGGCTTCTCGGACTTCTTCGCGTCCTCGGGCAGCTGCTCGGTCACGTAGGGCCCGAACCGGCCGTTCTTCGCGACGACCCTCCGGCCGGTCTCGGGGTGGGTGCCGAGGTGGATCTCCTCGCCGGCCGGGTTGGCCAGCAGCTCCCTGGCCTTCTCCTCGGTGAGCTCGTCGGGGGGCAGGTCCTCGGGCACGTTGGCCCGAACGGACTCGCCCTCGGCCGGGGTGGTCTCGATGTAGGGCCCGTAGCGGCCCACCCGCAGGTCGATCCCGTCCGCGACCCGGAAGGTGGCCAGCTCGCGGGCGTCGATGTCGCCGAGCTCGGAGACGAGCTGCTTGAGGCCCTCCACGTCGGCGGTGCCGAAGTAGAAGCCGGCCAGCTCGGTGTTCCGGTCGCGCCGGCCCCCGGCGATCTCGTCGAGGATGTCCTCCATGCCGGCGGTGAACTCGTAGGACACCAGCCGGGAGAAGTGCTCCTCGAGCAGCCGCACCACCGAGAACGCCAACCAGGCCGGCACCAGCGCGGTGCCCTTCTTGTAGACGTAGCCGCGGTTGAGGATGGTCCCGATGATCGAGGCGTACGTCGAGGGGCGGCCGATCTCGCGCTCCTCCAGCTCGCGGATCAGCGTCGCCTCGGTGTACCGGGCCGGGGGCTTCGTCTCGTGCCCCGAGGCCCGCAGCTGGGCCGCGGTGACGGCGTCGCCCTCCGCGACCTTCGGCAGCCGGGTCTCCCGGTCGTCGGGGCCGCCGGCGTCCGGGTCGCCCTCGTCGTCGCGGCCCTCGACGTACGCCTTGAGGAAGCCGTGGAAGGTGATCACGCGTCCCGAGGCGGAGAACACCACGTCCTCGCCGCCGGCGGCCGCACCACCGAGCCGGATCGTGACGCTCTGGCCCTGGGCGTCCTTCATCTGCGAGGCGACCGTGCGCATCCAGATCAGCTCGTAGACGCGGAACTCGTCGCCGGTGAGGCCGGTCTGCGCCGGCGTCCGGAACGACTCGCCGGCGGGCCGGATCGCCTCGTGGGCCTCCTGGGCGTTCTTCACCTTCGAGGCGTAGACCCGGGGCTGGTCGGGCACGTACTCGGCGCCGTAGAGCTCGCGCGCCTGGTCGCGGGCCGCGGCGATCGCCGACTCCGACAGCGTCGTGGAGTCGGTGCGCATGTAGGTGATGAAGCCGTTCTCGTACAGCCGCTGCGCGACCGACATGGTCCGCGAGGCGCCGAAGCCGAGCTTGCGCGAGGCCTCCTGCTGGAGCGTGGTGGTGCGGAACGGCGCGTAGGGCTGGCGGCGGTAGGGCTTCGACTCCACGGAGCGGATGTCGAACGTCGCGTCCTCGAGGGCGCCCGCCAGCGCCTCGGCGCGGTTGCGGTCGAGGTGCACCACCGCGTTGGCGCCGGTGGCCGCGGAGTCCTTCAGGACGCCCTGGGGGGTGAAGTCGCTGCCGCGCGCGACCCTGGCCCCGTCGACCGAGTGCAGCTTGGCGGGGAACATCCGGACATCCGGGGCGGCGCCGTCCGGGATCCCCCCGGGATAGGCGTCGAAGGTGCCCTCGAGGTCCCAGTAGGAGGCGGTCCGGAACGCCATCCGCTCCCGCTCGCGGTCGACGACGAGCCTGGTCGCCACCGACTGGACGCGGCCCGCGGACAGGCCGGACATGACCTTCTTCCACAGCACCGGGGAGACCTCGTAGCCGTAGAGCCGGTCGAGGATCCGGCGCGCCTCCTGGGCCTCGACGAGGTCCATGTCGATGTCGCGGGGGTGTGCCACCGCCTCCTGGATGGCGGGCCGGGTGATCTCGTGGAACACCATCCGACGCACCGGCACCCGCGGCTTGAGCTCGTCGAGCAGGTGCCAGGCGATCGCCTCGCCCTCGCGGTCCTCGTCGGTGGCGAGGTAGAGCTCGGAGGCGTTCTTGAGCAGGCCCTTGAGCTTGGTCATGTGGGACTTCTTGTCCCGCGAGACCACGTAGTAGGGGGTGAAGTCGTGGTCGACGTCGACACCGAGGCGGGCCCACGGCTCGCCCTTGATCTTGGCCGGGACGTCGGCAGCACTCTGGGGCAGGTCGCGGATGTGGCCGATGGACGACTCGACCACGTAGTCACCGCCCAGGTAGCCGGCGATCGTCTTCGCCTTGGCGGGCGACTCCACGATCACCAGCTTGTGACCGGCGCCGTTCGCGCCGGTGTTCTTCGCTGCCACGTCTGGTGTGCTCCTCGGGTGCTCTGCAGGTGCGGCTGATCCGCGCAGACACGGTAACGCGTCCGGTCAACCTACCCGTCGCCGTGGGGCTCCAAGAACCCGTCGGCCACCAGGGCGCGCACCTGTCCGACGTACCTCTCCCGGAGGGTCCGCGGGTCGTCACCGAGGATGCTGGCCAGCGCGTCGAGGATCTGGCCGACGGTGAGGTCGCCGTCGCAGGCGCCGACCAGGCCGGCCACCACGGTGTCGGCCTGGTGCGCCCGCCGCATGCCGCGCTGCTGGCGCAGCACGATGGTCTCCGGGTCCTCCGCACCGGGCGCGCCCACCGTCTCCTGGCGTACGTCGACCCGGGTGACCAGGCGCGCACCGAGGAGCCCGTCGTCGTCGAGCCGCGCGAGGTGGTCGGTGCGACGGCCCCGCGCGGCGACCTCGCCGCCGAGCGGCTGCTCGACCTCGTACGGCCAGTCCTCGAGGTGGAGCACCGGGTCGCGGTCGGTCCGCCGCAGGTTGACCCAGCCGAACCCGATCCCCTCGATGCCGCTGGTCCTCGAACCACGACAGCCAGGTGTCGTAGCGCTCGGCGTAGTCACGGCCGCCGTGGAGCCCGGCGTCCTTGAGCCACAGCTCGACGTACTCCGCCGGGTCTGCGACCTCGCGCTGCACCACCCAGGCGTCGCACCCGGACCCGTCGAGCCAGCCGGCGATCCGGTCCTGCCAGGGCTCGCCGGCCCGGTGCACCCAGTTCGCCAGCACCTGGGCGCGGCCGCCCGGTGCGAGGTGACGCGGCGCCCTCGTCACCACCCGGCGGACCATCTCGTCGCCCGGGAGCCCCGAGTCGCGGTAGACCAGGCGCTCGCCGGTCGCCGGTGAGACGACGAACGGAGGGTTGCTGACCACGAGGTCGAACACCTCGTCGGCCACCGGCTCGAAGAGCGAGCCGGGCCGCACGTCCAAGGCCACCCGGTTCAACGCCCCGTTCAGCCGGGCCATCGCGAGCGCGCGCTCGTTGACGTCGGTCGCGACCACGTGCGCCGCGTGGCCGGCAAGGTGCAGCGCCTGCACCCCGCAGCCGGTGCCGAGGTCCAGGGCCCGGCCGATCGGCTCCCGCACGGTCAGCTGGGCCAGCGAGGTCGACGCCGAGGAGATGCCGAGGACATGGTCGGGGCCGACCCGGCCGACGCCGCCGTCGAGGCCGGGGGTCAGGTCGCTGACCACCCACCAGTCGGTGTCCTCGTCGGCGTAGGGCCGGACGTCGACGCGGGCGCGGACCTCGGCCACCGACCGCTCGAGCAGGCCGGCCACGCACAGCGCGTCGACCAGACCGGGGAGCGCCCGCTCGGCATCGGTCACCGGCACCGGGGCCTGCAGCAGCCACAGCCGGGTCAGCGTGGCGAGGGGTGCGCCGCCGCGGGTCGCCCGCAGGCCGGGCGTGGTCTCGTTGCGGGACAGCGCGCGGTGCGCGGTCGGGCCCAGCAGGCCGGCCACCCCGTCATAGCTGTAGCCCGCGCGCAGCAGGGCGGTGCGCAGGGCGGTCACGTCGTCGGGTCGCAGCAGGTCCACGGGACCCCACCCTAGGCCGGTGGCGAACGAGCGAGGGCCCGCCGGCCGAAGCCGACGGGCCCTCTCGGGGCTGGGCGCTCAGGCCGCGCCGACCGCCTCGGGGACGTCCTCACCGATCGCGACCGGGCGACGCTTCGAGACGTAGACGGCGCCCGCGATGATGAGCGCGGCCACCACCGCGATCGTGATGCGCAGCACGTCGTTCTGGCCGCTGCCCACGCTCATGTTCACCACGGCCGCGGCGATCAGCAGCGACACCAGGTTCATCACCTTGAGCAGCGGGTTGATCGCCGGGCCGGCGGTGTCCTTGAACGGGTCGCCGACGGTGTCGCCGATGACGGTGGCCTCGTGGGCGGGCGAGCCCTTGCCGCCGTGGTGGCCGTCCTCGACGAGCTTCTTGGCGTTGTCCCAGGCACCGCCGGAGTTGGCCAGGAAGATCGCCATCAGCGTGCCGGTGCCGATCGCACCCGCCAGGTAGCCCGCAAGCGGGGCCACCCCGAGGCCGAACCCGACCGCGATCGGGGCCAGGATCGCCAGCAGGCCCGGCGTAGCGAGCTCACGCAGCGAGTCCCGGGTGCAGATGTCGACGACCTTGCCGTACTCGGGACGGCCGGTGCCCTCCATGATCCCCGGGATCTCCTTGAACTGGCGGCGCACCTCGTAGACGACCGCACCGGCGGCACGGCCGACGGCGTTGATCGCCAGGCCCGAGAACAAGAACACCACGGACGCACCGATCAGCAGGCCCACGAAGACGTCCGGGCTGAACACCTCGGCGGCGAAGCTGGCCTTGGCGCCGGCCTGGGCCAGTGCGTCCCGGATGGCGCCGGTGTAGGAGCCGAACAGCGCCGTCGCGGCGAGCACCGCGGTCGCGATCGCGATGCCCTTGGTGATCGCCTTGGTCGTGTTGCCGACCGCGTCGAGCTCGGTGAGGATCTGGGCACCGGCGCCGTCCACGTCCCCGGACATCTCCGCGATCCCCTGCGCGTTGTCCGAGACCGGTCCGAAGGTGTCCATCGCCACGATCACGCCGACCGTGGTGAGCAGACCGCAGCCGGCCAGGGCGACGGCGAACAGCGAGACCGCGACCACGCCGGAGCCCAGCAGGAAGGCGCCGTAGACGGCGGCGCCGATCACCAGGGCGGTGAAGACCGCGGACTCGAAGCCGACAGAGAGACCGGACAGGATCACGGTCGCCGCGCCCGTGAGGGAGGTCTTGCCGACGTCCTTCACCGGGCGGTGGTCGGTGCCGGTGTAGTAGCCGGTCAGCGACAGGATGACGGCCGCGAGCACGATGCCGATCAGCACCGCGAAGGTGGCGATCAGCCGCGGGTCGCCACCGTTGCCCGCGAGCGCCGCGGGTACGTCGGTCAGCTCGCTGAACGAGCCGGGAAGGTACAAGAACGCGGCCAGCGTGCACAGCACGGCGGAGACGCCGGCGGAGATGTAGAACGAGCGGTTGATCGTGGTCAGGCCGTTCTCACCCGGACGGGGCCGGGTGATGAACACGCCCAGGATCGCGGTGAGCGCACCGATGGCCGGCACGATCAGCGGGTAGACCAGGCCCTCGGCACCGAACACCGCCTTGCCGAGGATCAGCGCGGCGACGAGCGTGACGGCGTAGGACTCGAAGAGGTCGGCGGCCATGCCGGCGCAGTCGCCCACGTTGTCGCCGACGTTGTCGGCGATCGTGGCCGCGTTGCGCGGGTCGTCCTCGGGGATGTTCTGCTCGACCTTGCCCACCAGGTCCGCGCCGACGTCGGCGGCCTTGGTGAAGATGCCGCCGCCGACCCGCATGAACATCGCGAGCAGCGCGGCGCCGAAGCCGAAGCCCTCGAGCACCGTGGGGGCGTCGCTCTTGTAGACGAACACCACCACGGCCGCACCGAGCAGGCCGAGGCCGACCGTCGCCATGCCGACGGTGCCGCCGGTGCGGAACGCCACGCGCATCGCGGGGTCGCGGCCCTCCTCGCGGGCGGCCGCGGCGACCCGGACGTTCGCCCGCACCGCGAGGGACATGCCCATGTAGCCGATGCCCGCCGAGAAACCGGCGCCGACCAGGAAGAAGATCGACCGACCGATGCGCACGTCGGTGCCGCCGTGCGCGGGCAACGCGAACAGCAGGACGAACGCGATGATCGCGAACACCCCGAGGGTCTTGAACTGGCGCGTGAGGAACGCGGACGCGCCCTCCTGCACCGCCTGCGCGATGTTCTTCATGTTGCTCGTGCCCTCGCCGGCCGCGAGAACCTGGCTCCGGAACATCATCCCCATCGCCAACGCGATGACCGCGATGACTCCGACGACGACCACGAAGGTCAGGTTGGTGCCGGACAGGTCCACGGTCGCAGCCTTGCCACCGGTCTCGGCAGCAAAGATGTGCCCGGACATATGTCCTCCTCCGTTTGGGCGCTCAGCCCGTCGAAACTGCGTGTTCTGCCCGCGGCGAGCGCCACGGGTGCGGGCGCGCTGTGACCAGCCTCACGCCCGGCTGTGAGCGGGAGTCTACGCACGCATCGCGCTGATGGGTTACCGGGTGGTGTGGCGTGCGCCACATTCGTGAAAAAACCGACCGGCCGGCCGATCAGGCCAGCGGCCAGGACATCGACAGCCGGGTGGTCCCGTCGTGCTGCTCGACCGAGAAGTCCTCGATGAGACCGCGCAGGAGCGCCCACGGCTCCATCCCGTCGATGTCGCTGTGCGGCTCGTCGACCACCGAGACGGGACCCGCCGAGAGCACCTCGACGACGAGCCGCTCGCCGATCGTCATCGTGACGGTGACCGGGCCGCGGTCCTCGGTGGGCTCGAGGTCGTCGGCCGCGAGCATCAGCGCGCAGGCCTCACCGACGGCGAGGCGGATCTCCTCGACGAACTCCTCGTCCTGCCCGGTGCGCCGCGCGACCGCAGCGGCCACCAGTCGCACGGTCCGGACGAGCGCGGGATCACGCGCGATGGAGACGCTGATGCCGGTGGCGGCTGCGACCTGCACGGACTTCAGTGTTCGGCGAGCGCGTCGGCCTGGGAACCGTGGATGGCGAACACCTTCGCCAGCCCGGTGATCCGGAAGATCTTGAGCAGACGCTCCTGGTTGCAGATCAGCCGCATCGACCCATCGTGTGCACGGACCTTCTTCAGCCCGCCCACGAGAACCCCGAGGCCCGTCGAGTCGAGGAAGTCGACCTTCTCCATGTCGATCACCAGGTGGTAATCCCCGTTGCTCACCAGCTCGGTGATCTTGTCCCGCAGCTTCGGTGCGGTATAGACGTCGATCTCTCCGCCCACCTCGATGATCGTGTGACCATCCGCGTGACGCGTCTCGAGTGACAGGTCCACGTGACTCCTCGACGATCGTGCTCGGCGCTCCCGGCATGGCAGCCTGACGCTGCCTCGTGCATCCAATCATGCACCGTCGACTGTTGCAGGTCACTCTCCGGGGTGGCGCACCGGTCGATTTAACCGGTGGGCGCAGTCTGGGAGAATCCGATGGTGAGCACCCGGACCGGCCTCTCCGCCTCGGACCTGGTCTCCCGCCTGACCGCGGGACCAGGACGCGAGGACCGGCTCACCCACCTCGAGCGGCTGCCGGCGCGAGCCGGCCGGCGGGCCGCGTGGCCGGAGTGGACCTCGCCGGCGCTGCGCGAGGCCCTGCACGGCCGGGGGATCGACGAGCCCTGGACGCACCAGACCCGGGCCGCGGAGGCCGCGCACCGCGGTGAGCACGTGGTGCTCTCGACCGGCACCTCCTCGGGCAAGTCGCTGGGCTACCTCCTGCCCGCACTCAGCGACATCACCGAGTCGCGCGACCCGCGCGGCCAGCGCGGCTGCACGGTGCTCTACCTCTCCCCCACGAAGGCGCTCGCCCAGGACCAGCTCAACGCGCTGCTGGAGCTGGGGGTGCCGGGCCTGCGGGCCACCACGCACGACGGCGACTCCTCCCGCGAGCAGCGCGACTGGGCGCGCGACTTCGGCGAGTACGTGCTGACGAACCCCGACATGCTGCACCGGTCGCTGCTGCCGGGGCATGCCCGCTGGGCGAAGTTCTTCTCGCTGCTGCGCTACGTGGTGGTCGACGAGTGCCACCACTACCGCGGCGTGTTCGGGGCCCACGTCGCGCAGATCATCCGGCGGCTCAGACGGGTGTGCGCCGCCTACGGCAGCGAGCCGACGTTCGTGCTGGCCTCGGCCACCGTCGCGGAGCCCGCGGTCGCCGCCGGTCGCCTGACCGGGTTGCCGGTGACCGCGGTGGACGAGGACGGGTCCGCGCGCGGCGAGGTGTCGCTGGTGCTGTGGGAGCCGCCGTTCACCTCCCACGGCGGCGAGAACGGCGCCCCGGTGCGTCGATCGGCGACCGCGGAGGTGGCCGACCTGCTCACCGACCTCGTCGTGGACCGGGTGCGGACCTTGGCGTTCATCCGCTCACGCAGAGGCGCCGAGACGGTCGCGCTGATGGCGAGGGCCTCGCTGGCCGAGGTCGCTCCCGAGCTCGCGGACCGGGTCGCGGCCTACCGCGGCGGCTACCTGCCCGAGGAGCGCCGGGACCTCGAGCGGGCGCTGCGCAGCGGGGACCTGCTCGGCGTCGCGGCCACCAACGCCCTCGAGCTCGGCATCGACGTGGCCGGCCTCGACGCCGTGCTGATGGCCGGGTTCCCCGGCACCCGGGCCGCGATGTGGCAGCAGATCGGCCGCGCCGGGCGCGGCGGGCAGGACGCGCTCGGCGTGTTCGTGGCCCGTGACGACCCGCTGGACACCTACCTCGTCGGCCATCCCGAGGCGCTGCTCGGCACCCCGGTGGAGGCCAACGTCTTCGACCCGGACAACCCCTACGTGCTCGGCCCGCACCTGTGCGCGGCGGCCGCGGAGCTCCCGCTGACCGAGGCGGACCTCGCCGTGTTCGGCCCCGGTGCGCGCCCCGGCGTGGACGCGCTCACCGACGCCGGGCTGCTGCGACGGCGCCCGCGCGGCTGGTTCTGGACCGACCGCCGGCGGGCCAGCGACCTGGCGGACATCCGCTCCTCCGGGGGCACCCCCGTGCGGCTCGTGGAGGAGGACACCGGACGCCTGCTGGGGACCGTCGACGCCGGGTCCGCGCACGGCACGGTGCACGCCGGTGCCGTCTACCTGCACCAGGGCGAGACCTACCTCGTCTCCTCCCTCGACCTCGACGAGTCGGTCGCGATCGTCGGGCGCGCCGAGCCCGACTACAGCACGTCCGCCCGGGAGGTCACCGACATCGCGATCGTCGCCGAGCGGCTGCACACCTCGTGGGGCCGGGGGCGGGTGAGCCTCGGCGACGTCCGGGTCACCCACCAGGTCGTCTCGTTCCTGCGCCGGCGCACGCCCTCGGGTGAGGTGCTCGGGGAGGAGCCGCTGGACCTGCCGGAGCGCACCCTGGAGACCCGGGCGGTCTGGTGGACGCTGCCCGCGGCCGTCCTCGAGGACGCCGGGCTCGCCGACCGCGACCTGCCGGGGGCCGCGCACGCCGCCGAGCACGCATCGATCGGGCTGCTGCCGCTCTTCGCGACCTGCGACCGGTGGGACATCGGCGGGGTCTCCACCGCGCTGCACCCGGACACCGGCCGGCTCACCGTCTTCGTGTACGACGGGCACCCGGGAGGGGCCGGGTTCGCCGAGCGCGGGTTCCACGCGGCGCTGCCCTGGTGGCAGGCGACCCGCGAGGCGATCGCCTCGTGCCGGTGCGAGGACGGCTGCCCGTCCTGCGTCCAGTCGCCCAAGTGCGGCAACGGCAACAACCCCCTGGACAAGGACGAGGCGGTGCGACTTCTCGACGTGCTGCTCGCCGAGCACGACCCGACCGCGGCCCCGACCCGATAGCCTGCCTGCTGTCGGTCCTGGAAGGGGAAGCGCATGCTCGTTCTCGGCCTCGTCCTGATCCTGCTCGCCGCAGCGGTCATGATCCTCGTCATCGCCGCCGGGGCGAACGACCCGGCCACCCTGACGCTGGGCAACGTCCGGTGGGACACCAGCGCGGTGGCACTGTTCCTCGCCGGAGTCCTGGCCATGCTCGTCCTGATCGTCGGCCTGGACCTGCTGCGCTCGGGCATGCGTCGGGCACGACAGCGCCGCAGGGACGCGAAGAAGCTCGGTGAGCTCTCCGCGAAGCTGGAGCAGCGCGAGGCACAGACGCCCCAGGAGGCCGAACAGCCGCGGCCCGACGGGCCCTGAGCCTGCTCACCCGACCGGGCCACTCACCGGGCCACTCACCGGGCCACTCACCGGGCCGGCCCGGGCCCGCGCCCGCAGGCTGACCCGCTGCCCGAACGGGAGCGGAGCGGTGGCCGCGGCGACCACGTCGACCGTCCCCGCCTGCTGCCGGCAGAGGACCAGCGCGGCACCGTTGCGGGCCGCCACCCGACCCGCCGCCGCGCAGCCGTCCTCGCCGCGCCGGGTGGCGACGGCACCGGCCAGGGCCGCGAGGTCGGCCGCGGACTCGACCCGCCGCTGCCGGGCCAGCACGCCGCCGAGGACCGCGACCCCGGACGCCGCGACCGCGAGCACGACGACCACCGCGGCCGCGAGCAGGCTTGCGCTCCCCCGCTCGCCGAGCCCGGCCCGCGGCCTCGTCATGGCCGCTCGCTCGCCGCGACCGCCTGGGCGGCGACGCGGACCGGCGGCAGGAACCCGAGCAGGCCGAGCGGTGCGGGGACCTGGGCGACCACGTCCACCACGACGTCGTCCCCCGAGCGGCGGACGGTGATCCGGGCTCCCTCCGGCGCCACCCGGCGGCCTCTGGCCCGGGCCACCGTCGCCGGGTCGTCCCGGGCGGCCGCACGGGCCACCTCGCGAGCGGCGTCGACCACCCGAACGTGGGTCCCGGCCAGGCCGAGCAGCCACACGAGCCCGAGCGTCACCGCCACCAGCAGCGGCAGCACCATCACGGTCTCGGCGGTCACCGCGCCCGCCTCGGTCCGTCCGGCGGCGGGGGCGCGCAGCCCGCTCCGCGCCACCGCCGCCGGCTCGTGCCTGGTCCGGCGCACGCTCAGGCGCCGAGCCCGAGCAGGCCGAGGACCATCTTGAACAGCGTCTTGAGCAGGTTCTGGCCCCAGTCGCTCATCAGCAGCTTGATGAGGACGGACGCGAAGCCGCATCCGGCCGCGGTGACCACGGCGTACTCGGCAGAGGTGACGCCGCGCTGGTTGCGCAGCCGGGCGACGGGTGACTTGGTCATGGGACCTCCAAGGTGCGCCACCGGCGCTGTCGCCGGTGGGTGGGTGATCTGTCAGCCGAGACTCTCGTCCGCCGCCGCGCCGGCGGCGAGGGCGATCCGCCGGCCTGGGGACCGGCCGGACACCGTCCGCGCTGTGGAGAGCATCTGGCCCGCCCGACAGCGCTCAGCGACCCAGGACCAGGGGCACGGAGCCGACCACCAGGGGCACCACGCCGACGAGGAGGAACGCCGGCAGCAGGCAGACGCCGAGCGGCACCGCCGCCCGCACCCCCACCGCCCGCGCCCGGGCCTCCACCCGGGCGTGGGCATCGCGGCGCAGGTCGTCGGCCAGTCGGCTCATGGCATCCGCGACCGACGCCCCGCTCTCGACCGAGCGGGCGACGCAGCGGCCGAGCGGCCCGAGCTCGGGATGCCTGCCGAGGTCCCGCCAGGCCGTCGCCGGGTCGACCCCGAAGTCGAGGCGGGCCAGCAGCGCGGTGAGCTCGACGGCGACCGGTCCGTCGAGCGCGGCCGCGATCCGGCGGGTCGCGCCCGCCGGCGCCAGGCCGACCGCAAGGCT
Organism: uncultured Actinomycetota bacterium; assembly: GCA_963838025.1. GTDB lineage: Bacteria > Actinomycetota > Actinomycetes > Propionibacteriales > Nocardioidaceae > Nocardioides_B. The sequence goes on from CAWIPF010000002.1 coordinate 35,544, forward strand.
CGCGGCCAGCAGGTCGACGACGTGCGGCAGGTCCGCGGCGAGCCGTTCGCGGCGGCGGCGTGCGGCCGGCGGCTCCATCCGACCGGTCAGCTGCCAGGCCACCGCGGCCCCGACGACCCCGGCCACCTCCCCGGGCCCGCGACCGACCAGGGTCAGCACGCCGAACCCCACCGCCGCCGCCACGAGCGCCCGGAGCCCGGGGCCCAGCCCGGTCCTGGACACGGCCCGCGCGGCGGTGCCCGGGGGCCGCGGGGCCGCCGGCCCCGCCGGAGGGGGCGGGACCAGCACGGCCACCGCCGTCGCCGCGGCGATCGCCGCAGCCCACGCCGGCCCGGTCATCGACGCTGCACCGCCGCCGCGATCCGGTCGATCCACCAGAGCCCGACGAGGGCCAGCCCCACCCCGGCGGCCAGGCACGCCAGCCCGGCGGAGGAGTCGAGCAGGAACCGCCACGGTCGTCCGCCGACGCCCGAGGACATCGCGAGGACGACCAGCGGGAGCAGGGCCACCAGGCGGGCGGTCGCCTGCGCCGAGGACAGCTCGGCGGCCACCACGTGGCCGGTGGCCCGGCGGGCCCGGGCGGTCTCGGCCACCTGGGTCAGCGACGCGGCCAGGCCCGCGCCCGAGTCCGCCGAGACCTGCCACGCGGTGGCGACCTCACCCAGGCCCTCGGCACCGGGCGAGGCCGCCAGCCGACGCAGCGCCGTGGGGACGTCGGCACCGAGCCGCCCCGCCCCGGCGACGGCGCCGAACGCGGGCCACACGTCCACGCACCGCTCGAGCGCGACCTGGACCGGCTGCCCGGCCCGGAGCTCGCCCGCCAGCGCCTCCGCGACCTCCACCACCGCGACCCGGAGCCGGTCGGCCCTCCGGGCCGCGCGGGCCCGTCGCACCAGCCCACCGACCCCGAGGCCGGCGCCGAGCGCGATGAGCGCCAGCGCCAGCCGGCGCCCGTCGAGCCAGACCAGCAGGGCGACCGGTCCGCCGGCCAGGACGGCGGCCACCGCCGGGGCGCGGGGGACGGCCGGGCCCCCGTCGGGGCGGGTCCGGGCCGGACCGACCAGGAGGGCGGCGCCGGCGGCGGCGAGCGCGGCGGCGAGGGCGGGGGTGAGAGCGCTCATGAGCGCCGCAGCCGGCCACCGAGCAGCGCGGCCCCCTCACGCTCGCGCATCTGGCCGGTCGGGTCGAACGACACCGCGGGGACCGCCCGCACCCGGCCGTCGTCGCCCCGGGTCAGCACCGCGACCTCCCGGAGCCGGCGACGCCCGTCGCGACCCCGGGCCAGGTGCACCACCGCGTCGAGCGCGGACGCCAGCTGGCTGTGCACGGCGGGCTGGGCCATCCCCGCGGTCATGGCCAGGGCCTCCACGCGCGCGGGGACGTCCGCCGCGGAGTTGGCGTGCAGGGTGCCGCAGCCGCCCTCGTGGCCGGTGTTCATGGCGGTCAGGAAGTCGGTCACCTCCTCCCCGCGCACCTCTCCCACCACCAACCGGTCCGGGCGCATCCGCAGCGCCTGCCGGACCAGGACGCGCATCGGCACCGCGCCGGCCCCTTCGACGTTGGCCGGCCGCGCCTCCAGGCCCACCACGTGCGGATGGGCGGGGCGCAGCTCGCTGGCGTCCTCGACGATGACGACCCGGTGACGGGGGTCGACGAGGCTGAGCAGGGACGCCAGCAGCGTCGTCTTCCCCGAACCGGTGCCGCCGCTGACCAGGAAGGCGAGACGGGCGTCGACGACCGCGCGCAGCAGCCCGGCCCCGTCGCGACCGAGCGTGCCGGCCTCGACCAGCTCCTCCAGGGAGAACACGCGCGTGCGCGGCACCCGCAACGAGATCGTCGTGCCGGGCCGGGCCAACGGCGCGAGGACGGCGTGGAACCGGGTCCCGTCGGCCAGCCGGAGGTCGACGTAGGGCGTCGCGTCGTCCAGCCGGCGACCCGCGGACCCGGCGAGCCGCTGGGCGAGCCGCCGCACCGCGGCGTCGTCGGCGAAGCGCACGCCGGTCGGCTCGAGCCCCTGGCCCCGGTCCAGGTAGACCTCGTCGGGGCCGTTCACGAGCACGTCGGTGACCCCGGGCGTGCGCAGCAGCGGCTCGAGCGGGCCGGCGCCGAGGACGTCCTGACGGAGCCGGTCGTGGATGGCGAGCACCGCCGCGTCGCCCACCGGTCGGCCCCGCTCGCGCAGCGCCCGGGCCACCTGCTCGGGGGTCAGCGTGGCGCCGGTGCGGGCGAGCTGCTCGCGAACCCCGTCGACCAGCTCGGCCGACAGCCCGTGGGCCGCGGGCGCCGACGAGCCGGTCATGCCGCCGCCTCCGCCGCCCGGACGGCCTCCAGCACGGCGCCGGCGGCACGAGACAGCGGCGAGCGCGCGGAGCGGACCGGCCCCAGTCCCAGGTCGACGTCCTCGACGAGCCGGCGCTGGCGCGGCATCTCGGCGAGCAGCGGCAGCTCGAGGGCCGCGGCGATGTGCTCGCTCGGCACGGCCGCCGGGCACCGCCGGACCACCAGGCCGAGGCTGCGGTTCAGCGACTGCAGGGCCGCGGTCAACCGGGCCGCCGCGGCCGCCCCCGGCACCGTCGCCACCGCGACGACGACCAGCAGGTCGCAGCGGGCGGCGACCTCGGCGGCCACCTCGTCGACGCGCCGGGGCAGGTCGACGACGACCACGTCGTGCCCGCGCTGGGCCGCGGACAGCACCTCCCGGACGGAGGCGGCCTCGAGCGGGCCGGTGGGCCCGCTGCCCCAGCCGAGGACGGCCAGGCCGTCACGGTGCGGCAGGGCCGCGCGCAGGGCCCGGCTGCCGAGCCTGCCGCTGGCGGCCTGCAGCGCGTCCCAGCGCACGCCCTCCACCTCGTCGAGCCCGACCACCCGGTCGACCCCGGGACCGAGCGGGTCGAGGTCGAGCAGGACCGCGGCGGCGTCCCGGCTCGCGGTCATCGCCAGCGCGCAGGAGAACGTGGTGGCGCCGGCACCGCCCGAGCCGGCCACCACGCCCACGGTGCGCGCCCGGCGCGTCGGGCCGTCGGAGACGTCGGTCAGCAGCTCGACCAGCCAGGCCTCGGCCGCCGGCAGCTCGACGACGTCGCACGCCCCCGCCGCGAGCGCCGAGCGGAACAGCCCGTCGGGCACGCCGCCCCGGACGACGACGTGCACCTGGTCGCGACGCCGCGGCCGCTGCCGCGCGAGCGCGCCGACCTGGTCGGACCCGATGAGGACCGCCGACGCCGACGACCAGGCGCGGAGGGCGGCGGTGGTGTCGTGGGCGACGTCGAGCTCGGCACCGGCGGCGGCGGCGAGCCGCAGCAGGTCCTCGAGCAGGGACTCGTCACGGGTGATCAGCAGGGTGGGCGCGGCGGTCATGGCGGCAGCCTTCGCTGCCCACCGGCCTCGGGCCAGGCCCGCCGTACCGGCTGTGGACAACCCCGCCCCGGTGACGCCTGGGGACGCGAACCGGCGACGAAAGGAGCGACCCCCGGCCGGGGGGGTTGGCCGGGGGCCGCGGGCCCGCGCTCCTGGGGGGTAGGAACCGGGCCGGGCCAGCGGCTGGGGGGTGCCGCTGGTGCTCGGGGGGCTGGCACGCTTCGAGGCTCACGCTGTTCGCGGGAACACAGCACGATCGTAGCGCGGTCTTTACTTAGTACCCAGCCCCTATGCTTGCCGACAACGGTGCCCTGTGTCACGGCGCCGCGCTGACCGCACCGCTCCCAGAGGAAGGGCCGCCTTCGATGCCCGCCCCCACCGGGCCCTCAGACCAGCCCCCGACGGCGCCGCGTCGTGCGCCCGCCACCGGGCGCCCGGCCGCGTTCTTCGACCTGGACAAGACGATCATCGCCAAGTCCAGCACCCTTGCGTTCAGCAGGCCGTTCTACGCCGGCGGCCTGATCTCCCGCGGGTCGGTGCTCCGCAGCGCCTACGCCCAGTTCGTCTACCTCGTCGGCGGCGCCGACCACGACCAGATGGAGAAGATGCGGGACTTCCTCTCCAACCTGATCGCCGGGTGGGACGTGCAGACCGTGCGCGACATCGTCGCCGACACCCTCCACCACATCGTCGACCCGCTGGTCTACGACGAGGCGGTCTCGCTGATCGAGGAGCACCGGCTGGCCGGCCGTGACGTCATCATCGTGTCGGCCTCGGGCACGGAGGTGGTCGAGCCGATCGGGGAGATGCTCGGGGCCGACGGCGTCGTCGCGACCCGGCTGGAGATCGCGGACGGCAAGTACACCGGCGAGATCGACTACTACGCGTACGCCGAGAACAAGGCGCTCGCGATCCAGGATCTGGCCGAGACCCACGGCTACGACCTCGCGCGCAGCTACGCCTACAGCGACTCGATCACCGACCTGCACATGCTGGAGGCGGTGGGCTTCCCGCACGCAGTCAACCCCGACCGCGAGCTGCGCCGGCAGGCGACCACCCGCGGGTGGCCGGTCCTGGTGTTCACCCGTCCGGTCGGGCTGCGCAGCCGGATGCGGCTGCCGCAGAGCAAGCCGACGCTGGCCGCCCTCGCGCTGGGCACCGCCGCCGCGGTCGGTGGCGCCATCTACCTCACCGCACGGCGCCGGATCGGCAAGGCACTCACCTAGACCAGTCGACGCTCCGCAGCCTGGACCGCCCCTAGACCAGGCCGTGTCTCCCTTGTCCGCCGTCGGACCTTCGGCGTAGAAAAGAGGCAACAACTGAAGACCCGCACGCGAACCAGGTACCCACGCGGCGAACCACCCTTCCTATTGGGCGTTGTCTCACGGGTTCACCCGGAGCAACAGTTGAGAGTTGCACGCCTGGTAGCCATCGGTTTCGCGTGTCAGCGGCGGCACTCGAGGTCACGACGACCGGAGTGCCGCTCGCATGCACGGGGTCTCTACGGCGATGTGCGCAGGGGGCTCGCCTCCGCGCCGGCCGCGTAGGCCTCGGCCGCATAGAGCAGCCACGCGTGCACCCCGGCCGGTCCACCGTCGCGGTAGCCGCGCAGGTTCGACTCGTACTCCCGGCGCAGCGCCAGGTGCCCGGCCTCGGGCACGACCAGCGACTTGGTGTCCACGCCCCGCATCACCAGCAGCAGCCGCTCGACCGCCCGGGCGACGATCCCGTTGTGGGAGGCGAACGGCGCCGCCGCGACGACCTCCGCGTGCGCCACGGCCGCCACCACGAGCGCGGGAGCGGCGGTCTCGGCGGCCAACAGCCTGGCCAGCTCGTGCAGCCGGGCGGCGGCCTGCTGGTCGCGGGGACGGCCGAGCTCGTCGTCGGGGACCTCGCCCTTGCCCGCCAGCGTGTGCAGCCGGGCGATCGCCTGCAGGGGGACCGCGACCAGGGTGGGGCCGAGCCCGAGCAGCTCCGCGCTCACCCGGACCGCGGCCCGCGCGGGCGCGTCCCCACCGTGGTCTCGCACCTGCTCGAGGCTGGACTCCGAGCCCTCCAGCACCGCGCTCGCGTGCGCGCCGCGCAGCAGCGACTCGCCGGTCAGCTCGGGGGTGGTGCGGCGCAGGCCCCGGTCACGCAGCAGCGCGTCGATGCCGTCGCGGGTGGCCGCCATCGCGGAGGCCACCCCCTCGAGGACGCTCAGGCGGGCCAGGGGGTCGGACTGGTTGTCGGGCACGACCGGCAGGCTAGTCCGCCGGGGGCCGGGTCAGGCGGCCGGGCCCTGTGAGCGGACCTCGGACACGTGGGTCATCGCCTCGCGGAGCTCGGCCAGCCAGTCGCCCTCGTGCTGGGCGACCAGCCGCACGCACCAGGCCAGGGCATCGGACCGCGACCTGGCCACGCCGGCGTCCACCAGCGTGTCGAGCACCTGCCGCTGCGGCTGCCGCAGCCGGGTCATCACCGGCGCGGAGACGGAGGTGAAGCGTTCGTCCCGGTCACCGACCCGGACCGCCCACGAGACCTTGCGGTCGTAGCGCCGCTCCGCCTCGAGAGCGATCGCGATCCGGCGCTCCCGGGTCTCCTCCCGGAAGGCCTTCGCGCGGCCGGCCCGGGCCTCCTCGCGCTCGGCGGACGAGACCCCCTCGGGCAGCTCCACGTCGGCGAGCGTGAGCAGGACGGTGATCTCCTCCCGATCCACCGTCACCTCGAGCGGGGCGTGCTGCCACTCGCCCGGGACGCGGCCGGTGAACCAGCCGCGGGCCCTGTCCAGGGCCTCATTTGTAATCATGTAACTATCATTACTCGTCACGGAGTCGGGCGCAAGAGCCGGTAGCCTCGGGCTCGAGATGACTGCCTCCTCCCACGACCCGTCCGCGCGGGCGCTCTCCTTCGGCGCGGTCGCCGACGCCTACGACCGGGCCCGGCCGTCGTACCCCCGAGACGCGGTCCGGTGGCTGACCGGGGCCTCGCCCCGCCGGGTCCTCGAGCTCGGCGCCGGGACCGGCAAGCTCACCGAGGAGCTCGCGCGCCTGGGGCACCGGGTGATGGCGACCGACCCGCTGGCGCCGATGCTCGCCCGGCTCGCCGGGCGGGTCCCCGGCACTCCGATCGCGCAGGGCACCGCCGAGCAGATCCCGGTGCGCTCCCGCAGCGTCGACACGGTGGTGGCCGGCCAGTCGTTCCACTGGTTCGACCTGGCCCGGGCCCTCCCCGAGATCGCCCGGGTGCTGAGGCCGGGTGGCGAGATCGCGCTGGTGTGGAACCTCCGGGACGAGACGGTGCCGTGGGTACGCCGCCTCGGCCGCCTCCTCGGCACGCCCGAGCAGGCCACCGACCCCACCCACCCCCTGCTGAGCTCGAACCTGTTCGGGTACGTCGACTCCGCGACATTCCGGTTCTGGCAGCCGCTGGACCGGGACCGGCTGCGCGACCTGCTGACCTCGCGCTCGAACGTCGCGGTCATGACCGCCGCCGAGCGCGAGGACCTGCTGGCCCGGGCCGACGAGCTCTACGACGGCTACGGACGAGGCGCCGACGGGATGCTGCTGCCCTACGTGACGCACTGCTACAAGGCCGTGGTCCGGGCGCCGGCCAACGACGACCCGGGCGACCCCGGCGACCCCGGCAACCCGGGTGACCCCGGCGGATCCGGACCGGTCGCGTCGGACGGGACCGACCCCGACGCCCTCCTGATCGACTTCAGCTGACGACGGGCATCGGCTCGGGCACCGAGCGGGGACACGATCAGTAGGGTGAGCGCATGTTCTCCTGGTTCGGCTGGTCCCGGCCCGGACACCTCGGCTCGGAAGCCGATCGGGCGACCTTCCGCACCCTGCACACGGCAGCCCTGGCCAGCCCCGGTCTCCGGGAGGGGCTGACCGTCGCGTCCGCGGAGCGGTCGGCCCGGCACCTGCGCAGCCTGCTCGGCGTGCCGGCGATCGCGGTCACCGACACCGCGACCCTGCTCGCCTGGGACGGCCGCTACCAGCACCACGCGGAGCAGACCGGCGGGCTGGCGCAGCGCACCGTGGCCGAGGGCGCCACCACCGTCCGCAACCGCCGCGACATCCCCTGCGACGACCCCGGCTGCGGGCTGCGGCAGGTGGTGGTCGCGCCGCTGACCGTGGAGGACCGCGTGATCGGCACCCTCCAGGCCTTCTCGTGGACCGCCTCGGCGGGCCTGGTCCGCGCCACCCAGGAGGTGGCCCGCTGGGTCTCCGGGCAGCTCGAGCTCGCCGAGCTCGACGCCTCCCGCACCCGGCTGATGGAGGCGGAGGTGCGCGCGCTGCGCGCCCAGATCAGCCCGCACTTCGTCTACAACTCCCTGACCGCGATCGCCTCGTTCGTGCGCACCGACCCCGAGCGGGCCCGCGAGCTGCTGCTCGAGTTCGCCGAGTTCACCCGGCACTCGTTCCGGCGCCACGGCGAGTTCACGACGCTCTCCGAGGAGCTCAACTCGATCGAGCGGTACCTCGTCTTGGAGAAGGCCCGCTTCGGCGACCGGCTCGTGGTGACGCTGCGGATCGCCCCGGAGGTGCTCGCCGTCGCGGTGCCGGTGCTGTCGCTGCAACCGCTGGTCGAGAACGCCGTGCGCCACGGGCTGGAGCGCAAGCCGGGGGTGGGCCACATCACGATCCTCGCCGAGGACGCCGACCAGGAGGCGGTGATCTCGGTCGAGGACGACGGCGTGGGCGAGGACCCCGAGCGCGTACGCATGGCACTGTCGGGGGATGCCGACATGGACTCGATCGGTCTCGGGAACGTCGACGAGCGGCTGCGCACGACGTACGGCGACGAGTACGGTCTCGTCGTGGAGACAGCGCCGGGGGCCGGGACCAAGGTGACCGTGCGCGTGCCGAAGTTCGCACCCGGGGTGCACCCTTGAGCGCGGCACCGCTGCGGGTGCTGGTCGTCGACGACGAACGGCCGGCCCTCGACGAGCTGGCCTTCCTCCTCGGCCGTGACGAGCGGGTCGGCGAGGTGCTGGTCTGCGACTCGGCCGCGGAGGCGTTGCGCCTGCTGCAGGCCGAGTCCGTCGGCGCGGTGTTCCTCGACGTCGCCATGCCCGGGCTGAACGGTCTCGAGCTGGCCAAGGTGCTGGCCCAGTTCCGCGAGCCGCCCGCCGTGGTCTTCGTCACCGCCCACGACGAGCACGCGGTGGACGCCTTCGATCTCGACGCCGTCGACTACGTGCTCAAGCCGGTCCGCGACGACCGCCTCCGGGAGGCGGTCCGCCGGGTGGTCGGCGGCGGGGCCGCGACACCCGGGCCCCAGGAGAGCATCGCCGTCGAGCTCGGCGGGGTGACCCGCTTCGTGTCCCGCTCCGACGTCACCTACGTGGAGGCCCAGGGCGACTACGCCCGGCTGCACACCGCCACGGGCAGCCACCTGCTCCGGGTGCCGCTGACGCAGCTCGAGGAGCAGTGGCGGCCGGCCGGCTTCCTGCGGATCCATCGATCCCTGCTGGTGGCCCTCGGGCACATCGAGGAGGTGCGGACGGACGCCGGCCGGTGCACCGTCCTGGTCGGCGGGACCGAGCTCGCGGTCAGCCGCCGGCACACCCGCGAGCTGCGCGACCTGCTCGTCCGCCGCACCCGGCCGGCCGCGCCGTGACGACACCGAGCTCCCCGCCGCGGCGGGTGCGGGTGACCAGCCCGCGCACGAGTGCCCGGCGCAGCAAGACCCTCTCCGTCCGGTCGGAGATCGACGCCGAGACCCAGCTGGGCGAGATCTACATGCGCTCGCTGATGCGCACCCAGCTGAGGCTCGCGCTGAGCGTGATCGGGCTGCTGGCGGCAACCCTCGGGATGGTCCCGGTGGTGTTCCTGCTCGCGCCGGCGACCCGCTCGTTCGCGGTGGCCGGAGTGCCGCTGCCCTGGCTGCTGCTCGGCCTCGGCGTCTACCCCTACCTGGTGCTGGTGGGCTGGCTCTACGTGCGCGTCGCGGAGCGCAACGAGCGGGCGTTCAGCGACCTCGTCGAGCGCCGGTGAGCGCGCTCACCGGGGTCGTCGCGGTCACCGCGGTCTCGGTCGCGACCGTGGCGGTGGGCGCGTTCGGCCTCAAGATCTCGCGCACCACCAGCGACTTCTACGTGGCCTCCCGCACCGTCGGTCCGATCACGAACGCCTCGGCGATCGGCGGCGAGTACCTGTCCGCCGCCTCGTTCCTGGGGGTGGCCGGGCTGATCCTCGCCCGCGGCGTCGACATGCTGTGGTACCCGGTGGGCTGGACGGCCGGCTACCTCCTGCTGCTGGTGTTCGTGGCCGCGCCGCTGCGGCGGTCCGGCGCCTACACCCTGCCCGACTTCGCCCAGCTCCGGGTCGAGTCGGAGACCGCCCGCAGGGCCGCCAGCGCGCTGGTGGTGCTGATCGGCATGCTCTACCTGATCCCCCAGTTCCAGGGCGCCGGGCTGACGCTGCGGGCCCTCACCGGCGCCCCCTCCTGGGTCGGCGCGGTGACGGTGGCGCTGATCGTGCTGCTCATCGTGGCGTCCGGCGGGATGCGCAGCATCACCCTCGTCCAGGCGTTCCAGTACTGGCTCAAGCTGGTGGCGATGCTGCTCCCGCTGGCGTTCCTGCTGGTGTCCTGGCGCCGCGACGCCGGCGCCCCCGTGGGCCGGCTGGACACCGCCGCCTGGGTCGAGCCGCTCACCGGCGAGCACGCGGTCTACCTGACCTACTCCCTGATCGTGGCCACCTTCCTCGGCACCATGGGCCTGCCCCACGTGGTGGTCCGCTTCTACACCAACCGCGACGGCCGGGCGGCGCGTCGTACCACGGTGGCGGTGCTGGCGCTGCTCTCCTGCTTCTACGTGCTGCCCACGCTGTACGGCGTCCTCGGTCGCGTCTACGCCTTCGACCTGGTCGCCAAGGGCCGCACCGACTCCGTCGTGCTCCAGCTGCCGCACCGGATCGTGGGCGGCCACCTGGGCGACCTGCTCACCGCGCTGCTCGGGGCCGGCGCCTTCGCGGCGTTCCTGTCCACCTCGTCGGGCCTGGTGGTCTCCATCGGGGGGGTGCTCAGCCAGGACCTGCTGAGCCGCCGCTTCGACGGGGTGCGCGCCTTCCGGATCGGCAGCTCGGCCGGGGCGCTGGCCACGTTGGGGCTCACCCTGGTCTCCACCGGCCTGGCGGTGGCGCACGCGGTCGAGCTCGCCTTCGCGGTGGCCGCCTCGACGTTCTGCCCGCTGCTCCTGCTGGGGATCTGGTGGCGCCGGCTGACCGCGCCCGGGGTGGTCGCCGGCCTGCTGACCGGGGGAACCCTCTCGGTCGGGGCGGTCGGCATCGCGATGGCGGGGGTGCAGCCACCCGGCTGGTCCGGCGCGCTCCTCGCGCAGCCGGCCCTGGTCACGGTGCCCCTGGCGTTCGCCGCGATGATCGCGGTCTCCCTGCTCACCCCCGGCAGCCTCCCGGCGCACCTGTCCCGCACCATGGTGCGGCTGCACACGCCGGAGCACATCGAGCTCGACCGGGGCAGCTACCACCCCGAACGGCGACAGCACCGCTGACCGCTCGTCGCGCGAAACCTGCCGCCCGTCGACTGTGACCTGACACACACCGCCCACATGGGTGCGCTCGGCTCAGCGTCCGTCGCGCCCGGTTCCCGGCGGCACGCCGGGTTCCTACCGTGAGCCTCGTTCGGGCGTCCCTGCCCAACCGAACAGAGGAACAGAGGAGCAGACATGGCTACCCAAAACCCCGCGGCCCCCACGGCCGCCGTCGTCCCGGGCGCGCACATCGCCGATCCGGCACCACTCGGGCTCGCGGCGTTCGCGCTGACCACCTTCGTGCTGAGCTGCATCAACGCCGGCTGGTTCCCGGCCACCATCGAGCCGGTCGTCTTCGGCCTGGCGCTCGCCTACGGTGGCATCGGGCAGCTGCTCGCCGGGATGTGGGAGTTCGGCAAGGGCAACACGTTCGGAGCCACGGCGTTCTCGTCGTACGGCGCGTTCTGGATCTCGTTCTGGTGGCTGACCGGCCACACCGACCTGTCCGGCGCCGGCGCCGACGCCGCCAAGGGCGTGGGCCTCTACCTGCTCGCCTGGGGCATCTTCACCGCCTACATGACCGTGGCCGCGAGCCGGGTCAGCGGTGCCGTGCTGGTCGTCTTCGTGCTGCTGACGATCACGTTCCTGGTGCTGGCCTGGGGCGAGTTCGCCGGCTCGACGGGCATCCACAACCTCGGTGGCTACCTGGGCATCCTCACCGCGCTCGCCGCCTGGTACGCCTCCTTCGCGGGTGTCTCCGCGTTCACGTTCAAGCGCCCGCTCGTTCCCACTGGGGCTCGCTGATCCGTCCTTGCCTAAACGACCTGGGGCTGGTGGAGTGATCGACGGGGCGTGATCCCTGCCGCACTCCACCGGCCCCGTTTACTTCAGGAGAGAAGATGAGCAACCCTTCACTGTCCAACCTGTTGCACGAAGAGCGCCACTTCGACCCGCCCGCGGAGCTCGCCGCGAACGCCAACGCGAAGGCCGACGCCTACGACGAGGCGGATGCGGACCGGCTGGCGTTCTGGGCGAAGCAGGCCGAGCGGATCACCTGGGCCGAGCCCTACCAAGAGGTGCTCGACTGGACCAACCCGCCCTTCGCGAAGTGGTTCGTCGGCGGCAAGCTCAACGCCGCCTACAACTGTCTGGACCGGCACGTCGAGGCCGGCAAGGGCGACAAGATCGCCTACCACTGGGTCGGGGAGCCGGAGAACGACACCCGCGACATCACCTACGCGGAGCTGACCGAGGAGGTGTGCCGGGCGGCCAACGCGCTGACCGAGCTCGGTGTCAAGGCCGGCGACCGGGTCGCGATCTACATGCCGATGATTCCCGAGACCGTCGTCGCGATGCTGGCCTGCGCCCGCATCGGTGCGCCGCACACGGTGGTGTTCGGCGGCTTCTCCGCGCAGGCCCTCATCGACCGGATCCAGGACTGCGACGCGCGCGTGGTGATCACCGCGGACGGCGGCTACCGCCGCGGTGCGGCCTCCGCGCTGAAGCCCGCCGTGGACGAGGCCCTGGAGCGGTGCCCGGACGTGCGCAACGTGCTGGTCGTCAAGCGCACCGGCCAGGACGTCGACTGGACCGAGGGCCGCGACATCTGGTGGGACGACGCGCTGGGCAAGGCGAGCACCACGCACGAGCCCGAGGCGTTCGACGCCGAGCACCCGCTGTACGTCATGTACACCTCCGGCACGACGGGCAAGCCCAAGGGGATCCTGCACACGACGGGTGGCTACCTCGTCGGCACGTCGTACACGCACTGGGCGGTGTTCGACCTCAAGCCGGACGAGGACGTCTTCTGGACGGCCGCGGACATCGGCTGGGTGACCGGCCACTCCTACATCGTCTACGGGCCGCTCGCCAACGGCACCACGTCGGTGATGTACGAGGGCACGCCCGACACCCCGCACAAGGGCCGCTGGTGGGAGATCATCGAGAAGTACAAGGTCAACATCCTCTACTGCGCCCCCACCGCCATCCGCACCTTCATGAAGTGGGGCGGTGACGTGCCCGAGAAGTTCGACATGTCCTCGCTGCGCATCCTCGGCTCGGTCGGCGAGCCGATCAACCCCGAGGCATACATGTGGTACCGCGAGCACATCGGCGGCAACCGCTGCCCCGTGGTCGACACCTGGTGGCAGACCGAGACGGGCATGATCATGATCAGCCCGCTGCCCGGCGTCACCTCCGGCAAGCCCGGGTCGGCCATGAAGGCGCTGCCGGGCGTCTCCGCGCAGGTCGTCGACGACACGGGCACCCCCGTGGAGAAGGGGTCGGGCGGCTACCTGACCCTCACCGAGCCCTGGCCGGCGATGCTGCGCACGATCTGGGGCGACGACCAGCGGTACAAGGACAACTACTGGGTGCGCTTCCCGGGGCAGTACTTCGCGGGTGACGGCGCCAAGCTCGACGAGGACGGCGACGTGTGGCTGCTGGGTCGCGTCGACGACGTCATGAACGTGTCCGGGCACCGGCTGTCCACGACCGAGATCGAGTCCGCGCTGGTCTCGCACCCGAAGGTCGCCGAGGCCGCGGTGGTGGGCGCCAACGACCCCGACACCGGCCAGGCGGTCAACGCGTTCGTGATCCTGCGCGAGTCGGCGGGAGACGGTGGCGAGGAGATCGTGAAGGAGCTCCGTGACCACGTGGCCAAGGAGATCGGCGCGATCGCCAAGCCGAAGTCGATCATGGTGGTGCCCGAGCTGCCGAAGACCCGGTCCGGCAAGATCATGCGCAGGTTGCTGCGCGACGTCGCGGAGAACCGTCCGCCCGGTGACGCGACCACGCTGGCCGACAGCTCGGTGATGGACCTGATCTCCGCCAACCTCAAGGCCGCCAGGCCCGAGGACGAGTAGCCGGCGGCAGCGCAGCCTGACGAGGAGCAGGCGCGCGGCCGCGGAGACGGCGAGTCCCCCACCCCTCCCTCCGATATCGGTAGTCCGATCGTGACCTCCGGGTCACGCCAGAGCTACCGATATCGGAGGGGCTGCGCTGTTCAGCGGTCGTCGAGCTGGAACACGTCGGGGACGCCGTCGGCGTCGGTGTCGACGCTCTCCAGCTGCTCGATGCGCCGGTAGGCACGGTTGCGCGACCGCAGCAGCCCCGCCGCGAGCAGCGCCGCCACCACCGACCCGGTCAGCACCGCGACCTTCACCTGCTCGTTGCGGGTGCTGCCGAAGCCGAAGGCGAGGTCGCCGAGCAGCAGGGAGACGGTGAACCCGATCCCCGCCAGCAGCGCGATGCCGAGTACGTCGAGCCAGGAGAGGCTCGCGTCGAGGCGCGCCCGGGTGAGCCTGGCCAGCAGCCACGTGGTGCCGAAGACGCCCACGGACTTGCCCAGGACGAGCGCCGCGACGATGCCGAGCGAGACCGGGTCGCGGAGCGAGCCGACGAGGCCCGAGAGACCGCCGATGCCGACGCCGGCCGCGAAGAACGCGAAGACCGGGACCGCGAACCCCGCCGAGACCGGCCGGACCAGGTGCTCGAAGTGCTCGGCCAGCCCCGGGCCGGCGTCCGGGCCGCCCGCGGCACGGCTGCGCAGCACCGGGACCGCGAACCCGAGCAGGACGCCCGCCACGGTCGCGTGCACGCCCGAGGCGTGCACCAGCGCCCATGTGGCGGCCGCCAGCGGCAGCAGCAGCCACCACGCACGGACCCGGCGCTGCACCGCGACGGTGAACAGTGCCAGCGGGACCAGCGCGCCCAGCAGGGCCGCCACCTGCAGGTCGCTCGTGTAGAACACGGCGATGATCGTCACCGCGAACAGGTCGTCGACCACGGCAAGCGTGAGCAGGAACGTGCGCAGCGCCGCGGGGAGGTGGGTGCTGATCACCGCGAGCACGGCCAGGGCGAAGGCGATGTCGGTGGCGGTCGGGACGGCCCATCCCCGGAGCGCGTCGCCTCCGGTGTTCCAGTTGACGCCGATGTAGACCAGCGCGGGGACGACCATCCCGCCCACCGCCGCCAGGATCGGGAGGCTCGCCCGGCGGGGGTCACGCAGGTCGCCCGACACGAACTCGCGCTTGAGCTCGAGCCCGACGACGAAGAAGAAGATCGCGAGTAGGCCGTCGGCTGCCCAGGCGCCGAGTGAGAGGTGCAGGTGCAGGACCTCCGGGCCGACCCGGAGGTCGCGCAGGGCCTCGTAGGAGGCGGCCAGCGGCGAGTTCGCCCACACCATCGCCGCGACGGTCGCCGCGAGCAGAAGCGCCCCGCCGACCGTCTCCTTGCGCAGGATCGCGGAGATCCTGCTGGCTTCCGCCCAGGACCCCCGGCCGAGGATGGTCCCCGGGCTACGAGTCGGCTCGGTCATGTGAGATCTCCTGGTCTGGCGTCGCGGGACACGTCGCCGACCAGACTTCCCGGCTCACCGCCACCATCCTATCGGGCGGGACCTTGCCCGCGCGGGGCGCCGGGACAGCGGACCTCGGCGCCTCCGGGTAGTGTCGGGTCGGCGAAGGGAGAACCACATGACCAGCAACGCACCGACCAGCCGGGCTCGCTCGGACGTGCCCAGCAAGGACGACCCGACGATCGGGCGGCTGGTCGCCGACGCGAGCCGCGACATCTCCAGCCTGGTCCAGAACGAGATCGCTCTTGCGAAGTCCGAGCTGAAGGTCAGCGTCAAGGCCGGGGGCACCGGTGTCGGGCTGTTCGCCGGTGCCGCGTTCCTCGGGCTCCTCGCCGTCATCATGCTGTCGGTCGCCTTCGCCTACTTCCTGCACATGACCGGCCTGCACCTGGCGTGGTGCTTCCTCATCGTCTTCGGCGCCTACCTGCTGCTGGCCGCGCTGCTCGGGCTGGTCGGGGTCAAGAAGGTCAAGCAGGTCCGGGCGCCCGAGCGGGCCATCCACCAGGCGCAAGAGGCGAAGACCCTGCTCAAGCGTGGCTAGCCCGCGCGACACCGCGCGCGTCGTCGAGATCCCGGGCGCCTGGCAGCACAGGCACGTCGCCGCCAACGGAGCCCGGTTCCACGTGGCCGAGACCGGCCCGCCCCAGGGACCGCTGGTGCTGCTGCTGCACGGGTTCCCGGAGTTCTGGTGGGCCTGGAGGGCACAGCTGCCGGCGCTCGCAGCTGCCGGCTACAGAACGGTGGCGATGGACCTGCGCGGCTACGGAGGCTCGGACAAGCCTCCGCGGGGCTATGACCCGTTCACCCTGGCCCGGGACGTCATCGGGGTGGTCAAGTCCCTCGGCGCCGGGCGCGCGGTCCTGGTCGGGCACAGCTGGGGAGGGTACGTCGGATGGGCGGCCGCCCGGCTCTTCCCGGCCGAGGTGACCGCGTTGTGCGCGGTGTCCGCACCGCACCCGGCCGGCGTGCTGAGAGCCTTCCGCAGCGGACACGGGCTGCGCCTGCAGCAGCACGTGCTCGAGGCGCAGGTGCCGATGCTGCCCGAGCGCCGCCTGGCCGACCCCGACAGCGGGTTCCTGGCCGCGCACCTCCGCGGCTGGTCGGCCCCCGGCTCCGCCTTCCCCGACCGGGAGGCGCTCGAGGTCTACCAGGACGTCCTCGGCATGTGGCCGTCCCCGCACTGCGCGCTGGAGTACCACCGCTGGCTGCTCCGCTCCCGGGTGCGCGCCGACGGCCGCGCCTTCAACCGGCTGCTGCGCCCGCCGGTCACCCAGCCGGTCTGCTGCGTCTACGGGGCCGAGGACCCGGTGCTGCCCGCGTCCGTCGTGGAGGGGACGCCCGCGCACGTGAGTGGGCCGTTCGACGAGCACCGGCTGCCCGGGACCGGCCACTTCCCCCCGGAGGAGGACCCGGGCGCGTTCACCGGGCTGCTCCTGGACTGGCTCGCCCGGCTCTGACCTCAGGCGCAGGCGCCGGTGCCCACCCGGTGGTTCGAGGTCAGCCCCTGCGCGGCGGCCTGCGAGACCTGGTCCGCGGTGAGGGCGTAGCCGGTGTCCTTGTCGGTGACCGAGGCCGCGAAGATCACGCCGTACACCTTGCCGTCCGGGGAGACCAGCGGGCCGCCGGAGTTGCCGGGGCGCACCAGCGCCCGCAGTGAGAACACCTCGCGCAGCACCGTGCCGTGGCTGTAGATGTCGGGGCTGCGCAACCGCTGCTCGGCCCGGATCCTGGCCGCCTGCACGTTGTAGGGGCCGTCCTGGGGATAGCCGAGGACGGCGGCCGGGTCGTCGGCGGCGCCGGACTTGTCGAAGCGCAGGTAGGGCTCGTTGAGCCCGTCCACCGCCAGCACCGCGACGTCGATGTCGGGGTTGTAGTAGACGACCGTCCCGGGCAGGTCGTTGTCGCCGACGAGCACCGACGGGTGGGCGACGCCCGCGACCACGTGCGCGTTGGTCATCACCCGGTTCGGGGCGTAGAGGAAGCCGGAGCCCTCCACGCCGCGGTTGCAGGAGTTCTCGCCGCGGATCTTGAACACGCTGCGCTGCGCGGCCTGCACGTCCGGGTCCCGGGCGATCTTCCCCGGTGGCGGCCCCACGTTCACGATCCGCTCGGGGGCGAACGGCTCGAGGTAGCGCGGGAAGAAGCTCGACCCGACCACGTCGTTGAACGAGTTCAGCGCCTGGACCGCCTGGTCCGGCATCACGTCGTCGACGCGGCTGAGCACCAGTGAGCTGCGGACCTGGTTGCTGACCCACGGCAGCGACGCGCCGCTGACCGCGACGCCGAGTGCCCACGACACCACGAGCACCGCCACCATCGACAGGGCGGCACCGCCCACCGCGTCGAGCGCTCGCACCGGCTGCCACCTGATCCGGTCGCGGATCCGGGAGCCGACGTACTGCAGGACCGCCTGACCGAAGGACGCGCAGACCAGCACCACGAACAGCGCGGCCAGGGAGACCCAGAGGGCGGGTGCGGAGTCGCCGAGCAGCTGCGGCGCGAGCCACACGCCGAACAGGCCGCCGAACAGCAGCCCCGCGGTCGCGAACGCCCCCGAGACGAAACCCTGCCAGTAGCCCGAGACGGCATAGGCCAGGACGAGGGCGACCAGCACCCAGTCGAGGGCGTTCACCTGAGGGCGCTCCTCACGACTCGCGGAAGTTGGTGTTCGGCGCGGGCGGCGGCACCGCTTCGGCCGGTTGCACCAGCATATGGTCGGGAAGGTCCCGCATGTTCCGCGCGTCCCACGGGCGAGACCAGCCCACGAAGTCGAACAGCCGCGCGATGATGCCCGCGGTGAACCCCCACAGCACCAGGTCCTTGTCGTCGCCGATGAGGAACGCGGGCCCCCGCCACCCGGAGGGGTGCCGCACGGAGACGCGGTGCTGAGGGTCGAGCAGCTCCTCGATCGGGACCCGGTAGACCGCGTGCACCTCCCGGGGGTCGACGACGCGCACCGGGCTCTCCTCCCGCCACCAGGCCAGCACCGGGGTCACCGCGAAGTTGCTGGGCGGCAGCCACAGCTGGGGCAGCTCGGCGAACACCTCCACGCCGGCCGGGTCGAGCCCGGTCTCCTCCTCCGCCTCGCGCAGGGCCGCGTGGTGCGGGGTGGGGTCCGCCGGGTCGATCGAACCACCGGGGAACGACACCTGCCCGGGGTGCGAACGCATGTCGTGGGCGCGTTCGGTGAGCAGCAGGTCGGGGCCGCGCGAGCCCTCCCCGAACAGGATGAGCACGGCGCCCTCACGGGTGTCGGCGTCCTCCGGCGGCACGAACCGGGTCAGCTCGTCGGCGGTGATCTCCTCCGCGCCGCGGCGCAGCGGCTCGAGCCACGCGGGCAGCGAGGGCCTCGGTTCGGGAGCGGACGTGGGCGGCACGGGACGAGCCTACCGAGGCAGCCGAACCCCGAGACCGTGCTGGACGAGCGAGCGGAGCTGGCCGTAGGAGCGCATCACCGCGAACTGGACGTCGACGACCCGGCCCTCGGCGTCAACGAGCACCACTCCGGGCAGCCCGCGGATCCGGAAGTCGGTGCGCAGCTCACCGGACGGGTCGGCCAGCAACGGGTAGGTCACCCCGGTCTGCGCGACCAGGTCCAGCGCCCGGGCGGGCTGCGTGTCGAGGTAGTCGATGCCGAGGACGCGCACCTTGCCGGTGGCCTTGGCGTGCAGCTCCTGGTAGTACGGCAGCTCCTCGCGGCACGGCCCGCACCACTGCGCGAAGAGGTTGATCACCATCGGGCCGCGCAGCCGGTCGAGCCGCACGTCCGGCCCCCCGCCGAGGCAGGCCAGGGTCACCGCCGGGAGCGGGTGCTCCGTCGCCGGCCCCGACGCGGTGCCGGGCCGGCAGTCGGCGACCCCCGCCTTCGCCTTCTGCGCCCGCAACGCGGGGGTGTCGACCGCCACGTGGCTCTGCGGCGCCGGCCGGTCGGGCCGATCCGGCGGCGCCGGCGCGGACGTGCAGGACGCGAGCAGCAGCAGCGGGACCACCGCCAGGGCCACGAGCCGGCGTGCGTTCACGCGCGGCCCTCGGTCCGCACCAGCTTCGCCGCCACGACGGGGTCCGTCGGGCCCTCCCCGAACGCGGGGCACCACCGGGCCACCGGGCAGGCGCCGCAGGCGGGGTTGCGCGCGTGGCAGATCCGGCGGCCGTGCCAGATCAGGTGGTGGGAGAGCATCGTCCAGTCCCTCTTCGGGAACAGCGCGCCGACCTCGTGCTCCACCTTCACCGGGTCGGTCTCCTCGGTCCACCCGAACCGGCGGGACAGCCGCCCGAAGTGGGTGTCGACGGTGATCCCGGGGACCCCGAAGGCGTTGCCGAGCACGACGTTCGCGGTCTTGCGCCCGACCCCCGGCAGCGTCACCAGGTCCGCCAGTCGGGCGGGCACCTGTCCGTCGTACCTCTCGACGAGGGCCTGGGAGAGCTTGAGCAGCGACTCGGTCTTGGCGCGGAAGAAGCCGGTCGGCTGGATCAGCAGCTCGAGCTTCTCGCGGTCGGCGCCGGCCATCGCGTGAGCGTCGGGATAGGCGGCGAACAGCGCCGGGCGGACGGCGTTCACCCGCTTGTCCGTCGTCTGCGCCGAGAGCACCGTCACGACGAGGAGCTGAAAGGGATCGTCGAAGTCGAGCTCGCACTGGGCTTCGGGGTAGGTCTCGGCGAGCACCCGGTCGATCTTGCGGGCGCGCCGTACCAGCGAGGTCTCGGGCATGGAATCCAGCCTACGGGCAACCTTCTTGGCACTCGGGGCCGGTGATGCGTCAGACTGTGACATGGATAACCTCCGGGCAGGTCGCACCGGCCTGCCCGGGGTTCGAATGAGGAGGACAACTCGTGGATAACGACGTGCTGCGTCAGGCACCGCTGTTCAGTGCGCTCGACGACGAAGCGGCGACGGCGTTGCGCACTTCGATGGCCGAGACGCGGCTGCGCCGCGGGGAGGTGCTGTTCCACGAGGGCGACGAGGGCGACAAGCTGTACATCGTGACCGAGGGCAAGGTGAAGCTCGGTCGGACGTCCTCGGACGGCCGGGAGAACCTGCTGGCGATCCTGGGTCCGGGTCAGATGTTCGGCGAGCTGTCGCTGTTCGACCCGGGTCCGCGCTCGGCGACCGTCACCGCGGTGACCGACACCACCTTCTCGTCCCTGTCGCACGAGGACCTGCTGCGCTGGCTCGACGGCCGCCCGGCCGTCGCGCGCGGGCTGCTCGCGCAGATCGCCGGCCGGCTCCGCAAGGCCAACGACGTCAACGCGGACCTCGTGTTCTCCGACGTCCCCGGCCGGGTCGCCAAGGCGCTGCTCGACCTCGCCGACCGGTTCGGCCGGTCCGCCGACGACGGCGTGCACGTGCACCACGACCTCACCCAGGAGGAGCTCGCCCAGCTCGTCGGTGCGTCGCGGGAGACCGTCAACAAGGCACTGGCGGACTTCGCCTCGCGCGGGTGGCTGCGCCTGGAGCCCCGCTCCGTGGTGATCATGGACATCGAGCGGCTCTCCCGCCGCGCCCGCTGACCCCCCTCCCCGTTGAGTGCTGGCTTGTTCCCCGTTGAGTGCTGGCTTGTTCCTCGTTGAGTGCTGGCTTGTTCCCCGTTGAGTGCTGGCTTGTTCACGCTCAGGCGGCGAGCCGAAGCGCCGCCCGGAGCTCGCCGAGCCACTCAGCGACCGCCTCGGGGGTGAACGAGTCCTTGTCCAGCACGATGACCGTCCACCCGTGCCGGCGCAACCACTCCCGTCGTTCGTCGTCGGCCCGTTTCTGCTCGTCGCCCTCGTGGAACTCGCGTCCGTCGTACTCCACGGCGACGCGCGCGTGCGGGTAGGCCAGATCGAGGCGGTACGTCGGACGACCGCCGACGTGGACCCAGTACTGCGGCACCGGGGCCGGCAGCCCGGCGTCGGCGATCTCCAACCGTGTCCACGACTCGCCGGCTGACTCTGCGCGAGCGTCGGCGAGCGGCACCAGCTGCCGGAGCTGGACGACCCCCCTGCGTCGGAAGTAGCGGGGAAGGAGCCGCCGCATGTCTTCGTGGGTGATGCCGTGCAGCCGCATGAACGCGTCGAGAGCGGCCAGTCCCGCGCGGCGCGAGAGCCCGCACCCGAGGTCCATCGTCGTGCGGAGCGGAGTGGTGACCCGCACGCCGCCGATGATCCGGATGTCCTCCGGTTGCAGGTCCCGCTGCCCGCCGTCACACTCCGGTCGCGCGGTGCGGGCATGCCCGCGGAGGGTGTAGCTCTCGAGCGGCGGCAGCAGGTCGAGCTCGTGGTAGTCGAGCACGTCCACGCCGTAGATCCACGCCGCGGTGCGATCGCAGACCACCGCGAAGGGGCTGAGCACGACCGCGGCCGCGGCGACCCGGAGGTCGAGGCTGTCCGGTATCTCCGCGCGCACGTAGACGCCCCTCAGCACCCGCCGCACCACCCGGTTGCGGACCGCTTCGTCGAGCCGGGTCCGGGAGATGCCCGCGCGGCGGGCATCGGCCCAGGTGAAGGGGGTCGTCGGAAACTCGGGAGGCTTCATCATCGGGCCACCGTGCTCCGCGAGACGGTCCGGCCGTCAGCGGTGCACGAGCGTCCTGTGTACGACGTACCCAGCGAGGAGCCTGGGGACAGGATCCGGCCCCAACCGGCGCCGCCGATGAACAACCCCGCACTCAACGAGAGAACCAGAACGCCAGCACTCAACGAGGAACGAGCCAGCACTCAACGGGAGGAGGAGAGGTAGTCGAGCTGGGCGCGGACGCTGAGCTCGGCGGCCCCCCACAGCACCGGGTCCACGTCGGCGTACACCACCTCCACGACCCTGCGGGGCAGCTCGTCGACGGCCAGCCCCTCGGGCAGGTCGGCGGCGCCGAGGGTCCGCACCGCCTCGCGGACCTGCTCCAGCCGCTCCCGGCGATGCGCCAGGTAGTAGTCGAGCACCGCCAGCGCGTCGTCGATGACCGGCCCGTGCCCCGGCCAGACCGCGGTGACCTCGTGCGCCTCCGCCAGCGCGTGCAGCCGCTGCAGCGACTCGAGGTAGGCGCCCAGCGTGCCGTCCGGGTGGGCGACGACGGACGTCCCGCGGCCCAGGACCGTGTCGCCGGTGAGAACCGCCCGCTCCTGCGGCAGCAGGAACGACAGCGAGTCCGACGTGTGGCCGGGGGTGGCGACCACGTGCACCTCGAGCCCGTCGACCTCCACCACGTCGCCGTCGGTCAGCCCCTCGGCGCCGTACCGGTGCGCCGGGTCGAGCGCCCGCACCCCGCAGCCCATCCGCTCGGCGAACGACCGGGCGGCCTCGGAGTGGTCGAGGTGCCCGTGCGTCAGCAGCACGACGGCCACCTCGCCGGCCCGGGCGGCGACGGCGTCGAGATGCTCGTGGATCTCCGGTCCGGGGTCCACCACGACCGACCGCGACGCCCCGGGCTCACGAAGCACCCAGGTGTTCGTGCCGTCCAGCGTCATGATGTCGGGGTTGGGCGCCAGCACGCAGCGCCCGCGCTCCCCGAACCCACCGCCGGCCCAGCTCACGAGCGCCCGTTCACGAGGCCCGGCTCACGAGCGCATCCACGCCGAGACCTGCTCTCCGAGCGCGACCAGCCGGTCGGGGATCGTCAGGTACGCCCCGTCCGCGCCCACCTGCGCCTCCGGGGTGACCACGGTCGTCTCGCGCTCGAGGGTGAGCACCTCGTGGGCCCGGCCGAAGGAGAACATCTCCAAGCAGGTGCAGTACGTCGGCGGCAGCATCAGCATCTCCCCGCTGTCCACCGCGGCGATCGCCTCACGCACCGACAGCCACAGCACCTGATCGGACTCCGTGGAGACGTCGCGGGTGACCTGGCCCGCCGGCATCTCGGCGACGAAGAACCGCGCGTTGAAGCGCCGTGGCTCGAAGACCGGCGTGACCCAAGAGCCCCACAGCCGCAGCAGGTCGGTCCGCAGCTTCAGGCCCCGCTGGTCGAGGAAGTCGGTGAAGGAGACCTCCCGGGCCTCGAGCCGCTGCCGGTCGCGCTCCCAGTCCTCGCCGGTCGTGTCCGCCACGACGGTGTCCTCGGTCGGCCCCGCCAGCAGGACGCCGGACTCCTCGAAGGTCTCCCGGACCGCCGCGCACACCAGGGCCCGGGCCAGCGCCTCGTCGGTGTCGAGCAGGGTCGCCCACTCCGCGGCCGACGGTCCCACCCAGCCGATCTGGTGGTCGAAGTCGCGCGGGTCGACGCCGCCACCGGGGAAGACGCACATCCCGGCCGCGAACGCCATGTCGACGTGCCGCCGCAGGAAGTAGACGCCCAGCGACCCGGGCGACCCGTCCCCGTCGCGCAGCAGCACCACCGTCGAGGCGTGCTTCGGCTCGACCGGCGTACGGCTCCCGTCGGCGAACGCGCGGGCGTGCTCGGCCAGGCTGTCGGGGAGCCGCCGGGTCGGGTCCACGCTCAGACCTCGACGAGCAGCTCGACCTCGACGGGCGCGTCGAGGGGGAGCACCGGCACCCCGACCGCGCTGCGCGCGTGCCGGCCGAGGTCGCCGAAGACCTCCCCGAGCAGCTCCGACGCCCCGTTGGCGACGCCCGGCTGCCCGGTGAAGTCCGGCGTGGAGGCGACGAACGCCACCACCTTCACGATCCTCTTGACCGCCGACAGCTCACCCACCTCGGCCCGGACCGCGGCCAGCGCGTTGAGCGCGCACTGGCGGGCGCACTCGACGGCCTGCTCGACCGTCACCTCGCCGCCGACCTTGCCGGTGGTGATCAGCTGCCCCTCGCGCATCGGCAGCTGGCCGGAGGTGAAGACCTGGTTGCCGCTGCGGACCGCCGGCACGTACGCCGCGACCGGCTTGGCCACCTCCGGCACCGCGAGGCCGAGCTCCGCGAGCCGCTGCTCGGGGCTACTCATGCCTTCGGCCGCTTGAAGTACGCGACCAGGTTCTCGGGGTTCATACCCGGCACCACCTGCACCAGCTCCCATCCGTCCTCGCCGAAGTTGTCGAGGATCTGCTTGGTGGCGTGCACCAGGACCGGGGCGGTCAGGTATTCCCATTTCGTCATGCCCGCGAGCCTAGCCGCTCCGCGGGACCGGGGCGGTCCGGCCCCGGCCGGGGGAAGACCTGCCCCCCGATGTGCCCCCGTCGCTAGCCTGCTGAGGTGAGCTCCGAGTACTCAGCCGCTCCCGCCGACCTCCCGGACGCGGTCGTGCGCTACGCCCCGCACGAGGACGGCATCCTCGACGTGCACCTGCCGGACGCCGGGCCACGGCCGCTGGTGGTGCTGCTGCACGGCGGGTTCTGGCGGCAGGTCCACGACCGGGTGCACACCCGGCCGCTGGCCACGGCCCTGCGCGCGCAGGGGCTCGTGGTGGCCACCCCGGAGTACCGCCGGGTCGGTGGCGCCGGCGGCTGGCCCGCGACCGCCGAGGACGTCGACGCCGCCCTCGGCCTGGTCCCGCAGCTGCTGGTCGGCCTGGGCGTCATGGTCACCACCACGACCGTCGTCGGCCACTCGGCCGGGGGCCACCTCGCGCTCTGGCTCGCCGGTCAGGACCACCCGGTCGACCGGGTGGTCGGCCTCGCCCCCGTCGGCGACCTGCGCGCCGCCGCCCGCGAGAACCTCGGCGACGGAGCCACCCAGGCCCTGCTCGGCGGTGCACCGGACGAGGTCCCCGAGCGGTACGACGCGGCCGACCCGGCCACCCGGTTCGCACGCCGGCCCGCCTGCGACGTCGTGGTCGTCCACGGCACCGAGGACGACGTCGTGCCGGTGGGCAACAGCCGGGGGCTGGCGGCGCGGTACCCGTTCGTGGACCTGCGCGAGCTCGCGGGTATCGGGCACTTCGGGCCGATCGACCCGATGTCGGCGGCATGGCCGGCCGTCGTGTCCGCCGTACGAGGCGGGTGAGATCGTGGGGGACATGGATGCCGCACCCCGCCGGGTCGCCGTGGTCGGAGCCGGGCCCGCCGGCACCGCGCTGGCGCTCGGCCTGCTGCGCCAGCGCCACGAGGTGACCCTGGTCTCCGACCGGACCGGGGAGGAGATCCGCGGCGGCTCGGTGATGTCGAGCCAGATCACCTTCGAGTCCGCCCTCGAGGCCGAGACCGCGCTCGGGATCTCCGACCTGCTGCCCGCGGCACCCCTGATCGCGCGGATGTCCTACGACACCCTGCGGCTGGACGGGTCCCGCGCAAGCTTCGCCACCTCGTTCGGCACCCCGGCTCGGTCGATCGACCAGCGGCTGAGGGTGCCGCTGCTGCTCGACGAGATCGAGCGCCGCGGCGGCAAGGTCGTGGTCCGCTCCGCGACCGTCGACGACCTGGAGGACCTGGCCCGCGACCACGACCTGGTGGTGGTGTCCACGGGCCGCGGTGGGCTCGGGGCGCTGTTCGAGGTCGACCGCGCCCGGTCGCCGTACACCTCGCCGCAACGGGTCGCCTCGCTGACCTACCTGTACGGCGTCCGGCCGGACCCCGGCGGCCCGTCCCTGCGCTACCACAGCGTGGAGGGGGTCGGCGAGTGCTTCACCTGCCCGGCCCTGACCGTCGGCGGGCCGTGCGACATCTTCGTCGTGGAGGGCGTGCCGGGCGGACCGCTGGACTGCTGGGACGACGTGTCCACGACGGGGGAGCACGTCGCGCGGCTGGAGCAGGTGCTCGCCGAGCACTTCCCGAGCGAGGCCGCGCGGCTGGGCGACCACCGGGCTGTCGACGACCGGTCGGTGCTGAGCGGGCGGATCACCCCGACGGTACGGCGTCCGGTGGGGGTGCTTCCCTCGGGCGCCCCCGTCCTCGGGATGGCCGACGTGGTGGTGCTCAACGACCCGCTGACCAGCCAGGGGTCGAACAACGCGATCAAGTCGGCGTCGTTCTACCTCGAGGCGATCACCGCGCACGACGGGGTCCTCGACGCCGACTGGATGCAGCGCACCTTCGAGAACTTCTGGCGCGGGTGGGCCCAGTGGGCGACCGCCTGGACCAACTCGTGGCTCCAGCCCGCGACGCCGCACCAGCGGGCGGTGATCGACGCGGCGCAGGAGCACCCGGGGGTCGCCGCGCAGATGGCCGCCGGGGTCGACGACGCCCGGTTGTTCAGCCCGTGGTGGTTCGACGCGGTCGAGGCGCACGCGTTCATCGCGGCGCAGCGGGAGGCGGAGACGTCGAGGTTCGACACCCGGGACCTGCGCCGGGCCCTCGGGCAGTACGCCACCGGGGTGACGGTGGTGACCGTCGAGGACGCCGACGGCAACCGCTGGGCGATGACCGCGAACTCGTTCACGTCGGTCTCCCTGAACCCGCCGCTGGTGCTCTGGGCCGCGGCGAAGAGGTCGCCGTCGCTGCCGGCGTTCGAGGCCGCGGACCGGTTCGCGGTCAACGTCCTCGCCTCCGACCAGCACCATCTGTCGCGTCAGTTCTCCACCTCGGGCGCGGACAAGTTCGAGGGGGTGACCCTGGTGCCCGGCGACCAGGTCGACCACGCGGACGCCGTACGCCCGCCCGTGCTCGAGGGGACCGTCGCCCACTTCGTGTGCCGGCGCACCCAGCGCGTCGACGCCGGCGACCACGTCGTGTTCTTCGGGGAGATCGAGTCGTACGACGCCCCCGGAGGCGAGCCGCTGGTGTTCCACTCCGGGTTCTACCGGGTGGCCACCAGGCACCCCGACCTCTGACCGCCGCCCGGGGCCGCCTGATTACCAAGGTATGCAGGCGAACTGTCGCGCCCCTCGGTGATCTTGCCGCGGGAAGTGACGGGTTGCCCCGGTACGTCGCCCCCCGGTACGTCGCCCCCCGGCACACCGGCCACCGGTACGTCGACGCGCGTCGGTCCAGATGCCGTCCACAGGTGGTCAGCCGCACCGACGGTCCACAGCTCCTCGAGCACACCCGGGGATGCGCCGCCGTACCGCGCAGGATCCGCCCATGGACAGACTTCGGATCCTCGCCGAGACCCAGGGCTACTTCACCCGCACCGACGCACTCGCGCAGGGCTACGACGACAACGCGATCCGGCGAGCCCTCAAGGCAAGGCTCTGGCGGCGGCTCCGGCAAGGCGTCTACACCCACGCCGATCTGTGGGCCACGTCGACGGCGGTGGAGCTGCACCTCGCCCGGGCCCACGCCGTAGCCAGCAAGCTCGGCGAGCGGGTGGCGCTCAGCCACACCAGCGCGGCGCTGCTGCACGGCCTCGCCGTCTGGGATGCCGACCTCTCCTTGGTGCACGTAACCAGGCTGGACGGGGCCGCGGGCCGCACCGAGGCAGACGTCGTGCACCACGAGGGCTTCTGCACCCCCTCCGACCTGGTCGAGACCAACGGCGTGCTCGTGATCCACAGCGTGCGGGCGGCGATCGAGACGGCCTCCCTGCTGTCCACCGAGGCCGCCCTCGTCGTGCTCGACAGCCTGCTGAGGAGCGGTGTGTCCCCCGAGCTGCTCATGGCCGTCTTCAAGCCGATGGTGCGCTGGCCGGGCATGCAGGGCCTCGAGGTCGCCGTGCGCATGGCCGACGGCAAAGCCGAGTCGGTCGGCGAGTCCAGGTCCCGCTACCTCTGCTACGCGCACGGCCTCCCGTCACCGGAGCTCCAGTACGCCGTCGTCGACGCGGTCGGCCTGCTCATCGGTATCACCGACTTCGCCTGGCCGGCGCACCGGCTCCTCGGCGAGTTCGACGGCCGGGTCAAGTACGGCCGGCTGCTCAAGCCCGGTGAGGAGTCCGGCGACGCGGTGTTTCGGGAGAAGGTCCGCGAGGACCGGCTCCGGGAGGCCCTGGGCTGGGGCATGGTCCGGCTCGTCTGGTCGGACCTGCACCGCGGCCCCGAGACCGCGGCCCGGATCCGGCGCCTGATGCGCGCGGCCGCCTGAGCGCGGCTGCCCTGGGAGATCTGTCACTTCCCTCGGCAAGATCACCGGGGGAAGCGACAGATCGCCTGCATCCCCTGGTAATCAGGTGGCGAGCGGGGGCTCGGTCTTTGCGCGGACCTCGTCCTCGCTCACGCCGGGGGCGAGCTCGACGAGCCGCAGGCCGCCTCCCTCGGCGGCCGGGAGCACGTCGATGACGGCGAGGTCGGTGATGATGCGCTGGACCACGCCGAGGCCGGTGTAGGGCAGCGAGCACTCGTTGACGATCTTGAACGTCCCGTCCTTGGCGACGTGCTCCATCAGCACGATCACCCGCTTGGCGCCGTGGACCAGGTCCATCGCCCCGCCCATGCCCTTGACCATCTTGCCGGGGATCATCCAGTTCGCGATGTCGCCCGCCGCCGAGACCTGCATCGCGCCCAGGATCGCGGCGTCGATCTTCCCGCCGCGGATCATCCCGAACGAGGTGGCGGAGTCGAAGAAGGACGCACCGTGGCGCAGCGTCACGGTCTCCTTGCCGGCGTTGATCAGGTCGGCGTCCTCCTCCCCGTCGTAGGGGTAGGCGCCGACCCCGAGGATGCCGTTCTCCGACTGCAGCACCAGCTCGACGTCGTCGGCGACGTAGTTGGGCACCAGCGTGGGCAGCCCGATCCCGAGGTTGACGTAGGACCCGTCGGTCAGCTCCGAGGCCGCCCGTGCGGCCATCTCCTCACGCGTCCACGCCATCTCAGGCCTCCGTCCCGGTCGACCCGGCCGCGGCCGGCGGTCCCGCCGGGGGTCGGGGCCCCCGCGTGGTGCGCCTCTCGATCCGCTTGTCGTCGGCCTGCTCCGGGGTGAGCGGGACCACCCGCTGCACGAAGACGCCGGGGGTGTGCACCTGAGCCGGGTCGATCTCCCCCGGCTCGACGAGGTGCTCGACCTCCGCGATCGTGACCCGGCCGCACATCGCAGCAAGAGGGTTGAAGTTCTGCGCGGACTGCCGGTAGACGAGGTTCCCGTGGCGGTCGCCCTTCCAGGCCCGCACCAGTCCGAAGTCGGCCACGATCGCGGTCTCCAGCACGAACTCCTTCTCCCCCTCCGCGGTCTTCATGACCCGGGTCTCCTTCGGTGGCGACGAGACGACCACGTTGCCCTCGGTGTCGTACTTCCACGGCAGGCCGCCGTCGGCGACCTGGGTGCCCACCCCGGTCGCGGTGAAGAACGCCGGGATGCCGGTCCCGCCGGCGCGCATGCGCTCGGCCAGCGTGCCCTGGGGAGTCAGCTCCACCTCGAGCTCGCCGTGCAGGTACTGGCGGGCGAACTCCTTGTTCTCACCCACGTAGGAGGAGATCATCCGCCGGATCCGCCGCTCCAGCAGCAGCTTGCCCAGCCCCCACTCGTCGACGCCGCAGTTGTTCGACACCGCCTCCAGCTCGTCGGCACCCTGCGCCAGCAGCGCCTCGATCAGAACCTCCGGAACGCCGCACAGACCGAAACCGCCCACCGCCAGGGTCGACCCCGAAGCGATGTCGGCCACGGCCTCGGCGGCACTCGCGACGACCTTGTCCACGAAGACCTCCCTCAGCACGATCCGCGGACGGCACCCGACACGTCACACGGCCAACGGGACCCACCCTAGCCACGCCGGCGCCCATGACCGCGGTCACACCCTGGTTCACCGCGAGCGGGCTGCGGCTAGGCTCGACGGCGTGACCTCAGCGACCGACTGGGACGGCGTCCAGCTGCACGTCGTCACGGGAAAGGGCGGCACCGGCAAGTCCACGGTGGCCGCCGCGCTCGCGCTCGCCCTCGCCTCGCGCGGCAAGACCGTGCTGCTGTGCGAGGTGGAGGGACGCCAGGGCATCGCGCAGATGTTCGACGTGCCCCCGCTGCCCTACGAGGAGCGTCGGATCGCCAGTGCCGCCGACGTCTGGGGCGAGGGCGGCGGCAGTCTCTACGCCCTGGCCATCGACCCGGAGTCCGCGCTGCTGGAGTACCTCGCGATGTACTACCGGCTCGGTCGCGCCGGCAAGGCGCTCGACCGGTTCGGCGTGATCGACTTCGCGACCACCATCGCCCCCGGGGTGCGCGACGTGCTGCTGACCGGCAAGGTCTACGAGGCGGTCAACCGCAACAAGCGGTCCAAGGACGCGCGGCACTACGACGCGGTCGTGCTCGACGCACCCCCGACCGGCCGCATCGCCCAGTTCCTCAACGTCAACAGCGAGCTGGCCGGGCTCGCCAAGGTGGGTCCGATCCGCAGCCAGGCCGACACCGTGATGACGCTGCTGCGTTCGGACCGTACGGCGGTCCACCTGGTGACCGTGCTCGAGGACATGCCCGTGCAGGAGACGGCCGACGGCATCGAGGAGCTGCGCAAGGAGGGCCTGCCGGTGGGCGGTGTCGTGGTCAACATGGTGCGCAGCCGGGAGCTCGACGACGAGGCCCGCGACCGGGCCCTCCGCGGGAAGCTGCCGCGGGCCCGCGTGCTGGCCGGGCTGGAGCGGGCCGGCATCAAGGCGAGCAAGACGGTGGTGGACGGGTTGCTCCAGGAGGCACGCGACCATGCCGAGCGGCGGGCCCTCGAGGACGAGCAACGCGCCCGCATCGACGAGCTCGCCGTGCCCACCTACGAGCTGCCGCGGCTGCCCGCGGGGGTCGACCTGGGCGGCCTCTACGAGCTCGCCGCCGACCTGTGCGAGCAGGGGATGGCATGAGTGCACCGCGCTCCAGCAGC
Organism: uncultured Actinomycetota bacterium; assembly: GCA_963838025.1. Taxonomy (GTDB): domain Bacteria; phylum Actinomycetota; class Actinomycetes; order Propionibacteriales; family Nocardioidaceae; genus Nocardioides_B. The sequence goes on from CAWIPF010000002.1 coordinate 66,267, forward strand.
CGGTCGAGCACGCGCGTCGGCCCGCTGGCCGCCAAGCCGGACGGCAGCCCGGCCCTCGACGTGGACGCCCTGATCGACGACCCGGGCACCCGGATCATCGTGTGCACCGGTTCCGGCGGGGTCGGCAAGACCACGACCTCGGCGGCCCTGGCCCTGCGTGCCGCCGAGCGCGGCCGCAGGGTCGTCGTGCTCACCATCGACCCGGCCCGCCGGCTCGCCCAGTCCATGGGCATCGAGTCGCTGGACAACACGCCCCGGCCGGTCCCGGGCGTGGGCGACGGCGAGGCCGCGGACGGTTCGCTCGACGCGATGATGCTGGACATGAAGAGCACCTTCGACGAGGTCGTGGAGAGCCAGGCCACGCCGGAGAAGGCCGCCCAGATCCTCGCCAACCCGTTCTACGTGGCGCTGTCGACGTCGTTCGCCGGCACCCAGGAGTACATGGCGATGGAGAAGCTCGGGCAGCTCGACAAGGACGCCCGACGCTCCGGCCGCTGGGACCTGATCGTGGTGGACACCCCGCCGTCGCGCTCGGCGCTGGACTTCCTCGACGCCCCCGAGCGGCTGTCGAGCTTCCTCGACGGCCGCTTCATCCGGATCCTGCTCGTGCCGGCCCGTGGCCCCGCTCGGCTGATGACCGCCGGGCTCGGCGTGATCACCAACGCGCTCACGAAGATCCTCGGCGCCCAGGTGCTGCGGGACATGCAGATGTTCGTCACCGCCTTCGACACCCTCTTCGGCGGCTTCCGGCAGCGGGCGCAGAAGACGTTCGAGCTGCTCCAGGCCCGCGGTACGGCGTTCCTGGTGATCGCCGCGCCCGAGCCGGACGCCCTGCGGGAGGCGTCGTACTTCGTGGAGCGGTTGAGCGAGGAGCGGATGCCGCTGGCCGGCCTGGTGGTCAACCGGGCCCACCAGATGCCTCCGGGGGGGCTCTCGGGCGAGCACGCGATGGGGGCCGCGGAGACGCTGGCCGAGGCCGACGGGGACGAGCTGACGGCGGCGCTGCTGCGGTTGCACGCCGACCGGGCCCGAGTGGTCGCGCACGAGACCCGGTTGCGGCAGCGGTTCGCGGCGGCCCACCCGGCGGTGCCGAGCGTGGTCGTGCCGGCGCTGCCCAGCGACGTGCACGACCTCGATGGCCTGCGCCTCATCGGCCGGCTGCTCGCCGGCTGAGGCGGGCGATCAGGCGGGCGATCAGGCGGAGACCGAAACGGTCGACATGGCGGCGATGGTGGCCTCGTGGTCGGCCATCGCGGTCTCGAGCAGGATCCGCCACGAGGTGACGTTGGGCCGGCGGCGCAGCAGCGCCCGGCGCTCGCGCTCGGTCATCCCACCCCACACACCCCACTCGATCTGGTTGTCGAGCGCCTCCGCGAGGCACTCGGTCCGGACCGGGCAGCCGGCGCACAGCTGCTTGGCGCGGTTCTGAGCTGCTCCTCTGACGAACAGCTCATCGGGCCGCGCTTGGTTGCACAGCGCCTTTGAGGCCCAGTCTTCGTTCCAGGTCATCTGCTTGTCCCTCCGAGAGGGCCCGCTCCCAACGGGCCGCCATGAGTCAATCCCCACCTAAAAAGGTAAAGAGTGATAACGGCATGAAACAGACACGGAGGGAGCAACTTGTGGTAGTCCGAAATAACTAGCTCGAACGGCCGAACGTCCTGCGCGGCCGGGCGAACGCCCGACTTTCGGGTTCGCTGCGCACTTCTGTGACGGGTGCGACCGGGGCGGCTAGTCCGTTCAGGCCACGGCGTACGACGCGCCGGGCGGCGGCGCTGCGTGACACCGGGGCGACCATACGCTAGCGGTGGGGCTCGCGAGCGGTTCCCGTACCCTTGTGACCATGTCCCCGCGCAGACCCGACAGCCTCAAGCCGGCCGCGATCGCCTCCCACCTCGGCGTGATGCTGGCCGTGGCAGCCGTGATGGGCGTCCTGGTGGCCGGGCTGGCCATCCCGTTCGCCGGGGTCGCCGGACTCAGCGCACGAGGCGTCGCCGACCAGATGGACAAGCTGCCCGCCGACCTGGCCGCCGAGCCGCTGCCGCAGCGCACCCGGCTGCTGGCCAGGGACGGGTCGGTGCTGGCCACCCTCTACGACCAGAACCGGGTCAACGTGCCACTGGACAAGGTCGCCCCGATCATGCGCAAGGCGATCGTCTCGATCGAGGACTACCGCTTCTACCAGCACGGCGCCCTCGACCTGAAGGGGACGCTGCGGGCGTTCGTGACCAACCAGGCCCAGGGCGGCACCGTCCAGGGCGGATCGTCGATCACCCAGCAGATGGTGAAGATGACCCTGCTCAACCAGGCCAACACCAAGAAGGAGCGGCTGGCGGCGACGGCCGACACCTACCAGCGCAAGATCAACGAGCTCCGCTACGCCATCGCCTTCGAGCAGAAGTACTCCAAGGACTGGATCCTCGAGCGCTACCTCAACATCGCCTACTTCGGCGACGGCGCCTACGGCATCGAGGCCGCGTCCCGCCACTACTTCTCCCGGTCCGCCTCCAACCTGTCGCTCCGCCAGGCCGCGCTGCTGGCCGGCCTGGTGAAGAACCCCTCCGGCTACGACCCGACCAACAACCCCGCCCGGGCCCGCGACCGCCGCGACGTGGTCATCGACCGAATGGCCCAGCTCAACGTGATCTCCCGCTCCGACGCCGAGCGGGCCAAGAGCAAGGGCCTCGGCCTCAAGGTCACCGCGGCCCGCAACGGCTGCGTCTCCTCGACCGCGCCGTTCTTCTGCGACTACGCGGTGCAGTACCTCATGGCCGACCCGGCCCTGGGCAAGACCCAGGACGAGCGCCGGCGGCTGCTCAACAGCGGCGGCCTGACGATCAAGACCACGCTCGACCCGCGGATGCAGCAAGCCACCGACGCGTCGGTGCGCCGCCACGTGAGCCCCACCGACCAGGCGATCGGTGGCTTGGCCAGCGTGGTGCCGGGGAACGGGCAGGTCCGGGCGCTCTCGCAGTCGCGGCCGATGGGCAGCAACAAGAAGAAGGGCGAGACCTACCTCAACTACGTGGTGCCGCCGAAGTACGGCGACGCCAACGGCTTCCAGTCCGGCTCGACCTTCAAGGTGTTCGTGCTGGCCGCCGCCATCAAGCAGGGCATCCCGCTGTCCACGCAGATCCGCTCACCTCAGGGGCTCTCCCTGCCGGTGCACTCCTTCAAACGGTGCGACGGCTACATCCAGAGCACCGAGTCCTGGAAGCTGCAGAACTCCACCGGTGCCGGCACGTTCGACCTCTACACGGGGACCCAGCTGTCGGTGAACACGTTCTTCGCCCAGCTCGAGCAGCGCACCGGCCTGTGCGAGCCGGTGAAGCTGGCCCGGGCCATGGGCGTCACCGTCCCCGACAACCAGGTGTTCCCCCCGTTCACGCTTGGGATCGTCGACACCGACCCGCTGACGATGGCCAGCGCCTACGCCACCTTCGCTGCCCGCGGCCTGCACTGCGACCCGCGGCCGGTGACCGAGGTGCTCAACAGCGCCGGCAAGATGCTCCAGGACTACCCCAAGGAGTGCCAGCGGGTGCTCCCCAGTGACGTCGCCGACGCCGTCAACGACATCCTTCGCGGGGTGCAGCAGCCGGGTGGCTTCGGCTACGACGCCGGGCTCGCCCTCAACCAGGAGTCGGCCGCGAAGACCGGGACCATCAACGACAACATGGCCGTCTGGTTCATCGGCTACACCCCCAACCTGGCCACCGCGTCGATGATCGCCGGCGCGAACTCCGAGGGGCACTGGCTCAGCCTCAACGGGCAGCGTCTCGCCGGCACCTACGTCCCGACGGCACACGGGTCCACCACCGCCGGGCCGATGTGGGGCGACGCAATGAAGGTCATCCAGCGGTGGCTGGCCGACAAGACCTTCCACGCACCCAACCCGCAGACGATCCAGGGCCAGCAGGTCCAGGTGCCCTCGGTCAACGGCATGAGCACCTCCCAGGCCGCGAGCGTGCTCCGGAAGGCCGGCTTCACTCCCGTGGTCGGGCCGATGGTGGACAGCTCCTACGGCTACGGCACGGTCGCCTACACCACCCCCGGAGCCGGGACCACGACCGGCACCGGCAGCACCGTCACCATCTACGTCTCCAACGGGACGCCCCCACCCGCGCCCAAGCCCAGCGGCGGTGGCGGCGGCGGTGGCGGCGGGAACAACAAGCCGGGCCACGGCCACAAGAAGCACTGAGCCGAAAGAGCTCAGCCGAGCTGACGGCGGACCTCCGCGGACACGGCGCCGCCGTCGGCCCGGCCCTTGATCTGCGACTGGAGCGTGCCCATCACCTTCCCCATGGCACGCATGCCCTCGCCGGCGACCCCCAGCGAGACGATCGCCGAGGTGACGAGGTCCTTGATCTCGTCCTCGGTGAGCTGGGCGGGCAGGTAGTCGGCGATCACCGCCGCCTCCGCACGCTCCTTCTCGGCGCTCGCGGTGCGCCCCGCGCCCTCGAAGGCGGCGGCGGCCTCGCGGCGCTTCTTCGCCTCGGTGCTGAGGACCCCGACCACGTCGTCGTCGCTGAGCTCGCGGGCCTGCTTGCCGGCCACCTCGGCGTTGGTGATCGCCGACAGCAGCATCCGCAGCGTCGACGAGCGCAGCTCGTCGCGGGCCTTGATGGCGGCGGTCAGGTCGGTGCGGAGACGGTCCTTGAGCTCACTCACCCCCCCATTGTGGCAGCCCGGCCCTTCCGCCTGCCCCTGTGGCAGTCTTGAGCCATGCCGTCCGCGCCCCGCCGTCCCGCCCGCGTCCTCGCGCGCACCGCCGGGCTTGGTGCGCTCGCGGGCTCCGCGGCCCTTGCCTACAGCGCCGGTGTCGAGGTGCGCTGGTTCACGCTCCGGTACGTCGACCTGCCGGTGCTGCCACCTGGGCACCGGGCGCTGCGCGTGCTGCACCTGTCGGACCTGCACGTGACCCCCGGACAGCACCGCAAGCAGGAGTGGGTGCGCGCGCTGGCGGACCTGGAGCCCGACCTGGTCGTGAACACGGGCGACAACCTCGCGCACCAGCGCTCGGTCCCGGTCGTCCTGGACATGTTCGACCGGCTGCTCGACGCGCCCGGCGTGTTCGTGTTCGGGTCCAACGACTACTTCGCCCCGTCGCTGCGCAACCCGGTGCGCTACCTGCTGCCCGACGACGGGACGCGCAGCGTCCACAACCCCCCGCTGCCCTGGCGTGAGCTGCGCGCGGGCCTGACCGACCGGGGCTGGGTCGACCTCACCAACCGCACCGACACCCTGAAGGTCGGCGACACCACCTTCGCGTTCGCCGGCGTCGACGACCCGCACCTCGGGTACGACGACCTGGCGGCCGTCGCGGGCCCGGCCGACGAGACCGCCGACGTGCGCGTGGGCGTGACGCACGCGCCGTACCTGCGGGTGCTCGACCGGTTCGCGGAGGACGGCTACGAGGCGATCTTCGCCGGACACACCCACGGCGGCCAGCTGTGCCTGCCGTGGAAGGGTGCCCTGGTCACCAACTGCGACCTCGACACCGAGCGGGTGAAGGGCCTGCACCGGCACCCCGCGAACGCCCCGGTAGGGCAGCCGGGGGCGGCGTGGCTGCACGTCTCCGCGGGGCTCGGCACGTCGCCCTACGCCCCCGTCCGCTTCTTCTGCCGACCGGAGGCCACGCTGGTGCGCCTGACGCCGAGGCCGATTTCATGAGCGCCGATCCCCTCGGGTAGACTCCCCGAGGCATTCGGGCTGTGGCGCAGCTTGGTAGCGCGCCTCGTTCGGGACGAGGAGGCCGCAGGTTCAAATCCTGTCAGCCCGACCACCGGAAGCACGCAGGAGGCCCCCACCGACGGTGGGGGCCTCTCACGTTGTCGGCGGTGCCGCGGTGCTACCCGCAGCTCGTGGCGCCGGCGGCCGCCACGAAGGTGCCGAGCATCTCGTCCGGCACCGTGGAACCGGCCTCGAAGTACTCCAGGCCGACCCCGTTGGCGCCGTTGGGGTTGTGTGCCGCACCCTGGCCGCTTCCCGTCGGACCCTCCTCGGCCCCCTTCAGGTTGTTGCCCTCGCCGATCGTCATGTGACCGAAGATGCGGATGCCGACCGGCAGCCCCGCCTCGCGGAGCGCGGCGTAGCCGGCGTCCACCTGCGCGGGACAGGTGGTCGCGGGGTCGAGCATGCCGAACATGTACGCCCCGTCCTCGGCGGTGACCGAGAACCAGTTGTCGCTGTGCGGCGCGTTGAGCGAGTACATCGGGATGAAGCAGTCGTGCGCGTCGGCCGCCGTGGCGCCGAGCGCGAAGAGTGCGGCCGCCGCCCCCGCGACGACACCGGCCCGCCGGATGGTGGGTCTGATACGCATGTGAGGTCCCCCCTCGGATAGCTGCGCTTCTCGATGAACGAAGCGCATCGACACAATCCGACCAGTGAAGCCACCCGCCGGGACGGCCGCCATGACCTGTCGGGGCGGTATTCCCCGGTTCCGATGGGTATCCCTCCGTGGGGGACGCCCCGCGTCGGGCAGGGGGGTCAGTGCTCGTCCGGGCCGGACCCGGCGTCGTCCCGCAGGAATGTCGGCGACTGCTCGTGGGCCCGGTTGACCGTGTCCCAGCCGGTCGCGCCGAGGGTCACCACCGAGACCGGGAAGATCCCGAGGTTCTCCCGCTCGACGTGGTCGTCGAGCTCGCGCAGCAGGGTGGCCACGTCGGCCTCGAACCCGTCGCTCTCGGGGTCGAGCGCGGCCACCTGCTCGTCGAAGGTCCGGTGCTCCTTCTCGAGCAGCTCGACCTCGTCGACGAACTCTCCCTCGTCCCGCAGCGCGGCGAAGATGCCGGCCTCCTCGCGGTGCACGTGCCGGTCGAGGTAGCCGGCGAGCACGCCCAGGTGGGCCACCGCGGTGCGCCGGTCCCCCGCGCCGAGCGACCGCCGGACGTCGCCGGCGACCTCCATCAGCCGCAGGTGCTCGTCCATCAGCTCGGCGATCGGCTCGACCTCGCGGCACCCGCAGTGCTCGCACATCTCAGGACCCGATCCGTTCCCAGCCGCGGCGGGGCCGGTGGCTGCCCAGGGCCTGGTCGTCGCGGCTGCGGTAGACGATGTAGGGGCGGGTGAGGTAGCCGAGCGGCGCACTGAACACGTGCACCAGCCGGGTGAACGGCCACAGCGCGAACAGGAACATCGCGACCAGCCCGTGCAGCTGGAAGCTCCACGGCGCCTCGGCCATCAGGTCGGGGTGCAGGTCGAAGCGGAAGATCCCGCGGAACCAGATCGACACGCCCTCCCGGTAGTCGTAGTGCGTGAGGACGTTCGCCGCGACGGTGTTGACCAGGCCCAGCACGATCACGGTCGCGAGCACGGCGTACATCGCCTTGTCCATCTTCGTGGTCGCCGAGAACACCGGGCCCACCGTGCGCCGCCGGTAGATCAGGATCACCATGCCCACCAGCGTGGCGAACCCGGCCACCGCGCCGATCGACACCGCCATGAAGTGGTAGAGGCCCTCGGAGACGCCGACCGCCTCGGTCCACGACTTGGGCACGCCGAGCCCCATCACGTGGCCGAGGAAGACCGCCAGGATCCCGAAGTGGAACAACGGGCTGCCGATGCGCAGCAGCCGGTCCTCGTAGAGCTGGGAGGAGCGGGTGGTCCAGCCGAACTTGTCGTAGCGGTAGCGCCAGAAGTGGCCGACCACGAAGACCGTCAGGCAGATGTAGGGAAAGACCACCCAGAGGAACTGGTTCACGTGCGGGCTCCCGGGAAGGTAGGGGTCGGCAGGGGCTCGGGGAGGGTGAAGGGTGCGAGCCCCACCTCCTCCTCGGGTGGCCCCTCGGCGGCGAGCCGGCGTACGGCGTCGCGCTCGTCGCCGCGCAGCGGCGGCAGGGTGGCGGTGACCGCGTCGACGGCCGGGGCCCACGGCGACCGGCGGTCCCGCAGCGACAGCCGCAGCAGCTCCAGTCCGGCCCGGTGGTCGAGGATCAGCGAGCGGCCGAGGTCCTGGTCGACGGTCGCGGCGTACTCCAGCACCACGCACAGATGGTCGGGCAGCTCGCTCTCGTCGAGGACGAACCCGGACCGCAGGTAGGTCTGCTTGAACCGCAGCAGCGCGACGCCGCGCTTGCGGGTGTCGCCGTGCGCGAAGTAGGTCAGGTAGAGGTTGCAGCGCCGACGGCTGTCGAACGTCTCCACGTAGTCGGCCTGGAGCTCGGGCAGCGGCGTCGACCCCAGGTGCACGACGACCTCCCGGATCGGCTCGCCGACCGCCGCCGGCAGCCGGTGCGACGCCGAGCCGATCACGTCGAGCCGCGCGAGCAGGGCCTCGTCGGGGTAGTCCAGCAGCAGCGAGGCGGACTGCCACGCGATCAGCAGCTGCTCGGGCGGCAGCGTCGGCCTCGGGTGCTTCCGGCTCACTGCTTCGGCTCCCCGTCCTTCGGCGGGAACAGGCCGGGGGGCGCGCCCTTGCCGTCCCAGTTCAGCAGGTTCACCCGCGACGCCTTGCCGGCCGGGGCGGCGAGCGTGTCGGAGGTCTGCCGGTCCTGCAGCATCGCGAAGTTCTCGACCGCGATCGGCGTGGGCGCCCCCGAGCCCTCCCCGAACGGACCCGAGCCGCCCATCCCCGGGCCGCCCTCGTAGTCCAGCGAGCACTCGGTGGCCAGCTCCTCGAGCGAGTGCGCCTGCTCGGCGTGGGCCGGCGGGATCACGTAGCGCTCGTCGTACTTGGCGATCGCGAGCAGCCGGTACATGTCATACATGTCCTCCTCGCTCATGCCCACCGACTCCGGGATCGCCCCGTCGGGGTCCCGGCCCATGTTGATGTCGCGCATGTAGGAACGCATCGCCGCGAGCTTCTTCAGCGTCCGGTCCACCGGCGCGACGTCCCCGGCGGTGAAGAGCTCGGCGAGGTACTCGACCGGGATCCGCAGCGCGTCGATCGCCGCGAACAGGTTGCCCTTGTCCTCGGCGTCCTCGCCGGTGTCCTTGACCACGTCGACCACCGGTGACAGCGGCGGGATGTACCAGACCATCGGCATGGTGCGGTACTCCGGGTGCAACGGCAGGGCGACCTTGTACTTGTTGATCAGCGCGTGGATCGGGGAGCGCTGGGCGGCGTCGACCCAGTCGCGCGGGATGCCCGCCCGCTCGGCCTCCCGGACGACCTGCGGGTCGAAGGGGTCGAGGAACACCGAGCGCTGCGCCTCGTAGAGGTCCTGGTCGTCCGGCGTCGAGGCGGCCTCGAGCACCTTGTCGGCGTCGTAGAGCATCAGGCCGATGTAGCGCAGCCGCCCCACGCACGTCTCCGAGCACACGGTGGGCAGACCGACCTCGATCCGCGGGAAGCAGAACGTGCACTTCTCGGCCTTGCCGGTGCGGTGGTTGAAGTAGACCTTCTTGTAGGGGCACCCCGAGACGCACATCCGCCAGCCCCGGCACCGGTCCTGGTCGACGAGCACGATGCCGTCTTCCTCGCGCTTGTAGATCGCCCCGCTCGGGCAGGACGCGGCGCAGGACGGGTTCAGGCAGTGCTCGCAGATGCGCGGCAGGTAGAACATGAACGTCTGCTCGAACTCGAACTTCACCTTGTCGGCGATGTTCTTCAGCACCGGGTCGCGGTGCGCGTTGGCGGTCGAGCCGCCGAGGTCGTCGTCCCAGTTGGCCGACCACTCGATCTTCATGTCCTTGCCCGAGATCAGCGACTTCGGCCGGGCCACCGGCGTGTGCTCCTGCGCGGGCGCGTCGGTGAGCGTCGCGTAGTCGTAGGTCCACGGCTCGTAGTACTCGTCGATCGAGGGCAGCTTGGGGTTGGAGAAGATCGTCAGCAGCTTCTTGAACCTGCTGCCGCCCTTCAGCGTCAGCCGGCCGCGCTTGTTGAGCGTCCAGCCGCCCTTCCACGTCTCCTGGTCCTCGTAGGTGCGCGGGTAGCCCAGGCCCGGCCGGGTCTCCACGTTGTTGAACCAGACGTACTCCGTGCCCGACCGGTTGGTCCACGCCTGCTTGCAGGTCACCGAGCAGGTGTGACAGCCGATGCACTTGTCGAGGTTCATCACCATCGCCATCTGGGCCATGACGCGCATGTCAGTACTCCACGTTCTGGTTGCGCCGACGGATCACGGTCACCTCGTCGCGCTGGTTGCCGGTGGGGCCGAGGTAGTTGAACGCGAACGCCAGCTGGGCGTAGCCGCCGATGAGGTGGCTCGGCTTGACCAGCAGCCGGGTCAGCGAGTTGTGGATGCCGCCGCGCTTGCCCGACGTCTCCGCGATCGGTACGTCGATCAGCCGGTCCTGCGCGTGGTACATGTACACCGTGCCCTCGGGCATCCGGTGCGAGACGATCGCGCGGGCCACCACGACGCCGTTGCGGTTGACCGCCTCGATCCAGTCGTTGTCCTCGATGCCGACCTTCGCGGCGTCCTTGTCGCTCATCCAGATGTTCTGGCCGCCGCGCGAGAGCGACAGCATGAACAGGTTGTCCTGGTATTCCGAGTGGATCGACCACTTGTTGTGCGGGGTCAGGTAGCGCACCGTCACCCCGGCGGTCTCGGAGACGTCCCCGATCGCCGGCTCCGCGAACAGCGCCCCCATGTTCAGCGGCGGCCGGTAGACCGGCAGCCCCTCGCCGAGCTCGGTCATCCAGTCGTGGTCGAGGTAGAAGTGCATCCGGCCGGTCAGCGTGTGCCACGGCTTCATCCGCTCCACGTTGATCGTGAACGGCGAGTAGCGCCGGCCGCCGTGCTCGGACCCGGACCACTCCGGCGAGGTGATCACCGGCACCGGTGCGCCCTGCGTGTCGGCGAACGTGATCTGCTTGCCCTCGTGCTCCTCGGCGAGGTCGGCCAGCCTGGTCCCGGTGCGCCGCTCCAGCGACTTGAACCCCTGCGTCGCCAGCGCTCCGTTCGTCGTGCCCGACAGCGCGAGGATCGCCTCGCACACGTGCACGTCGCGCTTCAGCGAGGGGCGGCCGTCACCGGCGCCGCCGCGGACCGTGCCGTTCTTGTGCCGCAGGTAGTCGACCTGCGTGCCGAGCTCGAACGTGACGCCCTTCGTGGTGGCGCCGAGGCTGTCCATCAGCGGCCCGAGCGCGTTCATCTTGTCCGCGACCGCGGCGTAGTCGCGCTCCACCTCCACCAGCTTGGGCATCGTGACCCCGGGCACCGGCTCGCACTCTCCGGCCTTCCAGTCACGCACCACGCCGTGCGGGTTGGCCATCGCGTCGGGGGTGTCGTGCATCAGCGGCACCGCCACCACGTCCTTGCGGACCCCCAGGTGGGTGGCGGCGAGCTCGCTGAACTTCGCCGCGATGGTCTGCCACGCGTCCCAGTCCGTGCGGGACTGCCAGGGCGGCGCGATCGCGGGGTTGAACGAATGCACGAACGGGTGCATGTCGGTGGTGTTCAGGTCGTGCTTCTCGTACCAGGTCGCGGCCGGCAGCACGACGTCGGAGAACACCGTGGTGCTGGTCTGCCGGAAGTCCAGGGTGAGCAGCAGGTCCAGCTTGCCCTCGGGTGCCTGCTCGTGCCACTTCACGTCGCGGGGACGGCTCCCCTCGGGAGCCTCGGTGGCCCGGAGCGAGGAGTCGGCCCCGAGCAGGTGCTTGAGGAAGTACTCGTTGCCCTTGCCGGAGGACCCCAGCAGGTTGGCCCGCCAGACAGAGAGGATCCGCGGGAAGTTCTCGGGTGCGTCCGGGTCCTCGCCCGCGAAGCGGAGGTCGCCGGACCTCAGCTGCTCGACGACGTGCTCCGCGACCGGCTTGCCCGCCGCGGCCGCCTCGTCGGCGATCTCCAGCGGGTTGCGGTCGAACGTCGGGTAGGAGGGCATCCAGCCCATCCGCGCGCTCTCCGCGATGACGTCGGCGGTGGACCTGCCGGCCAGCCGGCCGCGGCCGGTCGTCGCCGACAGCGTGTCGGCGCCGAAGTGGTCGTAGCGGAACTGGTCGGTGTGCAGGTACCAGTACGCGGTCTGGATCATGTTGCGCGGCGGCCGGCTCCAGTCGAGCGCGTTGGCGACCTGGGTGTAGCCGGTGATCGGCCGGACCTTCTCCTGGCCCACGTAGTGCGCCCAGCCGCCGCCGTTGACGCCCTGGCAGCCGGTCAGCGTGGTCAGGGTCAGGAACGACCGGTAGATCGTGTCGGAGTGGAACCAGTGGTTGGTGCCGGCGCCCATCACGATCATCGACCGGCCCCGGGACTCCTCGGCGTTGCGCGCGAACTCGCGCCCCACGCGCGCGGCCGCCGACGCCGGCACGCCGGTGATCGGCTCCTGCCAGGCAGGGGTGTACGGCGAGGAGGCGTCGTCGTAGGAGGCCGCCCACCGCCCCGGCAGCCCGTCCCGTCCGACGCCGTACTGGGCGAGCAGCAGGTCGAAGACGGTCGTGACCAGGTGCTCCCCGACGCGCCGGACCGGCACGCCACGCTCCAGGTCGCCGGGCGCTCCGTCCGCGGTGTCGAAACGCGGCATCCGCACCACGGCGGTGTCGTGGGAGGTGTCGATCAGCGAGAGCTTCGGGTCCACCGTGCCGAGCTCGAGGTTCCAGCGGCCGACGCCGCTCTCGCCGTAGCGGTGCCCCAGGGAGCCGTTCGGAACCACCGGCTCGTCGGTGCGGGCGTCGATCAGGACCGGCTTGAACGCCGGGTTCTCCTCGTGCTCGAAGCGCAGCGAGGTCCGCCGCGGTCAGGAACTTCCCTGCGGTGAAGGAGCCCTCCGCGGCCTCGTCCAGCTTCACCAGGTAGGGAAGGTCGGTGTACTTCTTCACGTAGTCGGTGAAGTACGGCGTCTGCCGGTCGACGAAGAACTCCTTGAGCACCACGTGGCCCATCGCCATCGCCAGGGCGGCGTCGGTGCCGGGCCGGGCGGGCAGCCACTCGTCGGCGAACTTGACGTTGTCGGCGTAGTCCGGGGCGACCGCGACGACCTTCTGCCCCCGGTAGCGCGCCTCGGTCATCCAGTGCGCGTCCGGGGTGCGTGTGACCGGGAGGTTCGAACCCCACATCACCAGGTAGCCGGCGTTCCACCAGTCGCCGGACTCCGGGACGTCGGTCTGGTCGCCGAACACCTGCGGCGAGGCCACCGGGAGGTCGGCGTACCAGTCGTAGAAGCTCAGCATCGAGCCGCCGATGAGGTTCACGAACCGGGCGCCGGAGGCGTGGGAGACCATCGACATCGCCGGGATCGGCGAGAAGCCGGCGACCCGGTCGGGGCCCCACTTCTTGATCGTGTAGACGTGGGCGGCCGCGACCAGCTCGGTGGCCTCCTCCCACGAGGCTCGCACCAGGCCGCCCTTGCCGCGCGCGGACTTGTAGTTCTTGGCACGCAGCGGGTTCTCGACGATGTGGGCCCAGGCCCGCACCGGGTCGCCGTCGTGCTGGGACTTGGCCTCGCGGTACATCTGCAGCAGCACGCCACGGACGTAGGGGTAGCGGACCCGCGTCGGCGAGTAGGTGTACCAGGAGAACGCCGCGCCGCGCGGACAGCCGCGCGGTTCGTACTCCGGCGAGTCGGGGCCGACCGACGGGTAGTCGGTCTGCTGGGTCTCCCAGGTGATGATCCCGTCCTTGACGTAGACCTTCCACGAGCAGGACCCGGTGCAGTTCACCCCGTGCGTCGACCGGACCACCTTGTCGTGGCTCCACCGGTCCCGGTAGAAGTCGTCGGCCTCGCGGCCACCGACCTTCGACAGGGTCCTGAGGTCCGTCGAGATCGTGCCCTTGGTGAAGAAGCGTCGGCTCCTGACCAGCGCGTCGGTCAACGCCCCGTCCAGACCGACCTCTCGGCCGTCGTGCTTTCCCTCGGGCTGGACGTCAGTGCTCACAGACGATCCTCACGTTGCGGCTGGGTGCTGGTCTCGGACTCTACCCACGGTCCGCTCAACGGTGAAGGAGCCGGGTCTCGTGGGCGCGCTCGGTGTGCCGGACGACGGTCAGGGTGAGCACCAGGGTCAGCGCCGCCGTCACGGCCAGCAGCGCCAGGCCGATGGCGTAGGAGTCGGTGCGCCCGTAGACGTAGCCCATGATCAGCGGCGGCACGAAGCCGCCCAGGCCCCCGGCGGCGCCGACCAGCCCGGTCACCCCGCCGACCCGTGCAGGCTCGGTCACCCGCGCGATCAGCGCGAACGTCGCACCCGTGCCGGAGCCCAGCGCCATCGCCATCGCCAGGAACGCCGCCGTCCCGACGTGCGCGAGGATCGGCGTCGTGGCCGCAACCGCGGCTCCCGCCACCACGACGGCGTAGCCGACCGACAGCACCGGGATCGGCCCGACCCGGTCCGAGAGCCAACCACCCACGGGACGCATCAGCACCGCCAGCACCACGAACCCGGCCATCCGGTTGGCGGCGTCCGCCGGCTCCAGGTGGTAGGCGGTCTTCAGGTAGGCGGGCAGGTAGACGGAGAAGGCCACGTAGCCGCCGAACGCCACCGCGTAGAGGATGCAGGCCTGCCAGGTGATCGGCAGCCGGGCGTTGGCCGACAGCCGGCTCATCAGGGAGACCGTCGGGGCGGTCCGCCCGGGCGCGTCCTCCATCACCAGCCAGGCGACGAGCGCGAACCCGGCCAGCGCCACCGACGCGGCCAGGAACGGTGCCTTGTCGCTGGCCTCGTAGAGCTTCACCGTGGTCAGGGCGCTGATCGCCGTGCCGCCCATGCCCGCGCCGAAGACGCCCACGGCCAGTCCGCGGCGCTCCGGAGGGAACCAGGCGTTCACGAACGGCACGCCGACGGCGAACGACGTCCCGGAGATGCCGAGGAAGAAGCCCCCGACCAGCAGCGCGGCGTAGCTCGTCTGCCCGTAGTAGCCGATGAACAGGATCGGGACGATCGTGGCCAGCGAGACGATCACGAACATCTCGCGGCCGCCGTACTTGTCGGTCAGTGCGCCCGCCAGGATGCGCCCCACCGAGCCGACGATCACGGGGACCGCGACGATCAGCGCGACCTGTGACTCGCTGAGCACGCCGAGCTTCCCGCTGGCGCGGAACACCGGTCCGAGCGGGCTGAGCAGCGCCCACGCCCAGAAGTTGATCGCGAACCCGACGGTGGCCAGGCCGAGCATCAGACCGGGGCTGCGGTGGGCGGGCTCGCTCTCGCGTGCGGCGGGCGCGAGCGAGTTGGTCTCCGTCACGGGGGCTCCGGTTTCTGCTGCAGGGTCTCGACCAGCAAAGTTTGTCCGCCGGACCCTGTCCGGGGAGGGGCCGAAAGTCCTGTTTGTGGGGGCCGAGGGTCGCTCCCCCGGGCGCGCAACAGGCGTACTGTCGAAGCACGGCGTCACCGTCCACGTCCCGCCACGTCCCCAGGGAGAAACCATGGCCGACAAGTCCCCACGACAGCACATGTCGAAGAAGGCAGGCAAGTCGCTGAAGGAGAAACGGGCCGAGAAGCACGCGAAGGCCGACGCCAAGGCCAAGCCCGAGATCATCCCCCACGACCGCAAGCACTGAACCGCCCGCGGGAGACCCGGTCGAAGCCCCCTGATCTGGCAGAATCCCGGTCATGGGTGACAAGCCAGGCGACCGGCGCGCCGAGCCGTCCCTCGAGCTGCCCTCGTTGTTCGGACGCAGGCGGCGGCGCGGGCCCGCGGGCCAGGAACCTCCGGCCGAGACCGACCCGCAGGCGACGGCCGAGCACGCCTCCGAGCCGGCACCCGCAGCGGAGCCCGTGGCCCCTGCCCCGGAGCCGGAGCCGACAGCCGAGCCGGAGGTCGCCCGCGGCGGCCGCCGTGCCGAGCGAGCGGCCCGCCGGGCCACGTCGGGGCCGTCCAAGCCGTCCAAGCCGTCGGGGCCGTCGCGGCCCGCAGTGCCGGCGCAGGTCGCGGCCGTCCTCACCGGGCTGCTGGTCGGGTTGTTCGGCGCCGGGCTGACCTACGCCTCGCTCCAGGGCTGTGACGCCGTGCGCGGCACCCACTCCTGCGGCGGGCCGGGCGTCTTCCTGCTGCTGGCCGTGCTGGTGCTGATGGTGCTGGCCGGCGGGCTGCTGCTGGCCTGGTTCAGGGTGTCGGAGCCGCGCAGCACCAGCTTCCTGGCCGTGGGCGTGACCGCCGTGGTGGTGCTGGTGGCCCTGATGGAGGAGCTCTTCTCCGGGTGGATGTTCCTCGCGGTGCCGGCGATCGGCGCGGCGGCGTACTCCCTCGCGCACTGGGTGACCACGCGGTTCGTGGAGACCGTTGAGCCCGGTCCCGACCACGACGTCCGCTGACCCGCTCCCCGAGCGGGTCAGCCGGGTCGGTCAGCGCAACCGGTCAGCGCAACCGGGCGGCGGCGACCAGCTCGGCGATCTGCACGGTGTTGAGCGCCGCGCCCTTGCGTAGGTTGTCGTTGCTGACGAACAGCGCCAGCCCGCGCTCGTCGTCCACGCCGGGGTCCTGCCGGATCCGGCCCACGAAGCTCGGGTCCTTGCCGGCCGCCTCCAACGGCGTCGGGATGTCGGTGAGCGCCACGCCCGGGGCGTCGCGCAGCAGCTCGGCGGCGCGCTTGGCCGGGAGCGGCCGGGCGAACTCCGCGTTGATCGACAGCGAGTGGCCGGTGAACACCGGCACCCGCACGCAGGTGCCCGAGACCCTCAGGTCCGGGATGTCGAGGATCTTCCGGCTCTCGTTGCGGAGCTTCTGCTCCTCGTCGGTCTCCTCGGTGCCGTCGTCGACGACCGACCCGGCCATCGGCAGCACGTTGAACGCGATGGGCCGGGCGTACTTCACCGGGGCGGGGAGGGCCACCGCGGAACCGTCGCGGGCGAGCTCGCGGCCCCGGTCCCCGACCGCGGCCACCTGGCCGGCGAGCTCCGAGACACCGGCGACGCCCGAGCCCGAGACCGCCTGGTAGGTGCTGGCCACCAGGCGCACCAGGCCGGCCTCCTCGTGCAGCGGGCGGAGCACCGGCATCGCGGCCATCGTGGTGCAGTTCGGGTTGGCGATGATGCCCTTGCGCGCCCGGGCGACGGCCTGCGGGTTCACCTCGCTGACCACGAGCGGCACCTCCGGGTCCATGCGCCAGGCGGAGGAGTTGTCCACGACGACCGCGCCGGCGGCCGCGAACCTGGGCGCGAGCTCGCGGGAGGTCCCGGCGCCGGCCGAGAACAGCGCGACGTCGAGCCCGGAGGGGTCCGCGGTCGCGGCGTCCTCCACGACGACCTCGTGCTCACCCCACGCCAGGGTGGTTCCGGCGGACCGCGCGGAGGCGAAGAACCGGATCTCCGCGACCGGGAAGCCCCTCTCGAGCAGGATCTCCCGCATCACGGCGCCGACCTGTCCGGTGGCGCCCACGATGCCGAGCCGCAGCCCCTCGGCGGGTCGGCTCATCGCCCGGTCCCGCCGTACACCACGGCCTCGACGTCGTCGGAGTCGAGGTCGAACGCGTGGTGGGTGGCCGCGACCGCGTCGTCGACCTGCACCTCGTCGACGATCACCGAGATCCGGATCTCGGAGGTGGAGATCATCTCGATGTTCACGCCGGCCGAGGCCAGTGCGGCGAAGAACTTCGCGGTGATGCCGGGGTGCGAGCGCATCCCCGCGCCGATCAGGGAGACCTTGCCGATCTGGTCGTCGTAGAGCAGCGAGTCGTAGCCGACCTCGTCCTTGATCCGCGCGAGCGAGGACATCGCGGCCTGGCCGTCGTCGCGGGGCAGCGTGAAGGAGATGTCGGTCAGGTTCGTGGATGCCGCCGAGACGTTCTGCACGATCATGTCGAGGTTGACCTGGGCCTCGGACAGCGCCTCGAAGATCCGGGCCGCCTCACCGACCTTGTCGGGGACCCCCACCACGGTGATCTTGGCCTCGCTGCGGTCGTGCGCGACGCCCGCGATGATGGCCTGCTCCATGTCGGCTCCCTCTTCGGTATCGGTGATCCAGGTCCCGGTCTTCTGGCTGAACGACGACCGGACGTGGATCGGCATCTGGTAGCGACGGGCGTACTCGACGCACCGCAGGTGCAGGATCTTGGCCCCGCAGGCCGCCATCTCCAGCATCTCCTCGTAGGAGATGACGTCACGCTTGCGGGCCGAGGGCACGATGCGCGGGTCCGCGGTGAACACCCCGTCGACGTCGCTGTAGATCTCGCAGACGTCGGCGTTGAGCGCCGCGGCCAGCGCGACCGCGGTGGTGTCCGAGCCGCCCCGCCCCAGCGTGGTGATGTCCTTGGTGTCCTGGCTGACCCCCTGGAACCCGGCCACGATCGCGACCGCGCCCATCTCCAGCGCCCGCTCGAGTCGGCCGGGGGTGACGTCGATGATCTTGGCCTTGCCGTGCACGCTGTCGGTGATCACCCCGGCCTGGCTCCCGGTGTAGGACCGGGCCTCCTGGCCCAGGTTCCCGATCGCCATCGCGAGCAGGGCCATCGAGATCCGCTCACCGGCCGTGAGCAGCATGTCCAGCTCCCGACCCGAGGGCAGCGGGGACACCTGCTGGGCGAGGTCGATGAGCTCGTCGGTGGTGTCGCCCATCGCCGAGACCACCACGACCACGTCGTTGCCGGCCCGCTTGGCGTCCACGATCCGCTGGGCGACCCGCTTGATGCCGTCGGCGTCGGCGACGGAGGATCCCCCGTACTTCTGCACGACGATGCCCACGGTTCTCCTCGGTCTGGTCTGGTCGGTGCCGGCCCGCACGATTCTACCGAGCGACCGGACCGGCGCGACCGGCGCGGACGCATGGCAAGACGGCCGGCCGCGCCGTCGGCCGGAGCGCCGGCCGGTCTACGGGTTTGCGGACTCGAGCAGCTCGTCGGCGGCCGCGACCTGGTCCTGCTCGCTCTCGAACTCGGCGTCGAGCCGGTCGTGGGCGACGATCGACTGCAGCGCACGCAGCACCCCGCTGGCCTCGTTGCCCCAGGTGGAGACGTAGGAGAACTGCCACCACCACAGCGCCTCGCTCACCCGCCCGGCCCGGTAGTGCTGCAGGCCGTGCGCGAGCGCGGTCGCGATGCTGGTCAGGTCGTCGGAGAGCAGGGAGGAGACCATCTCCGGCGGGTCGACGTAGGGGTCGAACACCTCGACGTAGGCGTCGACGCTCTCGAGCAGCACGGCGAGCCGCAGCCGCATAGCGTCGAGGTCGGGGTCCGGCCCGGCGTCGGGCTCGTACTCCTCGGCGGGGGTGAAGTCGGCATGCACGCCGAGGCGGCCTCCGGCGAGCAGCACCTGGCTGACCTCCAGCAGCAGCAGGGAGACGGCCTGGCCGCCGGTCGCCTCTCCCCGGGCGATCGCCTGCAACGCCAGCAGGAAGCTCCCGATCTGGTCGGCGATCTGCTGGGCGAAGTCCTCCAGCTCGCTGTCGATCGCCGCGGGCGGGGTCGGTTCACTCATCGACGGCTCTTCTCCCTTCGAAAGCGCGTCCGAGGGTGACCTCGTCGGCGTACTCCAGATCTCCTCCTACGGGAAGTCCACTCGCAAGTCGCGTGACGCGCAACCCCATGGGCTTCAGCAGGCGTGTGAGGTACGTCGCCGTGGCCTCACCCTCGAGGTTCGGGTCGGTGGCCAAGATGACCTCGGTCACCACCCCGTCGGCGAGCCGCGTCATCAGCTCCCGGATGCGCAGGTCGTCCGGCCCGATCCCCTCGATCGGGGAGATCGCGCCGCCGAGCACGTGGTAGCGGCCCCGGAACTCACGGGTCCGCTCGATGGCCACCACGTCCTTGGACTCCTCCACGACACAGAGCACGGCGGGGTCACGGCGCTGGTCCCGGCAGATGCGGCAGGTCTCCTCCTCGGCGACGTTGCCGCAGATCGCGCAGAAGCGCACCCGCTCCTTGACCTCGAGCAGCACCTGCGCGAGCCGGCGTACGTCGACCGGGTCGGTCTGCAGGATGTGGAAGGCGATCCGCTGCGCGCTCTTGGGGCCCACGCCGGGCAGCCGGCCCAGCTCGTCGATCAGGTCCTGGACGACACCTTCGTACATCGGCTAGAAGCCGATCGGCGTGCCCGGGCCGCCCGACTCGTCCCCGCCGAGCCCCCCGGCCAGCGGACCCAGCTTCTCGCGGGCCAGCTCGTCGGCCTTGGCCTTGGCGTCCCGGTAGGCCGCGACGATCAGGTCCTCGAGGTCCTCGGTCTCCTCGGGGTCGAAGGAGCCCTTGCGGATCTTCACCCCGACCAGCTCGCCGTGGCCGTTGACGGTCACGCTGACCAGCCCGTCGCCGACCGTGCCGTCGATCGTGGTGGCAGCGATCTCCTCCTGGGCGGCGACCATCTGCTGCTGCATCTGCTGCGCCTGCTGGAGCAGCGCGTTCATGTCGAATCCGCCCTCGCCGAACGGGTTTGCCTCGGTCATCTGTGGTGACTCGCTTTCAGTGTCGGAAGGCACGGCCGCGGGGAGCGGTCAGTCGTGCCTGATCTCCTCGATGATCCTCGCACCGAGCTCACGCTCGAGGAGTTGCGCACCGCCGAGCGCGTGGTCGTCGGCGTCCGGGTCGTCGGGGTCGACGTCGTCGTCGGCGGCGTCGGGCTCCTGCTGCTGGGAGCGTCCCGGCCCCTTCGGGCGGGTCTCCTGGATGGCCTCGCGCGCGCTCGAGATCGCCGCGGGGTCGGCGGGACGCCGGGTCGGCGGCGGGCTCGGCGGCGGCTCCGGCGCCGCGGCCTGGGGCCCGGACGGAGTCGCGGACGGAGCCGCGGGCGGATCGCTGGGCGGATCGGTGGGCGGGGCCGTGGGCGGCACCGCGGGCCGGGTGACCGCCACGTCGTGGCTGCCCGGCTCCGCGGTCGAGTCCACGATGGCCTCGATCCGCCAGTCGTGCCCGATCACGTCGATCGCGGCCTGGCGCAGGATCTCCTCGCTGCCGCCACCCACGAAGGAGTTGCGCGCACCGGCGTTGACCAGCGCGACCGTCAGTGTCTTGTCGTCGACGGCCGCGACCTGGGCGTTCTGGCTGAGCAGGATCCAGGTGTAGCGGCGCAGCTGCTTGACCCGGTCGAGCAGGTCCGGCCAGAGCCGGCGCACCTCGACCAGGCCCAGCCCGGAGGACGGGGCCACCGCGGTCGGCGGCGTCTCCGCGGCGGGCGGAGCCGCCGCGCTCGGCTGGGTCTCGGGGCTCGGGGCGGTCTCGACGGGGCGAGGCGGGGCGGACGGCCGGGCCGCCGGGGTCTCCACCGGCGCGGCCGGCGGGGTCCGCTCGCCCGGGGGGGTGCGCTCGACCGGCGCCGGCCGGGCCGGCCCGGCGGCGGAGGGAACACCCTCGATGGACATCCGCTTCTCCAGCCGGTCCAGGCGGGCCATCACCCCGGCGGCGGTGTCGTCGGCGCCCGGGAGCAGCACCCGCGCGCAGATCAGCTCGAGGAGCAGCCGGGGCGCGGTGGCACCCTTCAGCTCGGTGAGCCCGTCGGCGACGAGGTCGGCCGCGCGGCTCAGGTCGGCCCGGCCGAACCGGGCGGCCTGGGCGACCAGCCGCTCGCCGACGTCCTCCGGCACGTCGATGAGCCCGGTGGCCGGGGCGTCGGGGACCGCGGCGATGATCACCAGGTCACGCAGCCGCCGCAGCAGGTCCTCGGTGAAGCGCCGCGGGTCCTGGCCGGTCTCGATGACCTTGTCCACCACGCCGAACACCGTGCGGCCGTCACCGGCGGCGAAGGCGTCGACGACCTCGTCGAGCAGCGTGTCCGGCGTGTAGCCGAGGAGCCCGGTCGCGAGCTCGTAGGTGACCCCGTCGGGACCGGCGCCGCCGATGAGCTGGTCGAGCACCGACAGCGTGTCCCGCGCCGAGCCGCCACCGGCCCGCACCACCAGGGGCAGCGCCGCGGGGTCGATCCGCACCCCCTCCTTGTCGCACAGCAGGCGCAGGTAGTCCGACAGCGTGCGCGGCGGGATCAGCCGGAACGGGTAGTGGTGGGTCCGCGACCGGATCGTGCCGATGACCTTCTCGGGCTCGGTGGTCGCGAACACGAACTTGAGGTGCTCGGGAGGCTCCTCGACGAGCTTGAGCAGGGCGTTGAAGCCCTGCGGGGAGACCATGTGCGCCTCGTCGATGATGTAGACCTTGTAGCGGCTGCTGACCGGGGCGAAGAACGCGCGTTCGCGCAGGTCGCGGGCGTCGTCCACGCCGCCGTGGCTCGCCGCGTCGATCTCGATCACGTCGATGGAGCCCGGCCCGCCACGAGCCAGGTCGACGCACGAGCGGCACACGCCGCACGGCTCGTCGGTCGGGCCCTGCTCGCAGTTGAGGCAGCGGGCAAGGATCCGGGCGCTGGTGGTCTTGCCGCAGCCGCGCGGGCCCGAGAAGAGGTAGGCGTGGTGCACCCGGTTGTTCCTCAGCGCCGCGCGCAGCGGGCCGGTGACGTGGTCCTGGCCGATCACCTCGGCGAAGGTCTCCGGCCGGTAGCGGCGGTACAGGGCGAGGGGCGCTTCCACGTCCTGAACCCTAACCACCCGGGCCGACACCCGGTAGCGGGCCTCTCCGACCGCTCCCCGGCGGCCGGCGCGGGTCCGGGCAGCAAAAGGCCCCCCGCGCACCCGAAAGAGCTCACTGACCCTTGCTGCCTTCCGGCCCTGGGGGAGTTGGGCGAGATATCGCCGCACGGGGGGTTGCCCAGAGTCTAGGCGACGGCCGCCCGGCGACCCAAGCCGGCACCGGTCCGAGGCGATTTCATCAACCGGTCACCGGGCCGGTAACCTCTGCCGCGGAGGATTCGCCTAGTGGCCTATGGCGCTCGCTTGGAAAGCGGGTTGGGTTAACAGCCCTCAGGGGTTCGAATCCCCTATCCTCCGCCACGCTGACCAGCGCAGACGCCGGGACGGGCTCACCGAGTCCGTCCCGGCGTCCGGTCTCTGCCCACGGTTCCGGGCCTCTGCGCCCGGGTCGCTCTAATGTGTGCGGGGTGCCCCGCATCAACGAGTTCGGCCAGCCCGTCGGCGACCCGGTCGTGTGGAACGGCGCTGCGCCCCCTGCCCCTGTGATCCTCTCCGGCCGGTCAGTGGAGCTGCGGCCGTTGGCCGTCGAGCACGCGCAGGGGATCGTGGACAGCCTCGGCCCGCACCCGGAGCTGTGGACGTACCAGGCCGACGAGCCGCCCGCAGACCTCGACCAGGCGGCTCGAGCGATCTCCCGGCTCGATGCCACCCCCGACGTGCTTGCCTTCGCTGTCCTCGACACCGAGGGCCACGAGGTCCGCGGACGCGTGTCGTACCTCAGGATCCGGCCCCAGCTCGGGTCGATCGAGGTCGGCGGCATCATCTACGCGCCGTCGTTGCAGAGGACCAGAGCGGCGACCGAAGCTCAGTACCTGCTGATGAAGCACGCGTTCGACGTCCTCGGCTTCCGACGGTACGAGTGGAAGTGCGACAGCCTCAACCAGCCCTCCCGAGCTGCCGCCGTCAGGCTCGGGTTCACGGAGGAGGGGACGTGGCGAAGCGCCATGGTCACCAAGGGACGCAACCGCGACACCACCTGGCACTCGATCACGAACGACGAGTGGCCGCTGGTCAAGCGGTCCCTGGAAGCCTGGCTGGCCGATGACAACTTCGACGAGTCCGGTGGCCAGCGGCGATCACTCTCGTCGATCCGCATCCTGCTCGGCCTCCGCCCGGCTGACGAGCGACTTTGAGGCATCGAGACTCTCCGTGCACCACGCGTGCATTATGATGCACTTATGGACAAGAGCACCGCCGCACTGGCGTCGGCGATAGGCGCCCGGGTCAAGCAGGAGCGGCAGTCGCGCCGCTGGACGCTGGACCGGCTGGCCGAGGCCGCAGGGGTGAGTCGGCGCGCGTTGGTCAACGTCGAGCACGGCGCAGCGAACCCGAGCGTGGGGACGCTGTTGAACATCAGCGATGCGCTCGGGGTGGGCCTGCCGGCGCTGGTCGAGCCACCACAGCCACGGCCGGTGAAGGTGACCCGTCGCGGTGAGGGCGCCGTGCTGTGGCGCGGTGAGTCAGGTGGGCGCGCTGTGCTGGTGGCCGGCACCGCGCCGCCGGACGTGGTCGAGCTGTGGGACTGGACCCTGGGACCTGGGGACCACCACGTGAGCGAGGCGCACACGTCGGGCACCCGGGAGCTCATCCAGGTCCATGAGGGCACGATCACGGTCGAGGCCGCCGACCAGGCGCTCATCCTCGAGCCTGGCGACGCGGTGGTTCTCCCCGGCGACGTGACCCACTCCTATGCCAATCCGGCTGCGCAGCGGGCGAGGTTCTCCTTGGCCGTCTTCGAGCCCGGGGTGGGATCGACCCCGCGGTCGGAAGTCGTCGATGGCTGAACGCGACATGCTCGAGGAGTTCCTCGCCGCTGCCCGTGTCGACGCCGCGGTGTTCGCGATAAGGCCCGACTACCGCGCGATGCTGCTGGCCGTCGACGGGCTCGTCCCAGGCCCGACCGATGAGGTCAGCGACGCATTGCTCCAAGCGGCAGAGACCGCAGCCGGGGAGGCGCTCGCTGACCGGGCGGTAGAGGAGCTTCCGCACGTGGCGGCATGGCGGGAGGCCTACCGAGCATTCGGGGCCAAACCGCAGCGCACGCGCAACAGCCTGGAGGCGCTCCTGCGGCGAGCGGCGTCCGGGCTTCCACGCGTGAACCGGCTGACCGACCTCTACAACGCGGTCTCAGTGCTGCACGAGCTCCCTGTGGGCGGGGAGGACCTGACCCGCTACACCGGCGCGCCGCGGCTGCTCCGCGCCTCCGGTCTGGAGCCGTTCGACACCGTCGCCGACGGAACCGACCTCATCGAGAACCCCGCCCCCGGCGAGGTGGTGTGGTGCGACGACGCCGGGGTGACCTGCCGGCGCTGGAACTGGCGCCAGGCACGCCGCACCCAGCTGAGCAGCGACACCACCGCGGCGTTCTTCGTCCTCGACGCGCTCGGCCCGATGACGGACGAAGCGCTGTTCGCCGCCGCCGAGGCGCTCGTCTCGCACCTGACCCGGCTGGGACCCGACGTCCGCGTCGCCAAGCGTCTGGTCGTCGCGGGCACGGCCGACGAAGGGGCCCGACCATGGTGATCCACCCACGGGATGCCCGGACGCGAACACCCCAGCCCCGTAGCCGTTGTCGATGTTCACGACGGTGACCCCGAGGGCGCAGGAGTTCAGCATGCCCGGCAGATCACGTCCGCCCTCCCGATTCGTCTGCGGTTGCCCGGGCATCTCGTGCGGAGGGATCGCAGACGAATCGGCGTGGTGACAGGCGCTGGCGCGCCACCGCGGCCCCACCACGCGGAGCGGCTCAACTGAGACCGCTCGGCGACCCCAGACCCGCATCCGTCCGGACCTCCTCCCCGGACCTGCTCAGGCGCCCCGGAGCGCGGCCAGCACGCGCTGGGAGGTGAGCCAGCCCTGGAGGGTCCGGCCGTCGGGCGAGAGCACGGGCACAGCCGACGCCGAGGTCGACTGCAGCGCGTCGAGGGCGGCCTCGAGGCGCTGGTCGGCCTTGACCGGGTCGGGACGTTCGGCAACGGCCTCGACGGGGCTGGCGTCGTGGTCCCCGTCGGCCAGGGTCTCCGCGACGGTGCGGGCCAGCACCAGACCGAGGTACGCGCCCTTGGCGTCGACGACCGGCAGCTGACCGTGCGGCGCCCGGGCGAGCGCACGGGCGGCGTCGATCAGGGGGGTGCCGGCGGCGATGCTGGGGCCGACCGGTTCGATGACCTCGGCCACGGTCGTGGACTGCATGCGCGCGCTGGACTCCGGCACCTCCAGGTCGACGCCTCGTCTGCGCAGCTTGAGCGAGTAGATGGTGTCCTTGGTGAGCAGGTTGCTCATGCTCGTGGCCAGGACGATCGCCGCCATCAGCGGCAGGATGATGCTGTACTCGTTGGTGAGCTCGAACATGATGATCACCGCGGTGATCGGGGCGCGCGCGGCGCCGGCGAACACGGCCCCCATCCCGATCAGCGCGTAGGCGCCGGCCGGGCCCGCGACGCTGGGGGCGATGAGCGCGAACCCCTGTCCGAACGCGGCGCCGAACATGGCCCCGATGAACAGGCTCGGCGCGAACACCCCACCCGAGCCGCCGATGCCGATGGTGAGCCCGGTGGCCACCATCTTGCCGACCAGGAGCACCACCAAGAACCCGATCGCGTAGCCGCCGGACACGCCCTTGCCCAGAACCGGGTAGCCGACGCCGTACATCTCGGGAAGCACCAGGAGCAGGGCACCGAGCAGCAGCCCGCCGACGGCCGGACGCAGCCACTCGGGCCAACGCCAGGCCCAGTCGCAGGCGTCCTCGATCAGGTAGAGCAGCCGCGTGAACAGGACGCCGATGGCACCCGCGAGCAGCCCCAGCAGCGCGAACAGGAAGTACTCCCAGCCGTGGTCGACGGTGAACGGGGGCAGCTTCAGGAACGGAGCGTTGCCGAGGGCGGCCCGACCGATGACGCTCGCGGTCACCGAGGCCAGCACCACCATGCCGAAGGCGCGCGACGTGAAGTTGCGCAGGATCAGCTCCATGGCGAAGAAGACGCCGGCGAGCGGGGCGTTGAAGGTCGCGGCGATGCCCGCCGCGGCCCCGCAGGCCACCAGCACCCGGCGGCGCTCCTCGTTGACGCGGACCACCCCGCCCAGCGTCGAGCCCAGCGCGGCGCCGATCTGGACGATCGGCCCCTCCCGACCGACCGAGCCTCCGCCACCGATGCACAGAGCCGACGCCAGTGCCTTGACGCCGGCCACCTGCGGTGCGATGCGGCCGCCACGGCGCGCCACCGCGAACATCACCTCCGGGACGCCGTGCCCGCGTGCCTCGCGGGCGAAGAAGTGCACCATCGGCCCGTAGACCAGCCCGGCGACGACCGGCGCGAAGATCACGAACCAGCGGCCCAGCCACGGCACATGGGGGTTCGGCAGGTGCGGTGCCGCGGCGTAGTCGGCGTGCCCGGACAGCAGCAGGGTGAAGTTCGCGATCAGCCACCGGAAGGCGATGGCACCGAGACCGGCGCCGGCCCCGACCGCCAGCGCGAGCGCGAGCAGGCCGGTGTTCGAGGAGCGCAGCGCGGTCATCGCCATCGGCAGGCCCCGCTGCACCCGCAGGCTGCCCTCACCGGGAGCGGAGCGGCTGCGAAGTTTCAGGGCCAGACCGAGGTTCATCACCGTTGCATTATGCAACACTTGCTGGACCGAATGGATCAGGAGGTCTGTCCAGTGACATCGCACCCGCCCCGACCGAGCCAGCACGAGCCCGAGGAGTCCGACCGGGTCGTGGCCGCCGTCCTGACCGCATCACGGGTGCTGGTCGGGGTCTCGGCCCGGTCCCTGGCCGATGTCGAGGACACGGTCACGCTGACGCAGTTCCGGACCCTGGTGGTGCTCGCCACGCGAGGGGAGCTGAACCTCAACCGGCTCGCCGAGGCGCTCGGCGTGCGCCCCTCGACCGCGGTCCGCTCGATCGACCGCCTGGTGGGGGCCGGCCTGGTCACGCGCAGGGAGAACCCGGCCACCCGGCGGGAGGTCGTGCTCGACCTCACCGACGACGGTGGCCGGGTGGTTCACGAGGTGACCGAGCGGCGGCGGGCCGCGATCACCGACATCCTGGCCCGGATGCCCGCGCGCCAGCGCGGCGCGCTCGTGAGCGCGTTCGAGGCATTCACGCAGGCAGCCGGGGAGCCGTCCGCCGGGCGGTTCGAGTCGGAGGCCCCGCTCGGCTGGTGACCCGGCGGGTCAGGTGGCGGCGCCGGCGCCCGCGTCGGCGTCGGCTTCCTCGATGTCGAACACCCGGTTGAGCCCGGTGACGGTGAAGACCTTCATCACCTGCTCGCTCGGCGAGAGCAGCCGGAGCGAGCCGTTGAACGCGTGCACCCGGCGGCGGGCGCCGATCAGCGCACCGAGCCCGGTGGAGTCGATGAACTCCACGCCGGAGAGGTCGATGCGCAGGTCCACCTGGCCGGCCACCACGAGCTCGGACAGGACCGTGCGGAACTGTGCCTGGGTGGCCAGGTCGATCTCGCCGCGCACGGCGACCAGTGCCTGGGTGCCCTCGGAGGACACCTCGATGTCGAGCGGGTTGACGGGGTCCATGGGGACTTCCCCTTGTCTTCGAAAAGCTGTCAGCCGCCTCTTGACCGACTCTCGATGGTACATACCCGCGCCGGCTGCCACGCCGGCCCGGTGCCGCAGGGTCAGTCCTCACCCCCGCCGTCCGACCGCTTCGGGCCGGGCAGGTCCGCCGCGAGCCGGGCTGCGGCCGCCTGGACCGCGTCGGCCTGCTCGGCGGTCAAGGTGCCGACGTCACGGGCGCGGACAGTGGCCCGGACGAGCTCGTCGAGCCGTTCGCGAGCGGCGTCCCAGTGCCCGGCGGCCACCACCGTGTCCACCCGGCCGAGCGGTCCGGACACCGCGGGACCGGAGCCGGCCGCCTCGTGCAGGTCCAGCAGCGGCTGCCGCAGCCGGTCCGGCGTGCCGGCCGGCAGCGGCGCGGCGGCCTGCGACGACGCGGACGCCGTCGGCTCGGTGCCGTCCAGGGTCAGCACCGTCGCCCCGATCGCGGCGGCGAGCATCGCCAGCGCGGCGGCCACCAGCCAGCCGCGGCGCGACGCCCGCGGCCTGCCCCGCCTCTCCGGCGTCCCCGGCCGACCGTCGACGTACGGCACGGCCGGTGCCGCCGGTGCCGCCGGTGCGGTCCGGCCGGTCGCACCGTTCGTCCCGGGCTCGGAAAGCCGGCGCAGGGCCCGGGCGACCTCCTGGGCCGACGGGCGTCGGGCGGCCTCGAGGTCGGTCATCGACCGCAGCAGGGTGACCCAGGGCCGGGACAGCGAGCTGGGGATCGGCGGGCCGGTGTACAGCCTGGCCAGGGCGGCCTCGGTGGGCGTGCCGGTGTAGGCCCGCATCCCGCTCGCGGCCTCGAGCAGGAGCAGTCCGAGGGAGTAGACGTCGCTGGCCGGGCTGATCGGCTCCCCCCGGACCTGCTCGGGCGCCAGGTAGGCCGCGGTGCCGATCAGGGTCCCGGTCGCCGTCTGCCCCGGGTCGCCGAGCAGACGCGCGATGCCGAAGTCGGCGAGCCGCACCACGCCGTCGGTGCCGAGCAGCACGTTGCCGGGCTTCAGGTCCCGGTGCACCACGCCGTGCTCGTGCACGAAGGCGAGCGCGGTCGCGAGCGCCACCCCGATCCTCGCCAC
Source organism: uncultured Actinomycetota bacterium (assembly GCA_963838025.1). Lineage (GTDB taxonomy): Bacteria > Actinomycetota > Actinomycetes > Propionibacteriales > Nocardioidaceae > Nocardioides_B. The sequence goes on from CAWIPF010000002.1 coordinate 95,209, forward strand.
CTGCCGAGCGGGGAGCGGCCCGTCGGCACAGGCCGTGGCCAGGCTCCGGCCCTCCACCAGGTCCATGACGAGGTAGGGCGTGTCGTGGTTGATCCCGGCATCGAGCACGCTCACCAGGTTGGGGTGGTCGAACCGGGCAAGGGTGCGGGCCTCGCGCACGAAGCGGGCCCGGTCGCGCTCGCTCGCGGTGTGCGTGCGCAGCACCTTGACCGCAACCTCACGCTCCAGGAGGTGGTCGGTGGCACGGTAGACGTCGGCCATCCCCCCGCGGCCGATCACGCGGTCGAGCGTGTAGCGGTCCGAGAGCACACCGTGCCCCTCGGTTGGCATCATGATCCTCCTCCCGGGACCCATTACCCATCTGCGGGCAACCTCAACGTGAAGGACCGCGGGCCGGGGCCGCCGGACCCCGGGACCCCGGAGGCGTCCCCGCCTCGGGGGACTGTGCGCGGGCGGGCCGCTCAGCGGTCGAGGGCGTCCCCGTGGGCGAGCGCGAACCCCGCCAGGTCGTCCATCGAGTAGGTCACCTCGTAGGTGCGCCGATAGCCGGTGTGCGCGATCCGCCAGCCCCCCGGGGTGCGCACGTAGCGGTCGTCGTAGAACGCGGCTCCCTCGAGCACGAGACGGTGGTCGGGCACCAGCACCTTGTCCTCGAGGTACCAGGTGCCGCGGGCCTCCTCACCCGACACGGAGATCTCGGGGTGGTGGCAGTGGTGCATGGTCACGATGCCCGGCCCGAGGTTCTCACGCATGTAGCCGACGAGCTCGTCCCTGCTCGCGAAGGTCAGCCCGACGCCGTACGCACCGGTGGCCTCGGGCACGAACAGCTCGGCGAACTCGTCCCAGCGCTTGAGGTCGAGGGTGCGCAGGTAGCGGTACTTCAGCTGCTTGATCTCCTCGATCACCGCGATGTCCATGGCTCTCCTCGCCGCACGGAGCCGGTCACGCGCACAGCGCGCCCTGCTGGAACAGGTTCTAGTTTCCGGGAAACCTAGTGGCGCGCGCGGCTGCCGGTCAAGCGGGTCAGCGGCGGCGGCCGACGCCGAAGACGCCGCGCACGATCTCCCGGGCGGCGGTGCGCATCAGGTCGCGGGCCACCGGCGACTTCATGAGGTCCGAGACGACGTCGCCGGCGCCGCCCTGGGGCCTGCGGGGTGCGCGGGGCGCCCGCTTCGGGTAGTCGACGTGGTCGGGCCGCTCCTGCTCCGCCTTCGCGGCTCCCTGCTGGAGCCGGGCCGCGAGCTTCTCCCGCGCGGACTCGCGGTCGACCGCCTCGGCGTACTTCGCGTGCAGCGGCGACCCGGTGACGGCCCCGGCCATCACCCCCGGGTCCGCCGGCCCCATGAGCGACTCGGGGGCCCGCAGCCGCGTCCAGGCGACAGGCGTCGGTGCCCCGCGCTCGTTCATCACGGTCACGACGGCCTCGCCGATCCCGAGCGAGGTGATCACCTCGCCGAGGTCGTCGTACGACGAGCGGGGGTAGGTGTTCACCGTGGCCTTCAGGGCCCTTGCGTCGTTGGGGGTGTGCGCGCGGAGCTGGTGCTGGACCCGCGAGCCCAGCTGGGCCAGCACGTCGTCGGGCACGTCGGTCGGCGACTGGGTCACGAAGAAGACACCGACGCCCTTGGACCGGATCAGCCGCACCGTCTGGGTGATGGCCTGCAGGAAGTCCTTGGACGCGTCGGTGAACAGCAGGTGCGCCTCGTCGAAGAAGAACACGAGGCTGGGCCTGTCGGGATCGCCGACCTCGGGCAGGTCGTGGAACAGGTCCGCGAGCAGCCACATCAAGAACGTGGAGAAGACCGCGGGACGGTCCTGGAGGTCGGGCAGCTCGACGAGCGAGATCACGCCGAGTCCCTCGGGCGTCGTGCGGAGCAGGTCGCGGGTGTCGAACTCCGGCTCGCCGAAGAACGCGTCGGCCCCCTGGTCCTCGAACGCGATCAGCTCCCGCAGGATCACCCCGGCGGTCGCCGACGAGAGGCCGCCGAGCTCCTTCAGCTCCGGCCGGCCCTCGTCGGAGGTCAGGAACTGCACCACCGCCCGGAGGTCGGCGAGGTCGAGCAGCGGCAGGCCGGCCCGGTCCGCGTAGTGGAAGACCAGCCCCAGGGACGACTCCTGGGTGTCGTTGAGGCCGAGCGCCTTCGACAGCAGGGTCGGTCCGAACGCCGTCATGGTCGCCCGCAGCGGGATCCCGGTGCCCTCGCCGCCGAGAGCGAAGTACTCCACCGGGAAGCCGCGACCCGCCCAGTCCTGCCCGACCGACGCGGCGCGCTCGGCGATCTTGGGGCTCTCCGCACCAGGCGTCGACAGACCGGAGAGGTCACCCTTGATGTCGGCGGCGAACACCGGCACCCCCTGGGCCGACAGCTGCTCGGCCATCAGCTGCAGGGTCTTGGTCTTGCCGGTGCCGGTGGCCCCCGCGACGAGTCCGTGCCGGTTGAGCATGCCCAGCGGGATCTTGATCCGTACGTCGGACAGGTCGTCGGCGTTGAGCATCAGCCCGCCGAGCTCGAGCGCGGGGCCCTGGAAGCGGTAGCCCGGGGCCACCGCCGCGACGATCGGGTCCTGCGTGGCGGGCGTCCCCGCCGCGGCCCCGTCCGGCTGCTCGGTCATGGGCCGCAGACTACCCATCCTATGCTGGCGGGGTGATCTTCAAGCGCGTCGGCCACGGGCGGCCCTACCCCGACCACGGACTGGGGCCACGGGAGTGGGCCGCCCTGCCGCCACGGCAGGTGCGGCTGGACGAGCTGATCACGACGAAGGACACCCTCCAGCTCGCGGCCCTGCTCGACGAGGACTCCACCTTCTTCGGTGACCTGTTCGCGCACGTCGTGGAGTACCACGGCGAGCTCTACCTCGAGGACGGGCTGCACCGTGCCCTCCGCGCGGCCCTGCAGCAGCGCACGGTGCTCCACGCCCGCGTCCTCGTCGTGGAAGACTGAGCCCGCCATGACAAGCCGCCACCTCACCACCGCCGCCACCTTGCTGGTGCTCGTCGGCATCCTCGTCCTCGGCGCCGTGGTGGGCGTGAAGGCGATGTTCGAGCCGGTCCCCGCCGGCGACGCCTCCGCCAGCGTCTCGCCGTCGCCCACGTGCACGACGCAGGACGTCAAGAAGGGCCACAAGATCCGCAGCAAGCAGGTCGCGGTCAGCGTGTTCAACGCGGGCACCCGGGCCAGGCTGGCCGAGCGCACCCTGACCGGTCTGGGCAAGCGCGGCTTCAAGCGGGGCGAGGCCGGCAACGCGCCGGGCACGGCGAAGGTGCGGGCCGTCCAGGTCTGGACGACGACCAAGGAGGACGCGGCCGCGAAGCTGGTGGCCAGGCAGTTCGGACGCAAGACCAAGGTGAAGGTCACCGACACCGACCTCGGCCCGGGGGTCGACGTGCTCGTCGGCAACGCCTTCCGCGGCCTGGTGAAGGCGCCGCACAGCCTCACCGTGCGCACCTCCCAGCAGGTCTGCCTGCCCACCGGCTCCTGAGGGGCGCGTCAGTCGAGCCAGTGGGCGAGGCGGCCCCGCTTGGAGACCAGCCGCAGCCGGTCCTCGGTCTGCTCGCGCACCTTGCGCGGGGTCACCACCAGCACGTCGTCCCCTCGTCGCAGCACCGTCCGGCCGTCGGGCACCATCGTGTGGCCGTCCCGGACCACCAGGGACACCGAGGCCCCAGGCGGCAGCCGGAGCTCACCGACCTCGACGCCGTGCATCAGCGACTTCCGGGTGATGCTGACCTGCAGCAGGTCCGCCGCGATGCGCTCGAGCGGGGCGGCCTCGACCTCGAGGTCGCGAGGCTCCTCGCGGCGGGCCACCCCCAGCCGCTGGGCCATCCAGGGCAGCGTCGGCCCGGTCAGCAGCGTGTAGATCACCACCATCACGAAGACGATGTCGAACAGCTCCTCGGAGTGCGGCACGCCCTTCGCGAGCGGGATCGTGGTGAGCACGATGGGCACGGCCCCGCGCAGCCCCGCCCACGACACGAACAGCTGTTCGCGCAGCGTCAGCCTGTCCACCAGGCCGCAGACCAGCACCGAGAGCGGCCGGGCCACGAACGTGAGCAGCAGCCCGGCGAGCACCGCCACCATGACGTGGCGACCCGAGATCCGGGCCGGGGACACGAGCAGGCCGAGCATCACGAACAGCCCGATCTGGGCCATCCAGGCGACCCCCTCCGAGAACGACCGGGTGGCGGCGCGGTGTGGCAGCTCGCTGTTGCCGAGCACCAGCGCAGCCACGTAGACCGCCGCGAACCCGGACGCGTGCACGGCCGACATCCCGGCGTACGCCAGCACGGTGAGGGTCAGCACCGCGATCGGGTACAGGCCCGAGGCCGGGAGCGCGACCCGGCGCATCAGCCACGCGCCCCCGAGCCCCACCGCGAGGCCCCCGAGGACCCCGACCACCAGCTCGTAGACCACGATGCCGGCGAACCCGGCGACGCCGGAGTCGAGTGCCGAGCCGGTGCTGACCAGGGTGACCAGCAGGACCGTCGGGGCGTCGTTGAGCCCGGACTCGGTCTCCAGCACGCCGGTGAGCCGCCGGGGCAGCGGCACTCGGCGCAGCACCGAGAACACCGCGGCCGCGTCGGTCGGAGACGTGACCGCACCGAGCAGCACGGCCAGCTGCCAGTCGAGTCCGAGCAGCAGGTGCGCGCCGAGCGCCACCACGGTGACGCTGATCGCGACCCCGAGCGTGGCCAGCGTGGCGCCCATGCGCATCGCCGGCCTGATCTCCTGCCAGTGCGTGGTGAGGCCGCCCTCGGCCAGGATCAGCACGAGGGCGGCGAACCCGAGCGCGTGGGCGACGCTCGAGTTGTCGAAGCTGATCCCGAACCCCGACTCGCCCAGCAGCACGCCCATCAGCAGGTAGAACATCAGGCTGGGCAGCCCCAGGCGGACCGAGAGCCGGACCGCCAGCACCGCCACGAGCAGGACCACGCCGCCGATCAGCAGGACCGTGTCCATCTGCTGCAGGTCGAAGCTCACGGTCACCTCGCGACGGGGGGCGGCGTCCTCATCCTAGGGGAGACAGGCCGAGGCACCGCCGCACAGCGTCCTCCAGCCGCCCGCTGCGCTCGTGCCCGGCGATCTCGCCGGTGACGAAGCCGAGGGCGAAGCCGCCCTCCTCGCTCCACCAGCCCAGGCTGCCGCCGATCCCGCCCATCCCCCACCCGTCGTCCTCGATCGCGACGCCGAGACCCCACCGTCGCTCGGACCCGAGCACCAGGTCCGGCCCCGACCCCGCAACCGTGGTCATCTCGTGCAGCATCGCCGGCGACAGCAGCCGGCCCTCGTGCAGGGCGACGTACAGCCCGGCCACGGCCCGCGCGGTGCCGTGGCCGTTGACGGCTGGGACCTCGGCGGTGCGCCAGGCCGGGGAGTTCACCACCTCGGGGTCCCTCGCCCCGGGCGGGTTCGCCAGCGCCCGGTGTCCCAGCGCCGGGCCGTCCCGCTCGTGCCGTCGCAACTCCTCCCCGAAGCCGGTCAGGTCGACGACGCGATCGAGCTCGGCCTCCGGCACCCCCACCAGGAAGTCCAGGGCCAGCGGCCCGCAGACCTCCTCGGCCAGGAACGTGCCGAGCGAGCGGCCGTCGACCCGCCGTACCACCTCCCCGACCAGATGGCCGTAGAACAGCGCCGACTCCCCGTGCGCGGTGCCCGGCTCCCACGACGGGGGCTGGCTCGCCAGCAGCCGGCACATCAGGTCCCAGTCGTAGAAGGCATCCTCGGGCGCCGGCTCGTCGAGGGCCACCAGGCCGGCCCGGTGGGCCAGCACCTGCCGCAGCGTCGTCCTCGCGGTCAGCTCCGGCCAGTACGTCGACAGCGGCGCGTCGAGCTCGAGGACCCCCCGGTCGACGAGGAGCAGCGCGCACACGGCCACGAACGGCTTGGTCACCGAGTAGGGCATCACCAGGCTGTCGCGCCGCCACGGCCGGGTCCGGGCGGTGTCGGCGTAGCCGCCCCACAGGTCGAGCACCCACTCCCCGTCGTGCCACACCGCGAGCGCGGCGCCGGTGCCGGCCTGGTGCTCCACGACGTCGGCGAGCGCCTCGCGGACGGGGGCGAACCGCGGGTCGGCCGAGCCGTCCAGGTGCATGCCGTCATGCTCGCAGAGCGAGCGCGCGGGGACGAGCGGTTTCCGACCTGGCTACGGTGGCCGGATGCAGCAGCACCAGGCCCGCCGGCGGCTCGCGGTCGCGAGTCGCGCCGCGGTGCCGCCGTTCCACGTGATGGACCTGCTGGCGGCCGCCGCAGAGCGTCAGCGCAGCCACGGCGACCTGGTGAACCTGGTCGCCGGCCAGCCCTCGACCCGGGCACCGGCCCCGGTGCGGGAGGCGGCCAGGCGGGCGCTCGACGAGCAGGTGCTCGGCTACACGGTCGCGCTCGGCATCCCCGAGCTGCGTGACGCGATCGCCGGGCACCACCGGCGCACGCACGGGCTCGAGGTGGACCGCGACGACGTGGTGGTCACCACCGGGTCCTCCGGCGGGTTCCTGCTGGCGTTCCTCGCGGCCTTCGAGGCCGGCGACCGAGTGGCGATCGCCCGACCGGGCTACCCCTGCTACCGCAACGTGCTCACCGCGCTCGGCTGCGAGGTGGTCGAGCTGCCGACCGGGCCGGAGTCGCGGTTCCAGCCCACCGTCGAGATGCTGGAGGCGCTCGACGAGCCGGTGCGGGGGTTGGTGGTGGCCAGTCCGGCGAACCCGACCGGCACGATGCTGGCGCCGCACGAGCTGGCCGCGCTCGCGACCTGGTGCGAGCAGCAGGGCGTGCAGCTGATCAGCGACGAGATCTACCACGGCATCTCCTACGGCGGCCGCACGAGCTCGTCGGCGTGGGAGACCTCGCGCGAGGCGGTGGTCTTCAGCTCCTTCTCGAAGTACTTCTCGATGACGGGCTGGCGCATCGGCTGGATGCTGGTGCCCGAGCGGCTGCGCCGCGCCGTCGACGTGCTCACCGGGAACTTCACCATCTGCCCGCCGGTGCTCAGCCAGCATGCCGCGCTCGCCGCCTTCGACGACGCGTCGTACGACGAGTGCGACGGCCACGTCGCCCGGTACGCCGAGAACCGGAGCGCTCCTGCTCGACGGGCTGCCCCGGCTCGGGATCGAGCGGCTCGCCCCGGCGGACGGGGCGTTCTACGTCTATGCCGACGTCTCGCACCTGACCGACGACTCGATGGCGCTGTGCCACCGGCTGCTCGCCGAGACCGGGATCGCCTCCGCGCCCGGTATCGACTTCGACACCGAGAGGGGCAACCGGTTCCTGCGGCTCTCGTTCGCCGGCGCCCCGGACGAGATCACCGAGGCGCTCCGGCGGCTGGAGGCCTGGCTGCCCTAGCGCTTGGTCAGCGACGCGAGCCCGCTCCAGGTGTCGGCGTCCACCGCGAGGTCCCGGCCCGGCATCCAGGTGCGGCACTGCTCGATCGTCCGCCCCAGCAGCTCGACCAGGATCGCGTCGGGGTCGGGGGCCGTCGACACGGCGATGCCCGAGACCGCCGAGTGCACGATGGCCGGGGCGCTGCGGCGGGCGAAGCTCGCGCCGCTGCCCCAGCCAAGCGCGGTGAAGCCCCGCGCCCAGTCGCGGGCGACCGGCGCGGCGTCGAGGACGGCAGCGGTCCGCGGCGAGACGTAGTGCCGCGACCGCTGCTCGAGGGCGTTGAGCACGCGCTCGCAGCGCAGCAGGCCGACCGCGGCCACCCCCTGTCGCTCCGCGGAGACGACCGGAAGTGCCGTGAGCGCGCACTCGCGAGCGATCCAGACGTGCACCCGCGGGTCCTCGCCGACCAGGCCCACCACCGACGGGATCATCGGCGCCAGCAGTGAGCGGGCCTGCTCCCCGACGTGGTCGTTGACGTCGCGGGCGAGCGCCGCCAGCAGCGGATGGGTGCAGTCGGGATGGTCCGACCATCGTTCGCCGGCGAGGTAGGAGGCCAGCTCCATGAAGCAGGCACCCTTGCGCGGGTTGCGGTGCCTGCCCCGGGAGAGGACGGGCATCAGGTCGGGCGTGCGGTTGTGGGTCATGGCGACCAGCTCCGATGAGGACCGAGATCCCGCGGGCGACCGATCCGCTCGCGGCCGGAGTCTCAGTCTGCGCCGACCCGCTGACCGGCCACAAGCCCCCGGCCGGACGGCACCACCTTGTGGGTCCCGTCGCACCACGGCCGCCGCTGGCTCTTGCCGCAGGCGCAGACCGCGACGACGGGTCGAGTCACCGAGTGCATCGCGCCGTCTTGATCCCGCACGCTGTCGGCGCCCCGGACCAGCAGCGGGCCCCTTGCGCAGCCGCGGACCTCGATGTCCCCGCCCGCGGAGGCGAGGCAGACGGTGGCGTCACCGCACGGCTCCCTGCGGATCATGCGACCGCTCCGGCCACGACGGGCGCCGCCGGCAGCAGCGAGGTGGCGCCCCGCTCCCACGCGCCGAGCACCTGCTCCGCGAGCAGCCGGTCCGCGAGCAGGCCTGCCGCGGCACCGAAGAAGACGTCCTCGAGCAGCGCCGGTCGCTGCTCGACCAGGGCGGCGCAGATGTCTCGGGTGGCCACCTGCTCGTGGACCGCGTCGGCCTCGACGTGCTCGTCGAAGTAGTCGGCGAGCGGCTGCGGCAGCCCGAGGCGTGCGATGCCGCCCAGGTACTTGCGGCAGGGCAGCGAGCTGGTGAGCTCCAGCGTGGCCAGGTGGCCCATCGCCGCGGCCCGCAGCCGCCGGTGCAGGCCGAAAAGGCTCATCACGTTGTTCAGCGCGAGCGTGGAGCCGGGGACGCGGTCGACGTACGCGCCGTAGGAGGAGTCGAGGCCGCACGCCGCCATGCCGAGCGCGAACAGGTGCGCGTGCTGACGGTGCGGCCGGCCGGCGCCGTACTCGTCGTACTGGAGCTCGACGAGCGCCACCTTCGGCGGGCCGCCGAGCCGCGGGATCGCCCACGTGTGCGGGTCGGCCTCCTTGAGCTGGTACAGGCTGCGGTGCACGACGGTCTCGAGGAACTGCTCCCCGCTGGCCCGCCGCTGGAGGAACGCGGCCAGTGACGGTCCGTCGTCGCGTCCGGCCAGCGCGAAGAGCCGCTCCGCGACGTCACCGGGGTCCGCGAGGGCCTCGTCGACCCGGTCCCGGGTACGGCGCCGCAGCTCCGCCTCGAACGGAGCCTCGATGTCCCCGCGCACGGCCAGCAGCCCCGGGTCCCACTCCCACCGCTCGTCCACGTCGTCGAAGCCGGCGTAGTGCAGCTCGTAGCAGACCCACAGCGCGAGCTGCAGGTCGTCGTCGGCGAGCACGTCGGACCGGGTGTGCTCGACGGCGGACCGGACGGCCCGGACGTCCAGCGCCCGGTCACCGCGGAGCGCGCCGACGACGGCCTCGCTGATCGGGCCGCGTGGGCTGGGAGCGCGCACCGTGTTCCTCTCTCGACACCTTCTCGTCGGCACCCGGTACCCGTGCCGGCGCCCGTCCATTCGTGATGCGCGGCACGTCCGGGCGGGGCCGCGCGGGTCCGGAGCAGGGCCGGGACAAGCACAACTGTTGCCCAAGATCGCGCCGCCGTTGGTCAGGTTTCCCGGCATCTCGGCGGGGCGGTCCGGGGTTAGGGTGCGAGAAGTCGATCAGCACGGGGGAGAACAGCCATGCCCAGTCCGTCCGGGAAGCGTCGCACCATCGGGGGGGTCGCCGCGGCGGCCCTCGCCCTCACCACCGCGTCCCTCGCGATGATGCCGAACGCGCAGGCCGCCACCGACGGCAGCGCGGTCGTGATCAGCGAGGTCTACGGCGCCGGGGGCAACACCGGGGCCGCCTACACCACCGACTACGTGGAGCTCTACAACCCGACCGACCACGCGATCAACCTGTCCGCGATGTCGGTCCAGTACCGCAGCGCGGGTGGCTCGGTGAACCCGACCGGCGTCATCCCGCTGACCGGGTCGATCGCCTCCCACGGCCACTACCTGGTGGGCGGCGCGACCGGCTCGACCGGAGCGGCGATCCCCACCCCCGACGTCTCCGACACCGGCGTGAACCTGAGCGGCACCAACGGCACGGTGTTCCTGGCGAACCAGACGACCGCGCTGACCTCGCCGCCGACGGGGTCCGTCACCGGGGACGCCGCGATCGCGGACCTGGTCGGCTACGGCACCTCGAACACCTTCGAGACCACCGCCGCACCCGCGGCCAGCGCCACGCTCTCGATCACCCGGGACGCGGGCGGCACCGACTCGGACGTCAACTCGAGGGACTTCACCACGAGCACCGGGTCGCCCGAGCACGCCGGCACGGTCCCCCCGCCGCCCGCGGACACGAAGACGATCGAGGAGATCCAGGGGGAGGGCGCCACCAGCCCGCTCGTCGGGCAGACCGTCACCACCCGGGGCGTCGTCACCGCCGCCTACCCCACCGGCGGCTTCGCCGGCTTCTACCTGCAGACCCCCGGCACCGGTGGCCGGGTCGACCTCGCCACCCACCCCGCCTCCGACGCGGTCTTCGTCTTCCTCGGGAACGGCACCGCGCCGGCCGCCTACCCCGCCGTGGGCGCGTACGTCGAGGTGACCGGCAAGGTGGCGGAGTACTACGACCTGACCGAGGTGTCCTCGAGCGCTGCCCAGGTGACCCCGGTCGACGAGGCGGTCAGCACCCCCCAGCCGGCCGAGGTCTACCTGCCCGGCACCGACACCGTGCGCGAGTCCCTCGAGGGGATGCTGGTGGCACCCCAGGGCCGCTACACCGTCGCGGACAACTACAGCCTCAACAACTACGCGGAGATCGGGCTGGCCAGGGGCGGCACGCCGCTGCTCCAGCCCACCGACGTCGCCCGGCCCGGCTCCCCCGAGGCCGCACAGGTCGAGACGGACAACGCGGCGCGGGCGGTCACCCTCGACGACGGTGCCACCACGAACTTCTTCACCCAGTCCAACAAGAGCATCCCGCTGCCGTACCTGACCCCGGACGAGCCGATCCGGGTCGGCGCGCCGGTGACGTTCACCCGGCCGGTCGTCATGGACTACCGCAACAGCACGTGGAAGTTCCAGCCGACGACGCAGCTGACCGCGGCCAACGCCGGCACGGTGCAGCCGGCGACCTTCGAGAACACCCGCACGGCCGCGCCCGACGCGGTGGGCGGCGACCTGAGGATCGCCAGCTTCAACGTGCTGAACTACTTCACCGAGACCGGTGCGGACTGGGAGTACGACGGAGGCACGTGCAGCTACTACACCGACCGTGACGGCAACCGGATCACGGTGAGGTCGTGCAACGGCGACGGCCCGCGCGGTGCGGCCGACGACACGAACCTGCTGCGCCAGCAGGAGAAGATCGTGTCGGCGATCAACTCCCTCGGGGTCGACGTGCTCTCCCTGGAGGAGATCGAGAACTCCGCGAAGTACGCCGGCGACAACCGGCGCGACGACGCGCTCGCGTCCCTCGTCCAGGCGCTCAACCAGGACCTGGGCCACCAGGTCTGGGCCTACGTCCCGTCGCCGGCCCAGCGGCCGGCCGTGGCCGACGAGGACGTGATCCGGACCGCGTTCATCTACAAGCCGGCCAGGGTCGAGACCGTCGGCGAGTCGACGATCCTCACCGGCTCGCCGGCGTTCACGAACGCCAGGGAGCCGCTCGCCCAGGTGTTCCGCCCGCTCGGCGGCACGCACAAGCAGCAGGTCCTGGTGATCGTCAACCACTTCAAGTCGAAGGGGTCCGGCGTGGACGACGGCACCGGCCAGGGCAACGCCAACCCCGACCGGGTCGCGCAGGCGCAGGCTCTCGTGGACTTCGCCAAGCGCATGCAGGGCGAGAGCGGGACCAAGCAGGTGTTCCTCACCGGGGACTTCAACGCCTACACGCAGGAGGACCCGATGCAGGTGCTCTACGGCGCCGGCTACACCGACGTCGGCTCGCACCTGACCCACGAGTCCACCTACCTGTTCGACGGCCTGGTGGGGTCGCTCGACCACGTCCTGGCCAACAGCGCCGGCTACGCCCGCGTGGTCGGCGCCGACGTCTGGAACATCAACTCGGTCGAGCCGGTGGCGCTGGAGTACAGCCGCTACAACTACAACGCGACGAACTTCTACGCCCCGACGCCGTACCGCTCCAGCGACCACGACCCGCTCGTGGTCGGCATCGACTCACCGTGGGTCGGGCAGCGGAAGTGATCCGGGCCCGCGCCGGCTTGTCGTTGGTCACATCTGGGTGAATCTTCCGCACATGCCGGGCAGAAGGTGCATCCCCCGCTAGCCAAAACCGTGTGCTCTTGCAACGATCCCGGGGAGTCGAGCAACGGAGTAGGCATGAAGGCGGCACCCCACCCGGTCATCAGCGAGGTCGACCTCGCCCTGATCGGCCCGGAGCGCACGGTTCCCGTCCGAGCCGAGCTGAGGTACGACCCGGTCGACCCGTACGCCGCGGCGGTGGTCTTCCGCCTGGAGGGCAGCGAGGTCGCCTGGGTGTTCTCGCGCAACCTGCTGATGCGCGGCGTCTGCGAGCCCGCCGGAGACGGCGACGTGCGGGTCTTCCCGTCACTGTCGCCCGAGGGCGAGGCACAGGTGGTCCTGGAGCTGAGCTCCCCCGCCGGCCGGGCGCTGGTGGAGGCCCGGTCGCGCGACGTCCTCGCCTTCCTGGCGCGCACGACCAGGGCGGTGTGGCCCGGGACCGAGGGCGAGCACGTCAGCGTGGACGCCGAGATCGCGGCCCTCCTCGTCGGCGACTGAGCGGCCGCTCAGGGCCGGTCGAGCACCGACGGAGGCAGCTCGATGCCCGGCACCAGCTCGACCAGCAGCGCGCGCACGCGCGCGTCGAGATCGGCGATGATGCCGCGCACGGTGGCCTCGTCCTGACCTCCGGGGTCCGCCACCGGCCAGTCGACGTAGGTCACGCCGGGCACGTAGGGGCACTCCTCGCCGCAGCCCAGGGTGATCGCCAGGTCGCTGGCGGCGATGGTCTCGCGGGTCAGCAGCTTGGGCCGCTCCCCGGAGGTGTCCAGTCCGAGCTTCTCCAGCACGTCGGCGACCTCGGGGTGGATGTGCTCGCCCGGCTGGGTGCCGGCCGACAGGGCGCGGACGCGGCCGCCGGCGTAGTGCTCGGTGAGCACCCGGCTCGCGACGGACCGTCCGCCGTTCCTGACGCACGCGAACACCACCTGCGGGACCCGGTCCCGGCTGTCTCGGCTGGTCACTGGGCTGGTCACTGGGCTGGTCACTGGGCTGGTCACTGGGCCGCTCCTTGGGTCGTGTCGGCGGCCGGCGCGCGGAAGAAGCGCCGGGCCCACAGGCTGACGTAGACGAGGCCGACCAGTGCCGGGACCTCGATGAGGGGACCGACGACGCCGGCGAGCGCCTGCCCGCTGGCGACACCGAAGACGCCGATCGCCACCGCGATGGCGAGCTCGAAGTTGTTCCCGGCCGCCGTGAACGACACCGCGGTGGCGCGCTGGTAGTCGAACCCGAGCGCCTTGGTCAGCAGCATCGAGCCACCCCACATCAGCGCGAAGTAGGCCAGCAGCGGCAGCGCGATGCGGGCGACGTCGAGCGGCTGGGAGGTGATGGTCCGGCCCTGGAGGGCGAAGAGGATCACGATCGTGAACAGCAGCCCGTAGAGGGCGGCCGGGCCGATCCGCGGCAGCAGCCTCGCCTCGTACCACTCCCGGCCCTTGGCCCGCTCCCCGAGGGTGCGGGTCAGGTAGCCGGCGGCGAGCGGGATGCCGAGGAAGATCAGGACGCTCCTGGCGATGCCCCACATGGACACGTGCAGCGCGGTCTGCGAGAGGCCGAGCCAGCCAGGCAGCACCTGGAGGTAGAAGTAGCCGAGCAGCGCGAACGCGACGATCTGGAAGATCGCGTTCAGGGCGACCAGGATCGCGGCCGCCTCACGGTCGCCGCAGGCCAGGTCGTTCCAGATGAGCACCATCGCGATGCACCTGGCCAGGCCGACGATGATCAGGCCGGTCCGGTAGTCCGGCAGGTCCGGCAGCAGCAGCCAGGCCAGGGTGAACATGAGCGCCGGCCCGAGGACCCAGTTCAGCACGATCGAGGTGGCCAGCAGGCGGCGGTCGCCGGTGACGTGCCCGAGCTCGTCGTACCGGACCTTCGCCAGCACGGGGTACATCATCACCAGCAGGCCGACGGCGATGGGCAGGGAGACCGACCCGACCTCGACCGCCGCGAGGGCGTCGTCGAGCCCGGTGACCAGCCGCCCCAGCAGCAGGCCGACGGCCATTGCGGCCACGATCCACACCGGCAGGAACCGGTCGAGCGTCGACAGCCGCCGCAGCACGTGGTCGGCGGCCTCCGGAGGCGTCTCGGCGCGGACGCGGTCACTCATCCGGCCACCCCCACCGGCCCGGTCGCCACACCCGGGGCGGTGGCGAACAGGGTGCCCAGCGCCTGCATCGCCTCGGGCCGCGCCTTGTAGTAGACCCAGGTGCCGCGCTTCTCCCGGTCGAGCAGCCCGCTCTCGTGGAGCACCTTGAGGTGGTGGCTGATCGTGGGCTGGGACAGGTCGAAGTGCACGCTCAGGTCGCACACGCAGGCCTCGCCGCCCACGTGGGACAGCACGATGGACAGCAGTCGCAACCGGGCGGGCTCGGCGAGTGCCTTGAGCAGCGGCGCCACCCGGGTGGCCTGCTCCCCGCTCATCGGCGCGCGGGCGAGCGGGGTGCCGCAGGCGGCCAGGGAGTCTGACTTCGACATACGTCTATGTTTACACAGGTCGATGCGACCGCAGCCGCGGGGTCAGCCCGCGCAGCACGTGCTCGACGACCGGTCGACGAGGGTGAGGTCGGCCGGTGTCCTGCCCTCGAGCTCGGGCCGGTCGTCGGCGAGGACGACGTAGTTCTCCCAGCGCTGGCCGTCGGGTCCGGTGACCCAGTGCTTGTCCTGGCGCGCGTAGCAGCAGACCACGTCGCCCTCCGTGTCCAGGGTCAGGCCGGCGGCCTCGAGCCGGTGCGCCTGCTCCTCGACCTCCTCCATCGACTCGCGCTCGACGCCGAGGTGGTTGAGGGTGCCCTCGGCAGCCGCGTTCTCGAACAGCACCAGCTTCAGGGGCGGGTTCTGGACGGCGAAGTTCGCGTAGCCGGGACGCCGTTTGGCCGGTCGGGTGTCGAACAGCGTGGCGTAGAACTCCACGGCCGCGTCGAGGTCGGCGACGTTGAGGGCGAGCTGGATGCGGGACATGGTTCCTCCTGGTGGGTGGGTGGGATCAGGCGCAGCAGGCGGCGGGCGACCGCAGTCCCGCGGCCGACCGGCTCCTCAGCGGTGCACCGGCGACGGCGACCGCCCGGACAACGGTCCGCGCGAGGCCGGCGACGGCGGGTGCGCGGCCGCCGGTGCGGCGCGGGAGCGGGGTGGCCCGACGTCGCGCCTCGGCGGTGCGGAGCAGGTCCGCGTGCCGCTCGGCTGCCAGTGCTGCCATCAGTGTGGGGTTCATCTCGGGTCTCCTCCCGTGGGCGGCTCGACGCCAATGCATCGACGTACGTCTATGTGCTGCTCAGCCTGCCACGCCGGCTGCCGGTCGATCAAGCATTCACGTCCATCTATTTGAATCTTTACCTTGGGGGCTCCTGCGGTAGCGGATAGACGCCTACCTATCTCGTGGCATCATGGAGGGCATGCCGAAGCCCCTGCCCGTGATCGAGCCGGTCCTCGCCGCCGGCGCCTGCTGCGCACCCCTGGTGGAGGCACCCCTGTCCGTGGACCAGGCCGGGGACCTGGCCGTCCGCCTCAAGGCGCTCGCGGACCCGACCCGGCTGCGGCTGCTCTCGCTGATGCTGGCCAGCCCCGGCCGGGAGGCGTGCACCTGCGACCTGACCGAGCCGCTGGGTCTCACCCAGCCGACGGTCACCCACCACCTGCGCAAGCTCGCGGGAGCGGGCCTGGTCGTTCCCGAGCGCCGGGTCGGGAACTTCACCTACTACCGGGTGGTGACCGAGGCGCTGACCGACGTGGCGGGGCTGCTGGCCCCTCCCGGGGCCGGCTGAGGCCGGGTCCGCGATGTCCGCGCGCGAACCGATCCACGAGGAGCTGGAACGGGCTCGTCTCGCCTTCCACGCGCTCGTGTCCCAGGCGTCCCCCGCGGACCTGCGGCGCGGCTCACAGGGCACCCGGTGGACCAACCGGCAGCTGCTCTTCCACATGCTGTTCGGCTACCTGGTCGTGCGCACCCTGCTCGGCCTGGTGCGGGTCGGGGGGCGGCTGCCGGACCCGTTCAGCCGCGTGTTCGCCGGTGCCCTGAACGCCGGGGCCCGACCCTTCCACGTCGTCAACTACCTCGGGTCGTGCGCCGGTGCCGTCCTCGTCCGTGGGCCGCGGCTGACCGGCACCCTCGACCGGACGATCGCCGCGCTGCACCGGCGCCTGGACCGCGAGAGCGACGGGGCGCTGGCGCGTCGGATGCACTTCCCCGTCTCGTGGGACCCGTTCTTCGCCGACACGATGAGCCTGGCCGAGGTGTACCACTACGGCACCGCGCACTTCGAGTTCCACCGGCGGCAGCTGACCCTCGCGCCGCCCGACGCACCCGTGATCGAGACAGACCCAAGTTGAAGAGGAGACTGCGATGAGCGACCCGGACCTTCGCGAGCAGGTGCGCGCCAGATACGCCGAGGCGGCCGCGGTGGTCGTGTCCCCCGACGGCCGGACGGCACTCGAGGTGGTCGACTCCGACCAGTGCTGCGCCGGCGGCGTCGAGACCGGCCCGGCGTTCGGCTCCGGCCTGTACTCCGCCGGAGAGCAGGGCGAGCTCCCGGTCGAGGCGGTCGCGGCCAGCCTCGGCTGCGGCAACCCGATGGTCGTGGCCGAGCTGCGTGAGGGCGAGCGGGTCCTCGACCTGGGCTCCGGCGGCGGTATCGACGTACTGCTGTCCGCCCGACGGGTCGGCGCGAGCGGGTTCGCCTACGGCGTGGACATGACCGACGAGATGCTCGACCTCGCGCGGGCCAACGCCGCCAGGGCGGGCGTCGGCAACGTCGAGTTCATCAAAGGGGTGATCGAGGACGTCCCGCTGCCCGACGGGTCGGTGGACGTCGTGATCTCCAACTGCGTGGTGAACCTGTCCACCGACAAGCCGGCCGTGCTCGCCGAGATGTACCGGGTGCTGGTGCCCGGTGGCCGCATCGGGATCTCCGACGTCGTCGCCGAGGACCACCTGAGTGTCGCCGACCGCGCCGAGCGGGGCTCCTTCGTCGGCTGCATCGCCGGCGCGCTGTCGCGCGCGGAGTACCTCGAGGGTCTCACCGCAGCCGGGTTCGTCGACCCCGAGGTGATGTTCACCCACGAGACCGCGCCGGGCCTGCACGGCGCGGTCGTGCGCGCCACCAAACCCCGGGCCTGAACCCGGCCGCGAGGCTAGGTCGCCACCGGCCCGTGCGGGTGGGTCGCCGCGCGGCCCTGGAAGGACAAGATCGCGGGGTTCTGGACGACCCCGTCCCGGATCTCGATGGCCCGGCGGACCGTGGGGTTCGCCTCCCAGGCATCCCGTCCGCCCATGACCGGACGCAGGAACGGCAACAGCGCCTCGCTGTTCTCCCAGGTCGCCGAGTTCCAGAGGTACGACGGACTGTGGTCGACGGCGTAGTAGAGCACGTTGTCGCCCACCACGAAGGTGGGCTCGGTGAACGTCGTCGGACGCGCCCAGGTGAACCCCATGCCCTCGTCGCAGGAGACGTCCACGACGAGGCTGCCCGGCCTCATGGCCGCGACGTCCTCGTCGGTCATGAACATCAGCGGGGCGTCGGTGTCCTGGAGCACGCAGTTGACGACGATGTCGTGGCCGGCGAGGAAACCGCCCAGGGGGACCCGGCCCTCCTCGGTGACCGCGTGGCTCACCCGCCCCGTCGTCCCGTCGTTGTCGAAGTGCACGATCCGGGCCGAGTGGATCGGGGAGGCCACCGCCGCGATCTCGCGGTGCGTGAGGACGTCGACGTCGTGGACGCCGAGGGCGTTGAGGGCCGTGACGGCACCCCGGGCGGTCGCCCCGAAGCCGATGACCACCGCGCGGAGCCGCCGGCCGTAGTCGCCGGTGGAGCCGGCGAGCTGCAGGGAGTGGAGCACCGAGCAGTAGCCGGCCAGCTCGTTGTTCTTGTGGAACACGTGCAGGCCGAAGGAGCCGTCGCTGTTCCAGTGGTTCATCGCCTCGAACGCGATCAGCGTCAGGTGCCGGTCGATGGCCACCTGGGTGAGCTCCTCGTCCTGGACGCAGTGCGGCCAGCCCCACAGGACCTGCCCGACGCGCAGCCGCGCGATGTCGTCGAGCAGCGGCTTGGGCTGGAGGATGACGTCGCACTCCTCGACCAGCTGCTCGGGCATCCGGAAGCCACCGACCCAGCCCTTCAGCTGGTCGTCGGAGAGGCCGAACCGCTCCCCGTAGCCACGCTCGAGGTAGATGTTCGCCCGCAGGTCGTCGGGGATCCGGGACAGGTGGTGCGGGTGCAGCGGCAGCCGGCGTTCGTTCTCCTTGCGCGACCGGGCCAGCACCCCCACGCTGAGGAGGGTCGCGACAGCGTCGGCTTCGGCCATTGCTGAGCTCCGTCCAGTCCCCGCCCAGACTACGCCGAGCCCCCGGTCGTGGGTGTGGGAGCGCGCCATAGCGCTCCCCAGCACCCACGACCCGGGGTCGTTGGCTGGCGGTGGCGGTGGGATTTGAACCCACGGTGGGCTTGCACCCACACACGCTTTCGAGGCGTGCTCCTTAGGCCGCTCGGACACGCCACCGCCGACGAGGGTACCCGACCCCGGCGAGTGCCCGAAATCAGGCTCCGCGATGGCCGGCGAAGAACTCCTGCAGGAGCACGCCGGACTCGTCGGCGAGCACCCCGCTCACCACCTCCGGCCGATGGTTGAGCCGGCGGTCGCGCACCACGTCCCACAGCGACCCGACCGCGCCGGCCTTCTCGTCGAAGGCCGCGAACACGACCCGGTCGACGCGCGAGAGCACCGCTGCGCCCGCGCACATGGTGCACGGCTCGAGGGTCACCACCAGCGTGCAGCCGTCGAGCCGCCACTCACCGCGGGCCCGGGCGGCCTCCCGAAGCGCGACCACCTCGGCGTGCGCCGTGGGGTCCGCGTCGACCTCGCGGCGGTTGCGCCCGCGTCCGACCACGGCACCGGCGGCGTCGACGACCACGGCGCCGACCGGCACGTCGTACGTCGGGAGCGCGGCACGAGCCTCCACGAGGGCCTCCCGCATCGCGTCGACCCAGGCGTCCTTGCCGGCCATCAGGGAGTGGGGACCCCGACGGCCTCGTCGTAGAGGCGCCCGAACCCGAGCCGGTTCGCGATGTCGGCGAGCATCTCGTCCGGGTAGAGCTCGAAGTCGTCGAGCAGAGCGCCCATGTCCATGGCGCCCATGCCCAGGTCCGCGACGATGGACAGGTCGCCCGCGGGCACCTGCTCGTCGTCGTCCTCGGGGACGGGCAGCTCGAGGAAGTCGACCGCCGACCGCGCGACCGGCCAGTCCGTCGCGGCGGTGATGTCCGAGAGCAGCACCCTCACCCGATCACCGAGGACCCGCACCAGCAGGAAGAAGTCCTCGTCGACGGACAGCAGGCCGAGCGACCCGCCGTCACCGGGGTAGCGCCGCAGCTCGGTCGCCAGCGTGTCGACGTCGACCGCCCTCTCGGGAGGGAGCTCCCGGAGCTGCCAGACGCCTTCCTCCCGGTAGACGACGAGGGCGAAGTCCACGCCCGCGGCGTCGGACCCGGAATCCTGCGTCATGCGGCCTCCTCGTGTGCGGAACCCCTCAGATCGATGGTGACAGAGCGCCCGGCGTCGCACCAGCGGACCAAAGTCCCATTAGGTTTACGCCATGCGAACTCACGTCGCCGACCACCCGTTGATCGCGCACAAGCTGACCACCCTGCGGGACGCCCGCACCGACTCCCCGACCTTCCGCCGGCTCGCCGACGAGCTGGTGACCTTGCTCGCCTACGAGGCGACGCGGGACGTCCGGGTCGAGGCGGTCACGGTGCAGACGCCCGTCGCGCCTGCCCAGGGCATCAAGCTGGCCCACCCCAAGCCGCTGGTCGTGCCGATCCTGCGGGCCGGCCTCGGCATGCTCGACGGGATGATGCGGCTGCTGCCGACGGCCGAGGTCGGCTTCCTCGGCATGGTGCGCAACGAGGAGACGCTGGAGGCGTCGACGTACGCCGAGCGGCTGCCCGACGACCTGTCCGGCCGGCAGTGCTTCGTGCTCGACCCGATGCTGGCCACCGGCGGGACGCTCGCGGCCGCGATCCGGTTCCTGGTCGAGCGCGGCGCCGACCACATCACCGCGATCTGCCTGCTCTCCGCGCCCGAGGGCTGCGCCCGGCTGGAGCAGGACCTCGAGGGCCTCGACATCCCGGTCACGATCGTGACCGCGGGCATGGACGAGCGGCTCAACGACAAGGGCTACATCGTCCCCGGCCTCGGCGACGCCGGGGACCGGCTGTACGGCATCGTCGGGTAGCGCGCGACCCGGCCCGGGAGGGGCGCCTCAGAAGCTGAAGATCGGGACCTTCCCGGTGGCGATCAGGAGCAGGATCACGACCACCAGGATGCCGAGGACGGCGTAGTCCCAGGCCTTGGAACGACGGTCCTCGTCGGACTCGGGTGCGTCATAGCGGTGCCCGTCGGGTCGGGCGAACCGCTCCTCATCGTCAGCCATGCTGATCTCCTCGAGCCGGTGCGGCGGAACAGTGCGGCCCTCCCTGGGGGAAGGATAGCCGTCGTGGTTGTACCCGGCGTAACTGCGTGTTACACACGCCACCCGCGCCGGTCCGGACGACCGGCCCCGGTCACAGCGCCTTGACCGCGCTGAGCAGCTTGCCGAGGGAGTCCTTGGCGTCGCCGAACAGCAGTGTGGTCTTGGGGTCGAAGAGCAGCTCGTTCTCGATGCCGGCGAAGCCCGGTCGCATCGACCGCTTCATGAACACGATCTGCTGGGCCTCGTCGGCGTTGAGGATCGGCATCCCGTAGATCGGCGCGCCGGGGGTCGTCTTCGCGGCCGGGTTCACGACGTCGTTGGCGCCGACGACGAGCACCACGTCGGTCTGCTTGAACTCGCCGTTGATGTCGTCCATCTCCTTGAGCTGCTCGTAGGGCACCTGCGCCTCCGCGAGCAGCACGTTCATGTGGCCGGGCATCCGTCCGGCGACCGGGTGGATCGCGTAGTCGACGTGGGTGCCGCGTGCGGTGAGCACGTCCACGAGCTCGCGCAGGGTGTGCTGCGCCTGGGCGACCGCGAGGCCGTAGCCGGGGACGATGATGACCTTGTTGGCGTAGCCGAGCAGGATCGCGACGTCCTCCGGGCCGGCCGAGCGGACCGGCCGGTTCGACGCCTCGCCGGCGCCGAGCGTGGAGCCGCCCTTGAGCGCCCCGAACAGGATGTTGCCGACCGAGCGGCCCATCGCGGCGGCCATCAGCTTGGTCAGGAAGGTACCGCTCGCCCCCACCAGGGTGCCGGCCACCAGCAGCACGGTGTTGCCCAGCACGTAGCCGCCCGCGGCCACGGTCAGGCCGGTGAAGGCGTTGAGCAGCGAGATCACGATGGGTACGTCGGCACCGCCGACCGGCAGCACCAGCAGCAGGCCGAGCGCGAGCCCGACCAGGCCCAGCACGACCCCGATCCAGACCGCGTGACCGGTCACCGTCAGCACACCGAGCGTGAGGCCGCCCAGGATCGCGGCCCCGAACAGCACCGGCAGACCGGGGAAGACCACCGGCCGCGAGGTCATCAGCTCCTGCAGCTTGGCGAAGGTGACCATCGAGCCGGAGAACGACACCGACCCGACCAGGATCGTGAACGCGGTCGCGGCCAGCGTGAACTTCGCCGGGTCCGCGCCCATGTCGGACAGCTCCAGCAGCGCCACCAGCGCGGCCGCACCGCCACCGACACCGTTGAACAGCGCCACCAGCTGCGGCATCTGGGTCATCTGCACGCGACGCGCGCCGACGAAGCCGACCACGGTGCCGACCGCGATCGCCACCAGGATCCAGACCAGGTGGTCCAGGTGGCCGTAGAAGAACACCACCACGGTGGCGAGCACCGCGCCGAAGGCGCCGAGCAGGTTCCCCGCCCGGGCGTGCTTGGGCGAGGACAGCCCCTTGAGGGCCAGGATGAAGCACACCGCAGCGGCCAGGTAGGCCAGCTGCACCCAGACCGGGGTGCCGCTCATGCCGCACCCCCGTCCTTGGCCGGGGCCGCGGGCTTCTTGCGGGTGAACATCTGGAGCATCCGGTCGGTCACCACGAACCCGCCGACCATGTTCACGCTGGCCAGCACCACCGCGACCAGGCCCACCACCAGCTGCGCGGTGTTGTGCGCGTAGCCGGTGACCAGGATCGCGCCGAGCAGGATGATCCCGTGGATGGCGTTCGCGCCCGACATCAGCGGCGTGTGCAGGGTCGAGGACACCTTGGAGATCACCTCGATGCCGACGAACACGCTCAAGATGAAGATGGTCAGCCAGACGATCGGCTCACTCACTGGTGCTCTCCTTCCAAGGCAGCCCGGGTCGGCTCGTGCCAGATCCGGCCGTCATGCGTCACACAGGCCCCGGCGACGATCTCGTCCTCGAAGTCCGGGGCGAACTCGCCCTCCCGGGTCATCAACGTCACCAGGTTCACGATGTTCTGCGCATAGAGCCGACTGGCCGGCCCGGGCATCTGCCCCGGCACGTTCGCCCCGCCCCACACCTGCGCGTTGCCGATCTTCACGACCTGGCCGGGCTCGGAGCCCTCCACGTTGCCGCCGGTCTCCGCGGCCAGGTCCACCACCACCGAACCCGGCTTCATCCGCTCCACCATCTCGCGGGTCACCAGCATCGGTGCGGTCCGACCCGGCACCGCCGCCGTCGTGATCAGCGCGTCCGCGTCGGCGATGTAGGGCGTCAGCAGCTCACGCTGCCGCGCCGCCCGGTCCTCGGTCATCTCGCGGGCGTAGCCACCCGCGCCCTCGAGCGTCTCCAGCTCCAGGTCGATGCTGTGCGCGCCCATCGACCGGATCTCCTCCGCGGCGGCCGCGCGTACGTCGTACGCCTTGACGACCGCACCGAGCCGCTTGGCCGTCGCGATCGCCTGCAGGCCGGCCACACCGGCACCGAGCACCACCACCTGCGCAGGCGGCACCGTGCCCGCCGCGGTCATGTTCAAGGGGAAGAAGCGGCGCAGCATCCCCGCCGCCACGATCGCGCAGCGGTAGCCGGCCACCAGCGCCTGCGACGACAACGCGTCCATCGACTGCGCGCGGCTGATCCGCGGCACCAGCTCCATGGCCCACGCGGTCACCCCGCAGTCCCGCAGGTCCGCCACCAGCTCCAGCGACTGGTTCACCGGCAGGAACGAAAGCGTCGCCGTCCCCGCGGCCAGCCGGCGCACCCGCGCCGCGTCCAGCGGGTTCACCGACACGATCAGCCCGGCACCCTCCAGGGCGTCCGCCTCGACCTGCGCGCCCGCGGCGAGGTACTCCTCGTCCGCGTGCAACGCTCCGGCTCCCGCGTCCGGCTCGACCACGACGTCGTGCCCGAGCGCGGTCAGCTTCCCAACCAGCTCCGGCACCAGCGCCACCCGGGTCTCGCCCTCGCGTGTCTCCTTGGCTACAGCGATCTTCACGCTGCGAACCTAGGGCACTTGGGACATCCCGGAGCGCCTTTGTGACCAACATCAAAGGTGTGTCTCGAAACCGGCGCCTAGGTCCCGAGCACACCGGGAGACGTGACCCTGGGTTCGGGGACGTTGGACCCTGGCGGTAGCACCACCACCGATGGTGCCGAATGCTCATTCCCCGACGGGTCGCGCCGTGCCAGCCTGTTCTCGTGACCCAGGTTCGGGGAGGCCACATGGACGCCGACGAGGCGATGCGCGCGACCGAGCTCGGCGAGGCCCGGTTCATGCACGAGATGTTCGTCCGCGCCGACGACCGCAGCCGCACCGAGCTCGGGATGTCGCAGCACCGGGTCGGGGCGGGCCAGGTCACGGTCATGGCGAACGACCCCACCGGTGGCTACTGGAGCCGGGCGATCGGCCTGGGGGTGCTCGAGCCGCTCACCCAGCGAGTCGTCGACGAGGTCCTCTCGTTCGCGCGTGACCACGGGGCCGGCAGCGTGGTGTTCCAGGTGGCACCCGGTGCCTCACCCTCGACCTGGCCGGACCTGCTGGCGGCGAACGGCGCCGAGCCGAGCGGGACCTGGGTCAAGTGCGCCGGGCTCCCCGGCGAGCGGGCCGACGTTGCGACCGACCTGCGGGTCGACGTGCTGGGGCCGGAGCAGGGCGAGGACTTCGCGCGGGTGATGTGCACGGGTTTCGAGATGCCGCTCGACAGCGCGCTGCCCGGCTGGTTCGCCCGGATGCCGGGGTGGGGCGATGCCGGCTTCACGGCGTACGGCGCCTGGGACGGGGACGACCTGGTGGCCACCGCCAGCCTGTTCGTCCAGGACGGGACCGCCACCCTCTCGGGCGCGGCCACCCTGCCGGAGCACCGCGGGCGCGGCGGCCAGGGGGCGCTGATGGTGCGCCGCATCCGCGACGCCACCGAGCGCGGCTGCTCGTGGGTGACCGCCGAGACCGGCGCGGAGACCCCGGAGGACCCGAACCCCTCCCTGCACAACATGCGCCGCATGGGGCTGGTCGAGCTCTACGAGCGCCGCAACTGGGTCTGGCGTCCCTGACCCGGCTACCGGTACTCCGGGTTCTCGTAGTCGAAGCGCGCGCCGGCGTCCCACGCGGAGCGCTGGTTGCCCTGGGCCGGGATGCCGCCGGCGTCCTTGAGCATCCTGGCCAGGTGCATCAGGTTCCAGGTCATGAAGGTGGTGTTGCGGTTGGTGAAGTCGTTCTCCGGACCACCGCTGCCGGGGTCGAGGTACGACGGTCCCGGGCCGGCCTCCCCGATCCAGCCGGCGTCGGCCTGCGGCGGGATCGTGTAGCCGATGTGCTGCAAGGAGTAGAGGACGTTCTGGGCGCAGTGCTTGATGCCGTCCTCGTTGCCGGTGATCAGGCAGCCGGCCACCCGGCCGTAGTAGGCGTACTGCCCCGCGTCGTTGAGGATCCCCGACCCGGCGTACAGCCGCTCGATCACCTTCTTGGTGATGCTGGAGTTGTCGCCGAGCCAGATCGGGCCGGCGATCACGAGGATGTCGCTGGCCATCACCTGCTCGTGGATCCCCGGCCATGCGTCGCTGGCCCAGCCGTGCTCGGTCATGTCGAGGTAGACGCCGGTGGCGATGTCGCAGTCGACCGCCCGCACCACCTCGACCTGGATGCCGTGCTTGAACATGATCGACGCGCTCGCGTCGACCAGCCCCTCGGTGTGGCTCAGCTCCGGGGACCGCTTCAGGGTGCAGTTGATGAACATCGCGCGCAGGCCGGAGAAGTCGTAGTCGGTCATCCCCCGACTGTGCGCGCCGACGCCGCCGGTCGGCAATGGTCCGCTGAGGCGGTTCCCTCCCCTCCCTCCCGTTGAGTGCTGGCTTATTTCCTGTTGAGTGTTGGCTTGTTCAGCGTTGAGTGCTGGCTTGTTCACGCTCGGCCCGAAACAACCCAGCACTCACCCATGATTAAGCCAACACTCAACGGAACGGGCGGTCAGGGGTGGCGGTGGATGCTGACCGCGTAGCCGGCCGCCGGGTCGTACGGCGCGGCCTCCCAGGTCGCGAAGCGGTCGACCGGCTCGAGACCCTCGGCGGTCGCCGCCGCGTCGTACGCCTCCAGCGGCGTGACCGGGCAGCCGGCCGGCAGGTGGGCCGCGTCGAGCCCGAACCCGGCGACCAGCATCCCCCCGGGACGGAGCAGCGACGCCAGCGCGCGTACGACGTCTCGCAACGTGCCCGGCGCCAGCAGCGGCACCACGTTGCCGGCGAGCACCACCAGGTCGAACGGGGCGGAGGCCACCACGTCGGGCGGCAGGTCCGCGAGGTCGCCGGCGAACCACGGCACCGTCGGGCCCTGCACCCGCGCAACCGCGAGCATCGACTCGTCCACGTCCACGCCGACCACCTCGAAGCCCAGCTCGGCGAGGCGGATCCCGACCCGGCCGGTCCCGCAGCCCGCGTCGAGCACCCGGAGCCCCGCACGGGGCCGGTCGGCCGCGTCCAGGAGCGCGGCACACAGGTCCGCCTCGCCGTGCACGTGCGCGCCGGAGGCGGCGAACTCGAGCAGCCGCGCGTGGTAGTCCGCGCCGGACGTGCCGCCGGTCAGCTCCTGCCAGCGGTTGCGCGGGGCGGGCTCCTCATTCACCACGACCCCCGACAGTACAGCGGGGGTCGCGTGCCTGGGCAACGAGTCGTTGGCGCCCGCGGGTCACGCCGAGGCGACCCTTCGTCGGTGGAGCCGCCGGCGGAGGAGCGCGCAGGAGCCAGACGACGAGTCCCACAGGGATCGCGATCGCGAAGACGCTCTGCGACTCCAGCCAGTTGGTCCAGACGCGTGAACCGCGACGCAGGTAGACCTGGTCCGGGTGCGAGGAGAGCCAACGCACGCGAACGCGGGCGCCCACGTGCGCAGCCTTCACGGGCAGAGGTTCCGCCATCCGGGCGTGCCTGCTGACCTGCCCGTCGTCACTGCGGAACCGTCCGGCCCACTGGTAGACGGGCGGCGGCTTCCCGACGTCGACCCGCTCGCGCCCGTCGACGATCAGGGTGCCCGGCCGTCCGGCGCCTGTGGATGCCCGGTGCGCCGTGACGCCATCGGCCACGTCGCCGACGAGGAGCAGGACGACGAGGAGCGTCATGGTGATCCAGGCGACCTTGTCCGCCGTACCCCGGCGCCGACTGTCGGTCTCTGGTGCTCGCGACCCGGCTCCGCGTCCGTCGGAGGACCGAGAAGGTTCCACGCGCCTTGCCCGATCAGTAGTACCAGGGGAAGCGCGGCACGCTCAGCGGCCGTCGACGGTCGTTGTTGGCATTGTGCGGCTGACCTGCACAAACGCGTTTGCTAGGGCTGGCGGCAGACGGTCTCTCATGATCCTCCTGCCACGCATTTGCCACGCACGAGCGCGTCATTGGCCCCCCTCCGGATCGCCATCAACCTGGCCATCGCCGAGCGCGGCCTCCCAGTCCTGGCCACCGTGGAAGACACCGAGGATGTTGACCACGAGCTCACCGGACGACTCGTCGGCCTCGTAGGCCACGAGCGTCCTGCTCTTGAAGGTGGTCGTCCGCATTCCTGGTCGGACGTCGTCGCGCGCTCGGCCGGCATTCGGGAACGCGGGAATGGTCTCGATGTGGTCGAGGATCGCTGATACGAACCGCTGCGCGGTGTCAGCGGATGCTCGCTTCGTGATCCAGTCGTCGAGCTCGTTGAGTTGCCGTTCGGCTTCGGGAGTGAAGTTGAGCCCGCCCGTCATGAACGGGCGGCCCACTTGCTGTCGAAGCGATCCCTCACATCCTCAGCCGGCGTCGCGCGGGAGGCGTCGGTCTTCAGGGCGTCGTAAGCGGCGGCGGCTTCGGTGCGCAGCCACGACTCCGACCCCAAGTCGAAGGCCTCATCCGGGTCGACCGATTCGAGCAACCTCAGAGCAACGTGCTTGCGCACGTCAGGAGGCAGTGACATCCCGGCCTCATAGAACTCCGATTCGCTCAGCGACATGGCGTCAGTCTACGTCGACGAGCCGACCTCGACTCAGGAGCAGACCCCTCCCGACGCGCCTTCCGCGTGGTCCAACCTGTGTCGCCGCACGCCCATCCCTGTCGGAACGCCCTCATTTCGACGACCTTCGGATGTGCCCTCATCTGCCGATGAGCGAGCGCGTGTCTGGACGCACATAGCGGACGCCGCAGGAGTGCGCGCATGGGCGACGACGCGCTACTGCTCGCGGCACGAGCCGCCTGTCCGTCACGTGCGAGCGAGACCGCACGGACCTGCTGCCGACGTGGCCGAGGTACGGCAGTGGACCAGCGCGCAGCCAGAGCCGGACCCGTCGCCGCAGGCGTCGCAGCAAGGCGACGCGTAGCGGCGGGCTGGGTCGGCGAGAGTGCCGGTGCGATCACCGTCGGCGACCTGCGCTCGGGACAGACCGAGATGGCCTGCGCGAGCCGTGACGACTGTCACCAGCGAGGAGCGTCGGCCGTACGCGCGCGCTCGCAGATCCGGCCGCGTCGAGGTGACGACCAGTCGATCTGCGCGGGCGCATGCGGTCGACTGCCGATCGGCAAGGCGATGGACCGCGCGATCTGACGCCAGCACAGTGGCCGTACGCCGGATCAACCATCGCCGGACCGGTGCATGCGTCCACCAGGACTCGCGAGGGCACGTGAGGTGACGTCGGCGCTCGGCGGACTGCTCCGGAGCCGTAGTCGGCGACGGACGCGTCGTCGAGCTGCCGCGACGCGCTGCGTCGAACGGCGCGCGCGGATCTGCCGCGTAGTGTGCGCGTCAGCGCGCGCGGATCTGCCGCATAGTGTGCGCCGTCTGCGCGCGCGGATCCGCCGCGATCACGTACGCGGGATTGCACGATCTGGGTCACCGTGTCAACTGTCTGAGCTAGCTGGCATCCCATGCCAAGGTGCACGTCCGCGCCTTCGTGGAGAAGCCGAGGGACTGGTAAAGCCGTCGCGGTATGGGGTAGGCGTTGTCGCCGCGCGGACCAACGACCGCCTGCGTGGCACCTAGGTCCCGAGCCGCCGTCATCACTGCGGTGCAGACGGCTTGGGACAAGCCGCGCCGTACATGCTCGGGGCTCGTACCGACCGGCTCGAAGAGCATGCTGTGCGAGTGACCGTCGAGCCAACCCAGCGCGTACGCTGCCGGGCTGCCGTCAGCGGTGACCATCACGAGGTCGAGTTCGGGACGGTAGAGGTCGATGGCCTTCATCGCCCGGTACTTGTCCAGGGTGAAGCTGCTCTGCGGCTCATCGCCTGTCACCGTGAGGCCCAGTAGTTCCTTGATGCGGACTGGTGCCCAGGCGCGGCGATGGGCTTCGACACGAGCGCGTTCTCCGGCTTCCTCGGCGGTCACCACGGCATACCCCGGAGGCAGGGCTGGTCGTGGCAACTGGGCGAGGCTGCGATGTTGCAGCAAGAAGAAGGGGCCTTCCACCTGGCACGCACCGGCCGCGCGAAGCGTGTCAGCCATCGGCGCGTCGGTGACCAGGCCTATCGAGCCGCGCGGGGCTTGGGTGCGGATCTTGTCGAACGCCGAGCGCCGCTCACGGGGAGAAAGGTCTGGCGAGAAGTGCCCGTCGACCTCGGCCACGGCGTCGTCTTGACCCCACACCTCGGCGAACCAGCCTTCCCCGTGCAGAGTCAGGTCGGGGGGTGGGGCGCCGTCGCACCCACTCCCGTGCCAAGCGACATTGCCCGGATGGAGCTGCTGCGTGGGTGTCCAGGTGCGGGCGACGAGAGCGATGCGCGCATCGAGGTCCATGCTGCAACCCAAGCAGGGACGATGCAGTTGCTGCATTCGCTTTTCCGCTCCTGCCGCAGATGGTGAGTTCGGCATGTAACGAGGCGAGTGCGCTGGAACCCCTCAGATGTTCGCACCTGGCGAGCCTGCCTGGGCGCTCGCCTGGACAGACGGCCCGCTGGTCATGTGCCTGACGCCATGTACGCGGCGAGGATGTAGTTGGGATGTCTGTCGAGGTTCTTGCGAGCGCGGTCGTAGCGCATGGTCGTCCGTGGGTCGGCATGGCGGGCTGCTATCTGCACGTCGCGTAGGTCGACGCCGGCGTCGAGCATCGTGGTGACGAAGGTGTGCCGGAGCATGTGGGGGTGCATCCGCGGGAGCTTGACTCCGGCCTGCTCGGCAAGACGCCGCAGACGCCGGGTGGCGCAGTGCCGATCCATGCGGGTGCCCCGGCGGGTCAGCAGGATCGGGCCAGTCGTCCGGTTGCCGATAGCCCGCTCGATGGCCCGCCCGACCGCGGGCGGGAGCGGCACCAGAACGACCTTGTCGCCCTTGCCGCGCACGCGCAGCACGCGGTGGCCGTGCTCCTCGCCGAGGTCCTCAATGTCACTACCGGTGGCCTCGAAGATGCGCAGACCCAGCAAGCCGAGCATGGCGACGAGCGCGAAGTCGCAGGGGTTCGTCGACCGCTTCGCAGTGCTGAGCAGCGCCTCGAACTGCAGATGGGTCAGTCCTAGGGTCGGGGATTCGGCCGGCACGTTCGGGCGACGGACGTACTCCGCAGGTGAGTGCTGGAGCACGGCGTCAATGACGCAGGTCCGGTAGAAGCCGGCGACCACCGACATCCGACGCGAGACGGTCGATGGCCGGTACCGCCGCACTTCCTGCAGCCATCGGACATAGAGCTCGATGTGGGGTCTGCTGGCGGCGAGAGGATCAAGGTCGTGCGACTCGCACCAGTTGAGATAGCCGCGCAGGTCGGACTCGGTGTGGATGCGAGACTGGCCCTTGAAGCGAGCGAGGTAGGCGGCCACGGCCAACCGCAGCACGTTCGGAGTGGTGACGACGATGCCGGAGACGGCCGGGCCCGGTTGCGAGTGCTCCATCGTTCCAGTGCCGCGCCAACGTGAGCGCGAGTCAACTCCGTTCGCGCGCTCGCCCGCATCGCGGCAGATCAGGATGTCTGCCCGAGGTTTCCGGTGGAGGAGCGGACCGACGTCGCGAGTGAGCGCCGCAGGGCGGGCTTGATAAGGACATCAACGTTGTCGGTTTGCTGCTCGACGCTGCCAACGCCGACCGGGAGTGCCTCGACGTCCGGGCTGGTGAGCGTTTCGAGCAGTGCTGGCACGAGGCTGCCACTGAGGTGAATGTAGGGGCGGTCCCAGAAGGGCTCGACTGCTGATCTCGGTACCGGCAACCCGCTCTCTCCCTGTAGGCACAGGAGGCCGGTCAGGGCGTCGCTGAGCGCTGCCTGACGGTCGTGCCAGTGGCGGGCTTCGAGGACCCGGGCCAGGTCTGTTGCGATGGCTGAGCATCCGGTGAGTTGGCCGAACACCGTTCCTCGCCACTTCGAGTACGGCGGCCAGGATCGCGACAGCATGAAGCCCAGGTGCACCGCGATGTCGACGAGTCTTGCGGCGATCGTGCGAGACCCGAGCTCGTCGCCGCGGTCGCCGGCGCGTCCCATGAGCGGTAGCTCTTGGTCCATCCGCTGCCAGTCACACGCCACCACGTACCGCCAGATCTCGTCGGGGTACCAGGCCAACGCCTCGCGCAGCCGGGTCAGCTCGCCTGTCTGGTCCTCGAAGAGGGCACCGGACACGACCTCGAGAACCGACTGGCCGGTCAGGCTCAGCCAGTCCAGAACCGACGCGGCACGGCCGCGTGGGTCGAAGCCCAGTTGCTGGTCGGCGAAGGCGCTCACGCTGGTCACGTCGACGCGAACACGCTCGATCGGGTCCGCGGAGAAGCCAAACCGAACGGGGTGTCCGCGGAATCGGGTGGGCAACTCCTGTTCGAGTGCGGACCGTACCTGTGCCCGGTCCGCGTCACCGACGAACAACTGCAGCCGCAGACCCCAGTCGTGGTCACGTGACATCGCGTCGTCCAGACCCAAAACGTCTGAACCCGGCCCCACGCGCGCGGCCGCGTACCGCACCTCGGGGACGTGTTGCTTCAACAAGGGGGCGAGGACGCCCTCGAAGTAGGAGCGCGAGAACGCGATGCCGTCACCCGTCGTTGTCACCCGAAGATGCTCGCATGACCGTCAGTCACCCCGGGAACCCGAATCCCATCATCCTGCTCAGCACGATTCGCGCTTTCCCGCTCCACGGCCCAAGAGGACGTCTCTGTTGCCTACTCGATCCGCTCCCTTGCGGTGTCCCAGACGTGGTCTGCGACCTGCTCGGGAGTGAGTCGGGTCGTATCCACGATCAAGTCGGCGCGCCGTGCGATCCAGGAGCGAGCCTCCGCGAACTTCGGCAAGTGATCCAACCGTCCCTGCCTCGCAACCGCCAACTCCTGGTCAGCCTCGATGCGATTCCGCATGGTCGGCTCGTCAGCCTCTAGGAGTACGTGGAGCACGGCGTGCCCCCGTTGTGAGAGCCCGAGCGTGAGTTCATCCCAGTAAAGCTCCTCAAGCACAGTCTGCGGCGCGACGAGATTCTGTCCACGGAACCTGATCAGCTCATCAGCCACGATCGGTGTTAGCACTCGCCAGGGGTCCCAGTGCCGGAAGTCAGAGACCGGGTAGTCGGTGAGATTGGGTCGCAGCATGTAGCCGACCGACTCCGGATCGAACAGGCGCAGCCGTTGGCTCTTCTCCGTCAGGAGCGCTGCCGTGGTCGTCTTGCCGACGCCGAAGGTTCCGTTGAGCCAGATGATCACGACAGCAACCTTGCCATCAACGAAGCCCCCAATCGGCACGATCGGAACGTGGCGTGTGTGGGCGGTCCTGGAGAGTTCGCTATCCGCGGCGGATGCGTGCGTTGCTCAGAACCACGCTTCGTCGCGGATGCGCGCGCGCAGTAGGGGCTCTTGTTGTACTTGGTGACGAGTTCGGCGTAGGAGGGAACTGGGTCGTAGCCCTCATCGGTGCAGGCCGTCCCGGACCACGAGACGTACCCCTGCTGGCTCGCCCACCAACCACCCACGATCAGGACCACGATGGTCGTCGCGAGGAGCGAGGCCCCGACACGCCAGCCGCGTCGGGAGGTCGTGGAGGTGCTGGTGCGCTCGACAGTCACCCCAGCAGTGTGCCGAAGTTCGGCTCCGCCGGCTGGGGGATGCGACTGAATCGGCAAGGTCCGGGACTTCACTGTCCGCGGCAGGTGCGGATGCGTCGGGCACACGACTGGGGCCTAGGGCTTGGTCCATTCGATCGTGTTCCGGAAGCCGAGGTGATGGCGCATCCGAGCCCCCGGCATCACCCGTTCTACCGCCAAACCGATCTCTGCGTAGGTCAGGCAGGGGTCCGCGACCGGGACCGAGGGCGGTTGAACGTCCTGTGGCGAGACCCACGGGTGCTTCACGTACCCGATAGCAGGGTTCGTGACCATCGAGGCGAGATCCCAGGCGTGGTCGGTGAGCGTCGCTGGACGAGCCAGGCCGACGCTCAGGAAGCGGCCGCCGGGGGCCAAGAGGCGCCAGACGTCTGAAAGCGTCTTCTCGATGTCGAGGTGGTGGAGCACGGCGACCATCGTGACCAGATCGACCGGTCCAGTGACCTCATCCAACGGCGTGCCATCGACGGTGACGTTGGCCAGCCCCGCGCAGCGGGCAGCCGCAGCCTCACGCATTGTTGTATCAACGTCGATACCGCGGACGTCCTCGAACTGCGGAGCGAGCGCGGCGAGCAGTTCGCCGCGACCGCACCCTACGTCCAAAGCTCGATGCCGCTGTTCGGGAAGGCGCGTCAGGATCCAGGGGTGAAAATGGTCGTTGTGACTCCACGGATGCCGGGCGTTGATCGCGCCCATTGCCTTCGACAGCCTCCCACCCCAACGCCCCCGCGCGATCTCCCGGATGCCCACGGATAGACCCTCTCACCCGCAGAGGATCCGGCACCCGAAGCTTCTCCCTACGGTCCAGGTGTGTCCTTGGAGCTGGCGCACTCAACGCGGCATGAGCGGACGCTCTGGCGCGGGCGTTCCTGGGCTCTCCTACTCGCCCTTCGGGGCGTCACTTTGAAGTCGTTGGGTGATCGGGCCGGGTGCGGAGGCCGCTGCGTGGCCGACTGGCGGCGAGTGCGATTGCGGCGACCCAGGCGCCGAAGGCCAGGCTGGTGGTTGCCGACCCAAACCTGTCGAGCAGCACCCCGGCCGTGGCGGAGCCAAGGGGCAAGCTGCTCCAGGCGATGAGTTTGAACGCGGATCCGACTCGGCTCTGCATGTCGTCGGGGGTGATGGACAACTGGTAGCTCAGGGCGTTGATTCCGAAGATCGCGGCAGTAGCCACGAACACGGCCAGGAGGAAAGCGATCACGAGGACGACGTGGGAGAACAGCCCGATCAGGACCCACAGAGCGGCTTGCGCCCACATGACGCTGATGATGGTGCTGGCGAAGCCGAACCTGGCTTTGAGCCGCGACGCGACCAGGGACCCCGCAACGCCGCCGACTCCGATGCTGGAAAGCACAAGACCGATCACCGCTGCGGATGCGTGCGCTTGTTGGGCGGCGACGATGACGACCAGCTCCGCGCCGGCCATGGCTGGCTGGAGACCGGCCGCGGCGATGGCGATGCTGCGGATGACTGGGTCAGACCACAGCCACCGCAGCCCAGCTGAAATGTCTGACCGCAGGGTTGTTGTAGGCCATTTCTGTGATTGCTGGAACTCGAGTCGGACGGCGGACAGGGCGATCGCCGATGCCAAGTAGGAGACCGCGTCGGCGACGAACGGCAGGCCACGGAACAGCTGGAAGAGGGTGCCTCCCAGTGGCGGGGCCATCATCGCGGTCGCTGGGCTGCTGTTTGGAGCGCAGCGACGGCGGACATATGGGTGTTTCTCGACGACGTTCGGGACAACACCGGCGTCGGCGGCGCTGAAGAGCACGTCGAGCCCGCCCCCGATGAACGCACTCACGTACAGGTGCGTCGGGGTGGCATTCCAAAGCCACATGGCCAGTGGGATCGACAGCATGTTGATCGCCCGGAAAGTGTCGCAGATGACCATTACGCGCTTGCGGTTCCAGCGATCGGCCAGCGCGCCCGCGACGAGGCCGAACAAGAGGTAGGGCAGTGAGGACACCGCCGCGACCGCACCTGCCTGGACCGGCGACCGGGTCAGAGCCAGCATCAGCAGCGGGTACGCGAGCGTCGTGATGCCCGTGCCCAGGTCGGACAGGGTCTGCGCACTCCAGAGGAGTCGGAAGGCAGTGTTGCGCCAGATCGGCGTCGCCGGACGCGCCCCCGTGCTGGCGGTCTCGGCGGTGTCGTCAGGATCAATCGTGTTCGGCACGACTCGCGCCCGTGGCCTAGTGCGGTCTCGGCGCTTCCGACCGATCAAGACGCTCTTGCAGGTATGGATGCTCGCGTGCAGTTGCCGCGGCGAATGCGGTAGAATCGGTTCCGTCGTATCGCAGGCGTTCACGGCATTGGCGATCTGGTCCTCGCCGCGCTCCGCATTCCGGACGAGCTGGCCAAGTCGTACGAGGGCGACCTCGGGAGTGGGTCGAAGTACGCTGCACGGCTCTGTGCAGATTCCTCTGGGCCTGACTGGGCGATGAGCGCCGCTGCGGAGCCGATGCACTCGTCGCAGATGAACACCCCAGCCGGTCCGGCGACGAGTCGATGCACGGCGGCCTCGGGCTTGTGGCAGAACGAGCACTGCGCGGCCGCCTCGGGGGCCGGGTTGTGAAGAGATGACATGCGGTCCTCCAACTGGGATCGGATTCTCCGCAGAGCCGTCGCGTAAGGCTGACCGGTAGACGCCGCCAGAGACCTAGCTCGCCGCTTGAGGTGCTTGTTGCTGGTCATGACCGTTCAACACTCCGACCTGCGCCCCAGCGCGCTTCCGGAATCAGAAGCGGACATCGACCCGAGGACACCTATCCCCTTTGCCCCAGATGTCGGCCTGCTGGGAACGCCGACGGGGGAGGCGCGGAACTGGCCTGGCCCGATGATCCCTAGGCAACCTGCTGGAGTCAGAAGGGTCTCGGCGAGCCTCGCCTGGCCGTTGTCGGTGGCGACGTGCGATTCCGCGGTCTGTGGAACCAAGGCGTCGGCACGGATCAGACGTAAGGCCCGCTCATCGGCTACTTGTTCCATTGACGTCAGGACCGGTGCCTGGCGAGGCTCGGTCCAGGCGCCCGGGCTGTCGCTCTCATATCGGCTGCCCACGCTGGTCGTGTGGCTCTCATTTGGCCTGCGCGGCCCGGGCGTCGCCAGGGCCAGGAGAGGCTCAAGAGGGGTTTGCCCAGCTCGAAGCAGCGTTGCCCTCCCGGCTCGACAACCGTCATGGATCGAGCAACGGAGGACAGCATGGATGCAGCAGATGCGAGCGGGTCGTGATCGGGATGGACCCGCACAAGCGGTCGGTGACGATCGAGGTCATGGCCGCCGACGAGACGGTCCTCGGTGGTGGCCGGTTCGGCACCGACGCCGCCGGGTATCGAGGCGATGCTGGCGCTACGTGCAGCAGTGGCCGGACCGGGTCTGGGCGATCGAGGGCTGCAACGGGCATCGGCCGGCACGTCGCCGATGCGGCTCCTGGCCGACGGCGAGCGAGGTCGTCGACGTGCCGCCGAAGCTGTCGGCGCGGGCGCGGGTCTTCGCCACCGGTCAGGGCCGCAAGACCGACGCCACCGACGCGCACTCCGTCGCCCTGGTCGGCACCCGGATGGCGGGGCTGCGTCCGGTGGTCAACGACGAGCAGCTCGCCGTGCTGCGGATCCTGGTCGACCGGCGCCGCTCGCTGGGCGAGGACCACACCCGGATGATCTCCCAGCTGCACCAGCTGCTGCTCGAACTGATCCCCGGCGGGGCGAAGAAGGACCTGTCCGCCGCCCAGGCCAAGGCGCTGCTGGCCAAGGTCCGCCCCCGCGACGCCGCCGGCAAGGCCCGCCGCCGGGTCGCCGCCGAGCTGGTCGCCGACCTCGAGCGGATCTACGCGCGCAAGAAGGCCGCGGACAAGGAACTGAAGGAGCTGGTCGCCGCGACCGGCACCACCCTGATGGACCTGCACGGCATCGGCCCGTCCGGCGCCGCCCGGCTGCTGGTCGAGGTCGGCGACATCACCCGGTTCCCCGACCGAGACGCACTTCGCGTCCTGGAACGGCACCGCCCCGATCGACGCCTCCTCCGGCGACCACGTCCGCCACCGGCTCTCGCGGGCCGGGAACCGGCAGATCAACCGGGTCCTGCACATCATGGCCACCGTCCAGCTGCGCAACGCCACCGAAGGCCGCGCCTACTACGACCGCCGCAAAGCCGACGGGCAAGACCTCGATGGAAGCCATGCGCAGCACTCAAACGACGGCTGTCCGACATCGTCTACAAGCACCATGCTCGACGACGCCGTCAGCCAGACACGCAGGCGACGGGCCCGGGAGGGCAACGGGGTAACGACTCTGACTCCAGCGCGACCGGCTCACAACCCCACACCGGCTCTTCGGACAAGCCACTTCCCGGACCCGCCACCACCCAGCCTAGAACACCGCCTCCCAGCCGCGTTGACACAGAGGGGAGCCAGATCC
>CAWIPF010000003.1:0-312500 GCA_963838025.1 uncultured Actinomycetota bacterium
AAACCCGCTGGTCAGAGGCCTGCAAGGATCCTGATATCAGGAGCAGGCAGTGGCCATGTGCAGGGAAGCGGCCGGCAAGATCAACGGGGCAGCGGCTTCACCTTCCCCGACCTCCTCCCGCCCACTGGACAGGTCGTGGTCGACGACGCGAACCTCATCCTGTCCGGCAAGCCGGCGTCTTGCACCGCCTAAGTCGGCTGGCCGGTCATCTGACAGTAGTCGCAGCCCGGTGAGTTGCGGACCGCCCCGAACCCTGCGCGCGCTGAGCCGGATCTGCCGGTCCTGCAACCGCAGACAGGGTAACGCGCCGGGCTCCACCTCGTTGAAGAGGTGAACACGGCGTCACCGACGCGCCGTCGGCACAAGGAGACACCGTGAAGCCTGGGATCGGGACATGGGTGGCAGCCGCGCTGCTGGCAGGCATGGTGCCGGCCGGACTGATCGGCACGGCCAGCGCGACCGCGTCGACCCCGAAGGCCAGCCAGAGCGTGCCGGTGGAGATCAAGGTCCTGTCGAGCCGGCCCGACCTGGTCAGTGCCGGCGACGCGCTGGTCGAGGTGGTCCTGCCGGCGGGAAACAACCCTGCACGGCTCCGCGTGGACGTCGGTGGCCGCGACGTGAGCGATGCGTTCGCGGTGCGTCCCGACGGTCGGCTGCTCGGCCTGGTCACCGACCTGGCGCTCGGTGACAACGTGCTGACCGCCCGGGTCCCGAACGGTGGCGCGCAGATCACCCTCACCAACCATCCGAAGGGCGGCCCGGTGTTCTCGGGCCCGCAGCTCCACCCGTGGACCTGTCAGGCCGGCGCGGTCGACGACCACTGCAACCAGCCGCCGACCTACCGCTATGTCTACCGTTCGACCGACCCGACAAAGCAGGGCTTCCAGCCCTACGACCCGGCCAACCCGCCGGGGGACGTCGCGCAGACCACCACCGACACCGGCCAGAGCCTGCCGTTCGTGGTGCGGATCGAGACCGGTTACCTCGACCGCGACCAGTACCGGGTCGCGGCGCTCTGGCAGCCGGGCAAGCCCTGGACCGCGTTCGAGCCCCAGCCGCAGTTCAACCACAAGATGGTGATCCTCCACGGCGCCAGCTGTGGGGTCGCCTACTCCACGGGCGGAGCCCCCGACGTGACCGGGAGCTCGAGCCCCACCGGCACCGTCGGCAGCACCGCCCTGGGCCGCGGTTTCGTGACCATGTCGACGGCGCTGGACAACAGCGGCCACAACTGCAACTTGCCGCTGCAGGCCGAGTCGCTGGTGATGGCCAAGGAGCACGTCATCGAGCAGTACGGCACCTTGCGCTACACGATCGGCACCGGCTGCTCGGGCGGGTCACTGGCCGAGCAGTGGATCGCCAACGCCTACCCCGGCGTCTACCAGGGCATCCTGCCGACCTGCTCCTTCCCGGACGCGTGGAGCACCGCCACCCAGTTCCTCGACTACCACCTGCTGCTCGCCTACTTCAACGACCCGAACCGCTGGGGAACCGGCGTGGCGTGGACGGCACCGCAGATGGCCGCCGTCGAGGGGCACGCGACGCCGGTCAACGCCGAGGTGAGCGAGAACGCCCAGTGGCACGTCGCCGTGCCCACCGACCCGTGCTCGGGTACGACGGACGCCAACCGCTACGACCCGCAGACCAACCCCGGCGGCGTCCGGTGCACCATCACCGATGCCGCGATCAACGTCTTCGGGCCGAATCCCGCCTCGCACTGGTCGCCCCAGGAGCAGGCGGCCGGCCACGGTTTCGCCGTACCGCCGATCGACAACGTGGGCGTCCAGTACGGCCTGTCCGCCCTGAAGCAGGGACTCATCACGCCTGCCCAGTTCGTCGACCTCAACCAGAAGCTCGGCGGGGTCGACATCGACACCAAGCCGACGCCCGCGAGGCTCGACACGGGCTACGCGCCGGCGATGGCCAACGCTTACCGCAGCGGCATGGTCAACGAGGCGACCCACCTCGACCAGACCGCCATCATCGACTGCCGCGGTCCGGACCCGGGCGCCTTCCACGACGCCTACCGCGCCTTCGCGATGCGCTCGCGTCTCGACCGCGCCCACGGCGGGCACGCCAACCAGCTGATCTGGGAGGGTCCCGCGCCGATCGTGGGCGACGATGACTGCGAGAACCAGAGCTTCGTCGCGATGGACCGCTGGCTGGGCGCCGTCGAGCGGGACGGGCGAGACCTCCCGGTCGCTGACAAGATCGCCCAGGACAAGCCGGCCGACCTCACCGACCGCTGCTACGACGGCGCCGGGCAGCAGCTCACCAGCGCCGTGTGCGGTGACCCGGTCGTCCCCGTCTACGGCACCCCGCGCATGGTCGCCGGTGACGCCATCACCACGGACACCAACAAGTGCCAGCTGCGCCCACTCGACCGCTCCGACTACCCGATGCTGCTCACCGATGCGCAGTTCGCCCAGCTGCAGCAGGTCTTCCCCGCGGGCGTGTGCGACTTCGGCAAGCAGGGCGTGGGCCAGCAGCCGACCGTTGCCTGGCAGACGTACCAGGACACCACAGGAGCGGTCGTGTACGGCGGGCAGCCGCTGGGGCCGGCGCCCGTGTCACAGCCGCTGCGGTAGCCGCCGGCGAAGGCTCTCAGGTGGGCGGGTTTCGGAGTCCTCCAGGCGCCGGTGGAGCCGCTCGCGGACCTCGTCGGGGGTGTAGGCACGCCGGCGGCGTTCCTCGCGCGCGACCACCACACCGGTCGCGGTCACACCGGCGATGCCGGCCAGCCCGACCCACTTTCACCACCTACCCAGCCGACGATCCTACCGGTGCAGGCTGGGCGCCATGCCCGTCGTGCCCACGCCGCTCGGGCTCGAGGAAGCCGCCGAGCTCACCCGCACCGGTGACCTGTGGCTCTTACGTGGCCGGACCACGTCGCGCTGAGGTATTGAGCGCACACTCGCTCGGACCGAGACTCAGTGGCCAGCTGTCGGCCGCCACGCCCCCCAGTGCACCGCGACGGAACCACAAGGGCGCCGCGCGATACTTCGTCATACTCGGGCGAAGTAGCCGGAAGTATCCGAAGGGGTCCTGCCTGGGGTCTTCCCGGGTCAGTGGCGGGCGTCGGGCGCGACCGCTCAGCGCGGCGCTCGAACTCTCCAGACCGCCGTGGCCAACGGAGAACCGGCTGCCGAAAACGCCGCGGAGCCGCTTACCTGACCCGCACCCTTAGATAGCCGACGTACCCGCGGATGTTCCCGGCGCCTCCGGGCACAGCGACGAACAGCCTCTTGCGGCCGGTGTGCGCGAACCGGGCGACCAGGCGGAAGGTGCCATCAGCGAATCCTTGAGCCGCTGATCCAACCCGCCCTGGGTCGCTTTGGTGCCCGCCGGCGGCGTCCGGCCAGGCACCACCACCGTCGAGGGGCAGCCGCAGCGGAGCAGGACGCCGGAACATCACGGGGTACCCCGCAAGGCCGCAGTGAGGGCAGACGAGCTGCCACAGGCCGCTCGCAGCCAGGGGCGATGTGACCTGAGCACGGTCAGCGTCATTGATCTCGCGACCGACGGCACGCTCAGCATCCTCAGTGCGGTCCCGACGTTACAGTCGCCGAAGGACCCTCGAGCGACTGGACGGAAACCGAGGAAGACCGATGAAAAGGTTCTGGAACGGGCTTCGCGAGCGGTTCTGGGCGCTGCCTCTGCTCTTCGCGGCGATCGCAACCGCGTTGGGACTGGGGCTCATCGCCCTTGACGACGGGCTGGACACCTCCTTCAGCATGCCCTTCCTGTTCGCAGGCGGTCCGGAAAGCGCCCGCGCTGTGCTCGCCGCGATCATCACCTCGATGATCTCCTTCACCGGCTTGGTGTTCTCCATCACCATTGTGGTGCTGCAGCTCACCAGCAGCCAGTTCTCCCCGCGCGTTCTTCGGACCTTCCTCCGCGACTGGGTGAGCCAGCTCGCGCTCGGCGTCTTCGTCGCGACGTTCGTCTATGCGCTGGTCGTGCTCCGCGGGGTCCGCGGCACCTCGCAGGTCGACCCGTTCGTACCCCAGCTCTCCGTGACAGTCGCGTTGGGATTCGTGCTTGCAAGCGTGGTGGTGTTCCTCGCGTACATCGACCACATCGTCCAGTCGCTCCGGGTGTCAACGATCATCGCGACGATCGCGAGGGCTACCCGGGCTCTGCTCGAGCGCCGGTTCCCTGCGGACGGTGACTCCACGCGGGCCCGGCCGCTGCCGACGGGCAAGGGCAGTCTCATCAGCGCCGACCAGCCCGGTGTCGTGCAGCAGATCGATGACGGTGCGCTGGTCGGGCTGGCCGAGAAACACTCCGTCACGATCTGCCTGCTGCGGTCGATCGGCGAATTCGTCCCGGCCGGGGCGCCACTGCTCGAGATCTACGGGGAGGATGTCCCGGAGGCGCAGGATCTCCGTGCAGCAGTCCATCTGGGTAAGGAGCGCAGCCTCGACGAGGACGTCGGCTTCGGCCTTCGACAGCTTGTTGACATCGCCGAGCGCGCGCTTTCCCCGGGAATCAACGACCCGACCACGGCCGTGCAGGTCATCGATCAACTCCATGACCTCCTCCGCCGCTTGGCAGCGCGAGCCCTTCCGCCACGGCAGGCAATGACGGAGGACGGGCGGCTGGCCCTGCACGTCCCTCAACCGGACTTCGACGACTACCTCAGCCTTGCCATTGACGAGATCTTGCACTGGGGGGCCGACGCCGCGCGTGTGCGACGACGGCTGCTGGTCATGCTCATCGACTTGCACGACGCGGCTCGCCTGGAGCACCAGCCCGCCATCGCTCGGGCACGCACCTCACTCGGCAGGGAACATCCGTCCAGCATCGAGGACGAGGCCTGGCCGCCATCCGACATCGGCCTCCGCTGAACCTTGACCTCCGGGCGCGCAAACGCGACTCGACGCGATGGCGGTCCGTCGATCGGCCCGCGACAGGATCGACTAGTCGTCGGTTCCGTGCACGAGCTCGTCGAGCTCCTGGGCTGCTGCCCCGATTCTCGATGCGAGCGTGTGGACTCCACCGGCGAGGTTTGCCGCCGATGCCCCACCGGCGCACACCAGCGGGGCCGGGGTCTGGCTGAGCAGTCGCTCGGCGGTCGCGACCGCGGCCGGGCGGTCCTCGGGAGTGACAACAGACAAGACCGTCGCTCGGGCCTCGCGGCTGCGCACCGCCGCCTCCCAGCTGCTCACCGGCACGTTGGCACCGAGGTAGAGAACGTCTATGCCCCTCCTGCGGATCGCGGTGGCAAACGCCAAGGCACCGAGGTCGTGCTGGCTGCCCGAGGGCAGCCCGACCACGACCGTCGGACCGCGGGATCTGCTGCCGGCCGCGTCGAACGCGGCTGAGAGCCGGCGATGGACCGCGTGGCTGGCCGCGTGCTCCCCAGCCACGTCGATCTCACCGCGCGCCCAGCCCTCGCCGAGTGCCTCGAGCGCGGGGAAGAGCCACGAGTCGACCACGTGCTCGAACGATCCGAGCGCGAAACCTCCATCGAGGCTCTCCTCGATTCCCGCTGTGTCCATCTGGGCTGCCGAGGACAGGAAGCGTTCCATGTAGCTGACGGCGTTGGGTTGCGGGAGACCGTCGGAGGTCTCAGGACGGTCCACCTCGTCCAGCACGGCGGGGACCCTCCCGCTGCGAACCGCCTCGGCGGCCTCCGCCGGCGACCAGCCGTCGTCCACGAGCCGGCGCATGGTCGAGACGGCCGCCAGGGCCTGCTCGTCGTAGACGCGGTATCCCGACTCGTTCCGGTGCGGTGCGACGACGCCGTAGCGCCTCTCCCAGGCGCGCAGAGACGCCTCGGATACACCGGTGAGCCGGGACGCCTGCTTGATTGTGTACATGGTTTGTATAGACTAGCGCCTACTGAACCTTGTGCAAACCCTCGACATCGTGCAGAGTTGCGTCTGAGCCCAGCGTGACCGAGGGCGAGGGGCAGCCAACAGTCAGGGAGAGGGATGGTCGGCGATGGAACTGTCAGCACAGGCGCCTGGTCTGGTCGGCGCGCGCGCCGGTGGGCGCGGTCGCCGGTGGGCGCGGGCCGCGAGGGCCGAGTCCCAACGAGCACAGATCGCTTCGCCCGCCGAAACCGACAGCGCACCCGCGGGCGCGGTGCCCGGGAGGGAGCTCGAGGACCTGTGGGACCGCCACGGGGAGTCTGCCTACGCGCTGGCGTGCGCGCTCCTCGGGAACGAGGTGGCCGCTGCCGAGGCCGTGAGGCTTGCGATGGCCGACCTGGCCCGCTCGATTCGTGGCGTGTCGACCGAGGAGGCGCGGCGGGCCCTGGTTCGCCACGTGTACCGGCACACCCAGGAACCCGCCGGCGAGGCGTCCGGTGCGGTGCTTCTGCCGCCGGTCATCGTGTGTGTGAGCCAGCTCGCCCGGCTCCAGCGCGCGAGCCTTGCGTTGTGCGTGTTCGGAGGGCTGACCCACCGTGAGACGGCTGCCCTGCTCGACGTACCTCCCAGCACGGTGGCCGACCTGCTGACGTCCGGCCTGCGAGAGCTGGGGCGCCTCACTGACGGCGCAACCGCGACTAGTGCGTGACGGGACGCCTCCAATGACCCAGCCAGACGCCGGCCAGACCACGTCTCTGCGAAGGGCAAACGCGGGCGCGGCCGTGCTCCATGCGGCGCAGGCCGGCGCGGTGCTCGCACTCGCCACCGACTTCGCGCTGCCGGTGAACGCGAGCTACATGGCCGGGCCGCCGGGTACGCCGGCGCAGGACCCCGTGGTTCTGTTCGACATCCCCACCGGGGTCGCGGTCGCGGGGTTCTTGGCGCTCTCCGCGCTGGCGCACCTGCTTGTCTGCACGGCGTGGTGGCAGCGGTACGTCGCGGATCTGGGCCGTCAGCGCAACCCCGCACGATGGGTCGAGTACTCGCTCTCCTCGTCCCTGATGATCGTCCTGATCGCCCAACTGGTCGGCATCTCCGACGTAGCGGCGCTGGTGGCCCTGTTCGGTGTGAACGCCGCCATGATCCTGTTCGGCTGGCTGCAGGAGCGCTACGAGCGCCCCGGCAGCGGCGGCTGGCTGCCGTTCGTCTTCGGGTGTGTGGCCGGCGTGGTCCCGTGGGTGGCCATCACGGTCTATCTGCTGTCGCCGGGCTCGACGTCCTCGGCCTCGCCTCCCGGGTTCGTCTACGGGATCTTCGTGTCGTTGTTCATCTTCTTCAACGTCTTCGCCCTCAACCAGTGGCTGCAGTACCGGGCCAAGGGGCGGTGGCAGGCCTATCTGTTCGGCGAGAAGGTCTACATCGGGCTCAGCCTCACCGCCAAGTCCGCCCTGGCTTGGCAGATCTTCGCCGGCACGTTGGCTGCGTGACCGTGACGTTCAAGAGTGACCTCGTGAGGGAACGGGAGTGGGTGCTCAGATGACCGAGCAGCAGGCGTACGAGGTGCTCGCGGAGTATCCCGACTTCGAACTGCGTCGCTATCCCGACCACCTCGTCGCCGAGACCGAGGTCGGCGGCGCCTTCGAGCTAGCGGGAAACGTGGCGTTCCCCAGACTCGCCCGCTACATCGGCGGCCACAACCGGTCCTCGCGCAAGCTGGCCATGACCGCACCCGTCGTGCAGCAGCAGGATCCCCATAGCCGTCGCTACGTCGTGGGCTTCGTGATGCCCGCGGACCTCAGCGC
Organism: uncultured Actinomycetota bacterium; assembly: GCA_963838025.1. Lineage (GTDB taxonomy): Bacteria > Actinomycetota > Actinomycetes > Propionibacteriales > Nocardioidaceae > Nocardioides_B. Next base: position 7,622 of record CAWIPF010000003.1, read on the forward strand.
GGACGACCTCCCAGACCCGGTGGACTCCCACGTGCACACCCGCCGGATGCCGACCGAGACAGCGGCCGCGTTGCGCTTCTCCGGGCGCTGGTCGCGCAGCTCCTATGAGAAGCGGACCGCTCAGCTGCTCGCCGCCTTGGACAGTGCGGGTCTGGAGGTGGTCGGCACCCCTCGGTATGCGCGTTTCGACCCGCCCTGGACCCCGTGGTTCCTGCGAAGGAACGAAGTCGTCGTCCCGGTGGCACCGGAACCCGGTCGGGCTCCGATGAAGCCTGGAGCATGACCTCAGGCGGCCCAGGTCGGGCCGACGGCCACCGTTGGTGCCGAGGCCGGTTCCGTGGCGTCGCGCAGGACTCTGCCCTCACTCGAACGAGTGATGTCTGCGCGCCCATCGCGCAGCAGCATCGGTGCGTGAGCGGAGTGCTGCAGGTGGGGCGCTCGGCCAGGACCGAGGGCGATCCGCCGGCCGGGCTACGCCACCCGTCCCTGTTGGTCGCCACGAGGAGCCGAGATGACCAGGATGAAGGCCCGGCTGGGGTCGTTGGTGGTCGTAGGTGTCGCGGGGTCCCTGCTGATCGCGGGGTCTGCGTCGGCCGCCTCCGGGGGGAGCCTGTGGAACTCGGCCGGCGGTGACCGGGCGAACACGCGGTCTGCCACGAGCGAGTCGAAGATCTCGCCGAGCACCGTTGGCGACCTCACGAGGAAGTGGGAGCTCGACACCGGCGGTGACGTCTCGGCGACGCCGGCGGTGGACGGGAGCCGTGTCTATGTCCCCGACTGGGCGGGCAACCTCTATGCGGTGAACAGGTCGACCGGCGCCGTCGTGTGGCAGAAGAAGATCTCGGACTACACGGGTGTCCCGCGTGACACGGCTCGTACCACCCCCGCCTTCACGGACACGGCCCTCGTGATCGGCGACAAGGGCGCGACGTACGACGAGAGCGGGAATCCCTCACTGGGCAACGGCGGTCGCGTCATCGCGATCGACAAGGCGACCGGTGCACCGCTGTGGGTGACCCAGGTGGACTCGCACCCGGCCGCGGTGATCACGCAGTCGCCGACCGTCTTCGATGGCGTCGTCTACGTCGGCGTGTCGTCGGTCGAGGAGGGCCTCGCCGGCCTGGTCCCGGGCTACGACTGCTGCACGTTCCGCGGCAGCCTGGCGGCGCTCGACCTCGCGACGGGCCGGATCCTCTGGAAGACCTACATGACGCCTGAGGGGTACCCGGGTGCCTCGGTCTGGGGGAGCTCGCCCGCTGTCGACCCCAAGAGGGGGACCGTCTATGTCGCGACGGGGAACAACTACACCCTTCCCCCGGACGCGATGAGCTGCATCGATGCGGCCGGGGACGACCCCGAGGCCCAGCGTGCGTGCCTGCCGGCGGACGACCTCTTCGACTCCGTCGTCGCGCTCGACCTGCGAACCGGCGCCGTCAAGTGGGCCACCCACGCCATCCCCTACGACGCCTGGTCGTGGGCCTGCCTCCTGGGCCTGCCGACGTGCCCCGCGCCCGCAGGGCCCGACTATGACTTCGGCCAGGCGCCGGCGCTGTTCAAGGTCAAGGTCCCCACCGGCGGCACACGGGAACTGCTCGGTGTCGGTCAGAAGAGCGGCCAGTACTGGGCTCTCGACCCGGAGACCGGCCAGGTCGTGTGGGAGACCGGCACCGGCCCCGGCGGGATCAACGGAGGACTCCAGTGGGGGTCGGCCGTCGACGGCAAGCGGATCTACACGGCCAACGCCAACAGCGATGCGGTCGCCTACCCTGACCCGTCCGGGCCGACGAGCGGCATCTGGACCGCGCTCGACGCCGCCACCGGGGAAATCCTCTGGCAGACCCGGCCGACCCACGGCGGGGATGCCTCGGGTCCGGCGACGACGGCGAACGGCGTCGTGTTCGGGTGCACCCTCGACGTGGACGGTTGGATGTACGCGCTCGACGCGGCAACCGGCCAGATCCTGTGGTCGTTCAAGAGCGGGGGTTCGTGCCTCTCGGGGGCGGCGATCTCGAACGGGATGGTGTTCTGGGGATCCGGTTACGGGATCTACGGCGGAAGCTTCGGGACACCGAGCAACAAGCTCTACGCCTTCGGCCTCGGCTGAGAAGTCAGCCACGCCTGTCACGGGGGCCGGTCGGCAGTCGCTGACATAGTGGGTCCATGAGTGAGGATCGACCCGCGTCCGCTGAGAGTGTCATCGACAGCCCCCTCCAGCTGCAGCTCGAGACCTTCATCGATGAGCACCGTGCGGCGCTTGACCAGTGCCTGTCGGGACTGACCGAGGATCAGGCCCGCCGGTCGCTGGTTGCCTCGCGCACCACGTTGCTCGGCCTGGTCAAGCACGCGACCTTCGTCGAAAGGGTGTGGTTCGACCAGGCCGTGACCGGGCGGTCGCGCGCCGAGATCGGAATCGCCGAGACGCCCGACGAGTCCTTCATGCTCACCGAGAGGGACTCGATCCGGAGCGTACGACGTGCGCACGAGGAGGCGTGCGAGGCGTCCCGGCGAGCAACTGCGAGCCTGGGGCTGGACGACGTGGTGACCGGCAACCGCCGCGGACCCCTGCCCTTGCGTTGGATCTACATGCACGTGCTGCGCGAGCTGGCCCAGCACTGCGGTCACGCAGACATCCTGCGCGAGCAGATCCTGCACTCCGCTCCTGTCGAGCCGAGCTAGCGAACAGGCGGCGCCGACCCGCCACGACGCTCCCCCGGACACGCGGGTGGCTCAAGATCGTGGCGCACTGTCGCCAGTCCGCCAGCGGCGAGACCTTCGAGGAGCTGCTGGAGCAGCATCCCTGGTTGCTCGACAAGAGGGTCATCACCCGGCACTACTCCTCGCGCCTGCCTCAGGCCCGCGCTCGACGCGCGCGAGCCATTCAGCGACAAGCGCCCGCAGGAGGTCCGGCTGCTCGTGGGGGAGCGCATGGCCCGCGTCATCGACCACCGCGAGCGTGGCGTGTGGGTAGTGGTCCACCAGGTCTGCGGCGGCCGCGTACCCGACCGTCGAGTCACACCTCCCCGCCACCACCAGCGTCGGACCCGCGTACGCAGGCCCAGCATCGGGCGGGAGGGTCCACCGCTCGCCGATACGCTCCAGCGCCGCCTTGTCGGCCAGTGCGGCCGCAGGCGCGACGTACCGTTCGTGCCGCTCGAGCATCTCCGGACTGTGGATGACGAAGTAGCCCCGGAAGTCGTCGTCGCCGATCTCACCCGATCCGGCGACGACGCGGTGCTGGGGGACGTCGCGAACATTCGGCAGCAGCGGACAGATCAGCGCCAGGCCGGCGACGTGCCTCGGGCCCCTCGCGGCCATTGCCTGGGCAAAGTAGCCGCCGGCCGAGTGGCCGACGAGGAGGTGCGGAGCCCCCGCGGTCACCTGCCCGGCGAACTCGAGCAGCGTGTCGAGGACGTCCTCGGCACTGCGCACCTCTTCCGGGACCATGGTCCGGCCCATGCCGGGGAGGTCAGGGTAGATCCGCCTGAGCCCGGGCATGCCACGGAAGACCGGCTCGAAGCAGGCCTCAGACTCACGGTGGTCCACGCCTGCTCCGTGTAGCACCAGCACCGGTCGGCCGGCTCCGTGCTCCACGTAGTGGACCGTGACGGCGCCTGCCTGGACCTTCATCCCGGCAACCTATCGACGCCTCGGACAAGGCCGCCACCGTCGGGATCAGCCCGGGCTCTGCGGAGTCGGCCGGCCCGGCCGGCACCGACTTGCGTCATCACCAGGCAAGATGGCGGACATGTCCCTGCCCGCCCCGACACTGCCCACCGCTCGCCTGCTACTGCGTCCCTTCACCGACGCGGACGCAGACGCCCTCTTCGCGCTGCACAGCAACGCGTACGTGCTGCGCTACTGGGACGCACCACCGTGGAGCGAACGAGCGCGCGCCACACGCTTCATCGCGACTTGCCGGCAGATGGCGGACGAAGGCAGCGGGGCCCGGCTGGCCATCGACCGTGTCAGCGACGGGGCATTCATCGGCTGGTGCAGCCTGAACCGATGGAACCCGGACTACCGCAGCGCGTCGTTGGGCTACTGCCTCGACGATGCGGCCTGGGGTCACGGCTACGCGACCGAGGCCGCGCGCGCCCTGCTGCGGTGGGCATTCGAGGCGCTGGACCTGAATCGAGTCCAGGCCGAGACCGACACGCGCAACACGGCATCTGCTCGCGTCCTGGAGAAGCTCGGATTCGTGCGGGAAGGGACGTTGCGGGAGGACTGTGTCGTGAACGGCGAGGTGTCGGACTCGTGGGTGTACGGGCTGCTCGGGCGGGAGTGGCGGCCTCCGTCCGAGCCGGTCCCCGCCCGCTGAGTCCCCCCTCACGCGGAGGCCCGTGGGGGTCGGTTGCCGCTTGCTGCGGACGGCGACATGATGCTGCGGTGGCAGCGTTTTCCGAGCGCTCGGCTGCACCGGCGCCAGGTTCGACTCCCGTGCTGGTCGTCGGGGCTGGCCCGGCGGGCCTGGTCGCGGGCATTGTGTTGAGCCGCTACGGAATCGACGTGCTCGTGGCCGAGAAGCGCGATGCGACCTCGAACCTGTCGCGAGCGTTGGTGATCAGCACGAGATGCATGGAGATCCTGCGCGCCTGGGGTCTCGAAGACCAGATACGGGCGGGTGCTGCCCAGGTCGAGCCGCGAGCGTGGGTGACCCACACGCTGTCGTCCGCAGACGGTGCCGAGATGCCGCTCGGTTACCCCACTGCCGCGGAGGCAGCACGGGTGAGCCCGACCCGTCCCGCGTGGGCGCCGCAGGACCACCTCGAACCGCTCCTGACCGATCTGCTGCGCGCGGAGCCCGCCGCCGCACTGCGATTCGGCCTCGAGCTCATCGCTCTCCACCAGGGCGATGGCCACGTTCACGCGCAGTTGGTGAACCACGAATCCGGACAGGTGGAGCAGGTCCGTGCCCGGTACGTGGTCGGCGCCGACGGGGCCCACAGCGTGGTCCGCGACCGGCTCGCGATCACCATGGATGGGCGCGATGACCTGGGGGAGTACCACCGGGTCGAGTTCCGCGCGAGGCTTGACGATGCCATCGCCCATCCCGGCTACGGGCTGTATGTGATCACCCACCCGGATGTTGCTGGCGTGCTGACCCCGCGGGGACGCGGTGACAGATGGGGGCTTTCACGCGAGTGGCACCCGGGCCAGCGCCGCCTCGACGACTACGGAGACGAGGAACTTGCCCAGCTGATCCAGACCGCGGTCGGCACCGGGTCAGTCCCGGTCGACGTCGAGCGAACGACTGCGTTCTCGTTCGCGGCCCAGATCGCCGAGCGCTACCGCGAAGGCCGATGCTTCCTGGTCGGCGACGCAGCACACCGCATGACCCCCCGAGGCGGCACCGGGATGAACACCGCGATCCAGGACGCCTACGACGCGGCCTGGAAGCTGGCATGGGTGCTCCGTGGCTGGGCGGAGCCCGGGCTCCTCGACTCCTACGAGTCGGAGCGCCGTCCGATCGGCCTGCACAACGTCCAGCGGACGGGGCGGCCCGACGGCGCCAGTCAAGGGGTCGACGATGCGTTGCCATGGGACCTCAACGGCCGCCTCGCCCACCACTGGATCGATCACCACGATGGGAAGCTCTCCACCCTCGACCTGCTCGGGCCAGGACTCACGCTCTTCACGCGGGAAGACCACGCCGCCTGGCAGAACGCGGTCAATGACATCACCGCGCCCATCCCGGTCAAGGTCGTCCACGTTGACAACGATGCCGCGACCGCGCTTGGTCTCGACCCCAACGGGGCGCTCCTCGTTCGCCCAGACGCCCACGAGGTGGCTCGGTGGTCCGACGTTGGCCAGCTTCGGTCAACCGGGGTCGCGATCACCTAGCCGGGACCACCGCGATGCCCACCACAGCCGGATCCTTGATCTCGGCCCGCAGGAGCCCCGGGAAGTCGGCCCAGGCGACCTTGAACGGCCGGCCCCACATCTGCACGACGTCGCGAGACACCGGGTCGGCGAGCTGCAGCGCGTTGTGCATCCCGGCCTGCACGACGCTCCACAGAAGCGGCGTCAGGTCAGCTCCGCACCTCAGCCGGGAGAACGCGGTGCCGAACCACTTCTCCGGCTCCCGTGCCGCGTGGGAACACCACCCGAAGGGACAGACCCTCGAAGTCACCGGTGACGAGTGCGGAGCCCGGCCCGAGATCGTGGCTCAGGCCCCCGGTGGAGCCTGCGCGATGTGCGCGAGGCGCATCAGGCAGTGCTGGCGCAGCGGCTCGGGGAAGTCGGCGGCGAGCCGGTAGAACACGATCCTGCCCTGCTTGCGGCGGGTCACCAGTCCCGCCGTACGCAGCAGGCGCAGGGCGTAGCCGACCGCGTCCTCGTTGATGGCGAGCGTGAGGGCGAGGTCGCCGACGCAGAGCTCGTCCACGGCGTCGAGGGCGTACAGCAGCCGCAACCGCGTCGGGTCCGCCATCAGCGTCAGCACGCTCGTCACTCGGTGGGCGTCGTCGAGGGAGGGCAGACGGTCGCGGGCGCGCTCGACGGCCCGCTCGTCCACCGGGTGCTCGTGGTCCCTGTCAGTCACCGCTCCGCCTCGCTCTCCTCACCGGGTGCATACCCGTACGGTGGTTCGGGTATGCGGCAGTACGTCGGTGCTGGGCAGCGGTCGCGAGAGGAGGGGACACCATCTACGTCGGGTTCGCCGCGATGGCTCTTCTGGCCGTGCTGGCCGTCGCCTCCGTGTGGCTGCTCTCGCGGGCCACGGCGGTGTCCCCGCAACCCTTGGTCTCGCTGCCGTTCCTGTCGGGATGGGACCCGGTCGAACACGCCCTGTCCCGCTTCCACGTCCGGTGGTACCTGACCACGCTGGTGTTCCTGGCCTTCGACGTCGAGATGCTCTTCATGTACCCATGGGCGGTCGTCGTGGCGCGTCTCGGCGCTGCGGCGGTCGTCGAGATGTTCGTGTTTCTCGGGGTGCTCCTCGTCGCGGTGTTCTGGGCCCGCCGGGAAGGCGCGTTCCGATGGGCGTGAGGGGGCTGGTGGCGCGCACGGCGGGGCGCCGGGTCCATGTGCTGGTCGCGGAGGTGGCCGGAGGATTCCTCGCGCGCGTGGCCGTGGAGCGCGAGCTCTCGGCGCGGGGGTGGGTCGCCGCGCAGTCGCCCGCGGAGGCGGACGTGCTCGCGGTCTGCGGCACGCCGACCGCGGCCCTCACCGAACGGCTGGAGGCGGTCTTCGACCAGCTTCCCGGTCCGCGGGCGCGGGCCGACGTCCGCGACCCGGATGACGTGGGGACCGCACTCGACACCGCCCGCGAGCGGCTGCGGGACGTGACGGCGCAGCACGACGACGCGCGCGACCGGGTCCCGGCCGACCGGCGCGACATGGACCACGGCGACCACGGCGACATGGACCACGGCGACCACGGCGACATGGACCACGGCGACATGGACCACGGCGACCACGGCGACATGGAGATGGCGCCCGCGGGGATCCCGCTGGCCGAGGGTGCCGAGGACCGGGACGGCCTGGAGATGGACGTCCTGCACCTGCCGCTGGGTCCGGTGCTGCCGCACTGGCCGGCCGGGCTGGTGGTGCGCTGCACTCTGCACGGCGACGTCGTGACCGAGGCGGAGGTCGAGCAGGCGCTCGGGCACCGGGGGGAGCAGGCACCATCCGGCGCCGACGAGGCGGCGGCGCTGCGGCTCGACGCCGTCGCTTCCGTGCTGGCCCTCGCCGGCTGGGAGCGCGGTGCCGAGCGGAGCCGGTGCGCTCGGGACCTGTGCCTGGCCCGGGGCGAGGCGGCGCTCGAGGAGCTCGCGGGCCTTCGCCGCCGGCTCGAGCGTGCGCGGCTCCTGCGCTGGATGCTGCGGGGCCTCGGCGCGGTCGACCGCGATGACCTGCCGGCCGACGTGGCGGACCGGGTCGGGGGCGACGTGCACGACCGGCTGCTCGGCCTGGTCGACGACGCCGCCGCGCTGCTGCGCGGCGAGACCGGGACGCCGTACGACGCGACGGCCCTGCTCCCCGAGCTGCTGGCCGGCCTCGAGCTGGCGTCCGTGCGGCTGGTGGTGGCCAGCCTCGGGCCGTTCGTCGCCCCGGTGCAGGAGCCGGCCCATGCCTGATCCGCTTCTCGCGTCGTCGGCCGCCGCGCAGGCGTGGTGGGTGCTGCCCGCGGCCGGGCTGCTGGCGGTGGTGGCCCTGGCGGCGGCGGTCCTGGACGGGGTCCTGGCCGATCCCGCGAACCGTGCGCGTGGCGCGGCGGCGCCGCTGGCCGAGGTGGCCCGGCTCCTGCGCCAGCGCCGGCGGCGCACGGTCGCGGCCGACCTGCTGCTGTGGCGGCTGGCCACCTCCGGCCTGGTGCCGGTGGCGATGCTGATGGTGACGCTGGTGCCCTTCGGCCGCTGGACGCTGTTCGACAGCCCGGTGGGGGTGGTCTGGTTCAACGCGCTGGACGTGATGGTCTGGGCGCTGGTCTGGCTGGCCGGGTGGGGACCCAACGCCGTCTTCGGGCTGGTCGGCGGCTACCGCTTCCTCGCGCAGGCACTGGCCTACGAGCTGCCGCTGATGTTCGCGCTGGTCGCGCCCGCGGTCGCCGCCGGCAGCCTGCGGGTCGGCGACGTGGCGGCCGCCCAGTCCGGGCTCTGGTACGTCGTGTGGATGCCGGTCGCCTTCGTCGTCTACTGCCTCGGCGTGGTGGCGTTCTCGGTGTGGGGGCCGTTCGCGGTCGCCGCCGGGGGCGACCTCGCCGGGGGAGTGCTCGCCGAGCTCAGCGGCGTGGACCGGCTGCTGTTCCTCGCCGGGCGCTACGCGCTGCTCGCCGCGGGCTCGGCGTTCGCGGTGCCGCTGTTCCTCGGCGGAGGGGCCGGCCCGGTGCTGCCGGGCGGGGCCTGGGTGCTGGTCAAGACGGTGCTGCTCGTGGCGGTCCTGGTCGCCGTGCGACGCCGGCTTCCGGCGGTGCGTCCCGACCGGTTCGTCGAGGCGGCGTGGGTGGTGCTGCTGCCTGTCGTGCTGCTGCAGGACCTGGTGGTGGCGGTGGTCGCCGTGGGGAGGGGCTGAGATGGTCGCGGACGTCGTGTTCTGGGTGCTCGGCGTGGTCGCCGTGCTGGCCGGCGCGGCGGTGTTCTACGTCGACTCGATGGCGCGGGCGACGTACGCCCTTGCCCTGTCCTTCGTCGCCGTCGGCGGGATCGTGCTGGTCCTGCACCAGGGGTACGTCGGCGTGGTCACCGTCTTGATGATGGTCATGGAGATGGCGGTGATGGCCGTCTACATGGTCATGTACATGGGGATGAACCCGGCGCTGATGCCGATGAGCATGGTGCACTCCAACCGCACCGCCCTCGCCGTCGGCGTCGGCACGTTCCTGCTGCTCGGCGCCGGCGCGCTGTTCGTGCCCTGGCCGGCGCGGCGGGGAGCGCCCCCGCCGGACGTCACCGCCGCGCTCGGTGAGGCCCTCATGGGCTCCAAGATGCTGGTGATGGTCGCCGTCAGCCCGGTGATGGTCGCCACGATCGTGGCCGGGGTGGTGCTCGCCGCGGGCCGCACCCGCTACGACCGCCTCGGGGACGACCTGAAGCGGCGCCCGGCCGACGACCCCCAGCCCGGCGGGGTGGGCCGATGACGCTGCAGACAGTGCTGCTGGTGGCGGCCGCCCTCTTCTCCGTCGGCCTGTACGGCGCGATCTCCCAGCAGGTCGTGGTGATGGTGATGATGGGCCTCGAGCTCATGATCAACGCGGTGATCCTCGCCGCCGGCGGCTTCTGGTGGTTCCTCGCACCGGACCCGTCGGGCCAGGTGCTGCTGCTGGTGGTGATCGCGGCGATGACCGTGGAGATGGCGATGGGCTTCGCGGTGGCCACGCTGCTTCACCGGGAGCGCGGCGCGGACATGACCGACATGGCCACGGAGCTCGAGCAGTGACCGCCGCCCTGTGGGCCCTCGTGCTCGTCCCCGCGGTGGCCGGAGGCGTGCTGGCCGTGCTGCCGGCCCGGATCGGGCGCCCGGCGCCGGTGGCCGGTGTCGCCGTCGCGGCCGCGACCCTCGCCCTGTCCGGCGTGGTCGCAGCGGGCCGGCCGGAGGCGGCGGTGCCGTTCGTTGCCGGATCGTCGTTCGGGCTCGCCGTGGACGGCCTGTCCGCGCTGCTCGTCCCGACCGTCGCCGCCGTCACGCTGCTGGTGCTGGTGTTCGCGGCCGGGGACGTGCGGGACGCGCAGCCCCGCTTCCACGGGCTGATGCTGCTCTTCGCCGCCGCGGCGCTGGTGACGGTCACCGCGACCACGCTGCCGACGCTGTTGTTCGCGTGGGAGGTGATGGGCGCGACGTCGTACGCCCTGATCGGCTTCTGGTGGGGGGAGGAGCGGCGGGTCGCCTCGGGGCTGGTCGCCTTCGTCACCACCCGCGCAGGCGACCTCGGCGTCTACCTGGCGGCGGGGGCGGCGCTGGCGGCCGGCACGGGGCTCTCGCTGCCGGCGCTCGCCCACGGGAGCAGCGGCTGGCGGGACGTGGTGGCGGCCGGGCTGGTGGTCGCCGCGCTCGGCAAGGCCGCCCAGCTGCCGTTCTCCTTCTGGCTGTCGCGGGCCATGGACGGCCCCAGCCCGGTCAGTGCGCTGCTGCACTCGGCGGCGATGGTCGCGATGGGCGGCTACCTGCTGCTGCGGGTGGCACCGCTGCTCGAGGCCACCGGCTGGGCCGGTCCCGTGGTGGCCTGGGCCGGTGTGCTGACCGCGGTGCTGCTCGGCGCGGTCGCGGTCGCCCAGGACGACCTCAAGCAGCTGCTCGCCGCCTCGACCTCGGCCCAGCTCGGCTTCGTGGTGCTGGCCGCGGGCGTCTCCGGGGTCGCCGGAGGCGCCACGCAGCTCGTCGCGCACGCGGCCACCAAGGCCCTGCTGTTCCTGGTCGCCGGAGCATGGCTCAGCGCGCTGGGCACCAAGCGGCTGGCCGCCCTGCGCGGAGCGGCCCGGCGGTGGAGGGGCGTGGGCGTGGCGGCGGCGGCCGGGGCGCTGTCCCTGGCCGGGGTGCCGCCGCTGGCGCTGTGGGCGACCAAGGACTCGGTCCTGGCGGCGGCGCTGCACGAGTCGCCGGCGCTCTACGTCGCGGGCCTGGCCGGCGTGGTGCTCTCGGCCGGCTACGCCGCGAAGATCCTGGTCGTGGTGTGGCGACCGCTTCCCGCCGACGCCGAGGCCGGCTACGACGACGAGGAGCGGGGCAGCCGCACGGTCGGTCCGCTGCTGTGGCTGCCGCTGGTCCCGCTGGCGCTGGGCGCGCTGACCCTGGAGGTGCTCGCGCTGCCGCCGGTCGACGGCTGGGTGCGCGATCTGGTCGGCGGCCCTGCCGAGCCCGCACCGGCCGGGTGGGAGCTCGCGGTCTCGGCGGTGCTGGCGGTCGGCGTCGTGCTTCTCGTGGCGCGGACCCGCGCGCTCGCGCCGCTCGAGCGGTCGGTGTCCCTGCGGTCCTGGCTCGGCCTCGAGGCGCTGGCGGATCGTGGCCTGGTGCGGCCGACGCTGTGGCTGGCGGAGCGGCTGGCCGCCTTCGACGACGGCGTCGTCGACCGGTCCGTCGTACGCACCGGGGCGGCGACCGTCGCGCTGGCCCGCCGGGTGGGCGCGCTGGACGTGCGCGGCGTCGACGGGGCGGTGGAGGGCCTGGCCGCCTCCGTCCGGCGGCTCGGGGGCCTGGCCCGCCGGCCGCAGACCGGTCTGCTGCACCAGTACTACATCCAGGCCGTGTCCATGGTGGCCGCGGCCGTCGTCGTCCTCGTCCTCGTGAGGTGAGCGTGCTCTCCCTGCTGGTGTTCCTGCCCCTGCTGGTGGCCGTCGTGCTGCTGGTCGTCCCTGCCGTGGGCGATCGTGCCGCTCGGTGGGTCTTCGTGGCGACCACGCTCGTCGAGGTCGGCCTGGTCACCTGGCTCTGGGCCGGCTACGAGGCGCCGGCCGCGGGGGCCCTGGCCTACGAGCAGCAGGTGCCGTGGATCCCGGGGGTGGGCACCAGCTACCACGTCGGCGTCGACGGGCTGTCGCTGCCGCTGGTGGCGATGACCACCGTGGTGTTCGCCGCGGCGGCCGTCTACGCCCTGCGCGAGCGCGACCGGCCCAGGCTGCAGGCGGCGCTGTTCCTCTTCCTCGAGTGCGTCTCGCTGGGCCTGTTCGTGTCCGCCGACCTGGTCGTCTTCTTCGTGTTCTTCGACCTGTCGATCGTCGGCATGTACTTCTCGATCGCGGGGTGGGGCCACGGCGAGCGCGCCCGCTCTGCGCTGAAGTTCTTCCTCTACACGTTCCTCGGCTCGCTGGCGCTGCTGGCCGGGTTCATCGGCCTCTACGTGGCCTCGGCGCCGCACACGTTCGACATGGTGGCGCTGGCGCGGCACCCGGCGCTGGCAGGCAGCCCGGTGGCCGGCGGGCTGGTGCTCGCCGCGATCCTGCTGGGCCTGGCGGTGAAGACGCCGACGTTCCCCTTCCACACCTGGCTTCCCCCCGCCCACACCGACGCTCCCGCGATCGGGTCCGCGGTCCTGGCGGGGGTGCTGCTGAAGATGGGCGCCTACGGCTTCGTCCGGATCGCGATGCCGATGCTGCCCGAGGCCTGGCGCGCCTGGGCGCCGGTGGTCATCGCCGTCGGCGTGGTGTCGGTGCTGTACGGCGCGCTCGTCGCGCTGGCCCAGCGCGACCTCAAGCGGATGATCGCCTACACGTCGGTGAACCACATGGGCTACGTCGTCGTGGCGGTCGGCGTCGCCGGGGTGGTGTCGAGCGGCACCGCGCAGGCCCGCAGCATCGCGGTCACCGGTGCGGTCACCCAGATGGTCAGCCACGCGCTCATCACCGGAGCCCTGTTCCTGCTGGCCGGGGTGATGCAGGACCGCGCCGGCAGCTACGACCTGGAGGAGTACGGCGGACTGGCCGCGACCGCGCCGCGCTACGCCGGGCTGTTCGGGGTGGCCGCGTTCGCGTCCCTGGGGCTGCCCGCGTTCTCGGGGTTCATCGCCGAGTTCCAGATCTTCACCGGGAGCATCGCGGTCGTGCCGGCCACCGCCGTCGCCCTGCTCGGCATCCTGGTCACGGCGGCACTGTTCCTGCGCGCGCTCCAGCGGGTCTTCACCGGCAGCACCCGCGGCAGCTCGGTGGGCTTCACCGACCTGTCGCCGACCGAGGCCTGGTCCGCCGGCGGCCTGATGGCGCTGTCCCTGCTCGTGGGGGTCCTGCCCCGGCCGCTGCTCGACGTGATCGAGCCGGCCGCCCGGGCGGTCGTCTCCCTGACCGCGCGGTGAGGCCGGCGTGCTGACCGACGTACGGGCCCTGCTGCCCGAGACCCTGCTGCTGGCCACCGCGCTGGTCGTGCTGGTGACCGGCTCGTTCTCGGCCCGGACCCGCCAGTGGCCGGCGCGCGCGCTGACCGCCGCCGGGCTGCTGGCGGCCACGGTGGTCGCGGCCGTCGACCTGGGCGGCGGCACGACCTCCGCGTTCGAGGGCACCTTCGCGCTCGGCACCGCCACCGGCATCGCCCGCATCGTCGCCTCGCTGGCCACCCTGCTGGTCGTCGCGCTCGCCGGCGACGAGCTGCGCCACCACCCCCGGGAGAGCGAGGCCTACGTCCTGATGCTGCTCTCCACCACCGGGGTCCTCGTGCTCGCCGGGGCCGCCGACCTGATGCTGCTGGCGGTCGGGTTCCTGCTCGCCAGCATCCCGCTCTACGGCCTGATCGGGGCGCTCACCCGGCAGGGGTCCGCCGAGGCGGCCCTCAAGACCTACCTGATGGGCGCGCTGTTCGGGATCCTGCTGCTGCTCGGCGTCACCGTGCTGTACGGCGTCGGCGGGACCACCGGCTACCAGCAGCTGCCGGCCATGCTCGCCCACGCGCCGTCGGCGGCCGTCGCCGCGGGAGTGGTGCTGGTCGTGGTCGGGCTGATGTTCGAGGCCGGGGGCGTGCCCGCGCACTTCTGGGTGCCCGACGCCGCCCAGGGCAGCTCGGGGGCGGCGGCGGCCTACCTGACCACGGTGCCGAAGGTCGGCGCCGTCGTCGCCGCGTACCGGCTGGTCGACCAGCTGCCGGGCTCGGCGACCTGGGGATGGCTGGTGGCGGTGCTCGCGGCGGCCAGCATGACCCTGGGCAACCTGGCCGCCTACGCCCAGCGGGACCCGCGCCGGCTGCTCGGCTGGTCGACGGTCAGCCAGGTCGGCTACGCCCTGGTGCCCGTCGCGGTCGCCGGGAGCACCCCCCTCGCGCTGCCGTCGCTGCTGGTGTTCCTGGCCGGCTACGCCGCGACCAACATCGGCGCCTTCGCCGTCGTCGCGGCCTTCCCCGAGCGGCGCGACCTCGCCTCCTACCGCGGGCTGTCCCGGTCGCGCCCCTGGCTGGCCGGGTCGCTGCTCGTCGTACTGCTGGGGCTGGTCGGCACCCCGCCGACGGCCATCTTCGTCGGCAAGCTCACCACGGCCACCGCGGCCTGGGACGGCGGCCTGCCGTGGCTGACCGTCGCCGTCCTGCTCAACACGCTGGTGAGCCTGTTCTACTACCTGCGCTGGATCGTCCCGGCCTTCCAGCCCGAGGACGCGGTCGAGCGCACCGCGACCGGGGCGTTCGCCCCGGCGTCCTGGGCGGCGGGCGCCGCGCTGGCCGCTGCCGGGCTCAGCCTGGCCGTCGGGGTCGCGGCCGGGGCCCTGTGGCCCGTTGTCGGCGGCTGACCGGGCTGCCTCGCTCGTGCGAGCCGCCCGGGATCGGATGCGGCTACCGTTCGCCGATCGGGAGCCTCACCGTGAAGGTGGCTCCCCTCCCGGGCCCGGCGCTGGTCGCGCTGATCCCTCCGCCGTGGGCCTCGACCAGTGCCTTGGCGATGGCCAGGCCGATGCCGGAGCCGCCGTGGTCGCGGTCGCGGGCCGTGTCGACGCGGTAGAACCGGTCGAAGAGGTGCCCCAGGTGCTCGGTGGCGATGCCTTCGCCGGTGTCGGCGACCGCGAGCTCCACCCACCGGCCGACGCGACGACAGGTGAGGGTCACGGTGCCCGCCGGGTCGGTGAGGCGAAGCGCGTTCTCGAGCAGGTTGCCCAGGACCTGGCCCATCCGGTCGGGATCGACCAGCACCGAGGCGGCGCCGCTGTCGTCCGCCAGCCGCAGGTGCACGCCCTTGGCGGCGAACCGGTCCCGGGCCGCCGCCACGGCGCCCCGGGCGAGTGCCGCGGCCTCGACCGGTGCGGGGTGGATCTCGAGGCTGCCCTCCTCGGCGCGTGAGACCGCGGTGATGTCCTCGGCGAGCCGGCGCAGCCGGCGGGTGCTGGCCCTGATCACCCCGAGCGTGCTCTCGTCCAGGTCTCGTACGCCGTCCTCGACGGCCTCGAGGTGGGCGTCGATGGTCGCCAGCGGGGTGCGCATCTCGTGGGCGAGGTCGGCGAGCATCCGGCGTCGGGTGGTGTCGGTGGCCTCGAGACGTTCGGCCAGGGCGTTGAACGTGGCCGCCAGGGTTGCGAACTCGCCACCTAGGCCCGGGTCCGGGAGGCGGGTGCCGTGCCGGCCCGCAGCGATCTCGCCGGCCGCGGTGGTGACGTTGCCGACGGAGCGCTGCACCCGGCGGCTGAAGTACCAGGAGACGATCAGCGCGGCCGAGACCGCGGCCACGAGAGCGATGCCGATCGAGATCAGCAGCGCCGACGCGAACGCCTCCTCCACGTGCCGGGTCTCCGCCGGTGTGTGCTTGACCCCGGCTCGGGTCAGGTGCTCGTGGAAGATGCCGGGCCCGACCGCCGAGGCCACCAGCCAGGTGGTGAGGGCGCCGGCACCGAGCACCAGCGCCTGCGAGATCAGCAGTCGCCCCGCGAACCCGGGACGCGCACGGCCGGCCGGCCCCGCGGTGACGCGTGCCGTGGCGGTCACCGGCCGGTCCCCATCCGGTAGCCGACGCCGCGGACCGTGCGCACGAAGCGGCCCTCGGTCGGGTCGTCCCCGAGCTTGTGCCGCAGGTGCCCGATGTGCACGTCGACCAGGTGCTCGTCGCCCACCCAGGCCGGCCCCCACACCGCCTCGATCAGCTGCTGGCGGCTGAAGGCCATCCTCGGTCGCTCCGAGAGTGTTGCGAGCAGGTCGAACTCGGTGCGGGTGAGCGCGATCGGCTCGCCGTCGAGCCGCACCTCTCTCCCGACGGGGTCGACGGTCAACGGACCGAACGACCGCCCGCCCTCCTCGGAGCCCGCGGCCCGGCCGAGGGGGCGGGGTCGGCGCAGCATGGCCTGGACCCGCGCGACGAGCTCGCGGGGGCTGAACGGCTTGGTCAGGTAGTCGTCGGCGCCCACCGAGAGCCCGATCAGCGTGTCGACCTCCTCGCTGCGTGCGGTCAGCATCACGACGTAGGAGTCGGAGAAGGTGCGGACCTGACGGCACACCTCGACGCCGTCCAGGTGCGGCAGGCCGAGGTCGAGCACGATCACGTCGGGATCCACCTCACGGGCCAGCGCGACGGCCTGCAGCCCGTCGTACGACAGCCGCACCTCGAAGCCGGCCCGCTCGAGGTAGCTGCCCACCAGGGCCGCGAGCTCGGTCTCGTCCTCGACGACCAGCGCCCGCAGCCCGGAGCGCGAGCCTGTCGGCTGGTCCTGCGTCATGGTCCCCATGGTGGCAGGCCCCGCCGGATCAGCAGCGCGCTCGAAGGACCGATCGGCCCTTCTTCAACGAACCTTCACACAACCACGACCGGTTCGTCGGGGTCCGCCCCCGAGAGTGGAGGCAACGGCAGAGAAGGAGCTGAGAACGATGATGGGTTGGTACGGCGGCGGTGCCGGCTGGGGAGGCTGGCTGGTCATGGCGGTGGGGATGATCGCGTTCTGGGGCCTGGTGGTCTTCGCGGTCGTCGCGATCTTCCGCGGCATCGGCAGGACGAACGGTCCGGCCGACCAGCCGCCACGCCGCGACGCCCTGCAGATCCTGGACGAGCGGTTCGCGCGCGGCGAGATCGACGCCGACGAGTACCACGCCCGCCAGGCCGCTCTCCGCGGGACCAACCGATGAGGAACGGCGGGGATCAGATGCGACGCCACAGCGTGAAGCTCGCGCTGGTCGGCGGTGCGACCGCCCTCGTGCTCGCCGGCGGATCCGCCGCCGCCATGACGCTGGCGAGCGGGTCGCTCGGCCCCGGCCCCATGATGGGACCCGCACGGTCGGCCCAGCCAGCCTCGACCAACGTGCCGGCGCTGCCGGGCGCCGTGGTCGACGTGGTCCTCACCGACATGGGCTCCGGCATGCCCGGGTGGACCGGGCACTCGGGTGGGTACGGCGGAATGATGGGCGGAGGCGACGCCGGCCAGATGATGGGCGGCGGCTGGCGCGGACGGATGATGCAGGTCCGGCTGGGCGCCCGGACCGTGCCGGCGGGAACGGTCTCTCTGCGGGTCTCCGACGCCGGTGCCCTGGACCACGAGCTCGTCGTACTGCCCCTGGCCGACGGCGCGCGGGCGGGTCAGCGAAGCGTCGGTCCGGACGGGACCGTGGACGAGCACGGCAGCCTCGGTGAGGTCTCGAACGACGGGGGCCCCGGGGAGGGTGAGGGCCTGCACCCGGGAGGCATGGGCTGGACCACGCTGGATCTGCGGCCCGGCCGCTATGAGCTCGTGTGCAACCTGCCCGGCCACTACGCCGCCGGGATGTACGCCGAGCTCGAGGTGACCAAGTCGTCGTAGGCCTGGGGGCTCAGCCCTGCCCGCGACCACCATGCATCCCTCGGCGTCCGGGATGAGCCGCTCGCACCCCGATGGGATGGCAGAATCCGGCCGTGATTCCCGGCCTGATCATCGCCCCCGCCTGCGACAACTGCGTGCCGGGTGACAGCTCCCCCTACCACCTGCCCCTCCTCATCCTGGCGGCAGCGAGCCTGCTCCTCGGCGCCGGGATTCTCCTTCTCACACGAGGAACGCCCAGGAAGCCGCGTCTCTACGGGATCGCTGCGGCCGCGTGCCTGGGAATTGGACTGCCCGTCGCGGCAGCGTTGACTCACCTTCCGGTCTCGGCGGAAGGAGCCATCTGCGGGGGCGCTTTGAGCTCCTCGCTGGAGCGTGGAGTCCCCACGGACTCGGCTCTCGACCCCACGCAGTCTGCGTGCAAGGAGCGCGGTCAGACGGTGGTCGACTACGCGGTCATGACCGGGGCTGGAGCCTTGCTCGTCGGCGCCCTCATGACCATCGCGTCTGGGGTCTCCGCGTCCTCGGGCAGCAGTGGCGAAGAAGGCCGCTAGCCAACATCCGACAGGCCGCGTTGAGTGCGCCGGCTCCACGGACACATCGGGACCACAGGGCGAGGCTTCGGGTGCCGGGTCCTCGGTGGGTGAGAGGGTCGAGCCGTGGGCATCCGGGAGATCGCGCGGGGGCGTTGGGGTGGGCGGCTGTCGAAGGCGATGGGCGCGATCAACGCCCGGCATCCGTGGAGCCACAACGACCACTTTCACCCCTGGGTCGTGACGCGCCTTCCCGAACAGCGGCATCGAGCCGTGGACGTCGGGTGCGGTCGCGGCGAACTGCTCGCCGTGCTCGCTCCGCGGTTCGAGCACGTCCACGGTGTCGACGTTGACAGATCGATGCGTGAAGCCGCGGCTGCCCGCTGCGCGGGACTGGCCAACGTCACCGTCGATGGCACTCCGCTGGATGAGGTCGCTGGACCGGTCGATCTGGTCACGATGGTCGCCGTGCTCCACCACCTCGAGATCGAGAAGACGCTCTGCGACGTCCGGCGCCTCTTGACCCGCGGCGGCCGCTTCCTCAGCGTCGGCCTGGCTCGTCCGGCGTCGCTCACCGACCACGCCTGGGATCTCGCCTCGATGGTGACGAACCCTGCTATCGGATACGTGAAGCACCCCTGGGTCTCGACACAGGGCGTTCAACCACCCTCGATCCCGGTCGCGGACCCCCGCCTGACCTACGCAGAGATCGGTGTGGCAGTCGCACGGCTGATGCCGGGGGCTCGGATGCGCCATCACCTCGGCTTCCGGCACACGATCGAATGGACCAAGCCCTAGCGATGGTCGTCAGCCACGACCGCTTCGCCCGGGGACTCGACGGGCTCGACCCCTGGCTGACCAATGTCCAGCCGGAGGCGCCGACAAGGGTCGACTCCTTGTCCGCTCAGCAGCGGGGGCGAGATCCGGACGAGAGCCTGCAGCTCGGTGAACCGTCTCGCTCAGTGGTGCATGCCGTCGGGCCCGGACATGTCGCCGGTGTCCGGGTGCATCATGTCGTGCCCAGCACCGCCGTAGCAGACGTCGACACCGACCTCTCCGTCCACGTAGTCGTCGCCGGGACCGCCGTACAGGTGGTCGTCTCCGTACCCGCCGTACAGGTGGTCGTCACCGCGGCGACCCCGCATGGTGTCGTCGCCCGGACCGCCGTACAGGTGGTCGGCACTGCCGTTCCCGAAGACCCGGTCTCGACCGGCACCGGCGTAGACCACGTCATGCCCACCCGAACCGCAGACCAGGTCGTTGCCACCGCGAGCCCGCACCACGTGCCCGGCGTCGCGGACAGCGATGATGTCTCGGTGGGCCGTGCCGTGCACGGCGTGGGGCGAGTGGGCGGTGACCACGATGGTCGCAGTCCGACCCGCGCAGGTCACCGGCGCCGCGGCGGCGAGCGAGGTGATCGGGTACGGCGCAAGCAGTGCCGTCGCAACGACGGCTCCGAGCGCAACGGGGAGTCTGTGTCCAAGCATCCTGGGGATCCCCCTTCTTCAGCCGAAGGTGGCCGGGCTCGGTCCCGAGCCAGGTCATGTCCCACGCTTCCCCGAGGCTCGTCCTTGGCCCAGAGCCCAAGGTCCCGAGTCGGGCAGCACGGCACCGTCAAGGTGGTCTTCAAGCCCGGTTCCGGCCCGGCGGCGGCCTCGCCCTGATCAGCGCTCGCAGCGCATCCGGTCGAACGTGGACCGCACGGCACCACGGGCGTCGAGGGACAGGTGCACGACCTCCTGGATGCGCCACGTCGTGCCGTCGGAGCCGGTGATCAGGCCGTGCGTCGTGGTGGTGACCACCCGGTCGCCGTGCCCCTCGTCGACGAAGGACCCGGTCTGGTGCTGGGTGTAGCCGCCGGTGTAGGTCACCGCGTCGGGGTCGTCGGGTGTCAGCGTCACCGTTGCGGTGACGGAGGTGGTCGCGTGCCCGGTGCCGTCGGCCTTCATGATGCCGGACATGTCCAGGTGCCGGTCCTCCTCGAGCGTTCCGGTGAAGGCGGGACAGCCGGTGCCGAGTCCGGTGACGTGGGTGACGACCGGATCCTCGTCGAAGGTGAAGGTCAGGTGCTGCACCCCGCTGTCGGCGTGGACCGGCGCCGTCACGAGGGCGGCCGCGGCAAGAGCGCCGGCGACGAGGGCCGCGCGCCTCATGCCGTCCGCCGGTGCCCGAGGCGGCGGACCATGACGACCACGCCGGTGACGACGAACGTCAGGGCGGTCAGCAGGAAGCCGAACCAGGTGATGTCGCCGACGATCAGCCAGACGCCGGAGGAGGCGTCCTTGAGAGTCGGGATGCCGCTGAGCATGAACAGCACGAAGGCGAGGACGAGCAGTGCGCCCAGGGTGCGGATGGGGTAGCGGTCGAGCTGACGCATGAGGAGCTCCTCGGGTCGGGCGGCGGGGTGCCGCGGTTGACCAGGGAGCCTGCCGTCACCTGATGCTGCGACGGCAGAGACCGATGTCCCGGTCGGCCCGGGACGTCCTCCCGGTCCGTGGCTGTCCGAAACCCTGTCCCTGGGTCCTCTCCGGGAACACAATGTCGGCATGCACGACGTCCGGCGTCCGCCTCGCCTCGCGAGCCGCATCCTGGCAGGCCCCCTGCTCGGTCCGCTGCTGGGTTCCTTCTGCATGGCGTTGTCGGTCCTGGGGCTGGTGCTCGCGCTCGGTCCCGGCGGGCGGACGCTCGACGGCCTGCTGCACGACAACGTGCTCAACAACGTGGTCAACGGCGTCACCCTCGGCCTGCTCGCCGGCGTGCTCACCCGGCTGCGGCCGGCCAACCGGGTCGGGTGGCTGGTGCTGGGCATTGCGTGGTGCAACGGGCTGTCGGTGATCGGTGAGGGCTGGTCGCTGGCCAGCTACCACCTCGCGCTGCCCGGCCGGGCACTCGCCGCCTGGCTCGGCTCGTGGCCCTGGGTGCTCGGTCTGCTGCTCGGGCCGACCCTGCTCCCTTTGCTCTACCCGACCGGTCGCACCACCTCGCGCTTCGCTCATCGCCTCGCGGTCGTCCTGCTCGGGGCGGTCCTGATCGTCACCGGCTGCCTCGCGCTGCTGGACGCGGCGTACGACGGCACGGTGCCGGGCCATCACCTGGGCGTGAACCCGCTGTCCGGGGGCCATCTCCAGCACCCCCTCGCGGTCCTCGCCGTGGCCGCCGCGGTGGCCGCACTGCTGCTCGGGCTCGTCGTGTGGGCTCACACCGCCCGCCGCCTGTGGCGGGCGCAGAGCCCGGAGCGCGAGCAGCTGGCCTGGCTGCTGGCCATGGTCGTCCCGGTGCTCGTCGTGGCCCCGCTCAACCTTCCGTGGCTGACCTTCGTCGTGCAGGCGGTGTCGCCGGCCGCCCTGGTCGTCGGGATCGTGCGCTACGACCTCTTCGACATAAAGCTGCTGCTGCGCAGCGGGCTGCTGTACGCCGCCCTCACCGCGATCGCCGTGGCCGGCTACTTCGTGGTCGTCGCGCTGATCACGACGGTCACGCCGCGCGGGACGGTCCCGAGCCTCTTCGCGGCGGCCGTGGTGGCGTTGGTCGTCGTGCCCCTGCACGGCTGGCTGCAGCGCTGGGTGGGCCGGCTCGTCTATGGCGACCGCGGGGATCCGGTCAGGGCGCTGGCCCGGGTCGCACGTGGGATGCGTGGCACCGTCGACGACCCGACCGGCCTGCGGCCGATGCTGGCCGGGGTGGCCGACGCGCTGCGGTCGCCCTACGTCGCGGTCACCACCGAGCAGGGCGAGCTGCTCGCGGAGGTCGGTTCGACGTCCCTTCCACACCGGCTGCACCAGGTGACGCTCACGCACGCGGGCGAGACCGTGGGCCGGCTCGACGTCGCCGCGCGCACCAGCCGGGATCGCCTCCACGGGCAGGACCGCCGGCTGCTCGAGGGGCTCGCGGGTCCGGTGGCCGCCGCCGTGCACGCCGGCACGATGGCGCGGGAACTCCAGACCTCGAGGACGCGGATCCTCGCGGTCCGCGAGACCGAACGGGCGCGGCTGCGGGCCGATCTGCACGACGGCCTCGGGCCGTCGCTGTCCGGCGTCGCTCTCGGCCTGGAGGCCGCACAGACGTCCATCTCCACCCAGCCCCAGCGAGTCGCCGAGATCCTGCCCGTGCTGCGCCGCGAGGTCGACGCCCTGGTCGGCGAGGTGCGCGCGATCATCGACGACCTCGGCCCGACGCAGGTCGACCTCGTCGCCGCCGTGCGCGGCCACGTCGACTCGCTGGTCGCCACCGGACAGCAGGTCGACTTCTCCTGCCGCGGCCCGGTCGACGGTCTCTCCGACGCCGTGGCGGTCGCCGCCCAGCGGATCGCGGGCGAGGCGCTGACCAACGCCGTACGCCACTCCCGCGCCACCCGGATCGCGGTCTCCCTCACCGCCGCCCCGCGCACCCTCGTCGTCGAGGTCGCCGACAACGGCTGCGGCGACGCCGCGCCGCGGGAGGGCGGCGTCGGGCTGGACTCGATGCGCCGCCGAGCCGAGGCCGTCGGGGGCCTGCTGAGGCTGGTTGCCGTGCCCGGAGGGGGCACCAAGGTCGTCGCAACACTGCCCCTGGGAGCCACATGAACGCCGTCCGCGTCGTGCTGGCCGACGACCACCCGATGTACCGCTACGGCGTCGCCGCCGTCCTCGCCGACGAACCCCGCGTCGAGCTGGTGGGGCAGGCCGCCTCCGGCAGCGAGCTGCTCGAGCTGGTCACCTCGGCCCGGCCGGACGTCGTCGTCACCGACATGCGGATGCCCGACCTGAGCGGCATCGAGGTGACCCGCGCGCTGCTCGAGACCGATCCCGACCTGCCGGTCCTGGTGCTGACCATGCACGACGACGACGAGAGCGTCTACGGGGCACTGCGGGCGGGCGCCCGCGGCTACCTGCTCAAGGGCGCGGACTCGACCGAGCTGGTCTCCACCGTGCTCACCCTTGCCTCCGGGGGCACGGCGTTCGGCCCGTCGGTCGCTCGCCGCATCGTGGGCACGTTCCTCGAGACCAGCGAGAAGTTCGCCCGCGGCGCCTTCCCGGACCTGACCACCCGCGAGCGCCAGGTGCTCGACCTGCTCGCCGCCGGCCGCCGCAACTCCGCCATCGCCGCCGAGCTCGGCATGTCGGAGAAGACGGTGCGCAACCACCTGTCCAGCATCCTCACCAAGCTGCAGGTCGAGGACCGCTCCGCCGCGATCGTCCGTGCCCGGGAGGCGGGTCTCGGCCGGTGATCGAACCCTGGTGGGCTGCTAGCGGATGAGGCAGAACGGATGCCCGGCGGGATCGAGATAGACGCGGAAACCGCCGTCCTGCGACGGCTGGTGCTCGTGCCGCCGTGCGCCCAGAGCGAGCACCCCGGGTTCGGCCTCATCGATGTCGTCCACCGAGAAGTCGAGATGGAACTGCTGCGGGTGGCTGCCCCCCGGCCACGTGGGAGCCACCCAGTCGTCTATCCGCTGGAAGGCGAGGCTCGGACGGCCGTCGGGGTTGTCCGGCGAGACCCCGCCCTCCGGAGGGACCAGCGTCGTCCAGTCGCGGCCCGAGTCGTCCTCCATGGACCACCCGAGCAGCTCGGCGTAGAACCGTCCCAGCTCCAGCGCATCCGGACAGTCGAGGATGACAAGGTCGAGAACGGGCTTGCGAGCAGCTGGCTTCGTCATGTTCGAGGTCATCTCGGCAAGGTAGCCGGGCACCCGGACGATATCCGTCCGGATTGGCCGCCGCTCTTGCCCGCGCCCTCGCATATGACGGCCGTCGTGGGGTAGGGATCCAGCATGAGAACACGAACCATCGGCAACGACACCGTCGGCCGGGTCGACGTCGGCGCGATCGGTCTGGGTCTGATGACCTTCGACCAGAGCGGCGACCAGCCCCGCCAGCAGCTCGCCGCCACCGTCAGGGCGGCACTTGACGCCGGCGTCACCCTCTTCGACACCGCGGACGCCTACGGCCCCGGCGAGGAGAAGGGCGCCCAGGCGCAGGGCGAGAACGAACAGCTGATCGCCTCCCTGCTCGACGAGCTCGGCGTGCGCGACGACGTCTTCCTGGCCACCAAGGGCGGGCATGTGCGCACCGACGGCGGCGGCTGGGACACCGACAGCTCCGAGGCGCACCTCGAGGAGGCCGTCGACGCCAGCCTGCGACGGCTCGGCGTCGAACAGATCGCTCTGTGGCAGCACCACCGCCCGGACCCGAAGGTCCCCTACGACGACGTGATCGGCACCCTGAAGGTGATCGCGGACTCCGGCAAGGTGCGCATGATCGGGCTGTCCAACGCCGACCCCGACCAGATCCGCGCGGCCCACGAAGTGCTCGGTGACCGGCTGGTCAGCGTGCAGAACCAGTTCTCGCCCGCGTTTCGCAGCAGCCGCCGCGAGATCGACGTGTGCGACCGGCTCGGCCTGGCGTTCCTGCCCTGGAGCCCCCTGGGAGGCCTGGGCGACGCCAAGCAGCTCGCCGACAAGCACCCTGCCTTCGCCGAGGTCGCCGCTGCGCGGGGTGTCAGCCCGCAGCAGGTCGCGCTCGCGTGGGAGCTCGCCCAGTCCCCTGTCGTCATCCCGATTCCCGGCGCCAAGCGGCCGGAGTCGATCCGCGACTCTGCCGCGGCCGCGGAGCTGGAGCTCACGGCAGAGGAGCTCTCCCGGCTCGACGAGTCGTAGCGTCGGCCAGCCAGGTCACTCTCCGAGCAGCTGGGCCGACAGCAGCTCGCGGAGGAACACCGCGGTGCGCGCAGCCGACCATCCCCGGCCGTTGCGGATCGACTGGTAGAGCTCGGCGCTGAAGAGCACGACGAGGATGTCGGTTGCCTTCGCCGACGTCAGCCCTTGGCGGAGGCCGCCCGGCTTGGCGGCAATGGACCGGACGGTCTCGCGGTAGGCCTGGACGCGGCGCTCCTCGGCCACCCGGAGCACGTCGGCCGCCTCCGTGTCGCCCGCGGCTCCGTGCAGGGTGGCCACCAGCGGCGCCGCCCGTTCGAGGATCGCGACGCCATGAGCGAAGAAGACGTCGAACGCGTCCTCCGAGGTGGGGGCGGCCTCGAAGTCGGCCCACCAGGCATGCCAGGGCAGCAGCTCCACCATCTGCGGGTCCGGGGGCGGCTGCCGCCACCGGTCGAAACCCAGGATGGCCGCGCCGAGCGTCTCCTCGAGCAGCACAGCCTTGGTGCCGAAGGTGTAGTAGATCGTGGGCACCGCCACGCCTGCCTCTCTGGCCACGGCAGCGATCGTGGTGCCGAGGTACCCGTTCGCACAGAAGAGGTCGTAGGCGGCTCGCACCATCCGGCGCCGTGTCACCAGGGCTTTGTCAGTTCGCGACAGATTGGGTGTAGACATCGGCCCGAGAATACCTCACTATAGTCTCGCTATAGTGAAAGTTGGGCGACATGAGGATCCTGTTCGCGTCCCTGCCGGCAGACGGGCACTTCAACCCCTTGACCGGAATCGCCGATCAGCTCTCGAAGCGCGGTCACGACGTGCGGTGGTACGCCGGACCGGAGTACGGCGCCAGGCTGGAGAGACTGGGCATGCCCTGGTTCCCCTACCAGCGGGCCGTCGAGGTGATGGCGAGCAACCTCAATGAGCTCCACCCCGAGCGGGCCACCCTGAAGGGTCCGAAGCTGATCGCGTTCGACGTGGAACGTCTCTTCGTGAGCCAGGTCGAGAACCACTTCCTGGACCTGGTGGACCTCAGGGCCGAGTGGCCGTTCGACGTGCTCCTCTGCGACGGCGCCCTCTACGCCGAGCAGCTCGTCGCCGAGTCCCTGCACGTCCCGGTCTTCGCCGTCGGCCTGACGATGGTGCTGCCCGACGCGCAGAGCCCGCCGCCGTTCTTCGGGCTGCGTCCCGCGCGCACACCGGTGGGCCGGCTGCAGCACTTCATCGTGCGCAAGATGCTGGCCAGCGGCATGAAGCCGGGAGCCGTCCGCTACAACGAGATCCTGGCGCGTCACGGCATAGCGCCGATGGCTCTCGACGGGTTCCCCCAGCAACCAGTGCTGAGCGCACGCCGGGTGTTCCTCAACGGCTCGCCCGGGCTGGAGTTCCCCGGCTACCAACCACTCCCCAATGCCGAGTACGTGGGGCCGCTCGTGCCCGCGTCCCCCGCCCTCAGTGCCGGTGCGCCAGTGCCGGAAGCCGTCGCTTCCGCGAGCAAGGTCGTCGCCGTCTCCCAAGGAACCGTCGACAACGCAGACCCGGGCAAGCTGATCGTCCCCACCCTCGAGGCTTTCGAGGACTCCGACTACGTCGTCGTGGCAACCACCGGCGGGGTGCAGACCCGGGCGCTGCGTGAGCGATTCCCTCGGCCGAACGTCGTCATCGAGGACTTCATCAGCTACGACGACCTGTTCGCCCACGTCGACGTCTTCGTGACCAGCGGCGGTTTCGGCAGCTCGCTGGCGGCGTTCCTGCACGGCGTGCCCGTGGTCGGCGCAGGGAAGCGCGAGGGCAAGAACGACGTCAATGCGCGGGTCGGGTACAACCGCCTCGGTATCGACCTGCGCAGCGAGAGACCCAAGCCGGCAGCGATCCGCAAGGCGGTCCGGGCCGTGCTCGAGGACCCGACATACGCAACGGAGGTCGCCAACCTACGCGCCGAGCTCGAGTCCTACGACCCGGTGGCCATCATCGAGGAAGCACTTGTGAAGGAGTCGGCGAAACCCCGTCCCCAGGTCAGGTAGGGCGCGCAAGCGCCCGTGCACGATCCGATCCACCCGCCACCACGGATCAGCGCTGCCAGCCCCGCGACAGCGCAGCCGCCGCCGTACGTCGCCCCAGCTCGATGCCCGCCGCGAAGTATTCCTCGTCGAAGAACAGGTAGCTGAGCAGCTCGCGCCGACCGACCCCGTCGCCGGCGCCGCGGAGCGCCTGACCGAGCAGCCAGTTGTCCATCTCGGTCACCCGGCCGAGGCCGCGGGTCCGACGGGCGAAGACCTCGGCGGCGATCCGCCCCATCTCTCCGGAGGGCGGGGACACCGCGATCACCTCGACCTGCCGGTAGGGCCGGCCCGAGCTCCCGGACAGCAGCTCGGGGAAGCCACCGGAGGCGGCCTGGTCGACCAGCCGGTTGACCCGGCGCAGCTGCTCGAGGTCCTCCGTGGTCCGGTCGGCCAGCGCCGCGTTCAGGACCTGCGCGGCGGCGTCGGCGACGTCCGGGGTCCGTGCCGTCGGGTCCGGGGCGGGGGCCGGGTCGTAGGTCGTGGCGGTGGCGGAGACGACCACGATCTTCGTCGCGCCGAGGCCGACGGCGGGGTGCAGCGGCGTGTTCAGCCGGACGCCACCGTCGACGTACCAGCCTTCGGCGTGCGGGGGCGCGGTCACCCGGACCGGGGGGAACGCCACCGGGATGGCCGACGACGCCAGCACGTGGCGCGCGTCCACCGCCCCACGCGCGACGTCGAGGGCCCGGTCGGGATCCCCGGCGTAGCCCCCCGGCGCGTGCTCGTGGAGAAACAGCACGCTGCGTGCCCTCGCGGCACGCGCGCCGCCCGCTTCGGCAGGCATCCGGGTCGCCACCACGCCCACCGCGGACAGCACGCCGGCCGCGAGGTTGGCCGCCAGCTGCTCGGTGCGCAGCTCACGGTCCGCGGTACGTCGCAACGGGGCGGTGTCGAGCAGGCTGGTCGTCCCGTGGCCACCGCCCAGCAGACCCGTGGCGTACTGCGCGCCGGTGCGGAGCGCGAACGGGACCAGCGGCCGGTAGACGTCGTCGTCGCTCATCCGCCGCCACACGCCGAGCACCTCCTCGGCGGCCGCCACGGACCCGAGGTGCGCGGCGGCACCCCACAGCACGACGTTGATGCTGCCGGCGCTGGTGCCGAGCCAGATCGTCGGCTCCAGGCCGTCGCGCTCGAGTGCCGGGACCAGCTCGGCCAGCGCGCCGGCCTGGAAGGCCCCCCGTGCGGCCGCCCCGGACAGCACGACCGCGACCCGGTCGCGAGCCCCGTCACCGTGGGTCCGCGCGTCCATGCCTCCCCCTCGGTTGCCGGTGGTCTCGAACCACGGTAGCGACGGGGCCGGCCCTGCGGGGCGGAGGCGGTCTGGACCGAGGTTTGGCCGCGGCCCGCGGGTGGCACAAGGAGACCGCCAGGTGGGGACACCTGCGCACTGTCCGATGTCCTCACAGCGGCTCCGCCCCGAAGGAAGACCCCCGCATGCATGCCGACGAGTTCGAGGAGCACCTCCACTCCGCCCTGGTCGCACGGCCCGTCATCGAGCAGGCGAAGGGCGTCCTGGTCGGCACCCGGTGCGCCACCCCGGAGGACGCCCACGAGGAGCTCCGCACCGTCGCGCAGGCGCACGCGATCAAGCTGAACGACCTCGCCGCCGCGCTCGTCGAGGCGGCGTCGGGTCGGACGCCAGACGACCCGCTGTTGCGCAAAGTCATCTGGCAGGAGTGGCGGGACGTGCTCCCGGACTGCTGAGCGGCGCACCCGCCCTCCGCGTGATCCCCGGCCCGTCGGCGGGCCGGTGCGGCCACCACCGTTGCATGCCTCGGTGGACCGCGCCTACCATTGGCCGGACCATGCGTCGAGGGATCGCATGACCGGCCCGTCGCACGGATCGATCGGTTGTCGTGCTGCCGTGGTCGACGGCGAGACAGAGGACGATCGATGACCCACCGCCACTTGGGGAGAGACCCGGGCACGCAGCGCGGCCCTGGCCTTCCCGGCGTGAGCGCCACGCGGGGTGCGGTGCGGTGGCCGACACGGTGACCGCCCCGGAAGGCTCCGCGGCCCACCTCCTGCGGCGCGCCCAGCAGGTCGCGGACGAGCTGCGTGCGCAGGCCCGCGAGGAGCTCGACGACGCCACCGCGCGGTCCGCTGAGATGGAGGCTGCCGCGCGCCGCCTGCACGACGAGGCGGCCTCCGAGCGCGAGCAGGCGGCCCGCGCCGTGGAGGCCGCGCGTGAGCAGGTCGCCGCCGCGTCGTACGAGGCCCAGCAGCTGCTCGCCGACGCCTCCGACCAGGCGAGTCTGCTCATGCAGGCGGCCGAGTCGCAGCGGGACGAGATTCTCGGCGAGGCGCGGGCCGGCACCGCCGCCCAGCGGGCCGCGGCTGAGCGCGCCCTCGAGGAGGCCCGCGCGGAGTCTGCGGCTCTTCGTGACCGGGCCCGGGAGGAGGCGGAGGTGCTGCTCGCCGAGGCCCGCAAGCAGGCCGAGGTCCAGGTCGCGGCCGGGGTGGCCCTCGCCCAGCAGCGGCGGGACGAGGTCGAGACCGGTGCCGCCGAGCTGCTCGCCGACGCCGAGGCGCGGGCCGCGCACACCGTCGGCGAGGCACGGACGGCGGCCGATCGGCTGCTGGAGGAGACCGGGCAGCAGGCCGCGGCGCTGCGTGCGGAGGCCGAGCGGCTCCACGAGCAGGCCCGCGCCAAGGCGGACCAGCTGGTCCGGGAGGCGCGGGCGGAGGCCGAGGAGGCGCTCGGCTCCGCCGCCGAGCAGACCGCCTGGACCAAGCGGACGATGGACTCGCTGCTCGCCGCCGCGGAGCTGGAGGCGTCACGGGTCCGGGCATCGGCCCACCGCGACAACGCGGCCCACGTCCGTCTCGTGCACCGGCACCTGCAGGCGGTCATCGCCCGTCTCAACGGCCGGCTCCAGGAGGCCGTCCAGGAGGCCGACGACCGGGCCATGGAGCTCGGCGAGGCAGCCAACCACGTGCTCGCCGCGGCGCAGAAGCAGGCCGAGCAGATCGAGTCCGAGGCGCAGCGTGCCGCGGACCGGGTCAAGGGCGCCGCGGACGAGCACGCCCGCCAGGTCGACGAACGCGCCCAGCGTCGCCTCGACGAGGCGGAGTCCGGTGCGCGGCTGCTGCGCGAGCGCGTGGCCCAGGAGGTCATGACCCGCCAGCGGGCCGCCCAGGACGAGCTGCGCCGGGCCCGCGAGGAGGCCAGCGGGCTGGTCGCCGGGGCGCGCGAGGAGGCCGACGGGCTGCGGTCGCAGGCGCGCGCCCTGCTCGCCGACGCCCGGCACGAGATCGCGGTCCTCTCCCGGCACCGCGACGAGATCGCCGCCGAGCTCGGCCAGCTGTCCGGGGTGATCCAGGCCCTCGCCGTCCCCGAGGACGGACCCAGTTCCCACCACTCCACCGACCCCCAGAGCGAGACAGAGGACATCCACCGATGACCGAATCCCCCCAGCAGTTCCGCGTCGTCCTGCGCGGCTACGACCCGTCCCAGGTCGACCGCCGTCTGCACGAGCTCGCCGAGAACGCCGAGGCCGCCCAGGCCCAGGTCCAGGCGCTCGAGGATCGGGTCCGGGACCTGGCCGACCGGCTCGAGGAGGCACGGTCCCGGCCCGCCGAGGAGGCACCGCAGGAGCCGGCGACCTTCACGCATCTCGGGGAGCGGGTGGGTCAGATCCTGTCGCTCGCCGACGAGGAGGCCGAGGAGCTGCGCAACCGCGCCCGGGAGGAGGCCGCCGCGCACCGGGCGCAGGAGGAGACGGCCGTCGCCGGCATCCGCGCCGAGGTGGACCGCTACGCCGAGCAGCGGCGCAGCGACGCCGAGACGGAGGCGGCGCGGGTCCTCGAGGACGCGCGCCGGGCCGCCGATGAGCGACTCGACGCGGCCGAGCGCGACGCGGCCGCCCGGCTCCAGGAGGCGGAGGCCGTCTACGAGAGCCAGCGGGCGAAGTCCGCCAAGGCCGCGGCCGACTTCGAGACCACCCTTGCCCGGCGTCGACAGAAGGCCGAGGACGAGTTCAAGGCGCAGACGGAGGAGGCGCAGGGGCGGCTCGAGGAGCTGCAGCGGCACGTGGACCGATCCCGGGCCGAGGCCGAGACCGCCCAGGCCGAGGCCGCCCGCGACTCCCGCCGGCTCGTGGAGGAGGCCCAGGCGCAGGCCCGGGCGATCGTCTCCGAGGCCAAGACGGTCGCGGCCCGGGTGCGCGCGGACTCCGAGCGCGAGCTCGCCGCAGCCACCCAGCGACGCGACAGCATCAACGCCCAGCTCGCGAACGTGCGGCAGATGCTGACCACGCTGTCCGGGGTCGCGCCCAGCGCCCTCATGGACCAGGCGCTCGGTGCCCCCGAGGACCCGGCCGCGGACGACGCGGCCGACGAGGCGTCGGACAAGCAGGCGGACGAGGAGGCGGACGAGCCAGCCGACAAGACGGCTGTCGAGCCGGCGGAGTCGGAGTCGTCGGCGGAGTCGTCGGCGGAGTCGTCGGGCGGGGAGCCGGAGGCCGACGAGGCGGCCGGTGGTGCCGAGGCGGACCTGGAGCGGGACGACGAGGAGCGGGACGACGAGGAGCAGTTCACGCCGTTCGCCCCACGCCGGATCGGCTGACCGCCGCGGCCGCCGGCCGATGCCGGCATGGCCGATCCGCTGCGGTCAGATCCACTGGCGGAACCAGATCCGGTCCAGCCAGTCCGGGGTGGTGATCAGCTCGCCGGTGTAGATCGGCCAGAACCACGCGAAGTTCACCAAGACCAGCACCACGAAAGCCCCGGCGAACGCCGTCCCCCAGACCCGGCGGCGGTACGACGCGTGCGGGCCGCCCATGGCCACCCCCAGACACAGGGTCACCGCCAGCACCGTGAACGGGATGATCGTGATCGCGTAGTAGGAGAAGATCGGGCGCTCGTCGTACCGGATCCACGGGAGCCAGGTGCACAGCACGCCGACGAGGGCCAGGCCGAAGCGCCAGTCGCGCTTGCCGATCCAGGCGTAGAGGCCGTAGATCAGCGCCAGCACCCCGCCCCACCACAGCGCCGGCGTGCCGAGCAGCAGGACCTGGCGCAGGCAGGTGCTGTCGGCGGGGGCGTCGCAGCCCTGCTGGCCGGGCTTGATGCCGAGATCGGCCTCGACCCCCACCGGGCGGTTCAGGATCAGCCAGCCCTGCGGCTTGGACTGGTAGGTGTGGTGGGCGTCGTTGAGGAAGCGGGTGTGGAACGTGTAGACGTCCTGGTGGTAGTTCCACAACGACCGCAGCGACTGGAACAGCTCGGGGAAGAAGCCGTGGGCGTCGTGCCGGAGGTAGCTGCCCCAGTAGGGGCCGTACTGGGTGTCCGACAGGTGCGTCTCGTAGGTGTGCGCGTGCAGCAGCCAGCCGGTCCAGGTCAGCACGTAGACGACGAGGGCCACCACGACGAGGTAGAAGAAGGCCGGGATGCCGTCCACGATCGCCGAGCGAAGTCGCGCGCTGCGCACCCCGAAGGCCCGGCGGGCGCCGGCGTCCCACAGCCAGACCAGCACGCCGAACGCGGCGAGCGGGAACACCGCATCCCACTTCGTTCCGCACGCCAGCCCGAACAGCACTCCCGCGGCCAGCCGCCACGGGCGCCACAGCATGGCGCGCACGGGGCCCCAGTCGCCGGCCGTCGTCCGGTAGCCGGAGGGGACCAGCCGGGCCATCCGCAGCCGGCCCCAGTCGCGGTCCGCGACCAGGCAGGAGACCGCGCTGAGCATGAAGAAGGCCACGAAGATGTCGAGCAGGGCCAGCCGCGACAGCACGAACTCCAGGCCGTCGAAGCACAGCAGCAGGCCCGCGACCCCGCCGAGCAGCGTGGACCCGGTGACCCGCCTGGCCAGCCGGATCATCACGAACACCATCAGCGTGCCCACGACCGCCGAGGCGACCCGCCACCCGGCCGGGTCCATCCCGAAGAGCTTCTCGCCGAGCCCGATCAGCCACTTCCCGACCTCGGGGTGCACCACCATGCTCGGAGAGTCGGTGAACAGCCCGTTGACGTGGCCGGCCAGGATCTTGTCGTTGGCCCCGTCGACGTAGCCGGTCACGTAGCCGTGGTGGATCAGCGACCAGGCGTCCTTGGCGTAGTAGGTCTCGTCGAACAAGAAGGCGTGCGGCCGACCGAGGTGGACGAGCCTGAGGAACAGGGCCAGCAGGCTGATCCCGACGGTCACCAGCCAGCCGGTGAGCCGGTCCTCGTTGGCCACGGCGGGCACCATCCGTCGGCGCGCGGTCGGCACCTCCCGGTCGTCCGCCATCCGTGACAGGCCCGTCGTACGGCGGCTCTCCGGAGAGGTCGTGGTCGTCACGCGGACACTCTACGGCGCCCCTTCCCTCCGATACCGGTAGTCGCGGCGTGACCTGTGGGTCACCCCAGGACTGCCGATATCGGGGATGGGGGATGATCGCCGGGTGAGCGACAAGCGAGGCGTGCTGGTGCTGGCCGCGACCCCGATCGGCCGGGTCGGCGACGCCTCGCCACGGCTCGCCGAGGAGCTCGCGAGCGCCGACGTGGTGGCCGCCGAGGACACCCGCCGTCTCAAGCGGCTCACCTCCGACCTGGGCGTCACCGTCACCGGCCGGGTGGTCTCCTACTTCGAGGGCAACGAATCCTCGCGCACGGCCGCGCTGGTGGAGGCCCTCGAGGCCGGCGAGCGGGTGCTGCTGGTCACCGATGCCGGGATGCCGTCGGTGTCCGACCCGGGCTTCCGGCTGGTGGCTGCCGCCGTCGAACGGGACCTCACGGTGACCGCCGTGCCCGGCCCGTCGGCCGTCCTCGCCGCGCTGGCCGTGTCCGGGCTGCCCGTCGACCGGTTCTGCTTCGAGGGCTTCCTGCCCCGCAAGGCCGGCGAGCGGGCACGCCGGCTCGCCGCGCTCGCCGACGAGCCGCGCACGATGGTGTTCTTCGAGGCGCCGCACCGCACCGCGGTGGCGCTGGCCGCGATGGCCGAGGCGTTCGGCGAGGACCGGCGCGGCGCGGTGTGCCGGGAGCTGACCAAGACCCACGAAGAGGTACGACGTGCCGGGCTGGCGGGGCTCGCGCGGTGGGCCGGCGAGGGCGTGCGCGGGGAGGTCACGATCGTCGTGGAGGGGGCCGCCGAACGGGTCGACGTGCCCACCGACCCGGCGTCGCTGGCCGCCCTGGTCGCCGAGGAGGAGGAGACCGGCAGCACCCGCAAGGACGCGATCCTCGCGGTCGCCCGCAGGGCGGGGATCCCCAAGCGGGTCGTCTACGACGCCGTGCACAAGCCCACCGCCCAGCCATGACCCGCCAGCCCTGACCCGCCAGCGGGGCCCGCCAACCGGGGCGCTGGGGCGCTCGGGCCAGCTGGGCGGTCAGTAGGGTTCCGGGCATGGCCCCCGACGAACCCACCCGTTTCCGAGCCGCCACCGGCGAGCGCGGCGGCGGCCGGGACCGCACCCGGCCCCCCGCGCCGGAGCCGCTGCCGCACCCGGTGGCCGACAACCACTGCCACCTCGACATCGCCGACGGGCCGGAGGGCTCCTGGCTCGAGACCGGTCGGGCGCTGGCCGCCGCCGCCGAGGTGGGGGTGACCCGGATCGTGCAGATCGGCTGCGACCTGCCCGGCGCCCGCTGGGCGGTGGCCGCGGCGGCGAGCCACGAGGCGCTGGTCGCGGGCGTCTCGCTGCACCCCAACGAGGCCCCGCGGCACGCGGCCGCCGGGGACCTGGAGGACGCGCTCGTCGAGATCGAGACGCTGGCCGCCTCCAGCGACCGGGTCCGCGCGGTGGGGGAGACCGGGCTGGACTACTTCCGGACCGGCGAGGACGGCAGGGCGGCCCAGGTCGCGTCGTTCCGCGCCCACATCGACCTCGCCAAGCGGCTGGACAAGACCCTGGTGATCCACGACCGCGACGCGCACGAGGACGTGCTGCGGGTCCTCGACGAGGAAGGCCCCCCCGACCGGTTCGTGATGCACTGCTTCTCCGGCGACGCCGCCTTCGCACGCGCCTGCCTGGCCCGCGGCGGCTGGCTGTCGTTCGCGGGCACGGTGACGTTCAAGAACGCCGAGCCGCTCCGCGACGCGCTGCGGGTCACCCCGCGCGAGCGGGTCCTGGTCGAGACCGACGCGCCGTACCTCACGCCGGTGCCCTACCGGGGGCGACCGAATGCCTCCTACCTGGTGCCGCTGACGCTGCGCTCGATGGCGGCGACCCGCGGCGAGGACCTCGCCGAGCTGTGCGCGGCCGTGGACGCCAACACCGACGCGGCGTACGGCGGACACTGGGGCTGACGGCCGACAATCTGGACGAAACGGGCACGACGGCGTGATCTCGCCCACGCAGGGCACGCTCAGCGGGGGACATTTCCGGCTGGACCAGTTTGGCTCCGGCATACCCCGTACGTATCGTCGGTCGGGTTGGCCGGGAGCGGGGAAGTTCTCGGACGGCAACCCAGGGGCCCACACGCGACAGCACTCCGCAACCTCGGAGAGCGGCTCACGTGGCGGGCCACCCGTTTGTCGGGGACGTCGCAGGACGCTCCCGGAGGGCCTGGGCTGTCGCGCCCGCGGCCCGGGGAGCACCACCATTGGAGAATTGTGCGGCGCACACTCGCACTCCTGACCAGCAGCAAGAAGGCCATCGCCGTCATGGCCGCGGCCGTCGCCCTGGCGGTCACCGCCACCGGCATCGGCTACGCGGCGATGAGCAAGACCGTGACCCTCTCGGTCGACGGGAAGACCGAGCAGGTCAAGACCCTCGGCAGCACCGTCGGCGACGTCCTCGCCGCGCAGGGCATCAGCGTCGGCGACCACGACGTGGTCGCCCCGGGCCCCGGCTCCCCGATCGACGACGGCAGCACCGTCGCGGTGAAGTACGGGCGGCCCCTCGACATCAGCATCGACGGCAAGGACAAGCGCTTCTGGGTGACCGCGACCGACGTGTCGACGGCGCTCCAGCAGATCGGCCTCCGGATCGGCGGTGCGGAGCTTTCCGCCAGCCGTGGCGCCAGCATCGGTCGCGACGGCATGAACCTGTCGGTCGTCACACCGAAGCGGCTCACCGTGAAGATCGCGGACAAGAAGCCGCGTCGGGTCACGATCGCCGCGCTGACGCCCGCCGAGGCGCTGAAGAAGCTCGGGGTCAAGGTCGGCAAGCTCGACCGGGTCCGTCCCGGGCTCGGGCACACCCTCCAGGACGGCGACAAGGTCGTCTTCACCGACGTACGCCGGGTGACCCGCAAGGTCACCGAGCCCGTGGGGTTCGGCACGAAGAAGCGCACCGACCCGACCATGTACTCCGACCAGTCCACCACGGTGCGCGCCGGGCAGTCCGGCAGCCGCAAGGTGGTCTACCGGATCACCTACGTGAACGGTGAGGTCTCCAAACGCAAGGCACTCAAGATCACCGTGCTCCGCGCACCGGTCGACGCGATCGTCAAGGTCGGCAGCAAGAGCCGGCCTGTGGCCACCAACTACGCCGGCGGCAGCGGCGTGTGGGACCGGATCGCGCAGTGCGAGTCGGGCGGCAACTGGGCGGCCAACACGGGCAACGGCTACTACGGTGGCCTCCAGTTCAACCTGTCCACGTGGCACGCGTACGGCGGTCCCAGCCGGCCGGACCTGGTGTCCCGCGCGCAGCAGATCGCGATCGCGATCAAGGTGCGCGACGCCAGCGGTGGCTACGGCGCCTGGCCGGTGTGCGGGCAGCGCGCCTGAGTGCCGCCCGCCCGGGGGATAGGGTCGCCCCCGTGGCGAACGAGGACAACGCATCCGCCGGTCCGAGACTGCTCGGGCCGGCGGATGTGCGTTCCCTCGCCGCGGGCCTCGGCCTGCGGCCGACCAAGCAGCGCGGGCAGAACTTCGTGATCGACGCCAACACCGTGCGCCGGATCGTCCGGGTCAGCGGGGTCGGCCCCGACGACGTCGTGCTCGAGGTGGGGCCCGGCCTCGGCTCGCTGACCCTGGCGCTGCTGGAGGTGGTGCGCCGGGTGGTCGCCCTCGAGGTCGACCCGCTGCTCGCGGCCGCCCTGCCGGGCACCGTGGCCGCCCGCGCCCCCGCCCTTGCCGACCGGCTCGAGGTGGTGCAGGCCGACGCCCTGCGGGTGACCGAGGTGCCCGGGCCCCCGCCCACGGCGCTGGTCGCGAACCTGCCCTACAACGTGTCCGTCCCGGTGCTGCTGCACCTGATGGCGCTGCTGCCCTCACTGCGGCACGGCCTGGTGATGGTGCAGTCCGAGGTCGCGGACCGGCTGGCCGCGCCGCCCGGCTCGCGCACCTACGGCGTCCCCTCGGTGAAGGCGGCCTGGTTCGCCCGGGTACGACGCGCCGGCGCGGTCGGGCGCAACGTGTTCTGGCCGGCGCCGAACGTCGACTCCGGCCTGGTCGCCTGGGAGCACCGGGACCCGCCGTCGGTGTCGGTCTCACGCGAGCAGGTGTTCGCGGTCGTGGACGCCGCGTTCGCCCAGCGCCGCAAGACGCTGCGCGGGACGCTCAAGGGCATCGCCGGCTCGGCGGAGGCCGCGGAGGCGGCGCTGGCCCGCGCCGGCGTCGACCCGCGGGCGCGCGGCG
Source organism: uncultured Actinomycetota bacterium (assembly GCA_963838025.1). Classification (GTDB taxonomy): domain Bacteria; phylum Actinomycetota; class Actinomycetes; order Propionibacteriales; family Nocardioidaceae; genus Nocardioides_B. The sequence continues at coordinate 44,959 of CAWIPF010000003.1, forward strand.
AGCAGCTCGGCATCGAGGAGTTCGCGCGCGTCGCCGACGCCCTCGCCGCGGTGGGAACCGCCCGGTGAGCCCGTCCTCGGTCACCGCCTCCGCCCCGGCCAAGATCAACCTGTCCCTCGGGGTCGGTGCCGTCCGCGCCGACGGCTTCCACCCGCTCGCGACGGTCTACCAGGCCGTGGGCCTGTGGGACCACGTGACGGTCGCGCCGTCCGACACGGTCACGGTCACGGTCACCGGCGACGAGCGGCTCCCGATTGCCGAGGTCCCCACGGACCGCTCCAACATCGCGGTCCGCGCCGCGGGCCTGCTCGCCGAGCACCACGGTCGCGACGGCTGCGTCGACATCGCCATCGACAAGGGCATCCCCGTGGCCGGCGGGATGGCCGGGGGCAGCGCCGACGCCGCCGCGACCCTGCTCGCCTGCGACGCCCTATGGGGCACCCGCACCCCCCGGGAGGAGCTGGCGGAGCTGGCCGCGGAGCTGGGCAGCGACGTGCCGTTCGCGCTGGTCGGCGGGACCGCGGTCGGGTCCGGTCGCGGCGAGCTGGTGGCCCCGCTGACCACCCGTGGCGACTACTGGTGGGTGGTGCTCGAGTCCGCCGACGGTCTCTCGACGCCGGCCGTCTACGCCGAGTTCGACGCGCTGCACGCCGGCTCGCCGGTGCCCGACCCGGACATCCCCGCGGCGCTGGTGTCGGCGCTTGCCGGGCACGACGTCGCGGGCCTCGGTGCCGCACTGGCCAACGACCTGCAGCCGGCCGCACTCCGGCTGCGCCCGGAGCTGGCCGACGCCCTCGACCTCGGCCTGTCCGGCTCCGCGTGCGGGGCGGTGCTGTCCGGGTCGGGCCCCACCTGCCTGTTCCTGTGCGACGGGCGTGCGCACGCCGGAAGGGTGGCGGACGCGGTGCGCGGCCTCGGGCCGACGTCGCTCGCGCTCGGCCCGGTGCCGGGCGCCCGGGTCACGTCCGTGAGGCGGTGAGCCGATGAGCGTGGCGAACCTGGTCAGCCTCGAGCGCGTGCACAAGTCGTACGGCGTGCGCCCGCTGCTGGCCGACGTCAGCCTGGGCGTCGGCGCGGGCGAACGGATCGGCGTCGTGGGCCGCAACGGCGACGGCAAGACCACGCTGCTGCGCATCATCGGCGGCCTCGAGCAGGTGGACCGCGGCCGGGTCGCCCGCAACCGCGGCCTGCACCTCGGCTTCCTCACCCAGGGCGACGACCTCGACCCGGGAGCGTCCGTGCGCGAGGCCGTCCTCGAGGGCCGCGCCGACCACGAGTGGGCGTCCGACGCGTCGACCCGCGAGGTCGTCGAGGTGCTCCTCGCCGGGGTCTCCCTGGACCGGGTCGTCGACGGGCTGTCCGGCGGTGAGCGACGGCGCTGCTCGCTGGCCCGGCTGCTGCTCGGCGAGCACGACCTGATCGTCCTCGACGAGCCGACCAACCACCTCGACGTCGAGGCCGTCTCCTGGCTGGCCCGGCACCTGGTCCGACGTACCTCCGCCCTGGTCGTGGTCACCCACGACCGTTGGTTCCTCGACGAGGTGTGCGAGACGACGTGGGAGGTGCACGACGGGGTCGTCGACAGCTACGACGGCGGCTACGCGGCGTTCGTGCTCGCCAAGGCCGAGCGGCAGCGGCAGGCCGCCGCCTCGGAGTCGCGGCGGCAGAACCTGGTGCGCAAGGAGCTGGCCTGGCTGCGGCGGGGGCCGCCCGCGCGGACGGCCAAGCCGAAGTTCCGGATCGAGGCCGCCAACACGCTGATCGAGGACGAGCCGCCGCCGCGGGACCGCCTCGAGCTGCAGCGGTTCGCGACCCAGCGGCTGGGCAAGGACGTGATCGACGTCGAGGACGTGGACCTCGTCCGCGGCGAGCGGACGCTGCTGCGGCACGCCACCTGGCGGCTGGGACCCGGCGACCGGGTCGGACTCGTCGGCGTCAACGGCGCCGGGAAGACGTCGGTGCTGCGACTGCTCGCCGGTGACCTGGCGCCGAGCGCCGGACGGGTCCGGACCGGACGCACCGTCGCGCTGGAGCACCTCACCCAGGCGCTCGACGACCTCGACCCCGACGACCGCGTGCTGCAGTCCGTCGAGGCGCTGCGCCGGGTCACCAAGGTGGCCGGCGGCGGTGAGGTCACCGCGAGCTCGATGCTGGAGCGGTTCGGGTTCACCGGGGACCGACTGACCGCGCGGATCGGTGACCTCAGCGGCGGGGAGCGCCGCCGGTTCCAGCTGCTGCGGCTGCTGATGTCCGAGCCCAACGTGCTGCTGCTCGACGAGCCCACCAACGACCTCGACATCGAGACCCTGACCGTGCTCGAGGACTTCCTCGACGGGTGGCCGGGCACGCTGGTGGTGGTCTCGCACGACCGGTACTTCCTGGAGCGGGTCTGCGACACGGTGTGGGCGCTGCTCGACGACGGCCAGATCTCGATGCTCCCGCGCGGGGTCGACGAGTACCTCGAGCGGCGTGAAGAGGCGCTGGCGGCGCAGGACGCCGCGCTGCGGTCCGCCGGGTCCGCGCCGGCGTCGTCCTCTGAAGGCTCCGGGTCGGCGGCCCCGGCCCCCGCGTCGTCGGCATCGTCGGCGTCGTCGGCGTCGTCGGCGTCCGCCGCCGAGCAGCGGGACGCGAAGAAGGCGATCGCGCGCCTCGACCGGCAGCTGGCCAAGGTCGCGGACCGGGAGGCGGCGCTGCATGCCGAGCTCGCGGCGCACGCGTCGGACTACGAGAAGCTCGCCGAGCTCGACTCCCGTCTGCGTGAGCTCACCGCGGCGAAGGAGCGGCTCGAGGCGGAGTGGCTCGAGGCGGCGGCCCTCCTCGACTGACTCCGACGTTGGTGGCCCGGGGGCGGCCCGGGGGTCACCCTTCGACTACCGACGTCGGAGGGGAGATCGGCGCGACCGTCTCAGTCGGTCTCGAACGGAAGCACCAGCTCACGGAGCAGGCCGGCCAGCCGCTTCCGGTCCGCCGCGCTCAGGCCGGCCAGCAGGTCCCGCTCGCGGCGCAGCAGCCCCTCGAGCGCACCGTCGACGGTGGTCCGCCCGTCGGGGCTGAGCCGGACCAGGACCCCTCGCCGGTCGTGGGGGTCGGGCAGCCGTTCGACCAGCCCGCGTGCCTCGAGCCGGTCGACCCGGTTGGTCATGGTGCCGCTGGTGACCAGCGTCTCGCGGATCAGCCGCCCGGGGGAGAGCTCGTACGGCGCGCCCGCCCGGCGCAGCGCGGCGAGCACGTCGAACTCCCACGGCTCGAGGTGGTGCTCGGCGAACGCCTGCCGGCGGGCGCGGTCGAGGTGATGACCGAGCCGGGTCACCCGGGACAGCACCTCCATCGGCCCCAGGTCGAGGTCCGAGCGCTCCCGCGCCCAGGCCTCGACGAGGCGGTCCACCTCGTCGCGCATGACCCCATGGTAGGCCGTCGAGATTCTCGACATCGAGAAACATGGGCACGGAACGGCCACGCCCGCCGAAATATCTTGACGTCGAGACATCTCGATGCCAGGGTGTCTTGATGTCAAGCGATGTCGGGAGAGGGGAGGGGCGCGCGTGCACCGCTGGGACCCGGAGCGATACCTGGCCTACGCCGACGAGCGGGGGCGGCCGTTCCTCGACCTGCTCGGACGGGTGGGGGCCACGCGCGCGGAGCGGGTCGTCGACCTGGGCTGCGGGCCGGGCAACCTCACCGCCCTGCTGGCCCGACGCTGGCCCGGCGCCGAGGTCGTCGGCCTCGACTCGTCCGCCGCCATGGTGCGCGCGGCCCGGGACGCGGGCATCGAGGGGGTGCGGTTCGAGGTCGCCGACGTGCGCTCGTGGCGGCCGGAGCGTCCCGTCGACGTGCTGGTGTCGAACGCCACCCTGCAATGGGTGCCCGGCCACCTCGACCTGCTGCCGGCGCTCGTCGAAGGCGTGGCACCGGGCGGCTGGTTCGCCTTCCAGGTGCCGGGGAACTTCGAGGAGCCCAGCCACGTCCTCCGCCGCGAGCTGGCCGCCGAGGCGCCGTACGCCGCCCACACCCGCGGCGCCGCGACCCCGGAGGCGTTCGACCCCGAGGTGTATCTCGGGCGGCTGCTCGACCTCGGCTGCGCCGTGGACGCCTGGGAGACGACGTACCTGCACCTGCTCACCGGCGAGGACCCGGTGTTCACCTGGGTGAGCGGCACCGGCGCCCGGCCGACCCTGCAGGCGCTGCCCGACGACCTGCGTCCGGGTTTCGAGGAGGAGTTCCGCCGCCGGCTCCGCGCGGCTTACCCCGAGGGGCCGCACGGCGTCGTGCTGCCGTTTCGCCGGGTCTTCGTCGTCGCACGAGTGCCGGCCAGAGGCGCATCGGCCACCGGTCGCGCGACGGACGGCCGGAGGAGAGGGAGAACGAAATGATGAGGCTCCACCATGTCCAGGTGTCCTGCCCTGCCGGGGGTGAGGACGCCGCCCGCCGGTTCTACGCCGAGGCGCTCGGCATCCCGGAGGTCGACAAGCCGCCGGTCCTCGCGGCGCGGGGCGGCTGCTGGTTCCGTGGCGAGTCGGTCGAGGTCCACGTCGGCGTCGAGGAGGGCTTCGAGCCGGCGAGGAAGGCGCACCCGGCCTTCCTGGTGGAGGACATCGACGCAGTAGGCGCACGCCTGGAGGACCTCGGCTTCACGGTGGACCGCACCGAGGAGCACACGTTCCCGGGGCACCGGCGTTTCCACACGCGCGACGGCAACGGCAACCGGGTGGAGTTACTGGCCAGTCTCTGACACGCGGGTTCGCCACCCTACGGTCCCGAAGGTTACGGTGGCGTAGGTAGGCCCGGCCCCGGGTCTGCGGAGGGAGGCGCGGAGACGGTGACGACGACCCAGGAGATGACCCAGACCCAGCTGCTGCTCGAGCTGGAGCAGGTGGTCGAGGAGAACCTCGACCGGCATCTGAGCGTGGCCAAGGAGTGGTTCCCGCACGAGTACGTCCCCTGGAGCGACGGCCGCAACTTCGACGGTCCGCTGGCCGGCGAGGCGTGGAGTCCCGAGGACTCGCCGATGTCCGACGTCGCCCGGTCCTCGCTGATCGTGAACCTGCTCACCGAGGACAACCTGCCCAGCTACCACCACGAGATCGCCCTGCTGTTCGGGCGCGACGCCGCCTGGGGCGACTGGGTGCACCGCTGGACCGCCGAGGAGGGCCGGCACGGGATCGCGATCCGCGACTACCTGCTGACCTCGCGCGCGGTCGACCCCGTCGAGCTCGAGCGGCTGCGGATGCAGCACATGTCCACCGGCTACGAGTCCGCGCACAGCCAGGACCTGGTGCGCTCGCTGGCCTACGTCTCGTTCCAGGAGCTGGCGACCCGGGTCTCGCACCGCAACACCGGCCGGCTCACCGACGACCCGGTCGCCGACCAGCTGCTGGCCCGGGTCGCGGCCGACGAGAACCTGCACATGGTGTTCTACCGCAACCTGCTCAAGGCGGCGCTCGAGCTCGCGCCCAACCAGACCATGCGGGCGATCCTCGACGTGGTCCGGACCTTCCAGATGCCCGGCACCGACATCGCCGGCTTCCAGCGCAAGGCCGTGCAGATGGCGGTCGCGGGTGTCTACGACCTGCGCCAGCACCGCGACGACGTGGTCGCGCCGGTGCTGCGCTTCTGGAACGTCTTCGAGCTCGAGGGCCTCGACGCCGAGGGGGAGCGGGCCCGCGCCGAGCTGGCGGAGTTCATGGACCAGCTGGAGGGCCAGGCGAAGCGGTTCGAGGACAAGCGCGACGTGCTGAAGGCGAGGATGGCCGCCCGCTGAGCCGTCATCCGGTGGTGCGGTGCCCCGGAGACTGCGACGATGCGCCGCATGCACCTGGTCGTGATCTTCGGGCCCCCCGCCGTCGGCAAGATGACGGTGGGCTTCGAGCTGACGAAGGTCACCGGCTACAAGCTCTTCCACAACCACATGACGGTCGAGCCCGTGCTGGACATCTTCGAGTTCGGCTCCCCGCCGTACAACCGGCTGGTCAGTGAGTTCCGGGAGCGGATCATCGAGGAGGCCGCCGGCTCCGACCTGCCGGGCCTGGTGTTCACCATCGTCTGGGCGCTGGAGCTCGACAGCGACCGCGACCTGGTGTCGACGTACGTCGACCTGGTGGAGAGCCGGGGCGGACGGGTCTCGTTCGTCGAGCTGTACGCCGACCGGGCCGAGCGCCTCGCGCGCAACACCACGGAGTTCCGGCTCGACCGCAAGCGGTCCAAGCGCGACGTCGCGTTCTCGCGCCGCAACCTGCTCGCCCTCGACGAGAAGTTCGTCATGAACACCGGCGAGAGTCCCACCGTTGCCGAGAAGGTCTGGGCCGGCCGCGACTTCCTGCGGCTCGACAACACCGACCTCCCGGCGGCCGACGCCGCCGCCCGGATCGCGGAGACGCTCGGGACCGCCGTCCGCTGACGTGGGCGAGCGCCGGGTCGGCGGCTCTGCGGTGTGCGGTAGCGGCTGGTCAGGGCTTGGTGCGCAGGGTGGGGTTCCGCTCCATCCCCGCCAGCCCGTGCCAGGCCAGGTTCACCAGGTGCGCGGCGACCTCCTCCTTGGACGGCTTGCGGGCGTCGAGCCACCACTGGCCGGTCGTGCCCACCATGCCGACGAGCATCTGGGCGTACATCGGCGCCGCCTTCGCGTCGTAGCCCCGCGCCTTGAACTCGTTGGCCAAGATGTACTCCACCCGGGTGGCGATGTCGCCGATGATCGACACGAAGGAGCCGGTGGCCGAGCCGATCGGGCTGTCGCGGACCAGGATCCGGAACCCGTCGGACGACTGCTCGATGTAGTCGAGCAGCGCGATGGCGGCCTGCTCGAGCAACACCCGCGGGTGGCCGGCGGTCAGGGCCTGCTGCATCATCGTCAGCAGGCTGCGCACCTCGCGGTCGACGACGACTGCGTAGATGCCCTCCTTGCCGCCGAAGTGCTCGTAGACCACCGGCTTGGAGACGCCGGCCCGGGAGGCGATCTCCTCGATGGAGGTGCCGTCGAAACCGCGCTCGGCGAACAGCCGGCGGGCGATCTCGATGAGCTGCTCACGTCGCTCCGCGGCGGTCATCCTGCTGCGCTGCGGCCGCTTCCCCCGGCCCGTCGGTGCCAACGGGACGAGGTTGTCGGGGTCGCGCGCGGGGCTGGTCACGTCCTCATCATGCCAGCCGGCTCTCCCATCCGCCCCGATCCCTGATCCTGACCAGGTCGTGGGTGCCAGCGCGCGCCGGAGCGCGCCCTGGCACCCACGACCTGGAGGGGGAGGCGGCGAGGGTCAGGCAGCGGTGGCGGCCCGGTCCTGGTTCTTGACCAGCTTGGCGTCGAGGCGCTCGCGCACCGGCCAGCGGACGTCCTCCACCCAGCCCAGCTTCTCCATCGCCCAGATCACCCGGGCGGAGGTGTCGACCTGGCCGCGCAGCACTCCGTGCCGGGCGCAGGTCTGGTCGGCGTGGTGCAGGTTGTGCCACGACTCGCCCATCGACGGGATCGCCAGCCACCAGACGTTGGCGGACCTGTCGCGCGACAGGAAGGGCCGGGCGCCGACCGTGTGGCAGATCGAGTTGATCGACCAGGTGACGTGGTGCAGCAGGCTGACCCTGACCAGCGAGCCCCAGAAGAACCCGGTCAGCGCGCCCTGCCAGGACCAGGTGACCAGACCGCCGAGGAGGGCGGGCAGCAGCAGCGACACCGCGACCCACAGGGGGAACTGCCGGGAGATCCGGACGATGTCCTTGTCCTTCATCAGGTCCGGGGCGTACTTGCGCTGAGGAGTCTGCTCGGGGTTGAACAGCCACATCATGTGCGCGTAGAGGAAGCCCTTGGTGAGCGCCTTGAGGTCCTTGCCGTACCGCCACGGGGAGTGCGGGTCGCCGTCACGGTCGGAGAACTTGTGGTGCTTGCGGTGGTCGGCGACCCAGCGCACCACCGGGCCCTGGATCGCCATCGACCCGGCGATCGCCCAGAACACCTTGACCGCCCGGTTGGGCTTGTAGGACTTGTGCGTGAACAGCCGGTGGAAGCCGACCGTGATGCCGTGGCCGGTGAGCCAGTACATCAGCACCATGATCGCGATGTCGCTCCAGCCGAGCCAGCCGCCCCAGGCGACCGGGACCGCGGCCAGCACCGCGAGGAAGGGCACCGCGATGAAGATCGCGAGCGCCGTCTGCTCCCGACGGGACTGGGTGTCGCCGCCGAGCGTGGCCGTGACCTGGTGCAGGTCGGTGACCGTGGCGGAGCCGGTGTCGGGGGGCAGCGGGGCGGGCGTGGTCGATGCGGTCATCGAGGTCCTCACGTGCGATCGGGGGGCGTACCTACGAAACCGTAACCTACGCAACCGTAAGTTGCCAGTGGGCGAGTCGGGGCCGGCCGGGGGCCGACCGGCGCGTTGCCGGCCCGACCGGGCGATTGCGTAGGCTGTCCACGCTCGATCCCCGGTTGGTCTGTCGGCAGGGCCCGCCGCACTTTGAATGCGGACAAGCGACGTAGGTTCGACTCCTACCCGGGGAGCTCACCGACCGCCGGGCGCCCCCGAGGCGCCCTCGTCCAGGGGAGAACTTGTGACCGAACCGGCCGCGGCCCGCCCGGCAGCCGTCGTCGTCCTTGCCGCCGGCAGCGGCACCCGGATGAGGTCGAAGACCATGAAGGTGCTGCACCCGCTGTGCGGGCGCAGCATGATCGGTCACGTCGTCCAGGCGGCGCTCTCGGTGCGGCCCGAGCACCTGGTCGCGGTCGTCGGCAGCGGTCGCGAGCAGGTCGGTCCGCACATCCTCGAGCAGGCTCCGGACGCCGTGCTGGCGGTCCAGGAGACCCCGGAGGGCACCGGCCACGCGGTCCGGGTCGGGCTGGACGCGCTCCGCGCGGCCGCCGGTACGACGCGCGGCACCGTCGTCGTGATGGCGGGGGACACGCCGCTGCTGCAGGGAGAGACGATCACCGGGCTGGTGGCCGACCACGACGCGGCCGGCCGGGCGGTCACCGTGCTGACCGGCGAGGTCGAGGACCCCTTCGGCTACGGGCGGGTGCTGCGCGACGAGTCCGGGGGCGTGCGGGCGATCGTGGAGGAGAAGGACGCCACCGAGGAGCAGGCGTCGGTGTGCGAGATCAGCTCCGGCGTGTTCGCCTTCGACGGCGAGTTCCTCGCCGCCGCGCTCGGCCGGATCGGCAACGACAACGCCAACGGGGAGTACTACCTCACCGACGTGGTCGGCGTCGCCACCGGCGAGGGCCGCCCGGTCGGCGCGCACCGCATCGACGACGTCCGGCAGACCGAGGGCGCCAACGACCGGGTGCAGCTGGCCGCCCTCGGCGCGGAGCTCAACCGACGCATCCTCGAGCGCTGGATGCGGGCCGGCGTCACCGTCGTGGACCCGGCGACCACCTGGGTCGACGCCGACGTGGTCCTCGAGCCGGACACCACGATCCTGCCCGGCGTCCAGCTGTTGGGCGCCACCGTGGTCGCCGAGGACGCCGTGGTCGGGCCCGACTGCACGCTCAAGGACGTCGAGGTGGGGCGCGGGGCCACCGTGGTGCGCACCCACGGCGAGCTCGCGGTCATCGGGGCCGGGGCGACCGTCGGGCCGTTCTCCTACCTGCGCCCCGGCACGATCCTCGGCGACGGGGGCAAGATCGGCGGCTTCGTGGAGACCAAGAACGCCCGGATCGGGGCCGGCGCGAAGGTCCCGCACCTGTCCTACGTCGGCGACGCCGAGATCGGCGAGGGCAGCAACATCGGGGCCGGCACGATCGTGGCGAACTACGACGGCGTGCACAAGCACCGCACGACGGTGGGCAAGCAGGCGCGCACCGGGGCGAACAACACCTTCGTGGCGCCGGTCGAGATCGGCGACGGTGCCTCCACCGCGGGCGGGACGGTGGTACGCCGCGACGTACCGCCGGGCGCGCTCGCGGTGTCGGGCGGGCCCCAGCGGGTCATCGAGGGCTGGACGCTGCGCAAGCGGCCGGGCACCCCGATGGCGGAGGCCGCGGAGGCGGCGCTGGCCGAGCGGGACCGTGGCTCGTCTCACACCGACCCGGCCCAGGTCGCCCCGGAGGGCGATCCTGGGTCACAATCGCAGTAAGCCCCCGGCCACACCCTCGAGGAGTCTCTGTTGTGAGCGGATTGAAGCGGACAACCGAGAAGAACCTCATGGTCTTCAGCGGACGCGCCCACGCCGAGCTCGCCGAGGAGGTCGTGGAGCTGCTCGGCATCGGGCTGGTGCCCACCTCGGCCTACGACTTCGCGAACAGCGAGATCTACGTCCGCTTCGAGGAGTCGGTGCGCGGCTGCGACGCCTTCGTGATCCAGAGCCACACCGCTCCGGTGAACGAGTGGATCATGGAGCACCTCATCATGGTCGACGCGCTGAAGCGGGCCTCCGCCAAGCGGATCACGGTCGTGATGCCGTTCTACGGCTACGCCCGCCAGGACAAGAAGCACCGCGGCCGGGAGCCGATCTCCGCGCGGCTGATGGCCGACCTGTTCAAGACCGCGGGGGCGGACCGGCTGATCGCCGTCGACCTGCACACCGCCCAGATCCAGGGGTTCTTCGACGGCCCGGTGGACCACCTGATGGCCCTGCCGATCCTGTCCGGCCACGTCCGGGAGAAGTACGGCAACGAGCAGCTGGCGGTGGTCTCCCCCGACGCCGGCCGGATCAAGGTGGCCGAGCAGTGGTCCAACCGGCTCGGCGGCGTGCCCCTGGCGTTCATCCACAAGACCCGCGACATCAACCGGCCCAACGAGTCGGTCGCGAACCGGGTCGTCGGTGACGTCCGCGGCCGGATCTGCGTCCTGGTCGACGACATGATCGACACCGGCGGCACCATCGTGAAGGCCGCCGAGGCCCTGATGCAGGACGGCGCGGCCGGCGTCGTCATCGCCGCCACCCACGCGATCCTCTCCGACCCCGCCGTGGACCGGCTCAAGAACTGCCCCGCGACCGAGGTCGTGGTCACCAACACGCTGCCGATCCCGGCCGACCGCCACTTCGACAAGCTCACGGTGCTGTCGATCGCGCCTCTGATCAGCCGGGCGATCCGGGAGGTCTTCGAGGACGGGTCGGTCACCTCGCTCTTCGACGGCCAGGCCCAGTAGCCGACGACCCCGGCCGGTCTCCCGACCAGCCGATTTCGCGCCGCGCGCACGCTGCGGCTAGACTTCTGCGGTTGCCTCGGCGAGGGAGAGCAGTGCTCGCTCCGTGATCGACGCGGTCGGCCCGGCACGCTGTGCGTGCCGCTGGCCCGCGCCCGTCTCCGGAGCGCCGGTCCTCCCTCCTGGTGCAGCCACCGAACGTACGACGGTCGTCGACCACGAAGCTGAGGAGTTCACCCATGTCCGAGAGCAACATCCAGGCCGAGGCCCGCACCGAGTTCGGCAAGGGCGCCGCGCGCCGCATCCGCCGCGCGGACAAGGTGCCCGCGGTCCTCTACGGCCACGGCGCCGAGCCGGTGCACGTCTCGCTCCCCGGGCACGACACGATGCTCGCGCTCAAGCACGGCGGGGCCAACGCGCTGCTGACCATCACCGTCGACGGCAAGAAGACGCTTGCCCTCCCCAAGCAGGTCCAGCGCGACCCGATCAAGGGCTTCCTCGAGCACCTCGACCTGCTCGTGGTCCGCAAGGGCGAGAAGGTCACCGTCGAGATCCCCGTGCACCTCTACGGCGAGCCGGGGCCCGACGCGCTGGTCGTCACCGAGCACGGCGCGGTCACCGTCGAGGCGGAGGCCACCCACATCCCGGAGTACGTCGAGGTCTCGATCGAGGGCGCCGAGGTCGGCACCCAGATCTTCGCCCGCGACCTGCAGGTCCCCGCCGGCTCGACGGTGCTGCTCGACGAGGACACCTTGATCGTCAACATCACCCACGCGCCGACCGCCGAGGAGGTCGAGGCCGAGCTCGAGACCGCCGAGGCCGAGGTGGGCATCGAGCACGAGGAGCCGGAGGCCGAGGCCGAGGGCGCCGGCGAGGGCGAGCCCGCGTCGGAGGAGCCGTCCGAGACCGAGTGAGCACCGCTAGGCTCGCGGCGTGTGGCGCCGACGAGCCAGGCGGCTGATCGAGAGGAAGGCCGGGGTTCCCGTGAGCGAGCCGACGACCAGCGACGTCTGGTTGGTCGTGGGGCTGGGGAACCCCGGCCCTTCCTATGCCGGCAACCGGCACAACGTCGGCTACCTCGTCAGCGACGAGCTCGCCTCGCGGATCGGCGGCTCGTTCCGGGCGCACAAGTCCGGGCGAGCAGAAGTCGTCGAGGGCCGGCTCGGTGGTCCGGTCTCCGCACCCGGGATGGGCGGTGTCCGGGTGGTCCTGGCGCGGCCCCGCAGCTACATGAACGAGACCGGCGGCCCGGTCTCCGCGCTGGCGAAGTTCTACAAGGTCCCCGTCGAACGGATCGTCGCCGTCCACGACGAGCTCGACATCCCCTTCGACACGCTGCGCATCAAACGCGGTGGCGGGGACGGCGGCCACAACGGCCTGCGGTCGATGCGCCGGTCGCTCGGCTCGGGCGAGTTCTACCGCGTCCGGGTGGGCATCGGGCGGCCCCCGGGCCGCCAGGACCCGGCCGACTTCGTGCTGTCGAACTACTCCGCGGTCGAGCGGAAGGTGCTGCCGTTCCAGGTGGACCGCGCCGCCGACGCCGTCGAAAGCCTCGTCACCGAGGGTCTGGAGCGGACCCAGGGCCGCTTCAACGGCTGAATCACCGCGAGGGACGGGGCGCATTTCTCCGCAACAGGGCAATCCGGCAGATCCCGCCCAGCCCCCCTGACCCTGATGTGGGACTGCCACTAGTCACTCAGTGTCATTTGAACGGATACACCTGCCGTTGTTCGCCCATGTTGCCCAGGATGGCTCGTGAAAGGCGGCTCTTGTCACCAAGGGTCGCGGGGGATGGGAAACGGTCTTCCCTGTGGGGGGTTGGTCGGCGTACGGGGGCAGGTTGCGCGCGCCGACCTGGGTGTCGGTCACGCGTTAGCGGGCCGACCTGGGACGTTTCCCGGTGACATGGCTGTGGGCCGGGGGGACCATGAGTTCGCTTTCCGTGAGTTCAGCAACCGATGCTGGGCAAGCCGCTACTGACCGCTCCAAGATCCTGAGGGTCGCCGTATTCGGGCTCGGCTACGTGGGGACCGTGACTGCCGCGGGCCTCGCGTCGAGTGGCCACCACGTCGTCGGGGTCGACGTCGACCCGCTGAAGGTGGACGCGATCGGCGCGGGACGCAGCCCTGTGGTCGAGCCCGGGATCGACGCCGCGGTCGCGGCCGGGATCGCGTCGGGACGGCTGCGGGCCACGACGGACGCACGCGTCGCGCTCGAGCAGGCCGACGTCTCGCTGATCTGTGTCGGCACCCCGTCGGCGAGCAACGGGGCCACCGACCTCACCTACGTGTACCGGGCGCTGACCGACCTGCGGGATGCGATGGCGGTGGCATCCCCTCCGTCTTCTGGGTTCCACTCCGTGGTGATCCGCAGCACCGTGCCTCCGGGCACCGGTGCACGCGTGGTGGCTCCCGTCTTCACCTCCGAGCAGCTGCCACCTGGCTGGGAGGTGAGTACCGCGATGTGCCCGGAGTTCTTGCGTGAGGGCTGCGGGGTGGAGGACTTCTTCGCACCGCCGTTCGTGGTGGTCGGCACCGCGGACGAGCGCACGAGGCAGGCGCTCAGCGAGCTCTTCTCGTTCCTGGACCAGGAGGTCGAGCACGTGAGCGTGGCCACCGCGGAGGCGCTGAAGTTCGCCTGCAACGCCTTCCACGCGACCAAGGTCTCCTTCGCCAACGAGATGGCACGGGTCTTCCGCTCCTACAGCGTGGACACGCGCGAGGTCATGCGGATCTTCTGCGAGGACCGCAAACTCAACATCGCGCCCACCTACCTGCAGCCCGGGTTCGCCTACGGCGGCTCCTGCCTGCCGAAGGACCTGCGGTCCCTGCAGCACATGGCGCGGGTGAACGACCTGGACGTACCACTCCTGGCCGGCACCAGCCTGACCAACGAGCTCGTGGTTCGGGAGGCCGTCGAGCGCATCATCGCCACGGGAGCAAGTCGGGTGTCCATGCTCGGGCTCAGCTTCAAGATGGACACCGACGACTTGCGCGAGAGCCCCAACGTCGAGCTCGCAGAACGGTTGATCGGCAAGGGGTTCGACGTCCGCATCTACGACCCGATCATCAACCCGGACAAGCTGATCGGCGCCAACCGGCGCTACGTCACGGCCCGGCTTCCCCACCTGCACCAGCTGCTGGCCCGCTCGCCGGAAGAGGCGCTCGCGGAAGCCGAGGTCGCGGTGGTGGCGTCCTCGGAGCCGGCGACGCTGGACGCGCTCGCGGCCGCAGCGCCGGGGATGATCCTCGACCTGCACGGCAGACTTGGTGACCGCATCGAGCAGCTCGGCGGGTACGAGGGCATCGGATGGTGACCGCGCCGAGGCGCCGCCCACGTCGCAAGGGTGGACGGTCCCGCATCCTGATCATCGTGCAGAACCTGCCGGTCCCGTTCGACCGGAGAGTCTGGCTCGAGTGCCAGTCCTTGACGCGTTCCGGGTACGACGTCAGCGTCGTCTGCCCCCGCGGCAGGGACTCGCGGCCGTTCCAGGTGATCGACGACGTCGCCATCTACACCTACCGGCCCTATGCCCCGGGCGGCAGCAAGCTCGGGTTCGTGGTGGAGTACGTGTACTCCTTCCTCGCCACCGCACGGCTGGCGTCGCGGGCGAGACGGCGCGGACGCTTCGACGTCATCCAGGCGTGCAACCCGCCCGACGTGTTCTGGCCGTTGGCGAGGTGGTTCCGGGCGCGGGACGGGTCTCGGTTCGTGTTCGACCACCACGACCTGTGCCCGGAGCTGTACGAGTCGCGGTTCCCGCAAGGAGCGCGGCTGGCGCACAAGGGCCTGTTGCTCCTGGAGCGGGCCACGTTCCGGACCGCCGACCGGGTCACGTCCACCAATGCGTCGTACGCGCGGGTCGCGGTGGAGCGCGGCGGGAAGCGGCCCGAGCACGTCACCGTGGTGCGCACCGGCCCGGACCCGGACAAGCTCAAGCCCGGGCCGCCGTCCCCGGAGATCCGGCGCGGGCGGGGGCATCTCGTCGCCTACATCGGGGTGATGGGTCCGCAGGACGGCGTGGACATCGCGCTCGAGGCCGCCAACGTGATCGTCAACGAGATGGGGCGGACCGACATCGCGTTCACGCTGATGGGTGCCGGCGACTGCCACGCCGAGCTGGTCTCCACGCGCGACCGGCTGGGGCTGCAGGGCTACGTCGAGATGCCGGGCCGAGTTCCCGACGAGACCGTTGTGCAGGTGCTCTCGACCGCGGATGTCGGTCTGTGCCCGGACCCCAAGAACCCGCTCAACGACGTCTCCACGATGAACAAGACGATGGAGTACATGGCGTTCGCCCTGCCGGTCGTCGCCTTCGACCTGCGGGAGACGCGGGTGTCGGCGGCCGGAGCCGCGGTCTACGTCGAGCCCAACAAGGTGGACGCCTTCGCGAAGGCCATCGTCGAGCTGGTCGACGACCAGGAGCGTTGCACGGAGATGGGCAAGGTCGGGCGCGAACGGGTCGAGAAGGAGCTCGCCTGGTCGCACCAGCAGAAGGCCTACGTCGCGGTCTACGACGAGCTCGTCGGTCGCAACGACGGGGCCCCGGCCGACGCGGCAACCGACCACATGTCCTCCCGGCTGGAGGCCTGAGGCGATGTGTGGAGTCGCAGGGGCCTACCAGCAGTCCGACGGGAAGCTGATCGTCAGCACGATGATCGACCGGCTCGCGCACCGGGGCCCGGACGCGTTCGGCGTCCTCGAGCTCGTCGACCCGGAGACCTCCGTGTTCCTCGCGCACCGGCGGCTGTCGATCATCGACCTGTCGGCCTCGGCGGACCAGCCGCTGGTCAAGGACGGGCTGACCCTCAGCTACAACGGAGAGGTCTACAACTACCGGGAGATCCGCCGCGACCTCGAGGCACGCGGCGTCAGGTTCGCCACCAGCTCCGACACCGAGGTGGTGCTCGAGGCGTGGCGGGCCTGGGGCTCCGACTGCCTCGAGCGCTTCCGCGGCATGTTCGCGCTCGCGATCCACGACGCGCGCACCGGGAGCCTCACGCTGGCACGGGACCCGCTGGGCATCAAGCCGCTCTACACGATGCGGCGCGGGGACGGTGTGGTGTTCGCCTCCGAGCTCAAGGCCATCGTCGCTGCGCTCGGACCGGAGCTGACCGTCGACCCTGCGGGGATGCTCGCGTCGGCGCTGTACTACTGGCTGCCCCAGCAGTACGACGCAGTGCGCGGCGTGCGGAAGCTGCCTGCCGGCTCGTGGACCGAGTACCGGCGGGACGGGACGTCGGTGAGCGGCGAGTACTGGAGCTCGCCGGCCGTCGCCGCCGAGGCGGCGCGCGGGCCGCGCATGGACCTGGTGCAGACCATCGAGGAGTCGGTGCTCGCCCACCTCGTCTCGGACGTTCCGGTGGCGGCGTTCCTCAGCGGTGGGCTCGACTCCAGCATCGTGACCGCGCTGGCGCACCGCAGCGACCCGTCGATCGAGGCCTACACGATCGCGTTCCGCAGCCAGGACCAGCGCCTCGAGGCGATGCCGGACGACGCGCACTACGCCCGCAGAATGGCGGCGCACCTGGGCATCCGGCTGCACGAGATCGAGATCGCGCCCGACGTGGTGGACATGCTGCCGCGGATGGTCGACACGCTCGACGAGCCGATCGGCGACCCGGCCGCCATCAACACGCTGCTGATGTGTGACGCGGCCCGGACGGCCGGGGTGAAGGTGCTGCTGTCCGGGATGGGCGCCGACGAGCTGTTCGGCGGCTATCGCAAGCACCTCGCCTGCCTGCTCGGCGCGCGGTACCGCCGGGTCCCTCGGCCGCTGCGCGCCGGCGTGGTGTCGCCCGTCGTCGGCCGACTCCCCGTCGCGGTGGGGGGTCGCGGGCTGCGGACGGTGCGCTGGGCGCAGCGCTTCCTCACCTTCGCCGAGCTGGAGGAGGAGGAGGCGTTCCGGCGCAGCTACACCCTCTACTCGCGTGACGAGCTGGCAGACCTGGTCGACCCGGCGGTGGCCGGCAGTGTCGACCAGGTGATCGCAAGCCACCAGGCGGTGTACGACGACAACGAGCTCCCCGACCACGTCAGTCGCATGTGCCTGGCGGACAGTCGGCTGTTCATGAACGGGCTCAACCTCACCTACACCGACCGGGCCAGCATGGCGGCGTCCACCGAGGTGCGGGTGCCGTTCGTCGACCCGGTCGTGTTCCGGGCGGCGTTCTCGCTGCCGGGTGACGCGAAGGTCCACGGGCGGGTGCAGAAGGCGGCTCTCAAGGAGGCGGCCCGGGCGTGGGTCCCCGACGAGATCATCGACCGCCCGAAGGCTTCCTTCGGGGCGCCGCTGCGTGCATGGGTGACCAACGACCTGCGTGAGCTGGTCGACGACGTGCTCGTGGGGGGCGACCTCGTCGCCAGCGGGTTCCTCCGGCGTGAACCGCTGCTCCGGCTCGTCGCCGACCAGCGCAGCGGCCGCCGCGACCAGTCCAAGCAGATCTGGCAGCTGCTCAGCCTCGAGCTCTGGTACCGCAACGCGCGTGCCGCCGGCGTCGGCGCGGCCTGAAGGGGGAAGGCACCACATGAAGCAGGTGGCGCAGAACTACCGGTCCGGCGAGCTCGTCGTGCTCGACGTGCCGGCACCCGCGTGCAAGCCCGGGGGCGTGCTCGTGCGGTCGCTGCACTCACTGATCTCGACGGGCACCGAGATGATGAAGGTCACCGAGGCGCGCATGTCGTTGATCGGCAAGGCGCGGGCGCGTCCGGACCAGGTCCGCAAGCTCGTCGACTCGGTGGCGCAGCAGGGTGCGGTGGCGACGTACAAGAAGGCGATGAACCGGCTGGACAGCTACACCCCGCTGGGCTACTCGCTGTGCGGCGTCGTGGTCGAGGTGGGCGCCGGGGCCGAGGAGTTCTCCGTCGGAGATCTCGTGGCGGCGGCCGGCAACGAGTTCGCGCTGCACGCCGAGGTGAACTGGGTGCCGACCAACCTGTGCGTCCCGGTGCCCGACGGCGTGGCCTCCGAGCACGCGGCTTTCGCCACGGTCGGCGCGATCGCGATGCAGGGCGTACGGCGGGCCGAGGTCCAGCTCGGGGAGACGGCCTGCGTCGTGGGGCTGGGCCTGGTCGGGCAGCTGGTGGTCCGGCTGCTGGTCGCGGCCGGCGTACGGGTCGTCGGGGTCGACACGGTCGAGGCGCGCTGCCGGATGGCGGAGAAGGCCGGCGCGCTGGCGTGCGCCGGTCCGGACACCGAGGGCGCGGCGCAGGTCGAGCAGGTGCTGCTCACCGCGACCGGGGGTCTGGGCGCCGACCACGTGTTCCTGGCCGCCGGCGGCCACTCCAACGGCCCGGTCGAGCTCGCGGCCCGGCTGGCGCGGGACCGTGCGCGGGTCGTCGACATCGGCAAGACCCGCCTCGACCTGCCGTGGAACGACTACTACGAGAAGGAGCTCGACGTCCGGTTCTCGCGGTCCTACGGGCCGGGTCGCTACGACGACCGCTACGAGCTCGAGGGGGTCGACTACCCGGCCGGCTACGTGCGTTGGACCGAGCGCCGCAACCTCGGGTGCTTCCTGGACCTGCTGGCGGGCGGAGCCGTCGACGTCACCGACCTGGTGTCCGGCGTGCATCCGATCACCGACGCCACGTCCGTCTACGAGCAGCTCCGCACCGGCGACCTGAAGGGAGTCGGTTTCCTCCTGGAGTACCCGCAGCCGCCCGCAGCGGCTCATGGCCCGGCCGGACCCGGGGCCGCAAGGACCCTGAGCGGTGCGCCACGGCAGCCGGCCCGGCCGCATCCGCAGTCCGGGCGGTCGACCGTCCGGGTCGGGTTCATCGGGGCCGGCAACTACGCCGGCTCGATGCTGCTGCCGCACCTCGCCAAGCACCCGGACGTCGAGCTGGCCACGGTCGCCACCACCCGGTCGCTGTCCGCGGTCAACGCTCAGCGCAAGTTCGGGTTCGGCACGGTCACCACCGACGCCGATGTGGTCCTCGACGACCCGTCGGTCGACGCTGTCTTCGTGGTCACCCGCCACCACTCGCACGCCGACTTCGTGTGCAAGGCGCTCGAGCGTGGCAAGGCGGTCTTCGTGGAGAAGCCGTTGGCGCTGACCGACGAGCAGCTGCGCCGGGTGGTCGAGACGGTCGCGCGCACCGGCAACGATCGGCTCATGGTGGGCTTCAACCGCCGCTTCGCGCCGATGTTCGTGGACCTGCGACGTCGTTTCGGCGCCGCGTCGGGACCGGTGAGCGCGCGGTACCTCGTCAACGCCGGCCGGCTCGAGGCGGGCAGCTGGTACCTCAACGAGGAGCTCGAGGGGTCGCGCTTCCTCGGCGAGGGCGGCCACTTCATCGACACCCTGAGCGCCTGGGTCGGGCATGCACCGGTCGAGGTGCACGCCCGGGAGACTCCCGACGGGGCGGACCTTCACGCCACGCTCCGGTTCGCCGACGGCTCGCTGGGCACCATCACCTACGCCACCGGCGGCGACAGCAGGTTCCCGAAGGAGACCTTCGACGTCTCCGGCGGCGGCCGCAACGCCCGGCTGGACAACTTCACCCGGTCGACGGTGTGGGCTCGCAACGGTAAGTCCGTCAAGCGGTCGCGGGGCGGTCAGGACAAGGGCCAGGCGGCGCAGCTCGCTCAGTTCGTGGACGCGATCCGCACCGGCTCCCCGATGCCGATCGACCTCGACTCGCTGGTCGCCACCACCGGCGCCACCATCGCCACGGCCGCGAGCCTGGTGTCCGGGACGACGGTGACGCTGTGACCCGACGGATCGACTGGTACCTGCGCCGGCTGCGCCAGATGTCCGCCGCGGAGATCGGGTGGCGTGCGGCCGACCGGGCCCGTCAGCTCGCGTGGTCTCGTGACCAGGTGCGGCCGGGCGCGGCGGTGGGCCTCCCTGCAGGGCTGCGCGACGACCGCCAGTTCCCCACCCCCCTGCCGCCCGGCACTCGTGATCAGGTCCCGGCCGAAGCGGGGACGGCGCTGCTGGCAGCGGCCGACCGGCTGCGGGCGGGGGACTGGTCACTGCTGGGCACCGCGCGCCCGGACATCTTGTCCCCGGACTGGTTCCTCGACCCGGTCACGGGGCGACGGGCGCCGCAGGACCAGCTCGCGTTTCGGATCGACCACCGCGACGAGAGCCTCACCGGCAACGTGAAGTCCGTCTGGGAACTCTCGCGACACCACCACCTGACCGTGCTCGCCACAGCCTGGTGGCTGACCGGGGACGACGCCTACGCCGAGCTCGTGGACGACCAGCTCCGGTCCTGGTGGGCGGCCAACCCGTTCCTGTCCGGTGTGCACTGGACGAGCGGCATCGAGCTGGGTGTTCGGCTCACCAGCTGGGCGTGGGTGCGAAGACTGCTGCACGAGTGGGTCAAGGTCGAGGACCTGTTCGACAGCAACGAGGACGCGCTGCGGCAAATCTGGTGGCACCAGCGCTACCTGGCGGCGTTCCGCAGCCGTGGCTCGTCGGCCAACAACCACGTCGTGGCCGAGGCCAGCGGGCGGCTCACGGCGGCGTGTGCGTTTCCGTGGTACGCCGAGAGCGGCACCTGGCGGGCGGACGCGGCCGAGCTGCTCGAGCGCGAGCTTCGGGCCAACACCTTCGACAGCGGCGTCAACCGGGAGCTCGCCACGGACTACCACCGCTTCGTCACCGAGCTCGGCCTGGTCGCCGCCGCGGAGGCGAGCGCTGCCGGTCACTCGCCGACGGACGCGACGTGGGCGCTGCTCACGGCGTCGCTCGACGCGGCTGCGGCCATGCTCGACACCAAGGGACGTGCGCCACGGCAAGGCGACGGCGACGAAGGGCGCGCGCTGGTCCTCGACGAACCGGACGCGGACCCGTGGGGCTTGCTGCTGGGCCTGGGGTCCGCGCTCGTCGGCGCCCAGGCGTGGTGGCCGACCGCGCCGCCGAGCGTCGGCGCCACAGCCGTCGCCGCCCTGGTCCCCGGCCGCGTGCCTGTCCCCGGCCGCCCCGCCACCGCCCCGACCTCCTTCGCCGATGCGGGCATCTACCTGCTCCGGACGCCGCCCGAGGACGGGCCCGAGATCTGGTGCCGCTGCGACGGCGGGCCGCACGGTTTCTTGTCGATCGCCGCCCACGCCCACGCCGACGCGCTGTCGGTGGAGGTGCGCCACGACGGGGTCGACATCCTGGCCGACCCGGGGACCTACTGCTACCACGGTGAGCCGCAGTGGCGTCGCTACTTCCGCTCCACCCTGGCCCACAACACGATCCGCGTGGACGGGCGCGACCAGTCCGTCTCCGGGGGCCCGTTCCTGTGGACGTCCCACGCGCGGGCGCGCCTGCTGCGTAAGGAGGTCACCTCCGACGGCGAGCAGGTCTGGACCGCTTCGCACGACGGTTACGGGAAGCTGCCGGGAGGTCCGGTGCGCCATGAGCGCGTCGTACGGTTGCGTCCCGACCGCACGGTCGCCATCACCGACCTGCTGGACGCCCGCGGCCATCACGACATCGAGCTGCTGTTCCACCTCGGTCCCGAGGTGACTGCGCTCCTCGACGGCAGCGTCGCCCGGTTGACCTGGGCCACGGGTGACTCTGCGCATCACGCGGCGCTAACCCTCCCCGAGGAGCTGACCTGGACCGCGCACCCCGGGGAGAGCGACCCGCCGTTGGGCTGGTACTCGCCGACTTTCGGGCAGCGCGTGCCGTCGACCACGCTGGTGGGGACCGCACGGGTGAACGGCACCGTGGAGCTGCGCACCGAGCTCAGGTTCCGGGAGGCGGGCCGATGAGCGAGCCGATCGTCATCGCCTCCCTGGCCCGCGAGCAGGGCATCACGGGCGTGCACACGCATGTCCACCAACTCCGTGAGTTCCTGGGGAGTTCCGGCGACACCGCGACGCAGGTCACCCCGCACAGCTGGGCGGGACGCTCACCGGTCCGCCGGCTGGTGCTCGGGGTCCTTTTCGCGGTACGTCCGCTGCTCGAGCGGGTCTGGGGCCCGGCGCACGTCTGGTGGTACCGCTCGTCCCACGAGTGGTTCCTTCGCCGAGCGTTGCGGAGCCGTCTGGCCGGCCTCGGTCCGTGCGTCATCTATGCGCAGTGCCCGCCGTCCGCCAGAGCCGCTCTGCAGGCACGCTCCGGACCGGGTCAACGCGTCGTGCTGGCGGTCCACTTCCGCATTTCCCAGTCCGACGAGTGGGCGGACAAGGGCCTGATCGCCCGAGGGGGGCGGGTGTACCGGTCGATCCGCGAGGTCGAGCGGCGCACGGTGTCGGCGGTCGACGGCCTCGTCTTTGTCTCGGCGTGGGCCCGATCGGCGCTTCAGCAATGGATGCCGGAGGCCATCGGTGTTCCGGGAGTCGTGATCCCGAACTTCGTGCGGGCTGTCCCGCACCGTGCCGTGGCGCGTCGCGCCGACCTGGTGAGTGTCGGAAACCTCGAAGCGGTCAAGAACCATAGGTACCTGCTTCGAGTCCTTCGGGCGGCCCGGGAGCAAGGGTTCAGCTACACGCTCGACGTTTTCGGTGAGGGTGTCCAGAAGGGCAGTCTCCTGGCTCTCGCCGCCGAGCTGGGGATCGCCGACCAGGTCCGACTGTGCGGGTTCCGGCGCGACGCACCCCGTCTGCTGCCCGGCTACCGGGCCTACGTGCATGCGTCGTACTCCGAGTCGTCATCGCTGGCGATCATGGAGGCGATGGGGGCCGGACTGCCCGTGGTCTCCAGCGACGCAGGCGCCCTGCCGGAACTATTCGACGACCCCGAGCACGGTCGGTTCTGGCCGCTCGACGACGCACGGCGCGCAGCCCAGATCCTTGTCGCCTTCCTCGAGTCCGAGGAGGAACTCCGACGAGCCGCCAGCGCCGCGCTCGGGAAGTTCCGCAGCGACTACGACGCGGAGGTGGTCGCGCCCAGGCTCGTGTCGTTCCTGCGGTCCGCGCCGGCCGTCACGGCCGACGGCTCGTCTTCCCTCGGCAACCAGTCGCCGAGCGAGACAGGTGATCTCTGCGCCGACATCGGCGCGCAGCGTACGGGTGTGCGACCGACGGTCGCGCGAGTGGATATCCCGAGGTGAAGCAGTTGAGGGGGGAACCGGAGTGAACAACGCGGACAATCGTCGTCCCGGCGTCCTGCTGGATCGCGATGGCACGATCGTCAAGGATCATGGGTATGTCGGCTCGGTTGAACGGGTCGAGCTGCTCGACGGCGCGGCGGAGGCCGTCGCGGCTCTCAACGCTGCGGGGCTTCCCGTCGCAGTTGTCACGAACCAGGCCGGGGTGGCTCGCGGATTCTTCAGCATCGAGGACGTGCGCGAAGTGCACGCCCACCTTGCCGGGTTGCTCGCGGAGCGGGGGGCGCACGTCGATGCGTGGTTGTTCTGCCCGTACCACCCGGACGGCGTGGTCGAGGAGTACGCACGATGGAGCTCTGACCGCAAGCCGGCTCCCGGCATGGCGCTGGCGGCCGCCCACCGGCTGGGTCTTGACCTGACGCGCTCGTGGGTCGTGGGAGACGGCGACTGCGACGTCAACCTGGCGCGTGGCGTGGGCGCTCGACCGATCCGGGTCGGCCCGGCAACCGGCGACCCGTTCACCGTCGAGGTGCCCGACCTCGCGGCGGCCGTGAGACACATCTTGGCCGACCATGCAGCCTCGGTGGGCGGCGCGGCACCTCTGTCCTTCCCCCAGGTGCGCTACGAGTCGACCTACCTGTTCGCCGAGCACTACGCCGGGGAACTCGGACATGCCCTCGCGACGATCGACACGGCTGCCTTCGAGCGTGCCTCGAAGGTCCTGGCCGACGCGTTCGACCGTGACGCAGCCGTCTTCGTGTGCGGGAACGGGGGGTCTGCCTCGATCGCGAACCACCTCCAGTGCGACCACGTCAAGGGCGTCCGCGTCGGCACCGACCTGCGCACCCGGGTCACGAGTCTGTCCGCGAACGTCGAGATCCTGAGCGCGATCGCTAACGACATCGGCTACGACGCGGTCTTCGAGTACCAGCTGGAGTCGATGGCGCGGCCGGGTGACGTGCTGGTGGCGGTCTCATCGTCCGGGAGGTCGCCGAACATCGTGCGGGCCCTCGCCTGGGCCGAGGGCCACGGGATGCAGACCATCGCGATGACCGGGTTTGGCGGCGGCGAAGCCCGCAACGTCGCGGGGGTCTCGCTTCACGTCGATGCCAGCAACTACGGCATCGTGGAGGACGCGCACCAGGCCTGCATGCACCTGCTCGCCCAGTACGCACGACAGTCGAGGATGGCGGCCGATGCGGTTGCGACGACGGTCTTCTGACGGCATGCGGGTCGCGGTCAACCTCCTGACCGACGATCCCGACAACCCCTCGGGGGCGCACTGGTTCTGGACACGCGTCATCCCGGAGATGGCCGTCCGGCTGCGGGACGACGAGGAGCTGAGGCTGATGGTCAGCCCACGGCTGCGGTCCATGCACAGCGGTTACCCGGGCCGTGTCAGCCACCTGGTCTTCCCGTGGTCCAACGAGCACACCCGGCTGCGCACGCTGAGCGAACAGGTGTACGCACCTGTGAGGCTGCCGCTGGACCGAGTCGACGTGTTCAGCACCTTGATCGCTCCTGCGGTGAAGCCGGCACCGGCGGTGGTGGCGCACTTCAAGACCATGCACGCGTTCACAACTCCCGAGGCGATCCCTCCGCTGGTCCGTTGGTACCGCCGGAAGGGCTACCCTCACACCGCCGAGGTCGCGGACGCGATCATCATCAACTCCGAGAGCCTGCGGGCCGAGGTCGATCGGTACCTCGACGTCGACCCCGCGAAGCTCCACCTCATCCCGGAGGCGGTCGACCACGACCTGTTCCGACCCGGCGATCCTGACGAGGCGCGGGCGCGCCTCGCGCAGCGGTACGGCGTCCGCGGCCCGTTCGTACTCTTCGTGTCCTCCCTGTGGCCCTACAAGAACTGCGACGGGCTGCTGCGGGCGTTCGCCCGTGCCGACCTGCCGGACCACCGGCTGGTCGTGGTCGGGCCGGGTCGGGATGCGGCCTACGTCGCCGAGCTGCGGGCCCTGGCCGACCGGCTGGGGATCGGCGAGCGGGTCGACTGGATCGGCGGGGTGCCGCTGGACGAGACCGTGCACTTCTACCGGGCGGCTTCGGTGTTCGCCTACCCCTCGCACAACGAGACCTTCGGGCTGCCGATCCTGGAGGCGATGGCGACCGGGTGCCCCGTGGTGACCTCCGACCGCAGTGCCATGCCGGAGACGGCAGGTGGCGCGGCGCTCCTGGCGGACCCGCGTGACTCGGAGAGCATCGCGTCCGCGCTGGAGGACGCGTGCGGGCCGGAAGCCAACCTGCTGCGCAAGGTCGGTCTTGAGCGCGCGCAGGACTTCACCTGGGCGGCCACCGCCGAGCGCACGCTCGAGGTCTACCGCCACGTCCACGCCCGTAGGAAGGAGCGGTCATGAGGATCCTGGTCACCGGTGGAGCCGGCTTCATCGGGTCCCACACCTGCGACCGGTTGGTGGAGCTCGGGCACGAGGTGACCGTCCTCGACGCCCTGACGGCGCCGGTCCACCGGGACAGCAAGCCGTCGTACCTCACGCCGGGTGTCGAGCCTTCGTCGGCGACGTCCGCAACCGCGACCTGCTCGCCAACCTGCTGCGTCGTGCCGACGCGGTCTACCACTTCGCGGCCTACCAGGACTACCTGCCGGACTTTGCCAGGTTCGTGGACGTCAACGTCGTCTCCACCGCTCTCATCTACGAGATTGCGGTGGCCGAGCGCCTCGACCTGCAGCGGGTCGTCGTGGCGTCGTCCCAGGCGGCGATGGGGGAGGGCATCTACCGTTGCCCGGCCGACGGTGAGCAGACGCCGGGGATGCGGCCGGAGCCGGCGCTCGAGGCACGGCGGTGGGAGATCCCGTGCCCCCGGTGCGGCGGCGCAATGGAGCTACTCCGGACCCCGGAGCGGATCTCGAACCCGCAGAACGCCTATGGGATGTCGAAGTACGCCGAGGAGATGCAGGCCATCAACCTGGGCCGTCGCTACGACATCCCGACCGTGGCGCTGCGGTACAGCATCGTCCAGGGGCCACGGCAGTCGGTCTACAACGCCTACTCCGGCGCCTGCCGGATCTTCTGCCTGCACTACGCCCAGGGCAGCGCGCCGACCGTCTACGAGGACGGCGGCGCGATCCGTGACTACGTCAACATCAATGACGTCGTCGACGCCAACGCGCTGGTCCTCACCCACGAGGACGCCGTCGGCCGGGTCTTCAACGTCGGCGGCGGGAGGGCCTACACCACCTGGGAGTTCGCCGAGATCGTCCGCGCGCACTACGGCTCCGACCAGCCGGCCCGCATCACCGGGGAGTACCGGTTCGGCGACACCCGCCACATCGTCTCCGACACCGACGCCCTCCAGGGCCTGGGCTGGCGGGCGCGCAACACTCCGGCGGATTCCGTCGCAGCCTACGCCGAGTGGCTGAAGTCGCAGGCCGACCTCGACCGTGTGCTGGCGCACGCCGACGCGACCATGCGGTCGCTGGGCGTGGTGCGGGAGTCGACGTCGTGAAGGCGGTCCTGCTCGCCGCCGGCCTCGGAACCCGGCTGAGGCCCCTGACCGACACCACACCCAAGTGCCTGGTGCCGATCGGGGGCGCACCCTGCTCGACATCTGGCTGGACGCGCTGCGCCAGCTCGAGGTCGACGAGGTGCTCGTCAACACCCACCACCTGGCCGACCGGGTGGCGGCACACGTGACGCAGCGCGTCGGTGGCCCGCCGGTGCGCCTGCTGCACGAGGAGACGCTGCGCGGCAGTGCCGGCACGCTCCGCGCCGCGCGCCGCCTGCTCGCGCGGGACCCCTGGTTCCTCGCGGTCAACGCCGACAACCTCACCGACTACGATTGGCCGAGCTGGTCGCGGCCCATACCGCCTCCGGTGAGGGCTGCCTCGCGACGGTGACGGCGTTCCACACCCCGCGGCCTTCGGCGTGCGGGATCCTCCAGGTCGACCAGACCGGGTGCCTGGTTGGGTTCGAGGAGAAGCCGGCCCGGCCACGCAGCGACCTCGCGAACGCTGGGATGTACGCGTTCTCCCGCGAGGTGCTGGACCTCATCGACGCGCCTGAGCCTCGCGACATCGGCACCCACCTGCTGCCGCGGCTCGTCGGTCGCGCACGAGTCGTCGGCATCGGCGACGCCTACCTCCGTGACATCGGCACACCCGAGGCGCTCACCGAGGCTCGAGCCACCTGGCGGGAAGGAGCCCATCGATGATCATCACCCAGACGCCCTTGCGGGTAGGGCTGGTCGGTGGTGGCACCGACCTCCCGTCGTACTACCGGGAGCACGGTGGACGCGTCCTCAACGCCGCGATCGACAAGTACGTGTACGTGGTCGTCAAACAACGGTTCGACGACGAAATCTATGTCAACTACTCGCAGAAGGAGATCGTCAGCCGCGTCGAGGACATCCGGCACGACCTCGTCCGCGAGGCGCTGCACATGGCCGGCGTCCGGCACGCGGTGGAGATCACGACCCTGGCCGACATCCCGTCCGCGGGCTCGGGTCTGGGGTCCTCCTCCTCCGTGACCGTGGGCCTGTTGCAGGCACTGTTCGCCTACCAGGGCATTCAGCTCTCGGCCCAGGAGCTCGCCGAGCGGGCCTGCACGATCGAGCTGGACCGTTGCGGCAAGCCGATCGGCAAGCAGGACCAGTACGCAGCGGCGTACGGCG
This sequence comes from uncultured Actinomycetota bacterium, assembly GCA_963838025.1. Taxonomy (GTDB): domain Bacteria; phylum Actinomycetota; class Actinomycetes; order Propionibacteriales; family Nocardioidaceae; genus Nocardioides_B. The sequence goes on from CAWIPF010000003.1 coordinate 72,657, forward strand.
GGATCTGCGACCTGCAGTTCGGGCCCGGCGACCGGGTCGGAGTGGAGCAGATCCGTCTCGAGCCCGCCCTGCACCGGCACTTCCAGTCGGAGCTGATGCTGTTCTACAGCGGAATCACCAGGAGCGCCGACGCGATCCTGCAGGAGCAGACCGCCAACGTGGCGAGCAAGCTGCCGCAGCTGGGTCTCCTGGCCGACCTGGCTGAAGGCGCAGCCGACGCCTTGCGCAACGGGGACACCGACCAGGTCGGCGTCGCGCTGCACAAGAGCTGGGAGGCCAAGCGGGAACTGGCATCAGGGGTGACGAACACGGTCCTCGACGCTGCCGTGGATGCCGCACTCGACGCGGGAGCGACCGGTGCCAAGGTGGCGGGCGCCGGCGGGGGTGGCTTCGTCCTCGTGGTGTGTCCTGCCGCTCACCAGGCGAGCGTGCGCCAAGCCCTGCCGGAGATGAAGGAACTGCCCATCAAGGTCGATCCGTACGGCTCGAGGGTGGTGCTCAATGTCCATCGCGACATCTGGGGCTGAACGCCCCAGGACGACGGTGTTGTCGTGGATCGGTGCACGCGATCGTCACAACCGCCGTAGCATGGCACGCATCGGATTCTGCGGTCCGGATCGCCGCTGGGTGGGGACGGGGGCTGGATGATCGACGAGCCGCTCGACTTCAAGAGGGCCGTCCATCTGGTGGCGCGGCGCAAGTTCATCGTGCTCGCTGCGGCCGTCCTGGGTCTGGTGGCCGGCTGCGCGTGGGCCACCCTTCGTCCGCCCACGTTCGCGAGCCAGGCATGGGTCGCGCTGCCGGCCTCGACGCGTGGTGGCGTGGGGACGCAAGTCGTGATCGCGGGCAGCAACGAGGTGCTCGCACGTGCCTTGCGAGCCCTCCGTTCGGACATGTCGCTGCAGGCCCTGCGCGGCGACGTCGAGGTGGAGAATCGAACCGGCACCTTCATCGTCATCAGGGCCCAGGGCAGGACCGCCGCGCAGGCGGAAGAAACCGCCAACGCCGTCGCGCAGAGCTATGTCACGTATGTCCGCCGCCGGGGGAACCTTCCTGTGGGTCCGGTCCAGGCCAGGGTATGGCAGACCGCGACGCCCGCCACCGGCACTAAGGCTTCGTCTCTTCTGATCGGTATGAGTCTGTTGGGCGCGTTCGTGGGCGGAGGAGTCGGCATCCTCGGCATAGTGGCGAGCCGTCGGGACCGTCGCCTGCGGGAGCGCGATGCGATCGCAGATTCCATCGGCGTTCCCGTGGTGGCGTCGTTAGGTGTCCAGCACCCATCCGACCCGGCGGGCTGGCGGAAGTTGCTCGAGGAGTACGAGCCGGGGGCCGGGACGCATGGCGCATGCGAAAGGCCCTGCAGTATCTGGGCTTGGCCGACCTGAGCCTGACTGGTCACCAGGCGCGACGCGTCACGCTCACCGTGATCTCGTCCTCGTTCGACCGCAGAGCACTTGCACTTGGCCCCCAGTTGGCCGTCTTCGCCGCTTCACGCGGCATCCCGACGGCTCTCGTCGTCGGCCCTCAGCAGGACGTGTCCGCCGCGGCGACACTACGGACTGCGTGCGCTGCGCAGCCTCGGGAGCCATCGAACCAACTGCGCGTCGTGGTCAAGGACCACGCAGATGCTGTTCACGAACCAGACGTTGCGTTGACCGTCGTCGTCGTCGTCGTCGACGCCGAAACTCCGCAAGTGACTGGCCTGATCCGGCCGACAGCAACCGTGCTCGGGGTGTCGGCTGGCGTCGCAACCGCCGAGCAACTGGCGCGCGTGGCTGCAAGTGCCGCCGTCAGCGGCCAGGAGATCGTGGGGATACTCGTTGCGGACCCGGATCCGGCTGACACCACGACTGGGCGGCTGCCGCTCCTCGAGCGACCGGCGCGGCGCAGAAGACCGACACGCGTCACCGGCGCAACAACGGGGTTCGGCAAATGACGGACGAAGGCATGGGAGCCCAGTCCCAGTCCCCACGTTCTGGCGGCGGCGGCCAGAACCATGAACGCCCGACGGATGCACGATCAGGGCCTCGTGGGAGACCGAGTATCCAGCGGGGTCAGGAGGCGGCTCCCGCTACCTCCTGGCAGGCGGCAGCCTCGTGGCTCGACGACCGTGACGGCGCGGATGGCGCCCCGGATGTCGGGGTCGACCTTGTGAACTTGGGGTTCATCGGAGCAGCTCTCCGGCGTGGCAAGCGGTGGTGGTCGGCTTGGCCGTCCTCGGTCTGTTCTCGGTGTGGCCGTATGGGCTGTGCGGCCGCCCGCCCCCAGGCCTCGACCACCCTCTTGCTGGACGTGGGGCCTGAGGGCCAACCTGGCACAGCGATACTCAACGACCAGGTCGTGGCTCACAGTCGCGGAGTGGCGCGGACCGCGCTGGAGATGCTGGGGTTGCAGGAAGACATCGAAGCCTTCCAGGCAACGTACCATGCTAGCGTCGTCACAGATCGGGTCCTGCTCATCACGGTGAACGCGCCGAGCGACGAGAAGCGGTGCGACGGTCGGATGCGATCGCCTCCGCCTTCCTTGCGTTCCGAGCCGGCCGGCTTGAAGAAGCAGAGAGGCTGCAGTTCGCCGCCCTGGACAATGTCGTTGTTCAAAGTAAGCAAAAGCCGCGGCGATCATGCAATATCAGTCGAGCGGCCGGGAACCGGGCATCGGTGTCTCAAGCGGCTGAGCTCGACAGTCTGCGCGCAACGAGAGCGCGTGCCGAGAGCGAGCTGGTCGCGCTGAAGGGACAGGTGGACTCTGCCAAGGCCGCGGGTGAGGAGACGGCAGCCGCGATGGTGAGCCACAGCGTCGTCCTCGGCAAGGCGAGCCCGGTTCCGCAATCGCGCTTGAAGCCCCTCGTCCTGTTCAGTGGTGCCGGCTCATCGGGGCTGTTCGTGGGCGCGGCCATCGTCATCCTCCGAGCACTCATCTCTGACAGGCTGCGTCGGCGCGACGATGTCGCTCTCGCTCTCGGCGCTCCGGTCAGGCTCGCCTTCCCGTCACGTCCCTGTTCCGGAAGCGCCCGGGGGGGCGGGGCTGGCCGCCGTTCGGAACCCCGACATCCAGCGCATCGTCGCGTATCTGGGGGCGACGTTCCCGACCGGAGCGCCGTCGGGATGCGTTGGCTGTCGTGGCCGTCGACGACACGCGAGTCGCCGCCTTGTTAGTGTTGTCGCTGGCCGCGGACCTGGCAAAGCAGAACGCGCGGGTTGTCGTCGCCGACTTGTGCATCGGTGCCCCGGCGGGGAAGCTCGTGGGGTCTAGGACGCCGGAGTCCACGCGGTGACCGTCGACGGTGCGCAGGTCGAGGTGCTGGTTCCGGCTCCCGAAGACATTGCGCCCGTCGGGCCGTTCAGCCGCACGGCGGCCGCGACCGAGCCAACGGGCGCCGGTCAGGTCATGGGAGCCCTGGCCTCAGCGGACGTGTTGCTGACCCTGGCGGCTCTGGACCCCTCACTCCCCAGCGACTACCTCCGAAGCTGGGCATCCCGCTGTGTCGTCGTGGTGACCGCGGGGAGTTCCTCCTGGACCAAGATCCACGCCGTCGGGGAGCTGATACGGCTGGCCGGCATGCGCCTGGTATCGGGAGTGCTGGTGGGCGCCGACAAGTGGGACGAGAGCCTCGGTGTGACGACAGCAACAGGTGTTGCCCGGGATGTCTCTCCCGAGGGCCACGCCCCTGCCCACGAGATGTCCTTCGTCGATCCGAAGAAGTCGAGCTCGCCCGGGGCTGCCAGCACGGCAACGACCGCGGCGTGGGTCGCTGCCGAGGAGGGAACGATCGGCGGCGCTGTGGCGAGCGACGTCGAGCAGCCCTCGCGCCAGCGGCACACGCAGGAGTCGAAGCCTCAGCCGCGTTCGCAGGGCAAGCGCTCGGGCGGTGGCAAGGCAGGCGGCGGTCGCGCCCAGGACGCCGACCACGGGACGAGTGGCGGGAAGTCGGCATGAGCCACTCGTCGCCTCTGGGTTGAGCGGCTCGTCACACACAAGGGGTACAGCCATCAGCCACCAAGGGGCGCTGGTCTAAACTGCGTCACCAGGTGCCGGCACGGCCAGTACGCTCTACGTCGGCCATATGCGAGATCTCGGGCTTGCTGCTCCTCGCCCGCTTCGGAGGTATTTGATGCGATCCGTTCGTTTCATCGCTGTCTTGGTGGTCACCCTGGCCCTCGTCGGGGCGGCCTCCATCGTCCCTGGGGTGGGCGGGACAGCCGCGAGGGCAGCCACCACTTGGAAGTGCACGACCTCCGCCGCCCATGGCTCGTGCGGGCCCTACGACCACTACCCGTACATCACGGGGACGACCTCGAGCACCCGGATCGGCAACAACGTGTGGAGCCCGATCTCGGGCTGGCGGCAGACGCTTCGCGCGAACAACCCCGGCCAATGGAAGGTGATCGCCAACATGCCCGCCGGGAACACGGCGGTCGTGTCCTATCCGAGCATCGGCGCGAACTACGGACGGATTACAAATGTGCCGACCCCGCTCAGCAGCTACTCGCGGATCCGGTCGAGGTTCACCGAGCACATGAACGCGACGGCAGGTACCAGCGCGTGGGCGGCCTATGACATCTGGCTGGGCAGGAACGGGTGCTCGGACTGCGCTTCGCACGAGGTCATGATCCAGCATGACTTCGCCAACAACGGCGCATGCGACACGGTGGCGAGAGTCGACTTCCGTGGGGCCGGCGGCGTCGCTCAGCACTGGCACCTGTGCAAGTACGGGTCGGAGCTGATCTGGAAGCTGGGCCGCAGCGAGAAGCGGAAAGTCAGCGAGCGCACCGGTGTGGTCCCCATCCTGACCATGCTGCGTTGGCTCGTGCGCCATCACTACCTTCCGGCGCACACGGGCCTGTGGCAGATCGGCTACGGGTGGGAGATCGCCTCCACCGGCGGGAAGCGCGAGACGTTCGAGGTCAAAGCGTTCAAGTTGCGTGTCGCGTGCAAGACCCGGGGCTGCCGGTGAGGCGCCGGCTCGCCCACGTGCTCAGGTAGTTCTCGGCCGACCGTCATGCGCTCGAGGCGCGTAGCCGGCGACCCGGTCGCGCCGGGTCGGCGGCGGTGACGGGGGTGACCAGGAGTGATGCGGCCACGGTGAGGTGAAGGAGGTAGGCCGAGGCGTCCGCAAAACCGACCTCGGTGATCGAGGCGAGCGCGCAATAGGCGACCAGGAAGAGGCCTAACGCGCGGCGCACCCCGCGTGCCTGCAGGAAGGCGGTCGCGAACAGGAACGCCAGGATCAGTGCGCAGACAACCACTCCGAAGAGTCCCTCCATCATGTAGCTGGCCAGCCAGTTGCTGTCGATCGGCAGACCGTTGATGCTCGCGTTCGACAGGCCGAACCCGAAGACCTGCTGGAACGTGGTGCGTGGCTGCTCGAGCACGAGCGCCCAGAAGTTGGTACGGCCGGTGAGGGTCGTGAGCCCTTCGGTGTTCTCGCCACGCGCCAGCCACGAGGTCGCGAAACCGGCTGCTGTCATGACGCCGAGTGAAAGGAGTGCCCCGCCAACTACGAAGAACCTGCGCACCCGGGCGTTGATGGCGAACAGGCTCAGGCCCGCGACCAGGATGCCGGCAACCATGCTGATCAGGGCGGTCCTCGTGTGCGTGAGTAACAGGATCGGTAGGGCAAGCGCGAGGCCAGCTAGGGCGACACGGCCGCTGAGCAGGCGCCCAAGCCAGAGGACGACGGTCAGTCCGCCCGCGACAGCCGCGTATTGCGCGACCTGCGTCGGGAACATCGGCCAGATCATCCCGGAGAGTCGGCCGCCTTGAGCAAGGGCGCGGCCTGGGAGTATCAGGAAGCCGACAAGCACAGAGCTCAGCGCAACGAACAGCCACCGGAGATGGCAGCGAAGAAGCAGCATGTCGCGTCTTCCCCACCATGGCGTCAGCAGCCACAGCGCACCGACAAACTCGGCGAGCCGCAAGGTCCGGTACACCCCCCCGAGTCCCTGAGGCTGCAGCGTGGTGATCACGGTGTCCAGGACAAGCAACGACACAAGACAGAGAAACACGTTGGGGCGGAACCTGATCTTGGGGTTGACCGTCAACGCGACCAGGATCGCCAGTGGCAGGGCTCCCTGTGCCACAGCCTTGCCCATGGCCGACGGCAACGGAAGGATACCCCCGGGCACGTAGGTCAGGGTGTTCAGGTACATGAGCCCCCAGGCCGCCGCGATCCGCCGCCGGACGGACCTGTCTTGCGCCGAGACCGGGTCCAGGCGCGCTGCGAGCCGGTGCTGGCGAAGTGCGGCGACGGAGACACTCATGGCCATCGCCAGTCGATGGTCCGCTGCGCGCGTTCGGAACTCGCTGTGCTCAGCGGGTGGATGCCAAGGGCCACCGCCTCCACTGCCTCAGCCCAACCTGGATGGCTTGTACACGAATGGGACGTCGACCATCTCCGCCTTGCCCCACTGCCGCAAGATGCGCTGCCTTCGGTAGAGGACGACCTGGTGCACCAGGGGGACCTTGCGGCGCAAGAGCGGTCGTACCAGGCGCGCCTTGACGCCGTCTCCGAGTGAGTACAGTCCGATAGTCGACTCGAAGCGCGCCGTCTTCGTGACCGGCTGCGGAAGCACACATCGAATGCGATCGACGATGCCGTCCTCGAAGAAGAGCCGCCAGTCATCGGCGTTCGCGCGAAGCGGTAGCCCTGTTTCCAGCATCCGCTCACACGCCTCTCGGGTGATTACGTAGGCGGCTGCGTTCACCAGTGGTCTGACGTCAATGGGCAGTGCCAGCAACCGAGAGGACGGAAGTGCGACCGCGCCTGCTCCGCTCATCTTGCACGTGTCCGGGGTGCCGTAGGTGAGGAGCGCGACTTCCGCACCCGTGAGAAGCGGCGCGATGGCGTCGGCGATGGCGCCCAGGTCAGCCGGCAAGGTGACGTCATCCTCGATGATCAACGCGTGGTCGAGGCCTCGTGCGAGGACCTCCTCGTAGACCCGCAGATGGCTGAGGGCGCATCCTGCGGCGCCGGCCGGGAAAGCGTTCCTGGCGAGCAGCGCAGGAGTGATCAGCGTGACGTCGTCCAGATCCAGGTCGCGCCCGTCGACCGCCGTGACGATCTCGTAGTCCAGTCCGGTTTTCGCCAGCTCGGCGGTGATGTGCGCTCGCCGCTCAGGTGACCGAGCCAGGTTGACGACGTATACCTGCACGATGAGTTCCCTTCATTCTTGGAGACACGTCCTAGCCGGTCCGAGTCGCGGTCATGGAGAAGCTGTTGACCTCGAAGTCCTCGTTCGTGCCGCCGGTACTGCAGATCTCCCAGCCGTAGCCGATCAACCACAGGCCGGTATCGGCCGGGAGGTAGTCGTGGTCCACCAGCCAGGTGAGCATGGACAGGATGTCGACGCTGCCGGAGCTCTCATTGATCTTGTCCTGCTCGTGAGCACCAAGCTTCCAGATCAGCTCCGAACCGTACGTGCACAGATGCCACTGCTGCTCCGGCACGCCGCCCGCTCCACCGAATGCGGCCGTGGCTCGGACCTTGCATTCCCCGTTGTTGGCGAAGTCATGCTGAATCATGACCTCGTGCGAGCTGCACTTGGAGGCCCCCGGCGAGCAGTCGTTCTGTCCGAGCCAGATGTCGTACGCGGCCCAGGCGCTCGTCTTCGCCGTCGGGTTCATGGTCTCGCTGAACGACGAGTAGATCGAGGAGTAGTCGCTGAGGGGGGTCGGGTCGTTCGTGATCCGCCCATAGTTGACACCTACGCTCGGATAGGACACCACCGCGGTGTTCCCGGCGGGTATGCGCGCAGTCACCGCCCAGTGACCCGGATCAGTGGCGTACAGGGTCTGCCGGGACCCGCTGATGGGATTCCAGATGTTGTTCCCGACGTAGGTGCTGGAGGTCGTCCCAGTGATCCCCGAATACGCGTCGTACGGGCCGCAGCGCCCCTTGGCCGCGCTGGTCGCGCACTCGAACCGCGATGACAGACTCGGGGACGGATCCGGCAAGACGGTACGTGCGCTGTCGCAACTGACGGTCAGCCCGGCCACGAGGGTCAGTACCGCGGCCTTCGCGAAGGTCATGCCCATGGTGCCTGCCCCGATGCCTGGACTGTCCTCCCCTGGAGGAAGGACAGCAGCCTCGGTGCGATGACCCGCGCGTCGAAGTCCCGGTGAAAACGTTCCCTCGCAGCGCTCGCCGCCCTCGATCGCGCCGGCTCGCACTCGAGCAATCCGATCAGAGTGGACGCCGCCTCTGCCGGGTCGTCCAGGTGGAAGAACCGACCTTCGGCCCCCTCTTCGCACAGCTCGGCAAGGGGCTCGAGGTAGCCCGCGACGATCGGTAGGCCTGCAGCCATGGACTCCATGATCGCCAGCGACGAGGACTCCGAGTATGCGGCGTGGACGTAGGCACGGTAACCCGGAAGCAACCCCCGCACGTCGCTCCGAAAGCCGCGGAAGCGAACCTGTCCCTCCAGCCCCAGTGAACGGGTCAGGCGCAGCAGGTCAGCGCGGCAGGGTCCCTCTCCATACACGTCGAGGGTGTAACGGTGCCCCCTCCGATTCGCTTCGTCGAGTGCTCTCAGGAGGAAGCCATGGTTCTTGACGAGCTCGAGATTGCCGATGGTGACCAGATCCCCAAGTGGCTCCGGCTCCGTGTCGAACTGCTGCGGATACACGAAGTTCCCGATAACGGCGTAGGGGACCGTTGCAGCTTCTGGCAACCAGCTCACCAGCGCATCTCGCGCCCATTTCGTGACCGACACCAAGCCATCGACGCTCGGGATCACCTCACGTTCGGTCTCCCGAATGTCGCGGAAGACCCTCCCGTCGCGCTTGATCAGCTGCTCGTCTGCCCATTCGTCCGCTTGGGAAACCCGAAAGTGAATGGCCATGATCACTCGCTGGTGTGGCCCTCGTCGCGCGTGTAATGCCGCCCGGGCGGCCAGCGGTCCCTGGGCGTAGACGACGCAGTCGCCCGTCGTGGCGAGCCGGTGGCGCAGTCCGTTGCGGAGGAAAACCTCATGCCAACGCCGGTGCCATACCACGCCGGCGGGCCCGCTGATTCGCGACAGAACCAGTCGGGCGCCGAACACGGGCACAGTCAGCGGTCCGCCCCACGAGAACGGTGTTACCAGTGATGCGTGGAGGCCGTGACGCTGGAGATGCTCTCCCAGCTCACGGACGTGCGTCTGCACGCCCGTAATTCCTTCCGCGCGGTGCATCGTCGCTATGACCAATGGCAGCTGGTCCCCCTGCAGCCACTCACCGGTCGAAGGCCACGCTTCGTCTGTGTTGTCGACCACGTTGATATTGCCCCCCGGTAATCGCCGCAGTCGCCGGTGCGCTGCCGCAGGCACCAGCCGCCTGCTCATTGCGCGGCTTGCCTGACCTCTGCCAGCAGTTCGCGATGGATCGTCGGCACGTCACGCAGAGCCGCTCGCACACCGGGTGACGAACGCTCGCCGGCCACCGCAGCATGCACGTGCATGAGCAGCACGCTCCAGTGCCCCCGCGGGTCGGCGCACGCAGGGATCGGGTGCTCGGCGGCTTTGTCAACAACTGGTTTGGCGTCCTTGAGCGTCGCGGCCAGCGACTGACGGCTCCCGGACGTCGCTGCGGAGCTGACGTCGTGAAGCGCAGCCATGACGGCCTTGCCCTCGCCGTTCGCCCAGGTGCGGTACTGCTCGCCGCAGCTCACCGGCACGACGTGCGCGCCGGTGCGCTCGGCGACGTCCGCCTTGCTGGGAGATTGGGCATGGCTGCATGCCGTGAGCCCGATGACTGCAGCGCCCGCCACGGCCAGAGCAAGCCGTTTCATCTGACACTCCTCTGCTTCCGGATGGTGCTCGTCAGGGTGCGTACACGACGTCGACCCAGTAGTTGGTGGCGTTGTAGGTGTTGGTCGGGAAGGCGTTCGTGGAGCCGTAGGCGTAGACGCCGCCGGCGGCGAGCGCGGTCAGTGGTCCGTTGGTGACGGCGGAAGCCAGGCCGTTGCTGGTGGCGGCGTAGTGACCGGTGTCGGTGTGGTAGGAGACCACGTAGGTGGTGTTCGCGGTGATCGCGACCGGGCTGGAGAAGACCAGCTCCTGCCAGCCGCTCGCGGTCTCGTTGCTGAAGGTGCCGCTGGCCAGCAGGGTGCCGGTCGAGCTCCACAGGCTGCCGATGTGGGAGCCGGTGTTGTCGACCTGCTTGTAGAACCGGACCGCGTTGACGTATCCGCTGCTGCTGGCCCGGAACTGCACGCCCAGAGTGATCGCACTGGTGTCGGCTGCGTCGACGGCCCCGGTCGGTGTCCCGTTCTGCCAGATGCTGCACGGGCACTGGGTCGCCGCGCGGGTGGTGAAGGTCCAGGTGAACGGGCTGCTCATCGCCTGCCCGGACGTGTTCTGGGCCCCGGAGACGGTCGCGGTGTAGGTGGTGCTCGCCGCAAGAGAGCTGGTCGGCGTGAACGTCGCCACGGTGTTGGCGGTGTTGAAGCTGACCGAACCCGGGACCGTGGTCCCACTCGAGTCCTTGAGCGTGAACGAGACCGTGCTCGGTGTCACCGCCTGGGAGAACGTCACCGTCGGCGTCACCGACACCGCGACCCCCGTCGCCCCGTCGGCCGGCGTCACACTCGTCACCGCCGGCGGCGCGGTCGTCTGCGAGTACACGACGTCGACCCAGTAGTTGGTGGCGTTGTAGGTGTTGGTCGGGAAGGCGTTGGCGTTGCCGTAGGCGTAGACGCCGCCGGCGGCGAGCGCGGTCAGTGGTCCGTTGGTGACGGCGGAAGCCAGGCCGTTGCTGGTGGCGGCGTAGTGGCCGGTGTCGGTGTGGTAGGAGACCACGTAGGTGGTGTTCGCGGTGATCGCGACCGGGCTGGAGAAGACCAGCTCCTGCCAGCCGCTCGCGGTCTCGTTGCTGAAGGTGCCGCTGGCCAGCAGGGTGCCGGTCGAGCTCCACAGGCTGCCGATGTGGGAGCCGGTGTTGTCGACCTGCTTGTAGAACCGGACCGCGTTGACGTATCCGCTGCTGCTGGCCCGGAACTGCACGCCCAGAGTGATCGCACTGGTGTCGGCTGCGTCGACGGCCCCGGTCGGTGTCCCGTTCTGCCAGATGCTGCACGGGCACTGGGTCGCCGCGCGGGTGGTGAAGGTCCAGGTGAACGGGCTGCTCATCGCCTGCCCGGACGTGTTCTGGGCCCCGGAGACGGTCGCGGTGTAGGTGGTGCTCGCCGCAAGAGAGCTGGTCGGCGTGAAAGTCGCCACGGTGTTGGCGGTGTTGAAGCTGACGAACCCGGGACCGTGGTCCCACTCGAGTCCTTGAGCGTGAACGAGACCGTGCTCGGTGTCACCGCCTGGGAGAACGTCACCGTCGGCGTCACCGACACCGCGACCCCCGTCGCCCCGTCGGCCGGCGTCACACTCGTCACCGCCGGCGGCGCGGTCGTCTGCGAGTACACGACGTCGACCCAGTAGTTGGTGGCGTTGTAGGTGTTGGTCGGGAAGGCGTTGGCGTTGCCGTAGGCGTAGACGCCGCCGGCGGCGAGCGCGGTCAGTGGTCCGTTGGTGACGGCGGAAGCCAGGCCGTCTGCTGGTGGCGGCGTAGTGGCCGGTGTCGGTGTGGTAGGAGACCACGTAGGTGGTGTTCGCGGTGATCGCGACCGGGCTGGAGAAGACCAGCTCCTGCCAGCCGCTCGCGGTCTCGGCGCTGAAGGTGCCGCTGGCCAGCAGGGTGCCGGTGGAGCTCCACAGGCTGCCGATGTGGGAACCGGTGTTGTCGGACCTGCTTGTAGAACCGGACGGCGTTCACGTAGCCGCTGCTGCTGGCCCGGAACTGCACGCCGAGAGTCATCGCACTGGTGTCGGCTGGCGTCGACGGCTCCGGTCGGTGTCCCGTTCTGCCAGATGCTGCACGGGCACTGCGGGCCCGCGGCGGTGAAGCCCCACACGTACGCGCTCGCCATCGAGGTGCCGTTGCTGTTCTGCGCACCCGACACCGTGGCGGTGTACGTGGTGCTGTTCGCGAGGGAGCTGGTCGGCGTGAACGTCGCGACGGTGTTGGCGGTGTTGAAGCTGACCGAACCCGGGACCGTGGTCCCGCCCGAGTCCTTGAGCGTGAACGAGACCGTGCTCGGTGTCACGGCCTGGGAGAACGTCACCGTCGGCGTCACCGACACTGCGACACCCGTCGCCCCGTCGGCCGGCGTCACACTCGTCACCGCCGGCGGCGCGAGCGGGGTAACGGCGCTGGACGCTGACGAGTCAGGACCGGTCCGGTCGCGTTGGTCGCGGAGACCTTGAAGGTGTAGGTCGTCCCGTTGGTCAGCCCGGTCACAGTGGTGGAGGTGGGTGCGGACTGCCGGTCACCGTAGCTGGGGTCTGTGCGGTCGTGCCGATATACGGGGTCACGGTGTACTTGGTGATGGTGCTGCCGCCAGAGTCCGTCGGCGCAGTCCAGGAGACCTTGGCGGAGCCGTCGCCCGCCGCCGCGGTCACGCCCGTGGGCGCCTCGGGCAGTAGGAGCGCTCGGGGTCACCGCGTTTGACGGGGACGAGTCGGGACCGGTGCCGGTCGCGTTGGTCGCCGACACCTTGAAGGTGTACGTCGTGCCGTTGGTCAGCCCGGTCACCGTGGTTGACGTGGCTGCTGGAGCCCCGGTCACGGTCACCGGGGTCTGTGCGGTGGTGCCGATATAGGGCGTCACGGTGTACTTGGTGATGGTGCTGCCGCCGTTGTTGGTCGGTGCGGTCCAGCTCACCTTCGCCGATGCGTCACCCGCCGTGGCCGTCACGCCGGTCGGCGCGCCAGGTAGAGCGTTCGGCGTGACCGCGTTGGACGGCGACGAGTCGGGGCCGGTGCCGGTCGCGTTGGCCGCGGACACCTTGAAGGTGTAGCTCGTGCCGTTCGTCAGCCCGGTCACGGTGGTGGACGTGGGGCGGGGTGCCGGTCACGGTGGCCGCGGCCTGTGCGGTCGTGCCGATGTAGGGGGTCACGGTGTACTTGGTGATGGTGCTGCCGCCATTGTCGGAAGGCGCGGTCCAGGTCACCGGTGCCGACCCGTTACCGGCGGTGGCCGTCACACCCGTCGGCGCGCCCGGAACAGTCGGCTGGGTCAGCGTGACGTCGTCGAGGTACATCCAGGTGTCGTCCGGGGGGGACGCTCCGTCCTGGTGGACGTTGAACCAGAGACCACGTCCTGTCCCGCGTACGGTGACATGTCGTAGGTCACCTTGGTCCAGGTCTGCGAGTTGGAGTTGCTCTTGAAGATGCTCGCCAGGGTCTGCCCGGACGCGGTACGGACCTGTGCCTCCTGCCAGTCGTAGACGCATCCGCTGCCGGTGCAGATGTCATCGGCAGTCGAGGGCCGATACCAGAAGGTCAGGGTCGTGGTGCCCGTCGGAGGGATGGACACAGTCTGGGACAGGTCGCTGTCCCCGTTCGGCTGCGTCGCCGGTTGTACGGTACCGAGCAGGGCGGAGCCCGTGCCCGAGTGGATCTGCGCCCCACTTGCGGTCGGCGCCGCCACACCGCCGGTCGTCCACGAGGTAAGGCCGTTCTCGAAACCGCCGTTGTCGACGTGCAAGGCACTGGCCGATGGCTTCACTGCATTGGACTTTGCCGACTCCGGGCCTGTACCGGCCGGGTTGGAGGGCGTGACCGTGAAGGTGTAGGTCGTTCCGTTGGTCAGCCCGGAGACCGTCGCGGAGGTGGGCGCGGGGTTACCCGGAACCGTGGTCGGGGTCTGCGCGGTCGATCCGACGTACGGCGTGATGGTGTAGGCGGTCGCCGGGTCGCCTGTCGTCGGAGCGGACCAGGAGACGGTGGCCGACGGTAGCCAGGGGTCGCGTTGACGTTGCTGACCGGCCGGGCGGCGTGGTGAACGACTGCGGTGTGAAGACCGGGTCCACATAATAGTTGGCGGCATCGGAGGAGCTGGTCGGGAAGGCGCTGCGTGGCCGACTTGGTGAAGACGCCGTTGGTGATGCCGTTGGAGTTGCGCAACGCGTGGAGCGGCGGGCTGTCCACGTTGGTGATCGTCGGCGCGGGCCCGAGCTTCGGCGTCGTGTAGAAGTAGCCGCCGTCGGCCGAGTAGTGCCCCTTGGGCGCGAAGTACGACGCGACGTAGGTGGTGTCCTTGTTCAGCGCGCACCGGGTGGGCGAAGTTGACCTGCTGCCAGCCCGACGCGGACTCGTTGGTGAAGGTGGCGCTGGCCAGCAGTTGGCCGTTCGAGTCCAGAGGCTGCCGATGTGGGTCCCGGTGTTGAGGCTCGCCTTGTAGAAGCGGATGCCGGTGACGTAGCCGAAGGAGTCGACCTTGAACTTAACGCCGACCTCGGTCGATGCCGTGTTGCCCGAGTCGATGGTCGCGGGGGGGCGGCGGGGCCCCAGATCGAGCAGGGGCACGCCATGTTGACGGTGGTCCCCGATGAAGGTGTCTCGATGTTGCCGCTGTCGTCGACCGCCCGGGACTCGATCGTCGCCGAGGGGCTGCCGTGGGCGACCCACGAGTAGCTCCAGGTGACCGAGGTCGGGTCGGACATGGTGGTGACCGGGTGCCAGGTCGTGCCGCCGTCGGTCGAGACCTCCACCCCGGCCACCACGCCGCCGCCGGAGTCGGTGGCCGTGCCGCTGATGGTGACCGCCGAGCCGTCGCGACAGGTTCGCGTCTGTGCGGGCGAGGTGATCGTCGAGGTCGGCGCGGTGGTGTCGGCCGACGCGGTGGCCGCCGTCAGCCCTGGCATCAGGGTGTCCGGCTGCACGTTCCCATGTCGGCGAACAGGTTGACCGTGGCCTGCTGCATGGCCGGTATCGGTGGGCTGCCGACGTTCCGCCCGTTGTCCAGGCCCCACGCCCACTGCACGGTGCCGGCGCCGAAGACCAGGGCGCCGCTCGCGGCCCGGTACAGCGTCAGGTGGTGGGTGGCGCTGCTGCCCGGCTGTGTGGTGCTGCCGTAGTCGGTGAAGACCTCGGCGTTGTTGGAGGTCGTCGACGACATGTCCGTCAGCCGGCGGGGCGGATAGCCGTTGTCGGCGTCGACGTCCCACTCGTAGCCGAGCGTGCCGAGCCCCTGGCCGAGCGTCGTGGACTGGCCGGGCCCAGGTTCGCCACGCGGGTGTTCCGCCAGAACCGGAGCTTGCTGTACTGCGGCCGGCACGGTGATGTCGGTCGTGCCGGAGTTGACGACGAACAGCTGCCCGGTCAGGGCGTTCTGCGGCCGCCCGCCGTCGGCTGGCGGGCTGAACCGCGGGTCCATCCAGGTCCCGGTCCAGGTGGGCGGATCCTGCGGGTCGACCGGGGCGTCGTAGTGCGTCTCCTTGTAGCTGACGAGCGTGCGGTTGGCGTGGTCGAGCTGTCGATGCTGGGCTCCAGCGTGTCTTCCAGAAGACCTCGTTGCCGCTGAAGAAGGCCAGGTTGACGCCCGCGTCGCGGGCCGCCTCGACGTTCGCGCGCTGCTGGCCCGACCAGTACTCGTCGTGGCCGGCCGAGAGGAAGATCTTGTGGTTGAGCGGCAGCGACCCCGGGTTGCGACGTCGAGGCCGCTCATGTAGCTGACGTCGTAGCCGTTCGCTCGAGGAAGCGGATCATCTGGTACTCGGCGTACATGAACCAGCTCCCGCCGTTGTCGTCCAGCGCCGTGTGCGAACGGCCGGTTGTAGGACACCTTGGCGGCGCCCTTGTAGGCCGCCGGGCTCCCGGGCGGGCAGTTGACGCGTGCACGTGTAGAGGCTGTTGCCGCCGTAGGTGTTGTAGGCCTGCCAGGTCTCGTCGGAGGTCTGGAACAGCGATGTCGGAGTGGCTCGCGTCGTTGCGGACGACGAACGGGATGAGGCTGCTGCCGCCTGTGTCGTTGCGGACCAGGTGGGCGAGGTACAGGCCGGAGACCGCGTTGGTCGGCACCGTCCACGACGCCGACACGGCCCAGTTGCCGCAGTCGATCGAGCCCGGTGCCGGCGGCATCGTTGAGGCAGGCCGGCTGGGTCTGCGGGAGCGTGGCGGTCGGCGGCATCTTGCAGACCACCTTGCGGGCACCGTTGCCCTGGTAGTAGCCGACGCGCAGGATGTCGATGTGGTACGACTTCGCCGGGGTGTTGATCTTGAAGGATTCCGTCTCGCCCGGCGTTCACGCTCATCGAGGTGGCGAAGCCCTGGATCGTCGAGTCGCCGGCGCCGTTGACCTGCCAGTCGCTGGGCGGATCACCAGGCAGGGTGTTCTCGCACGCGATCACGCTGGTCACCGGCGGGCCACACGGGCCCGCCGCCCTGGCCGGTGGCGCGTTGACCGCGGAGAGCAAGCCGATCAGCACGGCGACGATCGCACTGATCACCAAGCCTCGCGACGGCGTCCGCCGTGCAAGCAGCCCCACATCTGACATGTGACCCCCCTGGGTGCACGCGCGTCGCCCCCCGGCAGCGCGGCTCGACCAGCGTAGCGACGATAGCGGCGTTGGCTGCCAAAATCCGGAAGAGGCCGATGGCGCGTCGCGTCGAGCTGACGAGCGAGACTCCGGGTCAAGGTCAGTGCTGGGCTTTGGCCACCCGTATCCGGCGGGGTGCCCGGCGGACGTCGTGGTGGGCCAGTCCGCGGTCGCGCTCGGGGCCGCCGGGTCGGCGACCGCTCGAGGATTGGCCGGGCGACACGTCGGTGGGAGTCGCCGGAGATGGCGACAGATTGGAGAACGACCCGCGGGGCCGGTGATCTAGACCACCACGAGATCATTGTCGGCGCGACACGACGCCAATCCCGGACTCAACGTCAGCGCCCACCAGCGCCGGTCGACCGGTGCGATCGCCACCGTGGGCATGGGCACCCAGTCACGCGTGCTCGTGGCGCCCTTGATTGGAGTCCAGCCGGGTCGCTTCGATCTGTCGCTCGTCGAGGCCGTGGGTCGCGGGACACCGCACTTGGACGCAGCCGTCTGACCACCTCGCGGTCGATTGCAGGACGTGTCCGCTCTTCGTGACGACGTCGGCGACTGATGCCCCGGCCAGACGCCGATGTGCGCGGGCCGGGTGCGGCGCACCATGCACGACCGGCGGTGGCCACACCTTTGACGCATCTTCGAACAAGCCGCGAGAACTGTTGTTGAATCGGGGTCAACCGGCTGACTGCGACGTGGGGCCTTCCCTGACGGGAGGACTGTCCGAGGGGACCAGCGCCGTGGGCTGGAAGATCGACGGGGGACCCGGGAGGAGGACCAGATGGCAGCACGGTCGCGGGAAACGGTGGAGTCTCGATGAGCTCGGTCAGCGTGGTCATCCCGTGCTACTGCTACGGCCACTTCCTCGAGGCTGCCGTCAGCAGCGTGCTCGACGACCAGGAGGGTGTCGACGTGCGGGTGCTCATCATCGACGACGCCTCGCCCGACGACAGCGCCACGGTGGCCAGGGAGATCGCGTCCCGTCGCCCGCAGGTCGAGGTGCTCGTCCACGACGTCAACCAGGGCAACATCGCGACCTTCAACGAAGGACTGCTCGAGTGGGCTGACGGCGACTACTGCATCCTCCTCTCGGCTGACGACCGGGCCACCCCCGGGGCCCTGGCGCGCGCCAGGGATCTCCTGGACGCCCACCCGGAGGTAGGCATGGTCTACGGCCGCGCGCTCTGGGTCGAGGACGGCGCAGCCCTCCCGACAGCCCGGACCAGGGTCCGGGGCTGGTCGGTCTGGTCCGGCCAGGAGTGGCTCGAGCACCGATTCAGGCAGGCAGAGAACCCGATCACGTCTCCGGAGCTCGTCGTGCGAACCTCGCTGCACCATCGAGTGGGCGGATTCGACCCGCAGCTGCCCAAGGCAGCTGACATGGAATGTACATGCGGCTGGCCGCCCACGCCCACGTGGGGTTCATCCGAGGCGTGGACCAGGCCTTCTACCGGGTCCACGGCACCAACATGAGCAAATCCGTGACGGCGTTGATGGACCTGCGCCAGCGGCGGTCCGTCTTCGAGGTGGTGCTGGAACGGTACGGCGCCAGGCTCGTGGACGTGGAGCGCCTGACGGACATGGTGCACCGGCAGCTGAGCCGCGAGGCGCTCTGGGCGGCCGGGCGCGTGTACGACCGCGGACGGCTGCGGGAGTCCGAACTCGGCCGACTCCTCATGGGCGGGGGAACCTCCGAAGCGCAGGAGGACGTCGACGAGCTGCTGGAGTTCGCCGCCGACTGCTGGCCCGCTGTGAAGGACATGCGGCTCTATCGCAAGCTGACGGCAGGCGGACGTCTCGGCCCGCTCGAGATCCAGTACCTGCTGAACCAGAAGGGGCAGTGGTGGCTGCGGCGCCGGTCATGGAAGTACCGTGGCTACTGAGGCCCGTTAGGAAGCGCTGACGCGCAAGTTTCCATTTCGCCCCGCGGCGCTTAGTTCCGCGACTAGCCTGAGCGTCATGACCGCAGCCGTTGGCCTGGCGGTCGTGGGGGCGGGGTACTGGGGGTCGAACTCGGTTCGGAGCGCCATGGCGACGCCATCGGTCCATAGACGCTGGCTCTGCGACCCGAACTGTGAGCGCGCGGCGCGTCGAGCCCGTACACATCGGCCCGGACACAGCGGTGTCGACCACGGATCCCTTCGAGGCGATCCTCGACGACGCAGCCGGGCTGAGGGTCGTCTCGCGACCATTGTCAGCTGCCGAGCCGCGTCCAGAGCCTGAGGAGGCCACCTCGTGCACGCGCCCCCGATTGTCGACCTGTCCGTGCAGCACGGGCACATCGCCGAGGAGGCGGAGGCCGGCTTCGCCGAAGCCCTCGCCACAGACGACTTCGCAGGCGGCAGTGCCCTGGCTGCCTTGGAGCAGGAGCACGCCGACTTCGGAGGCGCACGCTGCTGCGTGGGCGTGGCCAACGGCACCGACACGCTGGAGATGGCGCTCCGGGCCCACGCCATCGGCACTGGTGACGAGGTCGTCCTGCCGGCCAACAAGTTCATCGCGACCGCGAAGGCGGTCGCGCGCGCGGGCGGCCGCGCGGTCTGCGTGGATGTCGACGACGACCCTCACGAGCACGGGTGGCACCTCTGCGTCGTCAGGGTGGTTGACCGCGACGAGGCGCTGCACCCGGCCGGTGCCCAAGGGATCGGCGCCCGCGGGCACTACCCCACGCCCGTGCACCTGACCCCGGCGATGGGTGAGTTCGCAGCCGTCAAGGGCAGCGTGCCGGTGAGCGAGCACGCGGCGGGGGAGATCCTCTCGCTCCCAATCCACCCGGGCATCATGGTTGAGCAGCAGGAGCGCGTCGCCGACGTGGTGTGCAAACGCGCTGGGTGCAGGCAGGGACTGAGCGTGGAACCGACCTTCCCGAAGGTCCCGAAGCCATGAGCGTGGAACAGCGGGAGGGTGCCCAGGAGCATCTCGGGAAGCGCGCGGCATCCGGATTCCTCTGGCTGGCCGCACAGAAGTGGGCCGTGCGCGCCAGCGGCTTCGCCACCCTGGTCGTGCTGACGCACCAGATCTCACCACGGGACTTCGGCGTGGTCGCCGCCGCCATGACGGTGATCCCCATCGTCTACCTGCTCTCGGACCTCGGCTTCTCGACGTACCTGCTGCAGACCGACGACGTCGACCAGGAGAGCCTCAGCACCGCATTCTGGACGTCCGTGGCGGCGGCGGTGGTGCTGTCCACGGGGCTGTTCGCCGCCGCGCCCTTGCTGGCGATGGCGTTCCGCATCGCCGAGCTCGAGACGGTCCTGCGGGTGCTGGTCCTCGCCGTCGCGCCCACGGTCCTGGCCGGGGTGCCGCTGTCCCTGCTCAGGCGGGGCATGGCCTTCCGGTCCGTCGCCTTCCAGAGCCTCGTCGCGGCCCTGGTCGGCCAGGCCGTGGCAGTGGTGCTCGCCTTGCGCGACGGCGGCGTCTGGGCCCTGGTGAGCCAGTTGATCGTCACCCAGTGGCTGGTGGCCGTCCTGGCCTGGTGGCGCGCCGGGTGGTTGCCGTCGCTTCGTCTGTCATGGCCGCGGCTGCGGCAGATGGCCGTCTTCGGCGTCCGCGTGTCGAGCGTCGACGTCGTCGGCATCCGTGCGGGTCTGGGGGGAGAGCTGGATCGTCACGTTCGTCCTCGGGCCTGCCGCGCTCGGCCTGTTCAACGTCGGTCAGCGGCTCGTCTTCGTGGCCCAAGATCTCGTGGCGGCCTCCATGGTTCCGGTCTCGACGATCGTGTTTGCTCGTGTACGGGACTCGGCGGAGCGGCTCCGCACCACCTACCTCAAGGCACTGGGAGTCGTGTACGCGGTCGGTCTCACCGGTGATGATCCTGATCGTGGTCACGGCTCCGGAGCTCATCCCGCTGCTCTTCGGGCCCAAGTGGACCGCGAGCGTGCGCCCTGCACAGGCGCTGGCCGTCGCCGGCATCATCACCCTGGGAGCCATGCTCGACCACGGGCTGTTCTACGGTCTCGGTCGGCCCGGCACCTGGCTCAGCTACGCCGTCGCCGTCGACGCCGCGACGGTGGGAACCACCGCGGTCGCCGTGCGGTGGGGGCTCACCGGCGTCGCCGTGGGCTTCGTCATCGTCGCGCTCCTCGCCACGGTCGCCCGCTGGCTCCTCCTCTCGCGGGTGCTCGGCTGGGGCTTCGGCGAGGTGGCACGGCCGTTCTTCACCGTGGCGCCCATCACCGCGGTTTCGATGGTGACCGGGGCCGTCGTGCTCAGTGCCTTCCCGGGCCCACCGCTGGCCGGGATGTTCGTGACGGGGCTCGTCACGGTCGTGGTGTACGTGCTCCTGCTGCGCCTGCTTGCCCGCGGGATCATCGACAACGCCTTCGGCATCCTTCCGCTGCCGGACAAGTACGCCGCCCGGGCGGGCCGGTTGCTTCGCCTCGGTCCCACCGCTTCGCGCGACGTCGGGGCCGGCCTCCTCGACACGGCAGGGGGCGACGCGGCGCCGGACGCGGAACCATCGTGGCGGCCCTGACCGGGGACGACTAGCCCGATCAGAAGTTTCGAGTTGCGCGGCGGGCATTCCCCCCAGCACACGGCCATGGACGGCCCGAGCAGCTGTGAGAGGCTGGCCGGGTGATGACGATCCCGACGCCCCCCGACCGGGTCGCCGACGACGACCACGCGTTCGCCGCGTGGGCCGCGACGACCGCCGGAGAGCTGCTCACCCGGGTGCGTGGCGAGGGCCTGCAGGGCAAGGAGCTCAAGGACGCGGGCGACCGCGCATCCCAGGAGCTGCTGATGGACCTGCTCGCCGCGCACCGGCCCGACGACGCCGTGCTCTCGGAGGAGAGCGCGGAGACGCACACCGACGAGGGACGCCTGGCGGCGCGGCGGGTGTGGATCATCGACCCGCTCGACGGGACCCGCGAGTTCTCCGAGCCGCCGCGCGACGACTGGGCCGTGCACGTGGCGCTCTGGCAGCGCACCGACGGCAGCGGGGACCTGGCGGCCGGCGCGGTTGCCCAGCCCGGCCTGGGAACGACCTTCCACACCGGGCAGCCGCCGACCGTGCCTCCGCGCACGGCGGCCCGCCCGCGCATCGCGGTCAGCAGGACGCGTCCCCCGGCGTTCGTGGAGGCGCTCGCCGAGGAGATCGGTGCGGAGCTGGTGCCGATGGGCTCGGCCGGGGCGAAGGTGATCTCGGTGGTGCGCGACGTGACCGACGCCTACGTCCACGCCGGGGGCCAGTACGAGTGGGACTCCGCCGCGCCCGTCGCGGTGGCCCGGGCGGCGGGGCTGCACACCAGTCGCGCCGACGGCGCCCCGCTCGAGTACAACCAGGCCGACGTGCTGCTGCCCGACCTGCTGGTCTGCCGGCCGGAGCTGGCCGAGCCGATCACCGCGTTCGTGTGCCGCTACTGGGCCGAGCACCCGCCCGCCTGAGGAGAGCCGGTATGACGGTCCATGCGGTGCTGTTCGACGCGGACGGAGTGGTCCAGGCCAACCCGCCCGGCTGGTTCGACCAGCTGCACGACCTGGTGGCTCCCGGCCGCGGGCGCGACTTCGTCGACGACGTCTTCGAGACCGAGCGGTCGGCCATGCGCGGCCGACGGGAGTTCCGCAGCGTGCTGGCCGAGGTGGCCGGCCGGTGGGAGCTGGACGTGCGGCTGGAGGAGCTGCTCGAGCACTGGCGGCGGATCGAGGTGAACGCCCCGGTGCTGGAGCTGGTCGGGGAGCTGCGCGCCTCCGGGGTGCTCTGCTGCCTGGCCTCCAACCAGAACGCCCACCGGGCCGCCTACATGCGGCGCGAGCTCGGCTACGACGCGGTGTTCGACGACCAGTTCTACTCGTGCGAGCTGGGCGAGCTGAAGTCGTCACCCGCCTTCTTCACGCTCGTGCTCGAGCGGCTCGCGCTCCCGGCCGAGGAGGTGCTGTTCGTCGACGACAGCGACCAGTACGTCGAGGCCGCGCGCGCCGTCGGCATGCTGGCCGAGGAGTGGTCGGCCCGGGAGGGCGTCGGCGAGCTCCGGGCCCGGCTGGTCGAGCACGGCATCCCGGTCTGACGGAGGCCGTCAGCCGCGGTCGGCGCCGGCGCCGTTCGCGCCGCCGGGGTCGGCTGCGCCCTCCCGTTCGTCGCGCTCGGCCCACTCGAG
Source organism: uncultured Actinomycetota bacterium (assembly GCA_963838025.1). Taxonomy (GTDB): domain Bacteria; phylum Actinomycetota; class Actinomycetes; order Propionibacteriales; family Nocardioidaceae; genus Nocardioides_B. The sequence goes on from CAWIPF010000003.1 coordinate 95,100, forward strand.
CAGCGGCGCCAGGTCGAAGACGGCGTCGTCGATGCCGGCGTGCAGGTCTCCGAGCTCGGCAAACCGGGCCGGCACGGTGGCGATCGTGAAGTCGCCGGGCTCCACGTCGTCGATCTCGTCCCACCGGATCGGGGTCGACACCGTGGCCTCGGGGTTGCCGCGCACCGAGTAGGCGCTGGCGATGGTGTGGTCGCGGGCGTTCTGGTTGTAGTCGACGAAAAGCTTCGTGGGGTCGCGGTCCTTGCGCCACCAGGTGGTGGTCACATCCTCGGGGGTACGGCGCTCCACCTCCCGTGCGAACGCCAGGGCGGCCCGTCGTACGTCCCGGAAACCGTGCTCCGGCTTGATCCGGACGTAGACGTGCAGGCCGTTCCCACCGGACGTCTTCGGCCACCCGACCGCGCCGATCTCATCGAGAATCCCTTGCACCGCATGGGAAACGCGGCGAACCGTGGCGAAGTCGCAGTCCGGCATCGGGTCGAGATCGATGCGCCACTCGTCGGGTTTCTCGGTGTCGGCCCGCCGGCTGTTCCAAGGGTGGAACTCGACGGTCGACATCTGCACCGCCCAGATGACCTGTGCGATCTCGGTGACGCACAGCTCGTCGGCGGTGCGGTTCCAGCGCGGGAAGTGCACCCGCACCGTCTCCATCCACGGCGGGGCCCCGGACGGGAGCCGCTTCTGGTGCACCTTCTCGCCGGTGACGCCGGTCGGGAAGCGGTGCAGCATGCACGGCCGTTCGAACAGCGCGTTGACGATCCCTTCGCCCACCGCCAGGTAGTAGTGGACCAGGTCGAGCTTGGTCTCACCCCGGGCGGGGAAGTAGACGCGGTCGGGGTTGGTGACCCGGACGACCTTGTCGTCCACCTCCACCTCGACTGCCGGACTCTTTCCCTGTGCCGTCGCCATGGACCGACCGTAGACCGGGTCCCGATTTCCGAGAACGATCTCGGGCACGCGGATCGGTTCGATGTGCGAAGAACCTCGCAAGTCACGGTAATTCGGACATGACTGGTTAGAAATGACTACTCCCGACCATGGGATCGAGGTGGTGATCTCCCCCGTGCGCGTCATGTGTCCGGTCCACGGGTTGAGGAAGGGTTGGTGGTGATTTCGAAACATAAAGTGGTTCAGAGGCGGGCGCTGGGGGCAGCGCAGCGAGGTATTGGGGCGGTTTTGGTAGGGGACAAGCACAGGTTGGCGGCAGCAGCCGTCCGCGTGCTGGGACGTGCCCGGATCCCCCGTCGCGGCATCAGCCTCACCGCGGCCATGGCGATGTTGGCCGGCCTGCTGGTGATGGTCTCGCAGGCCCCCGCGCAGGCGGCTCCCGCCCCGGCATCCTCGTCAGCAGCCCCACGACCGGCTTCGGGAGGTGCGGCCCGGCCCGCGGCGGGTGCGAATCCACACCTGCGTGGCGAGCCGACCGTCGTCGTCGTGGTGAGCCGGCGACAGGCGCAACAGCGCCTCGCCGAGCTGCTCGCCGCCCAACAGCGCCTGCAGGCGACGCAGGCACAGGCTCGTCAGGTCGCCCAGCAGCAGCAGGTCCGCCGGCTCCAGCCCGGACAGATGACCGCCCAGCAGCTGCAGCAGGCAGCGAGGACCCTCACCCCCGCGCAGCGTGTCCAGCTCCAGGGTCAGATCGCCAAGCAGCGCAAGCAGCAGCGGCTCTACCAGCGTGCGCTCGAGGCTCGCAAACGCGCGCTCGCCGCACAGGCCGAGGCCAACCGTCGGCTGAAGGACGCGCTCGGGGCGCTGGCCCGGGCGCTGTCGACCAGCAGCTGCCACACGGTCACCGGCGCCAACGGCCAGGCCTCGATCTCCTGCCCGCTCGACAACGCGAACGGCAGCGACCCGACCGGCGGCAGCGACACGACCGGCGGCAGCGACACGACCGGCACGGACACGAGCGGCACGGACACGAGCGGCACGGACACGAGCGGCGGCACGGACGCGACCGGCGGCACCCAGGCGATGACCGCCGACGCTGCCCCCGACGCCCCGGCCGTCGGATCCACGCTCGGCGACGGACAGCTCGCCGACGCCCTCGCCAAGGCCAAGTCCGAGTGGACCGACCTGGGCGCCGACGTCTCCGGCGTCACCGCCTCCGTCTCCGACCTCGACGGCTTGACCCTCGGTGCCGCCGATGGCGACCACATCACCATCGATGTCGACGCGGCCGGCTGGGGATGGAACGTGGACTACGCGGGCGAGCCCGCCGGTGCGCACATGGACCTGCTCACGGTGGTCCGTCACGAAGTCGGGCACACCCTCGGCCTGGACCACACCGACGCCGGCCTGATGGTCGAGACGTTGGCCGCCGGTGAGACCCGCTCGGTCGACTCCGCCCCGGCGCTGCCGCAGAGCAGCACCGTTGCGGAGCCGAGCACGACCGATGGCACCGCAGCCTGGATGGCACCGCGACGGATGGCACGCGACGGATGGCACTGCGACGGATGGCACTGCGACGGATGGCACTGCGACGGATGGCACTGCGACGGATGGCACTGCGACGGATGGCACCGCGACGGATGGCACCGCGACGGATGGCACCGCGACGGATGGCACTGCGGCCGATGGCACTGCGGCCGATGGCACTGCGACGGATGGCACCGCGACGGATGGCACTGCGGCCGATGGCACTGCGGCCGATGGCACTGCGACGGATGGCACTGCGACGGATGGCACTGCGGCCGATGGCACTGCGGCCGATGGCACTGCGGCCGATGGCGTCGCGACCGGCAGCGACAGCGGCATCACCGAGGAGCAGGCGCCGCACTGGACCCGGGACGCCGACGGCACGGCGACCCTGCGGGTGCCGGCCGGGATGCGGCTGCAGGGCACCCTGCGCTACGACAGCGCCACCAACACCTTGACCTTCGTCCCCGACGAGGGCGACCCGGTGAGCATCAGCATCGACGGCATCCGGCGGCTGTCGGTGCTCGGCGGTGCGGACGACGACCACGTCACCGTGGACCTCGAAGGTGCTCCGGAGGGCATCGACGTGGACGTCGACGGCGGCGCCGGTGAGGACACCCTCACGGTTGCGTCCGGCACCGGTGAGTCGGCCTATGCGTTCGCGGACGACGGCCTGCGGCTGACCCGCGGCCACCTGCGGATGCTCTCGACCAACATCGAGCAGCTGGTCGATGTTGCCCCGACCACCATTGCGATCGCCGCGGCTGGAGCCGACCTGCGGCTGACCGGCGGGCAGGACCACCACGCGTTCGTCTCCGGGGAGCACTCTCGGGCGGTGCTCGGGTTCGGCCCGGCCCTCCTTCGCGCCGTCCTGGACTCCACCGGCGGCTCGATCACGGTCGACGGCAACCTGGACTGGTCGACCTCGTCTGCCGACCTGGTGCTGCGCTCGCGCCGGATCACCATCAACCCCGGAGCCAGCATCGACACCGGCGCCGGAGACCTCGAGCTGCGGGCCGGCGACACGGCCTCCGCGACCCGCCCGGACGCCAGTGCGTCGGTGTCCGTGCGCGGCGCCACCCTGCGCGGCCACAACCTGGTCCTCTCGGCGGATTCGCTCGCCGACCTGGTGGCCACGGGCTCGCTCGCCGGGCTCACCGGATCCTCCTCCGCTGAGTTGAGCGTCCTCGACTCGGTCCTCGCCGCGACCGGCGCGATCAGCCTGCTCGCCTCCTCGCACGCCCGGGCCGACGTGCACGCGACCGCGGCCGCCGACCACGGCGACCCTGGCAGCGACGCCGCCCGCGCGTCGGTGGTCCTCGCCAGCACCGCGATCAGCCACCTCGGCGGCGCGAGCAGCGTGCACGCCGGCGGCGTGCTGACCCTGCTGGCCAGCAACCTGGCCGACGCCAGCGCCGTGGCCGACGCGACAAGTGCCGCGGCCGGTGGCGGGATCGCGACCGCGCAGGTCACCCGGGTCACCCGCGCCATGATCGACGGCGCCGCTGCCGACGGCATCAGCGCGGCGGGCCTCGAGGTCACCGCCTCTGCCGGAGGCTCCGTCACCGCCTCCGGCACCGGCAGCCGGGCCGGCGCGACCGGCAACGACCGGGCACCCGGAACGTTGACCGACGGGCTGGCCCGCACCACCGCCGGCCTCGTCCCGGTCGCCGCCGCGCTCGGTTACGGGCGGCTGCTCGGCGTCACCGAGGCGTTCCTGGCCTCGGCCCCCGGACGGGCCCTGGCCCTGAGCACCCTGGGCGCCCAACGAGTGCGCGCCCTCAGCACCGGGACGGTCGCAGCAGGCGCAGACGCGAGCGGCGCCGACGGCCCCGGCATGGCTGCGGCGCTCGCGCTCTCGCACCTGCTCACCCGCGCGTTCCTGGCCGGCGACCTCACCCTCACCGCCGGCCGGGTCGACGTCGGTGCCGACTCCTCGACCGCCCGCACCACCAGCTCGGCCAAGGCGTCAGACCCCAGGGCCGGCGCACTGGCCGTCACGCTCGCCCGGCTGGCCACCTCGGCGGACCTCGCCCGGGACGCGGAGCTCACCTTCACGACCCCGGTCGCCCTGACCCTCACGGCCGGCTCCGACACCGACTCGCTGGCCGGCACGGACGGACCGGCTCCCGGTCTCGCGGTCCTGGTCGTCGACCACGACGACCGTTCCAGCCTGGCCGACGGATCCGGCCTCGTCGGCGCCGGCGACCTGACCCTGGCCGCGACCACCGTCGACCGGACCGTCGGCTCCGCCGAGGACGGCGGTGGCGCCGGCAGCGCCGTCACGCTCGCCACCGTCACCACCAGCGCCGTGCTCGGCTCGGGCCCCGACCTGGCGCTCTCGGGAGACCTGGCCGCCACCGCCGACCAGCACGCAGTCGCCCGGACCTCGGCGCCGCAGGTCGCGTTGACGTTCGCCTCGCACCAGACCCACGTGCGCACCGACCGCGGCCTGCTCGTCACCGGCTCGGCGCGGTTCGCAGCGACCGGCGTCTCGCGCGTGGCAACCAGCACCGCCCCGGCCGCAGGCACCCTGCCGGTCCCGGCCCGCTCGGCGATGCTGTCCGGCCGGGCCCTCGCCGACGCGCTTGCGGCCGCGCTCGGGCTGCGCACCTCCGGCAGCACCACGGTCCCGTCCACCGGTGCGGTCAGCGTGCGCTCGGTGGCGCTGTCGCTGACCGACGCCGGCGTCACCGTCGAGATCCCGGATGCCCTGAGCGTCGAGGTCGGCGGCCCGCTCCAGGCCCCGGCGGCCTCCAGTGCCTCCTCGACCGCGACCGCCGGCAGCGGCGGCGGCAGTGCAGCGAGCGGCCCGTCCGTGGCGTTCAACCTCGCCACCGCCGACGTCCGCGCGCTGGTCTCTCGCGACGTCGTCACCGGCGGTGACCTCACCGTCCGCGCGAGCCGCGGCCCACCGGCCGAGGAGACCTACTCCGCCATCGCACCCGGCTCGGGCTCGCTCGTCCTCAACCTCGTCACCCGCATCAGCACCACCTCGGTCTCCGGCACCACCACGACCCTCGTCTCGCAGAAGCCGGCGTTCACGCCGCCTGCAGGTGCCGTCCTCGTCTCAGCAGCCCTCGGCGGCACCGTTCGCATGGGGGAGGCCACCCTCACCTTCGCGCGCGGTGCGTTCGCCCACGACGCCTGGATCCTGATCACCGCCGAGGACCGCCCGGTCGCCGGCCTGCTCACCACCTCGGCCGTCTACGACCTGCTCGCCTTCGACGCCGTCACCGGCCAGGCGATCCACACCTTCCTGGTCGACCCGACCTTCACCGTCGCCGCCGACGCGCTCCCCGGCACCAGCATCTGGTACCTCGACCCGCGCACCGGCCCGCAGCGCATCGCCTCCTCGCGCTCCGGCCGCTCGGTCACCGCGGTGCTCCCGCACTTCAGCGAGTACGTCACCGCGCTGACCGGCACCGACCTGATCGCCGCGATCGTGACCCAGCTCGGCGACGGCACGTCGATCCCGAGCACCTACGGGCCGGTCGACCTGGTCCTCGACGGCATCCTGAAGCTCACCGGTGCCACGCTCACCTTCGGCGACTTCACCACCGAGACCGCCGGCGCCGACACGCTGTTCACCGGGACCATCACGCTGACCGCCACCGGAGCAACTCTCGGCACCGAGGGCACGCTGGGCGCGGTCACCGCCACCTACACGCTCACCCGACAGCTCGCCGACCAGGGCACCCTCGACCTCGAGATCGCCGGCCTCGACCTGGCCCTCGGCACCGTCGCCACCCTCCACACCGGCAGCCTGACCGTCGCCTACCGCGCCGCCACCAAGGAGCTGGACTTCGGCGCCGCCGACGTGACCCTCTCCGTCGGTGACACCAGCGGGGCGCACGCCACCCTCACCAACGGCACCGTCGGCCTGGTCGTGCGGATGGTCACCCCCAGCGGCGGCGGCGCCGCCGTCCCGCAGCTCGGGCTGCTGGTCACCGGCGACCTCACGCTCGCGCAGGGCACCACCGAGCTGCTGGCCAAGCCGGGCTGGCGCTTCGGCTACAACGAGCTCACCGACCTCGACAGCGCACCGGTCACCGTGCAGACCGGCACCGGCGACCTGCTGGTCGACCTCGCCGACGGCGCCCTCGGCCTGAGCGGCCAGGGCAGCCTCGACCTCGGCGAGGCCGGCACGCTGACCGGCGCGCTCAGCGTCGTCGCCGACACCGCCGGCACCTCGCTCACCGTCACCGTGACCGGCGGCAGCCTCACCGGCGGCGTGCTGAGCCTGACCGGGGTCTCCGGCACGGTCACGGTCGGCTCCGCCGGGATCACCCTGACCGACCTCGCCGGCACCGGCAGCCTCGACCTCGGCGACTTCGGCGGGCTGACCGGCGGCTTCAGCGTCAGCACCGGCACCGGCCAGCTCGACATCACCGCCGGCGGCGTCACCGCCGAGCTCACCGCCGGCTCCGCCTACCTCGCGCTCAGCGGTGGGGCCGGCAGCCTCTCGCGCACCAGCACCGCCACCTCGGGTGCCCTCACCGGTGCGGTCACCCTCTCCGGCGTACCCGGCCTGGCCCTGTCGGGCAGCCTCACGCTCACGTTCGACACCGCCACGTCGACGTACGCCTTCGAGGGCTCCGGCACCGCCAGCCTGGCCGGGCTGCTCGGCCTGACCGGCACCCTCACGGTGGTCGCAGGCGGCACCAGCGCCGACCCGACGATCAGCGTCACCTTCAGCGGTACGTCGACCAACGGCACCGTGCTGAGCGGCACGGTGACCGTCGCCGGCGACGGCACGTTCACCGCGACCGGGAAGACCGAGCTCTCGCTGCCGGAGGCCGTCCCGGGCGTGGCCCTCTCGGGCACCGCCACCGTGGACGTGGACTCGGCAGCCGGCACCTGGACGGTCGGCGTCGAGGACGCGGAGCTCACCACTCCGGCCGGCACGCTCACCGGCGACCTGGAGATCACCAGGTCAGGCGACGTGCTCACCATCGCGATCCCCACCGGCGGCTCGCTGGTGCTCTTCGTCGGCAGCCGTGGCAGCGACGACACCGCCACCACCGACGACCTCGGCGTGGAGGTCACCCTCACCGAGCTCGAGGCCCGGCTGCTGCCCTCCGGCGCCGTGGCACTCCGCGCCGTCGGCACCCTGACCGTGGTCGGCGCCGACAGCCTGGGCCTCACCGGCGACCTGGCGGCCGAGTACAACCCGACCGACGCGCCGCTCACCCTCGCCGGCGTCACCGTCGCGGCCCACACCACCCGCGTCGTGGGCACCGGTCTCTCGCTGAGCCTTGGCGACGGCGCGGTCGGGCTCACCGGCGACCTCACGGTGACCCGGGCCGGCACCGGCGCCGACACCGTGGTCACCGTCGCGGCGAGCAACCTCACCGGCCGGGTCGGCGGCACGGTGAGCGGCGACACCGTCGCCGGCACCCGGCTCACGCTCAGCAGCGGCAGCTTCTCCCTCGAGGTCACCAAGGACGGCTACACGCTGCACGCCGAGGCCACGGTGGCGCTGACCGAGGCCCCCGTGGGCATCTCGGTGTCCGGCCACCTCTCGGTCGACCGGGCCGCAGACGGCACGCTCACCATCGCCGGCGAGGGCCTGGTGGCCGACCTGGGCCCGGTGCACGCGGGCGGCGACGTCACGGTGAGCGTCGCCGGCGGCGACGTCACGATCACGATCGCCGACGGGACCCTGGCCGTCCAGGACCTGTTCGACGTCACCGGGGTGACCGGCACCATCACCCTCGGCGCCACGCCCGTCATCGACCTGACCGTCCCCGACTTCACGTGGAAGGCCGGCCCGGTCACGCTCCGCGGCAAGGTCACGCTCAGCTCCACCACCGGCATCGGCTTCTCCACCATCGACGCGACCGAGAGCACTCCTGAGACCCCCGCGGCGCTGACCGTCGGCGGCGACACCGATCACGCGCTGACCGGCACGTTCACCGTCGCCACCGAGACCGTGACCATCGGCGGCCAGAGCGTCGAGGTCGTCACGATCAAGGCCAGCGGCATCGCCCTGGACTTCGGCGTGGCCAGCATCAGCAACGGCACTCTGGACCTGCAGGTGAGCGGTGCCGGGGTCGCCGGCACGCTCAGCGCGACGGTCGCCGTCAACCTGGGCGCCGCGGGCACCGGCAGCCTCTCCCTGGGCTCGGCCGCGGTGACCGTGCACCTCGACACCACCGGCGGGCAGGCCCGCTTCGACATGACCGTGGCGATCAGCAACCTGGCGCTCGAGGGAGCCGACGGCGGCACCCTCGGCACGCTGACCAGCGGGACCTTCACGGTGTCCCACCAGGGCGACACCACCGTGGTGGGTCTCGCCGACCTGGTCGCCACGATCGGCACCGGCAGCGACGGGGTCACCGGTGGCTCCGGCGTCCTGGTCGTCACCGGCACCGGCGTCGCGGGCTACCTCACCGGCACGGTCACGGTCGGCACCAGCACCGCCACCGGCACGGTCCGCCTCAACACCACCGGCACCACGCTCGACGAGACCGTCGACGTCGGTGGCACCCCGATGCGGATCGTCTTCGGCGCCGGGGAGGAGAACGTCTTCTCGGTCGCCGTCAGTGGAAGCCTCGACTTCGGCCCGATCTCGATCGAGGGCACGGTCACCTGGAGCGACAGCGGCGGGAAGTTGGTCTTCGCCGGCACCGGACTGACCGTGTTCTTCGGCGACGGCCCGCTCACCCTCGGCAACGGCGAGCGCAACCCGATGGCCCGCGGCCTGCTGGTCAGCGACGCCACGGTCGGCGTGGTCTGGGACGGCACCGAGGGCTCCGGCAAGTACGCCCTGTCCGTCACCGGCACGGTCGCGCTGCTCGGCGTGCCCGACGTGACCATCGGCGGTGCCGTCACGGTCCGCTACAACAGCCTCGGGGCCCCCATCGACACCACCATCCCGGTCGGTTCCGGGGACGTCACGGTCAGGTTCACCACCGCCGACACCGTCGCCGAGGTCAAGGGCACCGGCCTGACGCTCGCGGTGCTGGGCCAGCGCCTCTCCGGCGACCTCACCGTCACCCACACCGACACCGAGCTCAGCCTCGCCATCAGCAACCTCGAGGCCAGCATCACCGCCGGCGGGACGCCGTACCTCACCCTCCGCGAGGGGAGCGGCACCGTCTCGATCACCGCCGACGGCTTCAAGACCACCGCGCCGCTGACCGCCACGGTCACGCTCAGTGTGCCCGGCGCGACCCTCGGCGGCACCTACGCGCTGAGCCTGGACACGACCTCGACCGGGCCGGCCTTCTCGTTCTCCGCAACCGACGGCTCACTGGCCATCGGCGGCGTCGAGGTCACCGGCAGCTTCACCTTCTCGCGCAGCGTCCAGAACGGCGCCGTGGTCAACACGCTGACGCTCAGCGGCGCGACGTTCACCATCGCCACCGATGACAGCACCACGCTGCTGGAGCTGGACAACGGGCAAGGTGACCTGCGGATCGGCGCCAGCGGCATCGCCGGCAGCTTCTCCGCAGACCTGGTCACCAACATCGCCGGCGACATCGCCCTCTCTGCCTCGCTCAGCGTCAACCTCGACACCGCGGCCGGCTACCTGCGGGTGGTCGCCGACGGCGTCACGATCACCGTGAGCGGGCAGCAGGTCACCGCGGACCTCGCCGTCGAGCGCAGCGTCGCGGCCGACGGCAGTGTCCAGCTGGCCATCACCATCGCCGACGCTTCGTTCTCCCTGCCCGGCGTCTCGCTGACCGGCGGTTCCGGCAGCCTCGTCGTCGACCCGACCGGCTTCGCGGGCACGCTGGCCGGCACGATCACCCTCGACGTGCCGGACGTGCACCTGACCGGCAGCCTGTCCCTGGCCTTCGACAACCACACCTGCGCCAGCGGCGACACCGCCTGCCGCTCGCCGTACATCGAGCTCGCCGGCACCGGCATCGACATCGAGGTGCTCGGCCAGCGGATCACCGGCAACCTGACCGTGACCCAGCAGACCGTGAGCTCCTCGACGGTCACCACGCTCACCGTCTCCGACGCCGGGTTCGACTTCGGCGGTGGCCTGCTGACCGTCAGCGACGCGGCCGCGACGGTCACGCTGGCCGACGGCGCCCTGCAGAACCTCGCCCTCAGCGGCGCGGTGGCCCTGCACGTCCCGGGCGTCAGCCTCAGCGGCACCGCCGACGTCACGGTGGCCACCGACACCTCGACCACCCCGAGCACGAGCTATGTGAAGGTGTCCGTCACCGGCGCCACGCTCACCGCCGGCGGCCTCGCGCTCTCGGCGGACATCACGGTCACCAGCGCCACCGACGCGACCGGTGCGCAGACGCTCACCGTGACGGTCGAGAACGACGGGACGGGCACGCCGCTGCTCGCCATCGACGGCATCGTCAGCGTCGCCGGCGGCACCGGCACCTTCACCTCGACCGCGGACGGCAGCTCCGGTGAGCTGACGCTCAGCGGTGTCACCTTCGACGTCCTCGACCTCACCGCCACCTCCGTCAGCCTGGCCTTCGACCGCGACACCGCGGCGGTGGCGATCACCGGGGTGAAGCTGACCATCGGCGACTTCCTGCTCGAGGGCAGCTTCGCGCTGGCGCGCTCGAACGACTTCACCACGCTGGCCTTCACCGGGCTCAAGGTCACCGACACGAGCAAGGTCGACGTCGACCACCCGTCAGGCACGGAGATCGTCTCCGGCGGCGAGGGCGGCTTCGTGATCTTGGCGCCCAAGCCGGACTCCAACACCGCGGACACCATCGACGACTCCGTCGCCGGCGGCGTGGCCGGCTACCTCACCGGCAGGCTCGAGTTCAGCAGCGCCAACGCCGGCAGCATCGGCGGCACGGTGATGGTCAGGGTCAACAGCACCCAGGCGGCGGTGCACGCCGGCATCGAGGTCGGCGGCCGCACAGTCGAGATCGCCTTCGACAAGCCGACCGGCACCGACCCCGTGTTCGAGGTGTCGATCTCCGACCTGACCATCAACATCGGCGACTTCGTCACCATCGAGGGCTCGATCACCTACCAGACCGTGACCCTCCCCGGCGGCCAGACCGCGAGCGTGTTCGCCGGCCAGGGCCTGCGGATCTTCATCGGCCGCGGCCCGGCCTTCACCGGAAGCGGCGGGCTGAACCCGCTGGCCACCGGCGTGCTCGTCACCGACGCCACGATCGGCCTGGTCAACGTCGGTGGCACCTATGCGGTCACCGCCGAAGGCACCGTCTCGCTGATCGGGGTCGACGCCGTCACCCTCGGGGGCACCGCCGCGGTTCGGTTCAACAACACCGGGCTCACCATCGACCAGTCCATCGCGATCACCGGCAGCACCGCAGATCCGGTCGCCGTCGTGTTCGCCACTTCCGACCAGGTCACCTCGTTCTCGCTCACCGGCGCCACGATCGGCCTGCTCGGCCAGACCCTGACCGCCGACCTCGCCGTCGACAAGGCATCCGACGGCACCCTGGTGCTCGCCTTCGACCGCGTCTCGCTCTCGCTCGGCGGCGCCGCCTCGCTGACCGACGGCTCGGGCATGTTCGTCCTCGGCTCCACCGGCCTGGCCGGCCGGGTGTCCGGCACCCTGTCGGTCAACGCCCCCGGTGTCACCCTCGGTGCCGGCCTGTCGCTGGCGGTGAACACCACCGGCGCTGCGGTGAGCCGGACCTTGACCTTCGGTACGACGACCAGCCGCCTCGACCTGCCCGCCGGGCCGTACCTCCGCCTGGACGGCACCGGCGTCACCCTGACGGTGCTCGGTCAGACCATCACCGCCGACGTGGCGGTGCAGCGGCGCACCACCACCGACGGCACGACGATCACGACCGTCGCGCTCGCCCGCGCCGGCCTCACGCTCGGCGTCGGCGACTACGGGGTGACGCTCGTCGGTGGCTCCGGACTGTTCGTGGTGACGGGCAGCGGGATCGCCGGCCGGATCTCCGGGCAGGTCTCCCTGAACCTGCCGGCCGGCGTCTCGGCCTCGGGTGCGCTCAGCCTCGCGGTCAACACCACCACCGCGAAGGTGGACGAAAGCGTCGCCGTCGGCAGCACGACGGTGACGCTCGACTTGCCGAAGGGCCCCTACCTCCGCTTCGAGGCCACCGGGCTGAGCCTCTCGGTGCTCGGCCAGACGCTCACCGGCGACTTCGCCTTCGACCGGGCCACCACCACCGGGGGCGCCGACATCGTGCGGATCGCCGGCCAGAACGTGCACCTGAGCCTCGGCGGGGTGCTGACCCTCAGCAACGGCAGCGCACTGATCCTGCTGACCCCCGACGGCGTGGCCGGCCGGATCTCCGGCAGCATCGCGCTGGCCGTCCCGCAGGTCTCACTCTCCGGCGACCTCGAGGTCCAGCTCAACACGATCACCACCGCTGAGCACACCGGTGTGGACGAGACGTTCATCGTCGCCGACGTGCCCACCACGCTGTCCCTGCCCGAGGGCCCCTACGTGCAGGTGACCGGCAAGGGCTTGTCGCTCTCGGTCCTCGGCCAGACGCTGACCGGTGACCTGACCATCGTGCGGACGACCAAGGACGGTCAGCCGGTCCTGCACGTGACGGCGGCCAACCTGAAGCTCGTCCTCGGGGGTGGCGGCGTCACCGCGACCTTCACCCAGGACAGCGAGCAGGCCGCCACCCTGGACATCTCCTCGACCGGGGTGGTGGCCTCGATCGCGGGCGACCTGGCGCTCTCCGTCCCCGGTGTCACGCTCACCGGCACGCTGGCACTCGACATCGACACCGCCCGCGGCTACGTCAAGGTCGCGGGCACGAACATCAACGTCGGTGTGCTCGGCCAGATCCTGACCGGCAGCGTCACCATCGAGCAGGTGACCACCGCCGCCGGCAAGGTGGTCGCCATCGGGCTCGCCGGCGTCGGGCTCGACCTCGGCGGCGTGTTCACCGTCTCGAACGGGACCGGACTCCTGGTGCTCTCACCGGGCGGCGTGGCAGGTTCGCTCTCCGCGGACGTGGCGGTGGGCGCCTCGCTCCCGCTCACCCTGTCCGGGTCCTTCGCGCTCTCGATCAACACGACGTCCGCGGCGGTCCAACGCTCCCTCGATGTCGGCGGGACGACGGTGCTCCTGGACCTTCCGGCCGGGCCGTACCTGCGGGTCTCAGCCACCAACGTGGTCATCGAGGCGGCCGGTCAGAAGCTCTCCGGCGACGTCACCGTCGAGAAGAGCGGCAGCACCGTCCACGTCACCGCCAGCAACGTGCGGCTGCAGATCGGCGACGGGACCCGGGCGCTGATCCGGCTCAGCAACGGCGCGATGGACCTGACCCTCGGCGCGGCGGTCAAGGGCACCGTCTCCGGCACGGTCGAGCTCGTCAACGTCCCCGGCGTGGTCCTCACCGGCACACTGGCGGCCAGCATCGACTCGGCTGCGGCGGCCCCGGACCCGAAGGTGACCATCACCGGCAGCAACGTCGTGCTCGAGGTGGCCGGCCAGCGGCTCGCCGCCCAGCAGATCTACTTCGCCAAGGCCGACGGCCTGGTGACCGTCAAGCTGACCAACGCCGAGCTGTCGCTCAGCGACGGCTCGGGCACCCCGCTGGTGCGGGCCTACGAGATCACCGGCGAGATCAACCTGGTCACCGCCTCGACGACGGTCGGCGGCAAGCCGACCGACACCAGCGGTGTGTACGGCATCGTCAGCGGCAAGGTCGCCGTCGACGTGCCGGGCGTGAAGTTCGACGCCGCCATGGAGGTCCAGCTCAACACCACCGGGAACGCGCAGTCGGTGACCTGGCACGACACCACGACGGACACCGACGTGGTCGTCAGCCTGGACCCGCACCTGCTCCAGCTCACCGCCTCCGGCGCCCACCTCCTCGTGGCCGGCCAGTCCCTCGGCGGCACCTTCACCGTCAAGGTCACCGGCACCCCCGGTCCCGACGGTGACTGGAGCACCACCGCCGACAACGGACAGGCCGTCCTGGTCGCCGTCGACAAGCTGACCCTCAAGATCGGCACGTTCGTCGACGTCACCGAGGACCACCACTGGGGCGGCGCGATCCTGATCACCGACTCCGGGGTCGCGGCCAACTTCCACGGCAGCCTGGAGACCACCACTGCGGACTCGAGCACGAGCCCCGCCATCGGGACCAGCATCTTCTCGCTGCCCAGCGACATCACGCTGACCGGCACGGTGAGCTTCCAGATCAACACCGGTGCGCTCGAGGTCAACGCCACCTATGGCACCGTCGGTGACCCGCACACCTTCTCCGTGCCGGCGGGCCCGTTCCTGCGCCTGGAGCTCACAGGCGCCACCCTCTCCGTCGCCGGCATCGGCTTCACCGGCAGCTTCGTGATCGAGCGCAGCGTGCGGTCGGGCTTCCAGCCGGTGGCCACCGTCAGCGTGCAGAGCGACGAGACCTCGATGGCCGTCGGCGACCTCAACCACGACGGGTACGACGACCTGCTGATCGGCGTGAGCGGGACCGGCACCTACAAGGTTCTTCTCGCCAACGTCACCCCGAGCTCCGACGGAACCCCGGACACGGTGTCCTACACCGCTGCGGCTGACGCGCTCACGCCCGACCTCTCCAGCGGCGCCGTCGCGGTCACCCTCGTGGACCTCAACAACGACGGCTGGCTCGATGCCGTCGTGGTCGGCACGACGAGCGGCAACAGCGGGACCAGCTACGTCCTGCGCAACCGGGGGCTCAGCGACGGTGACACTCCCACCTGGCTGGGGTTCGCCACCACCGCGGACGATGGCACCACCACGGTCACCGTCGACACCGACAAGGCCACCTCGGTCGCCGCGGGCGACCTCAACGGTGACGGCTTCGCCGACCTGGTGTTCGGCACCGACGCCGCCGGCACGCTGGTCTATGCGAGCACCTTCAACCCCGATCCCCTGAGCTGGACCGGCTTCGAGACGACGCCCACGACGCTGTCCGAGACCACGCAGCTCAAGGCGGTCGCGGTCGCGATCGTCGACCTCAACAACGACTCCCGCACCGACGTCCTGGTCACCGGGGACACCGAGGCGCGGTACTACCTCGGCACGAGCAGCGGACTGGCGACGACATCCACCGCGCTCGGAGCGCTGGCGAGCACGACCAAGATCACCGGCATCGCCGTCGGCGACGTCAACGGTGACGGCCTCGTCGACATCGTCGCGGTGACCGACGGCGGCGACACCACCACGACCACGGACGGCGCACCGGTCATCTACTACAACCAGGGGGGCACCAGCGGCTTCGCGGCTCCCACGGCCCTGGTGACCGACACGCCGGACCTCGTCGCCAGCGGCGTCACGCTCGGTGACGTCGACGGCGACGGCCTGCTCGACGTGCTGGTGCTGACCGGGACCGGCAGCGGCGCCGTGCTCTTCGGCAACAACGGCTGCGACAGCACCCACCGCGCGTGCTTCGACGCCGGCAGAACCATCGACGTCATGGGCCTCGGCGCGGTCATCGGCAACGTCGACACCGACACCGACGCCGACGTCCTGGTCTACGGCCTCGCCCCGCACGCCTACCAGCAGGTCGGTCTGGAGACGACCGCAATCGGCATGACCGGCGTCGAGGTCTTCCTGCCCACCGACGCGGTCACCATCAACCACGTCCAGGGTGCCTTCATCCTCTTCTCCGACGGGGTGGCCGGCACGTTCTCCGGCAAGCTCGAGCTCGCCGGCGGTGCGGTCGGCGCCAGTGCCGCGGTCCGGTTCAACAGCACCCCGCACGGCGTCGACGAGTCCGTGACCATCGACGGCGTGACCATCCCGGTGTCCTTCGACTACGGCAACGGTGAGTACGCCGACGCTCCCGGCGTCACCGGGCCGTACTACAAGGTCGCCGGCAAGGCCACCATCAAGATCGGCGACTTCATCGAGATCAGCGGCGAGTTCGTCGTCACCAGCACGGAGACGACGATCACGAACGGCACGATCTTCGTCGGTCTCGGGCCTGCATTCCTCGAGGACGGCACGACGCCGAACCCGAACGCCAAGGGTCTGAAGATGACCGGCGTCAACACCACGATCACGGGAGCAGAGGGGAGCCGGGTCCTCGACATCGAGGGCACCGTGAGCCTCGTCGGCATCGAGGGCCTCACGCTCACCGGGACGCTTCGCCTGCAGGGCGCCGAGGGTGGCACGGCGACCGTGGCCGGCAACGTCACCTTCGTGGTCGCGGGCCTCTCGCTCGGCGGCAGCTTCGGCATCTCCTACGACAACACGACCGGCGATCTCACCCTCACGCTCGGCGACGACGTCTCCGCCGACGCGCTGCCGTGGACCGACAGCACCAAGACCACGCACATCGCGCGGGAGCACGTCGTGCTCGACCTCGGCGAGGCAACCAAGGACGCGAGCAACAACACCGTGCACCCGGTCCATGTCGAGATCGCGAACGGCAC
Source organism: uncultured Actinomycetota bacterium (assembly GCA_963838025.1). Taxonomy (GTDB): domain Bacteria; phylum Actinomycetota; class Actinomycetes; order Propionibacteriales; family Nocardioidaceae; genus Nocardioides_B. The sequence continues at coordinate 111,825 of CAWIPF010000003.1, forward strand.
CATCGCGGTCAAGACCGGCGGCGTGGTGGCCGACGTGGCGGTCTCCGTCACGCTGCACATCGACGGCATGTCCGAGACTCCGATCGACGCCCACCTGTGGCTGAACACCACCGGTGCGGACGACGCCACCACGGGCATCAGGGCCGGCACGGTCCGCGTGGTGCTCGGTACAGCCGACAACCCGGTCTCGCTGACCGTGGTCGACCAGACCCTGCAGGGCGTGTTCGCGTTCGAGCAGGTGACCGTTCCGCCGCCGGCCAACGCCGCGCCTGGCACCGGGCCGACCAAGGAGGTCCGCGTCGCCGCCACGCACATCCTCCTGCAGCTGGGCACGGACACCGCCGGCATCAAGCTCCAGGAGGGCTACGGCGCCCTGGTGGTGGGCAGCACCGGCCTCGCGGCACGGTTCGGCGGCACCCTCACGGTGACCGTGCCGGGGGTGGAGATCACCGGCGACTTCAGCCTGGCGATCAACAGCGGCACGGCGGATGTGTCCGCCCAGGTCGACCTCGGCGGCGAGACCGTCTCGCTGAACCTGCCGGCCGGTCCGTACCTGCGCTTCGAGGGCACCGGCATCGTGCTCGAGGTCGGCGGCCAGCGGATCTCCGCCGACGTGGTGTTCGAGCAGGCGACCGAGAACGCGACCACCGTCACCAAGATCGAGCTCTCCCACGTCGGCATGTCCTTCGGTGCCGGCGGCACCCCGGTCGTCACGCTGAGCGAGGGAAGCGCGTCGCTGACACTCGGCGACACCGGGATCAAGGGCACGATCTCGGGCAAGGTCGCGGTCACCCTGCCCAGCGTCGCGGTCAAGGGCGACTTCGCCCTCGACATCGACACCACCTCGACAACACCCAGCCTCAAGGTCACCGGCAGCACCATCAAGCTCACCATCGCCGAGCAGGTCCTCACCGTCGAGAAGGTCGAGTTCGCCCAGGAGACCGACGCCACCACCGGCGCCAGGACCGTGAGCGTCACGCTCACCAACGCCGGACTGAGCCTGACCGGCCTCGGCACCATCCGGCTCGACGGCGGCCTCGTCTCCGGGCCCGCCGGGGTGGCGGGCGTGCTGACCGTCACGCTGCCGGCCGGCGGTCTCACGTTCGGCGACGTCGCACTCAGCGGTGGCATCTCCGTCGCGGTCAACTCCGGCACCCAGGCCGTCGAGGTCGACACCGGCACCGGGACCGTCCGCCTTCCGGAAGGCCCGTACTTCCGGATCGAGGGCGACACGCTCGAGCTGAAGTTCGGTGACACGCTGACGCTCTCCGGCTCCTTCGCGATCCAGCAGGCCACGAGCAGCAACGGCACCGTGCGCACCGTGGTCGCCGCCGCTGGCGTGAAGCTGACCATCGACGGCAACGAGCTGCTCAAGAACATCACGGGCGTCCTGGTCATGGTGCCCCCGAACCCCGACATCGCCGGCGACAAGGGCGGTCTGGCGGCGCAGCTGTCCGGCACCATCGACCTCTCCGGGCTGCTGCCCTCCACGGTCGAGATCCGCGGCGACTTCGAGCTGGAGATCAACCAGACGAACACGCTGGTCCAGGAGTCGGTGAAGGTCGGCAGTGACACCGTCGTCCTCGATCTCGGCCCCGGTCCCTACCTGCGCGTGGCCGCGACCGGAGTCGTGCTCTCCATCGCCGGACAGACGCTCACCGGGGACGTGTCGTTCGAGCAGGCGACCAAGACCGAGAACGGCACGACCACCACGATCACCGTGCTCGCGGTCAACCACCTCACGCTCAGCCTCGGCGGCGGGGTGATCACCCTCAGCGAGGGCCACGGCGTCTTCGTGTTCGGCACCGGGATGGCCGGTTCCATCGCCGGCACCGTCGAGCTCAACGTCCCGGGCGTGGAGTTCTCCGGCACCCTCGGGCTCGAGATCAACACCGGCACCGCGGACGCCGTCGTGCCGACCGTCGAGCTGGGCGGGGAGACCCTCGACGGCCTCACCATCGTGCCCGGCCTGGCGATCAGCGGGGAGAAGGTCAGCCTCACCGTGGCCGGCCAGCGCATCGCCGGCGACTTCACGTTCACGCAGACCGGGACCGGCACGACCAAGGTGCTCACGCTCTCGATCAGGAACCTCGACGCGTTCTTCGGCGACGACAACGGCACCCCGGACGACTACACCGACGGCGCCGGCATGCACCTGACCGGACAGGCCGACCTGGTGGTCAGCTCCACCGGCATCGCCGCCAACGCGTCGGCCGCCGTGACCCTGGTCGGCCTCCCGAGCACGATCACCTTCGGCACGCTCAACGTCACCCTGCAGCTCAACACCAACCCGACCGAGACCACGGTCGGCACCGGCGTGGACGCCGTCACGCTTCCCGCCGGCAGCTTCGTGCGGCTCCAGCTCGGGACGTACGACGAGCCGGTCAGCCTCGCGATCGGCCCCGCTGGCTCGCCGTTCGTCAAGCTCTACGCGGTGTTCTCCATCGAGAAGGCAGCCACCCCCGGGCCCGACAACTTGATCGGGACCACCGACGACGGCTCCGGGCTGAAGATCGCCGCCGACCACGTCGTCCTCTTCGCGGGCGACCAGGGCGGCACCGACTTCGACCCGTTGGCCGCGAGCCCCGACGAGACGCTCAAGGACGACGACACCGGCCTGTGGCTGACCGACGGCACCGCGCTGCTGCTGCTCGGCGGCACCGGCTTCGCGGGCCACATCTCCGCGGGCGCAGCGCTCTACCTCGGCAGCGGTCCGGTCGCCTCGATCCAGCAGGTCAGTGTCGACATCAACCAGCGCACGACCGACGTCGACGAGGAGTTCCTGATCGGCGGCAAGACCCAGGCCCTCACGCTGCCCGCCGGCCCGTACCTCAAGGTCGCGGCCACCGGCATCGCGATCAGCATCGCGGGACAGACCCTCACCGCCGACCTGAGCCTCGAGAAGAAGATCGACCAGGAGACCCTCCAGCCGGTCACGACCATCGCGTTCGCCAACGTCGGCCTGAAGCTCGGCCCGGCCGACCACCCGGTCGTCGAGGTCAGCAACGGCGAAGGCACCTTCGTCGTCCTCACCGGCGGCATCGCCGGCACGATGTCGGTCGACGTCGCGCTCAACGTCCCGGGCGTCACCGTGTCCGGCACGTTCGCGCTCCAGCTCAACACCACCGGGACCCTCAAGACCGTGGTCGTCGGGCAGGACCCCGTCACCGGCGACGACCTGACGCTCGACATCGAGAACGGCCTCAAGGTGACCGGCACCGGCGTCGTCCTCGGCATCGCCGGCCAGCGGCTGACCGGCAGCTTCACCGTGGAGCAGGACCCGACGACCAAGAGCGTCGGGCTGGCCCTCGACATGGCCCTCGAACTCGGCAACGGCTCGCAGACGCTGGTGACGATCGCGGTGGCGGGTGCGCTGCTGATCACCCCGCAGGGCGTGGCAGCCGACATCTCGGCCGGCATCGAGCTCGCACCCAGCCTGAGCGGGAACATCTCCTTCGAGAACGTGTCCGCCACGGTCATGATCAACACCGGCCTCAAGGCTGTCGACACCAGCGTCGACCTCGCCGGCAACCTCTACACGATCAACGTGCCCGCCGGCCCCTACCTGCGCATCCAGGTCGGCGCGCCCGGCGCCCCGGTCAAGATCACCGTCTTCGGCCAGCAGCTGCAGGGCGTGTTCGCGTTCGAGCAGATCACCACCGCCAAGGGCACCAAGGTGGTGCGGATCGCCTTCCGCGAGGTGAAGGTCTTCGTCGGCCAGCCGGGTTCGGACCCCGACGACCCGGCGTGCACCGGAGGCGGCACCTGCACCCAGGGCGTCGGCCTGCTCGTCGAGAACGGGGCCGGAGCGTTCCTGGTCAGCCCCGGCGCCATCGCCGGCGAGATCACCGGCGAAGTGACCCCGCTGCTGCCGAGCAACCTCGGGATCACCATCGACACCAACGTGAGCCTGCAGATCAACACCGGCGCCGTGGCGGTCAACGAGGTGTTCTCGTTCGGCGGCGTCGAGGTCAGCACCGTGACGGACGGGTCGGCCTCGGTGGCGGAGGTGCAGAAGGTCGACGTCGGTCTGTCCGCGGGCAGCTTCACACTGGCCTACGACGTCAACGGCGACAAGGCGATCACCGCGGCCGAGATCACCGACAACCTGGCCTGGAACGCCACCGCCGCGGACGTCCAGGACGCCCTGGCGGCGATCGGCGTGACCGTCACCGTCACCCGCACCGAGGTCACCACCGGCTCGGTCACCACCTACAGCTACCAGCTCACGTGGGGTGCGAACGGCAACCGCGGCCTGGCCCAGGGCAACGTGCGGCCGCTGAACCTGCCCAAGGGTCCCTTCCTCCGGGTCACCGCGCTCGACACCGACCTGGTGGTCAACAACGTGCGCGTGCACGCCGACCTGTTCTTCGAGCGGGCCACCTCGACGTCGCCGCCGACCTCGACCAACCCGAACCCGACCCCGCAGACGGTCACCCGGATCGCGTTCGCCAACGCGTCGATCGCCAGCACCGAGTCGCTGCCGAACGGCGAGGACAACCCCGGTCTGGAGAACGCCAGCGGCGCGCTGGTCATCTACGGCGACGGCGTGGCCGCCATGCTGCTCGGCAAGGTCAGCTTCGGTGACAGCCTCTTCGTCAAGGGTGCGACGGTCGGCTTCGTCATCAACACCACCTCGCGAGCGATCAACGAGCAGATCCAGGTGGGCGACACCTTGCTCACGCTCAGCGCGCCGGCTCCGACGTCTCCCGCTACCACCTACTTCAAGTTCATCGCCAAGAACGTGGCCTTCGACTTCGGCGGGGTGCTGGAGATCGTCGGCGACTTCTCGATCGACAGCAACGGCGCATTCTCCGGCACCAACCTGAAGGTCTTCGTGGGCAAGGGCCCCTCGACCATCGACGGAGCGCCGAACCCCGACGCGATCGGCATCCTGATCACGAACGCCTCGGTCTACTTCCAGAAGGGCATCGGCAACGTCGCCACCGCCTACGCGCTGTACGTCGAGGGCGACGTGGCGTTCGTCGGCCTCGACGGGCTCGACATCAGCGGGCAGGTCACGTTCTCGATCAACACCGGGAGCGTCGACCACACGTTCACCCTCACCTTGCCCGAGGGTCAGACCTGCCCACTCGAACAGCCCACCTGCGACCAGAAGAAGATCGCCCAGCAGACCTGGTTCCTGCAGGTCGGCAACCTGTTCCTCGGCGTCGCGGGAGTCCTCGAGATCAAGGGCACGCTGGTCGTCAGCCGGGAGCCCAACGGCACCCTGAACCTGATGATCGGTGCCGCCAGCGTGCTGGTCGGCCTGAACGGCCAGGGCATCATCTCGCTCACCGGCTTCGCCGCCTTCACGATCTCCCCGGTCACCGGGTTCCGGCTCTCCACGTTCAAGGTCACCGGGTTCACGCTGTTCCCGGACATGACCGAGGAGCAGGCCGCCCAGACGATGACCGCCTTCGCCACCACGGCGACCACCACCCAGGCCGCCCCGCCGGTGCTGTTCCCGACCGCCGACCTGGCCTCCCCGCTCAACGGCGCGATCGTGGTCAAGAGCGACCTCCTGCTCGGCGGCAACCCCGACTGCGAGGGCAACGCCTGCCTCGTGGTGGTCTTCAACGACCTCAACGGCAAGGGCCTCAACCCCGACTCGATCAAGGACCCCGGGGCCGAGTTCGAGGTCTGGTACAACGGCAGCAAGGTCAACCTCACCCTGGCTGCCCCCAAGCAGGTGACGGGCAAGGTCAACACCTGGTACTACGCCTTCTCCGGCTGGTCGCCCGCCGACCCGGGCGTGGTGGAGATCCGGTTCCTGCAGAACGGCTTCTCCGACCTCGGCGGCGCGAGCAGCATGGCGGAGACCGAGCGGTTCTTCCTGGTCAACGCCGAGGGAGACAAGCCCGGCCCGATCGCCTCCCTGGCCAGCCCGCTCAACGGCCAGACGCTCTCGGCCGCGGAGCTCAATGCCCGCCGCTACCTCGACGTCACCTACACCAGCCTGGACGGCAACCCGATCGACAAGTCCTCCATCGAGGACGTGGCCCCGGAGTTCACCATCAGCGGGGCGGGCGTCCTGGACCTCATGCGCGACGCCAGCGGCGCACCGGTCATCGTCGGCCTGCCGGTCCTGATCGACGGCCTGGAGGACACCGCGACCACGGTGACCTACCGCTACTACTTCAAGGACAAGAACAAGGACAACGCCATCGACCTGTTCGGTCCGGGGGCGGTCACGGTGACCTTCCTCGGCTACGGGACGCAGGACGCCACCAACCCGAAGGGCAGGCCGGCCTGGACCACCACCGGTGCCACCGCGCCGTACCACGCCACCGACACCAACGGCTGGAACCTCCAGCACCTCACTCAGACGTTCACCCTCGACGTCGCCGCAGCTGGCGCGCTGCCCTCCGGTGGGCCCATCCAGCTCGGTCCGCTGTCGCTGGACCGGCCGACGATCGGAATCGGCGACGTCGGGTTCGCCAACGGCATGCTGGTGCTCACCATCGTGGTCGGTGTCAGCAAGGCCTCGCTCGACTTCGGCAGCAAGCCGACCACCAACGGCACCACCGGGACCGGAACCACCGGAACGTCGACCACCTCGACGGCGCAGTCCGGGTCCGGCGTCACCGTGGACCTGCTCGGCCTGCAGGGCACCTTCGACCTCGCCGTCGACGTGCTCGGCCTGCTCAGCGGCAAGTTCCGCGTCGAGCCGACCGGCGCCTGGGGCATCCGCGTCGCCTCGCTCGAGGCCGAGGTGCCCAACGTCGCGAAGCTGACCGCGGACGGCATCATCTTCCACTACGACCCCGCCCACGACAGTGCCAAGGACGGCCCGCAGGAGCTGCTGCGGATCAACACCGCCACGATCACGTTCCCGAGCCTCGGCGTGACCGGAAGCCTGCGCCCGTACGACCCGACCGCCAAGCGCAACCTCAACGCCACCGAGGACGACCAGCTCGCCGACGGTGTCATCCCCGGCCTCGTGATCTACGACAACGGGTTCAAGCTCGGCACCGCGGAGCTCGCCTACGGCCTGCCGCCGCTGCCGCCGGGTCAGACCGTCCAGGACGGGAACCAGCTGAGCTCCACGCAGTCGGCGACCGACAAGGACATCAACCTGTTCGGCATCGTCGTCCTCAAGGACCTGCGGGTGGGGGTCCAGGGCCTCAGCGTGACCTTCGGCGCCAGCGACGAGGCGAGCTTCAACGGCGTCGTCTACATCGCCACCGGTGGTGCGACGCTGTTCCCGGGCAAGGCGTTCACCGCCAGCATCACCGACCGCACCACCGCCGACGACGTCAACGCCGACGGCACCGTGAACACCGAGGCGCTGCGCGCTCAGCTGACCTTCAGCAAGGGCAAGGTCGACTCCTTCCAGCTCCAGATCGACACGATGTCGGTCAAGCTCGGCCAGTTCGTGTCACTCAGCTCGCGCGACTTCACCCTCGACACCGGTGCGGCCGCGGACGAGTACCTCGTCAAGTTCGGCTCCGTCGGAGCCACGGTCAAGATCGGCACCCTGGAGCTGTCCGGCGAGGCCCGCCAGTTCGGCTTCCTCGGTGACGGCACCTTCGACACCCTGCCCGGGTTCGGCGTGTTCCTCTCGGTCGGGTCGGCCACCGGAAGCGCGTTCAAGTGGCCGTCGTTCCTGCCGGTGCGCATCGACTCGATCGGCATCGAGTGGGCGGACATCGAGAACCATCCCGAGGACTTCGTGCTGGTCCTCTCGGCCAGCGTCACCGAGATCAAGGGCCTCTCCGGCCTGCAGTTCTCCGGCTCGATCCAAGGCGTGCGCATCCAGCCGTCGCTGCTCGCGCAGGGCCAGTTCCCGATCATCGGCATCGACTCCCTCGGGGTGACCGTCAAGGGCTCGATGTTCGGCGGCGAGATCGACGCCGGTCTCGTCGGCGGCATCCTGCGGCTCGACTCGAACTTCAACCCGATCGGCGTCTTCGACCGCACCACTCCGGTCTACAAGCGGGTGTTCTACCTCGGCCTGCAGGGCGGCTTCTCGATGGCCGGATTGGCCGGCTTCACGATCCGGATCGGCCTGTCCGAGCTGGGCCCGCTCCAGGTGTTCCTCAACGTCGAGGTGCCCGGCGGCATCCTGCTCGAACCGAACTCCGGCCTGACCATCAACGACTTCTCCGCCGGCGTGGAGTTCTTCAAGACGCTGCCGAGCATCGACGACCCGTTCGCGCTGCGCAGCACCGCGTTCTCGCTGCCCTCGACGGTGCCGGCCGACCAGTGGCTCACCTCGCTGCAGCAGCAGGTCGCGCTCCAGGCCAAGAAGCTCGACGAGAACCCGTCGATGAGCGGCTTCGCCGCGGCGTTCACCTCGCCGATGACGATCACCGGCTCGGCCAGGATCTACTCGATCTACACCTCGCAGGCGGTGTTCAACGGCCTGGTCACGATCATGATCTCCACCGACGGCAAGTTCATGATCCACGGTCAGCTGAACTTCGCCGCCAACCAGCTCTCGATCTCCGGCCGGCTCTACGCCGACCTGTCCCAGGTCGCCAGCGGCAACGCCACGATCCTGTTCCTCGCCGACGTGCCCGACCAGGTCCGGGTGCTCACTTTGTACGGCAAGATCAAGATGGGCTTCCGCAACGCCTCCGGCCAGGAGGTCACCTTCGCCGTTCCCGACGAGGGCGGGAGCTCGAGCGGCTCGGCCACCCCCCCGACCGCGAGCGTGATCTCCCCGGCCGGCAACGGCGGGTCGATCGACGTGGACGAGCTGAAGTCGATCCTCGACGCCTCGGGTCAGCAGTACATCGACGTCATGTACCAGGCCGCTCCGGGTGCGACTCTGGACTGGCTCCGCGTGATGAACGGCACCGGCAACCCGACCGTCAAGGTCGGCGGGGCGACCGTCGGCAGCGGAAGCGCGCGGAGCATCTCCGGCAACTCCGGCAAGCCGATCGGTCTGGTGTCGGTGACCACGGACAGCGGCATCGAGCTGGTGCCACTGCAGAAGGAGACCGTGACCATCGACAAGGAGTCCGGTCTGCAGGTCTTCTACATGGTCGGCACCGAGAAGCACGTGGTCCTCACCTTCAAGGACCTCCCGGGCGCGTCGGAGGACGAGCTGTTCGCGGCCGCCATGAGGGTGACCGGGTCGAGTCGGGTGCGCTACCTGCTCGGCACCAGCGCCATCCCGCTCGGTGTGGTCAGCGTGAGCTTCACCGCCGGAGCCTTCAAGAACGTCGACAGCGGATCCGTGACCGGCGTGGGCAACGTGGCGACCACGATGGCGTTCACGGTCAGCGGAGCGACGGCCGTGGTCACCGACCCGGGTGCCGGTGGCAGCATCGACGTCAACGTGCTCAACGACCGCAACTGGATCGACGTCGTCTTCACCGCCGCCTCGGGCGAGACGATCAACCTGCGTTCGATCACCGACCTCGCGCCGGAGTTCGCCCTCAGTGGTCCGGGCCTCGGCTCGATCGTGCTCGACCCGGCGCGAGCGCCGACCCTCCTGCCCGACAAGTCCACGGCCACGACGCTTGCGTTCCGGTTCTGGCTCGCCGGCCAGTGGGCCACCTCCGGGGACGTCACGCTGACCTTCCTGCCCGACAGCTGGTCCTACTTCGTCCCGCCGGCGTCCGCCGGGGCGGTCACGGTCACGGTCCAGGGGCTCACGTCGATGACGGTGACGTTGAAGGGTGCATCGATCCCCACTGGCTGGACCCTCGACCGGACGTCGATCGACTTCCTGGCCGGCCTCTTCGTCGATCAGTGGACCGACGACCCGAACAAGCCGGCGTCACTCGGGATCCAGATCTACAAGAACGCCGACTGGGTCATCACCCTCGAGGTGAGCGGCATCGTGCTCGACGGCGACGACCCGGACACGTTCGTGATCCCGATCCGGGTCAGCCGGAACCCCGACTCGAGCGCGACGGACGAGCCGAACCTGACGTTCACCCCTGCGCTGGCGTCGGAGTCGGTGAGCTACTTCGTCGGCTCGGGGGAGTCGCCCAGCGGCGACACCAAGGCCGGCGACCAGGTCGACCCGGTCAGCGCGGTCGACATCGTCCGCGGACGGACGTTCGTCGACGTCACCGTCAAGCTGCCGAAGGACCTGCCCAACAGCCTCTCGACCGCAGGCAGCTGGATCACGCTCTCGGGCGCGGGCGTGGGGACCGCCACCATCGGTTCGGTGTTCGCCGTCGGCAACGACACCTACCGACTCCTGATCAACGGCTCCTTCCGGCCCGGACCGGTCGACGTGGTGTTCGCCCTGACCTACCTCAACGGCGGCAACGCGCGGGCGCCACCTTCGGACTGGAAGGACACCCAGACGTTCAACGTCGCCGGCGCCACCGCGGACGCCGTGCGCACCGACAAGGACGCGTCGAACAACGACGTCGTCACCGCCCTCGCGGGCCGCACCGTCGGCCGCGACTGGATCAACAACCGCAAGTACCTCGAGATCCGCTTCCGCCCGACCAGCGGCTATGCGATCGACCCGGCCAGCATCGACGGCGGCGAGGTCCGCCTCGTCGGGCCCGATGGCACCGTCACCCTGGCCAACCCGGTCCGGGTCGGCACCTCCGACATCTGGCGCTACGCCTTCAGCGCGACCCTGGCCGCCGGCACCTACACCGTGACCTTCGTGGCCGGCAGCTTCCGGGACACCAACGGCACCGCCAACCAGGAGGAGACCGAGCGGTTCTTCGTCGCCGCCACCTCCAGCGGCGTCCAGAACCCCACCAACGGCCAGAAGCTCACGAACGTGGACTTCAACAGCCGCGGCTGGATCGACGTCACCTTCACCGGCGCCAAGCCCGAGTCCGTCCTCGACGACCAGGCCGAGTTCTCGATCAGCAGTGACAGTGGCGACACGATCATCCTGGTCGGCAAGCCCTTCCGGCTCGGCACCACCGACACCTACCGCTACTTCATCGTCGGCTACACCAGCGGCACGCTCTCGCTCGACTTCGTCACCAACGGCTGGACCGACTCGCTCGACGAGGAGCAGACCGACGGGACGATGGAGACGACCGCGGCGGCGGACCTCCTCAAGCGCACCTGGCTCGACGTCCGGCTCAGCCCGGCCAGCGGCACGGTGTCGCTCGGCAGCACGGCCGGCGACGAGCTCGCACCGATCCCCGGCCTCACCCCGGACAGCGCCAACCCGGTCTTCCAGGTCGGCGACACGACCTTCCGCTACCTGTTCACCGGTGACCTGCCCACCGGCACGGTGACCGTCACCGTCAAGGCCGGGACCTGGGCCGACAGCGACGGCAACGCCGGCGCCGGCAGCACCTCGACGTTCACGCTGATCGAGCCGGCCAAGGTCTTCTACATCGACATCACCGGCGGCCTCGAGCTGCGGCTCCCCGGCCTGGACGACCCGCTGCTCAAGCTCGAGGCCAACGTCTCGTTCGAGATCGACCCGGACCGCAAGGTGTTCACGCTGAGCTTCGACGGCCAGCTGAGCATCATCAAGCTCGGCACGGTCGGCTCCACGTCAGGCCGGTTCGTCCTCGACATGGGCGACGGCACCTCGAGCACGCCGGGCTTCTGGGGCGTGGCGACCCTGGAGACCAACTTCTCCGAGCTGGAGCAGTACGGCATCTTCCTGTCCGCCAAGGGCACCCTGCAGGTCAACACCACGGGTGTGGAGAAGACCGAGACGCTGACCCTCAAGGGCATCGGTGACAACGACTCCGACGTCACGCGGACCTTCGTGATGGCGCCCGGAAGCTTCTCGCTCGAGCTCGCCGGCGTGATGCGGGTCCGGCCGCCCGGCTCCAGCACCGACCTGCTCAAGCTCACCGGCGGGTTCTACCTGAGCATCCAGACCGCAGGCGGCTTCGAGCTCAAGGTCTTCGCCACCGCCGAGCTCTCCTTCGGTGTCGGGTCCGCCCAGCTGACCTACGGCAAGGCCACGGCTCTCGTCATCATCAACGAGGACGGCATCGCCGGCAGCATCAAGGTCTCCGCCGGCGGCGGCATCGGGCTGCCGGACATGGACCTGTTCAAAGCCACCGGCAGCGTCATCGTGGTCTTCAACACGATGCGCAAGGACGTCACGTTCCCGCTGCCGGACTCGATCAAGCAGATGCTGATCAAGGCCGGCGAGACCGACCCCGGCGACATCGTGATCTACGGCTCTGCGCCCGGCCTGGACGGCAAGCCCAACCCGAGCGCACCGCCCGGCGGCGAGATCTACGTCAAGGCGATCGTCAACGCGCAGCTGGTCATCGCCGGCGTGGTCAGGCTCGACGGCTTCATCGCCATCACCGCGGCCGTCGACCCGGCCGGCTCGGGCTACCTCAAGATCGACGGCGCCGTCGGGGTCCAGGTTCCGGTGCTCGGCTCGCTCACCGGCGTGCTGAATCTCGCGGTCTACGTCGGCGGGGGCAAGACCGGTGTGGTCGGCCGTGTGCAGCTGACGCTGGGCAGCAGCTCGATCCCCGGCATCACGTTCAGCGGCCAGGTGCTGCTCGAGATCAACACCTTCAGCCAGGCCCAGACCATCCAGACCTTCAAGGTCAAGACCGCGGACGTCTGCACCAAGGTGGTCGGGCAGGGCCAGACCTGCGCCGACGCCGGCGGCACCCTGGTCACCGTCTTCGACGGCTTCGACACCGATGCAGCGGGCAACCTCAAGGTGGTCGACACCGAGATCGCGATCACCTCGGGCTTCAAGGTCACGCTCGCGGGCGCCCTGCACATCGGCGACACGCTGCAGATCGACGGCAACGTCCTCTTCGAGTTCAGCGCCGACACCGTCAACCCGCACCTGACGCTGACCGTCTACGGGCACATGCAGCTCGACCCGATCGGCACCGTCACGGTCGCGGGAGGCTTCAGTGTCGACCGCACCGGCCTGGTGGCCTACGTCGAGGTCGGGCTCGGGCTGAGCATCCCGGGCATCGAGGTGAACGCCCACGCCTACCTCGGCCTCAACACCACCGGTGGCACGAAGAACGTCGGTGGAACCGACGTCGCGCCCGGCTTCCTGCTCCACATCGACGGTGACATCACCCTGTTGACGATCACCGGCAGCGGGTTCCTGGACATCCGGATCAACGCTGGTGCCTTCGAGCTCCAGCTCGGCCTCGACTTCAGCGTCGGGCCGCTCTCGTTCGGCGCCTACGGTGCGATCGGCGTCTACAGCACGGGCATCGCGTTGAAGCTCAACGTGCACGCCCAGGCCGACGCGACGGTCTTCAGCATCGACGCCAGCGGCACCATCCAGGTGAACACGACCAACGAGGTCAGGTTCGGTATCGCCCAGCACAGCTTCCTGCTCGATGTCTCCGGCAAGGTGTCGGTGCTGAAGATCCTCAACTTCGACGCCCGGCTCGTGATCGAGTTCAAGGACCCGGCCACCACAGCCGGCGGCTGGACGTGGCACCTGCACGCGAACGCTTCCGTGGACTTCTTCGGCCTTGCCTCGCTCGCCGGCTCCATCGACATCTACGACAACGGCGACTTCAGGGTCTCGCTGAGCGGCCGGATGGTGCTCGGCAGCGACGACTACGGCCTGGTCGGCAACTTCTCGATCCTGGTCTTCTCCGAGCACTACCTCAAGCCCGGCGACTCCAACGTCTACTACCGGTTCGGGCTCAGCGGCTCCGCCAGCGTCAAGGTGCGTGCGTTCGGCATCACCCTCGCCGGGGTGGGACTGGGCTTCGACTTCCGGGTGGACACCGGCGATGCAACGGACGACGGCCGGGTCAAGATCGAGCTCAGCATCCACATCGAGGTGGAGTTCCTCTTCTTCACCATCAGCGGCACCGTGCACATCACGCTCGGTTACCTGCAGATCCCGCCACCGGTGTGGATGGCCGCAGACCTGTCGACCACCAGCCTCGACAGCCACGACCCCGCACACACCGTCTACCGCTACTGGAACAACGACGGACCGCCCGCGGACCTCTACCTCAACGTCGGAGACCGGGCTCACAGCCGCAACATCGGTGACGAGGACCCGAACGAGGCGATGATCGTCGAGCAGATCGGCGGCACCGCCACCGACGCCACGATCAAGGTCAGTGCCTACGGTCGCAGCAACACCTACCAGCACGTGAAGTCGATCCACGGCAGCTTCGCCGGCGGCAACGACAACCTGGTCGTCAAGCCGGGCGTGCTGGTGCCCGTGATCGTCGACGGAGGGTCCGGCAACGACGCGATCAGCTACAGCGGCACGAACGACTGCGACCCGACGGTCACCAACACCTGCACCGAGACGGTCATCTCCGGCGGCGACGGAAACGACTACCTGTCCGCGATCGGACACGCGGTCCTCAACGGCGGCGCCGACGACGACATCCTCATGCACTCGGGCTCGGCGGCCGCGATCCTCAACGGCGACACCGGCAACGACAAGCTGTTCGGCTCCTCCGTCGGCGACGTGCTCAACGGCGGTGACGGCAACGACGTGCTGAACGGGCCGGCCAAGGAGTACAACGGCGATGGCGGCAACGACACCCTGATCGTCTCCTTCGTCGGCGCCGCGATCTCCGGGCTCACGATCAACGGCGGCGACGGAATCGACACCCTCGTCGCGACCTTCGGCGCCACGAGCGACGTCATCGACCTCTCCGACGGCGGTGCGACGACGACCGACGACGCGCTGCTGAAGTACCGCTCCAAGAGCGTCCAGAACTTCACCACCCAGACCCTGACCAAGGTCGAGGTGCTCAACCTCGATGCAGGCGCCGGCGCCGACGACATCACGGTCCACGACCTGTCCGACTCGCCGGTCAGCGGGATCTCGATCGACTTCGGCCGCATCTCCACGATCAACGGGACCCGCCTCGAGACGATCGAGAACAGCAGCCCGACCGGCCAGTCGACGTCCTCGAGCTACACCCGCGAGGTCCCGGACATCCGGTACTCCGACGACCGCGCCAAGGACACGCTGACCGTCGAGGGCTCCGCCACGGCCGCCGACAGCTTCACCGTCACCACGACCACGCTCGACGACGGCACGAAGGGCACCCACCTCGGCACCACGCTCGGCTACGGCGTGGACGCCAACCACAGTGTCCGGAGCGAGGGCGACACGCTGGTCCTCGACACCTTCGGCGGGGACGACACCATCGACGCCCACGCCACCACTGCCGACGCGCTCGCGCTCGTGGTCCACGCCGGTGACGGGAAGGACATCGTCAAGGGGACCCGCTACGACGACGTCATCGACAGCGGACTCGGCGACGACACGGTCACGGGTGACGACGGTCGCGACGTCTTCGTCGACGAGGGTGGCAGCGACACCCTCGTGGAGACGTTCGACCGCGACTTCTTCCTCAGCGACAACCTCCTCGTGGTCGGCAAGGTGACCACCAGGGCCCCAGGCAGCGGGTTCGCCAGCGGCATCGTGGAGGATCTCAACGGCATCTTCGAGAAGGCCGTCCTCACCGGCGGCGACGCCGGCAACACCTTCCTCATCGGCGACGCGGACGGCAGCCTCGCCGTGCCCGGCGGCACCCGTGCGGTCAGCGGCTGGTCCGGCGACGTGACCGTCGACGGCAAGGCCGGCGACGACCTGTTCGTGGTGTCCACCCGCGGTTACGCCCCCGACCGGACCGGCGACACCCTCGGCGAGCAGGTCCACCTCAGCGGTGGCAGCGGCACCGACCGCCTGGTCGTGGACGGCACCACCCTGCGCGAGGACGTCACGGTCGGCACCGAGGACAACCAGGACCTGATCACGTCCACCGAGTGGGCCCCGGACAAGCGCACCGAGTCCGTGAGCATCGACCACTCCGGCCTCGACGACGTGCTGATCCGCACGTTCGGCGGCGGGGACCGGGTGCTGGTCCGCAGCATCACCGTCAAGCACACGATCGACACCGGAGTCGGCGACGACCAGGTCGCGGTGGGCACCAAGAGCGACTTCTCGACCAAGACGGTCGACGGCGTGGTCGTCCCGATCCTCACCAACTCCGGCGGCGTGCTGCACCTGATCCAGAAGCCGCTCGAGCTCGACGGCAACGACGGCACCGACTCGCTGTGGTTCGACGACAGCGGCGACGGTGCGGGCGACCAGGGCCGGCTGACCAACATCCGGTTGCTCGGGTTCGGCACCTCCGACGGCATCGGCTACCTGCGGTTCGAGTCGCTGCGCGCGGACCTCGGCGGCGGCGACGACACGATCATCGTCGACAGCACGCACGACGGCTCGCAGCGGCCGGTCGACATCAGCACCGGCGGCGGCAACGACCTCGTGATCGTGCGCTCCGTGGCCGGCCCGACCGCCATCGACCTCGGCACCGGCGACGACACCGTGCGGATCAGCTCCACCGAGGACGGCACCGGCGGCGACCTCAACGGCATCCTCGCCTACCTGCACCTCGAGGGCGGCGACGGCAGCGACCGGATCTTCGTCGACGACACCGCCACCGGCACCGACCGCATCGGCGTGGTCACCGACCAGACGATCGCCGGCCTCGGCATGCAGCTGAGGGACTCCCACGCCCGGCCGAACCTGGTGCAGGTCGTCACCGTGGAGAACGCCTTCGGCGGACGGTTCACGCTCTCGGTCGACGTCGACGGCAACGGGCAGATCGGTGCCGGCGAGACCACCGTCCAGCTCGACTACAACGCCTCCGCGGCGAAGGTCCAGAGCGCCCTCGAGACACTGCTCGGCGCCGGGAACGTCCTGGTCACCAAGGCCGGTGGCCGCTGGGTGATCCAGTACGTCGGCACGCTGGCCGGCGACGCCGGCTGGTCCAAGCCGATCACGGCGCTCACCGTGCCCACGAACCACCCCATGGTCGGGTCTCCCGAGCCTGACGCCGACCCGGTGGTCACGGCCTTCGCCGCGATGAGCGACGGGCTCGTGGAGTATGCCGGCTTCGAGACCTTCACCCTCCACCTCGGCGCCGGCGACGACGTCCTCAACGTGGACAGCACGCTGGTCGGCACCACCGACGTCGAGACCGGCACAGGCAACGACGCCGTGTTCGTGGAGGCCATCGGCGGCACCACGACGGTCAAGGCGCAGGCCGGCAACGACTGGCTCGTGGTCAACGCCGTCCCCGACGATCCGGCCGCGGCCAACCCGCTGGACGGCAAGGAGCTCGGCCTCGACGGCGGCACCGGCTCCGACAACTTCATCGTCGGCCTGTTCGGCAAGGGCACCTCGACGGTGAGCGTGACCGACACCATCTCCGACGGCGCCACCAACAACCTGGTCGTCAACGGTTCCGCGCTCAACGACACGATGCTGCTGCGCCGCAAGCTCGTCGCGCTTCTCTCCGCGCCCGTCGACGGTCTCTTCACCCAGGCGGAGAAGGTCACCTACACCAGCGCGATCACCGGCTCCTTCATCGTCAACGGTCTCGCCGGCGACGACCACATGGTCCTCGACGACAACTCGGCCCAGACCGTCGTCAACGGGAACAGCGGCAACGACACGTTCAGCGTCGGCCAGCTGTTCACCGACCCGTACTTCGCCACCGCGGACCCCGACTTCGGCATCCCGCAGAGCCAGCTGTTCAACTCCAGCCGCGGCTGGCTCACCAACGGCGTCACCCTGCCGACCACCATCAACGGCGGCACCGGTGACGACACGTTCGACATCTTCCACAACATGGCCGTGCTCAACCTCAACGGCGAGTCGGGCGACGACACCTTCGTGATCCGCAGCTTCGCCTCGGAGTCCGAGGTCAGCAGGGTGAACTCCGGGGCCGGCCGCGACTACATCGAGTACGCCATGAACGCCCCCGTCGCGATCGACGGCGGCACCGGCTTCGACACCGTGGTCGTGATCGGCACCGAGTTCAACGACAAGTACGTCGTGACCAGCAACGCCGTCTACGGCGCCGGCCGCTACGTCACCTACGTGAACGTCGAGCGTCTGAAGGTCTACGGCATGGAGGGTGACGACACCTTCTACGTCCTGTCGACGAACCCGACCGTGGAGACGGCCCTCTACGGCGGCCTGGGCAGCGACCGTGTCGAGGTGGCCGGGGTCGCACCGCCGGTGCAGTCGAACGACTACAACGGCCACACCGGGCTGGTCCGGCAGTCGGTGGAGGCGGCCGGCGCCCTCAGCAGCGCCTGGACCGGCATCCCCGTCAACGGCGTCGCCGCGGAGATCCTCGACAACGACAGCCCGGCCCTGGTCGTCACCCCGGTCGGCGGCAGCGTGACGGTCCGCGAGAGCAGCGGTCCGGCCGTCCAGCGGCAGCTCAGCGTGCGGCCGACGTACGCCCCGGACACGTGGGTCTACGTCACGCTGTCCGCGCCGGTGCTCGCCTCCGATCCCAGCGTGACCACCTCCGTGCAGCTGTCCACCGACGGCGTCACCTGGAGCTCCAGCGCCACGCTGGTCTTCGCCCCCGGCCAGGTCACCGCGCTGACCCTCTTCGTCCGGGCGGCCTTCGACCTGGTCTCGGAGGGCGACCAGATCGCGCCGCTGCAGACCGCCGTGACCGGTGCGCTGAGGGGCACGGTTGTCGCGGCGGCCGGCGACACGCTGAC
Organism: uncultured Actinomycetota bacterium; assembly: GCA_963838025.1. GTDB lineage: Bacteria > Actinomycetota > Actinomycetes > Propionibacteriales > Nocardioidaceae > Nocardioides_B. The sequence goes on from CAWIPF010000003.1 coordinate 130,242, forward strand.
CGCGGCGACGGGAGCCTTCACGAAGGCCGACGGCACCGTTCGTGACCTCTCCGGTCTGAGCGTGCGCATCATCGGCGGCACCGGAGTCGACCAGGAGCTGGAGATCCTGTCCAACACCGGCAGCGTCCTGACCCTGAAGGGGTCCTGGACGACCGAGCCCGACTCGACCAGCACCTGGCTGGTCACCGGGGTCGGCGGCTACGACCGGCTCGGCGTGAACACCACCCCGGTCCCGGTCGTCGACGACGAGGCCGCCGACGTCGTGGTCACGCCCCCGGCGGGCGGCGTCGACGTCATCGAGCCGGTCGACGGCTCGGGGACGGGCGGCACCGTCACCACCTACCCGATCCTGCTGCCGCGGGCCCCGCTGGCGGGCACGACCGTGACCATCCACCTCGACGGCGGACCGTTCCTGCTGCTGCAGCTCGACGGCTCCGGATCGTGGCTGTCTCAGCTCGACCTCGTGTTCACCGGGTCCGACTGGGACGTCGCCCGCACCATCGGCGTCAAGGCGGTCCACGACGGTGTGGTCACCGGCGACCGGTGGCTGGAGATCGCCGCGAGCGTCTCCACCGACGTCGGCCGGATCACCGGCACCGTGCTCGGCGGCACCGGTCGGCCCGACGAGCTCACCTTCGGCGGGACGGCGCTGACCCAGGACGCGCTGCGCGGCTTCCGGGTCGTGGTCACGTCCGGCACCGGTGCCGGCCAGGTCGCCTGGATCGAGGGCAACACCTTCGAGAACGGCGTCAACGTCCTCGACGTCCAGGGCGACTTCGACATCCTGCCGACGGCGGGCAGCACGTTCACGATCTTCGGGTACGACGCCCCGCGGGTGACCGCCGAGGTCGGTGGCCTCGTCACCGGCATCAGCTCCGACCGCTCCACGATCACTCTTGACGGCGCCGCCCTCCCGACGGCCGACGGCGGCCTCGCCGGGGCCCTCGTCCGGATCGTGGGCAGGACCGGGTCGACGTACTACCGGACCGTGGCGTCCAACACCGACCACACGATCACCGTGCTCGACCCGTGGAGCATCACCGACGCGGACGGCAACACCGTGATCACGACCGGGGTGACCAGCGTGGTCGTCATCGGCGTGCCCGGCCTGCTCGTGGACACGGTGCCGGTCCTCGTGCACGACTCCGACACCCCCGGTGTCGTGGTGAGCGAGACCGACGGCACGACGCGTCTCGTCGAGGGTGCGGTCGCCGGGCAGTACGGCTACCAGGACACCTACACCCTCCGGCTGACCCGCAACCCCGGCGGCACCGTCACGATCACCCTGCGGCCGCTGGAGACCCCGAGCCTGGACCTGAGCCCGAACGCCCCCGACTGCGGTGTCGACAACGACCCGCAGGGCTGCAACCTGGTCCAGCTGAGGTTCGTCGCGACGCCGGGCACCGGCCAGGTCGTCAACGCCGACGGAAGCCTGACGCTGACCTTCGACGCCACCAACTGGGACGTCGCCCAGACGGTCACGGTCCAGGCGGTCGACGACTCGATCGTGGACGGCAGCGACCTTCAGGAGTTCGCCGACGCAGCCCGCCGGACCCACCTGATCCAGGGCCCGCTCACCGTCAGCGGCGGAGACGACCCGAACCCGCCGGTCCAGCTGACCCTCGACCAGTACCTGCCGGTGCTGCTGCCGGGTGAGGAGTCCGGGCACCCGAGGGCGATCGAGGCGACGACCGCGACGCAGGTCGAGGCCGCGCAGGTCGACGTCATCGTGGTCCACAACGAGGACAGCCCGGCGAACGACACCGGCACGCTGACCTCCGACCAGATCACCGGGCTCGGGATGGCCGGCGCGCGGACCCTCTCGGGCGTGCCGATGCGCGCGGGCATCGTCTACACCGAGTTCGAGGACCTGACGGTCCTGCTGGGCTACGGCGACGACACGTTCACCGTCGACTCCACCCACGCCGGGACGACGACCGTCGACGCAGGCGAGGGCGACGACACCGTGACCGTCCGGACGCTCGACGGCCACACCAGGATCCTGGGGCAGGCCGGTGACGACACCTTCCGCGTCGGCAGCACCACCAGCCTGCTCGACCTGCTGGCCGCGCTGCTGGTGCTCGACGGCGGCAGCGGCACCGACACCGCCTGGCTCGACGACAGCGCGGACCTCAACGACAACCTCGGCACGCTGACCCAGACCACGCTGACCGGGCTCGACATGGTCGCGCGGACGGCAGTCGACGGCCTCGGCCGGCCCCTGGACCAGCTGTTCTCCGTGACCCCGCGGGCCGGTGCCACCGCGTTCACCATCGTGCTGACCGCGCTGCGCGACGGCGTCACGACCGGCCTCGGCGCGGCCACCTTCGCGGCGGGTGCGACCGCCGCCGCCGTCCAGCAGGCGCTGCAGCTGCTGCTCTTCCCGCAGACGTCCGGCGCCAACGCCGGCGTCTCGATGCGCTGCGGGCTGGACGACGCCTCCCAGTGCGCGGCCAGCGTCTACGTCTGGAAGGTCGGCGAGGACTACCTGGTCGGCTTCCGCGGTGAGGTGAACGAGGACCCGCAGCACCCGTTCACGATCGGCCTGACCGCCCTCGGGACCGGCGCCTCGGTCCAGGACGCCTCGCGCCGCCAGGGCGTGAACTACTACGGCCTCGAGACCCTGAACCTCGCGCTCGGGCACGGGTCCGACGTGCTCAACGTCCAGGGCACCCTGCCGGTCACCAACGTGTCCTTCGGCGAGGGCGACGACCGCGTCTACGTCTCCTCGAAGGCAGCCGTCGGCCTTGCCGACCGGCCCCAGTTCCTCGCCGGGGACCTCGACGCGGTCGACGGCACCCTCAACCTCGACCTCGGCAGCGGACGGCACACCCTGCTGATCAGCGACGAGGGCACCGACGTCGGCGACGGAACCGCGACCGCGCCCGTGCTGATGACCGACTCCCGCAGCGCGGCCGCCGCGCGCGACGCGGCCGTCACCGCCGCCGAGGGAGCGACGCTCTTCGGTGCCGCGCAGGAGATCTACCTGGTCGGGCTCGCCACCGGCTCCATCACCTGGCGCGCCGCCGCCGACGGCACCTTCGCCGACGGCATCCGGATCTGGTCCGGCTCGGGCGCCGACACCTTCACCGTCGACGGCACCCACCACCGCACCGGCGTGCGCACCACCACCTGGCTCAACACCGGACTCGGCGACGACCGGCTGACCGTGGACCTCACCGACGGCCAGGACGGCTTCTTCGTGCTCAACACGCAGGGCCCGAACGACAACGTCCTCGACCTCGGCAGCCGTGGCGTGGACCTGGCCGACGGCGACGCACCGGTGGCCGGCGACGCGCTGTCCGTCAGCGTGAACGGCGCCCCCGTCGACCTGAACCGTTACGTCGTCAGCAACCGGCTCGACGTCGTGGGCCTGTTCGACTCGTTCGAGCCGGGCGACGTCGTCGTGGTGACCGTGCACCAGGTGAGCACCAGCATCGCCCTGCTGACCGGGCCGCAGACGTTCGACCTCGGCACCCCGCTCGGCGCCGGCGAGTCGGTGCGAGTCTTCGTCAACGGAGTCGTGGTCTGCGGCCCCGACGGCCCCACGTGCTCGGTCTCCGGGTCGACGCTCGGCTTCGACGCCGGGACCCAGCACGACCTGGCCGACCTCACGGCGGGCGACGGCGCGTCGTACGTCGTGGTCGAGGTGACCCGGCTGCTGACCGAGAGCTTCACGCTCGCCCAGGCCTCCGGGAGCGACAACGACACCGTGCACGCGGAGTCCTCGACCCTCCCGCTGGTGATCTTCGGCGGCCAGGGCGCGGACGAGATCCACGGCGGCACCGGCGGCGACATCGTCCTCGCCGACCGCGGCCGGGTGCTGTGGTTCACCCCGGGCACGGTGCCGCCGGTTGCGGGCCTGGGTGGCTCCGTGCTCACGCCGGAGCAGCTCGCCACCCTCGAGGAGGCGGCGGTCGCGGTCTCGGGCAACGGCGGCTTCGGCGACAAGACCGACGGCGTCGAGGGCCGGCTGGTCGGCCTGGTCATCACCACCGACCCGACCATCGGCGGCGACGACACCGTGACGACCGGCAGCGGCAAGGACACGATCTTCGGCGGAGCCGGCGCGGACACCATCGCCAGCGACCGCGCGGCGACCGCGGACGCCACCGACATCGTGTTCGGAGACCACGGCTTCGTCGACTACGTGCTGCTCGACGGCGACCCCACCGACCTCGACCGGGTTTGGAGCACCGACACGGCCCTCGGCGGAGCGGACACGATCTGCACCGGCCGCAGCCGGACCGAGGCCGGCCAGACGGTGTGCGACGGTTCGCAGCCCGAGGACGGAGCGGACATCGTCTTCGGTGGCACCGGTGCCGACACCATCCTGGCGGGCTCCGGTCGCAACATCGTCCTCGGTGACAACGGCCGGTTCACGGCGGTCCCGGACGAGACCCGCCAGTGGGGCAGCCTGCCGATGGCCTCCGGATCGCTCACCACCACCGACCCGACCGTCGGCGGGGCGGACCTGATCTGGACCCTGGACGGTCTGGACGTGATCCTGGGCGGCGCCGCGGGCGACTTCGTCTTCAGCGGCGCGGGCGACGACGTCGTGGTGGGCGACCACGCCGCGGTCGACTGGGCGGTCAGGAGCGGTGCGCTCCAGGTCGTGAAGATCGACGTGGTCGACAACGGCATCGGCGGCGACGACCTGGTGTTCGCCGAGGCCGGCGAGGACGTCGTCGTCGGCGGCACCGGCAACGACGACCTGGACGGCGGGACCGGGCGCGACCTGGTGTTCGGCGACAACGTGGCGCTGGACCGCAGCGCGTCGTACGGCGACTACACCAGCCCACGCTTCCAGACGCTGTCGGGCAGCCAGATCTACAGCACCGCCCAGGACGGGACCGGGGGCAACGCGCTCAACGACGGCACCTGGCGTCTCGATCCGCGCGGCCACGCGGTCTGGGGCGACTTCCGGATCACCGTCGAGAACCACGACGCCGCCACCGAACAGGCCGCGACGGGCGTGCCCGCGGACGGGTTCGGCGCCGACTACATCGCGGGCGGGGCGGGCGACGACATGGTCTTCGGCCAGCTCGGCGACGACACCATCCTCGGCGACGGTTCGATCGGCGACCCGGCCTACGACCGTGTGGCCGCCACGAAGGACGCGTCCGCAAGCCGGGTCGACGGCGTGCTGACGGTCTCGCCGGCAACCAGTGCCGACCCGAGCACCGACGGCGAGGACTACGTCGAGGGCGGTGGCGGCACCGACGTGATCTTCGGCGGCCTCGGTCGCGACGACCTGGTCGGCGGCAGCTCGTCGATGTTCAGCCTCACCGCCATGGCGCAGCGTCCCGACGGCAGCGACCTGATCTTCGGCGGCGCCGGCGACGCCTTCGACCGCAGCAACGACGTCGGCGGCCACGGCAGCGACTCCGACGCGATCGTCGGCGACAACGGGGACATCGTCCGGCTGGTGAGCGTGAGCGGCTCGACGACGACGTACCGCACGTTCACCTACGACACCTACACCGACACGGTGCGGCTGCTGCCGCGGGCGGTCACCCTGCTCGACTACACGCCGGGCGGACCCGACCGCCGGCCCGAGCTCTTCCCGGGCACCGGCGTCGACCCCGCCGTCGCGGGCACGGCCACCCTCGACATCTGGGGCGCCGACGAGATCCACGGCGAGGGCGGCGACGACACCGTCTACACCGGCGGCGGCAACGACGTGGTGTTCGGCGACGCCGGCGACGACGACATCATCGGCGGCTGGGGCCACGACTGGGTCAGCGGCGGCACCGGCCAGGACGGCATCCTGGGCGACGACGGCCGGATCTTCACCAGCCGCAACGGGTCCACCGAGCCGCTCAACGGCGTGACGACGGCGAGCACGCAGACGAGCATCAGCACCCCGGGCAGCATCCAGACCGCCACGACCTACGTGACCGGCGAGCTGAACAAGTACGTCGACCTGACGCCGTTCGCCCTCAACCCGGCGAGCGACGGCTACGACGAGCCGCTGGCCACACCGGCGTACGCCAACGACGTGATCTTCGGCGGGCTCGGCGCCGACTTCATCCACGGCGGTGCCGGTGACGACGCGATCTCCGGAGCGGAGGCGCTGAACGAGTCCTACGCGCCGACGTACGACACGGTGAACGGCGTCTTCACCAGCACGGGTCTGGTGCGGACCGACTGGAACCGCCCGTTCGACGACGGCACGCTGCTCGGCTACGACGCCGCGTCGGGCCAGTTCGTCCTCTACGACGAGTACAACCCGCGTCGCAAGATCCTGCTCGACGGCAACGGTGCCGCGACCAGTGACGGCACCGGCGGTGAGTGGTTCCTCAACAACGACGCGACCGAGGGCCCGGCCATCACGACCGGTGTCGGCAACGACGGCGCCGACGTCCTGTTCGGCGACCACGGCAACGACTGGCTCGTGGGCGGCACCGGCAAGGACACGCTGTGGGGTGGCTGGGGCAACGACCTGCTCAACGCCGACGACATCCTGACCACGAACGGTGGCCTGAACGACCAGCCGGAGACGAACAGCGAGTACGAGGACCGCGTGTTCGGCGGCGCCGGGCTCGACGTCCTGATCGGCAACACCGGCGGCGACCGGCTCATCGACTGGGTGGGCGAGTTCAACAGCTACATCGTGCCGTTCTCGCCGTTCGGCATCGCGACGATCAGCCGCCAGGTGCCGCCGGGTCTCTTCGACTTCCTCTACGCACTGTCCAAGGCCCAGGGCGCCGACCCGACGCTCGGCACCGCGGCAGACAAGAGGAACGGCGAGCCCTACGGCGAGATCGGCCTGGTCACCCAGAAGGACGACGAGTGGCAGGACCAGACCGGCGGGCCGCGTGACCCGCAGCCCGGCAACGTGCCCGGCGGGCGTCGCGACGTGCTGCGCGGGGCGGACTTCAACAACGGCCAGACCCAGGGCTTCTACGTCGACAGCGGCAGCTGGCAGGTCAGCGGCGGTGCGCTGCAGGTGGCCGCGCAGAGCCTCGGCAAGGACGCCGCCGCGGTGTTCTACGTCGACGACTACCTTCCGGTCTACTACGAGATGGCCGCGGCCGTGAAGTCCCAGAAGCCGACCGGTGGCTGGAACGCCAACGCCTACATCATCTTCGACTACTTCGGTCCGAACGACTTCAAGTTCGCCGGCATCGACGTCTCGATCAACAAGCTCGTGATGGGCTACCGCGACGCCTACGGCTGGAACGTGGTCGCGCAGACGCCGAAGCAGCTGAAGTACGGCCAGTACTACAACCTCCTGGTCGCCGTGAACGGCACCACCGCCACGCTCACGGTCGACGGGACCAGCGCCTTCTCCTACACCTACGCCCCCCGCTACGTCGACGGCGTGCGGTTCGCGCTGAACAAGGGCATGGTGGGCATGGGCTCCCAGAACGCCCGCGGCGTCTTCGACAACGTCAAGGTGCAGATCCTGCCGCCGCAGACCACGTACGACGCGACCACGGACCTCACCACCGGCGCCGGAAGCATCACCCCCGTGACCGGGAGGTGGACGCAGTCCGGCACCGGCTACACGGCCACCGGGCCCTCGGCCATCGCGACCACCGGTCTGCCCCAGGGCGTCCGGCTGGCGAGCACCTCGTGGGTCGAGCTCACCGCCAGGCTGCGGACGGCCGGCATGGCAGGTGTCGTGTTCGACCAGTACGCCGGCAACGACTACAAGTTCGCGCTGCTCGACGTGCCGGGCCAGCGCATCGTCATCGGCCACCACAGCCCGCGGCGTGGCTTCACGGTGGACACCGCGGTCGCGCAGGCGCTGAGTGCCGGCACCGCGTACACCATGGTCGTCACGCTGAAGGGCGCGTCGGCCAGCGTCTCCGTCAACGGTGCCTTCGCCGTGAGCTTCGGCTTCAACGCCGGCGTCGGCGACGGCCGGTTCGGGCTGCTCGCCGAGAGCGGCACGGCCACGTTCCTCTCGACCCGGGTGCGGACCGACGACCCGGTGTTCCTCTCGATGACCCCGACCGTGTCCATCGGCAGCGTCTCGGTGAGCGAGGGCAGCACCACGCGGACCGTCACGGTGCCGGTCACCCTGTCGTGGGCGTCCACCAGCACCGTCTCGGTGGTGGCGAGCCTCGCCGGCGGCACCGCCACGGCCGGCACCGACTACCAGGCCTGGAGCGGTCCGGTCACCGTGACCTTCGCCCCCGGCGTGCTCTCCGCGACCGTGAGCGTCATCGTGTACGGCGACACCGCGGCCGAGCCCGACGAGACGGTGCTGCTGAGCCTCGCCTCCCCGGTCAACGCCACCGTCGCCACCGGCAACGGGACGCTCACCGTGCTCAACGACGACGCGAGCAAGCTGATCGCCGCCGCGATGGGGCCGGGCACCACCTCACGGCTGAGCCCGGCGGCAGCCGAGCGCGTGCTCGCCGAGGCCCGTGCCTACTGGCTGGCCCGAGGCGCCGATCCGGACATCCTCGCCGCGGTCCGGCTGCACGTCGGGTCCCTGGCCGGCCGCGACCTGGGCGAGGCGTCCGGGCGGAGCGTCCTGCTCGACTCCGACGCGGCGGGCTGGGGCTGGAGCACCGGCGCCCGGGTCACGCCCGGTCGGGTCGACCTGTTCAGCGTGGTCGTGCACGAGCTCGGCCACGTCCTCGGGCTCGGGCACACCGGCACCGGCCCGATGGCGCCCGTGCTCGCGCCCGGCGTGCGCACCACCGAGCCGGCGGCCGTCGTGCCGCCGCGGCCGGCGACGGCGGAGCAGCCGTCGAGCCGGGTCGCGCCCGGCGTCGCCGTCGTCCGGGCCCTCACGTCCGTCCCTTCGCTTCGCGCGGAGGGGCGGGCCGTCGCCGCGGCCACGGTTCGCGTGCTCGCCACCGCCGTGCTGACGGCCGGGATCGCGCCGGCCGTCAGCCCCGCGCCGACGGTGCCGGCTCTCGCCGTGCCGGGACAGCAGGCGGCCACGCGCGGCCACGCGCCCGTGCCCCCGCCGGTCTCGCTGCTCGTGCTCCTGCTCGTGTCGACTGCGCTGTACCGTCCACGGCGGCGGGCCCGCGTCCCTATGCTGAGCGCGTGACCCGAAGAGCCGCGTGGGCCGGGGCGCTGGTCGCCTGCCTGGTGACGGTGAGCGGTTGCAGCCAGGGGGACACCCCGGCCGACCGCACGCCGTCCCCGTCTGCGTCCGCCCAGGCGCAGAAGGCGCGCTGCGACAAGGTGACCTCCCGCCTCCTGGCGTCGGTCCAGCAGTACGTCGACGGCTACGGCGCGCCGCTCGCCACGTCCGGCGGCGCGGACAACCGCCGGCCGAAGGGGAGCGAGGTCGACCTGCGCTCGGCCCTCGAGGACACCAAGCTCAGCCTGCAGAACCTCGGGTGCGACTTCCCGACGTTCCAGGACGACTTCCGCAACGGCCTGGAGGGGGTCAGGACCCGCGGCCCGGTCGCGCACGCCGTGCTGCTGCGCCTCGAGGCGTCGATGACCGGCGCGGTCGGGGTGGCGGCGGAGACCCGGACGGTGCGGCCGGGGGACGACCTGGCGCGGACGGTCGCGGGTCTCGCGCCCGGGTCCGTCGTGCGGCTGGTCGCCGGTCGCTACCGGCTGCCCGAGGCGTTGGTGCTCCTGCAGGGCGTGACGCTGCGCGGGAAGGGACGTGACCGCACCACCCTCGTCTCCGCGGCCCCCGACGCCGACGTGCTGGTGCTCACCGACGGCCGGGTCGAGCTGTCCGACCTGACCGTCCGGCACACCGGCACCCAGCCGGCGTCGGTGGTGATGGCCGGCCCCACCTCGTCGCTGGTCCTCACCCGCGCGAGGGTCGCCGGCGCACGGACCGGCCGGCCCGGCCAGGGCGGCAGCGGCGTGATGATGACCGCCCAGGGCGGCCTCGAGGCCCACCGCGGCACCACGCTGGAGCTGACCGGCACCGAGCTGGTCGACAACGACGCGGCGGGAGTCCTGCTCAGCGGCGGTCACCGCGCGAGCATCCGCACCTCGCGTTTCGTGCGCAACGGGCAGTGCGGCGTCTGCTTCACCGGCCAGAGCTCGGGGGCGGTCCGCGGCAGCCGGTTCGATGGCAACGGCGCCGGCGCCGCCGTCCTCGACACCGCCCGGCCCCTGTTCAGCCACGACGTGTTCGACGGCGGCCAGGTCGGCCTCCAGGTCTCGGGCCGGGCGGCCCCGCTGGTCAAGGACGTGACCGTCCGGGGTGCCGCCCGCGCGGCGATGATCTTCTCCGGCACGTCGAGAGGCCGCGTCGACGGCTCGACCTGCGAGCGGGTGCCCTACGGCATCGTCGTGTCGCCCCAGGCCTACCCCTACCTCGGCGACAACTCCTGCGCCGTGGCTCGCAGCCGCTGATCCCGCCCGGGCCGAAACCCGGTCGCGCCACCGGCGCCGATCCGTGAGACTGGCCGGCATGACCGTCTTCATCCATCACCTCGCCGTCGACTGCCACAACGCCTTCGAGCTGTCCGAGTGGTGGAAGCCGGTGCTCGGCTACACCGACCTGCCCGACGACCCCAACGAGCCCGGCCACACCGAGTGCGTGATCGTCGACCCGTCCGGGGGCCGCGTCGGGCTGATCTTTCTCGAGGTCCCGGAGGACAAGACGGTCAAGAACCGGCTGCACCTCGACCTGCGTCCGGCCGGCACGGACACCCGCGACCGGGAGGTCGACCGGCTGCTGGGCCTGGGCGCGACGCTGGCCGACGACCGACGCGAGCCCGACGGCCGCGGCTGGGCGGTCCTGCGCGACCCGGAGGGGAACGAGTTCTGCGTCCTGCGCAGCGATCCCGAGATCGCCGCCTGGTCGGCGGCCCGGGACGGTTAGCCGCCGCGTCGGCGCGGTGGGCCGGCGCCCGTAGACTGGGCACCCACCCCCTCGCCGGCCCGGCAGGGGGCGCTCGTGGTGCCGTTCGAGGAGTTGCGCGTGAGTCTCAAGGGTCTGGCCGACCTGGTCCTGCAGGACAAGACGCTCGCCGGCGCCGTCCAGGACGCCCGGGGGGCCGCCGTGCCCACCCTGGACCTCTCCGCGCCGGCGGCGCTGCGGCCGTTCGTGGTCCGGGGGCTCGTCGACGCGGGCCGCACGGTCCTTGCGGTCGCGGCGACCGCCCGCGAGGCCGAGGACCTGGTCAGCGCGCTGGGCTGCGTCATGGACCCCGCGCTGGTCGCCTACTACCCGGCGTGGGAGACGTTGCCCCACGAGCGGCTCTCCCCGCGCAGCGACACCGTGGGCAGGCGGCTCGCGGTGCTGCGCCGGCTGCGTCACCCCGGCACCGACCCGACGAACGGGCCGGTGCGCGTGGTGGTGGCTCCCGTCCGGTCGGTGCTCCAGCCGCAGGTGAAGGGGCTCGCCGACCTGGAGCCGGTCGAGCTGACGGTGGGTCTGCAGGCCGACCTCGAGGACGTCGTACGCCGGCTGGCGGGCGCGGCCTACCACCGTGTCGACCTGGTGGAGCGACGCGGGGAGTTCGCCGTGCGCGGCGGCCTCGTGGACGTCTTCCCGCCCACCGAGGAGCACCCGCTGCGCGTGGAGTTCTGGGGCGACGAGGTCGAGGAGATCCGGTCGTTCGCGGTCGCCGACCAGCGCACCCTGGAGCCGCGGACCCGGCTGTGGGCGCCGCCGTGCCGCGAGCTGCTGCTCACCGACGAGGTGCGCGACCGGGCCCGGCGGCTGGGCGAGTCGCACCCGCAGCTGCGCGAGCTCACCGAGAAGCTCGCCGAGGGGCACGCCGTCGAGGGCATGGAGTCGCTGGCGCCGGCACTCGTCGACGACATGGAGATGCTCATCGACCTGATGCCGGTCGAGACCCACGTGCTGGTCCTCGACCCCGAGCGGGCCCGCAGCCGGGCCCACGACCTGGTCGCCACCAGCGAGGAGTTCCTCGACGCCTCCTGGGCGGCGGCGGCGGGGGGCGGCAAGGCGCCGATCGACCTGGGGGCCGCGTCGTACCACACGCTGGCCGACGTCCGCGCGCTCAGCCTCGCCCAGGGCAAGCCGTGGTGGAGCCTGTCGCCGTTCGGGCTCGACGGGGATCTCGAGCCGCAGCCGCCGGCCGAGCCGCTGCGCGACAGCCTCGGCGAGGTCGTCCGGGTCGACGTCGACGTCGAGGCCGGCGCGGTCGAGTCCCGCGCCGTCCCGATCCGGCCCGTCGAGGCCTACCACGGCGACGTCGAGAGGGCCGTGGCGGACATCCGTGCGTGGTTGGCCGCGCGGAGCCGCGTCGTCCTGGTCACCGAGGGGCACGGCCCGGCCCAGCGCATGGTGGAGGTGCTCAAGGAGCACGACGTCGCCGTCCGGTACGTCGAGTCCCTGGACGCCGACGACGCCGCCGCGGAGTCGGTGGTCACGGTCACCACCGCGACCCTCGAGCACGGCTTCGTCGTCGACGAGCTGTGCCTGGCCCTGCTCACCGGTGACGACATCTCCGGGCAGCGCTCGTCCACCAAGGACATGCGCAAGATGCCCACGCGCCGCAAGCGGCAGATCGACCCGCTCGAGCTCGCGCCCGGCGACTATGTGGTCCACGAGCAGCACGGGGTCGGCCGCTACGTCGAGATGCGGCAGCGGGAGGTCCAGGGCGCCACCCGGGAGTACCTCGTGCTGGAGTACGGCTCGTCCAAACGCGGCGGGCCGCCGGACCGGCTCTTCGTGCCCACCGACCAGCTCGACCAGGTCACCCGCTACGTCGGCGGCGAGCAGCCCACCCTGGACCGGCTCGGTGGGGCGGACTGGGCCAGGCGCAAGGGCCGGGCCCGCAAGGCGGTCCGCCAGATCGCCGCCGAGCTGATCAAGCTCTACGCCGCCCGGCAGGCCACCAGGGGGCACGCGTTCGGCCCGGACAGCCCCTGGCAGCGCGAGCTCGAGGACGCGTTCCCCTTCGTGGAGACCCCCGACCAGCTGTCGACGGTCGACGAGGTCAAGGCCGACATGGAGCAGGAGGTCCCCATGGACCGGCTGGTCTGCGGGGACGTCGGCTACGGCAAGACCGAGATCGCGGTGCGGGCGGCCTTCAAGGCCGTGCAGGACGGCAAGCAGGTCGCCGTCCTCGTGCCGACCACGCTGCTGGTGCAGCAGCACTTCTCCACGTTCGCGGAGCGGATGGCCGGCTTCCCGGTGATCCTCAAGGGGCTGAGCAGGTTCCAGAGCGACAAGGAGGCCAACGAGACGATCGCCGGGCTCGCCGACGGCACCGTCGACATCGTCATCGGCACCCACCGGCTGCTCAACCCCGACATCTTGATCAAGAACCTCGGCCTGATCATCGTCGACGAGGAGCAGCGCTTCGGGGTCGAGCACAAGGAGCAGATGAAGCGGCTGCGGACCTCCGTGGACGTGCTCGCGATGTCGGCGACGCCGATCCCGCGCACCCTGGAGATGGCGATCACCGGCATCCGCGAGATGTCCACGATCACCACCCCGCCGGAGGAGCGGCACCCGGTGCTCACCTACGTCGGCGCCTACGAGGACCGGCAGGTCACCGCCGCGGTCCGGCGCGAGCTGCTGCGCGAGGGCCAGGTCTTCTACATCCACAACCGGGTGCAGTCGATCGAGAAGGCGGCGGCGCACCTGCGCCGGCTGGTCCCCGAGGCACGGATCACCGTGGCGCACGGGCAGATGGGGGAGCACCAGCTCGAGCAGGTGATGGTCGACTTCTGGGAGAAGCGGTTCGACGTGCTCGTGTGCACCACGATCGTCGAGTCCGGGCTGGACGTCTCCAACGCGAACACGCTGGTCATCGAGCGCGCGGACATGCTCGGGCTCTCCCAGCTCCACCAGCTGCGCGGGCGGGTCGGCCGCGGCCGCGAGCGCGCCTACGCCTACTTCCTCTACCCGCCGGACAAGCCGCTGACCGAGACCGCGCACGAGCGGCTGGCCACCCTGGCGCAGCACTCCGACCTCGGCGGCGGCATGGCGATCGCGATGAAGGACCTCGAGATCCGCGGCGCCGGCAACCTGCTCGGCGGCGAGCAGTCCGGCCACATCGCCGACGTCGGCTTCGACCTCTACGTGCGGCTGGTCGGGGAGGCGGTCTCGGAGTTCCGGGGCGACACCGCCGAGGAGGTGCCGGAGACCAAGATCGAGCTGCCGATCGACGCGCACCTGCCGCACGACTACGTGCCGAGCGAGCGGCTGCGGCTGGAGATGTACAAGCGGCTCGCCGAGGTGCGCAGCGACGAGGACGTCGAGGCGATCCGGGCCGAGCTGGTCGACCGCTACGGCGACCCGCCGCCCCCGGTCGTCAGCCTGCTCGAGGTGGCCCGCATCCGGGCCCGGGCCCGGGCCGCGGGGCTCGCCGAGGTCACCGTCCAGGGCAAGTACGTCCGCTTCGCCCCGGTGGAGCTGCCCGACTCCGGCGTGGTCCGCCTCAACCGGCTCTACCCGAAGAGCATCGTGAAGGCGAACCTGCGTACGATGCTCGTGCCGAGGCCCTCGACCGCCGTCGTGGGCGGAACGCCGATCAGGGACGAGGCGCTGCTCACCTGGGCACGCCAGGTGATCGATGCCGTGGTCGACCGGACCGCAGCCAGCACGACCAGCTAGGGAGAACAACCACCGTGACCCGTGCACGCAACGTCAAGGCCCTCGTCCTCGCAGCCGTCGCGGCGGTCCTGCTGTCGGGCTGCGGGCTGCACCCGGGGGCGGCCGCCGTGGTCGGCGACCAGGTGATCTCCAAGCAGCGGGTCGACGAGGTCGCCGCCGCGCTCTGCTCGGCGGACGCCGGCGGCTCGCAGGGCCAGGCGCTGGCCAGCCGCGGGGCCCGGCAGGGCGCGCTCCGGGTGCTGCTCGACAGTGAGCTGTCGCGCCAGTTCGGCGCCGCCACGGGCGTCGAGCCCGACCAGAAGATGGTCTCCCAGGCGCTGGCCGGCAACCGGCAGACGATCGACGCCCTGCCCGCCGACCAGCGGGACGCCTTCCGGCAGGCCCTCACCGACTACGCCGAGGGCCAGCTGATCCTCCTCGACGTGGGGCAGAGGTACCTCGCCTCGCAGGGCAAGCCGACCACGGACCAGAACCAGGTGATCGCCGCCGGCCGCACGCTGCGGAGCCGGTTCGACAAGAGCGTGGACATCTCGGTCGATCCCCGCTACGGCACCTTCGACGAGGCCAAGGGGGCCATGCAGCCCACCAGCGGCTCGCTGTCGGTCCCGGTCTCCGCGAGGGCGGCCGACGGCGCCACCCCGGACCCGTCCGCCGGGTGGGTGGCCTCGCTGCCGGCGTCGCAGAAGTGCGGCTGACCTCCACCCTGACCCTCCTGGTCACCAGTCCCCGGGTCGCCCCCGGGCTGATGTCCTGGTCGGCCTGGCAGTCGGTCGCCTCCGCGTCGCGACGGCTCGCGTCCTCGGACGAGCTGCCGCTGGCCCGCGCGGTCGCCGCGGCCGGCCACCCGGTCGACGTACACCCGGCGTCGGCGGCGGCGGGGCTGCTCGCCGCGGCCGCCGCCGCGGGTGGTGACGTGGTGTGGCTGGCGTCCGACGAGGAGGCCGACCGGCTGCCGCCGGAGCTGGCCGCCGAGATCGTCTCCGGCGAGTCCGGGGTCGGCGTCGAGGTCCTGCACGGGTCGTACGACGTGCCGGGCGCGCGGCTGCTGGACCTGGTGACGGTGATGGACCGGCTGCGGGTCGGCTGTCCCTGGGACCGCGAGCAGACCCACCGCTCGTTGGCGAGGTACCTGCTCGAGGAGAGCTACGAGACGCTCGAGGCCATCGACACCGGCGACGAGGTGCACCTGCGCGAGGAGCTCGGCGACCTGCTTCTCCAGGTGTACTTCCACGCCCGGATCGCCGCCGAGTCCGAGGGGTTCACGATCGACGACGTGGCCGCGGGCATCGTCGACAAGCTCGTGCACCGGCACCCGCACGTGTTCGCGCGTGCAGAGGGCGCCGGCGCTCCGTCGGTGGGTGAGGTCGAGGCGAGCTGGGAGACGCTCAAGGCCTCCGAGAAGGGCCGCAGCTCGGTGCTCGAGGGGGTGCCCCTCGCGCTGCCCGCGCTCGCGCTCGCCGACAAGGTGCTCGGCAAGGCCGCCAAGGTCGGGGTGAGGCCCGCGGAGGGCCCGGGGGAGACCCTCGGCGACCGGCTGCTGGCGACGGTGGTCGAGGCGCGCGCGGCGGGCCTGGACGCCGAGCAGGAGCTCCGGGACGCCGTCCGTCGCCTCGTCGCCGCCGTCCGCGAGGCCGAGCCCGGGTAGCGGATCCCGGGTCATATACCCTGGGGGGTATGACTTCCCGTGCCGGTCGACACCTCGCCGCGATCCTCGCCCTGCTGGCCGCCCTCCTCGCCACCTCGCTGAGCGCCTGCGGGTCACGAGCCGGCGACGAGGGGATCGCCGAGACCGCGGCGTCCGCGCGGTCGGTCATCGTGGCGGGCGCCTGGGTCCGGGCCACCGCGGGCACCCAGGACACCTCGATGACCGGCGCCTTCATGACCATCGACAACCCCGGCAGCGCCGACGTGACCCTCACCGGCGCGTCGTCCTCCGTCGCACCCGTGGTCCAGCTCCACGAGACGGCCAGGGTCGACGGCAGGAACGTCATGCGCGAGGTGGACGGCGGGATCGTGGTCACCGCCGGCCGCGGCAAGGTGCTGATGCCCGGGGGCTACCACGTGATGCTGATGGGCCTGGAGCGCACGCTCGCCCCGGGCGACGAGGTCGACCTGACCCTGGAGTTCTCCGACGGCACCTCCTCCCGGCTCACCGTGCCGGTCAAGGCGTTCACCGAGGAGGAGCCGCACTACCACGCGCCCGGCCAGGGGCACCCCTCCGGCTCGATGAGCCCCGACGCGTCCCCGATGGGGTGACCGAGCCGGACCGGCCGCCGTCGCGCCGCCGCTTCCTGTCCGTCCTCGGCGGCGCCGCCGCCGGTGCCGCCGCCGGTGCCGCCGTGGCCGGACCGGTCACCGCCGCCGCGTTGCGCGACGGGTCCGGGACCGCGGCGGCCGCGCCGGCGCTCCCGATGGGCACCGTGAGCCCGTACGGCGCCCACCAGGCCGGGATCGCCACGCCCACCCCGCGGTTCGCCGAGGTGCTCGCGCTCGACCTGCGCGGCGCCGTCGACGCCGCGGCGCTCGGCCGGCTGCTGCGGCTGTGGACCGGGGACGTCGTCGCGCTCGCCGCGGGACGGCCCGCGCCCGGCGACACCGCCCCGGAGCTGGCCACGCCCCACGCGGACCTGACGATCACCGTCGGCGTCGGCGGCCGGGTGTTCGGGCTCGACGGGCTCGACGGGCTCGACGGGCTCCGTGCGCGCCGGCCGGCCGGCCTGGTCGACGTACCCCCGATGCGGCACGACCGCCTCGAGCCGCGCTGGTCGGGCGGCGACCTGGTCCTCGTCGTCGCCGCCCACGACGGCACCTCGGTCGCCCACGCGGCCCGGCGCCTGGTCGCGGACGCCGCACCGTTCGCGACCCTGCGGTGGCGGCAGACCGGCTTCTGGAACGGGTACGACGCCATGGGCCGGCCGGTCACCGGGCGCAACCTCTTCGGGCAGGTGGACGGCAGCGCCAACCCGGCACCGGGCACCCCACTGTTCGCCCGCACGGTCTGGGCGCGCGAGCCGGACTGGTTCCGCGGCGGCACCACGCTGGTGGTCCGCCGGATCCGCCTGGACCTCGACGGCTGGGACCGGCTGACGCGGGACCAGCAGGAGCGGGCCGTCGGGCGGGACCTGGCCACCGGGGCGCCGCTCAGCGGCGGCTCCGAGAAGGACGGCCTGGACCTGCGGGCGGTCCGCGACGGGCGGCGGGCGATCGCCCTGGACGCGCACGCGAGGCTGTCGCACCCGACGCAGAACGCGGGCGCCCGGATCTTCCGCAAGGGCCTGAACTACACCGCGGACGCGGGCACCGACAGGCCGGCGGGCACCGAGAGCGGCCTGCTGTTCTTGAGCTTCCAGGCCGACGTCGGCCGCCAGTTCGTGCCGATCCAGCAGCGCCTGGACGCCGGGGACGCCCTCAACACGTGGACCACGGCGACCGGCTCGGCGACGTTCGCGGTGCTGCCGGGCTTCCGGCCGGGCGGCTGGCTCGGCGACACGCTGCTGCCGCGGTGACCGGTCAGCCGACCACGCCCAGCGTGTAGCGGACCTGCTGGGTCAGCACGATCCGGCCGTCGGCGGTGCGCGCCTTCTCCAGCAGCGCGGACGCCGCGGCGAACAGGTCCGGGTGACGCTCCTCGGGGACCTGCTTCCACATCGCCCGCTGCCCGACCGACATGCTGAACGCCCGCCACGACTCCGGGCCGTCGAACGTCACCGCGACCGGCTCGGTCCGGGTGCTCACCGTCCTCGCCCCACAGTCCAGCAGCAGCCGCTCCATGCCGGCGTCGTCGGCGAAGGGGCCCTGCGTGCCGCTGGTCCGGGCGTCGAGCAGGCCCGCGGGCAGATAGTCGGCGAAGAGTCCGTCCACGGCCTTCCACACGTCGTCCTGCGGCCCGAAGGTGGTCACCCCGAGCCGGCCGTCCGGTCTGAGCAGCCGCATCCAGGCGGCCAGGGCGGCGGCCGGGTCGGGGAGGAAGAACAGCACCAACGACGACGCGAGCACGTCCCAGCCGTGCTCGGGGAGGGTCGGTGCGGAGGCGTCCATCGTGTGCAGGTCGATGTTGTCCAGACCCTCCCGCAGGGCCTGCGCCCGGGTCAGCTCCACCATCGTGGGAGACACGTCCACGGCGGTGACCCGCCCCTGGCCGCCCACCGCCCTGGCCAGCGGGAACGTGACCGCACCCCGGCCGCAGCCGATGTCGAGCGCACGCTCGCCCGGGCGCGGCTGGAGCAGCTCCACGAGCCGGGCGCCGACCGGCCTGAACAGCTCGACGCCGGTCTGGTCGTAGTCGGGAGCGAGCTCGTCGAAGAGCCGCGCCACGCGCTCTGCTGCGGTCCGGGGCGTCGTCTCGGTCATGATGCGAGTCTGGGCCGCGGCGGGCCCGGTGTCTGTAGCCCGACCAGGCTGGCCATCGGAGCCCTCCGCCTGGGTGGGAGCGCTGTGGTGGCACTTCCGACGTGCTGTCCACTTTCGCCACGTTGACCCTCACCCCGCCATCATGCGGGCGGCCTCCTGCTCGGCGCGCTGCCGAACCAAACAGGCCTGCGCATCGCACCATGAGGGTCATGAGCGAGCAGCCGGCCATGACGCCGCGGGAACTAGCGCTCCGCGAGGACCTCGCCCGGGAGTACTACGCGCTCGTCGATGCCGTCGCCGGCGCCGACGGCCGCATGATGATCGTGAAGGGCTGGTCGGTAACCCTGTCCCTGGCGGCTCTCGGTCTGGGGTTCCAGCAGCAGCACTTCGCACTGTTCGCTCTGGGAGCGGCCACCGCCGCCGCATTCTGGTTCCTCGACGGCCTCATGAAGGGCCACCAGCTTCGGTACTACAGCCGGATGCGGGACATCGAAGTCGCCGCGTACGAGCTGAACGCTGTCGAGCTGAGCAGCCTGGGGAAGGCGTCCTCGCCGCGAATCGACATGTCGTGGGGCTTTCGCGGAAAGAAGGGACAGTCGGACTGGAGGGCTGACCCACCGGAACGACGCACCCCGGAACGGATCCGTGCCCTCCTGCTGGCTCGGTTTGTCCTGCCGAACGTCATGTTCCCGCACGTGGTCGCAGTGCTCCTGGGGGTGGCACTCTTCTTCGCTGCCGCGAGCAACGCATGGGGACTTCAGCCTCTGCAACCGTGAGGGCACCGACGCAGCTGCCGTTCCTTCTTCCTGGTGCAGGTTGTGCTGCTTCTCCTCGTTGCCGTGGCGCCTGACTGGGCATCACAGCCAGGTGGGCCGGGTCAGACCAGCGCCCGCCCGCCGCCGGCCGCCATCGCCCGGGCAACCTGCTCGCGGTTGGCGGCCAGGAGGTCGGGGTCGGCGGGCGGGAGCACGTCGTCCCAGACCGCCAGCATGTAGCCGCGAGCCTGCATCATGCCCAGCGGCCGGGCCATGAAGGCCATGTGGAAGTGCGCGCTGCCGTCGCCCCAGCGGGAGAAGTGCGTGCGAGCCACGCCGTCGAGCCCTTGGATCACCCCGGCGAGCCGCTGGACCACCGCGCCCATGCTCGCCAGCAGGTCGGCCGGCATCTCGTGCAGCCGGACGTGGGCGTTGGGGGCGAGGCCCGCGACGAGGGGGATGCCACTCGGGCCGTCGGATGCGACGTGCCAGAGGTCGTCCTTCCAGATCCAGTGGTCCGACCCGCGCTCGCAGTGCCAGCACTCGGACGGGTCGAGCTCGCCGCTGCGCGGCTTCTCCGGGACCAGCATCGGCTCGAGGGGGGACATGCGGAGGTCTCCCTCGAACCCGATCATCGGGTGGTCGAGCAGTGGTTGGGCGGACAGGCGCTCGCCGATCGGGATCCGCTCGTGCCAGGCGGAGGAGGCGGGCTCGGTGAGGTACTCGTCGGACATGGGACGTAGCCTGCCCCGGACCGGCTCGGGACGCCACCGGCCGCGGCGTCCGACGGCGCGGGCACGCACCCCCGCCCGGAGGGCGAGCCGTCCGCTCATCGGGGCCGCGGCGTGGTTAGGCTGGGCACGTCCCTTCCCCTCATCTGCAGGAGCACCACGTGGCGTCCATCGAGGCTGTCGGCGCGCGCGAGATCCTCGACTCGCGCGGAAACCCCACCATCGAGGTCGAGATCGCCCTCGATGACGGCGTGGTCAGCCGCGCGGCGGTGCCCTCCGGCGCGTCGACGGGCGCCTTCGAGGCGGTCGAGCTGCGTGACGGGGAGAGCCGCTACGCCGGCAAGGGCGTCGAGAAGGCGGTGCACGCGGTCCTCGACGTGATCGGCCCGGAGCTGGTCGGCTTCGAGGCGTCCGAGCAGCGGCTGCTCGACCAGCGGCTGATCGAGCTCGACGCCACCCCGAACAAGGCCGGCCTCGGGGCCAACGCGATCCTCGGGGTGTCGCTGGCCGTGGCCCGGGCGGCCGCCGAGTCCGCCGAGCTGCCGCTGTTCCGCTACGTCGGCGGCCCCAACGCCCACGTCCTGCCGGTGCCGATGATGAACATCCTCAACGGTGGCTCGCACGCGGACTCCAACGTCGACATCCAGGAGTTCATGATCGCCCCGATCGGCGCGCCGACCTTCCGCGAGGCGCTGCGCCAGGGCGCCGAGGTCTACCACGCCCTCAAGGGCGTGCTGAAGAAGAAGGGCCTGGCGACCGGTCTCGGCGACGAGGGCGGCTTCGCGCCGAACCTCGACAGCAACCGCGCCGCCCTCGACCTGATCGCGGAGGCCATCGGCGAGGCCGGGTTCAAGGTCGGCACCGACATCGCGCTCGCCCTCGACGTCGCCGCCTCCGAGTTCGCCGACAAGGGCAGCTACGCCTTCGAGGGCAAGACCCGCTCCGCCACGGAGATGGCCGACTACTACGCCGACCTGGTCGCGTCGTACCCGATCGTCAGCCTCGAGGACCCGCTCGACGAGGAGGACTGGGAGGGCTGGCAGACGATCACCGCCCGGCTCGGTGACCAGGTGCAGATCGTCGGCGACGACCTGTTCGTGACGAACGTCGAGCGGCTCCAGCGGGGCATCGACGAGCGGTCCGCCAACGCGCTGCTGGTCAAGGTCAACCAGATCGGGTCGCTGACCGAGACCCTCGACTCGGTCGACCTCGCGCACCGCAACGGCTTCCGCTGCATGATGAGCCACCGCTCCGGTGAGACCGAGGACACCACGATCGCCGACCTCGCGGTGGCCACCAACTGCGGCCAGATCAAGACCGGGGCACCGGCGCGCTCCGAGCGGGTCGCGAAGTACAACCAGCTGCTCCGCATCGAGGAGGAGCTCGACGACGCCGCCCGCTACGCCGGCGCCGGCGCGTTCCCGCGGTTCGGCAAGGGGGCCTGAGCTCCCTCATGCCCGGTGGTCGTCCGTCGCCCCGGGGGTCGGGTCCCGGCCCCCGCGCGTCCGCGCGCCGTACGGCGTCCGGGCGGGCCGCCTCGCGTCCGGCCACCGGACCGGGCCGGCGCCCGGCGGCGGCGCGACCCCGGGCGACGGCCGCCCGCCCGGCGCCGTCGCGGCCCCGGTTCACCGGGCGGGCGGCGATCCTGGTGCTCGTGCTCGCGGTGCTGATGGTCTCCTACGCCTCCAGCATGCGCGCCTACCTCGAGCAGCGGCAGCACATCAACGGGCTGCACCACGACATCGCGACGTCGAAGGCGGAGATCGCCCGCCTCTCCCGCGAGAAGAAGCGCTGGGCCGACCCCGCCTACGAGCGGGCCATGGCCCGCGAGCGGCTCGGCTTCGTGCTGCCCGGCGAGATCGGCTTCCAGGTGATCGACGGCAACGGCAAGCCGCTCGGGCAGCACGCCGCCCTCCCCGACCCGGCCTCGGTCACCGAGGCCAACCGCCCGATCTGGTGGAAGTCGGCGTGGGCGAGCGTGAAGGCCGCCGGCGACCCCAAGGACCCGGCGGACGTCCCCGAGCCGGCCACCAGGATCCGGGTGCCGGAGACCCCGAAACATTGATCGACCCCCGAGACGAGGCCGTCGTCGCCGCCCAGCTCGGCCGCCCGCCCCGCTCCATCCACGGCATCGGCCACCGCTGCCCGTGCGGCAACCCCGACGTGGTCACCACCGAGCCGCGGCTCGACGACGGGACGCCCTTCCCGACCACCTTCTACCTGACCTGCCCGCGGGCGGCGTCGATGATCGGCACGCTCGAGGCGTCGGGGCTGATGAAGCAGATGAGCGACCGGCTGGAGACCGACCCCGAGCTGGCCGCGGACTACCGCCGTGCGCACGAGGCCTACCTCGCCTACCGCGAGGGCATCGGCCACGTCCCGGAGATCGCCGGGGTGTCCGCGGGCGGCATGCCGACCCGGGTCAAGTGCCTGCACGTGCTGGCCGGCCAGGCGCTCGCCCAGGGGCGCGGGGTGAACCCGCTCGGTGACGAGGTGCTCGACCTGCTCGGCGACTTCTGGGCGGCCGGCCCGTGCGCCACAGAGCGCGCAGCGAGCCGGGTCGCGGCGATCGACTGCGGCACGAACACGATCAAGCTGCTGGTGGCCGACCTGGCGCCGGGGACCGGCGAGCAGAGCGAGCTGGTCCGCGAGATGCGGATCGTGCGCCTCGGTCAGGACGTGGACCGCACCGGAGCGCTCGCCGAGGAGGCGCTGGCCCGCACGTTCGCGGCGGTCGACGAGTACGCCGCGGCCATCGCCGCGCACCGGGTCGACGCGGTGCGGTTCTGCGCGACCTCCGCCGTCCGCGACGCGAGCAACGCCGCGGCGTTCCGGGACGGGGTGCGGTCGCGCCTGGGGGTCGAGCCGGAGGTGGTCAGCGGCGAGGAGGAGGCGCGGCTGTCCTTCGCCGGCGCCACCCGGGCGCTGTCCGACGTGCCGGGACCGATCCTGGTCGTCGACATCGGCGGCGGGTCGACCGAGCTGGTCCTCGGCGACACGCACGGCCGGGTGCACGCCTCCCGCTCGCTGGACATCGGCTCGGTGCGGCTGCACGAGCGGCTGATGCCCTCGGACCCGCCCACCCGCGCCGAGGTCGAGGCCGCGACCGGCGTGATCGACACGGCGCTCGACGAGCTCGCGTCGTACGGCGTCGCGGTCGGGGACGCGGCCACCGTGGTGGGCGTCGCGGGCACGGTCACCACCGTCGCGGCGGTGCTCCAGGGTCTCGACTCGTGGGACCGCAGCAGGATCCACCTCGCCCGGTTCGCCGTCGGGGACGTGCACGGCCTCACCGAGCGGCTGCTGGCGATGACCGTCGCCGAGCGGGAGGCGCTGCACGTGCCGGCCGGGCGCTCGGACGTGATCGGCGCCGGCGCCTTGATCCTCGACCGGGTGCTGCGCCGGGCGGGCACGGCCGAGCTGCTGGTCTCGGACTCCGACATCCTCGACGGCATCGCCTGGTCCCTGGCCTAGCCGGATTCGTCTGCGGTCGCGCGGCGTGGAACCTCCGAGCCACCGCAGACGAATCGTCAGCCGTCGGGGATCATCTTGCGTACGTCGGGGGCGCCGAGCCGGGCGGCGTCGGCGGTGCGGTCGTCCGGCTGCTGCTGGGAGTCGAGCTCGGCCTCCACGCGGGCCCGGTAGTGGTGCACCTCGAGCGCGACGTGGGCGTCGTCCCAGGAGAGCAGCGGCGCGACCAGGGCGGCCACCTCCTCGGCGGCGGCCACGCCCCGGTCGGGCGTCTCGATCGAGATCCGCGTCCTGCGGGTGAGGACGTCGTCGAGGTGCAGCGCCCCCTCGGCCAGCGCCGCGTAGTGGGCCTCGACCCGCAGGTAGCTGGGTGCGCCGGCCAGGGGCTCGCCGAGGTCGGGCCGCTCGGCGACCAGGTCCAGCAGCTCGCTGACCAGGGACCCGTAGCGGTGCAGCAGGTGCTCGATCCGGGCCAGGTGCAGCCCGGACTCGGCGGCGAGCTGCTCCCGGTTGTTCCAGGCGGCCGCGTAGCCGCGCGCACCGACCAGCTCGATCGTCTCCGTGCAGGACGGGGGCACCCGGCGCGGCAGGGCGTGCACCACCGCGTCCACGGCGTCCTTGGCCATCACCCGGTAGGTGGTGTACTTCCCGCCGGCCACCATGACCAGCCCGGCGACCGGGCTGACCACCGCGTGCTCGCGGGAGAGCCGGCTGGTGTCCTCGGACTCCCCGGACAGCAGCGGGCGCAGGCCGGCGTAGACCCCGACCACGTCCTCGTGGGTCAGCGGCGTCTTGAGCAGCCGGTTGGCGTGCCCGAGCAGGTAGTCCACGTCGGACCGGCTCGCCGCCGGGTGCGCGAGGTCGAGGTTCCACTCGGTGTCGGTGGTCCCGACCAGCCAGCTCTCGCCCCACGGGATGATGAACAGCACGCTCTTCTCGGTGCGGCTGATGATGCCGGTCTCGGCGTGGATCCGGTCCCGGGGGATCACCAGGTGCACCCCCTTGGAGGCGCGCACGTCGATCTGCCCGCGGCCGCCGACCATCTCCTGGATCTCGTCGGTCCACACCCCTGCGGCGTTGACGGTCTGGCGGGCCCGCACCTCGATCTCGCGGCCGCTCTCCAGGTCGAGCACCCGGGCGCCGGCGACCCGGTCGCCCTCCCGCAGGAAGCCGGTGACCCGTGCGCTCGAGGCGCACCACGCGCCGTACTCGGCGGCGGTCCGGGCGAGCATCATCGTGTGCCGCGCGTCGTCGACCTGGCCGTCGTAGTACTTGATCGCCCCGACCAGCGCGTCCTTGCGCAGCGACGGGAACTCCCGCAGCGCCTGTCGCCTGGTGAGGTGCCGGTGCGTGGGTACGCCGTGCCGGCCGCCCATCGTGTCGTAGAGCAGCACGCCGCTCCCGACGTACAGGCGCTCCCAGGCCCGGTGCCGCAGCGGGTAGAGGAACGGGACCGGACGGGCCAGGTGCGGGGCCAGCCGGTTCAGGATCAACGAACGCTCCCGCAGCGCCTCGCGGACCAGGCCGAAGTCGAGCTGCTCGAGGTAGCGCAGGCCGCCGTGGATCAGCTTGGACGAGCGCGAGGACGTGCCGGAGGCGTAGTCGCGGGCCTCGACCAGGCCGACCCGCAGGCCGCGGGTGACCGCGTCGAGCGCCGCGCCGGCGCCGACCACCCCACCGCCGATCACCAGCACGTCGAGGGGCTGCTCGGCCATCGAGGCCAGCGCGTCGCGGCGGCTTCCCGGGCTCAGCTTCCGGGCGGTCTCGGTCATCAGTCCACCTCGACCCAGTCGAGGGTGCGCGAGACGGCCTTCTGCCAGCCGCGGTAGCCCTCCTCGCGCCGGGCGTCGTCCCACTGCGGCTCCCAGCGCCTGTCCTCGTGCCAGTTCGCGCGCAGCTCCTCGGGGTCCTGCCAGAAGCCGACCGCCAGCCCGGCGGCGTACGCCGCGCCCAGGGCGGTGGTCTCGGCCACCACGGGACGGCTGACCGGCACACCGAGGACGTCGGCCTGGATCTGCATGCACAGGTCGTTGGCGGTCACCCCGCCGTCGACCTTGAGCACCTCGAGCCGCACCCCCGAGTCCTTCTCCATCGCGTCCGCGACGTCCTTGCTCTGGTAGCAGATCGCCTCCAGGGTCGCCCGGGCGACGTGCGCGTTGGTGTTGAACCGGGAGAGCCCGACGATCGCGCCGCGCGCGTCCGAGCGCCAGTACGGCGCGAACAGCCCGGAGAACGCGGGCACGAAGTACACGCCGCCGTTGTCGGGGACCTCGCGGGCCAGCGACTCGCTCTGGGCGGCGCCGGAGATGATGCCCAGCTGGTCGCGCAGCCACTGCACCGCGGACCCGGTGACCGCGATGGAGCCCTCGAGAGCGTAGACCGGGGCGGCGTCGCCGAACCGGTAGCAGACCGTGGTGAGCAGGCCGTTCTTGGACCGGACCGGCTCGGTGCCGGTGTTGAGCAGCAGGAAGTTCCCGGTGCCGTAGGTGTTCTTGGCCTCGCCGGGGGCGAAGCAGACCTGACCGACCATGGCGGCCTGCTGGTCGCCGAGCGCCGCGGACAGCGGGACCGCCGCGCCGAGGGGGCCGTTCTCGGTGGTGTGCCCGTACAGCGCGGGGTCCGAGGAGGGCCGGATCTCGGGGAGCATCGCGCGCGGCACACCGAAGAAGCCCAGCAGCTCGTCGTCCCAGTCCAGGGTCTCGAGGTCCATCAGCATCGTGCGGCTGGCGTTGGTCACGTCGGTGACGTGCACGCCGCCGTCCACCCCCCCGGTGAGGTTCCACAGCAGCCACGAGTCGGTGGTGCCGAAGACCGCTTCGCCGTCCTCGGCGGCCGCGCGGACCCCGTCGACGTTCTCGAGGATCCACTGGATCTTCCCGCCCGAGAAGTACGTCGCGGGCGGGAGCCCGGCCCTGCGCCGGATCACGTCGCCGCGGCCGTCGCCGTCGAGGGCCTTGGCGATGCTGTCGGTGCGGGTGTCCTGCCAGACGATCGCGTTGTAGTAGGGGCGACCGGTCCTCCTGTTCCACACCACGGTGGTCTCACGCTGGTTGGTGATGCCGAGGGCCGCCAGGTCCGTGGCGCTCATGCCGGTGCGTGCCAGCACGGTCTTGAGCACCGAGCTCGTGCGCTCCCAGATCTCGATCGGGCTGTGCTCCACCCATCCCGGCTTCGGCAGGATCTGCTCGTGCTCGAGCTGGTGGCGGGCCACCTCGTTGCCGCCGTGGTCGAAGACCATGAAGCGGGTGCTGGTGGTGCCCTGGTCGATCGCGCCGACGTACTCGGCCATGAAGCCCTCCTTCGGTGTCAGCCCCATCCTGCCGTGTCCGGGCCGCCGGCCGGTCCCGCCGGGACCCGAGCCCACCGGGGTCCCGCGGGAATCCTCTGCGCAGGAGCGGGTACCGGTCCTGCATGACCACATCACCACAGCCCGGTCGGCAGCCCACGACGGCCGACCCCACCGTGGGCGCGCTGGTCCACGACCTGACCCAGCAGGTGTCGACGCTGGTCCGCGACGAGATGCGCCTGGCGCAGGCGGAGCTGACCCAGAAGGGCAAGCGCGCGGGGATCGGCATCGGCCTGTTCAGCGCCGCGGGTCTGCTCGGCTTCTTCGGGCTGGCCGTGCTGATCACCACGGTGGTCCTGGCGCTGGCGCTGGTGCTGCCCGCGTGGCTGGCCGCGCTGGTCGTGAGCGTCCTGCTGTTCGTCGGCGCGGGCATCGCCGCCCTGGTCGGCAGGTCCAACGTCCGGCAGGCCACCCCGCCCCTTCCCGAGGAGGCCATCGAGGGGATCAAGGAAGACGTCGCCACGGTTAAGGGGGAGCACAGCCATGACCACGCCCGCTGACACGAACGGGTCGAGGCCCGCCCAGGACCCCGATGCCATCCGCGAGGACGTCGAGCGCACCCGCGCAGACCTGGCCGACACCGTGGACGCCCTGCACGCCAAGGTGGACGTGAAGCACCGCGCCAGGGTCAAGGCCCACGAGCTCAAGGACCGGCTCACCACCTCCACCGGCAAGCCACGGCCGGAGGTCGTCGGGGCAGCGGCCGCGGCCGTGCTGCTCGCCGTCGGCCTGGTCTGGTGGCGCCGGCGCTGAGCTTCTGGGCATCATGGCGCCGTGACTGACCACGGCCGCGAGGCGCTGCCGCACCCCGTGACCGGGCAGCTGTTCGTCTCCCCGGTGCCCCCCGGGACCGGGTGGCCCGAGGACCCGGCCGGCGCCGACGCGCCGGTCGCGCACACCGCCGAGGACGTCGTACGCCTGGCCGCCGAGGCGAAGGACCTCGACGCGCTGTGCGGGGCGATGTCGGTGTGCCGCGCCTGTCCACGCCTCGTCCGGTGGCGGGAGGACGTGGCCGAGGTCAAGCGGGCGTCGTTCGCGGACCAGCCCTACTGGGGCCGGCCGATCGCCGGCTGGGGGGACGACGAGCCGGGGGTGCTGATCGTCGGGCTCGCCCCCGCGGCCAACGGCGGGAACCGCACCGGGCGGATCTTCACCGGGGACCGCTCCGGCGACTGGCTGTTCGCGGCGCTGCACCGGGTCGGCCTGGCCGTGCTGCCCACCAGCGCCCACGCCGGTGACGGCCAGCGGCTGGTCGGCGCCCGGATGGCGGCGGCGGTGCGCTGCGCGCCCCCGGACAACAAGCCCGGCGTCGAGGAGCGCGACACCTGCGCGCCCTGGCTGCATCGCGAGCTCACGCTGGTGGCGCCGTCCCTGCGCGCCGTGGTGTGCCTGGGCGGGTTCGGCTGGGACGCGGCGCTGCGGGCCTTCCGCGCGGTCGGGTACGCCGTGCCCCGGCCCAAGCCGCGGTTCGGCCACGCCGCCGAGGCGACGCTGACGGGGCCGGCCGGCCACGAGGTCGTGCTGCTGGGCAGCTACCACCCCTCGCAGCAGAACACGTTCACCGGCAGGCTCACCGAGCCGATGCTCGACGCCGTGCTCGCGCGAGCGGCCGCCCTCGGGGGCGTGGGAAACTACGACCCGTGACCCTCCACGCCATCACCGTCCTCGGGCACGACCGCCCGGGCATCATCGCGCAGACCACCGGCCTGCTCGCCGGGCTCGGCCTCAACATCGAGGACTCGTCGATGACCCTGCTCCGCGGCCACTTCGCGATGACGCTGATCTGCTCGGGGACCGCCGGCGCCGACGAGGTCGAGCGCGCGCTGGCCCCGGTGGCCGCGGACGGGTCGCTGACCGTGTCGGTGCGGGCGGTCCCGGCCGAGCCGGCGGCGGCACCGGTCGGCTCGTCGTACGTGCTCACCGTGCACGGCGGGGACCGGCCCGGGATCGTGTCGGCGGTGGCGGCCGAGGTGGCCCGCGCCCGCGGCAACATCACCGACCTGACCACCCGGCTGGCCGGCGACCTCTACCTCCTCGTGGCCGAGGTGGACCTGCCCGCCGGGGCCGACGTGCCGGCACTGACGGCCGCGCTCGACTCGGTGGCCGCCGGGCTGGGCGTCGACGTGTCGCTGCGGGTCGTGGAGAGCGACGAGCTGTGACCGCGAGCCAGGACCGGCTCGTCGACGACGAGGTCGGGCGGTGGACCGAGCACGACCTCCCGGTGGAGGGCCGCGTGCGCGACGTGGTGCGCGCTCCCGCGTCCGTGCTCTCCAGGGCGGGGGCGGAGGTGGACCCGGCCGCCCCGGACGTCGTACGGCTCGC
This sequence comes from uncultured Actinomycetota bacterium, assembly GCA_963838025.1. GTDB lineage: Bacteria > Actinomycetota > Actinomycetes > Propionibacteriales > Nocardioidaceae > Nocardioides_B. Next base: position 159,702 of record CAWIPF010000003.1, read on the forward strand.
CGCGGACCTGGTCGCCACCATGCGGGTCTCGCCGGGCTGCGTCGGCCTCGCCGCCCCGCAGGTCGGGGTCGCGGCCAAGGTGTTCTGCGTGGACGTGGCCGCCCATCCCAAGACCCGCGGCCACCACGGCACCTTCGCCTTGTGCAACGCCGTCGTCGTGGAGTCCTCCCGCAACGAGCGGGCGCGGGAGGGCTGCCTGAGCGTGCCCGACCTCACCGGCGACGTGAAGCGGGCCACCCGGCTCGTGGTCCGCGGGTGGCTGCCGGGCTCCGGCGAACCGGTCGAGCTGGTGGCGGAGGCGTTCGAGGCGCGGGCCCTCCAGCACGAGATCGACCACTGCGACGGGCTGCTGTTCCTCGACCGGGTGGCGGGGGCGCACGCGGTCCATCCCCGCAAGACCTATCTTTGAGCCTGCCGCCCTCGTATCCCAACGGCAGAGGAAGAGGTCTTAAAAACCTTTCAGTGTGGGTTCGAGTCCCACCGGGGGCACCCTTCCTCCGGTCGTGGGTGCCACGGAGCGCTGTGCCGCGCCCTCACCCCCACGACCGGACGCCCGGCCTACGGGGCCCGGCCTACAGCACCTGGGCCACGGCGAACATCAGGCCGGTGCCCAGCACGGTGGAGCCCAGCGTCGCCCACGACGGGTGCCGGGCGTGGGCCTCGGGAAGCACGTCGCTGACCCCGATGTAGAGCAGGAAGCCGGCAAAGACCCCGAGGTAGACGAGGAGCCCGCGATCGGGCACGTGCACCAGCAGGGTGAGCGCCACCCCGACCAGGGGGGTCAGCGCGTCCAGGCCCAGCAGCAGAGCGGCGCGGGCTCGGCTGTTGTGGTGCGCGAGCATCAGGCTGACCGTGTTCAGGCCGTCGGCGAAGTCGTGCCCGATGATGGCCAGCGCGACCGCGAGACCGACGGTGTGGCCGACCTGGAAGGCGAGCCCGATCGCGATCCCGTCGGTGAGGCTGTGGCCGGCCAACGCCAGGGCGGAGGCGACCCCGACGGTGGGGTGCAGGTGGCTGTGGTGCCCGTACTCGTCCTCGTGGGCATGGTGGATGAGCAGCGCCTTCTCCACGATGTGGAAGCCGAGGAACCCGACCACCAGGGCGATCATCGGCAGCTGCAGCGAGGTTCGCGTGGTTTGAGACAGGCGGACGATCTCGGGGAAGACGTCGAAGGCGATGACGCCGAGGATCACGCCGGCGCTGAAACCCAGTGCCAGGTGCAGCCGGTCGCGGTTGCGCAGCGCCACCATGCCGCCGGCGGAGGTGGACAGCACCGTCCCCAGCGCGACAAGCATGGCCATGGCCCCAGGTTACTGATAATGACAACCGTTCCCAAGCGAGGGCCGTCCGCGGGGCGGCTCGGAGCGGCCGACGGGGCTACCTCGCCTCGGGGTCGGGCTGGTGGATGCCGAACGTGTTTCCCTCGGTGTCGAGGTAGTAGCCCTGCCAGGCCATCCCCGTGAGCGCCGTCTTGGGCAGCGCGACCTGCCCCCCGGCGTCCAGGATGCGGCGCTCGGTCTCGTCGTAGTCGCCGACCCCGACCGTGCACACGAACGCGTTGGTCCCCTGCTGGGGGGCCGGAGCGGGCGCGGGCCGCTGGAGCAGGCCGCCGTTGATGCCGGGCCGGTCCTCGGGACCGGTCACGATCCCCCAGTACGGCGAGCCCGTGAACGAGCCGTAGTCCTCGAACGACCAGCCGAACGCGGCGGCGTAGAACGCCTTCGCCCGCTCGACGTCGTCGGCCTGGATCTCGAAGTGCACCACGCGGGACATGGGAACCTCCACGGTTGACGGTGCCTGCAGTCTCCCACCGAGCCGGCTCCGTCTCCAGGGCGGCAACCGGCCCTGTCACGGCCGCGAGGGCCCCCTGGGGCACCGTCACCCTCACCCTCCTCGCCTCGTCCTCCGGTCGCCGGGTTCGGCTCGGCATAGGCTGGGCGGGTGCACCCCCACGGCGTGACGAGCCCCGCCCGGCTGACGACCCGACTGGGGGCGGCCGCACTGCTGGTCCTGGTGGCCTCCTGCGGCGGACGCGCCGCCGGCCCGCCCGCGTCGCCGTCCGCACCGGCGTCACCGACGTCGGCATCGTCGGACACGTCGGCCTCCGAACCGGCCCCGTCGGCGCCGGCCCCCAGCGCGTCGACTCGCTCCGCGACCCCGGCGCGGAGCCCGTCGCCGAGGGCGGCCCGGGTCACCAAGCTGCTGGTGGTCGTGGTGGAGAACCACTCGCTGGACCAGATGCGGGCCGGGATGCCGTACACCTTCGGCCTGGCCGAGCGCTTCGGCTACGCCGACCAGTACTTCGCGATCACCCATCCGTCGCTGCCCAACTACCTCGCGATCGCCGGCGGCGCGACGTACGGCGTCCGGGACGACGGTCCGCCCTCGGAGCACCCGCTCCAGGGCACCTCGGTGTTCCAGCAGGCGCTCGACCAGGGACGGACCGCCGGTGTCTATGCCGAGGCGATGCCCTCGAACTGCGCCACCGAACCGCAGGGCGACTACGCCGTCAAGCACAACCCGTGGGCCTACTTCGTCCAGGAACGGGACCGCTGCCGGGCCTTCGACCTGCCCTTCGCGGCGCTGGCGCCGGCGGTCAGCGCCGGTCGGCTCCCCAACGCCGGGATGGTGGTCCCCGACCTGTGCCACGACGCGCACAACTGCGACCTCTCCGTCGCCGACGGCTGGTTCCGGTCGCTGATGACCCGGGTGTTCGCCGGGCCGGACTGGCGGTCGGGCCGGCTGGCCGTCGTCCTGACCGCCGACGAGGACGACCACAACCAGGACAACCGGGTGCTCACCGTGGTGATCCACCCCAGCCAACGGGGACATGTGGTGACCAGCCGGCTCGACCACTACTCGTTGACGAGGCTCTACGACGAGGTCCTGGGCGCGCCGTACCTGGCCGGAGCGGCGTCGGCGGCCTCGATGGCGACCGCCTTCGGCCTGCCGGTGCGCTGAACCGCCCGGGGGTTTGCCACCGGGCCGAACGGGCACCCAGACTGGGTGACCCATCGACCAGACACCGAGGAGGGCCGGGTGGCCGAGGACGGGGCGCATGCCGACAGCCCGGACCCGGAGGACTCGCGCAAACCCACGCACCTCAGCGACATCTCCAAGCGGTCCTGGAAGTACATCGCACGCAAGACGCTGCGGGAGTTCTCCGAGGACCAGTGCACGGACCTGGCGGCGGCGCTGACGTACTACTCGGTGCTGGCGCTGTTCCCCGCGCTCCTGGCCCTCGTGTCGGTGCTGGGCGTGGTCGGGCAGGCCGAGCAGTCGGTGAACACCATCCTCGGCATCCTGCGCCCGCTGGTGACCCCGGGCACCCTGGACACCCTGCGTGGTCCGCTCACCGACCTGGCCGACTCGCAGGCCGCCGGGCTCGCGCTGGTGCTGGGGCTCGTCGGCGCGCTGTGGTCGGCCTCCGGATACGTCGGCGCGTTCGGCCGGGCGATGAACCGGATCTACGAGATCCGCGAGGGGCGGCCGATCTGGAAGCTGCGCCCGTGGATGCTCCTGGTCACGGTGGTGGCCGTGCTGCTCGCGGCGGTGGTCCTGCTGATCCTGGTCGTCTCCGGACCGGTTGCGCGGGCGATCGGCGACCAGGTCGGCCTCGGCAGCGCCGCGGTGGCGACCTGGGAGATCGTGAAGTGGCCGGTGCTCGCTCTCGCGGTGATGCTGGTGGTCGCCATCTTGTACTGGGCCACGCCCAACATCCGGCAGCCCAAGTTCCGCTGGATCTCGATCGGTGCGGCCGTCGCGATCCTGGTCTGGGTCCTCGCCTCCGTCGGTTTCGGGTTGTACGTCGCGACCTTCTCGTCGTACAACAAGACCTACGGGTCGCTCGCCGGTGTGATCGTGTTCCTGCTCTGGCTGTGGCTGACCAACGTGGCGCTGCTCCTCGGTGCCGAGATCGACGCCGAGATCGAGCGCGGTCGCCAGCTCCAGGCGGGCCTTCCGGCCGAGGAGGAGCTCCAGCTGCCCCCGCGCGACGACCGCAACATCGAGAAGCTCCGCGCCAAGGAGCAGGAGGACATCGAGCGGGGCCGGGCGATCCGCGAGCACGCGGCCCGGCAGCCGAGCTCCCACGACTGACCCCGATCCGCAACCCACAGGAGGACCGACCCATGAGCAAGCTGACCATGCTCCTCGCCGGCGCCGCCGGCTACGTGCTGGGCGCGAAGGCCGGGCGCGAGCGTTACGAGCAGATCAGGAGCACCGCCCAGCGGGTGGCCCGCGACCCGCGGGTCCAGCGCCGCGCGCAGGAGGCCCAGACCGTGGTCAAGGAGAAGGTCTCCGAGGGCGTGGACCAGGCCACCGCCAAGGTGAGGAGCGCCACGGGGTCGCAGTCCACCGCCTGATTTCGGGAACACGGGCGTTCCGTTGGTCGTTGTTCCCATCAGTGGGATCCGTACGATGGTCGTGCGGCAACCGAACAGCCCCCGACGAGGGGGCGCGGGCCTCCAAGGAGGAGACCAACACATGCAGAGCAGCAACCCCGTGTTCCGGCGGGCCGACGGCTTCAACGGCCGGGCCTCGACGAACGCCTACGGAAACCAGACCTATCCGGCCAGCGGGATGACCTATCCCGCCTACGGCACCCAGACCGAGCCGTCAAGAGGCACCGGCGGCCCGCTGGCCCCGGTGGCCACCGGCCCGATGACCATCGACACGGTGGTGCAGAAGACCGGTGCGACCCTGGGCGTGCTGATCGTGGCAGCCGCGCTCACCTGGCTGCTCACCGGCGACGTCACCCCCAGCGGTGGTGCCGCGTCGACGCTGTACATGCTGTCGATGCTGGGCGCGTTCGGGGGCTTCGGGCTGTCGCTGGTCAACTCCTTCAAGCGGGTGGTCAGCCCGCCGCTGGTGCTCGCCTACGCGGCCCTCGAGGGCATCTTCGTCGGCGCCTTCAGCAAGGTGCTGGCCGCGATGTTCGGCGTGGACATCGTGGTGGGCGCCGTGCTCGGCACGGTTGCCGCGTTCGCCGGCACGCTGGCGGCGTACAAGTTCTTCAACATCTCGGTCGGCACCCGGTTCCGCAAGTGGGTGGTCGCGGCGATGTTCGGCTTCGTCGCGGTCTCGCTGCTCGACCTGGTGCTGAGCCTCTTCGGCGCGTCGTTCGGGTTCAACGGCTTCGGCCCGATGGGCTTCGTGTCCAGCCTGATCGGCCTGGGCCTGGGCGTGCTGATGCTGATCCTCGACTTCGACTACGTCGAGCGGGGCATCGCGGCCGCGTTGCCGGAGCAGGAGTCCTGGCGGGCCGCCTTCGGCCTCACCGTGACGCTGGTCTGGATCTACGTCGAGCTGCTCAGGCTCCTCGCGATCCTCCGCGGCGAGTAGCCGGTCCGACGTACCACCTCGAGAAGTGCCCCGCGGCCCCCAGCCCCGGGGCACTTCCCTTTCCGTTGAGTGTTGGCTTAATCAGGCATGAGTGCTGGCTTGTTCGGCGCCAACGGGGAACAAGCCAGCACTCAACGGGGAACAAGCCAGCACTCAACGGTCAGGCGGGCTGGTCGGCGTCCGGGTCGGTGCTCTCGGGTGACTCGACCGGTGCCTCCCGCTGGCGGCGCCGGCGACGCAGCTGCACCCACCGGCCGCGGGACCCGCGCTCGGAGCCGGCCACCTCGGTGCCGTCGACCTCGGTGCCGGGGGTGCGAGCGGCCTCGACCGCGGCCTCCGAGATCGGCATGACCGCCTCCCCGCGCGCCGCCTCGGGCTGGAGGTCCTCCGACGCGATGACGCCGACGGCCGCCAGCGCAGAGGGCAGCAGGACGGACGCGAGGCTGGAGTAGCCGGCCGCGGACGGGTGGAAGCGGTCCGGACCGAAGAACTCCTTCGGGGTCGCGGCGAACTCCGGTCCCAGTACCGATCCCAGCGAGACCGTCCGGCCGCCGGCGTCGACGACGGTGATCGTCTGCGCGGCCGCGAGCCGTTGCGACCAGGTCCGGGCCACCTGCCTGAGCGGCGGCGGGATCGGCTCCACGGTGCCCAGGTCCGGGCAGGTGCCGACCACCACCTCGACCCCTGCCCCGACCAGCGACGACACGCCTTCGCGCAGCAGCCGCACGGACTCAGAGGGACGTCGCGAGTGGGTCACGTCGTTGGCGCCGATGAGGATCACCGCGACGTGCGGCTGCATCCCGAGCACCTGCTGGATCTGCCTGGCGAGGTCGCGGGTCTGGGCCCCGACGAAGGCCACCGAGCGCAGGTACACGCGGCGGTCGGCGCCTTCAGCGAGACCGGAGGCGAGGTGCGCGCCGGGCGTCTCCTGCACCGTGTCGACCCCGTAGCCGGCCGCGGAGGAGTCACCGAGCAGCGCAACCCGCAGGGTGGGGCCGGGGCGCCCCCGGCCGTACCAGCCAGTTGCGTCCGGTGGCGTCCGGTCGGCGTTGCCGATCTGCTTGCGGGCCAGCTGCGCCTCGGCCCGGAGCAGGCCGTACAACGACGCGCCCAGCAGCGAGAGACCGCCGCCACCGTACGCGGCTGCAGCGGCGAGCCTGCGGGCCGCGGCGACCTTTCCCACTATCCCAGGCTATGTCACCACGGCGCCCCGGTCGGACCGGGGCGCCGCTGCGGCTGCTGCGGAGACGGGACGGGGTCAGCGGTAGGCCACCACCCGGACGTAGCGCCGGGTGAGGTTCCCGGCCCGGTCCGCGGCCTTGATAGCGACGGTGAACGCGCCCTGGTGCACCCTGGTGCCGTCCTCGCGCCGGCCGTACCAGACCTGGGTGACCACGCCTGGCCCGGCCGGTCGTGGCCCGATGTGGCGCACCAGGTGCCCGGCGCGCCTGACCAGGAAGGTCACCGAGACGCGTTCGTCGGTCCGGAAGCCGAAGTGCATGGGCCGGTGCCGGCTCAGGTTCAAGGACCCGGGCACGCTCCACGCCCGGCTCATCCGCGGGCCGACCGTGTCGAGCCTGGTGCGGGTGTCCGGTCGCGCCGGTGCGGCCTCCCGGTTGCCCCGGTCGTCCACGGCCCGGGTGTAGAACCGGTACACGCCGTTCCTCCCGGCGGACGTGAAGGACATGTGCCCGTCCACCGTCGTGTCCACGCCGCCCCAGCGGTACGTCGCACCTCCGGGCCGCTTCACGTACAGCACCACCTTGGTGACCTTGGACTCGGTGTCCACGGCCGTGTAGCTGACCGGGATCCGCACGTGGTTGGTCAGCCTCGGCGCCGATGCCTTGGAGACCGGCGCGCGGGTGTCGTCGTCGTCGGCGATGGTCAGGGTCGCCGAGCTCGGGGCTGCCAGGGCGGGAGCCAACGGATCGCCGGAGGCGTCGCTCAGGACGACCCCGAACCTCTTGTCCGGCGCGTCGACGTTGTTGCCCAGCGTGGGGACCGTGAACGTCTTGGCCGTCATGTCCTTGTCGCCGAACGTCACGGACCCGGTGGTGGCCGCGAAGTCCCGGCCGGCCACCGCGGTCCCGTCCGCGGTCTCGTAGTGCACCGTGACGGATCCGAGCCGGCCCCCGACCCGCTCGACGGTGACCGTGACCGGAGCGCCCTCGCCGCCCCGGAACTCCGTGGCGCTCAGCCGGACCTCGCCGGGGGTGTTCAGCAGGTCCGGCACGAAGCGTGCGAACCTGACGTCCTGGGCGCCGGTGCCGTCCGCGTTCCCGTAGTCGTTCCAGACCGCGCTCATCCGGGACCCGTCGGAGGTGAAGCGCATCTGGCTCTCCGCCTCGATGGACTGGCCCGCGGCGATCGGGGCGTTCGCCAGGTAGGTGTCGCCGTAGTCGCCGCTGACGGTGTAGTAGACGTCCAGCGGTCCCTTCCCGGAGCCCTCGTCGGGCACCGGCACCTCACCCGCGTCCTCGGGGTCCTCCTCGCCCGAGGCGATGCTCTTCGGGGACCCGGTGCCCCAGGCCTGCCACACCACCGAGGTGTCCTGCGTGTCCTCCGGGTACGGCGACCCGGCGATGGACCCGGGGAGGCCCTGCAGCCGCGGCTCGATCACGGTCTGGCCGAAGTCGGGCAGCCGGGTGAGGTTCTGTGCGGGCTCGAACTGCCCGGGACCGATGTTCTTGCACACCGGGGTGCGCAGAAGCCCGGTGGCGGGGTTGTTGGAGTACTCGCAGCTGCGCACGCCGTCCCCGCCGAGGGCGGCCGGCGTGGTGGTGAAGGTGGCCCCGCCGTCGAAGGACCGGCGGACGTAGTAGTTCTCGACGTCCTTGCCGGACAGCGCCGCCTTCCAGTCCGGCGTCCACGTGTAGCCGAGCGCCAGGAAGTCACCCTTGATGAAGCCGCGGTGCGCGCGGGCACTCTCCCGACCAGAAGCAGAGGTCTTGTCGTCCAGGTTGCCGGCGGTCTGCTTCCACGTCACCGTCCGGGTGACGCCGTCGACCGTGGTCGTGCTGGTCACCGTGGTCGCGCTGATGTTCACCGGGGCCTGGATGTTCTCTGCGCGGAAGGGGTCGCCGGTGTCGCCGTCGGGTACGACGATCCGCTGCATGATGAAGTCCGCCGAGCCGGACTCGCCGTACACGCCCATCCGGTAGATCAGCGCGCCGAGGGTCCGAGAGTCGCCCATCTGGGCCACCGGCTGGGCGATGTAGCGCACCCGCCGGGCGTTCTCACGGGCGGGCACCTCGTTGCCCTCGCGGTCCTTGACGTACAACGGGTTGCCGCCGGAGTCGGTCATCTGCGGGTTCATCACGACGCCGGGGGAGTGCACGTCCGGGTGGTCGAACGCGAAGGCGTGGTGGACGACGTTCTTGCCGATGGCGCCGGGTGTGCTGCCGTGCGAGCCACCGGACTCCTCGGCCCCGACGCCCTTGGTCTCCTCGTAGCCGTAGGCGGCCCACACCGTCGAGCCCTGCGGCGAGAACGCGAGAGCCGGGCGGGTCGCGCCGGTCAGCGGAGCCGGGTCGTTGGGGGCGTAGCGACCGTTGTCGGAGATCGGCACCGGCACCGAGAACCGGTTGGCCGCGCTGTTGAAGTCGGCGGCTTTGATGTAGGAGTACCAGACGTCGGTGCCGGCGTGCGGGCTGGCGCCGGTCCAGCCCTCGCCGGGTCCCTGGCCGCTGCCCGGGTTCAGCCCGTCGGGGTCCTCGCCCCAGGCGATGCCGAACCCGCCGGTGCTACCGGGGGCGGAGTTGACCATGATCTGCATCGCGTAGCGGGCGCCGGAGGTGAGTCGCTCCGGGGCCTGCCACACCAGGTCGCCGGTGGTCGTGCTCAGCGTCGCGCGAGCCGCCCACAGGCACTTGTAGGGCACCTCGCCCACCTCGGGGTAGCCCTGGTCCGCGTAGTCGACCGAGCGCTGCGCCCCGCCCACCTGGTAGGGGTCCTGCCCCTCCGCGAGTCCCTCGTAGGCGGGGTTGCCGTCGGCGCAGTAGGTGCTGGTCCACGCGACCAGAACCCGGTTGTTCTTCAGCGTCAGCGCCGGCTTGGAGACCACCCCCGGGGCGGCCTGGGCGTTCTGCAGGGTGAACGACGACTTGTCCGCGGTGTCGCTGAGGTTCCGGTTCGACCAGGTGGTGCCGTCGTCGCGGGAGTAGCCCACCCACACGTCGTCGCCGTTGGCGGGGTCGGCGTCGTCGTCGATGAACACCGAGACCATCGGCTTGGTCTCCGATCGCTGCTGCATCGTCCCGTCAGCGGCGCGGTAGTCGACCGTCGTGGCCTCACCGGCGGCAGTGCGGGCCGGGACGTAGATCGGCAGCGCGTCCATCTTGGCCTGGGAGGACCGCTGGCTCGGGGTGTTGCTGAGGGCGCCGGCGAAGACCGGTCCGGCCGCCGTACCGCTGGTGTCCGCGACCGCCGTGGCCAGGGGCGTCGCGACCAGGGCCAGGGTCACCGTCGAGTGGAGGATGAATCGTCGTGTCCGCATCTGGCTGCCCTGCCTCCCGGTGGGCAACGACCGCTGCCCGCCCGCCGTACGCCGAAGTATGTGGTTCTGTGACGATGTTGTTTCGCCGCGCCGCGGGGCGCACAGGGCAGTCCGGCACGGGGTCGGGAGTCCAAGTGCCCCCCTCCGATGACCTGTCCGGGTCATGGCCGCAACGCGACGGCGGCGACGCCCCGGACGCATCCGGGGAACGCCGCCGCCGTGCCGGTCAGGCGAGCCTGGGTCGGCTCACCGCTGGGCGTGGAGGCTGCTCCGGACCAGGGTGATGTTCCCGGCCCGGTCCGTCGCCTTCATCACCACGACGTACCTGCCGCTGTGGATCATCCGCCCGGCGTCGTTGCGGCCGAACCAGGCCTGGGTCACCAGACCCCTGGTGCTGGCCTTGACCGCGAAGTGCTTGATCACGATGCCGTCGTGCTTGATCCGGAAGGTGGTGTTCGCCCGCTCCGAGATCCGCATCCGGAACGTCGCCCTGTGGTCACGGCTGACGTCGAAGCTGCCCGGGTTCACCCGTGCGTTGGTGATGCGCGGGCGCACGGTGTCGCGGATCATGGTGAAGTCGGCGGTGCCGGAGGTGGACTCGACGTTGCCGACGAGGTCGGTGGCCACCGTGTAGAACCGGTACTTGCCGTCCCTCGGGCTGGTGACCGTGAAGGCGTTGTCGATCTTCCCGCCCACGTCACTCTGCCGCATCGTGAACGTGCTCTGACCCGGCTTCTTGACGTACAGGTCGACCTGCATCACGCCGAGGGCCGGCCAGCCGGGGTCCTCCGCGGTGTAGCGCACCTGGTAGCGGTCCCGGTGGGTGTAGGGGTTGCCCTTGGCCCCCGACTGCGGCTTGGTGGAGTCCGGGGAGAGGTCCACCTGGGCGCCGTTCTCGTCCAGGCTCACCCGGGTGGTGACGCCGGTGGTCATGTCGTGGACGAAGGCGTCGGTGTCGCCGTTGGTGTCGCCCTCGACCAGGTTCGCCGCGTCGGACTCGAAGGCGACCACGTTGCCGTCGTCGCTGATGCTCGGGCCGTAGATCGGGGAGCTGGCCCCGTCACCGAACCCGGTGCCGCCCAGAGCCACGCTGACCGGGTAGGTCGTCTGCTCCTGGCGGTCGCGGACGTACACCTGCTGGAAGGTGCTCTCCTCGGTCTCGGACTCGATGGACTGCAGCGCCGTGGCGTCGGAGGCGAAGGCGACGTAGCGGCCGTCGGGGGTGATGTCGGGCTTGAGCCCCTGGCCGTTGATCATCTGGTCGCCACCCTCGTCGTCCACCACGCTGACCATCTCGGTCGTGCCGGCCGCCCGGTCACGGACGTAGGCCTTGTTCGGCCCGCCGCCCGACGCACCCGGAGCCACGTCCTTGTCGAGGGTCTTGTCCATGGACTGGAACGCCACCAGGTTGCCGTCCGCGCTCAGCGACGGGAAGTCCGTCACGCCGTCGGCGGGCACCCCGTCGTCGCTGCGGCTGACCAGCTCGGGAGCCGCCGTCGGGTTCTGCCAGTCGAGCACGTAGATGTTCTGACCGCCGGTGCTCTCGGAGCCGTACTTCGCCCAGGCGACCGTGGAGCCGTCGGCGCTGATCGCGGGGTTGAACAGGAAGCCCGCGGCCACCATCTTGGCGGGGACCTCGGGGGAGTCCATGTCCTTGACGTACACGCCCGCGGCGGTCTTGCTGCGGCCCACCATGACCACGTAGCGGCCGTCGGCGCTGATGGCCGGGAGCTCGCGCCCGGCGGAACCGCCGTCGTCGCTGGCCCAGGAGGTCGTGCGCGGGCTGCCGCCGTTGCGGTAGACGTTCGGCTCGATCGCGGTGCCGTCGGTCGCGGCGGTGCCGGTGTCCTCCGACTCGGCCTCGACGGTGCGCCCGGTGACGTTGCCGCCCGAGGTGAACGCGACGTAGTCGCCGTCCTCGTCGATGGCCGGGTCCGAGCCGTTGGTCGCGGGGACGCACAGCCCGGTGTGCCCGTCGATCTTGAAGCCCTGGGCCTCGGTGCCGCCCTCATTGGCCTTGCTCGGCCGGTCCAGGGCCCCGCCGGCCATCTCGTAGCGGTAGATGTCGGGCATCGCGACCGTGCCGCTCACCTTCCCGGGCCGCGAGCCGTCCTTCGGGTCCGACGTACAGGTGCTGACCCGGGTGTTGGTGTCCTCGGCCATCAGCCCCGCGATCGACTCGAACGCGACGAAGCTGCCGTCACCGCTGATCACCGGGCCGATGCCGACGTTCGGCGTGATGTCGGGTGCGCTGTCGCCGCCCCTGCCCTCGGGAGGCCCCCCCTGGGCCATCGACACCATTCCCGTGCTGCTGGGGGTCGCCGTGGCCGACGCGGCGACACCGCCCAGGGGCAGGGCCAATGCGGTCGCCGTGAGGCCGACCAGTATCCGCGAGCGTCTCATCTGCTCTTCCTCTCTAACGCCCGTACCGCGAGTCACGGCTCCCCCGTACGAGAGATCCGACTCCTGATGCCCCGAGCGTCTCCGGCGGGAGCGGGGGACCCCAGGGCCCTCCGCCTCGGGGCCGGGTGCCGTTGGACCCGTGCGAGGTAGCCCGTGCGAGCCGTGGCCGGACCGGCCACCCCTAGACTGCCGCTGTGCACTACGTGAACTCGCTCTTGGACCTGGTCGGCAACACCCCGCTGCTGCGGCTGAGCAAGGTGCTCGACGGCGTCGGCGACGGGGGCGGGCCCCTGGTCCTCGCGAAGGTGGAGTACCTCAACCCCGGTGGCTCGGTGAAGGACCGCATCGCGGTGCGCATGGTCGAGGCGGCCGAGGCGTCCGGAGAGCTCCGGCCCGGCGGCACCATCGTCGAGCCCACCTCCGGGAACACCGGCGTCGGGCTCGCGCTGGTTGCGCAGGCCAAGGGCTACAAGTGCATCTTCGTCTGCCCGGACAAGGTCAGTGAGGACAAGCGCAACGTCCTCAAGGCGTACGGCGCCGAGGTGGTCGTCTGCCCGACCGCGGTCGCTCCGGACCACCCCGACTCCTACTACAGCGTCTCGGACCGGCTCACCCGCGAGATCGAGGGGGCCTGGAAGCCCGACCAGTACTCCAACCCCAACAACGCCCGCTCGCACTACGAGACCACCGGGCCGGAGATCTGGGAGCAGACCGAGGGCAGGGTGACGCACTTCGTCGCCGGGATCGGGACCGGCGGCACGATCACCGGCGTCGGGCACTACCTCAAGGAGCGGAGCGACGGGGCCGTGCGGATCGTCGGCGCGGACCCGGCCGGGTCGGTCTACTCCGGCGGCACCGGCCGGCCCTACCTCGTCGAGGGCGTCGGCGAGGACTTCTGGCCGACCACCTACGACAAGGACGTCACCGACCGGGTGATCGAGGTGTCGGACGCGGACTCCTTCGCGATGACCCGGCGGCTGGCCCGGGAGGAGGGGCTGCTCGTCGGCGGCTCGTCCGGGATGGCGGCCTTCGCGGCGGTCCAGCTCGCCCACGAGCTCGCCGGGACCCCGGAGGGCGAGGACGCGGTGATCGTGGTGCTGCTGCCCGACTCCGGCCGCGGCTACCTCACCAAGGTGTTCAACGACGAGTGGCTCGGGCAGTACGGCTTCCTGCCGGGTCGCGGCCAGCAGACGGTCGGAGAGGTGCTGCGCGGCAAGCAGGGCACCATCCCCGACCTGGTGCACACCCACCCCAACGAGACCATCGCCGAGGCGGTCCACATCCTCCAGGAGTACGGCGTCTCCCAGATGCCCGTGGTGCGCGCGGAGCCGCCGATCGTCGCGGCCGAGGTCGCCGGCTCGGTCTCGGAGCGCCGGCTGCTCGACGCCCTGTACTCCGGCCACGCCAAGCTGGTCGACCCGGTCGAGTCCCACATGGACGCGCCGTTCCCGACGATCGGCTCGGGCGAGCCGGTGGCCGAGGCGGTCGCGGCGCTGGAGAACGCCGATGCGCTGCTGGTGCAGGAGGAAGGCAAGCCGGTCGGGGTGGTGACCCGCCAGGACCTGCTGGCGTTCATCGCCTCCACCTGACCGGTCAGCGCACCCGGGCGGCGATCGGGGACGCGTCGGCCACGTCCGGGTGCAGGATCCCTGCCAGCGCCTCGACCCCGTCGACCAGGCGCGGCCCGGGCCGGGCGAATGACGCGTTCGCGTCCACGGCCCAGACCGGGACCCCGTCCGGCAGTGTGCCGGACCGCAGCAGGTCGCGGGCCAGTGCCGTGGACTGCTCGAGGCCGTAGCCGCACGGTGCACACACCACGACCTCGGGCCGGGCCTGCGCGACGGCCTCCCACGTGGTCCGCGACGACGCGTCCCCGGGCGCCCCGAGGACCGGGTGCCCGCCCGCCATCGTGACCATCTCCGGCACCCAGTGGCCGGGTGCGAACGGCGGGTCGGTCCACTCGAGCACCAGCGTGCGCCAGGCGGGACGGCCGGCGACCCGGCGTACGACCGCGTCGAGGCGCGCGCGCAGCGACGTCACCAGGGCCGCGCCGGCGTCGAGACGACCGGTCGCCCGACCGAGCGTGAGCACGGACGCGAGCACCTCGTCGAGGGTGTGCGGGTCGATGGTGAGCACCTCGGCGGTGCAGCCGAGGTGGGCCAGCGCGTCGTCGATGACGGACACGTCGACCGCGCACACCGCGCACAGGTCCTGGGTGACCACGAGGTCGGGGTCGAGCCCGGACAGTGCACCCGCGTCGAGGTGGTAGAGGTCCTCGCCGTTGCGGAGCGCCTCGGTGACGAACGCGTTGATCTCCGCCGGTGCCAGACCCTCGGGCATCGCGCTGGTGGAGACCACCGCCCGGCCGCTCAGCGCGTCCGGCGGGTGGTCGCACTCGAAGGTGACCCCGACCACCTGGTCGCCGGCGCCGAGCGCGAACAGGATCTCGGTCGTCGAGGGCAGCAGGGACACGATGCGCATGAGGTCCACCCTAGGATCCGCCGCGCGAGAGAGCGGTGCTGCCCGGGTAACACGTTGCCGGCGGGGCCCGCGGTCCCTACCGTCGTCCGGTGCACGCGTTCTGGTCCGGGGTCGTCGCCGGCTACGGCATCGCGGTCCCGGTCGGGGCGGTGGGTGCCTACCTGGTGGTCCTCGCGGGCCGCGCCGGGCTACGCGTCGCCGTACCGGCTGCGCTCGGGGTGGCGTCGGCCGACGTTCTCTACGCGCTGCTGGCGGTCGTGGGCGGTGCGGCCCTGGCTACCCCGCTGGCCGCGGTGTCCGGTCCGCTGCGCTGGGCGTCGTTCGTGGTGCTGCTCGCGCTGGCGGTGCGGATCGCGGTGCTCGGTGTCCGCGGGCACCGGACCGACGACCGGGCCGACGACCGGGCCGAGCCGGCGCGCGGGCAGGGCGCCGGGGTCGGCTACCTCACGATGCTCGGCGCCACGCTGCTCAACCCGGCGACGGTGGTGTACTTCACGGCCCTGGTCGTCGGGGGCGGAGGCCGGGTCGGCCCCGAACCGGGCGCCGGCTCGCTGTTCGTGGCCGGCGCCGGCCTCGCCTCGGGGAGCTGGCAGCTGCTGCTGGTCCTGGGCGGGTCCGCGCTCGGCCGGATCGTCACCGGCCGCCGCGGACGGCTGGTGATGGCGCTCGTGTCCGCGGTGCTCATCGGTGGCCTCGCGGTCGGCTCCGTGGCGGGAAGTTAGGGTCGTGGGGTGCACGACCCGTCGGCCCTGACCCTGCTGCTGCTCGCCCTCGCGGGTCTGTCGGCCGGGTTCGTCGACGCGGTCGTGGGTGGCGGCGGGCTGATCCAGCTGCCGGCGCTCGCGGTCGCCTTCCCGGCGGTGGCACCGGTGCACGTGCTGGCCACCAACAAGCTCGGCTCGATCTGCGGCACGTCGGTCAGCTCGGCCACCTACTACCGGCGGGTGCGGCCCGACCCGCGCACGTTCCTGCCGCTGATGCTGCTCGCGTTCGTCGGCTCGCTCGGTGGAGCCGTGCTCGCCTCGCACCTGCCGCGGTCGGTGTTCAACCCGGTGATCCTGGTGGTGCTGGTCGTGGTCGGCGCCTATGTCTTGCTCAGGCCGGCGGTCGGCGAGGTCACCGCGCTCCGGTTCTCCGGGCACCGGCACACGCTGGCGGCGATGAGCGCCGGGCTGGTCATCGGGTTCTACGACGGGGCGCTCGGTCCCGGCACCGGGTCGTTCTTCGTGTTCACGCTGGTCGGTCTGCTCGGCTACAGCTTCCTCGAGGCCTCCGCGAAGGCCCGGCTCGCGAATTGGGCGACGAACCTGGCCGCGCTGTGCATCTTCGTCCCGCAGGGAGCGGTCATGTGGCGGGTCGGCCTGGTGATGGGTGCGGCGAACCTGGTCGGGGGCTATGTCGGGGCGCGCACCGCGGTGGCCCGGGGGGCCGGGTTCGTCCGGGTGTTCTTCGTCGTCGTGGTCTCCGCGTTCATCGTGAGGATCGGCTGGTCGCTCCTGTCCGGTGGCTCGTGAGCGGCACGTCGTACCGCACCGTCGCCGGGCCCGCGACCGTCGAGACCGAGGTCAAGCGGTCCCGGTTCATCGGGCACGTCGAGCGCGTCTCCACCGAGGCCGAGGCCCGGGCGGTGGTGGGGCGGATCCGCAAGCAGGCCTGGGACGCGCGGCACCACTGCTCGGCGTTCGTGCTCGGTCCGGGCGCCGAGGTGCAGCGCTCGAACGACGACGGCGAGCCCAGCGGCACCGCGGGCGCGCCGATGCTCGAGGTGCTGCGCGGCCACGGGGTGTCGGACGTGGTGGCCGTGGTGACCCGCTACTTCGGCGGCGTGCTGCTCGGCGCCGGCGGGCTGGTGCGCGCCTACTCCGACGCGGTACGGGCGGCACTGGACGCGGCCGGGGTCCGCGACCGGGTGCTCGCGGTCCGGTTCGACGTGCCCGCGTCGCACGCGGACGCCGCCCGGCTGGAGAACGACCTGCGGGCCCGCGGCGTGGACGTGCTCGGCGTCGACTACGCGCAGCGGGTGCTGCTGCACGTCGCGGTGCCGGCCGCCGAGGCGGGCGGCTTCGAGGCCGTGGTCGCCGCGCTCACCTCGGGCTTGTCCGAGCCGGTGCGCGTGGGCGAGGCCTGGACCGACGCCT
The DNA here is from genome assembly GCA_963838025.1 of uncultured Actinomycetota bacterium. Taxonomy (GTDB): domain Bacteria; phylum Actinomycetota; class Actinomycetes; order Propionibacteriales; family Nocardioidaceae; genus Nocardioides_B. The sequence continues at coordinate 176,562 of CAWIPF010000003.1, forward strand.
GACCCGATTCGTCTGCTCTAAGGCGGGGATCCCCTGCGGGTCGACCGCAGACGAATCCGAAGGGGGGGCGCGTAGCCTGGGGTCATGAGCGTGAAGGTCGACCTCGAGCAGCTCGCCGCGACGATGAAGGACCACCCGTTCGCCTACCTGCTCACCGTCTCCGACGACCAGCGGGCGCACGCGGTCGCCGTGACCCCGGTCGCGCGGGACGGCGCGCTGCGCGTCGAGGGTCTCGGCAACCGGACCCGGGCGAACCTGACCGACCGTCCGGACGTGACGCTGCTGTTCCCACCGGGCGAGCCGGGTGGTTACTCGCTCATCGTGGACGGCCGGGCGAGCGGGGACGGCGAGGGTGCGACCGTGACGCCGGTGAACGCGGTGCTGCACCGACCCGCCGAGCACGCTCCCGGTGAGGTCTCGGACACGGGCTGCGGCAGCGACTGCGTGCACATCTAGGGTCGCCGGGGCGTCCGCGGGCCCTCACCGCCCCGGGCGGTGGCCCTTCCCCTTGCCGTGCCCGTTTCCGTGGCACGGCGTCGTGGTGCACGTGCTCGTGGGGGAGGGCTGCGGCTGGTTGCCCCGCCCGGGCTTGGTGCGAGGCGTCGGGGTGGCGCTCGGGGTGGGGGAGGGGGTCGGGGTCGGCGGGTGCTTCCGAAGCGGCGCGTGCCCGGCCGCGGTGTTCGTGGGCTTCACCCAGGCCGGTGGCGGGAAGTCCACGACCGGGAGCCCGTCGAGGGCCGCCTTCATCGTCGCGGTCCAGGTGCGGGTGGGGTAGTCGGCGCCGAAGTAGGAGGGCAGGTAGCCGTTGAGGGCGTCGTTGCCGTCGCCGCGCACGTACATCACCGCCGTCGACAGCTGCGGGGTGTAGCCGACGAACCACGAGGAGGAGACGTCGCCGTTGCCGTTGGTCGCGGTCCCGGTCTTGCCGGCCGCCGGTCGGCCGAGCGCCAGGGCGTTGCGCCCGGTGCCGCTCTTCACCACCTGCTGCAGCGCGTAGCTGACGTCACGGTCGATGTCGCCCGGGAGCGCCTGGTGCGTCTCGACCCTCTTCCGGTAGAGGTCCCGGCCCGTCGCGGACCGCACCTTGGAGACCACGAACCAGTCCTTGGCCCGGCCGCCGTCGGCGATCGTGCCGTAGGCGTTGGCCATGTCGATCGGGCTGACCGAGGCCGACCCCAGGGAGATCCCGGAGATCGGGGCGAGCCCCGGGCTGTCCTTCGGCACGCCCATGTCCACCGCGGTGTCCATGATCCGCCGGGGACCGTTGTCCATGGCCTCGGTCAGGTCGACGTACGCGGTGTTGACGGACTCCTTCGTGGCCTTCAGCAGGGTGATCCGCCGGCCGTAGTCGTTGCCGTCCCCGGGACCCTCGTTGACCACCTTGTCCTTGCCGTCGGGGAACACGTACGGCGAGTTGCCGTCGAAGGTGCTCTTGAGGCCGAAGCCGTCCTTCATCCCGGCCGAGAGCGCGAACGGCTTGAACGCCGACCCCGGCGATGCCGTCGCGGTCGCCCAGTCGATGGCCCCGTGGGACTTCAGGTAGTCCTGGCCGGCGTAGAACCCGCGCAGCGCCCCGGACCTGGGGTCGACCGAGGCGACCCCGATGTGCAGCTGCTTGAGGCCCTTGGGGCGTTCCTGCCTGACCGCGTGGGCCGCGGCCGACATCGCGCCCCGGGTGAACGTCGTGGTCACCCGCAGCCCACCACCCTCGATCTCGGCGTCGGTGAAGTTCTGCGCCAACAGCTCCTTCTTGACCATCGCCAGCATGTAGCCCTTCTGGCCGCCGTACTGGTCGCTCTGCTTGATCTTCGGGAACCGCGGCAACCGCGCCTCCGCGGTGGCCACCCGCGCCGCGGGCAGCGAACCCATCTTGGCCATCCCGTCCAGCACGTACCGGTAGCGCCCGACCAGCCGCTGCCTGGCCTCCGGGCTCTCCGCCGGGTCCAGGTTCCCCGGCGAGTTCAGCACCGAGGCCAGCACCGCACCCTCGCGCACCGAGAGGTCCTTGGCGTCCTTGCCGAAGTACGCCTGCGCGGCCGCCTGGATCCCGTAGGCACCCCGCCCGAAGTAGATCGTGTTCAGGTAACCCTGCAAGATCTCGTTCTTCGACTTCTCCCGCTGGATCTTCAACGACAAGAACGCCTCCTTGACCTTGCGGGTGATCGTGCGCTCCTGCGAGAGGTAGAGGACCTTCACGTACTGCTGGGTGATCGTCGAGGCACCCTGGGTGGAGTTGCCGCTGGCATTGGAGAACGCCGCCCGGATGATCCCCTTCGGATCGATCCCCTTGTTCGTGTAGAACGTCCGGTCCTCCGCCGCGATCACCTCGTCCTGCACATACTGCGGCACGTCGGCCAACGGGATGCTGGTGCGGTTCTGCGTCGCGAACCGGCCGATCACATGCCGACCGTCCTTGTAGTAGACCATCGTGGTCTGCGCCTGGAAGTCCTTGTTCGGATCCGGGATGTCGGTCGACACATACCCGTACACGAACGCCGCACACCCCAGCAGGAAACCCACCAGCACACTCCACAGACCCCACCGCAGGATCCGGCGCGCGAGGTCCGCGCGGGCGGGCTGGACGGGGGGCCGGGCTTTCCGCTTGCCGGTCAACATCTCTCCGAGCAGGGATGGTGGACATCGTGGTCGAGGCGCAAGGCGCCCGAGAACTATCGCTCGGGGCCCACGTTTCGTTACAGCCGGGCCGGACCGGCTAGGGTCGCCGGCGTGGAGATCCGTGGGGCGACCCCCGAGGACTGGGACCAGATCTGGCCGTTCTTCATCGAGACCGTGCGCGCGGGGGAGACCTACGCGCTGGACCCCGGCATGACCCGCGAGCAGGGCCGCCGATTCTGGATGGAGCGGCCGCCGGGCCGCACCACGGTCGCGGTCGAGGGCGGGGTCGTCCTGGGCAGCGCCAAGATGGGGCCGAACCGTCCGGCCCGCGGGGCGCACATCGGCACCGCCAGCTTCATGGTCGGGCCGGGTGCCCGCGGCAGGGGGGTCGGTCGGGCGCTGGCGGAGGACACGGTGAGCTGGCACCGCGCCGAGGGCTTCCGCGGCATCCAGTTCAACGCGGTGGTGGAGACCAACACGGCCGCGGTGGCGCTGTGGAGGTCGCTCGGCTTCGAGGTGGTGGGCACGGTGCCGGGGGCGTTCGACCACCCGGTGCACGGGTTCGTCGGGCTGCACGTGATGTTCCTGCCGCTGGTCTGAGCGGTCTCACCCCGTCCGCAGCCGGCCCAGCGCCGCGCGCACCAGGTCCTCCGGCAGCTTGAGCACCTCCCGGTCGTAGGTGAGCAGCCCGTTGAGCTCGTCCTCCACGTCGGAGAGCTGGGTGTAGACGGTCGCGCTCAGCCCGCGTCGTACGGCGGGCGCGAGCTCGTGCTCGTGCAGCCGCACGAACGCCTCACCCAACGCCCGTGCGGAGTCGAAGTGCTGGTAGCCGAAGTCCTCGTCGCCGACCCGGTGCCCCTCGACGACGAGGTCGTAGCCGCCGTACTCCGAGAGCACCAGCACCCGACGCTCACCGCGCCAGCGCCGCGGTGGGCGGAACCGTCGCCCGTAGACGTGCAGGCTCCACAGGTCGCCGCCGCCCTGGTCGTGCCAGCCGCTCGCGTGGTCGACCGAGCGGGTCGGGTCGAGGGCGCCCAGCTCGGCGGCGACCCGGTTGGCGTCGAACTGGCCCCACCCCTCGTTGAACGGCACCCAGACCGCCAGCGAGGTGACGTTGCGCAGGTGCTCGACGGTGCGCCGCAGCTCGTCGCGGAACTCCTCGCGGCCCGCCGGGTCGGACCGTCCCAGCAGGGCGCGCCGGCGCGGGGAGTCGTCGCGCAGCCGGACCGGCAGGCGTCCCGGCCACGTCACCGCGGGGGTGCGGTAGCGGCCCCCGCCGTTCACCAGGTCCTGCCACACCAGCATCCCGAGCCGGTCGCAGTGGTGGTACCACCGCAGCGGCTCGACCTTCAGGTGCTTGCGCAGCATGGTGAAGCCCAGCGCCTTCATGGTGGCGATGTCGTGCACCATCGCCTCGTCGCTGGGCGCGGTCAGCATCCCGTCGGACCAGTACCCCTGGTCGAGGATCCCCACGTGCAGGTAGGGATCCCCGTTGAGCAGCAGCCGCGGCACGCCCTCCGCGTCCGCGCCGACCCCGAACGACCGCATCCCGGCGTAGCCGCGCACCCGGTCCTCACCGAGCGCCACCTCCACGTCGTAGAGGTGCGGGTCCGCGGGCGTCCATGCCCGTACGGCGTCCAGCCGGAGGTCGCCGGCCACCCCGACCGGCACGGCGGCCGACGCGACCACGCGTCCCTCGTCGAGCACCCGCACCGAGGCCGTGCCGCCGCCCGTGCCGCCTCCCGGGACGACCGTGACCCGCAGCAGCGACTCCGCCGGCCGGGGCTCGAGCTCGAGGCGGTCGACGTACACAGCGGGGACGGACTCGGCCCACACGGTCTGCCAGATCCCGGACTGGGCGGTGTACCAGATGCCGCCTCGAACCAGCCGCTGCTTCCCGCTGCTCGGGCCGCGGTTGTTGCTCACGTCGCGGACCCGCACGACCAGCTCACCGGGGCCGCCGAGCGCCGGGGTGAGGTCGCACGAGAACGGCAGGTAGCCGCCGTGGTTCCCGCCGACCTCGACGCCGTCGAGCCACACCGTGCAGGTCTGGTCGACCGCGCCGAAGTGCAGCAGCACCCGGCCGCCGGGGACCGCGAACCCGGCCGGCAGCACCAGCGTCCGCCGGTACCACAGCAGCTCGTCCGGGCGGAGCTGGCGGCCGACCCCCGAGAGCACCGACTCGGGGGAGAACGGGACCAGGATCTCCCCGTCGAACGCCGCCGGCCGGCCCGAGGAGAGCCCGGTGACGGCGTACTCCCACCGGCCGTTGAGGTTGAGGTAGGAGTCCCGGACCAGCTGCGGCCGGGGGTACTCCTGGAGGACCGCGTCCGGGTCGAGGTCCCGCCCCCACCGGGTCAGCGGGACGTCATCCGGGAGGGGCACGCTGTCGATCCTGGCACGTCCGGGCGCACACTGAACCTCTCGGGGCCGTTCGCCGTATGCACGGCCGGGAGGTGCGTTGCCCGAGAACCAGGTCGCCCTGATGCAGGCGCTGCATGACGAGCATGCGGCGGCCCTGTGGGGCTACTGCGTGCGGCTGACCGGCAACGACCGGGCCCGTGCGGAGGACGTGGTCCAGGAGACCCTGCTCCGGGCCTGGCGGCACTCCTCGGTGCTCGACGGCTCCCGGGGCTCGGTGCGGGCGTGGCTGTTCACGGTCGCGCGCAACATCGTGGTGGACGAGTGGCGCTCCCGCCGCTCGCACCCCGAGCTCATGGTGGCCGATCCGCCGGAGGCGCCCGACCCGGGCGACCACACCGACCAGCTGCTGCTCTCCTGGGTGGTGGCCGAGGCGATCGGCAAGCTGTCGCCGGAGCACCGTGCGGTCCTCGTGGAGTGCTACTACCGTGGCGTCTCGGTGGCCGAGGCGTCGCGGCGGCTCGGCGTCCCGGAGGGCACCGTCAAGTCCCGCACGCACTACGCCCTGCGCGCCCTGCGCCTGGCGCTCGAGGAGATGGGGGTGGGCGCATGAGCTGCGAGCTCGCCCGTCTCGACGGCTCCTACGTGCTCGGGGCGCTCCCGCCCGCGGAGCGCCAGGACTTCGAGCGGCACCTCGCGGGGTGCGACGAGTGCGCCCGCGCGGTCCGCGAGCTGGCCGGCCTGCCCGGGCTGCTCGACCGCATCGACCCCGACCTCCTCGAGCACCCGCCCGCCGACGATCCGGTCCCGGACACGCTGCTGCCGGCCCTGGTCGGTGAGGTACGCCGGACCCGCCGGCGGCGCGCGGCGTGGAGCCTGGGGGCGGCCGCCGCCGCGGTGGTTGCCGTCGCGGCGGCGTCCGTCGCAGCCACCGGCGTGCTGTCCGGGGACGAGCAGCCCGGCGCCGCGCCGACCGTGAGCCAGAGCGCCCCTGCCGGCCGGGCGATGCGGCCCGTCGCACAGGGGCCGGTGCACGCCACGCTCGCCTTCGAGACGGTCCCCTGGGGGACCCGGCTGGACCTCACCTGCACCTACGACCCGTCGAGCCGCTACGCGCAGCCGGGCGCGACGTACGCCCTCGTGGTCCGCACCCGCGACGGCCGCACCCAGCAGGTCGCCACCTGGCGGGCGCTCCCCGGCAAGACCATGCGGGTCAGCGCCGCGACCGCGGCGGGCCGCGCGCAGATCGCCTCAGTGGAGGTCCGCACGGCGAACGGGGACCCGGTGCTGACGCTGACGGGCTGAGCGCGGGCGCTCCCGGCCGAACGCGACCGCTGCGCCCGCGATCGCCACGACCTCGGAGGCGGCGGCGGTGAGCACCGGCCCGCCGGTCCACACCTCGTGCACGCCGAAGAGCCCGACGGTCGCGGAGACGACGAAGGCGCCGAGCGTGGCCGCGCCGAAGCCGGCGGCGAGCAGCAGCGGCACCCAGTGCCGCCAGCCGACGAGCAGGGCCGCGATCACCAGGCCGGCCGCGGCGTTCAGCAGGAACGACGGTCCGATCACGGCGATGTCGCGGAACCCGTCGAACCACAGCTTCAGGTGGACGGCGCCCGAGACGAGCACCGCAACCGCGGTCAGCATCCGCACCAGCATGACGATCTCCTCCTCCGCGGCCCACGCGGCAGCGGGACCGGCTCCTCCCTGGACCACGGGCGGGAACCGCCGACGGTTCAGATCGAACCGGGGCGCCGCCCCCGCCGTATGCACGGGCACCACGACGCTCGCGCAGGAGGTTTTCGATGGACCCGATCGAGAGGGAGGGCGGGGTCTCCCGCCGTAGGCTGCTCGTCGCCGGCTCCGGTGCGGCCCTGGGCGTGACCGCGCTCGCGGCCTGCGGGGGAGGGGGCAGCGGCGCCTCGTCGAAGACGCCCCCCTCGAGCGGCGGACCGGCCACCTCTGCCCCGAAGCCGTCGGCGGGCGGGGGCGGCAGCCAGGCGCTCGCCACCGTCTCCGACATCCCGGTCGGCGGCGCGGTCTCGGCGACCGATGCCGACGGGAAGCCGGTGATCGTGTCCCGGCCGCGTCCGGGCGAGGTGGTGGCGTTCTCGGCGATCTGCACGCACATGGGCTGCACGGTCGCGCCCGCGGGCAAGATCCTGCAGTGCCCCTGCCACGGGTCGACCTACGACCTGGCGACGGGGGACAACACCGGCGGTCCGGCGCCGAGGCCGCTGTCGCCGGTCTCGGTCAAGGTCACGGGTGGCCGGGTCGTCGAGGGCTGAGCGGGTGCGGGGTGTGACACCTGGGCGGGTGGGTACCGGCCCGGCGACATCTGTTCGTCACCGAGGAGGCGGTCATGCCCAGCAAGTCGTCGAACGTGAAGAACGAGAAGCAGTACGAGGCGCTCAAGGACAAGGGGATGTCCAAGGAGCGCGCCGCGAAGATCGCGAACTCCCCGGGCGCGTCGAGCCGGGGCGGCAAGAAGAGCGGGTCGGGCGGCGACAGCTCCCAGGGCGGGACCACCGCCCAGAAGAAGAAGGCCGGGCGCAAGGGCGGCAAGGCGGCCAGCAAGTCCTAGCCCTCCTCGGTTCGCCGGCCGGCCCGCCGAGGTCAGCCGCGCCGGTTGTCGCTGCCTGCGCTCGGACGGAGGGGCCGGGGACATAGCCTGGGTGTCGGCCTGAGGAGGACCGATGCAACCCACCGGACGGATGCGTGCCGACCGCACGGTGCGCCAACGCGTGGTTGCCGCCGCGGTGGCCGGTTTCGCCTTCCTGGCCGTTGCCGGCATGTCGGTGGCTCTCGTCGCGGGCGGGCTGCACACGCGGTCGTTGCTGCGTCCGGTTCCGGGTGGTGTGCAGGTCAACGGGAAGGTGGTCGATGTCTACGTCCACCGCGGCAAGGGCGTGGTGTACGCGCCCATCGTCGCCTTCGCCGACTCAGCCGGCCGGTCGCACACCTTCCGTGCACCGACCAGTTCGGAGCGGCCGACGATCGGCGCTTCGGCGCTGGTGTCCTACGACCCCCTGGACCCCGCCGACGCCCACGACCTGTCCGACAGCGCCCGCAGCTGGAAGCTGCCGTTCTACACCGGGGCGATCCTGTTGACCATCGTCTTGATCGAGAGTCTCGCCGTGGCGACGTTCGTCGTCCGTCGCCGCGCCCGTCGGTCCCGCGGGTGACCGTCGGCCCCTTCGGCGCTGCCCCTGTTGACGAGCGGCGACCTCATCACTGGCGGCTGGGCTGCGGCTTGAACCGGCGAACCTCCTGGGGCCAGCCGCACGCCTCCGCGACCTTGCCGGCCCACATCCTGGCGGCGTCCTCGTCGGCGACGTCCACCACGGTGAGCCCGCCGAGGAACTCCTTGGTCTCGACGAAGGGCCCGTCGGTGAAGGTCAACGTGCCGCTGGTCGCGTCCGCGCTGAAGGCCGTGCCGGTCTCCTCGTCCAGCCCCCCGGCGAACACGTACACGCCGGCAGCCTTCATCTCGTCCAGGACGGCCATCGCGAGCGGTCCGCGCCCGCGGAACCACTCCTCGGTGTGGTCGCCGACCCACTGCTGGTTGAAGTAGATCAGGTACTCGGTCATGGCTGCTCCTTCGGCTCGTGCGGACCCGGGCGGTCGGCCTCATCCTCTCAACGATCCGGGGCCGCCGGATTCGACAGCGAGCCCGAGAATTCGGGACCGGGATGCCGACGGCGTGACGTTCGGCCCTGGCGTGACGGCCCGGCGGGAGCCCACGATCAAGCCGTGATCGAAGGTGCGTGATGAGCAACCGTCAGCTGGATCGAAGCTCAGAAGCAGCGGCTCCTGACACCAACCGCTTGCTACGACGCGCGTGGGTCAGCGTCGCCCTGATACCGGTGTTCTTCTTCATCGCCTTTGCCCTCGGTGAGGGCATCTACGCCCTGATGGGCTACCAGCCCGAAGACGCCGATGCGCCCGTTTGGGCGGTCGTCGTGGCCTCCACCCTCGTCGTCCTGCTCGTGGTGATCCCCTGCGTGGCCGCCGTGCACTTCGGCCGCCGATCGGTCGAATCCGGGGTCCGCCGCGGGGTGTACCCCGCGGTCGTCGGGGCCGTTGCCGGCGTGGGAGTGCTCGCGCTCACCATCGTCACCGAGGTAGGCGATCTAGTCCGGAGGTGACGCCGTCCCGCGGCTCGAGCGGAACCAGGCACGCGCCGGAGGTTGGAACAGCAGTACGACGACGGCCGACGCGGCGGCCGTGATCACCAGAGGTGCCACGTAGTACCCGAGCATGGCCCCGCAAACGGCTGAGGCAAGGGACAGGGCAACGAGTGCCCACCGGGCCCAGTTGTGCCGACGGAACACCAAGTAGGCCAGGACGTCGGCTGCGGCCGAGAGCGCGATGACGACGAGGGCGGCGACGACCACGTATCCCTGCAGCTGCTGGGCGTCGAAGACCTCGAAGACTGGACCCCCGAGCAGGAGGACGAGGACGCCGAGACAGAGCGTGAGCGCGGCGGCCGACGACGCCACAGTCCACGTGACCACTGCGGCGGCAACCACGACGCCGGGGCGCCGTTCTGAGCGCACCAGGGGCGGCGACGGGAAAGCCACGACCGCATCATCGGACGGATTCACCACGAGAGGATCTCACCACGACGCCCCACCAGCAGTGCACCCGGATCGCGGGCCCGGCCGGCGTCGCTCAACCTTGCTGCATCTCCCAGGCAAGGTCGATGGCCCTGCGGACGGCACCGGGCGGCGCGCGATCGAGATACGCCTCGACCTTGTGGTGCGCCTCCATGCGAGGTGGCACGCCGAAGCTGTCCGGGTATGCCTCGAGCAGCGACTCTCGCTCGGTCAGGGGGACGCGGATCACCAGCGTGTTCTGGTCCTGCAGGCGCGCGACGAGGCGGTCGTGGAGGTACCAGGCCGGACGCGACTCGGTGCCCTTGCGCCTGACCTGTGGCAGCGACTCCGCATACCGGCCGACCTCATCGGGGGTCACGAGCTCGAGCGTAGGACCTAGTCGAGCTTCGTCTCGACGCCCTCGACGGGCCACGGCACGGGGGCGCCGGTGGCGGAGTGACACCGGTAGCCGTTCGGGTTCTTCGCCAGGTACTGCTGGTGGTGGTCCTCGGCGTAGTAGTACGCCGGCGCCGGCTCGATCTCGGTGGTGATCGACCCGTAGCCGCGCTCCACCAGCACCGGCTCGTATGCCTCCTTGATCGCCCGCGCGACCCTCTCCTGCTCCGGGGAGAGCGTGTAGATCGCGGAGCGGTACTGGGTGCCGATGTCGTTGCCCTGGCGCATCCCCTGGGTCGGGTCGTGGAACTCGAAGAACGCCTTCACCAGGTCGGCGTACGCGACCCGCGTCGGGTCGAACACCACCCGGACCGCCTCCGTGTGCCCGGTCCGGCCCGAGCACACCTCGTCGTACGACGGGTGCGGGGTGAGGCCGCCGGCGTAGCCGACGGAGGTCGACCACACGCCGGGCAGCCGCCAGTAGATCTCCTCCGCGCCCCAGAAGCAGCCGAGGCCGAACAGCGCGACCTCGAAGCCGTCGGGGATGTTCGCGTCGTCGGTGACGAGCGGGGTGCCGAGGACGACGTTCTTCTCCGCGAGCGGGAACCACCGCTCCGTGCGGCCCTCGAGCGCCTGCTCCGGGGTGGGCATCTCCAGCTTGCGGCGGTTGAACAGCACGTCTCACTCCTCGCGTCGGTTCCCCGTTGTCGGTGCCGAAGGGTGACCCGGGGGTCACGCTGGGACTACCGATATCGGAGGGGGTTCGCAGGGGTCAACGTCGGGGACGGGTCGATGCTTCCCGTCAGAGGGCGCGGAAGCCCGAGCAGGCCAGCCGCATCCAGCAGATCCGGCCGTCGGCCACCGAGAAGTAGGCGGTCTGCTCCACCACGGAGTCCCCGTCGGCTCCGTGCACCCGCATCCGGTAGCTGACCTTGGCACGGTCCCCGACCCGGTCAGTCTCCACCCGGAGCAGCCTGCGCGGTGACCGGTCCGGCCCGAACCAGGTGCCGAGCACGATGCCGTCGACCACGTCGGCGGCGGTGTCGGCCTGCCAGGCCCGGCCCGGGGTGACCGCCCGGAAGTCGACGGCGGTGGCGAACAGCCGCCGGGCCCGGTCCGCGTCCCCCGCGACGACCGCGTCCACGAACGCGGCGCCGAGGTCGGCGTCAGTAGCTGAACGTGTTGGCGGGCTCATCGCCGATCCACTCCCACATCGGCACGGTGCCGCCCAGCTCGGCGGCGGGCACCAGGTCGCCCTTGTCGAGGTGCCGGGCGTCGAAGCAGATCGGGCAGGCCAGGTAGCGCCCACCCGCCGCGGCGTAGCGCGCCGCGAGGTCCTCCAGCGGCGGGCACCCCTCGCAGGCGGTCGCTCGGGCGACCCCGTCGAGCGCGAGGCGGACCGCCTCCTTGGTGAGGAACATCAGCGTCGGCCGCTTCTGCTCCGCGGACCCGACGGCCACCAGGAAGGCGACCGTCACCTTCTCGGGGTCCTCGAGACCGGTGCTGAGACTGATCACGGACTTGGTCCTCATGGCTGGCTCCTTTCGCCACCGCCGATGCTGGCGCCGGGAGCCGGGTCACGTCATGGGACGTTTGCCCCATCTTCGGGACCGGACCCGGGGTCGACCAGCCCTTGGCGCAGCGCGAAGAGGCTGGCGCCGGTCCGGTTGGACGCGTCGATCTTCGTGTAGATGTGCTCGACGTGGTGCCGGGCCGTCGTCCGGCTGATCGACAGCGCCTCCGCGATCTCGCGAGCCGAGCGGCCCCCCGCGAGCAACCGCAGGACCTCGACCTCCCGCCCGGTCAGCCCGGCCGGCCAGCTGCCGCGACGGCGGGCCGCGTGCCCGGCCGACTCCAGCACCGCGTCGACCGCGGTGGCGTCGAGCCGTCCGTCGCGGGCCTCTCGCCGCAGCCGGTCGGCGGCCTCCCCGGCGGTGAGCGCCGCGCGGTGCGGGCGGGGCTCCAGCCAGGTCCGGTAGGCGTCGGCGGCGGCCAGGACCCGGCTCGGCGGGCCGAGAGCCGGCCCGCGGAGCCGGTTCGGGTAGCCGGAGCCGTCCAGCCGCTCCCGGTGCGCCTCCGCGACCGCGGTCTCGCGCTCCAGCCCGCGCACCCGGCTCAGGATCCGGCCGGTCAGGTACGGGTGCAGCCGCACCCGCTCCTGCTCGGACTCCGAGAGCGGTCCGGTCTTCTCCCACACCGAGTTGGGCACCCCCATCCGCCCGAGGCCGTGCACCAGCCCAGCGCGCCGGACCGTGTCCACCGCGTCGGGCGGCAGCCCGGTACGGCGGGCGGCGTCCTCGGCCAGCGCCGCCACGGCGCGCGAGTGCCCCAGCGTGAACGCGCACTTGAGGTCCACGAAGTCCCCCATCGCCTGGAGCAGGGCGTCGAGCTCGCCCCCGGACACCAGCCGGTCCCGGTCCGGGGCCTGCGCCAGGGCCGCCGCCCACACCTCGTGGGTCGGCAGCCGCCCCAGCAGCTCGGGAGCGCACCCGGTCAACAGCTCGACGAGGGTGGGGTCGAACTGCCGGCCGCTGCGCGCACGGGCCATCGACACCGCGCCGGTGAGCCCGTGGCCGCGCAGGTGCACCTCGGCGACGTCGGCGAGCTGGACCACCCGGGTCTCCAACGGGATCTGCTCGCCCCGCACGCCCTGGGGCAGGCCGCCGCCGTCCCACCGCTCGAACGCGTAGCGCACCCCGCGGCTGACCTCGTCGCCGAGCCCGATCCGGTCGGCGAGCAGGCTCGCGGACAGGCAGTGCGAGTGGATCACGCCGGCCAGCCGCAGCCGTGGGTTGCTGAGCAGCAGCACGGCCAGCCGGGCCCGGGCGGTCGGCGGCCGGCCCCGGCCGACGGACCTCATCAGCAGCCGCAGGTAGGGCAGCCCGGTCCAGTCCACGTGGTACATCTCGCTGCGGAAGGCGATGTCGTCCCCGAACCACCGGCTCAGCTCGTGCGAGTCCGCGTGGCAGCCGATCCACAGCACCAGCGTCGTGTAGTAGGCGGTCGCGCGCTGCTCGGGGGTCAGGCCGAGCCGGTCCGCGAGCCCGGTGGCCACCAGGGAGGCGCGGAGCATGTGCTCCATGGGCTGTCCGAGTCCGAGGTCGATCGCCAGCGAGAGCGCGGCCAGCAGCTCGGCCCGTCGCACACCCGACGGGGTCGGTCCGGCCGGAACCGTCGCCATCGCACGAGTATCCCGCGAAGCAGCCGGCGCGGCGCCGTCTGACCGGCACGAGCATCGGCCCGGACCCGGTGGATAGGCTCGCCGGTATGACTGAGCACGCCCAGAAGGCAGGGTTCGAGACCCGCGCGATCCACGCCGGCTACGAGCCGGACGCGATGACCGGCGCGGTGATCCCGCCCATCTACGCGACGAGCACCTACAAGCAGGACGGCGTCGGCGGGATGCGCGGCGGCTACGAGTACTCCCGCAGCGGCAACCCCACCCGCACCGCCCTCGAGGGCAACATCGCGGCGCTCGAGGAGGGGGAGCGCGGGTTCGCGTTCGCCAGCGGCCTGGCCGCCGAGCACACCCTGCTGCAGGCGCTGTGCGCCCCGGGGGACCACGTGGTCATCCCCGACGACGCGTACGGCGGGACCTACCGGCTGTTCGCCAAGGTGGAGCAGCCGTGGGGTCTGCGGCACACCGCGGCCCCGGTGTCGGACGTCGACGCGGTGCGTGCGGCGGTCCGGCCGGGCGAGACCAAGGTGGTCTGGCTCGAGACCCCCACCAACCCGCTGCTCAACATCGGCGACATCGAGGCCATCGCGGCCGTCGCCCACGAGGCCGGCGCGCTGCTGGTCGTGGACAACACCTTCGCCTCGCCGTACCTCCAGCAGCCGCTCGTGCTGGGCGCCGACGTGGTGCTGCACTCGACCACGAAGTACTGCGGCGGCCACTCCGACGTGGTCGGCGGCGCCCTGGTCGTGCGCAGTCTCGACCTGGCCGACAGGATCGCCTTCCACCAGAACTCCATCGGCGCGGTCGCGGGGCCCTTCGACGCGTGGCTGACCCTGCGCGGGCTGAAGACGCTCGGCGTCCGGATGGACCGGCACTGCGACAACGCCGAGAAGGTGGTGGAGTTCCTGTCCGCCCACGAGGGCGTCGAGCAGGTCATCTACCCGGGGCTCGAGGAGCACCCCGGGCACGCGGTGGCGGCCCGCCAGATGAAGCGCTTCGGCGGCATCGTGTCGTTCCGGGTCAAGGGCGGCGAGGCCAAGGCGCTCGACGTCTGCGCCAGGGCCGGGGTCTTCACGCTCGGCGAGTCGCTCGGCGGGGTCGAGTCGCTGATCGAGCACCCGGGCCGGATGACACACGCCTCGGTGGCCGGCACCGAGCTCGAGGTGCCCGGGGACCTGATCCGGCTGAGCGTGGGCATCGAGACGGCCGAGGACCTGCTCGCCGACCTCGACCAGGCCCTCGGTGGCTGAGCTGGTCGCCTGCGTCGACTTCGGCTCGACGTTCACCAAGGCGGCGCTGGTCGACGTCTCGTCCGGCTCGCTGGTCGCGACCGCGGGGCACCGCACCACCGTCGACACCGACGTGCTGGACGGCTGGGACGCCTGCCTGGCCCGGCTCGTCGAGGCGGAGCCGCGCGCCGCGCTGGCGGAGGTGCTGGCCTGCTCGTCGGCCGGCGGCGGCCTGCGGATCGCGGTGGTCGGCAACGAGGAGCTGGTCACGTCCGAGGCGGGTCGCCGGGTGGCCCTGTCCAGCGGCGGCCGTGTGGTCCACGTCGGGCACGGCGGCCTGGGACGCGAGGCGATGCGGGCCCTGCGCGACAGCCGTCCCGACGTCGTGCTTCTCGTGGGCGGGACCGACGGCGGCAACGCCGAGGTGCTGCTCGCCTGCGCCGGGGCCCTGGCCGGGGCGCGGTGGCGCGGCCCGGTGGTGGTCGCCGGCAACGTCGACGCACGGGCCGAGGTCGCGGCGCTGCTCGACGGCTCGCGGACGCCGTACGTGCTGGCCGGCAACGTGGTGCCGCGGATCGGGGTGCTGGCGCCCGAGTCGGCACGGGCGGCGATCCGCGAGATGTTCCTGCGGCACGTGATCGGCGGCAAGCACCTCTCGAAGCGCGCCGACTTCACCGCGATGGTCAGGGGGGCGACCCCGGACGTGGTGCTCACCGCGGTCGAGCTGCTCGCCCGCGGCCTCGACGCCGAGCGCCCCGGAGCCGGCGACGTGGTCGTCGTCGACGTGGGCGGGGCGACCACCGACGTGCACTCGGTGGTGGAGGTCGACCCCGAGGACGCGGGCCTGGCCCGTGAGGTGGTCGCCACGGTGCCGGTGAGCCGCACCGTGGAGGGCGACCTCGGCATGCGGTGGAGCGCCGTCCCGACCGTCGAGGCCGGCCTCGACGCCGGCGTCATCCCCGAGGACGAGGCGGAGCGGCTCCGCCACGCCGCGGAGGTACGCCGCGACGACCCGGCCTACCTGCCGGCGACGGCGGACGGGGCCCACGACGACCAGCTGATCGCGGCGGCGGCGGTGGCGGTGGCCCTGCGCCGGCACGCGGGCCGCCAGCGGGTCGTGCTCGACGAGCGGGGCCGGGTGCTCGAGCGGACCGGCAAGGACCTTCGCGAGGTCGACCTGCTGGTCGGGTCGGGCGGGGTGCTGCGCAACAACCCGCCCGACGTCGTCGACCGGGTGCTGGGCTCCTCGGTGGGCGAGGTCCCGGGCGGGTGGCTGGTGCCGCGCTCCCCGCGGGTGGTCGTCGACCGCGACTACGTGCTCGCGCCGGCGGGCCTGCTGGCCGAGCGCTACCCGGTAGCGGCGTACGCGCTGCTGCGGTCGCTGGTGTGAGTCGTGCCCCGGGTGTCGCCCGGGTCACATAGCCTGTGCGTCATGGGAGCCGGGAGCCGGATGTCGCGGAGCATGGACAAGCTGAAGGCGTCGCAGCGCCGTCGGTCCGACGAGCGCTTCGCCGAGCGGTTCGCCCACCAGTGGGCGCAGCTGCGGGCCGAGCGGCGTCCGGAGGAGCCACCGAGCATCCGGCCCGGGGAGTCCAACTTCGCCCGGGGGCAGGTGCCCTACGGCGTCGACCTCGCCGCAGCGTGGGCCTGGCGGTTCCTGGTCATCGTGGCCGCCGGCTACGTCGTCGGCCGGGGGATCTCGATCTTCGAGGTGGTGGTGCTCCCGCTGGTGATCGCGCTGCTGTTCACGGCGCTGGCGGTGCCCCTGGTGAGCGCCATGCACCGGTCCGGCTTCCCCCGCGGACTCGCCTCGATCCTGGTGGTCGTGGGCGGCATCGCCGTGGTGGCGCTGCTCCTCACCGTCGCCGGCAACCAGATCGCCAACGGGGCCAACGACCTGGCCAAGCAGGTCGGCGACGGCATCGAGAAGATCAACGTCTGGCTCAAGACCGGGCCGCTGCACGCCAGCGAGTCCCAGATCAACACCTACCTCCAGCAGATGCAGGACTGGGTGACCTCGGGCAACAAGCAGGTGGTCACCCGGGTCACCGAGGTGGGGACGGCCCTGAGCCACATCGTCGCGGGCTTCTTCATCATCTTGTTCGCCACCTACTTCTTCCTCGCCGACGGCGCCCGGATCTGGGCCTGGATGGTGCGGCTGTTCCCCCGCGCGTCGCGGGCGAAGGTCGACTCCTCGGGCCGGGTCGCCTGGCTGTCGCTCACCAAGTTCGTGCGGGCCACGGTCCTGGTCGCCTTCACCGACGCGCTGGGCATCATGCTGGTCGCCGCGATCCTGAAGGTGCCGTTCGTGTTCGCGATCGGCGTCCTGGTGTTCATCGGGGCGTTCATCCCGATGGTCGGTGCGTTCCTGTCCGGGACGGTCGCGGTGCTCGTCGCCCTCGTCGCGCACGGGCCGGTGGTGGCGCTGATCATGCTCGGCGGGGTGGTGGCGGTCCAGCAGATCGAGGCGCACGTGCTCCAGCCCTTCCTGATGGGCCGGTTCGTGTCCGTGCACCCGCTCGGCGTGATCGTGGCGATCGCCGGCGGGGTGCTCGTCGCCGGCATCCCCGGCGCCCTGGTCGCCGTACCCCTGGTCGCCGCGCTCAACGCGGTCGTCATCCACCTGGCCGACGAGAGCACCCGCGGCGACGCCGAGGGCCCGGGCGCGCCGCCGAAGACGGCGCCGCCCGGGCCCTCGTGAGAGCCGCGCTCAGAGCGCGGAGGCCTGCTCCGGCTCGCTGACCGCCTCGGGCGGTGCCGTGCGCTGGGCCAGCGGCACCTCCTTGAGGAAGAACGCGACCGCGAGCGCGACCGCGACCAGCGGTACGGCGGACAGGAACGTGTCGTGCAGCGAGTTGCTGAACGCGCCGGTGATCAGGCTGTGCACCGGCTCGGGCAGCGCCTTGATCGCCTGCACGTTGTTCGCGGCCTCCCCGACCTTCGCCGGGACCTGGCCCGGCGGCACGTCCCGCAGCGCCTCGGCGATGTGGACCGTCAGCCGGCTCGACAGGATCGCGCCGAACAGCGCGGTGCCGAACGAGCCGCCCATCTGCCGGAAGAACGCCACCGAGCTGGTGGCCACCCCCATGTCGCTGCGGTCGACGGAGTTCTGCACGACCGTGATCAGCACCTGCATGGTGAAGCCGAGCCCGGCGCCCATCACGTACATGGACAGCGCGGCGAACCAGTACGGCGAGGTCGCGGTGAGCTGGGAGAGCATCACCAGCGCGACGATCACGATGCTCGCGCCCAGGATCGGGAAGATCTTGTAGCGGCCGGTGCGGGTCATCAGCTGGCCGGCGCCGATCGAGGTCGTGAAGATCCCGAGCACCATCGGGATCATCGCGAGCCCGGACCTGGTCGGGCTCATCCCGTCCACGACCTGCAGGTAGACGGGGATGAAGATCATCGAGCCGAACATCGCCACGCCGATGAGGAAGCCGAACAGGTTGGCGATCGAGAAGATCGAGTTGCCGAACAGCCGCATCGGGATGATCGGCTCCGAGGCGCGCCTCTCGACGAGCACGAACGCGACCGCGAGCAGCACGCCGGCGACGAGCAGCCCGATGCCGGTGCCCGACGTCCAGCCCAGGTCGGGGCCGGCCCAGGCGGTGTAGAGCAGGATCGAGGACACCGAGGCGACGACCACCGCCGCGCCGAGGTAGTCGATGCTGTGGTCGCGGCGTACGTGCGGCATCTTCAGGGCCGCGGAGGTGACCACGAGCGCGACCGCGCCGATCGGCACGTTCATGAAGAAGATCCACTGCCAGCCGGGGCCGTCGGCGAACCAGCCGCCGAGCACCGGGCCGAGCACCGAGGAGGTGCCGAAGACCGCGGCGAAGTAGCCCTGGTAGCGGCCACGCTCGCGCGGCGGGATCACGTCGCCGATGGTGGCCATCGCCAGCGCCATCAGCCCGCCGCCGCCGAGGCCCTGGATCGCGCGGAAGGCGATCAGCTCCTCGATGTTGTGCGACCAGCCCGACAGGAACGAGCCCACCACGAAGGTGATGATCGCGAGCTGGAAGAGCGGCTTGCGGCCGTACAGGTCGGAGATCTTGCCCCACAGCGGGGTGGAGGCGGTCGCGGCCAGCATGTAGGCGGTGACGACCCAGGACAGCTTGTCCAGCCCGCCGAGGTCGGAGGTGATGCGGGGGAGGGCGGTGCCGACGATGCTCTGGTCGAGCGCGGCGAGGAACATGCCCACCATGAGGCCGCCCATCACCACGAGGATCTGCTTGTGGGAGAGGTAGCCGTGGGAGTCGGGGGTCACGAGGTCTCCTGGGGGTGGTCGTGGAGAGGGGAATGAGTCAGGTCGAGGGAGAGCCGGTGGAGCAGGACCCGCAGGGTCTCGCGGTCCTCCTCGCTCCAGTCGGCCATGGCCTCGGCGATGAGGGCCCGGCGGCGCTCGGCACCGCGCTCGAGGCACTCGCCGCCGTGCGCGGAGACGGCGACCCGGCTGGCCCGGCCGTCGTCGGGGTCGTCGGTGCGCTCGAGCAGGCCGCGCTCCTCCAGGCCGCGGACGTGCCGGCTGACCGTCGACGCGTCGAGGTCGAGCGCGCCGGCCAGCGCGGACAGCCGCATGGGACCGTAGTGGTGCAGCGTCTTGAGCAGCGGCAGGGTGGCGAAGTCGATCTGCTCGCCGGGGACCCGGTGGCGCAGCCGCTTGCCGACGCGCACCATGGCCGACATCACGGCCTCCTCGGCGGTCGCCGGCTCCGGGATCGGACCGAGGTCGGCGGGGGTTGTCGGTTGCATGGGTCAAGCATGCATCGAGTTGCGTGCGTCATGCAAATTACGGCGTGATCCGGGCCGGGCGCGGCGCCGGCACCGGCCGGGTCGGGCCGGGAATAGGGTGACTGCCATGAGCGAGGACGACGTACCCCTGCCGACGCTGGCCGACATCGAGGCCGCCCGTGAGGTGCTCGCGGGGGTGTCGGTCTACACGCCGATGGAGGAGTCGCGGTGGCTCTCCGAGACCGCCGCCGGACCGGTCCTGCTCAAGGCCGAGAACCTCCAGCGGACCGGCTCGTTCAAGATCCGCGGCGCCTACCTGCGGATGTGCCGGCTCTCCGAGACGGAGAAGGCCAACGGCGTGGTCGCGGCCAGCGCCGGCAACCACGCCCAGGGTGTCGCGCTCGCCGCGAAGCTGCTCGGGATCAAGGCCACCGTGTTCATGCCGGAGGGCGCCCCGATCCCGAAGGAGAAGGCCACCCGGGGGTACGGCGCCGACGTGCGGTTCCACGGCCACAGCGTCGATGAGGCGCTGCTCGAGGCGAAGCGGTTCGCCGACGAGACCGGCGCGGTGCTGATCCACCCCTTCGACCACATCGACATCGTCACCGGGCAGGGCACCTGCGGCCTGGAGATCCTCGAGCAGTGCCCGGACGTCGAGACCGTGCTGGTCCCCACCGGCGGCGGCGGGTTCATCGCCGGGATCGCCACCGCGATCAAGACGCAGCGTCCGGGCGTGCGGGTCGTCGGCGTGCAGGCGGAGGGGGCCGCGGCCTACGTCACGTCGCTGGCCGAGGGCCACCCGGTCGCGCTGGAGGCGATGTCGACGATGGCCGACGGGATCGCGGTCGGCTGCCCCGGCGCGGTCCCGTTCCGGGCGATCCAGACCTACGTCGACGAGGTGGTCACGGTCAGCGAGGAGTCGCTGTCGCGGGCCCTGCTGATGCTGCTGGAGCGGGCAAAGCTGGTCGTCGAGCCGGCCGGCGCGGCCGCCGTGGCCGCGCTGCTCGACGACCCGGAGCGGTTCGAGACACCGGCGGTGGCGGTGCTCTCCGGCGGCAACATCGACCCGCTGCTGATGATGCGGGTGATCCGGCACGGGATGGCGGCGGCCGGCCGCTACCTGTTCTTCCGGGTCCGGATCCGCGACCTGCCCGGGGGCCTCGCGCGGCTGCTGGGCGAGCTCGCCGACGTAGAGGCCAACGTGCTCGACGTCGTCCACGAACGCACCTCGCCGACGCTGCGGGTGGACGAGGTGGAGGTCGCCCTCCAGGTCGAGACCCGCGGCGCCCCGCACGCGGAGCGGGTGCTGGCCCGGCTCCGCGAGCGCGGCTACCACGTGACCGAGTAGCCGGTCGGCGGCCGGTCAGCGCGCGGTGAGTGCGTCAAATGAGGGTGATGGCTGCGCCCAAATCGGGCAGCCGTCACTGCGGTTTCATCAAGCTTCATCATTGGCTCACCGCGCGAGCCGGGGCGAAGCGCGGACGTCGCCTCCTGAAGGCAAATGCACCGCGAGGCCCCCGCGTTGGACGCGGGGCCTCGGCGTGTCGTAGCCCTGTCGGTCAGGTATGCCGCTCGCAGAAAGGTCGGGCCGGGGCGCCTCCCTCTCACGGCGTCTAGCTGAGGTACCCAACCGTCGCGCGGGGCAGCCGTTTTCCGGACATGCCGATGACAGAGCGTTCGGATGGGAGCGCTCGGCCCGCTGCTTCGCCTCCGGCTAACGCCGAGGCCTGCATGGCCCGGGCTCGAAGTCAGCAGTGCTACCCCGCGGCCTGCTGGCACCGCCTCACCGTTCAGCCGGGCACCCGGTGCGCTCGCCGGCGTCCGGTGCGCCGGGCCAGGTACACCACGAGCGCCGCGAGAGCGACCGCGGCGACCAAGCCTGCCACCCACAGCTCGCCGGTGGCCAGATCAGTACCGAACCGCAGCCCCCGCAACGGCGCCCACGGCGCGGGCGCGTGGGCGTAGCACGCCTGCTTGGCGGTCTCGGTGTTCGCCGGCGCATGGTCGAGGTCGCCCTCGATGCAGCGCTTGGAGACCGCGTATCCCAACCCGGCGACCCACAGCAGCCAGCCGGGGATGGCCAGCAACGCCAGCCATCCCCAGCCCGCCATGCGGGGCCGTTCAGTAGTCGAAGGTGACTCGGCCATACCCCGTTCCGCTCTCCGTCTTCACCAGTGTGCCGTCACTACGGACCTGGACAGTCCAGCCCGCAGGTGCCGAACACCGGTGATACTCCATCACGTCGACGGTATAGGTGCCGTGCGCCGGCGTGGAGCCGTCACCCCACACCGTGTTCTCCACCCCGCCGGGCTCGGAGTCGCGACCGCACACGAACACGTTGTCGTCGCGATCGAGCCGGCCGCCGGTCGCGGTCGGGCCGGGGGCGGCGTACCAGATGCGGACCCCGGTCGGGTCGGTGACGTGCAGGTCCAGGTCGTTGTCGTTGTTCCACAGCAACGTCACCTGGATCTTGCCGGTACCCACGGTCAGGTCGTGCCCGTCACAGTTCTGGTCGATGCCGTCGTTGGGCACGTCGACCGCGCCGGGGTTGATGCTCGGGTCGTACGGCCCGCAGTCGACCTGGTTGTCCCAGCCGTCCCCGTCCGGGTCGCCGCCGCAGCGGGCCAGATGGGTGGGGCTGTCGGACTCGGACCCGACCGGCAGCCACGAGTACGCCACGCAGGTCGGCAACGTCACGTCCAGGGTCGCGCCGCCGGTCTTGGCGAAGTAGGCGGTGTGCGTCTGTGAGGTGTCGATGCCGATGCAGTCCTGCTTCAAGAACGGCGGGAGGCTGTCGCACTGGGCGGTGTCGCGAGCCAGCCGCTGCCCAGAGAGGGAGAAGTCCTTGTCCGCGGCGTCGTTTCGGTCCGACTCCTGGTCGACGATGACGACCGGCAGCTGCCCGTCGGGGACCCCGTCGGTCAGCTTCTCCGGATGCACAATCCCGAACGACACCTGGTTCTGGTCGCAGCCGTCTTCGAACGTCGCCTTGTCGTTGTACGGCTGGGCGGAGTCCGAGATGTTGTTCTCCACGAACTTCGAGGTCTCCGCCCGCACGTAGAAGTCGTCGGCGCTGAACGGGTTGCAGAACGGTCGGGTGCCGGCCCGGCCCGGGGAGTGCACGGTGACGTCCTGCTCGTAGGCGGCGTCGTTGGCGGCGAAGCCAGCCAGCACCTGCGGGGTGAACACCAGCTGGTGCTGCAGGTCGGCCAGGTGGGTCTGCTCCTCCAACATCGTGCAGTAGCCGCCGAACCCGGAGACGCTGCAGATGATGCGCGGCATCGTTGGGTCGGAGGTGTCGACGTTGAACTGGCCGTAACGCGGCCAGAAGTGGGTGGTGTCGGCGGTGCCGGCCGTGGTCAGCATCGGGGCTGCCAGCGACGGTGCCGCGGTCTGCTCAATCGTGTAGCCGCTCTTGGCCGGCGTTGCGGCGGTGGCCGGGGCGAGCATCGCCTGCGGCCGGGCGGCCGGCGCCGGCTCGTGCCCTGCCGGCGAGGTACCGGTAATGGTGGCCTGCGCGGCCAAGCCGCCCAGGTCGGCGGCAGTGACCGGGCCGAGGACGCTGACCCAGCTGATCAGCGGGCTGCCGCTGATGTGCTTGCGCTGGTAGTAGGCGCTCAACTCCGCGACCTGCCCGTCCAGCGGCGTCCCCTTCGGGTCGTAGATGACGTTGACGTCGGTGGACACGTACGGGGTGGCGCCGTCGGCGCGGACCTGCGCGAGCATGTCCGGGCTGGCCGTCAACGGGGCGGCGTCGACCTTCGAGGCCCGGTATTCCACCGGGTCGAGGCCGGCTGCGGCCAGCTGGTCGACCAGCTGAGGCATCGGCGTCGGCGCGGCCAACGCCAGCCCGGTCTGCGCCGGCGCCGGCTGCCACTCGCCGGCCACCCGCACCGGCGTGGGCGTGGACGCGGTCTGCTCTCCGTCACTGTCCGTGACCACGACGAACGCCTGCGCGTACGGATCGGTGACCAGCGCCCGCGGCAGCGTGAAGCCGTCCTTGGCCTGGGTGGTGCCCTCGCCGCGGCGGAAGGCCAGCACGGTGTCGTTGACGTACAGCTCGACCAGCCGCACCCCGGTCGACGCGGTGACGTCGTAGCCGACGGTGAATGTCGCCCCGGCCTGCGGGGTGTAGTCGAGGGTCGCGGTCCTCGTGCCGAGCGTGTGCGTGTTCTCGCAGCCGGTGACGGTCTCGGCGTTGCAGGAGTCCGCACCGAGGTCCCCTGTGGCCGCGTCGACACCGGAGCCGCCGGTGAGCCGGTCATCGCCGCGGTCGGTGCCCTTGTCGCCGGCCAGCTGGTCGTCGCCGTTGCCGCCGTCGACAACGTCGTCGCCGTTGCCGCCAGCCAGGGTGTCGTTGCCGGGCCCGCCGACCACCAGGTCGGCATCGTTGCCGCCGGCCAGCGTGTCGGCTCCGTAGCTGCCGGACAGGACGTCGGCGTCGTTGCCGCCGGAGAGGGTGTCGTTTCCGGCGTCGCCGAGCAGCACGTCGCGGCCGTTGCCGCCGCACAGGATGTCGTCGCCGCGGCCACCGAACAAGGCGTCCTCGCCGTCACCGCCGAGCAGCTGGTCGGCTCCCGGGCCGCCGTGGAACTTGTCGGTTTCCGAGCCACCGATGATGACGTCGTTCCCGCCGAGCCCGTAGATCACGTCGTTGCCGCCGCGGCCGTCGATTACGTCTCGGCCCGGCGTGCCGTACAAGGTGTCGTCGCCGCTGGTGCCCACGATCGTGGGCATGGCGCTGGTGGTGCAGGTCAGGCCGCTGGTGGTGGCGGCGTGCGCTGGTCCGGTGGTGCTCAACGACGTGAGCAGCGCACTGACCAGCGCTAGGGACAGGGACAGTTTTCGACTCATGGGTCTGCCTCACGTGGTGAGCGGAGCCAGTTCCCCCGAGTCGCTGCGTGCCCCCCGAATGGCCTGCCGTGCCTCGCCACCCCCCGGCCGCTCCGCTCGTCCCGGCGCGGGTGTCGGGAAGTCTCACACATGCCTCGGACAAACGGCCTCAATCAGACATATCGGTCCAGGCCTGTCCCCCGGCGGGCGTACTCGTCCCGCCGAACGCCCACCCTCCTCTTCGCAGGCGCCCGCCACATTCCCGCGCGCCTGCATCCCCGGAACCTCACGCCCGCCCGGCCCGGTGGTGCAGCGCTGGCCCGGCGCCCGTACAGCCATGCACGCGAAGCAGCCGGAGTGGCAGACGGCGGCGGACATGTGCTTTCCGACCACCTTGGCGTGGATGCGTTGAGTAGTGAGGTGTCCCTGCACGTTTACCGGATGTCTGCCGCTGGTCGCGCGTTGCCAGGAGCTGTTGCCTCACGCGCGTTCTTCCGCTGCCTGTGGCGGCAGAGTCTTGGCGCTCGTCGACCACTACAGTGACCACCGCCCAGGGTGGGGACTTTCGACGAGCATCACTGGGGAATATCGGCGAGCGCCATCAATGGGTCGGGGTCTCGGCCTCGTGCGGGCAATCGGTCTGCCGCTGGGCGCCCCGGGGAACGACGGCTTCTACGTCACGAGTCCCGAAGTCAACGGAACAAGACCGGGAGCAGTCGATGACACGCACGACATGCCGCTGACGGTGAAGCTCTGACGTGCCGAAAGTTGGGGTCAACGTTGGGCCCGGTGCACTCGTTTGTCCCATACGATTGCGCTCGTGCGTAGACAAGGCTCCTTCAGCGAGCGGTTTCCCTACGGGAAGCTGAGGCTGACAGTCATGGTCGGGGTCCTGGTAATCCTGGTCGGCGCCAACCGGACGTTATCGGCGACAAACGACTTGACCTTGACGTATGGCTACATCGCGGTCTCAGTGGCCCTGTCATTAGCGGCTGTCACCTACGTGAAGCGACGCACGCAGGCTCGCCTGGAGTCAGCTCAGAGGGCGCACCTCGAGGGCTGACGCGCGCACCGACATGCGGCATTCCGCGCGTTGGCTCGTGCCGATGAGCGTGGGCTCTCTATGTGCCGACGCGCCGTGACAGTTCGACCAGGAGGTTCGCAAAACCGAGGGCGTCGTCGATGGCCTTGTGCGTGTGCTCTACGTTGCCGAACCACTCGATCGGCAGAGTGTCAGGCTGCAACTTCCCCGACAGGAAGTCCGGTAACCGCTGCCGCGTAGCTCTTGATGCACAGGCCGCCGCCGGTGAACACCTTGTCGTCCTCGTGGTGGCCCTGTCGGACGCCGTAGCGGGTGAACCGGCGCAGGTAGTAGTCGATCCAGGGACCGTCTAGGGCATCGGGTCGGCGGCGAAAGTCCGCGGCCACGGCAGGGTCTTGAGCCAGTCGACATACTTCGCCATCACCTGCGGGACGGGCTCGGGGTCGGTGGTCGCGGCTGCCCAGGCTTCCGGGTGCCCCTGGAACCACGCCAGCGTTCGCGCGTCGGAGCCGTCCCCGGCAGCGGCTCCAGCACTGCCTAGAAGCGCCCGTGCTCGGTACCGTCGAGCGAGATGGCGACCGAGGCGAAGGAGCGCATGGAGTTGACGCCGGGCCAGGGCCCGTCGAGTTCAACGTCGGTCACGACGTAGGTCCACTCGTCCACTGATCGTTTGCTCACGCTGGGCATGGTGTCAGATGTCGTACATGAGATCGGCGTTTACCTCGCGCGGAACCGCTGCATGACTCTGAACTCCCGTGCGCTTGCCCGCACACCCAAGCCATCACGTCATGAGACGCACTCAGCGCGCGGTGTACCCGCCGTCGACGTACAGCTCGGTCCCGGTCACGAACGACGCGTCGTCGCTGGCCAGGAAGGCCACCGCCGCCGCGACCTCCTCGGGACGGCCCAGGCGGCCCATCGGGGTCGCCTCGAGCATCGCCTGCTCGAACGGGGTGCCCCGGGCCTGGTCCAGGATCGGGGTGTCGATGAAGCCGGGGTGCACGGAGTTGACCCGGATGCCGTCGGTCGCCCAGTGCACTGCCAGGTTCTTGGTCATGGTGCGGACCGCGCCCTTGGCGGCGTGGTAGTCGGTCGAGGTGCCGAACCCGCCGCTGGTCCCGAAGATCGAGCTGTTGTTGATGATCGAGGCGTGGTCGGACTGGTGCAGCGCGTCGGCGCAGATCTTCATGCCGAGGAACACGCTGGTCTGGTCGACGGCGATGCTGCGCTCGTAGTCCTCGAGCGACATGTCCTCGATCGCGCCGAGGCCGCCGGCGCCGGCGTTGTTGAACAGGATGTCCAGCGCGCCGAAGCGCTCGAGCGCCACCTCGACGACGTGCTCCCAGTCGGCCGGCGACGTGACGTCTAGGTGCAGGTAGGCGGCGTCGTAGCCCAGCTCGCGCAGGTGCTTGGCGATCAGCTCGCCGGCCTCGTCGGCGATGTCGGTGAGGAGCACCTTGGCGCCCTCCTCGGCGAGGCGGTACGCCGTCGCCCGGCCGATCCCGCTCGCGCCCCCGGTGACCACGGCCACCCGTCCCTCGAGTCGTCGCATCGCTGCCTCCTCCGCCGATCCTCCGAGGGGCGACCACCCCTCATCGCACAGCCTCGCGGCCGGTCCCGGGCCGGGGTAGAGGCGACCGGCCGGGAGGGGACGGGGCGTTGGTCCCTGACGGGGCACCGCGGCGACGTACGACGGCCCGCGGCCCCGGAGCCGGGGACGCGGGCCGTCGTGGCGGGTCGGAGGGGTCAGCCGGTGTAGGGCACCGCGTGCACGATCTCGACCTTGAGCGTCTTGCCGTTGGGCGCGTCGAACTCCACCGAGTCACCCACCTTGCGTCCGTTGATCGCCGAGCCCAAGGGCGACTGCGGCGAGTACACCGCGAGGTCCTGGGGGGTCTCGATCTCGCGGGCGCCGAGCAGGAAGACCTCCTCCTCGTCGTCGCCGACGAAGCGGGTGGTGACCTTCATGCCGGGCTCGACGACGCCGTCGTCCGCCGGAGTCTCGCCGACCTCGGCGCGACGCAGCATGTCCTCGAGCTGGCGGATGCGTGCCTCCGTCTTGCCCTGCTCCTCGCGGGCGGCGTGGTAGCCGCCGTTCTCCTTGAGGTCGCCTTCTTCGCGGGCCGCGCTGATCCGGTTGATGATCTCGGTGCGCACCGGACCGCGAAGGTGCTCGAGCTCGCCCTGGAGCTTGTCAAAGGCATCCTGGGTCAGCCAGATCACGTTCTGTTCGCTGGACTGCGTCACTTCGTGGTGCTCCTGTGCTTGTCGGGTGAGCCGTCGGCGGCGCAGGGCGCACCGACGACTCGTATCGAGGCAAGTAAGAAATGCTACCAAGGCCGCGGGCGCGACCCAATCCGTCCGACGGCCGGGCCCCGGGTCAGCGCGGTCCGGGCTGGTCCGCGGTCGTGCACCCGATCAGGTCGACGCTGGTCGCCCGGCGCTCGGTCCGCAGGCTCAGGTCGAGGGTGGCCGCGGCCGGGGCGGCCGGCCCGACGGGGACGTCCTTCTCGGCGACGACGGCGTGGTCCGAGGCGTACGCGCGCAGCAGGCAGCTGGCCTCGACCTCGCGGTCGCGGCGCACCACCGTGAACCGGACGTCGACCCGGTGCTCCCCGCGGACCCGGAACGAGACCAGCTGCGACTGCGCCTCCGGGTTGGCGTGGCCGAGCATCGCCCAGACCAGCCAGCCGAGGCCGACCCCGGCGACCAGGACCACGGCCACGATGATCAGCGGACGGCGCAGGGGGCTCGGGGGTGCGTATCGCTCTGCCGGGTCGCTCACCTGCGCATCCTAAGATCTGAGTCATGCTCCGTCTGATGCACGTCCACGCCCACCCCGACGACGAGTCGAGCAAGGGCGCGGCCACGACCGCCAAGTACGTCGCCGAGGGGGTCGACGTGCACGTGGTCACGTGCACGGGCGGTGAGCGTGGATCCATCCTCAACCCGAAGATGGAGCGCCCCGACGTGCTCGCGAACATCGCGCAGATCCGCCGGGAGGAGATGGACCGGGCGCGCGAGATCCTCGGCGTCCGCCAGGACTGGCTGGGCTTCGTGGACTCCGGCTGGCCGGAGGGTGACCCGCCCCCGCCGCTTCCCGAGGGGTGCTTCGCGCTGGTCCCGGTGGAGGAGGCGGCCGAGCCGCTGGTCCGGCTGATCCGCGAGTTCCGCCCGCACGTGATGACGACGTACGACGAGAAGGGCGGCTACCCGCACCCGGACCACGTGATGTGTCACAAGGTGAGCGTGGCCGCGTTCGAGGCGGCCGGCGACCCCGACCGCTACCCGGACGCCGGCGAGCCCTGGCAGCCGCTGAAGCTGTACTACCACCACGGCTTCCACCGGGAGCGCACCCAGGCGCTGCACGACGAGATGGTCGCGCGCGGGCTGGAGTCGCCCTACGCCGACCGGCTGAAGGAGTGGGCACCCGACCCCGCGCACGCCGCCCGGATCACCACCCGGGTCCCGTGCGCGGAGTACTTCCCGGTGCGCGACCGGGCCCTGCTCGCGCACGCCACCCAGATCGACCCTGACGGTGCCTGGTTCGCCTGTCCGCTCGACGTGCACCAGAAGGCCTGGCCCACCGAGGACTACGAGCTCGCGCGCAGCATGGTGGAGGCGGAGCGGCCCGAGGACGATCTCTTCGCCGGTGTCCGTGAGGCACTTGCGACAATGGACGCATGATGACCTTGTGGACCGTCCTGCTCCCCCTCGCCCAGCAGGGGCCGGACCCCGCGGACGTGAAGCCGGGCTGGCTCGGCCTGGGCGTGGTCCTGGCGCTCGGAGCCGCCGTGGTCCTGCTCTGGCTCAGCATGCGCCGGCACCTGAAGAAGGTCGACTTCGAGGAGCGGGACGACAGCGCTGACACCGGCAACGGCGACCGGCCCGCCCAGGCCTGATCCCGACCGGGCTCATCCGCGTCGTACCCGCGCCAGCGTCTCCTCGACCGAGCCCGCCGGGTCGGTCACCGGGAACTGCACGTCGGTGACGGTGCGGGCGGCGTCGACCACGAGGGTCAGCCGCTTGAGCCGGTCGACCCCGGCGACCCGGAAGGTCGGCAGTCGCAGCGACGCGGTCAGGACGAGGTCCGTGTCGGACAGCAGCGGGAAGGGCAGCGCCGCGTGCTCGGCGAACGCAGCGAGCTGGTCGGGTCGCTGGGTGCTGACGCCGCGGACCGTCGCACCGGCGTCCGTGAACTCGCGGTACCGGTCCCGGAAGGTGGTCGACTCCAGCGTGCAGCCCGATGCGCCGGGGATGTCATCCCAGCCGGGCGGGTGCGCCCGCTGGCCCGGCACGTCCGCACCGGGAAAGAAGTAGAGCACCGTGCGAGGTGTGTCGCCGACGGGGTCGAGGACGGAGTGGTCGGCCGCGGTGAGGGCGATGTCCTCCAGGCGCAGTCCGACGAGTTCGTGCACCCGCTTGGCCTCGAGCGAGGTCGGGGCGCTGGTCGCCGTCAGTGTCCCGTCGCCCATGACGTGGCGCGTGCCCCAGTCCTGCAGGGCGACGAGGACCGGGAGCAACCCGCGGCCCTTGTCGGTCAGGTGGTACTCGAAGCGCGGTGGGTGCTCGGAGTAGGGCCGACGGAGGACGACCTCGTGCTCGACCAGGGTCGCGAGCCGCTCGGCGAGCACCTTGCGGCTGATCCCCAGCCCCCGCTGGAGGCCGTCGAACCGGTGCGTGCCCCCGGCGATGTCCCGGACCACCAGCAGCGACCACCACTCGCCGACCACGCCCAGGGCCTGCGCGATGGCGCATTCGTCGTCGGCCAGGTCGGTGTACTTCACGGGGGCCTCTCTCCGGGGCGTCTCTGTGACTATAGTAGGTTCCCTATGAAAACTGACTCCGCCGCGCCGGCTCGCTCCGCCTCGACGGTCTTCTGGACGTACTGGTCCGCGAGCACGGTGAGCAGCGTCGGCTCGGCGGTCTCGTCGGTCGCGCTGCCGCTGGTCGCGGTGACGGTCCTGCATGCCTCGGCCCTCGAGGTCGGCCTCCTCGCGGCCGCGTCGTACGTCGCCTGGCTGGTCATCGGCCTGCCCGCCGGGGTGGTCGTCGCCAGGCTGCCGTTGCGTGGGACCCAGGTGGCGATGGACCTGGTGCGGGTGCTGGCGCTGGGGAGCCTGCCGCTGGCCTGGTGGCTCGGCACCCTCACCCTCGGGCACCTCCTGGTGGTCGCCCTCGTGATCGGCTTCGCGGACGTGCTGTTCGACGTGGGCAGCATGACCCTGCTGCCGGCCATCGTGCCGAGGGAGGAGCTGAACGCCCGCAACAGCCTCAACTCCGGCACCCACGCGGTGACCCAGCTCGCTGGCCCGTCGCTCGGTGGGCTGCTGGTCCAGCTGCTGGGAGCCGTCCCGGCCGTCCTCGTCGACGCGCTGTCCTACCTCGTCTCGGCCGTGCTGATCCGGAGGCTGCCACGGCGGCGGGTCCCGCTGCCGGCGGGGGATGTCGGGGTGCGCGCGATGGTCCGGGAGGGCTGGCACTTCGTGGCCCGGCACCCGGTGCTCGGCCCGTGCATGTGGGAGGCGACCGCCACCAACTTCGCGTGTGGCGCCCTGCTGGCGCTCGCGCCGGTCTACCTGGTGCGCGACCTCCAGGCCCCGCCGGCCCTGGTGGGTGTGCTGATCGCCTCGGAGGGCGTCGGCTCGCTGGTCGGCGCGGCGCTTGCGCCCCGAGTGTCTCGGTCGGTCGGCAGCGCGCGGGGGCTGTTGTTGGCGGGACTCGTCGGGGCGCTGCTCGGTCTGCTGATGCCGCTGGGACACGGCGGGTGGGGGATGGTGCTCTTCGCGCTCGGGAACGCCGGCTTCGCAGGTGGCGTGGTGGTGGGCAGCATCAACACGCGCACCTACCGGCAGACCGCGAGCCCGCCCGAGCTCCTCTCGCGGGTGATGGCGACCGTGCGCTTCGTGTCCTGGGGCGCGGTCCCGGTCGGCGCGTTGGCGGCGGGTGCGCTCGCGAACGGCTCCACGCCGCGGACCGCGCTGTGGGCGACCTGTGGACTCGCGTTCCTGCCGGTGCTGGTGCTCTGGCTCAGCCCGGTCCGACGGCTGCGCGACCTCGACGAGCCTCGGCGCGTTGGTACGACGGACCCGGCGTGGCGCCGGTGAGGCCGATGGGTGCGACGCCCTAATCAACAATCCGCTTAGCCGGCCGTTGACCGGCGCCCGTGACGAGTCCAGAGTGCAGTGACCACCGTCACACGTGAGGAACGCGCATGCAGGTTCCCGCCCCCTTCGAGTACGAACGCGCCACCAGCGTCGACCACGCGATCAGCCTCCTGGACCGGTTGGGCAGCGAGGCCCGGCTGGTCGCCGGCGGGCACAGCCTCATCCCGATGATGAAGCTCCGGCTCGCCAACCTCGAGTACCTCATCGACATCAACGACCTGCACGACGAGCTGGGCTACGTCCGGATGGGCACCGACGAGGTCCGCATCGGGGCGATGACCCGTCACCGGGAGCTGCTGGAGTCCCCGGAGCTGGCCGCGCTGTTCCCGATCTTCGCCGACGCCGAGCGCGTGATCGCCGACCCCGTCGTACGCAACCGGGGGACCATCGGCGGGTCGCTCTGCCAGGCCGACCCCTCCGAGGACCTCTCCGCGGTGTGCACGACCCTCAACGCGGCCTGCGTGATCCGCGGCGCGGACGGCGAGCGGGTGGTCAGCATGGAGGAGTTCCACCGCGGGCCCTACGAGACCGCGGTCGAGCACGGCGAGATCCTCACCGAGGTCCGGGTCCCGGTGCGGCCGAACGGCTCGAGCGCCTACGCGAAGGTGGAGCGACGCGCGGGAGACTGGGCGGTCACCTCGGCCGGGGCCGCGGTCTGGATGGACGGGCCGTTGATCACCGACGCCCGCGTCGGCCTGGCCGCCGTCGGGCCGAACACCACCGGCATCCCCGCGATCTCCGAGGCGCTGCGCGGGCAGGAGCCGTCGGAGGACCTCTACGCACGGGCGGGGGCCATCGCCGCGGAGAGCTGCTCCCCGGTGACCGACAACCGCGGGACCGCGGACTACAAGCGTCACCTGGCCGACGAGCTCACCCGGCGCACGCTGCGTCGGGCGGTGGAGCGGGTGCGGGCAGGAGCCGAGGGCGACCAGGGAAGGAACGACTGAGATGCAGGTGTCGATGACGGTCAACGGGGAGCAGGTCACCCGTGAGATCGAGGGCCGGATGCTCCTGGTGCACTTCCTGAGGGACGAGCTCGAACTGACCGGGACGCACTGGGGCTGTGACACGAGCAACTGCGGCACCTGCGTGGCGTGGCTGGACGGGGAGCCGGTCAAGACCTGCACGGTGCTCGCGGCGATGGCCGGCGGCCACGAGGTGCGCACCGTCGAGGGCCTCGAGCAGGACGGCCAGCTCGACCCGATCCAGCAGGGCTTCATGCAGTGCCACGGACTCCAGTGCGGTTTCTGCACGCCCGGCATGCTGATGACCACCCGGGCCCTGCTCGACCGGGACCCGGACCCCAGCGAGGAGACCATCCGCGAGGCCATCTCCGGCCAGATCTGCCGCTGCACCGGCTACACCACGATCGTCCGTTCCGTGCAGTGGGCGGCCGCCCACTCCGGCGCGGACACCGCCAGCGACACCGAACCGGTCGGGAGCCAGTCATGACGATCGTCGAAGGCCGCGAGGACCTCGAGCACGCCGACAACGACCAGAAGCCCGTGGGCCACGGCCGGATGCTCCGCAAGGAGGACCCGCGCTTCATCCGCGGCATGGGCAGGTACGTCGACGACATCCAGCTGAAGGGCATGCTCCACCTGGCGATCCTGCGCTCGCCCGTCGCGCACGCCCGGATCGTCAGCGTCGACACCAGCGCCGCGATGGCGCACCCGAAGGTCAAGGCCGTGATCACCGGCGCGGACCTGGCCGAGAAGGGCCTGGCCTGGATGCCGACGCTGTCCAACGACGTCCAGGCCGTGCTCGCCACCGACAAGGTCCGCTTCCAGGGCCAGGAGGTCGCGTTCGTGGTGGCGGAGGACCGCTACTCCGCACGCGACGCCCTCGAGCTGATCGACGTCGAGTACGACATCCTCGAGCCGGTCATCGACGTACGCCGCGCGCTCGCTCCCGACGCCCCGGTGATCCGCACCGACCTCGAGGGCAAGGCCGACAACCACTGCTTCGACTGGGAGACCGGCGACGAGGCCGCCACCGAGGCGGTGTTCGCGAAGGCCGACGTGGTGGTCAGCCAGGACATCGTCTACCCGCGAGTGCACCCGGCCCCGATGGAGACCTGCGGCTGCGTGGCCGACTACGAGCGGGTCGGCGGGCAGCTCACGCTGTGGACCACCAGCCAGGCGCCGCACGCGCACCGCACCGTCTACGCGCTCGTGTCCGGGCTGCCCGAGCACAAGATCCGGGTCGTCTCTCCCGACATCGGCGGCGGGTTCGGCAACAAGGTGCCGATCTACCCCGGCTACGTCTGCGCGATCGTGGCCTCCCTGGTGCTCGGCAAGCCGGTCAAGTGGATGGAGGACCGGACCGAGAACCTGGTCAGCACCGGCTTCGCCCGCGACTACGTCATGCGGGGGGAGATCGCGGCGACCAAGGAGGGCAAGATCCTTGCGGTCCGCACCAACGTGCTCGCCGACCACGGTGCGTTCAACGGCGTCGCCGCGCCGACCAAGTACCCCGCCGGCTTCTTCGGTGTCTTCACCGGCAGCTACGACCTCGAGGCCGCGTACGCCAAGATGACCGCGGTCTTCACCAACAAGGCCCCGGGCGGCGTCGCCTACGCCTGCTCGTTCCGGATCACCGAGGCGGTCTACCTGGTCGAGCGGCTCGTCGACTGCCTCGCCTACGACCTGGAGATGGACCCGGTCGAGCTGAGGCTGAGGAACTTCATCCGGCCCGAGCAGTTCCCCTACACGACCAAGACCGGCTGGGTGTACGACTCCGGCGAGTACGAACGAGCGATGCGCGTGGCCCTCGAGATGGCCGGCTACGACGAGCTGCGCCGGGAGCAGGAGGAGAAGCGCGCCCGGGGGGAGCTGATGGGCATCGGGGTCGCGTTCTTCACCGAGGCGGTCGGTGCCGGTCCGCGCAAGGACATGGACATCCTCGGCCTCGGGATGGCCGACGGCTGCGAGCTGCGGGTGCACCCGACCGGCAAGGCCGTCGTACGCGTGTCGTGCATGAGCCAGGGCCAGGGGCACGAGACCACGTTCGCGCAGATCGTCGCGGAGGAGATCGGCATCCCGCCGGCCGACATCTCGGTCGTCAACGGCGACACCGACCAGACACCGTTCGGCCTCGGCACGTACGGCAGCCGCTCGACCCCGGTGTCGGGGGCCGCCGCCGCGCTGGTCGCACGCAAGGTCCGTGACAAGGCCCAGATCATCGCCTCCGGGATGCTCGAGGTCTCGGTCGCCGACCTCGAGTGGGAGAAGGGGTCCTTCCACGTCAAGGGCGACCCCGGCCGCTCGGTCACCATCTCGGACATCGCGATGCGGGCGCACGGCGCCGGCGACCTGCCCGAGGGCGTCGAGGGCGCCCTCGAGGCGCAGATCTGCTACAACCCGTCGAACCTGACCTACCCGTTCGGCGCCTACATCTGCGTGGTGGACGTGGACCCGGGCACCGCGCAGGTCAAGGTGCGGCGCTTCGTCGCCGTCGACGACTGCGGCACCCGGATCAACCCGATGATCATCGAGGGGCAGGTCCACGGCGGCCTCACCGACGGGGTGGGGATGGCGCTGATGGAGATGATCTCCTTCGACGAGGACGGCAACTGCCTCGGCGGCTCGTTGATGGACTACCTGATCCCCACCGCCCTGGAGGTCCCGCACTGGGAGACCGGCCACACCGTCACCCCTTCGCCCCACCACCCGATCGGGGCCAAGGGGATCGGGGAGTCCGCCACGGTCGGGTCCCCGCCCGCGGTGGTCAACGCGGTGGTCGACGCGCTGAAGCCGTACGGCATCCGGCACGCCGACATGCCGCTGACCCCGTCCCGGGTGTGGGACGCCATGCAGGGCCACCCGACCCCGCCGATCTGAGGAGGGCGCCGTGACCACCACCCCGCTGGCGGACCGGATCGCCGAGCTGACCACCGCGCGCGTGCCGTTCGTGCACGCGACGGTGGTGCGCGCCCAGGAGCCGACCTCGGCGCGTGCCGGCGACCAGGCGATCGTGCTCGAGGACGGGTCGATCGAGGGCTTCGTCGGGGGGCACTGCGCCGCCGGCTCGGTGCGCACCGTGGCGCTGGGAGCACTGGAGTCGGGGGCGAGCGTGCTGCTCAGGGTCCTCCCCGAGGGTGAGACGTCGTTCCCCGACTCCCCGGGAGCCAGCGTCGTGGTCAACCCCTGCCTGTCCGGCGGCGCGCTGGAGATCTTCCTCGAGCCGCTGCTGCCCTCACCGTCGCTCTACCTCGTCGGGACGTCGCCGACCGCCGAGGCGGTGGCCGCGCTCGCCCCCTCCCTGGGGTTCACCGTCGACCGCGCCGCCGAGGGCACCGAGCCCGTCGGCGCCGTCGCCGCGGTGATCTCGACCCATGGCGGGGACGAGGGCCGGGCGATCCGGCAGGCCCTGGACCGTGGGGTCGGCTTCGTCGGCGTGGTCGCCAGCCGCAGCCGAGGCGACGCGCTGCTGGCCGGGCTCGACCTCTCCGACGCGGAGCGGGCGCGGGTGCATCCCCACGTCGGCCTCGACATCGGTGCCCGCACCGCCCCGGAGATCGCCCTGTCGATCATGGCGGCGATCGTGCGCGCCATCCGGCTCGAGGGCCTGACGGCGGCGCCGGGCGGCCGGGCGGCGTCCCGGCCGGTCACCGCCGTCGACCCGGTCTGCGGGATGACGGTCACCGTGGCCGACGACACCCCGCACGCCACCGTCGACGGCGTCGACC
Source organism: uncultured Actinomycetota bacterium (assembly GCA_963838025.1). Classification (GTDB taxonomy): domain Bacteria; phylum Actinomycetota; class Actinomycetes; order Propionibacteriales; family Nocardioidaceae; genus Nocardioides_B. The sequence continues at coordinate 212,403 of CAWIPF010000003.1, forward strand.
ACTGGTTCTGCAACCCGGGCTGCCGGGACAGGTTCCTGCAGGCCTCCGCGTCATGACCGTGGCCGCCGTCGTCCTGGCCGCGGGTGCGTCCCGGCGACTCGGCCGGCCCAAGCAGCTGCTGCCGTACCGGGGAGCGACCCTGCTGGACGCCACCCTGGCGGCCGTGCGGTCCGCGGCCTTCGACCAGGTGCTGGTCACGCTGGGAGCGGCCGCCGACGAGGTCCGCGCGGTCGTGGACCTGGCCGGCGTCGAGGCGGTGCCGACCCCCGACTTCGGGGACGGCTGCTCGGCGTCCCTGCGGTCCGCGCTCACGAGGGTGCGAGACGACGCGGACGGCATCGTGCTCCTGCTCGGCGACCAGCCCGGCGTCACCGCGGCGGCCATGGCCGGGCTGCGGGAGGCCGTGGGCACCTCGGCGGTGGGGCTGTGCCGCTACGACGACGGCCCGGGGCACCCGCTGTGGTTCGGCCGCGCGGTGTTCGAGACCCTGCGGGGCCTGCACGGGGACAAGGCCGTCTGGAAGGTGGTGGAGGCCGCCGCAGACCTCGTCGAGGTCCCGGTGCCCGGTCCGGTGCCGGCGGACGTCGACACCTGGGAGGACTACCAGGCGCTGCTCGACGCCGACCGGGTGGCACACCGGTGAGCATCGAGCTGACCAGCGCCGACGACGTACGCCGCCGGTTCGCCGAGGCCGACTACCTCGCCGACGAGGGCACCGCGACCGCGGTGTTCCTGGCCCTGCGGCTCGGCCTCCCGCTGCTGCTCGAGGGTGAGCCCGGGGTCGGCAAGACCGACGCGGCGAAGGTGCTGGCCAGGTCGCTGCGACGACCGCTGATCCGGCTGCAGTGCTACGAGGGGCTGACCGCGAGCGAGGCACTCTACGACTGGAACTACCAGCGTCAGCTGCTCGCGATCCGGCTCGCCGAGGCCCAGCACGAGAAGCTCAGCGAGGCGGACCTGTTCAGCGAGGAGTTCCTGCTGGAGCGCCCGATCCTGCGCTGCGTCCGTGACGAGGGGCCGGAGCCGCCGGTGCTGCTGATCGACGAGATCGACCGCGCCGACGACGAGTTCGAGGCGCTGCTGCTGGAGTTCCTCGGCGAGCAGTCGGTGACCGTCCCGGAGCTCGGCACGTTCACCGCCAAGCAGCCCCCCACCGTGGTGCTGACGTCGAACCGGAGTCGCGACCTGCACGACGCCCTGCGTCGCCGCTGCCTCTACCACTGGCTCGAGTTCCCCTCGGCGGAGCGGGTGGTCGAGATCCTGCGCCGGAAGGTGCCCGCCGCCAACGTCGCGCTGGTCGAGTCGGCGACCCAGTTCGTCGGGCACGTGCGGGGGCTCGACGTCGACAAGGCCCCCGGGATCGCCGAGGCGATCAACTGGGTGGCGGCGCTGTCGGTGCTCGGCGTCACCGGGCTGGTCCGAGACGACGTGGTGGCGACGCTGGGCACGCTGGCCAAGACCCCCGACGACCGGGACGTGGTGGTCGGGTCCCTCGACTCCTACGTGTTCGGGTGAGCGAGCCCGTGGTCGTCCTGCGCGGGGTCGACCGCGCGGCGTTCGTCGTGGCCCTCGGGCAGCGGCTCCGGGAGGCGGGGGTTCCGGTCGACCTGACGTCGATGACCGCGTTCTCGGGTGCGCTGGGGGTGGCCCCGCCGCGCGACGTGTCGACGCTCTACTGGGCCGCCCGGCTCACCCTGGTGCGCCAGGCCCACGACCTGGTCCGGTTCGACGCCGTCTTCGACGCGGTGTTCCGCGACGCGGTGCTCGCCGTGGACCCGCACGCGCGGCGCTCCCCGGAGCAGCCGGCGTCCGCGGAGGACGAGATGGTGCCGGTGCCCGCCGCGGGGGCCGAGGAGCAGCAGGGCGCGGGCCTGCCGTGGCACACCCTGCCCCAGGTCGCCGAGCCGGCCGACGACGAGGGTGACGCCTTCTTCGTGCCCGAGCGGCTGCCGAGCGCGGTCCAGGCCTTCATCGACACGCCGTTCGAGGATCTCGACGACCGGCAGATGGCGCTGCTGGGCGCCTGGCTCGAGCGGTCGGCGCAACGCTGGCCGACGCGCAGGAGCCGCCGGGTGCGGGTGCACCCGGCGGGGTCACGGGTGGCCCTCCGGGAGACGATCGTCCGCTCCCGCCGCACCGGGTACGAGCCGCTGGAGCTGAGCCGGGTCCGTCCCGTCCAGAGGCCGCGCCCGGTCGTGATGCTCGCCGACGTGAGCCAGTCGATGCAGGCCTACTCGACCGCCTACCTGCACCTGATGCGCGCGCTCGCGCTGTCCGGCCGCGCCGAGACCTTCGTCTTCTCCACCTCGCTGACCCGGCTCACGCCGGCCCTGGTGCACCGCTCGCCCCGGGTGGCGATCGCGCAGGCCACCGAGCAGGTGGTCGACAGGTACGGCGGCACCCACCTGGCACGGAGCCTGCGGGCCCTGCTCGTGTCGAGGCACGGCGGCGACCTGCGCGGGGGGGTGCTCGTGGTCGCCTCGGACGGGTGGGACAGCGACGAGCCCGAGGAGCTCGCGGACGCGATGACCCGGGTGCGGCGCCGGGCCCACCGGGTGATCTGGCTGAACCCCCGGGCCGCCGCGCCCGGCTTCGCGCCCCTGGTCGGGCCGATGGCGGCGGCGCTGCCGTTCTGCGACGCGTTCCTTCCGGCGCACACCGTCCGCGCCATGGTCGAGGCGTTCGACGCGATCGCGGGCGCTAGCTCCACAAGGTGACGTGCACGGACGGCCTGAACCGGCCGAGCGTGACCCCGGCCCCGCGCACCATCGCCTGGGTCGCGCGCGGGGTGGTGATGAAGCGCAGCAGCTCGGCCGTCGCGGGCAGCTGGCTGTGCGCGGGCAGCGCGGTCGCCGCCCAGCGGCTCTGCGCGCGCAGCCCGGGCCCCTCGACCTGCACCAGCCGTCCCGCGGTGAGGTCGCCGGCGACGGCGAAGCGCAGCGCCAGGGCGACGCCGTGCGTCCGCTTCGCCTCGTCGGTCGCCGCGGCGTCGCTCTGGAAGATCCGCTGCCGGCTCTCCGGCACCCGCAGCTGCCGGAGCATCCGGCGGATCACGCCGTCGTCCTCGGCGGCCGAGGGACCCATCAGCCAGGTCTGCTCCCGCGACTCCTGGGGGCTCACGGTGCGGCCGGCGAACGGGTGCCCAGGGCCCGCGACGCAGACGATCTCGTAGTTGAGGAACGGCTTGGAGACCAGCGTGTCGGGGGCGTCGGTGGGCAGTGGACCGACCGCGATGTCGATGGTCCGGCTCGCCAGCAACGACACGAACGACGAGGTGGGCCGCACGCTGAGCTCGACGTCGAGGTCGTCGGCGCGACCGGCGAACAGCTCGATCAGGCCGGGCGCCGCGTGCTCGGCGAACAGCGTGCAGGCCGCCATCCGCAGCAGCCTGCGGCCGCTGCCCGCCTGGCTCACCTCGCGAACGGTGCGGTCCTGCAGGCCGAGGATCTCCACCGCGCGGCTGGCCAGGCGCAGGCCGCCGGGGGTGAAGGCCAGCCCCGACGAGGTGCGGGTGAACAGCCGGTCGTCGAGCTCCCGGCGCAGCTGGCTGACGTGCATGGACACGGCGGCCTCGCTCACCGCGAGCTCGTCGGCGGCGGCCTTGACCGACCCGAGCCGGACGACGCACGCGAACGCCTTCAGCTGCGTGGGGGTCACCCCGGCATCCTCGCACGCCGTCGTCGCACAGCGGCGCGTTCGGTCAGGCGGTCCGGACCAGCCGGACGAGGGCGTCGTAGGCCGTGCGGTCCGGGCCGTCGTCCGAGGCGACGACGCGCGCCACCCGTTCGGCGCGGACCACCTCGAAGCGCTCGCCGTCGAGGTCGCCGAGGACCTCCTCCGCGGTGTAGAGCACCGCCGGGTCCGGTGGCCCCCCGGTGCCCTCGGTCAGGTTGGTCGAGTCGTGCGCGACCAGGAACAGGGTGCCGCCCTCGGCGAGCAGCCCGAACGCCCGGCGCACGGCGGCCCGCCGCTGCTCGGCCGGCAGCTGCAGGTAGGCGACCAGCACGAGGTCGAAGCGCGCCGGGCCGGGGTCGTAGGTCAGGGCGTCGGCGTGCACCCAGTCGATGTGCATGTCCCGGCCGTGCTCGTGGCGCGCCTGCAGCTCGCGGCCCTTGTCCAGGCCCACGAGGGAGAAGTCGACCGCGGTGACCTCCCAGCCGCGCTCCGCCAGCCACAGCGAGTTGCGCCCCTCCCCGGCGGCCAGGTCGAGGGCCAGGCCGGGGGAGAGGCCGCCGAGCTCGGTCTCGACGAACTGGTTCGGCCTGCTCGACCAGACGAGTCCGGTCGCGGCGTACCGCTCGTCCCACGCACGTGAGTCCATGGCGTAGACCTCCTAGACGGGTGGATCGGGCCAGACGGATCAGGCCAGACGGATCAGGCCAGACGGATCAGGCCAGACGGATCAGGCCAGGGAGAGGAACAGCTTCTCCATCTTCTTGGTGTCCAGCGCCGCCGCGTCGCCCTCCTGCACCATGCACTGCTTGAGCCCGGACGCGACGATCGCGAAGCCGGCCCGGTCGAGCGCCCGGCTGACCGCGGCGAGCTGGGTCACCACGTCCTCGCACTCGCGGCCCTCCTCGAGCATCCGGATGACGCCCTCCAGCTGGCCGCGGGCACGCTTGAGCCGGTTGATGACCGAGCCCATCTCGTCGGCGGGCAGTTCCATGGTGACTCCTCGGGTGCTCAGGACAGCGACGCAAGCGCGGCCGTGAGCCGCTGCGAGGCCTCGTCGGCGACGGGCTTGAGGTTCTCATTGTCCGTCATCGAGACCATCGTCTGGGGATCAACCGCCTCGACCAGGGTGGTGTCGTCGTCGATCGCGCGGACCACGACGTTGCAGGGCAGCAGCAGCCCGATGGACGGCTCGGCCTGCAGCGACTGGTAGGCCAGCGGCGGCCGGCAGGCGCCGAGGATCACCTGCGGGGGGAGGTCGACGTCGAGCTTCGCCTTGAGGGTGGCGGCCAGGTCGATCTCGGTCAGGACCCCGAAACCCTGCTCGCCCAGCGCGGCCCGCACGGCGGCGACGGTCTCGGCGTACGGCCTGGAGACGGTCTGGCTGAGGGCGTAGGAGGCGCTCACTTCTGGCCCCCGGCCTGCTGCGCGGCCACGGAGGCGTGCACTTCCTCCATGTCGAGCTCGCGGACCGCGGTGATCACCTGGTCGAGGGCCTGCGGGGGCAGCGCACCCGGCTGGGCGAAGACGAGGACGCCCTCGCGGAAGGCCATCAGGGTCGGGATCGACGTGATGTTCGCCGCACCGGCGAGCGCCTGCTCGGCCTCGGTGTCCACCTTGCCGAACACGATGTCGGGGTTCGCCTCGGATGCCTTCTCGTACGTCGGGGCGAACTGGCGGCACGGTCCGCACCAGGCGGCCCAGAAGTCCACGAGGACGATGTCGTTGGTCTCGACGGTCTTCTCGAAGTCGCTTGCGGTCAGAGCAGTGGTTGCCATCTTCGGGCTACCTCCAAGAGCGATTGGCTACATACCTACACGGGTATAACCGGACAGTGTTCCACTCCATTCCCTCACGATCGGGGGAATGAATCCAGCGAGTGTTAGCGTTGGCCACTCGATACCCACTGGGGTATCAAACCATGACGAAAGGACGGGAGACTTCTTCATGCGCGAGGTGGACCTCGACAGCTTTGCAGCCGCTCACGCCGACGGCGCCCTCGTCGTCGACGTCCGTGAGCCCCGGGAGTACGTGAACGGTCACGTGCCCGGCGCCCGGCTGATGCCGATGGCCCAGCTGCCGGCCCGGCTGCACGAGCTCGACAAGGACCGGTCCGTGTACGTCGTCTGCGCCTCCGGCAACCGGAGCAGCGCGATGGCGAGCCTGCTCAGCCAGGCCGGCTTCGACGCGGTCAACGTGGCCGGCGGCACCGGGGGCTGGATCCGCTCCGGCCGGCCGGTCAAGCAAGGGCAGGAGGCCTGACATGGCGAAGATCATCCCCCTCGAGACGCCGACGCTCGGCGACCGCAGCTACCTGGTGCACGACGGGACCGTCGCGTTCGTGGTCGACCCGCAGCGCGACATCGACCGCGTGCTCGAGCTCGCCGACAGCGAGGGCGTCGAGATCACCGACGTCTTCGAGACGCACATCCACAACGACTACCTGACCGGCGGTCTCGCGCTCGCGCAGCGCACCGGCGCGGCGTACCACGTGCACGCCGACGACGAGGTGTCCTACGAGCGCAACCCGATCAGCCCCGACGACCTCGTGCGCGTCGGCGGGCGCCTGGTCGTGCGCGCGATCGCCACCCCCGGTCACACCTACACGCACCTGTCGTACGCCGTGACCGAGGCCGACGAGGCGATCGGCGTCTTCACCGGCGGCTCGCTGCTGTACGGCGCGACCGGCCGGCCGGACCTGCTCGGCGAGGCGCACACCGACGAGCTGGTGCGGCTGCAGTACCACTCCGCGCACCGGCTCGCCGAGGAGCTCCCGGACGCCACCGAGGTGTTCCCGACCCACGGGTTCGGCAGCTTCTGCTCGGCCAGCCAGTCGGAGGCCAGCGAGTCCACGATCGGCCGGGAGAAGCGCAGCAACCCGGCGCTCACCGACTCCGAGGAGCGCTACGTCGCCGACCTGCTCGCCGGGCTGGACGACTACCCGGCCTACTACGCGCACATGGCGCCCGGCAACGTGGCGGGGCCGGACGAGCCCGACCTGTCGGCCCCAGAGCCGGCCGACGCCGGCGAGCTCCGCAGGAGGATCGAGGCCGGTGAGTGGGTCGTGGACCTGCGCAACCGCGTCGCGTTCGCGGCCGGGCACGCGCCGGGCACCCTGAACTTCGGCCTCGACGGTCAGTTCGCGACCTACCTCGGCTGGCTGGTCGAGTGGGGCACCCCGCTGACGCTGCTCGGCGAGACCGCGGAGGACGTCGCCTCGGCGCAGCGCGAGCTGGTCCGCATCGGCATCGACCGGCCGGCCGCCGCGGCGACGGGCAAGCCGGAGGACTGGGCGGTCGGCGAGGTCGGCAGCTTCCCGATCGCCACCTTCGCCGACCTCGCCCAGGTGCGGCACCACCGGCCCGTCGTGGTCCTCGACGTGCGACGCGAGCAGGAGTTCGAGGAGGCCCGCATCGACGGTGCGGTGAACATCCCGATCCACGAGCTCCCGCGCCGGGTCGCCGAGGTCCCGGACGGCGAGGTGTGGGTGCACTGTGCCGGCGGCTACCGCGCCTCGGTCGCCGCGTCGTTCCTGGCCGCCGCCGGCCGGGAGCTCGTCGCGGTCGACGACTCGTTCGACAACGTCGAGTCGGCCGGACTGCCGCTGGTCGGGAACGCCTGATGCTGCTGGTCGCGGCCGTCGCCGGGCTCCTCATCGGGCTGAGCCTGGGGGCCCTCGGCGGCGGCGGGTCGATCCTGGCGGTGCCGGTGCTGGTCTACCTGCTGGGCCAGTCCCCGGTCGCCGCCACCACGGCCTCGCTGCTGATCGTCGGCATCTCCGCGCTGACGGGAGCCTTCGCCGCCCACCGGCGGCGCAACGTGTACGTCGGGCGGGGCCTGGCGTTCGCGGCCGTGGGGACGGTGGGCGCCGCGCTCGGCGCCACCTGGTCGGTGCTCGTCGACCCCAACCTGCTGCTTGTGCTCTTCGCGGCGCTGATGCTGGTCGTGGCGGCGGTGATGCTGGTCCGCCAGCTGCGCGGCGGCGGGGGCCCGACGCGGTCGGAGCCCTTCGACGAACCGATCGTGACGTTCCGCCCGAGGTTCCGCTGCGACTGCCCGCGGGCGATCCGGTTCGCGGTGACCGCCCTCGCGGTCGGCGTACTGACCGGGTTCCTCGGTGTCGGCGGCGGCTTCCTCGTCGTGCCGGCGCTGGTGCTCGCGCTGTCGCTCGAGATGCCCGTCGCCGTCGGCACGTCGCTGCTGGTCATCGCGGTGAACAGCGCCGCCGCCCTCGTCGTACGCCTCGGGAACGGGGTCGCCCTGGACTGGGTGCCGGTCCTGATCCTGACCGCGGGCGCCATCGTGGGCAGCCTGCTCGGGGCCCGGGTCGCCAGCAGGCTGCCCGCCCGGACGCTCGGCATCGCGTTCGCGGTCCTGCTGGTGGCGGTGGCGGTCTACACGGGCGTGCGGAGCGTCCCGGCGCTGCTCGGCTGACGACTTGAAAGATACCCCCGGGGGTATATAATGGAGACAGGTCCCAACCACACGAACCAGAGGGAAGAGAGGCGCTATGTGCAGCCCAGTCGTATGTAGGCGTTGCAGCAAGGTGACTTGGTCCGGGTGCGGCATGCACGTCGACCAGGTGATGGCCAGCGTGCCGCGCGAGCAGCACTGCACCTGCAACTGACACCGACGTGACAAGGGGTGTCGACCGGGCCCGACGGCCCGATCGACACCCTTTGCCGTGTCCGGGGCTGCCGGTCGGGCCCCGCGTCCGACGGTGGCCGGGAGGGTCAGGCGGCCGGCCCCGACTCGACCTCGGGGTGGCTCAGCAGCTCACCCCGACGCAGCCCCTGGTCGTAGGCCATCGGGTACACCTCGTGCGCCCGGGCGTCGTCGAAGAGCCCCAGCGGGTGGATCCCCGCGACCCGGGCCATCGCGCGGTTGGGCCGCACCAGCGTGATGGCGCTCTCCGGGTGGAGGGCCCTCCACCGGCGCAGCTCACGCTCGAGCAGCAGCCCGGCGGTGCGGCCCAGCGGTCCCATCACCGCGCCGGCCAGCGGGGCCACCACGATCACGTGGTCGGCCTCGGCGGCGGCGTCGACCGACGTGGCCGACCACATCCCGCCGTCGACGTACAGCCGGCCGTCCACGCGGTGCGGAGGCAGCAGCCCCGGCACCGCGGACGAGGCCGCGACGAGGTCGGCCAGCGGGTACCGGCCGCCGTCGAGGATGTGCCGCCGCCCGGTGCGCAGACAGACCGCGGAGACGGCGACCAGCGGGTGGGTGGCCTCGCCGAACAGGTGCCGGCCGATCTCGGCGAGGACGCCGGTGCGCCGGTTGGGCACCGGGGGCGAGCTGACCGCCCGGAAGTCGTCGTAGGTCAGCCCCAGCGCGACCGCTGAGGCGACCCACGAGCCGGCGGAGGTGCCGAGCGCGGGCGCCGTCGCGACGGGGATCCCGGTCTCGGCGAGCCCGGCCGCGACCCCCGCGGCATAGGCGATCCCGAAGACGCCGCCGCCGCCGTAGACCATCGCGAGCCGGTGGCGCCCGGACACCAGGGCAGGCTCGCCGTCGAAGTCGACGTTGCCCGGCCGGCTGTGCTCGTGCATCGGGTCCCTCCGCGAAACTGCAGTGTTCAGGTGCTCATGGTCGGGCACCAGGAGAGTCCGGGGGGAGGGCCGTTCGGCCCAGATCTGCCCGACCGCCCACCAATTACCAGGGTATGCAGGGGAACTGTTGCTTCCCGTGGTGATCTTGCCCGGGGAAGTGACAGTTTCCTCAGGGCATCCAGGGGACCGCCTCGGATCGACGCCGGCCGGTGGTCGTGGTCGTGGTCATGGTCATGGTCATGGTCATGGTCATGGCCGATACGCGCGCGGCGCGTGCCCAGGTGCGCCATGCTGGCGACCATGGGGGAAGGGGTGGGTGCGGAGAGCCCGGGCGAGATGCCTCGGATCGCTGCCGTGCCCAGGGCCGGCAACCGGCTGGTACGTCGCGTCGCCGGCCTGCTCCTGACCGCCCAGGCCGCCATGATGCTCGCAGCGGTTCCCGTGATCGCGGTGATGTTCATGGGAAGCCTGTGGGAGGGCGGCGATGCGGCCCTGAAGCACCGCCTTCTCGGCTGGGCGATGTTCGCGGTGCTGGGCAACCTGATCGGAGTCGTTCTCCTCGGCGTCGCAGTGGCTGCTCTCCTGCGGGGCAGGTCTGCCCGTCGAGCGACGGCCGCCACCTGCGCGACTCTGGTGACGGTGCTGGCCGCCGGCTGGGCATGGGTCTACCAGGGCTACCTGCTCTCGGATCCCGCCACCTTGGGCGAGGTGGCTCTGTTCACGCTGCCCGGGCTGGTCGGCTCGGTGCTGGCCTCGGCCGCCCCGGAGGCGTGAGCGGGTCGCTCTGTCGCCGGCCGAGGTCGCCTCTCGCGGCTCCACTCACGGACGGGAGACGAATCGGAAGTAGCAGGCCACGAACACGAGGACGACCCCGACGTTCACCGCCAGCCGCTCCCAGAAATGGTTCCGGAAGAACGCGACGTCCACGCCGACCACCACGGCCACCATCGCGAGCACGTAGACGACGTGGGCAGCCTGCCTTCCCATCGTTCCTGCCTACCGCCTCCTGGGCAGCCGGGCAAGACCCGCGCACCCGCGCTCGCCGGACTTGGGTCTGTGGGAATGATGGGAGACATGAACCGACTTGGCGCCGCGACGAGCCCGTATCTTCTGCAGCACAAGGACAACCCCGTCGACTGGCAGGAGTGGGGGCCGGAGGCCTTCGCGGAGGCCCGCACGCGAGACGTGCCGGTCCTGCTCAGCGTCGGGTACGCCGCCTGCCACTGGTGCCACGTGATGGCGCACGAGTCGTTCGAGGACGAGGACACCGCGGCGTACATGAACGAGCACTTCGTCAACGTCAAGGTGGACCGCGAGGAGCGGCCCGACGTCGACGCGGTGTACATGCAGGCGACCACCGCGATGACCGGGCAGGGCGGCTGGCCGATGACGGTCGTGCTCAACCACGACGCGGAGCCGTTCTTCGCGGGCACCTACTTCCCCGACCGGCCGCGGCACGGGCAGCCGTCCTTCCGGCAGGTGCTCGAAGGGCTGAACGCCGCGTGGCGGGACCGTCGCGACCAGATCGGGAAGGTGGCCGGCGACGTGACCCGGCACCTGCGGGAGCAGTCGGCGCTGTCGGGGGACCAGCCCCTCGACGAGGCGGTGCTGGCCGGCGCGGTGGGCACCCTGTGGCGCGAGTTCGACCAGGACCGCGCCGGCTACGGGAACGCCCCGAAGTTCCCCCCGTCGATGGTGCTGGAGTTCCTGCTCCGCCACGCCGCGCGCACCGGCTCGGACGAGGCCACGACGATGGCCGACGCCACCTGCCGGGCGATGGCCCGGGGTGGCATGTACGACCAGCTCGCCGGAGGCTTCGCCCGCTACTCGGTGGACCGCGGCTGGGTGGTGCCGCACTTCGAGAAGATGCTCTACGACAACGCCCAGCTGCTGGGCGTCTACGCCCGCTGGTGGCGTCAGACGGGGGAGCCGCTCGGTGAGCGGGTCGCCCGGGAGACCGCCGACTTCCTGATCGCGGAGCTCCGCACCGCGGAGGGCGGCTTCGCCTCGGCGCTCGACGCGGACACCGAAGGGGTCGAGGGCAAGTTCTACGTGTGGACCCCGGCGGAGCTCGTGGACGTGCTCGGTGCCGAGGACGGCGCCTGGGCCGCGGCGCTGCTGCGGGTGACCGACGCCGGGACCTTCGAGCACGGCGCGTCGACGCTCCAGATGCTCGAGGACCCGGGTGACCCGGTGCGCTGGGCCTCGGTGCGCGACCGCTTGCTGGCCGCCCGCGCCCGTCGCACCCGGCCGGCGCGCGACGACAAGGTCGTCGCCGCCTGGAACGGGCTCGCGATCGCCTCCCTCGCCGAGACGGGTGCGCTGCTCGGCGAGCCCCGGTACGTCGACGCGGCCCTCGACGCGGCCCGGCTGCTGGTCGACGTGCACCTGGAGGGGCCGGCGCTCCGCCGGGTGTCCCGGGCCGGGACGGTGGGCCGGCACGCGGGGGTCCTGGAGGACTACGCCGCGGTCGCGTCCGGCTTCCTGGCGCTGCTGTCGGCCACCGGGGACCCGGCGTGGCTGGACCGCGCCGGCGTCCTGCTCGAGCAGGCGCTGACGATGTTCCCTGCCGGCGACGGCGGGTTCTACGACACCAGCGAGCGGGCCGAGTCCCTGTTCACCAGGCCGCGCGACCCGAGCGACAACGCCAGCCCCTCGGGGCAGTCCGCACTGGTGCACGCCCTCCTCTCCTACGCGGCGCTGACCGGGTCCGGACGGCACCGGGACGCAGCGGAGGCGGCGCTGCGCAACGTGCGGGTGCTGGCCGAGCGGGTGCCGCGGTTCGCGGCCTGGTCGCTGGCCGCCGCCGAGGCCGCGCTGGCCGGTCCGCTCGAGGTGGCCGTGGTCGGTCGCCCGGCGGACCGGGCGCCGCTCGAGCGGGCCGCCCGTCGCGCGACGAGCCCGGGACTGGTCCTGGCCGCCGGCGAGCCGGAGGCGGCCGCCGCGGCCCCCGTGCCGCTGCTGGCCGGACGCGGCCTGGTCGACGGGCGCGCCGCGGCGTACGTCTGCCGCGGGATGGTCTGCGAACGGCCGGTGACCTCGGTCGCCGACCTGCAGGCGCAACTGGACCGCACCTGACCACCCGACCGCGCGCCCGACATGACGAAGGGGAAGGCCTGCGGCCTTCCCCTTCGTCGTTGGCTGTGGTCCTTCACGGCCCTTCGGGCTCGTGGTGCGATCGTGCGGGGGTCAACAACTGCGACACCTCCATCCCGATCAAGCTGGAACTGTCCTTCGACGGTAGACCCCGAGCCGGCACGAGTCCAGACCCCGCGCCCAAAAGCTTCAGCGCAGGGAGTACGTCGCGATCGAGACGCCGACGTAGTGGCTGATGAAGGCCGCGACGGTGAGCGTGTGGAACACCTCGTGGAAGCCGAACCAGCGCGGGAACGGGTCGGGACGGCGCAGCCCGTAGACCAGCCCGCCGAGCGTGTAGAGGCCGCCGCCGACGCACATGAGCACCAGCACCGCGGTCTCGGAGCTGTGCATGAAGTCGCCGAAGTAGAACACCGCGGCCCAGCCCAGGGCGATGTAGATCGGGGTGTGCAGCCAGCGCGGAGCGTCGTTCCAGAACACCCGGAACAGCACCCCGAGGATCGCGCCCGACCAGACCACGCTGAGCAGGACGACGCGGTCGCTCCCGTGCAGCAGGAGCAGCGTGAACGGCGTGTAGCTGCCGGCGATCAGCAGGAAGATGTTCGCGTGGTCGAAGCGCCGCAGGAAGCGCCACACGCGGGGGCTCCAGGTGCCTCGGTGGTAGATCGCGGAGACGGTGAAGAGCACCAGCGCCGAGGTGGCGAACACGGCCGACCCGACGCGGGTCGACGCGTTGGGGGAGAGCGCCACCAGCACCACGCCTGCCACCAGCGTGACCGGGGCGATGCCGAGGTGCAGCCAGCCGCGCAGCCGGGGCTTCACCTCGTCGAGCTTGCCGCGCACCTGGATCCCCAGGCGCTCGCTCGCCTGCCCGACGGCGGTGGTGGCGGTCACGAGACGCTCTGAACGAGTGGTCACCGGGCCAACGCTACCGGTGCGGGGCAACGTCTGCAGGCCTTGCCACGGGTAAGGTTGGTCGACGTGGCGGATTGGAAGAGGGGACTGCGGCGGGTGCTCTACCCGGCGTACGAGGCGCGGCTGGTGCGCCGGCTGCCACCGGACCGTCTGCCCAAGCACGTGGGCGTGATGCTCGACGGCAACCGGCGCTGGGCCAAGGCGGTCGGCCAGGACGCCGCGCACGGCCACCGGGCCGGTGCGGCCAACATCTCCCCGCTGCTGGGCTGGTGCGAGGACCTCGGCGTCGAGGTGGTCACGCTGTGGCTGCTGTCCACCGACAACCTGCACCGCCCGGCCGACGAGCTGCGGGAGCTGCTGGCGATCATCGAGGAGGCCGTCGCCGACCTCGCGGCGGCCCGCCGCTGGCGGCTCAACCCGGTGGGCGCCCTCGACCTGCTGCCCTCCGGGACCGCCCTCCGCCTCAAGGAGGCCGCCGACGAGACCCGCGACATCGACGGCATGATCGTCAACATCGCGGTCGGGTACGGCGGTCGTCGCGAGATCGCGGACGCCGTCCGCTCCCTGCTCCAGGAGCACGCCTCGAAGGGCACCTCGATCGAGGAGCTCGCCGAGATCCTCGACGTGGAGCACATCGCCGAGCACCTGTACACCAAGGGGCAGCCGGACCCCGACCTGGTGATCAGGACGTCGGGGGAGCAGCGGCTCGGCGGCTTCCTGCTCTGGCAGAGCGCGCACAGCGAGTTCTACTTCTGCGAGGCCTACTGGCCCGACTTCCGGAGGGTCGACTTCGTGCGGGCGGTGCGCGCCTACGCCGAGCGCGAGCGCCGGTTCGGCGCCTGACCGGCCGGTTCTTTACCGGCCGGATGCACGCGGGCTCGGGCGTGTCGCCGGGTTCGCGCCGTTCGGCCGGAATACCGTCGCAGTAGCGGCGAGTGGGGAAGCTCGCCGTTCGGGAGGCCCGTTCGTGAGAGCTCACGACCACGCGAGAGCCGGAGGTCCGCACTCGGACCTTCGGGCCCGGTCCCGGTCCGACGCAGGAATCTGACCAGGACCGGGGCGAGAGTGCGCGCGCCGGCCCGCGAGGGGACAACCGTGGCTGCAACCAAGAGCACCGCCCGGCACGCAACCGCCGCGCCCGAGGTGTCCGAGGTGTCCGAGCAGGTGGCCGGGATCCGGACCTACGTTCTCGACACCAGCGTCCTCCTCGCCGACCCGGGCGCGCTGCGCCGGTTCGACGAGCACGAGGTGGTGATCCCGGTGGTCGTGATCACCGAGCTGGAGGGCAAGCGGCACCACCCCGAGCTCGGCTACTTCGCGCGGGCCGCGCTCCGGATGCTCGACGAGCTGCGGGTGCTGCACGGGCGGCTCGACGAGCCGGTGCCGGTGGGGGAGTCCGGCGGGACGGTGCGGGTCGAGCTCAACCACACCGACCCGGAGTCCCTCCCCTCGGGGTTCCGCCTGGGGGACAACGACACCCGGATCCTCGCGGTGGCGCGCAACCTCGCCAACGAGGGCCGTCAGGTCACCCTGGTGTCCAAGGACCTGCCGCTGCGGATCAAGGCGTCCGCGGTCGGGCTCGACGCCGAGGAGTACCGCGCGGAGCTCGCGGTCGAGTCCGGCTGGACCGGGATGGCGGAGCTCGAGGTTGCCGGCGCCGAGCTCGACGAGCTGTACGACGACGCGGTGATCGACCTCGAGGAGGCCCGCGAGCTGCCCTGCCACACCGGGCTGGTGCTGCTCTCGGGGCGCGGCAGCGCACTGGGCCGGGTGAAGGCCGACAAGCGCGTGCACCTGGTGCGGGGCGACCGCGAGGCGTTCGGCATCCACGGCCGGTCCGCCGAGCAGCGGATCGCGCTCGAGATGCTGCTCGACCCGGAGGTCGGGATCGTCTCGCTGGGAGGGCGGGCCGGCACCGGCAAGTCCGCGATGGCCCTTTGCGCGGGTCTCGAGGCGGTCATGGAGCGCCGCCAGCACAAGAAGGTGGTGGTCTTCCGTCCGCTGTTCGCGGTCGGCGGGCAGGAGCTCGGCTACCTCCCCGGCAGCGAGAGCGAGAAGATGTCGCCGTGGGGCCAGGCGGTGTTCGACACGCTCGGTGCGCTCACCACACCCGACGTGATCGACGAGGTGCTCGACCGGGGGATGCTCGAGGTGCTGCCGCTGACCCACATCCGCGGCCGCTCGCTGCACGACGCCTTCGTGATCGTCGACGAGGCCCAGTCGCTGGAGCGCAACGTCCTGCTGACGGTGCTCTCCCGGATCGGCGCGAACTCGAAGGTGGTGCTCACCCACGACGTCGCGCAGCGGGACAACCTCCGGGTCGGCCGGCACGACGGGGTGGTGGCGGTGGTGGAGCGGCTCAAGGGCCACCCGCTGTTCGCGCACGTGACCCTGACCCGCTCGGAGCGGTCCCCGATTGCGGCCTTGGTCACAGAGATGCTCGAGCACGTGACGGTGTGAGACCGCGCCGTTCGGCGGTTCTCCGGTCTAGACCCGTGATTTCATCCTAAACTGTGGCGAATCCACCTGGAGAACCCCAGATTCTCCGGTGGATTCGCCGGGAGCCTCCTACCCGATCGCGGCGGATTCATGCACAGTCGGCGCGACCCGATTTGCGCCTGTTCCGCCGATCGGGGAGGGTGGCTTCCCAAACGCCCCGCCTGGCGTCCTTGACGCTGCGAGGCGTGTTGTGTGAGTCCGAGTAGTCGACGTTTGTGAGTCCCCCTGTGCCACGACGCGAAGAGTACGTACCGAAGCATCGCGGAGCCGCGCCCGAAGCCACCCTGAAGAAGAGCATCAAGAAGTCCATGGTCTTCTCCGGTGTGGCGGTGGCGGCGACCGGGATCGCGGTGTCCTCCGGGATCGTGGTGAAGGACGGCACGCCCAGCGACTCCGCGTCGACGGCCCTCGCCGCGGCGATGGCCGACCACCAGGACAACAAGGCGCTGACCCGGCAGGACCTCGCCGACCGGGTCAAGGAGGCGTCGCGCTCGGACCGCCGTACGTCGATCGACCCGACCAAGGCCTCCGCGCTCAACCAGGACTCGGGCGGCCAGGCCACCAAGACCGAGGACCTCACCAGCGGGGACCCCCGCACGATCGCCCGCGCGCTGCTGCCGGAGTTCGGCTTCGACGACTCACAGTTCTCGTGCCTGGACTCGCTCTACATGAGCGAGTCCGGCTGGAACATCCACGCCGACAACCCGTCATCGTCGGCCTACGGCATCCCGCAGGCCCTGCCCGGCTCGAAGATGGCCTCGGCCGGTCCGGACTGGCAGAACAACGCCGAGACCCAGATCCGCTGGGGCCTCGAGTACATCCAGAGCCGGTACGGCACGCCCTGCGGCGCGTGGAGCTTCAAGATGGGCCACAACTGGTACTGACCCCCCGGCCCGGCCGGCCTAGGGGTGAGTCATGCCCGCCACGTCGAGGGCCGCGTCGAGCTGCTCCTCGGTGAGGTCCCCCCGCTCGACGAAGCCCATCTCGAGGACGACCTCCTTGATCGTCTTCTCCTCCGCGAGTGCCTTCTTGGCCACCTTCGCGGCGTTCTCGTAGCCGAGGTAGCGGTTCAGCGGGGTCACCACCGACGGTGAGGACTCCGCGTAGGTGCGCATCCGCTCCTCGTTCGCGGTGATGCCGTCGATGCAGCGGTCGGCCAGCAGCGTGCTGCTGGTGGCGAGCAGCCGGATCGACTCGAGCAGGTTGCGGGCCATCACCGGCATCATCACGTTGAGCTCGAAGCTGCCCGAGGCGCCCGCCACCGTGATCGCGGCGTCGTTGCCGATCACCTGGGCGCAGACCATCAGCGTGGCCTCGGGCAGGACCGGGTTCACCTTGCCCGGCATGATGCTGGACCCCGGCTGCAGGTCGGGCAGGTTGATCTCGGCGAGCCCGGTGCGCGGGCCCGACGACATCCAGCGCAGGTCGTTGCCGAGCTTGGTGAGGCTCACCGCGATGGTCTTCAGCTGGCCGGACAGCTCGACGAGCGCGTCGCGCGCGCCCTGGGCCTCGAAGTGGTTGCCGGCCTCGGTGAACGGCAGGCCGGTGGTCCGGGCCAGCTCGGCGATCACCCGGGCCGCGAAGCCCGGGGGCGTGTTGATCCCGGTCCCGACCGCCGTACCGCCCAGGGGAAGCTCCGCGACCCGCGGCAGGACCGCCGCCAGGCGCTCGACCCCCAGCCGCATCGCGGCGGCGTAGCCGCCGAACTCCTGGCCGAGCATCACCGGCGTGGCGTCCATCAGGTGCGTGCGGCCGGACTTGACCACGTCGCGGAACTGCTCGGCCTTGGCCTCCAGCGACCGCGCCAGGTGGGTGAGCGCGGGGATCAGCTGGTGGGTGGTCGCAGCCGTCGCGGCGACGTGGATGGAGGTGGGGAACGTGTCGTTGCTCGACTGGCTGGCGTTGACGTGGTCGTTGGGGTGTACGTCGACACCCGACCCCTGCGCCAGGCTGGCCAGCACCTCGTTCATGTTCATGTTCGAGGAGGTGCCGGAACCGGTCTGGAACACGTCGACGGGGAAGTGCTCGAGGTGCTCGCCGGCGATCACCTCCCGGGCGGCCTCCGTGATCGCGTCGGCCCGGCGCTCGTCGAGGACGCCGAGCTCGGCGTTGACCTTCGCGGCGGCCGCCTTGATCCGCGCCATCGCCTTGATGTGCTCGGGTTCGAGGGTGCTGCCGCTGATCGGGAAGTTCTCGACCGCCCTCTGGGTCTGCGCCCTCCAGAGCGCCTCCTTCGGGACCCGGACCTCACCCATGCTGTCGTGCTCGATGCGGAACTCAGCCATGACCCGACCGTACTCCGCCGACTCGTCGCGGGCCGGGGACGGCGGCGCCGGGGGCTCAGGGGCGGGCGAGGTAGAGCCAGTACCGCTCGTCGCGGTTCTGCAGCCGGACGTCGTAGGGCAGCGGCAGCACGTTGCCGAACACCGCCTCCAGCGACCGCCGGAGCGGTGCGGACTCGTCCGCCGACCAGATCACGACGACGCCACCGGGGCGCAGCAGCCCCGCGACCAGGCGCAGGAAGTCGCCCTCGTAGACGCCGGCGTTGTCCTCGTAGACCAGGAACCCGGGGCCGTTGTCGACGTCGAGCAGGACCAGGTCGAAGCTGTCCGGGGTGGCCTCGGCGACGGCGGTCCTGATGTCGGCGATGTCCACCTGCACCCGGTCGTCGGCCAGGTACGCCGGCCCGTGCGGCACCGTCCCGTCGCGCATCCAGCGGACCAGGGCGTCCTCGACCTCCGCCACGACCACCCGCTCGACCCGCGGATCGCCCAGCAGCTCGTGCACGGTGAAGCCCAGACCGAGGCCACCGACCAGGACGGTGCGCGGCTCCGCGGCGTGGGCCAGCGCCACCCGGGCGAGCTCGCGCTCCGTCGCGGTCTCGAGCGTGTCCATCACGAACACCCCGTTGACGCGCAGCTCCAGCGCCACCGGGGCCCCGGCGCCGAGGTCGGGGTCGCTGCGCTCCCTGAGCACGACCTCCCCACGCGCGGACCTGGCCCTCGCCAGCTCGACGTAACGCACTTCACCCTCCTGCTCCCGGGTTCCACGGACAAGCCTCTCGCAACGCTCCTAGTCTCGTGCTGAGAGGGGAGTCGCGATGGCCGCACACCGATCGGTGATCCGGCGGGCCATCGTCGCCCTGCTGCTGGCGACGCCGCTCCTGCCCGCCGGGACGGCGCACGCCGCGGTCCCGGTCGGGCAGGGGGTCATGGTGGTCGCCCACCGCGGCTCGAGCGCGCAGGCGGCCGAGAACACGCTGGCCGCCGTCGACCAGGCGGTGGCCGACCACGCGGACCGGGTCGGGATCGACGTGCACCTGACCAAGGACGGCGTGCCGGTGGTCCTCCACGACGGCACCCTGGCCCGCACCACCGACGCCGCGCTGGTCTTCCCCACGCGCTCCCCGTGGAGCGTCACGGACTTCACGCTGGCCGACATCCGCCGGCTGGACGCGGGGCGCTGGTTCCCGGGAGGCGTCTCCACGGGCGCGAAGGTGCCCACGCTCGACGAGGTGCTGGCCGAGCTGGGCGGCAGCCCGTCGGGGCTCGTCGTCGAGGTGAAGTCCCCGTCGCTCCAGGGCGGCGCCGACGGCATCGGCCGCGCGGTCATGCAGGTGCTGGCCGGCCACCCGGAGTGGTCGGTGCCCCAGGCCGACGGCTCGCCCCGGCTGGTGCTGGAGAGCTTCGACTGGGCCTTCCTCGACGACATGCACGCCGCCTACCCCGACCTCCCGCTGGCGCTGCTCGGGGTGCCCACGGCCGACGACATGCGCGCCCACCCGTACGCGGTCGAGGTCGACGTCTTCTACGGCGCGCTCGACCAGTCCCTGGTGGAGGCCGCCCACGAGCAGGGGATGCTCGTCAACACCTGGACCCCGAACGCCGAGAGCGACCAGACGGCCGTCGTCGAGGCGGGCGTCGATGCGGTGACCACCGACGTGCCCGCGCAGCTGCGGGACCTGCTGGCGGCCCAGGGCAAGACCTGGACCGGGACCACCTGGCCGCCTCCGACGGCCGCGGCCGGCGTCCGGCTGGACGGGCCGGCGGAGACGCTGCTCGGCGGCACGATCCCCCTCCGGGTGGAGGTCGTCGACGCGGACGGCGGCCCGGTGCGCTGGCAGCCGGTCCGGTTGCAGGAGTCGAGCGGTGCTGCCTGGACCGACCTGGCCGTCGTCGCCTCCGACGCCGGCGGCGTGGCCAGGGCCGCGCTGCCGCTGCGGCCCCCGGGCACGCAGCTGCGGGCCGTCTCCGGGGACGCGGCGTCCGCGCCCTACGTCGTGCCCGGCGCGCGCGCCCAGGCCAGCCGGCTCGGGCTGCTCGGACCCGGCACCGTCGTGGACGGCTCGCGGGCGACGCTCACCGTGCAGTGGATCGCCGAGAGCGGCCGGCCGGTCGACGCCGGGGTGTCGCTCTACGCCCGCACCGGCACGTCGGACTGGTCCCTTGCCGGGTCCGTGACCACGCAGGCCGGTGTCGCCAGGGTCACCGTGCGGCCTCGGGTCACCACGAGCTACGAGGTGCGGGCGACGTCGGGCAGCTGGTACGGCGCGCCGGGCGCGGCGCTGCTGCGGGTCCGCAACGTCCCGCCCGAGCCGGTGGTGGTCCCGCCCACCGGGGCGCCGAGGCCCGCGGTGCGCCTCGCCCCGCAGTCACGAGCCCTGGCGGCCGGGGCGAACGCGCGCGTCGTCCGGGTCTCCGCCAAGGTGTGGAGCCAGATGGTCGGCCGGTCCTGGCGCAGGGGCTGCCCCGTCGGTCGGGCCGGCCTGCGCACCGTCAGGGTCGGCTACTGGGGCTTCGACGGCTACGCCCACCGGGGCGAGCTGGTGGTGGCCCGCCGGTCGGCGACGCGGCTGGCCCGCGTGCTCACCCGGCTCTACGACCTGCGCCAGCCGATCCGGTCGCTGCGCCGGGTCGAGTCCGTCGGCCACTACCGCACGGCCGTGCGGCGCGCCCTCCGTGGCGACGCGAGCTTCGGGTTCGCCTGCCAGCGGCTCCCCGGCGAGGAGACCCGCTTCGGGTCGCACGCGCGCGGGAGCGTCGTGAGCGTCAACCCGTGGGAGAACCCGGCCCGGGTCGGGGACCGGGGCGTCCCGGACACGTGGTGGCTCAGCCGCAGCCGCGACCTGGACTACGTGCACCGGTCCGACAGTGCGGTGGTCCGGGCGTTCGCGGCACGCGGCTTCGCCTGGAACGGTCGGCGCGGGAAGTACGCCGAGTTCCGCGACGTGCGCTGACCGGGTGTCCCTACCCGCAGGCCGGGCGATCACCAGGCGCCTGCAGGCGTACGGAACAGGTGTGTCCTCTCGGGCCCCAGTACGACGCACTCATGGCGCGGCTCCAGGGCTTTACCCAGACCAAACCAGGTGCGGATACTTTGGAGAACACCTTCGGCTCTGGGAGGTCCATGTGACCCTCGTCCTGGGGAACCGCGCACAGTCAGCCATACGTCGCTTGCTCATGGTGGAGCCCGAACCCGGAAGCCTGCTGCCCGACGAAGCGCTGCTGGCTCTGGGGCAGCTGGTCGGGTGCGACGTGTGCGGTATCGACGAGTCTGACAGCACCGGCCTCCGCCTGCGGTATCGAGTGTTCCCGTCGATCGACATGGGAGACCCACAGGTCTGTGACGGACCGCTGCATACCGGGCTGTGGCACGACGCCGAACAGTCACATGAGGACCGCGAGGCAGCCGACTGGGGTCTGAGTGACTTCCTACGGCTGGGGCTCGACACCGGCGCCGGGACCGTGGTTCAGCTCAACTTCGACAGCTACAGGCGCTGCTACACCGCTCGCGACGTGGCCGTCGTGATCATGGTCGAGCCGGTCATCAGGCGGCTGGTGCGCGGGTGTCTCGGACGCGTGCCGACTGACTCGCTGTCTGCTTCGGAGCGCCGCGTGTTGACGTTGGTCGCCCAGGGCGCCACCAACCGTGAAGTGTCAGAAGAGCTCTGCGTCACCGTCGACACGGTGCGCAAGCACCTCCAGCACGCCTACCGAAAGCTTGGAGTGACCAACCGCACCGCGGCCGCGCTGAAGCTCAGGACGCTGCCTTGATCTTCGCGCTTTGGGGAATGTACGGCGCGCCCCGCTGCTAGGACCGTGGAGAGCACACCCACCACGAGCCAGGGGGTTCACATGTTCAAGACCATCATCAGTCTGGCAGCAACCGCGGGGCTGCTGTGCCTCGTCCCGCCAGCCCACGCCGCGGGTGACGGATGCCCGCCCGGGAGCAGCGGCTACGTGCTGTGGGACGTCAGCGCCGAGCCCTACCGAGTTGACAACGCCGTCGACGAGCAAGGGAACAACGACGGTTGGGCGTGTGCCCAACCGAAGAAGGCCGTCATCGATGAGGACGGAAATCCATTCCAGTTCTACAACTTCATCGACAACCGGGTAGCGACCAGGTAGCGGGCGCGCGCACCGTGACTGCGGATGCGGACGAGCTGGAGCCAGCGCGTCGCCGATGAGGCTGCTAGGCACTCTCCGCCGGCTTCCTCGAACGGGACGTGGCGACGGAGCCGACGAGCAGCACGCCACCGATGACAGCGGTCGCGGCCGCCAGCCCGTCCGAGTCCCAAGTGGAGAGCGGTTCGCTGTGCACCGTGCCGTCGTTGGCGACCGCACGGCAAGCGCCATCCACGATCTGAATGCTCCCCTCACGGCCGCCGAGCAGGTCACGCCCCGCTCCGCCTTCGACACATTGACGCCCCGCCCAGACGTTGCCGGCGAGCCAGATGCCGACGGCCGCGAGCAGCACCACGGCAGCAAGCAGCCTGAACGGGATGGTCCACCTCGATGGCACGATCACTCCCTCCCGGGGTGGGCGGCAAGCCAGTATCGCACCGGTGACGAAGAGCCGCGCCCGGCCATTCGTACACACCCAGTAATGGGCCGGTCAGGCCGGCTCGGTGGAGCGGGTGCGCACGGTCAGCGCGATCGGCTTGGCCGTCTCGGCGAAGAAGTCGTTGCCCTTGTCGTCGACGACGATGAACGCGGGGAAGTCCTCGACCTCGATCTTCCAGACCGCCTCCATGCCGAGCTCGGGGTACTCCAGCACCTCGACGTGCCTGATGCAGTCCTGCGCCAGCCGGGCCGCGGGCCCGCCGATCGAGCCGAGGTAGAAGCCACCGTGCGCCTCGCACGCCTTCGTGACCTGCACCGACCGGTTGCCCTTGGCCAGCATCACCATCGAGCCGCCCGCCGCCTGGAACGCCTCGACGTAGGAGTCCATCCGGCCGGCCGTGGTCGGGCCGAACGAGCCGGACGCGTAGCCCTCCGGGGTCTTCGCCGGGCCGGCGTAGTAGACCGCGTGGTCCTTGAGGTACTGCGGCATCCCCTCCCCGGCGTCGAGCCGCTCCTTGATCTTCGCGTGCGCGATGTCGCGCGCGACGACGAGCGGCCCGGTCAGCGACAGCCGGGTCTTCACCGGGTGCCTCGACAGCTCGGCACGGATCTCGTCCATGGGCCGGTTCAGGTCGATCTTCACCACGTCGTCGGACAGCTTCTCGTCGGTGGTCTCGGGGAGGTACTTCGCCGGGTCCCGCTCGAGCTGCTCGAGGAACACGCCCTCGGCGGTGATCTTGCCGAGCGCCTGCCGGTCCGCCGAGCACGAGACCGCGATCGCCACCGGGCAGGAGGCACCGTGCCGGGGGAGGCGGACCACGCGGACGTCGTGGCAGAAGTACTTCCCGCCGAACTGCGCGCCGATCCCGAAGGACTGGGTGAGCTTGAAGACCTCCTCCTCAAGCTCGAGGTCCCGGAAACCGTGGGCGCTCAGCGAACCTTCGGTCGGGAGGTTGTCGAGGTAGTGCGCGGAGGCGTACTTCGCGGTCTTCAGCGCGAACTCCGCCGACGTGCCGCCGATGACCACGGCGAGGTGGTACGGCGGGCAGGCGGCCGTGCCGAGGGAGCGGATCTTCTCGTCGAGGAACGCCAGCATCCGCTCCGGGTTCAGGACGGCCTTGGTCTCCTGGTAGAGGAAGGACTTGTTGGCCGAGCCGCCGCCCTTGGCCATGAACAGGAACTTGTACTCCGGGCTCTTCCCGGGCGACGCCGGCGTCGAGTACAGCTCGATCTGCGCCGGCAGGTTCGTGCCGGTGTTCTTCTCCTCCCACATCGTCAGCGGGGCGAGCTGGGAGTAGCGCAGGTTCAGCTTCGTGTAGGCGTCGTACACGCCCTTGCTGATCCACTCGCCGTCGTCGGCGCCGGTCAGCACACCCTCGGACTTCTTCCCCATCACGATCGCGGTGCCGGTGTCCTGGCACATCGGCAGCACCCCGCCGGCGGAGATGTTGACGTTCTTGAGCAGGTCGAGCGCCACGAAGCGGTCGTTGCCGCTGGCCTCGGGGTCGTCGATGATCCTGCGCAGCTGCGCGAGGTGGGCCGGCCGCAGGTAGTGCGCGATGTCGTGCATCGCCTCGGCGGTCAGCGTGCGCAGCGCCTCCGGGTCGACCCGCAGGAACGTCTGGCCGTCGGCCTCGAACGTGCTCACCCCGTCGGTGGTGACCAGCCGGTACGGCGTGTCGTCGGCCCCGGTGGGGAGCAGGTCGGAGTAGCAGAACTCGGGATCGACGCTCAACGGGGCTCCTCGGCATGAGAGTTCGGCGGGAGGGTTCGGAGTGGAAATCAGGCGCGTCGAGCGTAGTTGACGGGCCTAGGATGTGGCGCATGGACGGACAGGGACGAGACGTGCGTCACGGGGCGCTCCAGCCGCACGACCCCGCGCAGCTGCGGATCTCCGACGAGGACCGGCACCAGGTGTCGGAGGTGCTGCGCCGGGCGGCGGGAGACGGCCGGATCGACCTCGAGGAGCTCGACGAGCGGCTCGAGGCCACGTTCCGGGCCAGGACCTACGCCGACCTGGTCCCGATCACCGCGGACCTGCCGGTGCAGCCGACCCACACCCCGACCGTCGTACCGCGACCGGTGGCCGCGCCGCCGGTCTCCGGGCCGCGCTACGACAGCTCGGTCGCGATCATGTCCGAGACCACGCGGGTGGGCCCGTGGCAGGTCCGCGACGGGCACTCGGCCCTCGCGCTGATGGGCAGCGTGACCCTCGACCTGCGGGAGGCGTCCTTCGAGTCCCGGGAGGTCACCCTCAACGCCAACGCGATCATGGGTGAGGTGAAGGTCGTCGTCGGCCCACGGGCCGTCGTGCTCGTCGAGGGCATCGGCGTGATGGGCGAGTTCAAGGAGCAGCGCGCCCGGGTCGATCCCGAGGCGGGACCGGACTCGCCGGTGGTCCGGGTTAAGGGCCTGGCGCTGATGGGCTCGGTCACCGTCCAGCGCAAGGGGCCCTCCCGCGAGCAGCGCAGGCGGCTCGGCCGGGCCGACGATCCCCGGGACTGACAGCACGCGGATCCGTCGCTACCGTTACTGTCCAGTCACCAGCAAACCACTCGGGGGACGGGTGCCGGAGGTTCGGTGCCCGGAAGGTCGCGCTGGCACCCTGCCGTTCGTCGAGTTGGAGGATGCCGTGAGACGCATACGAGTTCTGAGCATGTCCGTGGCCGCAGCGCTGTCGCTCGCCGCCGTCACCGCCTGTTCGCCGCCCGCCAAGCAGTCCTCGGGCGGAGGCAGCGACGCGGCGAAGGCCACCTCCGCCCAGGACCTCGGCGGGATGGACGCGCTGGTGAAGGCGGCCAAGGCCGAGGGCACGCTGAACGTGATCGCGCTGCCGCCGGACTGGGCCAACTACGGCGAGGTCATCAAGACCTTCCAGGACAAGTACGGCATCAAGGTGAACTCCGCGCAGCCCGACGCGGCGAGCCAGGAGGAGATCGACGCGGCCAAGCAGCTGAAGGGCACCTCGCGTGCGCCCGACGTGTTCGACCTCGGCCAGTCGGTGGCGCTGGCCAACACCGACATGTTCGCGCCGTACAAGGTCGCCACCTGGGGCGACATCTCGGACCAGTTCAAGGACCCCGACGGCAAGTGGACCAACGACTACGGCGGCTACATGTCCATCGGCTACGACTCCAAGAAGGTGCCGGACGTCACCAGCATGGACGACCTGCTGAAGCCGCAGTACAAGGGCAAGGTCGCGCTGAACGGCAACCCGACCGAGGCCGGGGCCGCGTTCAGCGGCGTGGTGATGGCCGCGGTGGCCAACGGCGGGGGCGCCGACGACATCGCCCCGGGCGTGGACTTCTTCGGCCGCCTGAAGAAGGCCGGCAACTTCCTCCCCGTCGACCCGACCCCCGCCACGATCGAGTCCGGCCAGACCCCGGTCGTGATCGACTGGGACTACCTCAACGCCGGTGAGACCCAGAAGCTGCCGAGCTGGAAGGTCATGGTGCCGCCCAACGCCGCGGTAGCCGGCTACTACTACCAGGCGATCAACAACGACGCGCCGCACCCGGCCGCCGCCCGGCTGTGGGAGGAGTTCCTCTTCTCCGACCAGGGCCAGAACCTCTGGCTGGCCGGTGGCGCCCGCCCGATCCGCGCCGACGCGATGGCCAAGGCCGGCACCATCGACAAGGCCAAGTACGACGCGCTGCCGACGGTGTCCGGCACGCCCGTCGTGCCGACGACCGAGCAGACGGCCAAGGCGGCGGACTACCTGTCCAAGCACTGGGCCAAGGTCGTCGGCTGAGCCGATGCCGCACGCAGAAGGGGTGCCGGCGTGAGCCGCGTCAAGCGGCTCGCGCCGGCGCTCGGCCTCGGACCCTTCCTGCTGTACCTGCTGGTCTTCCTCCTGGTCCCCACCGTCACCGTGGTGGTGAACGCGTTCGTCGAGGGCGGCACCTTCACCTTCGCGAACATGTCGGCGCTGACCACGCCCACGGTGCTCAGCGCGCTGTGGAAGAGCGTGCTGCTCTCCGGGAGCACCGCGGTGATCGGCGCGACGCTGGGCGCGCTGCTGGCCTACCTGGTGGTGACCCGTCCGGCGACCAGCCTGCTGCGCCGCGTGGTCACCTCGGCGGCCGGCGTGCTCGCCCAGTTCGGCGGCGTGATGCTGGCCTTCGCGTTCGTGGCCACGCTGGGCTTCAGCGGGGCGCTGACGGTGGCGTTGCGCAACGTGTTCGGCATCGACATCTTCGGGTCGGGCTGGCTCTACGGTCTGCCGGGACTGATCGTCGTCTACGTCTACTTCCAGATCCCGCTGATGGTGATCGTGTTCCTGCCCGCGCTGGAGGGTCTGCGGCCGCAGTGGCGTGAGGCCGCGGTCGGCCTCGGCGCGAGCACCTGGCAGTACTGGACCAAGGTGGCCGTCCCGATGCTGTCCCCGGCCTTCCTCGGGGCGATGCTGCTGCTGTTCGCCAACGGCTTCGCGGCCTACGCGACCGCCGCGGCTCTGGTCAGCCAGGGCAACCCGATCCTGCCGCTGCTGATCCGCTCGGCGCTGACCAGCGAGGTGCTGCTGGGCCGGCACAACCTGGCCTTCGCGCTGGCGTTCGAGATGATCGTGGTGGTCGCGGTCCTCATGGGCCTCTACGCGTGGCTGATCCGCCGCACCGCCCGGTGGCTGCGATGAGGGAGTCCACGACCTGGCGGGTGACCCGAGGGGTGCTGTTGGCGCTCTTCGGCCTGTACTTCATCGTGCCGCTGCTGTCGATGCTGGACTTCAGCACCCGGAAGGTCGGCGGGACCGGACGCACCGGCTCCGCGTGGGCCTCGCTGGTGCAGGACCCGCAGATCCGCTCGGCGATCCTCACCTCGCTGCTGCTGGCGCTGTTCACCGTGCTGCTGATGCTGGTGCTGCTGATGCCGACGATGGTGTGGGTCCGGCTGCGGGTGCCGAAGGCCTACCGGGTGGTGGAGTTCCTGTGCCTGCTGCCGTTGACGATCCCGGCGCTGGTCATCGTCGTGGGCATCACCAACGTGTTCGCCTGGGTGACCTACCTGCTCGGCGACTCGGCGCTGACGCTGACGCTGCCGTACGTCGTCCTGGTGCTGCCCTACGCCTACCGGGCGCTGGACGCCGCGCTGTCCTCGATCAACGTGATCACGCTGTCGGAGGCCGCGCGCTCGCTCGGCGCCGGCTGGGCCACGGTGATCCTGCGCGTGGTGGTGCCCAACATCTGGTCCGGGGTGATGTCGGCGGCGTTCATCTCGGTGGCCCTGGTGATGGGGGAGTACGTCTTCGCCTCCCTGCTGCACTTCGACACCCTTCCGGTCGTGATCGCCCTGCTGGGCAAGAGCGACGCGCCGGTCTCGGTGGCCCTGTCCCTGGCGGCGCTCGTGTTCGTGGCGCTGCTGCTGCTGTCGATGTCCTTCCTCGGGAACCGGTCCCGCGGCTCGAAAGGAACCCAGGCGTGAGCGTGACAACGCAGGAACGGGCCGGCACGACCGTGCAGCTCGACGGGTTGCACCGCCACTACGGACAGGTGCGGGCCCTCGACGGCCTCAGCCTGGAGCTGGCCGCCGGGGAGCTGGTGGTGCTGCTCGGCCCCTCCGGCTGCGGCAAGACCACCGCGCTGCGGATCCTGGCCGGACTCGAGGAGGCCGACGAGGGCCGGGTCGTGGTGGCCGGCAAGGACCTCACCCGGGTGCCGGCGAACAAGCGCGACATGGGCATGGTCTTCCAGGCCTACAGCCTGTTCCCGCACATGACGGTGCGCGACAACGTCGCCTTCGGGCTCAAGCTGCGTGGGCAGTCCGCCGACCGCCGTACCTCCCGGGCGCGGGAGATGCTGGAGATGGTCGGCCTGTCCGAGCACGAGCAGCGCTACGCCCACCAACTGTCCGGTGGCCAGCAGCAGCGGGTCGCGCTGGCCCGCGCGCTGGCCATCGAGCCCTCCGTGCTGCTGCTCGACGAGCCGCTGTCGGCGCTCGACGCCAAGGTCCGGGTCCAGCTGCGCGACGAGATCCGGCGCGTCCAGCTCGAGGTCGGGACGACGACCCTGTTCGTCACCCACGACCAGGAGGAGGCGCTCGCCGTGGCCGACCGGGTGGGCGTCATGAACGCCGGCCGGCTGGACCAGATCGCGCCGCCCGACGAGCTCTACGCGCGCCCGGCCACCCGGTTCGTCGCCGAGTTCGTGGGCCTGAGCAACAGGCTCCGTGGGGAGGTGTCCGGGGGCGAGGTGACCGTCCTCGGGTGCCGGGTGCCGACGCTGGAGGGATCCGTCGCGAGCGGCGGCGGGATCGCGCTCATCCGCCCCGAGGCGCTCGCCGTGGAGCCGGACGAGCGGGGGGGCGCGCGGGTCACGTCGGTGGCGTTCCTCGGGCCGATCTCCCGGGTGCACGCCCGCCTCGACGACGGGCAGGAGCTGAT
The DNA here is from genome assembly GCA_963838025.1 of uncultured Actinomycetota bacterium. Taxonomy (GTDB): domain Bacteria; phylum Actinomycetota; class Actinomycetes; order Propionibacteriales; family Nocardioidaceae; genus Nocardioides_B. Next base: position 241,355 of record CAWIPF010000003.1, read on the forward strand.
GGCGCAGGTGCCCAGCGGTGTGGCCGTGCGGCTGGCGCCGGAGGCGCGGGTCCGGATCGTTGTGGAGCCGAACCCGGTGCTGGTGGTCTCGGACTGACCGACCCGAGGCGGCCGGGCGCGGGACCGCTGCCCATCGGGTAGAACTGAACCATGCGCCAGCTCACCTCGCTCGATGCCCAGTTCCTCAACGTGGAGTCGCCGACGACGGCCGGGCACGTCGGCAGCCTGGTCCTGCTCGACCCGACGACCGCTCCGGGCGGGGAGTGGAACCTCGAGACGGTCCGGGCCGTGTTCGAGCCCCGCCTGCACCTCGCCCCGCCACTGCACCAGCGTCTCGTGGAGGTGCCCCTCGGGCTCGGCCGGCCCTACTGGGTCGACGACCCGCACTTCGACATCGAGTTCCACCTGCGGGAGCTGGCACTGCCCGCGCCCGGGACGGCCCAGCAGCTCGGCGAGCAGGTGGCCCGCATCCACGCCCGGCAGCTCGACCGCAGCCGGCCGCTGTGGGAGGCCTACGTGATCACCGGCCTCGAGGACGGCATGGTGGCGTTCTACTCCAAGATCCACCACGCCGCGATCGACGGCGTCTCCGGGGCCGAGATCCTGGAGACCCTGATGGACGTCACGGTCGAGCCCCGCGACGTCCCGGTCGAGCCCGACCCCTTCGTGCCGCGCAAGATGCCCTCGACGCTGAGCCTGCTCCGGCGCGGGGTCACCGCGATGGCGCTGAACCCGCTCGAGCTGGCCCGGGTGGTCCCCAAGTCCCTGGCGTACGTCGACGAGCTGCCCGGGGCCACGAACTTCCCGGGCGCGCACCTGCTCAGCGAGACGGCCGGGACCGTGGGCCGGCTCCTGGGCCAGGCCCCGCCGGCCACCCACGGCCGGGACCTCAAGGCTCCGCGGACGCCGCTGAACGGCACCATCACCGCCCACCGCCGGTTCTCCTTCGGGTCGCTGCCGATGGCCGACGTGAAGCTGGTGAAGAACCACTTCGAGATGACCGTCAACGACGTGGTGATGGCGCTGACCGCGGCCGCGCTGCGGCGCTGGCTGCTCGACCACGACGCGCTGCCGAGGACACCGCTGGTGGCCGCCGTGCCCGTCTCCATCCGCAGCGAGGACCAGCGGGGGTCGCACGGCAACCAGGTCTCGGTGATGCTCGCGCAGCTGCCCACGCACCTCACGGACCCCGAGGAGCGGCTGGCCTTCATGCGCGACTCGATGAAGGAGGCGAAGCGGCACTTCGAGGCGGTGCCCGCCTCGCTGCTGCAGGACCTGTCCGCGCTGATCCCCACGGCGCTGTCCGGGCTGGCCGCGCGGGCGCTGTTCAAGCTGGCGACCGTCCCCGGGGTGCTGTTCAACCTCTTCGTGAGCAACGTGCCGGGACCGCAGCTCCCGCTGTACATCGCCGGTGCCCGGGTGCAGGGGATCTACCCGGTCTCGGCGGTCACGGACATGACCGGCGGGCTGAACATCACCCTGTTCTCCTACGACGGCAACCTCGACTTCGGGCTGATCGCCTGCCGGGAGATGGTGCCGGACGTGTGGAACCTGATCGGCTACCTCCAGGACGCGATGGCCGAGATGGTCGCGCTGGTGCCGAAGGCCCAGCGTCCGGCCCCCAGCTCCGCGGCGAAGAAGACGGGCGCCCAGAAGACGGCCCGCAAGACGGCCCAGAAGACGGCCCAGAAGACGGCGAAGCGGACGTCCGGCCGCGCCGGCTGAGCCCGGGGCCGGCCAGCCTGGGGCCGCTCAGCCCGAGGCGCGCTCGGCGGCCGGCCCGGCCGCGCGGTCCGCGGTGCGCCGGATCGCGTCCACGAAGGTCTCGTGGAGCGAGACCGGGACGTCGTGGCCCATGCCGGGGATCAGCACCAGCTCCGAGCCGGGCACCGACCGGGACGTCGCCCGGCCCCCGGAGACGTGCACCATCTTGTCGTCCATCCCGTGGATCACCAGCGTCGGCACGCGCAGGCTGCGCAGCTGCCGGGAGCGGTCCGCCTGGGAGAGGATCGCGGCCATCTGGCGCACCACACCGGCCGCGCTGACCCCGCGGTCCCAGGTCTCCGCGGCGCGCTCGCGGACCGCCTCGGTGGTGTCGGGGTAGAGCGGGGAGCCGATGATCGACCACAGCTTCGAGGAGTGCTCGACGTACGCCTCGCGGGACTTGCCCCGGGGGGTGACCAGCAGCGGCAGCAGCCGGGGGTCCTGCCAGCCCACGCTGCGCCGGCCGGTGGTGGACATGATCGAGGTGAGCGAGAGCACCCTCTGCCGGTGGCTGAGCGCCATCGTCTGCACGATCATCCCGCCCATGGAGATGCCGACCACGTGGGCGGCGGCGACGTCGAGGTGGTCGAGCAGTCCGACGGCGTCGTCGGCGAGGTCCTGCATCGTGTACGGCGGCCGGCCGCGCCCGCTGAGGAAGCTGCGCACGAGCATCCGCCGGCCCACCCGGGCCCGCACCCGCGTGGACCGGCCACTGTCGCGGTTGTCGTAGCGGATCACGAAGAAGCCGCGCTCGGCCAGCATCCGGCAGAAGTCGGCGTTCCACCACGTCATCGGGCCGCCCAGCCCCATCACCAGCAGCAGCGGCTCGCCCCCGGGGTCCCCGAACGTCTGGTAGCAGATGTCGATCCCCGAGGGCAGCGCGGCGAACCGCTCCTCGGACACCTCGACGGAGGACGCCATGGGCACCTTTCCTCGGGACGTGCGCTGGAGACGTGGGCTGGCTCGAGTCTAGCCAGCGACCGTTACCGAACCTTTTGACGGGCAAACCGGTGTTTTGACGCATGATCTGGGTCACATCTGGCTACCTTCAAGGCATGGCATCCCCTCTCGGCGCGTTCCTCTGCCCGCCCGGCTACGCGGGCCCGACCGGCCTGCGCGCGATCGCCAGGGAGGGCAGCGCGGTCGCGGAGGCGGCCCGCTACGTGCGTCGCAACCGGGAGCAGCGCCGGCAACGCCGCGAGACGCCCTACGCCAGCCGCGCCGCCGAGGGCGGGCTGCAGCCGGTCGTGCTGGTGCCGGGCTTCATGGCCGGCGACAGCACCCTGACGCTGATGGCCCGGCACCTGCGCCGGGCCGGGCACCGCACCTACCGCTCGACCATGCACGCCAACGTCGGGTGCACCCAGGCCGCCTCCGAGACGCTGGAGCGGCGCATCGAGGCGATCGCGATCAAGCGCGACCGCAAGGTCACCGTCGTCGGACACAGCCTCGGCGGGCTGCTGGCGCGCGGTCTGGCCGCGCGCCGCCCGGACCTGGTCGAGGGCATCGTCACCCTGGGCAGCCCGATCCTCGCCCCCGGTGCCGCGCACCCCGCGCTGCTGTTCGACCTCGCCCTGATCGTCAAGCTCCGCAAGGCCGGTTTCGGCGCGATGATGGGGGAGGACTGCACCTCCGGCGACTGCGCTCAGCTCAGCTGGGACCAGGCGCGGGCCCCGCTGGCGTCCGGGGTCTCGTTCACCTCGGTGTTCTCCCGGCGGGACGGGATCATCGACTGGCGCAGCTGCCTGGACCCCGCCGCCAGGACCGTCGAGGTCTCCACCAGCCACCTCGGGATGGCCTTCGACCCGGTGGTCCTCGACATCGTGACGGACACGCTTGCCGCCGACCGCGCCCGCCGGGCGCGGGCGGTCAGCCCCGCGGCCAGGTTGGCGGCAGTTCCCGACGTGTCGGCGGGTTAGCCCCGCGACGGCCGCAGGTGACCGCCGCGGCCAGCACGGCACCCTCGAGCAGCACCGCGACCCGCTCCTCGTCGAGCGCCTCCAGCGCGCCGGCACCGGCGGCGGTCAACCCCCAGTCCGACAGCACCGCCAGCAGCCCGGCCATGAACGAGTCACCGGCGCCGACGGTGTCCACCACCACGACGGCGGGCGCCGTCACGTCGACGCGCGCGTCCCGGGTGTAGGCCGTCGCACCCGCCCCGCCCTTGGTGACCACCACCAGCTCGGTGTCGCCGGCCTCGAGGATCTCCCTCGCCAGGTCGGCCTCCACCTCACCGGGCCGGAGCGCGAGGAGGTCCTCCTCCGAGCACTTGACGAGCCGGGCGGTCGCCGCCACCTCCAGGACGTCGCGCCAGGTCTCGGCGGGGTCCTCCACGAACGCGGGCCGGACGTTCGGGTCGTAGGAGACGAACACGTCCCCGGCCTGCGCGACCAGGTCGAGCACCGCCTCGCGGCCCGGCCGGAGCGCCGCGCCGAGCGAGCCGACGTGCAGGGCCGCGGTCGCGTCGGGCAGCCGGTGCGGCGGCAGGTCCCAGGTCAGGTCGAAGACGTACGTCGCGGCGTGCTCGGCGTCGAGCAGCGCGGTCGCCGTGCTCGTGCGCCGGCCCGGGACGACCGAGGTCTCGGCCAGCCGGACGTTGCTGGCGGTGGCGTGCCGCGCGACCAGGCGCCCGTGCTCGTCGTCACCGAGCTGGGTGACCAGCAGCGTGTCGATCTCGAGCCGGGCCAGCCCGACGGCGACGTTGAGCGGGGAACCGCCCGGGGCGGACACCTCCGCGCCCCCGACGGGCACCACGACGTCGACCAGCGACTCCCCCACCACCACGAAGGGGCCGGCGGTCATCGGGAGGTCAGCGCTCGAAGTCGACGGCGGCGTAGGACCGGAGCTTCTGGAGCTTGTGGTCGGAGGTGATCGAGCGGATCGTGCCGCTGCGCGAGCGCATCACCAGCGAGTGGGTGCTGGCCCCGCCGGCGCGGTAGCGCACGCCCTTCATCAGCTCACCGTCGGTGATGCCGGTGGCCACGAAGAACACGTCGTCCCCGCGCACGAGGTCGTCGGTGCGCAGCACGTGGTCGGCGTCCAGGTCGTGCCCGGCGTCGGTGGCGCGCTGGCGCTCCTCGTCGTCGGTGGGCCACAGCCGCCCCTGGATGACCCCGTCGAGGCACTTCATCGCACAGGCGGCGATGATCCCCTCGGGGGTGCCGCCCACGCCGAGGAGCAGGTCGATGCCGGTGTCCGGGCGGGCGGCCATGATGGCGCCGGCCACGTCGCCGTCGGTGATGAACTTGATCCGCGCGCCGGTGGCCCGGATCTCCTCGGCGATCCGGTCGTGCCGCGGCCGGTCGAGCAGCACCACCGTGACGTCCTCGGGCTTGCTGCCCTTGGCCTTCGCGACCTGGTGGATGTTCTCCGCCACCGGGTAGCGGATGTCCACCACGTCCGCGGCCTCGGGGCCGGTGACGAGCTTCTCCATGTAGAAGACGGCGGAGGGGTCGTACATCGACCCGCGCGGTGCCACCGCCATCACCGCGATCGCGTTGGCCATGCCCTTCGCGGCCAGCGTGGTGCCGTCGATCGGGTCGACGGCGACGTCGCACTCGGGGCCGGTGCCGTCGCCGACCTCCTCGCCGTTGAACAGCATCGGGGCGTTGTCCTTCTCGCCCTCGCCGATCACCACGGTGCCGCGCATGCCCACCGTCGAGATGAGGGTGCGCATCGCGTTGACCGCGACGCCGTCGGCGCCGTTCTTGTCACCGCGGCCGACCCAGCGGCCGGCGGCCATCGCGGCCGCCTCCGTGACCCGGACGAGCTCGAGGGCCAGGTTGCGGTCGGGGGCCTCGTGGGCGGCGGACAGACCGGGCGACAGCGGGGTCTCATACATGGCGGGATACTAGCCGAGGGTCGGGTTCAACGCGTAGACCGAGACCTCGGTCGCCTTGACGGTGGCCCACACGCGCCGCCCGGGAGCGAGCCCGAGCTGGGTCGCGGACGCCGGCGTGACGTCCGCGATGAGCCCCGACGCGGCGTCGAGGTGCACCCGGACGGCCGCGCCGTGCGGGGCCACCGAGGTGACCGTCCCGGGCCACCGGTTGCGCGCCGAGCCGGTCGGCTCGTCAACCGTCAGGGTGACCGCCGTCGGGCTGAAGCACGCGTTGACCTCCCCGGTTGCCGGCGTCGTCGAGACCAGCGTGCTGCCGTCGGCCAGGTGTACGTCGGTCCCGGTGCTGGTGCCGCGGAGCACGTTGAGGCCGACCAGCCGGGCCACGTGGTCGGTCTGCGGCCGCTGGGCGACCTCGGCGGGGGTGCCCTCCTGGGCGGCCCGGCCGTCGTCGAGCACCAGCACCCGGTTGGCCAGCGTCATCGCGTCCAGGGCGTCGTGGGTGACCAGGATCGTCACCCCGTCGTACTCCTGGAGGTGGCGGGCGAGCTCCACCCGCAGCGCCATCGCCACGGACACGTCGAGCGAGGCCAGCGGCTCGTCGAGCAGCAGCACGCCCGGGCCGGTCGCCAGCGCCCGGGCGATCGCCACCCGCTGCGCCTGGCCGCCCGACATCTGCGCGGGCCGTCGCCCGGCGAGGCCGGCCACCCCGAACCGCTCCAGCCAGGCCAGCGCCCGCTGCTCCGCCTCCCGCCGGGGCACGCCCCGGCTGCGCGGGCCGAACGCGACGTTGGCCAGCGCGTCGAGGTGCGGGAACAGCAGCTGCTGCTGGAACACCATGCCGACGTCCCGCTGCTGGGTGCGGGTGCGGCACCGTCCGGGCTGCTCCCAGGTCGCCTCACCGCACCGGACGAGGCCCTCGTCGAGCGGGACGACCCCGGCGAGAGCGCGCAGCAGGGTGGACTTCCCGGCCCCGTTGGGCCCGATCACCGCGACCACGTCGCCCGGGTCGGCGGTGAGGTGCACGTCGAGGGTGTGCCCGGGCCGGCGCACGACCACGTGGGCGTCCAGGAGGCTCATCGGCGCACCGCCCCCTGCACCGCCTGGTCGAACCAGCGCTCGCGCAGCAGCGCCAGGATCCCGACGGAGACCACGAGCAGGATCACGCTGAGCACGACCGCCGCGTCGGGGTCCTGCTGCAGGGCCACGTAGATCGCGTTCGGCATCGTCCGGGTGGTGCCCGGGTAGTTGCCGGCGAAGGTGATCGTGGCGCCGAACTCGCCGAGCGCCCGGGCCCAGGCCAGCACCAGGCCGGCCAGCACCCCGGGTGCGGCCAGCGGCAGCGTCACCCGGCGGAACACCGTCCACCGGCTCGCGCCCAGGGTGGCCGCCACCACGTCGTACTCCTGCGAGGTGGCGCGCAGCGCGCCCTCCACGCTGAGCACGAAGAACGGCAGGGCCACGAACGTGTGGGCGACCACCACGCCGGCGGTGGTGAACGGCAGCGTGACGCCGAGCGCGCGCAGGGTGGGTCCGAGCAGGCCGCTGCGGCCGAACGCGGACAGCAGCGCCACCCCGGCCACCACCGGCGGCAGCACCAGCGGGACGATCACCAGCGCCCGGACCACCGACCGCCCGGGAAGGTCCACCCGGGCCAGCAGCCAGGCCAGCGGGACGCCCAGCAGGAAGGCCAGCGCCGCCGCGCACAGTGACGTCACCAGCGACAGCCGGAGCGCGTCGTGGATCGCCGGGTCGGCGAGCTGGTGGGGCAGGTCCGGCCAGGGGGTGCGCGCGAGCAGCGCCACCAGCGGCAGGGCCAGGAAGCCGGCGGCGACGACGGCCGGGAGCAGCAGCACCAGCGGGGGGCGGCCGGTGGCCGCCCCCCGGGCCCGCCGGCGGCCGCTCACGGCTTCCCGAACCCCGCCGCCCGGAGCACCTGCCGGCCCCGGGTGGACAGCACCAGGTCGACCCACTCGCGGGCCAAGGTCGGCTCGGTGGCCCCGGACAGCGCGGCGATCGGGTAGCGGTTCAGGGTGTCGCCCGAGGCGGGGATGTCGATGCGCCGCACCCGGTCGCCCGCGGCGACCGCGTCGGTGACGTAGACCAGGCCCGCGTCGGCCTCGCCGAGCTCGACCTTGCTCAGCACCGCCTTGACGTCGACCTCCTCGCTGCTCGGCGCGGCGGTGATCCCGTGCGCGTGCAGCTGGGTCAGCGACAGCGCGCCGCACGGCGCGGTGGGCACGCACACCACGTAGGTCACGCCGGGCCGGTCGAGGTCGGCGAACGTCGTCAGGTGCGCGGGGTTGTCTGCCGGCACCACCATGGCCAGCTGGTTGGTGGCGAACACCTTCGGAGCGCCCGCGGTCCCGCCGGCGTCGACGACGCTCTTCATGGTGCGCTCGTCGGCGGTGGCCAGGACGTCGGCGGGCGCACCCTGGTTGACCTGCTCGGCGAGGGTGGCGCTGGAGTCGAACGCGAGCCGCACCGTCGCGCCGGGGTGGTCGGACTCGAACTGCTTCTTCAGCTCGGTGAACGTCTCGGTCAGCGAGGCGGCCGCGAGCACGGTCAGGGTGCCGTTCTCGTCCCTCCCGCGGGCCTGGTTCCCCGCGGTGTCGGTCCCGCAGCCGGCCACGGCGAGGACCGTGGCGAGCAGCGCGGCGGCCAGTGCGGCGCGTCGGGCTCTCACGGCACCTCCACGACGACGTTCGTGGACTTCACCGAGGCGATCGCGAGCACGCCGGGTGCCAGGCCCAGCTCGTCGGCGGCCTCGGTGCTCATCAGCGACACCATCCGGTAGGGGCCGCAGACCATCTCCACCTGCGCCATCACGGGGTCCTTCTTGACCGCGGTGACGATGCCGCGCATCCGGTTGCGCGCGCTCACCGACGAGGACCGGGTCATCCGGTCCGGGCCGGCGTCGGCCAGGTCCTTGGCCAGCACGGCGAGGTCCGCCCCGGCGATCGCGGTGCGCCCGTCGGCGCCCGGGGACGCCGGCAGCCGACCGCCGTCGATCCAGCGGCGGACCGTGTCGTCGCTGACGCCGAGGACGTCTGCCGCCTCGGCAACTCGGTAGGTGCTCACGCGTGAAGTGTGCCGCATCTGCGGACCGATGTGCCAGCAAACCCCCGCATCTGCGTATCAGCGGCTCATCGCCGGCCCGGAGGAATCCCTCGCGGGGGTGTGGGTACGGCGGTGAGGAGTCCCGTCGTCACGAGGAAGGACACCCATGCCCCAGGACACCACCCGCTACGGCTACACGCTGATGACCGAGCAGTCCGGGCCCCGTGAGCTGGTCGGCTACGCGGCCGCGGCGGAGCGCGCCGGGTTCGACTTCGAGGTGATGAGCGACCACTTCTTCCCGTGGCTCGACGAGCAGGGCCACGCGCCGTACGCCTGGAGCACGCTGGGCGCGGTCGCCCAGGTGACCGAGCGGGTCGAGCTGATGACCTACGTGACCTGCCCGATCCTGCGCTACCACCCGGCCGTGGTCGCGCAGAAGGCCGCGACCGTGGGGCTGCTCAGCGACAACCGCTTCGTGCTCGGGCTCGGTGCGGGGGAGAACCTCAACGAGCACGTGGTCGGCCGGGGCTGGCCTCCGGTCAACGTCCGCCACGACATGCTCGCCGAGGCGGTCACGATCATCCGGTCGCTGCTCGGGGGCGGCTACGTGAGCTTCGACGGCAGCCACTTCCGGGTCGACTCCGCCAAGGTCTGGGACCTCCCGGAGCGGCCGGTGCCGCTCGCGGTGGCGGTGTCCGGGTCGCAGTCGGTCCAGCGGTTCGCGCCGATGGCCGACCACCTGGTCGCGGTCGAGCCGCAACCCGAGCTCGTCGAGCGGTGGGACGCGGCGGCCGGGGCCCGGGACTCGCGCAAGATCGGTCAGCTGCCGATCAGCTGGGACCCCGACCGGGACCGGGCGGTGGAGCGCGCCCACCAGCAGTTCCGCTGGTTCGGCGGCGGCTGGAAGGTCAACTCCGAGCTGCCCGGCCCCGCCGGCTTCGCGGGCGCGACCCAGTTCGTGCGGCCGGAGGACGTCGCCGGGGCGATCCCGTGCGGCCCGGACGCCGGGGCCATCGTCGCGGCGGTGCGCGAGTTCGAGCGGGCCGGCTTCACCGACGTGGCCCTGGTCCAGATCGGCGACGAGCGGCAGGAGGACTTCCTGCGCTTCGCCGAGTCCGAGCTGCTGCCGGCCCTGAGAGGCTAGGGTCCCAGGCACCGCCGCAGCCCACGCCCCGGTCCCGGGACGCCTGGTCCGGCTTGCGATCATGGGGGAGTGAGCGAGCAGCCGGGCAGGTACCAGCGGTCGGTGGCCGGCATGGTCGGCGCCCTGATCGTGCTGCTGGCGGTCATCGCGGGGGTCACGGTGCTGTCCGCCCTGAACCACCAGGACCCGCCCGACCCGGTCCAGGCGGTCGACTACACCCGCGAGGCGAGCTACGCCCGGACGCAGGCGAGCTTCGACCTGGTGGCGCCCCGCTCGCTGCCCCCGGGGTGGAAGGCCACCACGGTGAGGTTCACCGACGGGGTCCGTCAGCACTGGCACCTGGGCTTCCTCACCGCCGCCGGGCGCTACGTCGGGCTCGAGCAGGCCGACAGTCCGGTCCGCAGCATGCTCGAGGCGTACGTCGACCAGGAACCCTCGAGGGGCAGGCCGGTCACGATCGGCGCGGCCACCTGGGCGACCTACACCGACGCGGGCGGGGACCTGAGCCTGGTGCGGCGGGCGGGGAGGACCACCACGCTCGTGGTCGGGCACGCCGTCTCGAAGGACGAGCTGGTCGGCTTCGTGAGGTCGCTGCGCTGAGCGGCAGCCCGCGGGCTCAGTCGTCCCGCTCGTGCTCGGCGACCACCTCGTCGAGCCGCTTCTTGGCCCCGTCGAGCCACTCCTGGCACAACCGGGCGAGCTGCTCCCCGCGCTCCCACAGGGCCAGGGACTCCTCGAGGTTGGTGCCCCCGGACTCGAGCCGGCGGACCACCTCGATCAGCTCCTCGCGCGCCTCCTCGTAGCTGGGCCGCTGCGTCTGCTCGGTCACTCCTGCTCCTTCCTCGCTGTCGGCCTCGCTGTCGGCGGGGGTGGTGTCGCGGACGACGACACCCACTCGGCCGTCGTACACCCGGACGGTGAGGGCCTGCTCGGGCCGGGCCTGGCCGATGCTGGTCAGCACGTGCCCGTCGTCGTCCTGGACCACCGCGTAGCCGCGCTTGAGCGTGGCCAGCGGGGACATCCCGCGGACCCGGGCCAGCCGGTGGTCGAGGTCGGCGCCCGCCCGGTCGAGCTGGTGGCGGACGGTGCGGCGGGCGCGCTCGCGCAGCTCGCCGATCTCCCGGGCCCGCTCGTCGAAGCCGCCGGCCGGGTCGGCCAGGCACGGGCGGGCGCGCACCGCCTCGAGCTGGTGCAGCTCGCGGGCCAGCCAGGCCCCGAGGACCCGGCGTCCCCGGTCGCGCAGGTGGACGACCCGGTCCAGCTCCTCGGCGACGTCGGGCACCACCAGCTTCGCCGCGTCCGTCGGGGTGGAGGCGCGCACGTCGGCGACCAGGTCGAGCAGCGGGCTGTCCGGCTCGTGCCCGATCGCGGACACCACCGGGGTGCGGGCGGCGAACACCGCCCGCAGCAGCCCCTCGTCGGAGAACGGCAGCAGGTCCTCGACCGAGCCGCCGCCGCGCGCGACCACGATGACGTCGACGTCGGGGTCCCGGTCGAGAGCACCGATCGCCTCGATCACCTCGGCGGCCGCAGCCGGGCCCTGCACCGCCGTGTTGAGCACCCGGAACCGGACCGCCGGCCAGCGTCGGCGGGCGTTCTCGAGCACGTCGCGCTCGGCGGCGGACTCCCGCCCGGTGACGAGACCGACGCAGCGTGGCAGGAACGGGACCGGACGCTTGCGCTCGCGGGCGAACAGCCCCTCGGCGGCCAGCAGCTGGCGGCGGCGCTCCAGCCGGGCCAGCAGCTCGCCGAGTCCGATCATCCGGATGTCGTCGGCGCGCAGGGACAGGGTGCCGCGGTTGGCCCAGTAGGTCGGCTTGGCGTGCACCACCACGCTCGCACCCTCCACCAGGGGCGGGTTCAGCGAGTCGAAGAGCTGGCGGGAGCAGGTGACCGGCACCGAGACGTCGGCGACCGGGTCGCGCAGGGTGAGGAAGACGGTGTTCATGCCCTGCCGGCGGCTGAGCTGGGCGACCTGCCCCTCCACCCACACCACACCGAGCCGGTCGACCCATCCGGAGATCAGGTTCGCGATCTGCCGGACCGGTGCCGGTCGCTCGGGGGAGGTGTCGAGTGCCACGCCTGGCACCTTAGGCGACAGCACCTACGATGGGGGCCATGAGCACCTCCGACTTGGGGATCCCGCCCGTGCTGTCCGCCGGGGAGGCGGACGGCCGAAGCGTCATGCTCGCGGCACCCCGCGGCTACTGCGCCGGGGTCGACCGTGCCGTGATCACGGTCGAGAAGGCGCTGGACCTGTACGGCGCGCCGGTCTACGTGCGCAAGCAGATCGTGCACAACAAGCACGTGGTCTCGAACCTGGAGTCGCGCGGGGCGGTCTTCGTCGAGGAGCTCGACGAGGTGCCCGAGGGCGCGACCGTGGTGTTCTCCGCCCACGGGGTCTCCCCGGCGGTGCACCGGCAGGCCGAGGAGCGGCGCCTGAAGACCATCGACGCGACCTGCCCGCTGGTCACCAAGGTTCACCACGAGGCACGCCGGTTCGCCACCGAGGACTTCGACATCCTGCTGATCGGCCACGCCGGTCACGAGGAGGTCGAGGGGACCGCCGGGGAGGCGCCCGAGCACATCCAGCTGGTGCAGAGCCCGGAGGACGTCGCGCGGCTCGAGGTCCGCGACCCCTCGAAGGTGTCCTGGCTGTCGCAGACGACGCTGTCGGTCGACGAGACGATGACGATCGTGGACGCGATCCGCGAGCGGTTCCCGCTGCTGCTTGACCCGCCCTCGGACGACATCTGCTACGCGACGCAGAACCGGCAGATGGCGATCAAGGAGATCTCCCGCAACGCCGACCTGGTGATCGTCGTCGGCTCGGGGAACTCCTCGAACTCCGTGCGGCTGGTGGAGGTGGCGCTGGAGGCGGGCGCCAAGGCCGCCTACCGGGTCGACGACCACACCGAGATCGACGAGGCGTGGCTCGAGGGTGTGGAGACGGTCAGCGTCACGTCCGGGGCGTCGGTGCCCGAGGAGCTGGTCGAGGGCGTCCTGACCTTCCTCGCCGAGCGCGGCTACCCCGACGCCCGCGCCGTGCACACCGCGGAGGAGTCGCTGATCTTCGCGCTGCCGCCCGAGCTGCGGCGCGACATGCGGGCCGCCGAGCGCGCCGAGGCCTGAGCCCGGCGGTTCAGCGCAGCTCCCGCTCCGGGTCGCCCTCGACGACCTCGCCGTGCCCGAGCCGGCTGTGCCGGTAGCCGTAGAACGCATAGACGGCGATGCCGATCAGGAACCAGACCGCGAACCGCACCCAGGTCTCCCACTGCAGCTTGCTGACCAGCCACAGCGAGAACACGACGCCGACCAGGGGGGTCACCGGCATGAACGGCGCCCGGAAGGTGCGGGGCAGGTCCGGCGAGCGGTAGCGCAGCACGATCACCGCGACGCAGACCACGACGAACGCCAGCAGGATCCCGATGTTGGTCAGCTCGGCGGCCGTGCCGATGGTGACGAAGCCGGCGATGCCCGCCGAGATCAGCCCGACGATCCACACCGGCCGGTGCGGCGAGTGGTGCCGGTTCGTCCGGGCGAACCAGCCCGGCAGCAGCCCGTCGCGGCTGATGGCGTACCAGACCCGGGAGGCGCCCAGCGTGAACGAGAACAGCACGGTGATGATCCCCACGATCGCGCCGACCGCGACCACCTTCGCGAACTGCGGCCGGCCGACCGCCACGAACGCCTCGCTGAACGCGGCGTTCGCCGACAGGTCGGTGTACTTCACCATCCCGGTGAGCACGGTCGCTGCGAGCAGGTAGAGCACCATCGCGATCGCCAGCGAGAGCACGATCGCCTTGGGGAGGTTTCGCTCGGCCTCCTTCGACTCCTCCGCGGCGGTGCTCATCGCGTCGTACCCGAAGACCGCGAAGAACACCGTGGCGGCACCGGTGGCCGCACCGCTGATCCCGAAGGGGAAGTACGGCGTCAGGTTGTCCGAGCTGACGTAGAACGCGCCGACCACGATGACCGCGAGCACGATCGCGATCTTGACGAACACCAGCCAGGTCTCGACCCGGGCGCTGCTCTTGATGCCCCGGTTGAGCAGCCAGGCCACGCCCAGGCACAGCAGGATCGCGAACACGTCCACCCGGTGTCCGTGCCCGCTGCCGGGCGCGCCGAGCATCCAGGCGGGCAGGTCCACGCCGAGGGCGGTCAGCAGGAACGAGATGTACTGCGAGACGCCGATCGCGACGACCGCGACGATCGCGGTGTACTCCAGCAGCAGGTCCCAGCCGATGAACCAGCCGACCACCTCGCCGAGCACCGCGTAGCCGTAGGTGTAGGCGGAGCCGGCCTGCGGGATCAGCCCGCCGAACTCCGCGTAGGACAGCGCGGCGCAGGCGCTGGCGACGCCGGCGATGATGAAGGAGATCGACACCGCCGGTCCCGCGTTCTCCTTGGCGACCGGGCCGGCGAGCGCGAAGATGCCGGCGCCGATGATCGCGCCGAGGCCGATCGCGGTCAGCTGCCACAGCCCGATGCTGCGTTCGAGGCCGCTGTCGTCGCCGGCTGCGCTGATCGGTTTGCGGCGGAAGATCCCCGTCGTGGTCGTCGCCGTCGTCCCGGGCTTCTGCATGGGCGCGCCTCCTCGCGGTCGATACCTGCCTCCTGCCCGTCGGTGCGGGTTCCGAACCCTCGCCCGGTCTCGGGTGGTCAGGACGTCGCGTGCGAGGACGCGCGGGGGCCGGTGCGGCGCGCCGACTGGTGGCCGCCCCGGATGCTGCCGGCGTTGCGGCGCGCGACCTGGCGCAGCGCCAGCACGACCAGGGTGAGGCCATAGCCGACCACCAGGGCGCCGGCGTGGTGGGCGAGCCCGGAGACCAGCGCCTGGACGAGCCCGTCGCTCGGGTCCGCCACCCATCCGCGAGCCAGCACCGCGAGCACCGCCACGGTCATCGCCATCAGCAGCGGCGGGAAGACCCCGACCGAGAAGAAGTCACGGGGCCGAACCGCCAGGGCCGCGCCCACGCAGATGACCACGAAGGCCACGTCGAAGGACAAGGTCAGGTCGTCGGTCAGGAGCGCGTCGACCACCGCCCCCGCGATCGCCAGCAGCGCCGCGACGCGGGTGACCAGACGGCCGGGGTAGCGGCCCTCTTCCCAGAGCGTGCGTCTCCTGCTCACGCTTGCACGGTATTGCCACCGACACGCCCGGGGCACGCGACGCGCCGGAGGTCCCTCCGGTGCGCTCAGGCGCTGCGTCGGCCCGCCCCGGGGTCGGCGGAACGGTCCCCGCCGTCCAGGGCGGGCAGCTCCGGACGGCGGTCCGCGACCTCCTCCAGCAGGTCCGCGGAGGTCAGCGGCCGCGTCGACTCGGTCACCACACCCGGGGCGGGCAGCTCCTCACGGGTCACCTCGAGGTCGGTGAACTTGCGGGCCGAGACCAGCACGCGGGTCTCCAGCGACCCGACCGCCTTGTTGTAGGAGGCGACCGCCGCCGTCAGCGACCGGCCCAGCCTGTCGAGGTGTCCGCCCATGGTGCCCAGCCGGTCGTGCAGCTCGCGGCCGAGCTCGTGGATCTCCCGGGCCTTGTCGGTGAGCGCCTCCTGGGTCCAGGCATAGGCCACCGTGCGCAGCAGCGCGATCAGGGTCGTGGGCGTCGCGAGCACCACCTGCCGGCCCGCGGCGTACTCCAGGAGGCCCGGCTCGGCCTCGAGCGCGGCGGAGAGGAACGACTCGCCGGGCACGAACAGCACCACGAACTCGGGGGTCGCCGGGAGCGTCCGCCAGTAGGCCTTGGCGCCGAGCGCGTCGACGTGCTGGCGGAGCTGGCGCGCGTGCCGGCCCAGGTGGGCGTCGCGCTCCTCGTCGTCGTCGGCGGTCGTCGCGTCCAGGAACGCGTCGAGGGGCACCTTCGCGTCCACGACCACGTGCTTGCCGCCCGCGAGGTTGACCACCAGGTCCGGACGCACCAGCCCCTCGTCGGTGCGCGCCGACACCTGCTCGGCGAAGTCGCAGCGGGAGACCAGACCGGCGATCTCGACGGCGCGACGCAGGTGCAGCTCGCCCCAGCGGCCGCGCACCTGCGGCTTGCGCAGGGCGGTGGACAGCGCGAGCGTCTCCCGGCGCAGCGAGTCGGTGGAGTGCCGGACCTCGTCGACCTGCTGGCGCAGCTGGCTCTGCCAGGAGACCCGGTGCTGCTCGAGGTCACGCATCTGGTCGTGGAGCCGGTCCAGGCTGTCGCGCACCAGCGCCTGCTCGGCCGCCCGGCTCTCGATGGCGCGCCGCTCCGCCGCTCCGGCGGCGGCCGAGCGACGGCCGCGGACCCACAGCCCGCCGACCACGGCCCCGAGCACGAGTCCGACCAGCAGCGTCAGCAGCAGCGAGAGCGTCGTACCGATGTCCATGCCCTCATGGTCCCCGACAGCACCGACAACCCGCGGGCGCCGCGCGGCTCAGGAGAGGTCGACGATCACCGGCGCGTGGTCGCTGGCGCCCTTGCCGGCGCGCTCGTCGCGGTCGATCATCGCGCCGGTGACCCGTGCGGCGAGAGCGGGGGAGCCGAGCACGAAGTCGATGCGCATGCCTCGGTTGCGCTCGAAACGCTGCCGGTAGTAGTCCCAGTAGGTGTACACCTCGGGGCCCGGCGCATGGGGGCGTACGACGTCGGCGAAGCCCGTGTCGACGACCGCCTGGAACGCCGCACGCTCCGGGGGCGACACGTGGGTGCTCTTCGCGAACTGCGCCATGTCGAAGACGTCCTCGTCGAACGGCGCGATGTTCCAGTCGCCGGTCAGCGCGATCTGGGCGTCGGGGTCCTCGGCCAGCCAGCGGGCCGCGTTGTCGCGGAGCGCGGAGAGCCACTCGAGCTTGTAGTCCAGGTGCGGGTCGCCGAGCGCCCGGCCGTTCGGGACGTAGAGCGACCACACCCGCACGCCGGCACACGTGGCGCCGATCGCCCGCGCCTCGTCGACCATCGGGTCGCCGTAGCCGGGCATGCCCTCGAAGCCGTGGCGCACCTCGGAAAGCCCGACCCGGGACACGATCGCCACGCCGTTCCACTGGTTGTGCCCGTGCGTCGCGACCTCGTAGCCCATGGCCTCGAGTCCCATCACCGGCCACTGGTCGTCGCGCGCCTTGGTCTCCTGGAGGGCGAGCACGTCGATCTCGTGCCGTCGCACCAACGCCTCGACCCGGTCGATGCGGGAGCGGACGGAGTTCACGTTCCAGGTGGCGATGCGCACCCGGTGAATCTAGCGGTCCCGGTCACACGATTCGGCCCGGGCCCGCCCCCGGACCTAGACTTGCCGCCCGTGGCTCTCACCATCGGAATCGTCGGTCTCCCCAACGCGGGCAAGTCGACCCTCTTCAACGCCCTGACCAAGAACGACGTGCTCGCGGCGAACTACCCGTTCGCGACGATCGAGCCGAACGTCGGCGTGGTCGGGGTCCCCGACGACCGGCTGGCGAAGCTCGCCGAGATCTTCGCCTCGGCGAAGGTGCTGCCGGCCACGGTCGAGTTCGTGGACATCGCCGGGATCGTGCGCGGCGCGTCCGAGGGGGAGGGGCTGGGCAACAAGTTCCTGTCCCACATCCGGGAGTCCGCCGCCATCTGCCAGGTCACCCGGGTCTTCCGCGACGAGGACGTCACCCACGTCGAGGGCGAGGTCAACCCCGCCAACGACATCTCCACGATCCAGACCGAGATGATCCTCGCCGACCTGCAGACGGTGGACAAGGCGCTCCCGCGGCTGGAGAAGGAGGCCCGCGTCAAGAAGGAGAACGCCGCCGTCCTCGAGGCCGTGCGCGAGGCCAAGGAGGCGCTCGAGTCGGGCACCCCGGTCATCGCCACGAAGATCGACCGGGCGCTTCTCCGCGAGCTGATGCTGCTCACCTCGAAGCCGTACATCTACGTGTTCAACTGCGACTCGGACGAGCTCGGCGACGAGGAGCTCAAGCAGCGGATGCGCGACCTGGTGGCTCCGAGCGAGGCGATCTTCCTCGACGCGAAGTTCGAGGCGGAGCTCGTCGAGCTCGGCGACGACGACGAGGCGCGCGCCATGCTCGCCGAGATGGGCATCGACGAGCCCGGTCTCGACGTACTGGCCCGGGTCGGCTTCGACACCCTGGGGCTCCAGACGTTCCTGACGGCCGGGCCCAAGGAGACGCGGGCCTGGACGATCAACAAGGGCGCGACCGCCCCCGAGGCGGCCGGCGTCATCCACACCGACTTCCAGCGCGGCTTCATCAAGGCCGAGATCGTGTCGTACGACGACCTGGTCGAGGCGGGCTCGATGAACGCGGCCAAGGCTGCCGGCAAGGTGCGCATGGAGGGCAAGGACTACGTCATGCAGGACGGAGACGTGGTGGAGTTCCGCTTCAACGTGTGAATCGGCGCGTTTCCGCAGGTCAGAGGGGGTGCGACCCCTCCCAGTCCGCACACAGTCCGCAAGAAAGTTCAGCGTGATGGGCTCGATCTGGCCGTTCGGCGGGCCGATCTCCGGACCCCGGGTGCTGCCAGTGACCCGCCCGTGAGGTGACTCTTTGGCCGCCGGAGTGACGCGCCTCGGCATGCCGCTGTAGTCCAGGCTTGGAGAGAGCGTGACGGGCAAGTCTGGGGTTCCTTCAGAGAGGCCGCCTCTCGTCGTCACTGACCAAGGCCGACAGCAGCCGAGACAACTCAACCCACAGTTCGGGGCAAGCTCGGGGCAGGGCTCAGGCGGCAGGACTCGGCGTGAGCGCGTTGTCCTCGTGGTACTCCAGACGGCTGTGGGCGATGGTGGTCCGACCGTACGTCCGGTCCAGGAGAATCTTGAGGACCTGCTCTTCCGGTGACGCGGGGGTCAGCTCGAGCGCTAGGTAATCGAACAGCTCCCGCTCGTGCACGGCGATGACAACCTGGCGGTCGTAGCGGCGTGAGAGTTGCTTCACCATCGCTGCAAAGTTAGACACGTGCAGATCATCCATCGACTGCACCGGGTCGTCGAAGATGAGCCAAGGAAGCTCTGCGGGAACGGCAAAGTGGAGGGCAACAAACAGCGACAACGCAGCGGTATTGAGATTGCCCTGACTAAGCATCGCCGCCGGAGTTGCTGCCTGCGTGCCGTCGTGATGGACCGTCTCGATGTCGACCGTGACCTGCCTTGAGCCATCCGGGATGTGCTTAAACCTCGGCACGAATGGCTCTGACGGCGCGAGAGCCCCGAAGATGCGTGCCCAGGAGCCATTGAGGTGGTCGTCAAACACGCTCGTGATGGTCGCAGTACGTAGTGTCTCTGCAGCCTTGCGCAAACTCGAGGCGATGTCCTTGCGCCGACTCGCCTCGTCGACCTGTTGACTGAGGTTGGCGATGGCGAGCTGGGCTGCTTCAACTGCATCTTCAGCACTCGACTGGTCGCTGAGTGCTTCGGCCAGCTCTCGGCGCAGTCGAAGCACCTCGGCGAGCTCACGCTGGCCACCTTCAAGTTCATTCAAACGTTCACGTACCAACGCGCGCAGCGCAGCGACCCGCTGTCCGAGCAAGCCCCTGGGTGCCTCCGTGCTCAACGTCTCGGCAATCTCGTTGAGATCCGTAAGGCAGCGCTCGAGAAGTGCACGGCCTCGCACCGAGGCTGCTTCGACGTCACGCGAACGGGACACCTCAGTAGCTAGGAGCAGGCCCGCTTCCGCGATTGGCTCAAGAGATCTGAGATCCGCGAGCCGTCTAGTACGAGCTTGGAGCTCGGATTCGACTGCTCGCGGGTCTCCGAGTTCGTCGCGGCGCCGTGCATGCTCGGCAAGATCGGCCGTGAGGGACCTGTACTGCGCATCCAAAGCCGAGCGACGAGCTTCCATTTCGAGTAGTCGTTCCGCGTCTGCGTTCAGGGTGCTGGCTTTCGCGACGATGTGATCGCGCAGAGATCCGGTATGCAGGAAGTCCTGATCGCAGACTGGGCATACTTCACCGTCTACGTGCTCGAGCACCGAGACAAGAACTGATGCAAGGCTGGCTGCGGCGGAACCTGTAGCCGCCGAGCTTCGCGCCTCGGCCAGTTCGTCGCGGCTCCTTTCCACCTCGTCCAGTCTTTGTCGCTTGGCTTCTGAAACCTCGGCGACCTCGCGGACGAGGTCTTGCCTCCGTCGCAGTTGGAGCAGGACGTCTTCAACTTCGGCGATCTCAGATCGCAGCGCTCGCAAGAGCGCCCCTGGCCAACTTTCCAGGACCTCGCCAACCTCGTAGCCGCTGGCCTCGTACCAACTGCGCAATGGTTGCGATCGTTCAGCAATCCAATTGTCAAAGCGCGCCCTTGCTGCAGCCAACCCAGATTGGGCCTCGGACTGATTGGGATCAATGTCGATCAGATCGGCCTGAACGAGGGTTGCCTCCACAGCGTCGAGTCGCAACTCGACCTCATGGAGACTGGACGATTCGACATCCTCAGCTTCTCGCGCCGCTGCCAATGTCTCGACGGCCGCCAGGATGGCTGACATTCGATCGTCGCCAGCGGCGGTCAACTCCAGCCGCGCTTCGAGGTTCGCGGCGATGCGCTCCACCTGGGTACGAGCCGCCGCTCGCATGGAAACGGCATCGCGGTGGAGGCGATTGAACTGATCTCTCCGCAGCTTTGCCTCCTGCCACGCTGTACTCAGCTTCTCGATTCGTCGGACGTGACCAGCCGCATACAAGCCGTCGATCAGCGCGTCCAGTGAGTCGAGGCCGAGAACTTCCTTGACGAACCGGATCAGGGGTGCGTCAGCGTTGGAGCCTGCCTGTGGCGCGTAGACCTCAAAAAGTCGACCTAGCGTCGTCTGTGGAAGGAAGCACCGTTCAATGAATGCCTCTTGGAGCCGACCATCGAACAGCGGCTGACAATCGGTTCCCTCAGCCGTCACAAGCGCGCTTCCAACGTCACGCTGCGCTAGTCGCGTCGTCTCGACTCTGACCTGACCTGACTTTGCGCCACGGTGAAGGAGGTGGCTCCGGTAACCCTCGTCGCCTATGCGGTCGAGATAGGAAATCCTCCCCGTTGCAGCCAGTTCCAAGGCTGAGAGCAACGAAGTCTTCCCCGCACCGTTAGGCCCGTGAATCAAGATGACGTTCGCGTTGAGCGGGATGGTCCATTCCCCGGCGATGCTCCGGAAGTCCCGAACCACCAGAGACTTGAGCGTGGGGCCGTCCACTATTGCGCTCCTTCGTCAACGAACGAGCTGTCGATCCAATCGACCAGGATGGCCTCGACCTCGCCCTGACTCGACCTCGCTGCCTGAATCAACGCAGCCTTCGTCTCGCCATCCTTACCCGACTTGTTGTGGGACAACAGCACGTCGAGGGGATCGCGACCTAGTTCAGCACTCGATTCCAGGACGATCGGCAATATCGGTGCGAGCTGAGCGGCAACCTTGTCGGCCTCAGTGACGAGCAGCACCCGTCCCAAGCGGAGGAAGTCCTCGGTCGGCACCCTCGCAGCCGCCGGGTCGTGTAGCACCACGGCGGTCAAGGGTCGACGGGACTCGGTCTGGTCAAGGGCTTGGGCGATTCGCTCTATCAGCCAGTAGCCGTGCCGAAGCTGGTTGTCAGAACCTTCGGTTGCGTCAAGCACAACGACTAAGTCCAGGAAACCGGGCCCGGCGGTGTACGCACGCACGACCTCGAACGGAACCCCGCTGACAGTGAGCGGGCCGTCGATCCGGCGAAATCCCGCTTCGTCCAGCACGCGGTCGATCTCGTCCAGCGTCGCCTCAGTCTCGGCGTGCGCCATCAAACTGAGACTTCCGCGCGGAAGGCATCCATCAGCGTTTCCGAATCTCCGGCCTTTGCTTCAAGCTCCGACAACAGCGTAACCCGTGGATCGCGGGCCCTGACGCGTCGCCGGCTCCCAAGCCCACCCACCGGTCCCCGGGCGACTCTCGTCGGACGCTCACCCGAAACTTGGATGACAAGCAAGGCACCCGGATCGGATATCCACAGATCCGTCGACTTTAGAGCGTTGGTTTGAATCCAGTCACGCGTAATGACCACCTTCCATGGTCCACTCCGCGTCCCAAGAGGTGTCAGTAGGAGAACGCCGCGCTCAGTCGCCGTACCTGTGCCGAGCTCCAGTGTCCAATGGCGGCGCGCGATCCCGAGTCCGAGCAGCCCCAAAGTGACAGACAGTTCCGGTAGCCCCAATAGTCTGAAGCGCGCAGTGACTCCAGCGTGGACTGACTGATCCCATGCTGCTCGGTACTGATCGTCGATAAGATCAGCCGTAGGTTCGAAGAAGCGCTGCACCAGGGAAGAGATGCCGGCACGCATGAGCTCAACGGTCCGATCTGGGCTGCCGCCCGCCTCCCGAGCGATGAGATCCTCGATGTGCGAGACACCCGCTTCGAGGTCGGTAACAACGGCACCCGAACCAGCGAACTGCGGCGCGTATGCGACTCCGATCTTGAACTTCTCGAGCACGGTGTGGAGAACTCCGGCTGCGAGCAGGAGTCCGGAGTACATGCCTGTCGCGGACATTGCGCAGATCTCGACCCGGTTCGGCGGGTAGTCGTCGCGATAGACGAGTCGAAGCACTTCCTTTTGTGTCGCACTGATCTCGGGCTCAGCGAAAAGGCAGGCTGGGTCGGTCGGGTCCCACGGCCACCGAAGGTCCTGCGTGGCGCTAGCAATGCGACCCATCAGGTTCGAGTCCTGAACCGACGTGCCGAGCATCAACGATTCCCTGTTCTTGGCCAGATCGCGCAGCTTGTCGACCATTGACGTGAAGATTGGATTGTCGAGCCACGTGTTGATGTCGAAGGTCTGTGCGACCAAGAACTCCCGGTTGGAGGCGTCAACTCGAGCGAGAACGGCGCATCCATGGGCCTTGTACAGCTTGAACTGCCCCCTGCCTGTACGAAAAGACTCCTTCGATAGGAGGACCGACACCTTCTCAGGTATGGCCTCGATGCAGGAGTCGCGCACTGCCTTCTCGATAAGTCCGTCCCAGTTGGTCGTCACGGCCTCGCTGAGCAGGCCCTCGTGAACTAGGAAGGCGATCAGCCAGTGTTCTGGTCCTGGCTTGATGTGGGGAGACCCGTAGGTCTCTCGGACGTCGACGGCCTCCCAGAGTAGGTAGTCCGGGTCCTCGCTCCCGACTTCAGTCGCCAGGATTTTGCTGTATGAGGTCTCCAGCGTGGACACATCTCCAGGCACGGACCAAGCACTCGGGTCTCTCCGGAACTGGTCAAGCTCGTCCGGCAGGTGATCCTGAATGATCTGCTCGAGCGCGACGAGGTGGGGGTCACTCGCGTCCCCAGGAATGATCTTGTCCCGCAAGTAGGTTAAGACCTTCTGGAGCAGGGGCCCGACAGCTGGAACTTGGCCACGGGAAACTCCAGAGCCAATCCAAAACACCCGGTCGCCGCGCGCGAGATCCTCGAGCAGCGCCGGATACTCGGAGCGCAGAACGGCAAGCGCTTCCTCGACTGTCAGGATCGTCAAACCGAGATCACGTGTTCCCTCGTCGGATACAGATGCCAGGGCCCAAGCGGCAACTACGGGCTCGTCAGGACACGTTAGCGAGTCGGCGGTCCCCTCGCGCCAATATCTGTGTTCGGCGTCCGGAATGCATCGCCACGGATTGGATTAGCCAAGGGAACAGATCGAGGGCTGGCGCGGCGTCTTCCCAGGCCAGCCGCCACATCGTTACGGTGGGCGATGCTAGGTTCAATCAGAATCGCCCGGTGCACATCATTCTCGGCTTTGGCGCGCCACCGGCTCACGCCGTGGTAGGTGCGTCTGCGATCCGAGGCCACGGCTCACTCAGCCGGACTCGCCCCCAACTTGGCCAGGGCCGCGGTTGGTTCGCCGAGCGACGCGGACATGATCGACTCTGCTGCCCTTCTCGTGCGGTCCTCGGCGGTCGGCCAGAGGTGAGCGTAGGTGTTCAGGGTCGTCGTGGCTTTCGCGTGGCCGAGCGATCGCTGGACGGTCACTACGTCGCACCCGGCCGCGATGAGTCCGGAGGCGTAGAAGTGCCGCAGGTCGTGGAGCTTGATGCCGGAGAGCTCGGCGTCGCGCAGCGTCTTGCGCCACCAGTAGCCGACGGTGTTCTGGTGCGGTGGGTCGTCGCCCTCCCCGGCGAAGAGCCACCGATCCTTGCCGGTGGTGCCGTGAGCGGTGACGTGCTCGGCGAGCACGTTGACGAGGCTGTCGGCGAGGTAGACGACGCGCTCTGATCCGTACTTCGGCGCCCGTACGTCAATAGCCCCACCGTTGACGCGCTGCACCTGGCGGGAGACCTTCAGCGACCTGCGGAGGAAGTCGACGTCGCCGAGCTGGACCCCGGCGGCCTCGCCGAGCCGCAGGCCGGCGAAAGCGCAGAGGGCGATGAACGGCTGGAACCGCGCGTGGTACTTCTGCGCCTGGTAGCTGTACCCGAGGTCGACTGCCTGGGCAGCCGTGAAGTATCCGGCCTGGCCGAAGGCGAGACTCTGCAGCGCAAGCCGCAGGCTCCGTCTGGCACCGTTCATGACACCCAAGGTAGCGCGGAGAACTCAGAAAAAACTTGAGTTTTACGTCCTCGCTAAGCCACAGAACTACAGGCAGTCTGCAGTGCCATGACGTATTCGAAGTAGACGGAACTTGTGTCGATTGGTACTTTGGTACCCGGGGTTCAACCCGGCACCTCAGGTCAAGGAGCTTCCCTGCCATGGCTACCGCTACCGCGCCCATCAAGGTCGACGCCGCAACCGATGAGCTCGTGTCCCACGCAGCACACTTCATGTCCCGCTCGAAGAAGGACATCGTCGACGCTGCCGTGCGCGCGTACATCGACGCGCACCGCGACGAGATCAACGCCGGGATCAAGGCTGCGCTCGGCCAGCTCAACGGCACCGACGCCGCTGCGGTGTCGCTCATGACCGGCCTCAGCGGCGAGGAGCTCGAAGACCTCGGCGACCTGCCGAAGTAGACCGAGCCTGACAGTCGGACCTGTGCCGGGGCTTTCGCGCCGGCTATCGCCTCCCATGGCCTACGCCCCAGCAGACCCTGATCGCCGAGCTCCCAGGTTTGTCTGCTCCGAGCTCTAGACTGACTTCATGACCGCCAACCGTGATGAGCTCATTCACCTGATCGAGGGTCTGCCCGACGATCAGGTCGAGGTCGTGCTCGCAGACGTGCGGCGCCTGGCCTCCGAGAGGTCGCGAGGGGAGTGGCCGCCGGCGTTCTTCGGTGCTGGCGTTACGAAGGACGGCCGCACCGACATCGCGCGGAATGTGGATGAGTACCTCGCCGAAGGCTTCGGTCGTCGGCGCTCGTGATTCTTTGCGACTCGGGTCCACTCATCGCGGCCGCAGCTAGCAATGACGTTGACCATCACGCCTGCACAGAGCTGTTCAGTGGTTTGCGGTTGGTCGGGCGTCGGTTGCTCGTCCCGCAGACCGTCGTCGCGGAGGTCGGCTACATGCTGGCCGAGTGGGTGAGCACTGAGGTTGAGGCAATGTTCCTCGATGCGGTTGCGGTTGGAGACTTCGAGGTCGTCAACCTGACGACTGCGGATTTCGCCCGCATGGCTGAGTTGGTGCGCCGCTACGACGACCTACCGCTGGGCACGACCGACGCCTCGGTGATCGCCCTTGCCGAGAGGCTTGGGATCGACGAGATCGCGACGCTCGACCACCGGCACTTCCGCGTGGTCCGTCCCAGCCACGTCGAGGCGCTCACCCTGCTCCCGGACATCGTCTCCTGACGTTGCTCGTCTGTCGGTAGTCCCACGTCCGCCGTACCCCACCTGCCCTCAATCTGTCCTTTGACCGAGAGATCGTTCGAAACGTTTCTCATTATTGACTTTAAGAGTTGAATGACTAAAATGAGAAACATGCCAGCCCCTAGCCCGTACACGAGCCCCGAGCAACAGGCGGACCTCGAACGCCTAGGCGCCCGGCTGCGCGAACGCCGAAAGGCCCTCGGTGTCACGGTAGTCGCCTGTGCCGAAGCTGCTGGCGTTTCGCGTGTCACCCTGCACAGGATCGAGGCAGGCAACCCCTCGGTCACGATCGGCGCCTACGTCAACGTTGCCGCCGCACTCGGACTTCACCTCGTCGTCCCGATCCTCGACGCTCCAGCAGCAGAACCGGCGACGATCACGGTCGGCGACTACCCCGGCCTGCGCACGCTGGCCTGGCAGACCGACGCCGGCACCACCATCACCGAGACGGAGGCGCTCAACCTCTACGAACGCGGTTGGCGACACCTCGACCAGGAAGCCCTCACCGATCACGAGAAGGCGTTCATCCAGCACCTCGCGGACACCTACAGCAACGGGAGGCTCCTTGTTTAGGCGGCTGCACCACCAACAGGTGGCCGAGGTGCTGTCGATCCTCGACGCACCGCTCCTGGCAGAGCACAACTGCTGGTTCGGAGGCGGGACCGCGATCGTCCTCGCCAACGGTGAGTTCCGCGAATCGGTCGACATCGACTTCCTGGTCTCCGACCCGAAGTCCTACCGCGCGCTGCGCCAGATGGTCAGGGACCGCGGGCTCGACGCTCTGGCTACACGCGAACTGGACCTGGGTCGAACACCCTCTGTTGACGGTTACGGCATCAGGGCCTCGGTGCTCGTTGCGGGGGTTGCGATCAAGTTCGAGATCATCCATGAAGGCCGCATCGACCTCGACACTCCCTCCCCGGGCGATGAGATCTGTGGGTTACGGATCCTGACGCGAACCGACCAGGTCGCAACCAAGCTGCTCGCCAATGACGACCGCTGGGCAGACACGTCGACGTTCAGCCGCGACCTCATCGACCTGGCCATGATGAAACCCGACACCGTCGCCCTGAAGGCCGGCGCGCGCAAGGCGGTCGATGCATACGGCAAGACGGTTGGCGAGAGCCTCGACAAAGCAGTCACCTACCTCCAAGATCGCCCGCAACGTCTCGACGAATACATCCGAGCACTCAAGATCGACGCGCCCCGAGCAGCTGTCTGGCAGAGCATCCGCGACTTGTCCGCAAGGTGCGCGAAGATCGAAGGTCTAGGTCGGGGCTCGGACTAGCCTGACGTCATGTCGGTGAGTCCGCGACGAATGACCTCAGGGTCTCCGACCGTCCAGCGGTCCGCAAACAGTCCGCAAGAAGTCACGCGGAGCCCGTTTCTGACCAACGGCTGCCAACGACTCGTGAGACAGCGTTTGCCCAGGTCAGAGGCCCTTTTCCGGCTGTTGCCAACGATGACCGCAAGGTAGCCGAAACACCCGGTTTTCGTTCCGCTTCAACGTGTGAATCGACACAAAACCGCAGGTCAGAGGGGGTGTGAGCCCTCCCAGTCATGCCGGCCCGGCTCTGTGCGTCGTTTGATGCTCTCTTGCACGATTGCCAGGAGTGTCCAGATCCTTCACCCCGTTTGAACGCATCCCGATCGTCTCGGGTGTGTTCCGCTGACGGCTCCGTCCGTCAGCATGATCCGTTGCTGGACCAGGCACGCTGACGAACGCGCCGCCGCCTTCCCAGCCTTCCTCGACCGTCGAGCACCTGCAACCGACCACCGAGTGCGCCGGCGCCCGCGCCGGCCCTCGCAATCGCGGTCGACTGCTCAGATTGGCACTCGGTCCTGGGCCGATAGCCGATCCCGCTTTGGCGGGCTCGCCCATCACTCATCGCAATGTCACCTCCCGCTCTGTTCGGCCAGGGCGGCCTCCTTCGCGCCACGGACGGTCGTGGGCCACTTCTTCTCGATCTCGGCGTTGAGCTCGGCGCCGAGCAGCACCGCCACCGAGGAGACGTAGAGCCAGAGCACGACCGCGATCGGGGTACCGAGCTGCCGGTAGACCGCGTTGCCCGCGTCGCCACCTCCGAGCGCGCTGAGCGCGACGTAGGCACGCAACCCGGCCGCGGCGAGGAGCCACACCGCCATGGCGAGCACCGCACCGGGCAGGTCCCGTCGCCACGGCGTGCGCCACGGGACGCCCACGTGGTACATGGTCGTGAGCCCGACGATGACGAGAAGCCCGAGCGCCGGCCAGTACCCCAGGTTCAGGGCGGTCAGCGTCGCCGACGCGACGCCGTCCGGCGCGACGTGCTTCACCAGACGGGGCCCGAGCACCAGGAGGGGCAGAACCGCGACCGTACCCAGCAGGGCTCCGATCGTCAGCGCAAGGGCCAGCAGCCGCCGCCGCCAGCCCGGCCGGGGCGACTCGATGTCGTAGGCGATGACGAGCGTCTCCAGCACCCGGCTGGTGGCTCGCGACCCGGTCCACAACGCCAGCAGCGCACCGATCCCGACCACGTCGGCACGACCGGTGTCGAGGACCTGCTGGGCGAGGGACTCATACGACGCATAGGTGGAGCTCGACATGAAGGTGCGGGGAACGTCGAACGCCAACCGGTCGAGCTGGTCGCTCCCCGCCGGCCCGAGGCTTCCCGCGACGAAGCCCAATGATCCGAGCACCACGAGCAGCAGCGCGGGCAAGGAGATCAAGATGAAGAGCGTGGCCTCGGCTGCGAGCCCCGGCACGCGGTCCGCCAGCGAGTCGCGCACGGTGCGTTCGGTCAGGTCTACAGCCGCTCGCACCGGGCTCGGCAACCGGTCGACGAGAGCGTTCGCGCGCTGGATCCCCCGCCTCCGGCGCGACCGGACTGCCACCTGGACACGAGAGGCGGCATCAGCCAGGCGAGCACGCAGTCCCCCGGGCTGCTCGTCGAACCTCACGCGCCCATTCTCGCGCGAGCCATGGGCACACGGGGATCTGGGAGGGGGACAAGGTGTTTCGGGCCGCGCAGGTGCTTCACGAGCGTGCGGACTTGCGGCCGGCATCGAGCGCGATCTGACGAGTCCGCCGCTGCCGACCGGATGCCCGCCGGCCACGTCAGTGGCGACCGCAGGATGGGCAGCTTCGTCTGCGGTCTTCGACGACGCCAGCAGGCGGTGGATGATGGCGAGCGGGCGGAGGGGTAGGTACGCCCAACGGCCGCGGGTGCGGAGTGGCTCTCACCCCTGGTAACGAGCGGTTCGTTGACTATCGATATAGTGGAGGATAATCTCAACTATATGAGAACTGAGGCGCCGCTCCTTGCTCCGATCTTCCGGTCGGACGGCCAGGCGCGCCTCCTGTCCACCCTGTTGCTCACCGGCGAGGAGCTGAGCGTCACCGACCTGGCCAAGCGGGCCGGCCTGGCCTACCCGACCGCGCACCGCGAGGTCGCGCGGCTGATCGACGCTGGCATCCTCAGCGAGCGGCAAGTGGGCCGCACCAGGCTGATCCGGGCCAACACTGAGAGCCCACTGACCCAACCCCTGCGTGAGATCCTCAGGGTTGCGACCGGACCGGCGGTGATCCTGGCCGCAGAGCTTGCCGGCATCGACGGGATCGAGTCGGCGTTCCTCTACGGCTCTTTCGCAGCGCGGATGCTGGGGGACAAAGGTCCGGCGCCGCACGACATCGACCTCATGGTGCTCGGTGAGCCCGACGTCGACGCAGTCTACGAGGCGTGCACCCGGGTCGAGGCGGTGGTGCACCGGCCGGTGAACCCGACGATCCTCACGCCTAAGGAGTTCGCCGCGCCCTCCGGCTTCTTGGACAACGTGCGCAACGGCCCGGCGGTCGCCGTGATCGGGAAGCTGCCGTGGCGCTGACCCCGCTCACTCGTGTCCAGCAGGCAACCGTGCTCGCGCTGGTGCAGGCGCACCGGCTCGAGCCCCTGCCCGCCGATCCTGCGCGCGCTGCGTCGTTCCTGCGGCAGGCCGAGGATCGCTTGAGCCAGCTGCCGCTGCTCACCAGCGTTGCCGTCAGGTACGGCATCGCCTACGACGCCTGTCACGACGTCGGCGAGGCGCTGCTGGCGGCCTACGGCTTCCGGACGACCAATGGGCCCGGCCAACACGAGGCGCTCGGCCACTATCTGCGTCCGCTACCAGGCGAAGCCGGTGGGTGCCGCAGCGACCGACAAGGCCGAGCAGGTCGCCCGGACCTTGTTCGACGCCGCCGTCGCACGGATCGCCCCGTGACATCAGGGGTCCGCAAATGGTCCGTAAGAAGTTCGGCGGTGGCCGATCGTGGCCAACGACGCCCAACGATCATCTGACCACGTTTCCGGAACGGGCCGTCGCCTTCCTGCAGCGGAGGATCTCCCGGCCGTTGCAACCCATGGCCCGTCGACTACGTCGAGGTTCGGAAGATCTCCACGGTCGCGCACATGTCGCGGGCCACGTCTGGGAATGAAGGGCGCGATGCTAGAGCACCGCGACCCCGACGACGCCGAGCAGCAGGTAGAAGACGAACGGCGGGATGTCTCTGTAGCGTGCGTAGCCGGCAGCGAACACTGCATCCAGTCCGAGGGTGAACCAGCCCGTCCAGCCGGGCCAGTCTCCCGCCAGCAGGCCGATCCCGAGCAGCAGCAACCCTGCAATCGTGAGCGCGACGTAGGCGGCAAAGGGCCACCCGGGTAGCCGGCCACCTGCAAAGTCACCGGGGCGCAGCGCACGCAGGTAGACCGCCCACGACCAGGCGAGTGCACCGACGACCAACAACGAGCAGGAAGCAAGCAGCGTGCTGCTGACCGGCGCGACAGCATCGGCAGCCAGTCCGCCGACTCCCACGGCCGCCAGCAGAGCGCCGAGGGCGTACCCCGGTTGCCCGAGGCGCCAGAGCATGCGGTGTTCCTCGAGCAACCGTAGCCTCGCCTCGGAGTCGGGCACGGTGAAGACCCGCGGCACGGCAATCGCAGCGCCGGCGAGGAACACCACCGAACCGGTGATGATCACGACACCCGCGGTCGCGCTCATTGTCAGCCCTCCTGCGCCTCGCATGTCCTCACCCACCCGCAGTGCCGAGTCGCACGGGCGATCCCACCACGTGGTGGCATAGATCGCCCCGATCGTCTCGCTCCTCTGGCAGAGTGTCGATGGTGGAGCTCGGCCTGGCGAAGGTGGCACGCGACCGGCAGGGAGAGTGTCCTCGGTTCCGCCCCGCGGTCAGCGCCTTGACGCGGCTACTGGCACTGCCGCTTCGCGGCCGGGGAACGCACCGAGAAGACAGTCCCCGCCGAGCTCGACGGCGGCCCGCGATCCCGGCGGCGGTCAGGTGAGCAGGTCTCGGAGGACGACGGCCTGGTTGTGGCGGGTGTCCTTGGCGCTGTAGAGGAGCGTGACCACCGGATGCTCCCGGCGGCGGGCACGTAGCTCTGCCAGGGCGTCGGACCCCTTCAGCTCGGCGCGGTAGCGGCCCGCGAACTCGTCGAACTTCGACGGGTCGTGCCCGAACCAGCGTCTCAGCGCGGTCGACGGACCGACGTCCTTGATCCACTCGTCGAGCGCTGCCTCGCCCTTGCTGATGCCGCGCGGCCACAGGCGGTCGACCAGGACCCGGTAGCCGTCACTTGCTGCCGGGTCGTCGTACACGCGCTTGATGCGAAGGTCGTGTTCGCGCCCCACACGTGCAGGTTACGCCGGTTGCTGCTGACCGCCGCCGCCCATCGGTCGCTCCGGCTGGCGGACGGCCTAGCATCGACGGGATGAGAGCTGCAGGAAGCACGAGGCGGCTGGCCGTGGCCGGTGCGACCGGGCTGATCGGCTCGCAGGTGGTGCAGATCGCCTCGGCGGCCGGATACGAGGTGGTCGCCCTGAGCCGAAGCGCCGGGGTCGACCTCACCGATCCGGACGCCATCGGTGACCGGCTCGACGGCGTGGACGCCGTCATCGACGTCACGCGGTCCCCATCGATGGTCGAGCAGGAGGCAGTGGAGTTCTTCACCACGGTGGCGTCCAACCTCGGTGCGGCGGCTCGGTCGGCCGGCGTGCGGCGGACCGTCCTGCTCTCCATCGTCGGGATCGAGGAGAGCCAGGACTTCGGGTGGTACGTCGCAACCTTGGCGCACGAGCGCGCAACGCGCGAGCACGCGCCCGGCCCACGGGTGCTGCGCGCCACCCAGTTCCACGAGTTCCCCGGTCAGGTGCTCGACCGGGCCAGACACGGAAGCCACGCGCAGATCATGGCCATGCCCACGCAGCCCGTCGCCTCGGCCGAGGTGGCGCGGCTCTTGTTCGAGATGGCCACCGGTCCCGAGCAGGGCGACGTCGAGCTCGCGGGACCCCGGCAGGAGAACCTGGTCGATCTCGTGCGCCGGTTGGTGGCGCTGCGCGGCGAGGAGGTCGAGGTCGAACCCGTCCCGGCACCGGCGAGCGTGGCCGGCGGGTCGGTTCTGCCCGGTCCCGACGCACTGGTCAGAGGCGTGGACTGGGAGACCTGGGCCCGTGCGACGGCGACGTCCGGGCGTTGACGCACCCTGCCTGGCGCTCGTCGGTCGGTGCAGCAGCGGCTGGCGGCGGCGTGACGCACAGCCGTCCTCAGTCCTCGATCTGCGCCGCGCCCTGCCGCTTCATTGCATCGAGCCCGTCCCGCATGGCCTTCAGCCTCTCCGGTGTGTGAGCGACCCAGTCGACGAGCTCGCCCACGACGCGCAGAGGCTCGCGGCTGCGGAAGGATTGCGTGGGATTCCCGGGGAACCTCTTGTTCGTGACGTTGGGGTCGTCCTCGAACTCGCCCATCGGCTCGACGACGTAGATGCGCCCGCGGCCCTCACCCGCGGCGAGCTCGGCACCCCAGGTCGCCGCGTCGAGGGTCGCGGTGAAGTAGACATAGTTCATCACCCGGCCCTCCTCGAAGTTCGACTCGCGGCCGGGCACCAGCATCTCGCCGACAGCGAGACCCGCCTTCGTGCCGTGCAAGTAGACACCGGTTTCGTAGACCTCGAACGGCACGGGCTCCCTCGCGGCGTTCATGCGCCGAGAGTAGCTGTTGCGCCGGGCGGACAAGCGGGCTTCAGCACCGATCCGGCGACCGCCCTGGCGATCCGTTCATGGCAGATCCACCGGGGCCGTGGACACGAACCATGCAAGCACCGAGCAGTTGGCGCAGACGGTGAACCAGAAGATGGTGCGGAACGGCTGCTTGGTCGTCTTGTGTCGGAAGACCTTGCGCGCGACCATCGCTCCCGGCCAGCCACCCACGAGGGCGATCGTGTGGAGGGTGGACTCCGACGTCCGCCACCTGCCGTGCACCGCTGCGGACTTGTCGGCGCCGTAGATCAGGAACGCAAACGCACTGAACAGACCGTAGACGGCCACCAGCGTGACGGGCAGTTCGCCCATCACGAGAAGTCCCACGAGCAGGGTGAAGAACAGCGTCGCGGCGGCCAGCGCCAGGGGTACTCCGCCGGCACCTGAACGGCGGTTCGGTGCGGCGCCCAGGTATCGCACCTCCGAGGCGCGCGGCCGGTTGCGCTCGTCACGAAGCTCGGCGTACGTGACTTTGCATCCGGTGGAAGGTCGCCGACCACCAGGGAACGCGCTCACGTGCGCGAACACGCGTGAGCCTCCGGCATCCGGCGTGATGAAGCCGAAGCCCCGGTCGTCGTTCCAGTCGGCCAGGACTCCCTGCCGGCGTCCGACGGCGGCGTCTGAAGTCACGTCGTCGACTCCTTGGCTCGGATGGCGCCAGGCTGGACAGCCTGGGTCGCGGTACAGGTCAAGGGACGACCACGAGCTTGCCCACGTGCTGGCGTTGCGCGAGCTGCCGTTGCGCCTCGGGGACGGCATCCAGGCCGAATGTTGCGGCGATGACTGGGCGGATGGCGCCCCGTCGAGCAAGGTCGACCAGGAGAGCGAAGATCCGCGGAGTGTGCATCGTCGAGCCCACGAGTGTCAGGTTCGCGAGGTACAGCCTCCGCACGTCGAGTTCCACTGACCACCCGTCCAAGGCTCCGGCCACGATCCAACGGCCGCCCGGGCGCAACAGGCCGAGGCCGGGACCCACCAGGGGGCCCGCGACGACGTCGATGACGGCGTCGTATCCCCGGGGCGCGGCTTCTGCTGCTTCGGCGATCACCCGTCCGCGCTGTCGGTCCACGATCACCGCGGCGCCCGCGCTGCGCACCCCATCTGCCTTGTTGCCACTGCACACGGCCACCACGCGAGCGCCACGGGCATGTGCCAGCTGCACCACAGCGAGCCCGACGCCTCCGGAGGCCCCGGTGACCAACACTGTGTGCTCGCCGGTGACGGAGCCCCGTTCGAGCATGCCCAGCGCGGTGCCGAAGGCAATGGGCAGCGCGGCCAGCTCCACATCGCTCAGCGGGGACTCACCGACACGGTGGGCGCGATCGGCCGGCACGACGACGTACTCGGCGAAACCCCCGTCGCGCTCGCTGCCGAGCACGTCGACCGGTCGAGCGTCCGGCCCGGAGTCCCCGTAGTTGGCGGGATCGACCAACACTCGCGACCCCAGGACGTCGGTCGCCACCACTTCGCCGCAGGCAACCACGATGCCGGCCACATCACCGCCTTGGATGCGCGGGAAGTCGAGCGGCCCGAGCCAACCCGCCCTCTGGTTCGATCCGCCCGTCAAGCCGTAGGAACCCTCCCGGGTCCACAGGTCGGTGTTGTTGCAGCCTGCGGCGGCTACGCGCACCAGCACCTCGTCAGGACCTGGGTGAGGCACCGGAACGTCGCGCACGTCGATCACCCCCGGCCCGCCGTGCCGAGTGATCACAGCCGCCCGCATCGTGGAGGGAAGGGGATCCGAGTGCGCCCACCCGGGGGGCGGAGCGGGTGGCAAAGACATGGTCGCAGCATGGCACCTCGATCGCAGATCCGCTCACGAGTGGACGTCCGTGTAGCCGACCAAGCGGTGAGGGCGCGGCCTCGAGGACGCGCGGGTGGCGCTGAAGCGGATGTCTCGGTCGGGGCCCCGCCCCGGTCGTTGCTGTTAGCGAGCGTCCATCTTGGCCTCGATCGACTGCAGCCGCTGCTCGAGCCGCTCGAGGGTGTCGAGCATCCGCTGGTCCGCTGACGCCTCCTCCACCTCGAACGGACGTTCCTCCTGACGCACGAAGAGTGCGGCAAGGGACGCGCTGATCATTGCCAAGAGCAGGAAGCCGACGATCATGAGGAACGCGGACAGGAGCACGCCCGCCGGGGTCTCGGGGGGTTCGCCGACGAACCCGACCGTGGTGATCAGGCTCGTGGCCCACCACAACCCACGACCGAAGCTGCTCACGGTGCGGGTCTCGATAGCCGCAGCCGCGGCACCCGCCACGACGACCAGCAAGACCGCCGACAGCAACGCCGGGACCAGCCACTTGGAGGTGATGCGCGGACGACGCGGATCGAGAACCGGGTTCCTCATGGTGAGACCTCTCGTGAGCGGCGACGTACGAGCTCAGCGTAGGGATGACCCACCACGCTGCTCAGGTAGCCCGGCGCGTCGGCTGTGGATCATCGCCGCTGACCTGGGAGGCGAGCACCGCTCCGCCGACCGCGGCGGCGGCACAGGTGAGCAGGGCGGTGTTGACGGCGAGTGCGGTGGCCGGACCTGCCGACTGCCAGACGGCGGAGACCACCGCGACCCCGCTACCGATGCCCAGCAGGTAGGTGATGTGTGACAGCTGCCAGGCGGCCTCGGCGCGGCCAGGAGGGGCGGCTCGCCGGATGACGGACTCTGCAGGGGCTTCGAGGGCCCCCGCTCCTCCGCCGACGACGGCGAGCGGTGCGATGAAGAACCACCAGGGTGTCGTCGAGGAGACGTGCGCGAGCCAGATGATTCCGGCGGCCATCGCGAGGAAGCCGGGAACCAGCAGCCACCTGGCATCGACACGCCCGTCGAGTGCTTCAGCGACGGGTGCGGTCAGCAGGGCCCCGCCGATGATGGGCATGAGCAGAAGGCCGGCGATGATGGGGGTGTGGTGCAGCTGCTGCTGCAGGTAGCCCGAGAGCGGAAGGAAGATGCCGACGCTGGCGAACTCGGTCAGCGCACGCACAGCGTTCGCGGCCCAGAACGGTCGGCTGCGGAACAGGTCGAACTCGAGCAGCATCGAACCGCCCCGAAGCCTGGGCCAGCGAAGCAGTACGACAGCGGCTGTCGCGATCAGCACGGCAATGACGGCTGCGGGGACCCAGCCGCCGTTCGGCGCCTCGATCACGGCGACGAACACTGCCGCAACCGCCGTGCCCCCGATCAGGATCCGCAGAGGCTGCATGGCATCCCTGGGCGGTGCCACTCTGCCGGGTGTTGTTCGGGGGAGGGCCCGCATCGCCGCCAACAGCAGTCCGAGCGCGACAACGGCCTCGAGCGCGAACTGCGTTCGCCACGAGATCCAGGTGGCGAGCGCTGCCGGCAAGACCGGTCCCATCCCCGCACCGAGGAATGCACCTGCGGCTTGGTCCTGCTGACCAGCCTGGGCAGACCCCGACCCCGACGGGTCGTGGCTCAAGGAGCGTAAGGCCGAAACAACCAGGGCGCCCGCAGCGCCCTGGACGATCCGTCCAGCCAGAAGAACCGGTAGATCAGGGGCGACGGCGGCCACGCCCGAGGCGAGGACGAACATCACGAGGCCCACGCGCAGGCCCCACCGTTCGCCACGTCGCCTGGTGAAGCGGACCCCGGCAGGGAGTAGTGCGGCCAACGGAAGCACGAAACCGACGACGACCCAGGTCGCCCCCGCGACATCGACTCCCAGGCTGTCCTGGATCGACGGGAGCAGAATGACCACGCCCGCAAGGTCGAGCGTGACCAGGAACGACGCCAGGACAACAAGCGCTCGCAGCATCCCCATCCGCCGGGGCGTCGCTCCAGCGCCGATCTCGTGTGGCTTCAACGTCATTCACCGCTGGACGGGTTTGCCGCTCCGGTCAACAGCCACGTCATCGTCAGGCCGCCGCATGCGGACCAACATATCGAGAGATTGGCGAGGCATCGGCGCGTCGCCGGGCACGGGCTACGAGCTGGTGAAGGCTGCCGGTCCGGGGTGCGACCGCACGCGGCGACGCTCGGGGACGAGGACTCGGGCGGCCACGCGTGGAGCAAGCAACGACCGAGGCGGGTCGACGAGGCCAGCCACCCGGATGAAGGTCCGGCCCAGGTCCGCGTCATGTTCCGCCTGCGCATGAAGCCGGGCCACGTACCGGTTGAGGAGCCGCATCTGCAGTGTCCGCCGGCCCTGGACGCCGTCGAAGGACAGGTCGCTTCCGGTGGACATGTTCCAAGGCACGTCGACGATCCGCCCGATCTCCCGGAAGAACTTCTCGGGCTCCGGCGCCCGTCCGAGCATCAGGTGGTGACGCAAGACAAGCGCCTGGAGGGCAGCAACGCTCATGCCCTGGCCGTAGATGGGGTTGAAGGAACAGACCGCGTCTCCGACGACGAGGAGCCCGAGCGGCCAATGACGCACAGCCTCGTACCGGTGTCGGATGCTGGCGGGGTGTCGGAACCGGACGGGGTCGTCGACGGGTTCAGCACGACGCAGAACGTCGCGGACGTCGGGGAAGCTCAGCCCCTCGGCGAACGTCTCGAAACCGGCTGGGTCGGCCGGGGGGTGGTCGCCACGGATGCCGTAGAGGGTGACGAGCAGCCGGTCGTGCTCGATCCGGATCACTGCGGCGCCACGAGGGTTGTTGTGAGTCGGCCCGTGGATGATGCTGAGGTCCTCTCCGAGCAGTCCGGCGGTGTGCGCGTAGATGCGGGTCGCGTAGGCGAGGTCGACGGCCACCGAGTCCACCGGGGGCTCCGGGAAGCCCAGGGCCAGGACGCGCGCGGGCGTGCGAGACCCACGCCCCGTGGCGTCGACGACCAGTTCCGCGTCGATGACCTCTGAGCCGGTGCCGTCGCGACGACGTACGCGCGCGCCCATGATGCGTGAGCCATCGGTTGAGGCGACGAGACCGACCACGTCGGTCCCCTCGGCCACCCGTACCGACGGCAGGGCGCGGACCCGGGCCCGAATCGTCGCCTCCAGCAACGGGCGGCTCGCCTGGAGCACCACGACACCCGCGGGAGCGGATCGCAGCCGATGCCCGCTGAAGTACGTCCGGACGCTGCCCAGCATGTCCCCGCGTGGCGCTCCGAGGCCGACGAGCTCCTCGGTGAGTCCGGGAAACAGCTCCTCAAGGACCTGCTGGCCGCGGGCCAGGAGGCCGTGGGCATGCCGCGACTGCGGAACCCCACGACGATGCTCCGCGCCAGCGGGAAGCGCGTCGCGCTCGACGATGAGCACCTCGCCGTAGTGGTCCGCAAGAGCTCGTGCCGCCAGGAGCCCCGCCATGCTTCCGCCCAGGACGACGGCTCGCTCGCCGGCCAGTCCACCCATCGCAGTTCACCCCGTTCCACCGAAGAGTCCTGGCCCCCAGCGTGGGCTGGCGACCTGGGTAGGGCATCCGGAGAAACCCTCAACTCGTGGAGCGCATCTGGGCGAGACGCTCCGCTGGGCCACCCATGGCCGGGGTTGGCGAGCGGGGGTGAGGGCGCCGCCTCAGCCGGGCGGGCTCGCTCGCGCGTACGGTGAAGGCTATGCCGAACCGGCGGGATGAGCTCGCCGCTACCGCGCGAGCCGCAATGGAGGCTGGCGACTGGGTGGCGGCACGTCGCGCGTTCGAGAGCCTTGCCGCCGATCACGCTCCCACCCCCGAGGTGCTCGCCGGACTCGGAGACGTCTTGTGGTGGTTGGGTGAGACGGTCAACTCGGTCCACTACCTCGAGCAGGCGTTCACGGCCTTTCAGCGGCGCGGCGACTCCACGGCCTCGGCGACCGTCGGCATCGGGCTCTACCTCACGTATCGAGTGAGCCTCGGTAACACCGCGGCCGCTCGTGGCTGGCTCGCCCGCGTCGCTCGCGTCGTCGCCGAGGCCGACCTCCCCCCGCTGAGCGGCTGGGTCGCACTGCTGCAGGCGCACGACAGCGCCGACCCTGCCACGGCCGAAGGGCTGGCCACCCGGGCGCGCGAGCTGGCAACCCGGTTCGGCGACGCCGACCTCGAACTGTGTGCGCTCAGCGAGCTGGGCGCCTCCCTGGTCGCCCAGGGCCGGGCGGAGGAGGGGGGAACGCTGATGGACGAGGCGATGGCCGCTTCTCTGGCCGGGGAGTCGACCCGGCCGCACACCGCCGTCTATGTGAGCTGCACGCTCATCGGTGCGTGTGCCCAGACGGCCGACATCGAGCACGCCCTGCAGTGGATCCGGGCAGCCGATGCCTTCGAGCGGCGCTTCGGCAACCCCCATCTCCACACGACCTGCCGCACCTACCTCGGCGCCGTCCTCCTGGCGTCGGGTGACTTCGGCGGTGCCGAGCGCGAGCTGGCGGCGGCGGTTGGAATCGGCGCTTCGGCGGAGCCGGCCGTCTGCGCCGAGGCAGCTGCCTGGCTGGCCGAGCTGCGCCTCGCCCAGGGCCGCCTCGACGAGGCCGAGCGGCTCCTCGAGGGCTTCCATGATTTCGACACCAGTGCGGTGGTGCTCGCGAGGCTGGCGTCGGCACGGGGCGATCGGGCGGGTGCTCGGCGCATCGCGCTGCGCCGTGCGCAGGCCCTCGAGGCAGACGACGTGGAGATGTCCTCGGGGTCGCACCGCTCGGGTCTTGGCGCCCGCCTCGAGGAGGCCAGCCTGTGGGAGGTGCTGGCCCAGGTCACCCAGCCGCCGGAGGCGGAGGACGCGGTGCAGCGGCTCAACGACCTCGCGGCGAGCACGCGGTGCGAGCAGCTGCTGGCCCGTGCGCTGCGGGCCTCCGGTCGGCTCCGGTCGGACGTGCACTCTCTCGAGCGGGCGCTGAGCCTGTTCGCCCGGCTCCATCTGCCGCTGGAGACGGCGCGGACCCGGATGGCGCTGTCCGGCCTCTTGACCGGAGACAGCGCCGTCGTCGAGGCTCGCGCGGCCTTGGCCACGTTCGAGGCGCTCGGAGCGGGAGGCGACGCGGATGCCGCCGCCTCCCGCCTCCGCGAGCTCGGCGTGGCGGCCGCCAGGGGCGGACCGGCGGCAACCGGGCAGCTGACCCGGCGCGAGCGCGAGGTGCTCGAGCTTCTCGGCGAGGGGATGACGAACCGAGAGCTCGCCGCGCGCCTGTTCCTTTCGCGCAAGACCGTCGAACGACATGTCCGCAACGTGCTGTCCAAGCTGGGACTCCGCAACCGTGCGGAGGCGGCAGCGTACGTCGTCCGCCATCGGGAGCGGCTCCGCTCCGATCGCTGAGGCCGCGCGGCGAACTCGGGTCGCGCCACCCTGCAGCGTCACGCTCGGCCAGCGCCTCCGGCGTGAACGCGGGGTGCGATGCTCCGCCTTCCGTGTTGTCTCGGGCCGAAGGATGCCCAAGGCTTGGTGGTGATGGGAAGACCCCTGCCACGGACCGCGCAGACCTGTTGCCGACCAGCAACGAGGAGGCACCCGATGCACGATCACGCCGAGGTACGCATCCTCGACCAGCGCACGCCGGAGGAGCGGGACCGGCCATTCCTGCCCGGCATGGGAAGGACCTGGCTGCTCCCGCTCTACGACGTCCTCAGCCGGGTGGCCGGCGTCCAGGCGCTCCAGCAACGTGCGGTCGAGCTCGCGGGCATCATGCCCGGCCAGACCGTGGTCGACGTCGGCTGCGGCACCGGCAACCTGTCGCTCGCCGTCCTCGCGGCTCACCCGGACGTGCGGGTCACCGGCCTCGACCCGGACGACCGGGCCCTCCGCACGGCCGCGCGCAAGGCGCGCCGCCGTGGCGTGCCCCTCACCCTCGTCCAGGCGTACGCCGACCGGATCCCTGCTGAGGACGCATCGCTGGACCACGTGGTCTCGTCGCTCGCGCTGCACCACGTCGACGACGACGGCCGGGTCGCGTTCGCACGCGACGCGCTCCGCGCCCTCCGCCCGGGGGGCAAGGTCACCGTCGTCGACCTCGGCGGCCCAGCACCCGTCGGGGACTCACCCCACCCCACCCACCACCACGGTGGGGCCCACGCCGTCCGGCACCTGTCCCGCCTGCTGCGTCCCCGAGCCACCCAGGGCACGGCGGTGCCCCGCACCCTCGGCGATCGCACCGTCGCGCTTCTCGTCGCGGCCGGGTTCGAGGACGCCCACGAGGTCGAGCACGTCGACCACGCGTTCGGCCCGGTCGTCCTCGTGCAGGCGACCCGTCCCTAGACCCGGCTGCCGCGAGGCCTTGACCCACGCCGCGGCGAGGCACTGCCGCCGGCGTGGTGGCGGTGTCCCGAGCTCAGGACGTCCGCCTCAGAGCGGTGAACATCCGCTCTCCGAGCCCGAAGCAGACCTCACCGTGGCCGGCGTCGGGATCGATGGTGAGGGTTGCCTTCGCCAGCCGTCCGGCGAGCCACTCGCCGTTGACGGCGGGCACCATGGCGTCCGCGCCACCGTAGAAGAGGTGAACCGGGGCGACGACGTCGTCAAGCTCGAAGTCCCACGGCCCGACCCAGCTGAGGTTGTCGCGCACGAACCCGTCGTAGCGTTCGATTGCCCGGCGGAAGTCCGACACAAAGGTCGCGCGGTCGCCCGGACGCGTGTCGAAGTAGTGTTCGCTGGGTGGAGCCATACCGCTGAAGGCCGTCGCGAACTCCTCGCTCGGGAGTCGACGCAAGGCATCGAAGTCTCGCTGCGCCTCCGCGGTGACCAGGGCCACCGCCCCCGCGACATCGCCGGCCGCCAGCATCTCGAGCGCGCGTTCGTCGTCGGGCTCGAGGTGCTCGGGTGCAAGCAGCTGGAGCGGGCCAGGGCCTGCGGCGACCAGCACCTGCCGCACCCGTCGAGGCGAGTGCAGCGGCGGTGGCCAGGGCGAAGGGCCCACCTCCGGAGACCCCGAGCACCGCGAAGTCGTCCATCCC
The DNA here is from genome assembly GCA_963838025.1 of uncultured Actinomycetota bacterium. GTDB lineage: Bacteria > Actinomycetota > Actinomycetes > Propionibacteriales > Nocardioidaceae > Nocardioides_B. The sequence continues at coordinate 282,690 of CAWIPF010000003.1, forward strand.
CAGGCCGCGGGTCAGCTCGCCGATGTCTCGAGCCACGGAGAGCAGCCCCGGGGCGGTGGTCGTCGAGCCACCGTAGCCCGGGCGTGAAACCGCCAGGAGCCGCACGCCGTGTCGGCCGGCAGCGTCGTCGAGGAGCACCACCGACCCAGCGGTGCCGGGTGTCCCGTGCAGGTGGACGACAGGTTGGCCGCGTGGATCGCCGGCCTCGACGTACTCGATGCCGCGGCCGCCGGCCAACGTGAACACGTCCATGATCCCGAGGCTACGGCCGGCGTCGGCCGGCATCGCGATGGTCTACTCAGCCGCTGGGACTCCAGTGCGGTGGGAGCACGTCGGGGACCTCCGAGAGCGGCTCCGCGGGCGCGGCGAGCAAGAACGCGCGCCACTCACGCCCGTCGGGTGACAGTCTCCACGCCGGTGGCCGAGGTCCCTCACGCAGCAGCAGGTAGACCCGCACGGTAGTGAACTCGGCGAACTCCCGGGCCTGCGTGCGGGACATCGAGTCGGACCGGAGGCCGTGCACGAACCAGCCCGTGGGATGTCGGGACGCGCACAGCACGCCGTCGACCGACCCCGCGAGGTCGTACCCCCATCCCAGCTCGTCCAGCGCCGTGCGGTCGGCCATCTCGATCTGGGTGTTCGCGGCGATCGACCACCGGATGTCCGACGCACGGTGGCGTGGCCCCCACAGTCGCAGTCGCTGGATCACCAGTTCCTCCCGAAGGCTCGAGGTGCTCCGCCCCGTGCATGGAGTACGGCGCCGGGGCCGTTCCGGTTCGACCCACGCTGCGACGACGCACGTCAGTTGGCCCTCAGGACGACCTCAACTTCGGGTCAAGTCCTGGAGGAGACCGCCGTGGCCAGGTGCCGCACGGTCGCCAGCAGCCACAGGGTGGCGGTCGCCGCGACCAGCACGACCAGCATCGACTCGACCGCCCAGACCACGGCGATCACGCCGCTGACAAGGGCTGCCGTGCCTGCCAGCGAGGTGGCCACCACGTACGCCGTCGGCGCTCTCGGGCGTCGCTGGGCTCTGTACACCTCCGCCATCCGGGACCGGGTGGTCATGCAACCGAGGTACCCGAGCACGAGCACCACGCGGGCCGATCGACGGACGGCGTGCTCGCGGGGGCGGAGGCTCAGGCAGGCTTGCGTGCGATCACGTACAGGCGCTGGGACGTCTCGCCCCGGTCGGCGACCGGCCCGCGCAGGTACCACTCAACGTCGACGAGGCCGGCCGCCTCGACGACGCCGACCACGGATGCCGGCTCATGCAGCACGAAGTCGAGGTCGACCCCGGCGCTGAACCAGTCGTCGAGGTGGCGGACCTCGGCCCCCGCGTGCAGCCCCAGGACCAGCCACCCGCCGGGCGCGAGCGGACGGGCCAGGGCGGCCACCGCGGCGGGCAGCTCGGAGGCGGCCAGGTGGATCAGCGAGTACCAGGCCAGGACGGCCGCCCAGCCGGCGCTGGTGGCGGGACGGCTCAGCCGCCGCAGGTCGCCGACCTCGAAGCTGTGACCCGGGAAGCGGCGGCGGGCCTCGGCCACCATCGCGGGCGAGAGGTCGATCCCGGAGGCCTCGGCGCCCCGGTCGGCCAGGTACGCCGTGACGTGTCCCGGCCCCGAGCCGGCCTCCACCACGGGCCGCCCGGCCGCATGGGTGACCACCCGGTCCAGCAGCCAGGTCTCGAACGGCAGGTCCGGCAGCTCGTCGGCAAGGTGGTCGGCATAGCCGGTCGCGACGGCGTCGTACGACGCGCGCACCCGGGCGTCGCGTGCCTCCGCGCCGTCGGCGATCACGCCCTCCCGGTCGAGCGCCGCTGCCGGGTCGGTCGCGGCCTGCGGTGCGACCGGCCCGAGGAGATGGATCCAGCGCCGGTCCTGCTGCCCGGGTCCCCGCTCGAGCTCGCGCACGAGCGGGGTGGGTCGTTCGGCCATCCGGTGCAGGCACGCCTCGACCGCGCCCCGGTCGGCGAACGCGTGCAGCCGCTCGGTGCGGGTGCGCAGCTCGCCGGGCGCCTGCGCGCCCCGCAGGAGCAGCACGGTCAGCAGCGCCCGCTGGTCCGGCTCGAGCCCGAGCCGCTCGTCGAGGGTCTGGTGGTACTTCAACGTCCGCCGCCCGGTGTCGGACCACACGATCCGCAGCAGCCCTCGCTCCTTGAGCGCCCGCGCGGTCCGCTCGATCGTCTGCTGGTCGAGGTCGACCACGGGCTCCCGGTTGCTGGTCTGGTTGCACGCGGTGCGCAGCGCGTTGGCGCTCAGCGGATAGGACGCCGGCACCGTGGTCTGCTTTTCCAGGAGGCTGCCGAGGATGCGCTGCTCCTCGGGCTCGAGGACGGGTAGCTCGCTCACGCGGTCGACCCTAGTCCCCGCGTCCCGTCAGGGTCTGGGCCTCGACCCGGGTCGAGCATCCAGGGCTCGACCCAGGGCGAACTCACAGGACGCGCACAGAAAGATCCGCCACCCTGGGCGGGTGCAGATCCTCGGAGGCTCCCAGCAAGGCCCGCTCGTCACAGCCGTCGCCGACGTCGTCGCGGAGGCCACCGGTCGTGAGCGCAGGGCGGACCCGGTGCTCCCGCGCACCGGTGGCCCGGCGGGGAACGCCCTGCTCACCGCGTGGACCGCGCTGGTGCTGCTGGCGCTCTCGGCGGCGGAGCTGCTGACGCTCGTCGACGTCCGCGGGTTGATCTCCTGGCACGTGGCCATCGGCGCGCTGCTGGTGCCCCCTGCCGTGATGAAGACCGCCAGCACCGGCTGGCGGATGACCCGCTACTACTTCGGGAACGCGCCGTACCAGGAGGCGGGCCCACCACCGCTGCTGCTGCGGCTGCTGGGGCCCCTGGTCGTGGTCTCGACGCTCGGGGTGCTCGGGTCGGGGATCTTGCTCGTGCTCCTGGGTGAGGAGACCGCCCGCCAGAGCCTGGTCTCGGTCGCGGGGCTGCGCGCCGACTGGCTCACGCTGCACCAGGGCTTCTTCATCCTCTGGATCGGGGCGACCGGCCTGCACCTGCTGGGCCGGATCGTGCCGGCCCTCCGGCTCACCGTCGCTCGCGGGGCCTCGGGCAGGGTCCCCGGTGCCTGGACCCGGGTGCTGCTGCTGGTGGCGGTCGCGGCGTCCGCGGTCGCCCTGGCGGTCGCGCTGGTCCACGCCGACGGCAGCTGGGTCTTCCACGGCTTCGACCCCCGGTCCGGGGGCCTGGACGACTGACGAGCCGGGGGCCCGCCGGTGCTACTCGGCGGCCGCAGCCCGCACGGCGGCGGCGACCGCGGGGGCCACGCTCGAGTCGAAGACGCTGGGCACGATGTAGTTCGCGTTGAGCTGGTCGGCAGCGACCCTGTCGGCGATCGCCGTCGCCGCCGCGACCATCATCGCGTCGGTGATGTCGGAGACGCCCGCGTCGAGCAGCCCGCGGAAGAAGCCGGGAAACACGAGCACGTTGTTGATCTGGTTCGGGTAGTCCGAGCGGCCCGTGGCCACCACCGCGGCGTGCTTGCTCGCGGCGACCGGGTCCACCTCGGGGACGGGGTTGGCGAGCGCGAACACGATGGCGTCGGGGGCCATCGTCGCGATGTCGTCACCGGTCAGCAGGTTGGGCGCCGAGACCCCGATGAAGACGTCCGCGCCGACCAGGACCTCCTTGAGGGAGCCCTCAACCCTGGCCGGGTTGGTGTGCTCGGCGATCCAGCGGCGGTACGGGTCCAGACCCTCCTGACCGGCGTGCACGGTGCCCGTGCGGCCGCACCCGACGATCTCGCCGGCACCCTGGGCGTGCAGCAGCCGGATGATCGCGTTGCCGGCGGCGCCGACACCGGAGACCACGATGCGCACGTCCTCGATGCGCTTGCCGACGACGCGCAGCGCGTTGGTCAGCGCGCCGAGCACGACCACGGCGGTGCCGTGCTGGTCGTCGTGGAACACCGGGATGTCGAGCAGCTCGCGCAACCGCGCCTCGATCTCGAAGCAGCGCGGCGCGGAGATGTCCTCCAGGTTGACCCCGCCGTAGGCGGGGGCCATCGCCCGGACGATCTCCACCAGGGTGTCGGTGTCCTGGGTGTCCAGGCACACCGGCCACGCGTCGACGCCGCCGAACTGCTTGAACAGGGCCGCCTTGCCCTCCATGACCGGCAGCGCAGCGGTCGCGCCGATGTTGCCCAGGCCGAGCACCGCCGAGCCGTCGGTGACCACCGCGACGGTGTTGCGCTTGATGGTCAGCTGCCGCGCGTCCTCGGGATGCTCGGCGATGGCCATGGAGACCCGGGCCACGCCCGGCGTGTAGGCCCTTGCCAGGTCGTCCCGGTGCTTCAACGGCACCTTGGGGTTGACCTCGATCTTGCCGCCGAGGTGCATCAGGAAGGTCCGGTCGCTCACCTTGCGCACGGTCGTGCCCGGGATCGCGGCGAGGGCCTTGGTGATCTGCTCGGCGTGCTCCTCGCCCGTGGTGTCGCAGGTGACGTCGACCACCATCCGGGTCTGCTGGCTCTCGACGACGTCGAGGGCGGTGAGCGCGCCTCCCGCGGAGCCCACCGCGCCGGTGAGCGCGGCCGTCGCGTTCGCCCCGGCGGGCGTCTCGACGCGGATGGTGATCGAGTAGCCGGGGCTGGGTGAAGACATCGGGTGACCTCTCGCGCGCGACTTTGTCCGTTTCTCGGATCGTAACCGCTGTGACGAGGCCGGCGTCGCGGATCGGGGAGGACCCGGGGCAGGGCACTGGTCTGGTCCACCGGGAATAATACCCCCATGGGTATACATTGAGGTGGTACCCAGCTGACGTAGCAAAGCCAAGGAGCACCCATGCATTTCGCGCAGTACTACCTGGACTGCCTCTCGCAGGCGTCCTACCTCGTGGGCGACGAGACGAGCGGCAAGGCTGTCGTGGTCGACCCCCGCCGTGACATCGAGGAGTACCTCACCGACGCCGAGGCTCACGGGCTGACGATCGTGGGCGTGATCAACACGCACTTCCACGCAGACTTCGTGTCCGGCCACATCGAGCTGGCCAAGGCCACCGGCGCGTGGATCGGCTACGGCCGCGCCGGCGAGACCGACTTCGAGTCGCGGTCGCTCTCCGACGGCGAGCGGATCGAGCTCGGCGACGTCGTGCTCGAGATCATGGAGACGCCCGGGCACACCCCCGAGTCGATCAGCGTGGTGGTCTACGAGCACGCGGCCGACAGCGCGCCGTACGGCGTGCTCACCGGTGACGCGCTGTTCATCGGCGACGTGGGCCGCCCCGACCTGCTGGCCTCGGTGGGCGTCACCGCCGACGAGCTCGGCACGATGCTCTACGACTCGGTCCAGCACAAGCTGATGGGCCTGCCCGACGAGACCCGCGTCTTCCCGGCCCACGGCGCCGGGTCGTCCTGCGGCAAGAACCTGTCCACGGAGACCCAGTCCACGATCGGGGAGCAGCGCGCGTCCAACTACGCCTGCCAGCCGATGACCGAGGAGCAGTTCCTCGCGGTCGTGACGGCCGGCCAGCCGCCGGCCCCGGAGTACTTCCTCTACAACGCGGTCCTCAACCGCCAGGAGCGCGGCACCCGCGAACCCGGCACGACCCTGGCCGCGCTGTCGCCGGAGCAGATCGACCAGGCGCTGTCCGCCGGCGCCAAGGTGATCGACGCGCGCGACCAGATGGAGTTCGCCGCTGGTCACCTCCGCGGCGCGATCAACGTCCCGGTCGACGGCCGGATGGCCGAGACGGTCGGCATGGTCGTCAAGCCCCACGACACCATCATCTTGATGGCGCCCGAGGGTGAGGAGCAGGAGGCCGGCGTCCGGCTGGCCAGGATCGGCTTCGACCACGCGATCGGCTTCGTGCCGCGTCCCGAGGCCTACCTCATCGACCACCAGGACCTCGTGGAGCACTCCAGCCGGATCACGCCGGCGCAGCTGGCGGACGTGACCTGCGCCGACGACGTGCAGCTGGTCGACGTCCGCAACGTCGGCGAGACCGAGGCCGGCATGGTGCCCGGCGCGGTGAACATCCCGCTGGCCCAGCTCGCGCGGCGCGTCGACGAGCTCGACCCGACCAGGACCACGGTGCTGTACTGCGCCGGTGGCTGGCGGTCCAGCGTGGGCGGCAGCCTGCTGCGCCACCTCGGCTTCGCCGACGTCTCCGACGTGCTCGGCGGGTACAACGCCTGGGAGGCCACGCACGCCCCCATCGCCTGATCCCGGGCAACGCACACCGGGGTGGCCCCGGCCGGTCGGCCGGGGCCACCCCTGTGTGTTGTCTCCGGTCCCGGGTGAGCCCGGTCAGGCGAGCCGGCCCGCCTCCCGCACCAGCTCGTCGATCGACTCCGTGATCCCTCCGGCCAGCACGTCGATGTCCGGGGTCGAGTCGTAGTCGGCGGTGATCCCGAACGTCAGCACGTCGCGGTAGGAGAACATCGCGATCCCGATGCGGACCCGGTCGGCGATCGGCACGTACGGCAGCATCTGCTGGACCTCACGGCCCAGGCCGTACAGCGTCTGCCGCGGACCGGGCACGTTGGTGGTGACCGTGGCGACCTGGCGCTGGGGGAGCCGGAAGCCGAGACGGATGCCCCACGACACCGTCGGGAACGGCCCGTACTCGGCCGCCGACGTGATGCTCCCCCCGGCCTCGGCCTCGTGGCTCGCGCGCAGCGAGCGGATCCGGCTGCGGATGGCGGCCAGCCGCCCGCCCGGGTCGGCGACGTCCACCGGCAGGTAGGGCAGCATCAGCGAGACCCGGTTGTCCGGGACGGACTCGGCCCCGGGCTCCCGCGTCGACACCGGCACCAGCGACCGCAGGGCGTGCGGGTCCGGGACCTCGCCCCGGGACAGCAGCAGTCGCCGGAACGCCCCGCTGACGACGGCCAGCGCGACGTCGTTCACGGTCGCGTCGTACGCCCGGCGCACGGTGCGGATGTCGCTCAGCGCGACGTCGGTCCACGCGTAGCGGCGGCTCCCGTGGAGCGGTCCGGTCAGCGACGAGCCGGGGACCGGGCGCGCCGCGGTCGCGAGGGTCCACAGCCCCCTGGCCGATCCGGAAGCCGCCCGCACCAGGTGGCGCGGGGCCGCGAGCGCACGGGCGACCGTCCGGGCACCTTGGACCGGGGACGAGACGAGGTCCCGGACCGACTCCGCGGCGAAGACGAGCGCGGACGACTGCGGCGCAGGCGTCCAGGTGTCGGGTACGGCGGGGCGAGGGGTGCGGGTCGGGTCGAGGACCAGCTGGTAGATGTCGGTGCCGGAGACCCCGTCGACCAGGCAGTGGTGCAGCTTGGACAGCAGCGCCCACCGGCCGCCCGACAGCCCCTCGCAGAACCAGTACTCCCACAACGGCCGGCCCCGGTCCATCCGTGCGGACATCACCCGGCTCATGAACCGGCCGATCTCCGCCGGTCCGCCCGGGGCGGGCAGCGCGGTGTTGCGGATGTGCCAGCGCACGTCGAAACCGGGGTCGTCCACCCAGGCCGGCGGTGCCAGGTCGAACGGTGCCGGGCGGAGCTTCTGGCGGTAGCGCGGGATCAGCGGCAACCGTCCGGCGATCGCTGCCACGAAGTCGTCGAACGCCGGCGCGGGGCCCTCGAAGACCGCCAGCGACCCGATCGCGAGCGACGCCCGGCTGTCGACGTCCTCCGCCTCGAGGAACGCCGCGGCGAGCGGGGTCAGCCGGTCCATCTCCGCCTCCTGCCGAGGGCCCGGGCGGGCCCTGCTTCAGTCTCACCGCCGCGGGCCGGGTCCACCCGGGCCGAAGGTCACCCGACGCCGGGCCCTGCATCCGGGGTCCTGCTTCCCGGGTCCTGCCGCCGGGAGACCGTCGCAACGCGGCCAAGGGTCGAAGGGCCCTGGCAGGTCGCCCTGCGGTGGCGCACCGTAGCGGTATCGGGGCGACACGAGGAGCGATCATGGAAGACCTGGAGAGCGCCAGGGCACAGAAGGAAGCCGTGGAGTCTGCCTCCAAGGCGACCAGGAGCGCCAACCGTGCGCGGATGTGGGCCGGGCTCAACAAGTACCTCGCCGCCGAGGCCGAGCACGCACGCAAGGCGGCCCGGAAGGAGCGGGAGCCGGAGACGGACACGCGCGACCGCAAGGCCGGGTCCGACGCCTGACCCCTGACGCGGGTCGGGAAGCCGGTGGCCACCGGCTTCTCGACCCGCGTGCTTCTCGCCTCAGGCGTCGGCCCGCTGCACCGGGATCGTCCGGGGGGCGCTCTCCTCGCCGTGCGCCGGGACCCGCACCTCGAGCACGCCGTCGCTGTACGTCGCGGTGACGTCCTCGGCCTTCACCCCGCTGGGCAGCGGGACGCTGCGCGCGAAGGCGCCGTAGTGGAACTCGTGGTGGTTCTTGTCCTTCTGCTCCTCACGGCGCTCGCCTCGGATCGTGAGCAGATCACCCTCGACCGTGAGCTCGACGTCCTTGTCCGGGTCGATCCCGGGGAGCTCCGCCCTGAGGACGTAGGTGCCGTCCTCGGTGAAGTCCTCCACCCGGACGTACGGCGCGAGCCCGAGTCCTCGCATGCCGATCCCGGCGCTCGACTCGAGCCAGTCGAGCATGTCCGCGACCGGACCTCCGCTCCGACGGGCAACAGTGGTCATCTCCATCCCTCCTTAGGGGTCGTGGGGAGGGCTCGAACCGCCTCCCCACCCCCCCAGCGTCACCGTGCGGGGACGCAGCTCCCAGGGCCGAAGGTCACCCCCCGGCCGGCCTCCGCTCGCGGGTGCCCGATGACCCACCCGGGGTAGGCCGAAGGGCCCTTACCGGGCGAACGCGGTGCGCCTAGCGTCCGAGTGAGGGAGGCAGCCCATGTTCGAGATACGGATCCACGGCCGCGGCGGTCAGGGAGCGGTGACCGCTGCCGAGATGCTGTCCGTCGCGGCCTTCGGCGAGGGCCGGCACGCACAGGCGTTCCCGACCTTCGGCTCGGAGCGCACCGGCGCGCCGGTGGTGGCGTTCTGCCGCATCGACGACCGGCCGATCCGGCTGCGCGAGCCGATCACGGAGCCGGACGCGCTGATCGTCCAGGACCCGACCCTGCTGCACCAGGTCAACCTGTTCGACGGCGTCGGGCACGAGGCGTTCGTGCTGATCAACACCGCCCGGGGCATCGACGAGCTCGGCATCGCCGAGGTCGCCGCGCTGATGCCGCCCCATCGCCTCGTCACCGTCCCCGCCACCGAGATGGCCCGCGACCACCTCGGTCGGCCGCTCCCCAACGCGGCCCTGCTCGGCGGGTTCGCCGCGCTGACCGGCCGGGTGTCGCTCGCGTCGGTCCAGGCCGCGATCCGCGCCCGGTTCGCCGGTCGCGTCGGCGAGGGCAACGCGGCCGCTGCGGAGGCGGCGTACGTCCACGTCCACGAACAGATCGGGAGGCTCGCCGATGCTTGAGCAGATCGAAGGCTCGCAGGCCGTCGCCAGGGCGGTCGCTCTGTGCCGGCCCGAGGTGATCGCCGCCTACCCGATCTCGCCGCAGACGCACATCGTCGAAGCGCTGTCGGACCTGGTCCGCACCGGCGACCTGCCGCGCTGCGAGTACATGATGGTCGAGTCCGAGTTCGGGGCGCTCTCGGCCTGCATCGGTGCCTCCGCCGCGGGCGCACGCACCTACACCGCGACCTCCAGCCAGGGCCTGCTGTTCATGGCCGAAGCGCTGTTCAACGCCTCCGGCCTGGGCCTGCCGATCGTGATGACCGTGGCCAACCGCGCCATCGGCGCCCCGATCAACATCTGGAACGACCACTCCGACGCGATGTCCATGCGTGACTCCGGATGGCTCCAGCTCTACGCCGAGTCCAACCAGGAGGCCGTGGACCTGCACCTGCAGGCCTTCCGCCTGGCCGAGCGGCTGTCCGTGCCGGTGATGGTCTGCATGGACGGCTTCGTGCTCACGCACGCGTTCGAGCAGGTGAACCTGCCGACGCAGGCGCAGGTGGACGCGTTCCTGCCCGCCTTCTCCCCGCAGCAGATGCTCGACCCGGCGGACCCGGTGACCATCGGCGCGATGGTGGGCCCGGAGGCATTCACCGAGGTGAAGTACCTCATGCACGCCAAGCAGATGGAGGCGCTCGACGAGATCCCGGCGATCGCCGCCGACTTCCAGGAGGCGTTCGGCCGGGACTCGGGCGGCCTGGTCAGGCCCTACCGGGTCGAGGGCGCGACCACCGTCGTGGTCGCCCTCGGGTCGGTGCTCGGCACGATCGAGGACGTCGTCGACGGACTCCGCGACGAGGGCGTCCCGATCGGGGCGCTCGGGATCAAGTGCTTCCGCCCCTGGCCGATCGCGGAGGTCCGGGAGGCGCTGAGCGCCGCGGAGCGCGTGGTCGTGGTGGAGAAGGCGTTCGCGGTCGGCGCCGGCGGCATCGTCGGGCAGAACACACGTGACGCGACGCGCGGCCTTCCGGTCGAGGTGTACGACGTGGTGGCCGGGCTGGGAGGCCGGCCGATCACGCGCGCCTCGCTGCGCGGACTGCTCGACGACGTGCTCGGCGCGCGGCTCGACCCGCGGCAGCTGCACTTCCTCGACCTCGACGCCGGGCTCGTGCAGCGCGAGCTCGAACGGTCCCGGAAGGGCAACCGTCCCGGGCCGCACGCCGAGCACATGCTCCGCGACATCGGCACCGTCGCATCCGGGGCCTACGAGTAGGAGGCGCGCCGTGGCGTACCAGGAGATCAAGCTCTACCAGGCCGGCACGTTCGTGGCCGGCAACCGGCTGCTCGACCCCGAGCAGCGGTCCGTGCAGGCCAGGATGGGCCGCTCGAACTCGCTCACCTCGGGCCACCGTGCCTGCCAGGGCTGCGGTGAGGCGCTGGGCGCCCGCTACGTGCTCGACGCGGCCATGCGCGCGACGGGCGGCAAGGTCGTCGCCGCGAACTCCACCGGCTGCCTCGAGGTGTTCTCGACGCCGTACCCGGAGTCCTCGTGGCAGCTGCCCTGGCTGCACTCGCTGTTCGGGAACGGTCCTGCGGTGGCGGCAGGGGTCGCCGCGGCACTGCGCGCCAAGGGCCGCGACGACATCCGGGTCGTCGGGCAGGCCGGCGACGGCGGGACGGTCGACATCGGCTTCGGCACGCTGTCGGGGATGTTCGAGCGCAACGACGACGTCCTGTTCGTCTGCTACGACAACGAGGGCTACATGAACACCGGCGTGCAGCGGTCGGGCGCGACCCCGCCGGCGGCGCGCACCGCGAACACCAAGCCGCTCGGGTCGTCCCCGGGCAACGCCTTCGGCCAGGGGAAGAACGTGCCCCTGATCGCGCTGGCGCACGAGATCCCCTACGTCGCGACCGCGACCGTGGCCGAGCTGCGCGACCTCGAGGCCAAGGTGGAGCGGGCGATGGAGTTCCGCGGAGCCCGCTACCTGCACGTGTTCGTGCCCTGCCCGCTGGGCTGGGGCGCGGCCTCCAGCGACACGATCCGGCTCTCCCGGCTCGCCAAGGAGACCGGCATCTTCCCGGTCTTCGAGGCCGAGCACGGACGGGTCACCTCGGTGTCGAAGATCCGGCACCAGGTCCCGGTCGAGGAGTACCTCAAGCTGCAGAAGCGCTACGCGCACCTGTTCGGGGACCCGCCCCGGCAGGACCTCATCGACCGGATCCAGGCCGGCGCCGACCACAACATCGAACGCTTCGGGCTGCTCGCCGAGAACGGCGAGGGCGCGGAGCTCCCGGGAGCCTGACATGGACAAGCCGTTTGCCATCACCCTCGACATCGGATCCAGCCGCGCGAACAGGACCGGGTCGTGGCGCACCGAGCGCGCCGTCTACACGAACCGGATGCCGCCGTGCAACGACGGCTGCCCCGCCGGGGAGAACATCCAGGCCTGGCTCTACGAGGCCGAGGAGGGCGGCCAGGGCTACGAGCTGGCGTGGCGCAAGATCATGGAGGAGAACCCGTTCCCCGCGGTCATGGGGCGGGTCTGCTACCACCCCTGCGAGACCGCCTGCAACCGCGGGCAGCTCGACGAGGCCGTGGGGATCAACTCCGTGGAGCGGTTCCTGGGCGACGAGGCGATCCGCCAGGGCTGGACGGTCTCGGTCGACGTCCCCCCCACCGGCAAGCGTGTGCTGGTCGTGGGTGCGGGCCCGTCGGGCCTCGCCGCGGCCTACCACCTCGCCCGGCGCGGGCACGCGGTCACGATCAAGGAGGCCGGTCCGATGGCCGGCGGCATGATGCGGTTCGGGATCCCGCGGTACCGGCTGTCGCGTGAGGTCCTCGACGCCGAGATCCAGCGGATCCTCGACCTGGGCGTCACCTTGGAGCTGGAGGCCAAGGTCACCGACCTGATGGCGGTCAAGGAGGAGTACGACGCGGTGTTCCTCGCCGTCGGTGCGCAGATCGGCAAGCGCGCCTACCTCCCCGCCGGATCGGCGGCGCACATGCTCGACGCGGTCAGCATGCTCCGCGGTCTCGAGGAGGGCGAGAAGCCGCTGCTGGGCCGGCGGGTCGCGGTGTACGGCGGCGGCAACACCGCCATGGACGCGGCCCGGACGGCGAAGCGGCTCGGCGCCTCGGAGGCGGTCGTGGTCTACCGGCGCAACAAGGACAAGATGCCCGCCCACGAGTCGGAGTTCGTCGAGGCCGAGGAGGAGGGCGTGCTGTTCAAGTGGCTCACCACGATCAAGCAGGTCGAGCAGGGCAAGCTGGTCGTCGAGAAGATGGAGCTCGACGAGTCCGGCTTCCCGCAGCCGACCGGTGAGCTCGACGAGCTCGACGCGGACTCGCTCGTGCTGGCCCTGGGCCAGGACACCGACCTGTCCCTGCTCGACGGCGTGCCCGGACTCAAGGTGGACCGCGGCGTGGTCTCGGTGGGCCCCGACATGATGACCGGCTGCCCGGGCGTCTTCGCCGGCGGCGACATGGTGCCGTTCGACCGCTCGGTCACCGTGGCAGTGGGCCACGGCAAGAAGGCGGCGAAGAACATCGACGCGTGGCTCTCCGGGGCGGCCCCCGAGCCCGTCCGGCGGCCGGCGCTCGCGACGTACGACACGTTGAACACCTGGTACTACGCCGACGCCCCCCGCAGTCGCCAGCCACAGCTGGAGAAGGCGCGCCGCGAGTCCACCTTCGACGAGGTGGTGCAGGGCCTCGGCGAGGACTCCGCGCTCTACGAGGCGCGCCGGTGCATGTCCTGCGGCAACTGCTTCAGCTGCGACAACTGCTACGGCGTGTGCCCGGACAACGCGGTGATCAAGCTGGGCCGGCCGGGGGAGAAGTACCTGATCGACCTCGACTACTGCAAGGGCTGCGGGCTCTGCGCCGCGGAATGCCCCTCCGGCGCCATCCAGATGGTGCCCGAGGAGATCTAGGAGGCCGACGATGAGCCAGAAGGCGCAGGCCGCGCAGGAGCGGCACGGGCTGGTGCAGTCCACGATCGACGTGTTCCTCGACCGGACCAGGGCGGTCGTCGAGCTGATGGCCGCCGCGGGCAGCGGCGCGCTGGGGGCGATGCCCGAGCCGGTGCCGGCGACGGTGACCCGGATGCTCGGGTCCATGCGCCAGCTCGCCGAGCAGCTGCCGCCGGTGACCGCGGAGCTGGGCGTGCTGATGGAGGAGGTGCACGCGAAGCGGCTGAGCATCCAGGCCCTGCAGGCCGAGCTGGCCGCCCTCGACAACCAGCTCGAGGTGCTGGAGCGTTCGCTCGCGCCGGTGGAGTCCTGGAGCAGGCAGTGGAACCGGATGCGGCACTCTCTGGCCGAGACCCTCGCCGTGGCGCCCAAGACGCAGGGGACGTCTGCCAAGAGCCAGTCCTGAGGCGCCCCGCCCGGCGGTCTGGGAGCCGCCGGGCGGGCCATCACCGGCGATGGGGGACGATGGAGGCCTGATGCCTCTCACCGACCGCCTGCCGCCCACGTCCGCCTCCGCGGACGACGGGTCGCTCGACCCGGACGTGCTCTACGACGCCTTCGAGGGCTGGGTGGCCGAGCAGGGACTGACCCTCTACCCGGCGCAGGAGGAGGCCCTGATCGAGGTGATGACGGGCGCCAACGTGATCCTCTCCACGCCGACCGGGTCGGGGAAGAGCCTGGTGGCCACGGGGGCGCACTTCGCGGCGCTCGCCGCGGGACGCCGGACCTTCTACACCGCGCCGATCAAGGCCCTGGTCAGCGAGAAGTTCTTCAGCCTGTGCGAGATCTTCGGGCCCGAGAACGTCGGCATGCTCACCGGTGACACCGCGGTCAACCACGACGCCCCGGTGGTGTGCTGCACCGCCGAGGTGCTCGCGAACCTCGCGCTGCGCGAGGGCCCCGGCGCGGACGTCGGCCAGGTGGTGATGGACGAGTTCCACTTCTACTCCGAGCCGGACCGCGGCTGGGCCTGGCAGGTGCCGCTGCTCACCCTGCCGCGGGCGCAGTTCGTGCTGATGTCGGCCACCCTCGGCGACGTCACCCGGTTCGTCGACGACCTCACCCGCCGCACCGGCCGGGAGACGGCCGTGGTGACCTCCGCGCAGCGCCCGGTGCCACTGAGCTACACGTGGGCGCTCACCCCGCTGCACGAGACCCTCGAGGACCTGCTGACCACCCACGAGGCGCCGGTCTACGTGGTGCACTTCACCCAGGCCGCGGCCCTCGAGCGGGCCCAGGCGCTGACCAGCATCAACGTCTGCACCCGCGAGGAGAAGGACCGGATCGCCGAGATGATCGGCGGCTTCCGGTTCAGCGCGGGCTTCGGCAAGACGTTGTCCCGGCTGGTCCGGCACGGCATCGGCGTCCACCACGCCGGGATGCTGCCGAAGTACCGCCGCCTCGTCGAGACGCTGGCGCAGGCGGGGCTGCTCAAGGTCATCTGCGGCACCGACACCCTCGGCGTCGGGATCAACGTCCCGATCCGGTCCGTGGTGTTCACCGGGCTGACGAAGTTCGACGGCTCCCGGCAGCGGGTGCTCAAGGCCCGCGAGTTCCACCAGATCGCCGGCCGGGCGGGCCGGGCCGGCTTCGACACCGCGGGCACGGTGGTGGTGCAGGCGCCCGAGCACGTGGTCGAGAACCACAAGGCGCTCACGAAGGCCGGTGACGACCCGAAGAAGCTGCGAAAGGTGCAGCGCAAGAAGCCCCCGGAGGGCAGCGTGTCCTGGACCGAGGACACCTTCGAGCGGCTGGTGGCCGCCGAGCCGGAGCCGTTGAAGTCCCGGATGCGGGTGAGCCACTCGATGCTGCTCAACGTCCTGGCCAGGCCGGAGGGGGCGGGAGACCCGTTCGAGGCGATGCGCTCGCTGCTGCGCGACAACCACGAGGACGGACGCAGCCAGGTCCGGCTGGTGCGACGGGCGGTGGGGATCTACCGGACCCTGCTCGCGGCCGGCGTCGTCGAGCGGCTCGACCCGCCCGGCGCGGACGGCCGGCGGATGCGCCTGGTGGAGGACCTCCCGTTCGACTTCGCGCTCAACCAGCCGTTGTCGACGTACGCCCTGGCGACCTTCGAGACGCTCGACCCACAGTCGCCCAGCTACGCCCTCGACCTGGTGTCGGTCGTGGAGGCGACCCTGGACGACCCCCGGCCGGTGCTGATGGCCCAGCAGTTCAAGGCCCGCGGCGAGGCGGTCGCGGAGATGAAGTCCGACGGCATCGAGTACGACGAGCGGATGGAGCTCCTCGACGAGGTCACCTGGCCCAAGCCGCTGCTGGAGCTGCTCGAGACGACGTACGAGCTCTACCGCAAGGGACATCCCTGGATCGCGGAGAACGCCCTGTCGCCGAAGTCGGTCGTGCGGGACATGTACGAGCGGGCGATGACGTTCGCGGAGTACGTCTCCTTCTACGGGCTGGCCCGCTCCGAGGGCCTGGTGCTGCGCTACCTGTCCGACGCCTACAAGGCGCTGCGCCGGACGGTGCCCGAGCCGGCGCGGACCGAGGAGCTGGACGACATCGTCGAGTGGCTCGGCGAGCTGGTCCGGCAGACCGACTCCAGCCTGCTGGAGGAGTGGGAGCAGCTCGTCGACCCCGACGTGTCGCCCGCCCAGCTCGTCGAGACGCACCTGTCGCGTGACCCGGCCGCGCCCCGCCCGATCACCGCGAACGCCCGCGCGTTCGGGGTGCTGGTGCGCAACGCGATGTTCCGACGGGTCGAGCTGCTGGCCAGGCGTGCCTTCGACGCGCTCGGCGAGCTGGACGCCGCGAGCGGGATGGACGCGGAGGCGTGGCGGGCGGCGGCCGAGGCCTACTTCGAGGAGCACGACCACCTCGACACCGGACCGGACGCCCGCGGTCCGGCGATGCTGATCGTCGACCGGGCGCCGGACCGGTGGGCGGTGCAGCAGATCCTCGGGGACCCTGCCGGCGACCACGACTGGCGGGTCGTCGCCGAGGTCGACCTGCCGGCCTCCGACGAGGCGGGCGAGCTGGTGCTCGCGGTCGGCGGGCTCGTCCGGCTCTGAGCCCCGCGGCCGGCAACCTTTACCGTCGGCTGTCCGATTAGCGACCTTCGGCGGCGCCGGCGGGACCTCTTTCCCTGTCCTCGACCCCCACGCGGCGGCACCGTGGACGCACGGGGGGATGGCCGGCTCGTGGAGGGAGGGACCGATGCGGCACAACGTGTTCGGCGGCTTGACCGCCCAGCCGTCGGCCGTGCGGCAACCCGGACCCCACTAGGCACACAGGACGCACGGCGCCGGCGAGCTGCCTCCCTCCGGCGCCGTGTTCTGTGCGCGCGGCTCAGCTGCGCAGGTACGACGCGCCGTTCACGTCGATGATGGTGCCGCTGGCGAACCGAGCCTCGGGTGAGGCCAGCCAGACCACGGCCGAGGCGACCTCCTCCGGCCGGGCGACACGGCCGAAGGGCGACTGCTGCCGCACCTCGTCGCCACCGGGCCCGTCGAGGACCCGCCGGGCCATGTCGGTCTCCACGAATCCCGGGGCCACCGTGCCCACCGTGATGCCGTGCGGCGCCAGCGCCAGGGCCATCGACTGGCCGAAGGCGTTGAGGCCGGCCTTGGACGCCCCGTACGCCGGGCAGGTGGGCTCGCCGCGGAACGCCCCGCGGCTGGACACGTTGACCACCGCGCCGCCCCCCGCGGCGACCAGGTGCGGCAGCGCGCAGAAGGTGGCGTTCGCCGCGCCGGTGAGGTTGGTGGCCAGGGTGGCGGTCCAGGCGGCCTGCCAGTCCTCGTAGGACGTGGTCGTCGGGGGGTGCGACAGGAACACCCCGGCGTTGTTGACCAGCACCGCGAGGCCGCCGAGCCGCTCCGCTGCCGAGTCCACCGCACGTCGTACCTCCTCGGGGGCGGTGATGTCGGCGCCCACGGTCACGTGGCCGTCCCCGGGCAGGGACCCGGCCAGCCGTTCCGCGGCGTCCCGCGAGCGCCCGTAGTGCACCGCGACCCGGTCGCCGGCGCGGGCGAATGCCTCGGCGACCGCGGCACCGATGCCGCGGGAGGCCCCGGTGACCAGCACGCCGCGGCTCATCGGCCACCCACCAGCGCGGCGAGCCCGTCCAGCAGCCGGTCCACGTCAGCCTCGTCGGTGTACGGCGCGATGCCTGCGCGGACCGCTCCGGCGTCACCGAGTCCCAGCCGCCGTGACGCCTCGATCGCGTAGAAGCTGCTGGCCGGGGCGTTGACGCCGAGACCGGCCAGGTGGGTGTAGACCGTCGTGCCCGGGTGGCCGTCGACGGAGAAGAACGCGGTCGGGGTGCGCCGCTTCGGGGCGCCGTGGAGCCGCACACCGGGGATCGTGGCCAGCCCCGCGAGCAGCCGGTCGAACAGCCGGTCCTCGTGCCGCTCGATCGCGGCCATCGACTCCAGCACCCGGGTCCGCCGGTCCGGTGCGGTCGAGGCCGCGTCGGCGATGAAGTCGACGGCGGCCGTGGTGCCCGCCAGCAGCTCGTAGGGCAGGGTGCCGAGCTCGAACCGCTCCGGCACCGCGTCGCTGGACGGCAGCAGCTTGTCGGGGTGCAGCGCCTCGAGCGTCTCCGGACGCGCCACCACGACACCGTGGTGCGGCCCGAAGAACTTGTAGGGCGAGCACGCGTAGAAGTCCGCCCCGAGCTCGTCGAACGAGACCGGGACGTGCGGGGTCAGGTGCACCCCGTCGACGTACAGCAGCGCACCCACGTCGTGCACTGCGGCCGAGATCGCCCCGATGTCGGGTCTGGTCCCGAGCACGTTGGAGGCGCCGGTGACCGCGACCAGCCGGGTCCGGTCGGAGAGCTCGCGGGTCAGGTGGTCGAGCGTGAGATCGCCGGTACCGGGGTCGAAGTCGACCCAGCGCAGCGTCGCCCTGGAGGCCCGGGCCGCCTGGACCCATGGTCGGACGTTCGCGTCGTGGTCCAGGCGGGTCACGACGACCTCGTCGCCCGGCCGCCAGCCCTTGGCCAGGGCCCGCGAGACGTCGTAGGTGCCCTGGGTCATCGAGCGGGTGAAGACCACCCCGCCCGCGGGAGCGCCGACCAGGTCCGCGACCGCGGCCCGTGCGGCTGCGACGACGTGCTCGGCCCGTTGCTCGGAGCGGGTGACCGTGCCCCGGTTGGAGATCCCCGAGCACATGGTCTCGGCGATCGCCGCGGCCACCTGCCGCGGCACCTGGGTGCCACCGGGCCCGTCGAAGTAGGCCACCCCGTCGGAAAGGGCCGGGAAGCTGGCGCGGACGCGTGCGAGGTCGAGGTCCATGACCCCATCCTGCCCCGCGCGGGACGCCCGCCTCACTCCGGCACGATGATCCCGTCCTCGAGGGCACGCTGGCGGAGCTCGAGCCTGGTCGTCGCCGGCCGCCCGGCCAGCTCGTAGCGCTTGCGGATCCGGGTCAGGTAGGTCTTCACCGACTCCACGCCGATCGGGGGCTCGAGCGCGGCGGCGGTCTCGGCGTAGGTGCGCCCGCAGGCATAGGCCCGCAGCACCTCCGTCTCGCGCTCGGTGAGCCGCGCCCCGTTCAGCGAGAGGCCGTCGAGGAAGCGGTCGTTCCAGGTCCCTCCCCGTGCCACGGTCACGAGCGCCTCGAGCAGCGACAGCACCCCGCGGTTCTTCCAGACCACCCCGGCCGCCGGGGTCCGGTGCAGCGTCGGGCCCGCCTCCCGGTGCCGCAGGTCGGCGTGCAGGAGCACCGCCCAGCCCGCCTCGATGAGCCGGAGGACGTTCTCGTCGGCCCGGGACCCGTCGGACAGCCGGACGTCGAGCAGCACCACGTCGAGCTGGTAGCCCCCGCCCAGCAGCGCGTCGACGGTCTTGGTCCCGGCCACGAACAGCGCGGGCGAGTTGTGCGCGCCCATGAGCGCCCTCGCCCCCGCCAGGATGAGGTCGTGGTCGTCGACGACCCCGACCCGCACCCGGGTGCCGTTGCGCTCGACCCGGAACGGCTGGTGGCCGTTCACCGCTCGCCCCACCTCAGGAGGGCGTCGCCCGGATGGCAGCAGCCGTCGTGGCGCCCACGCGCGCCGAAGTTCACCGTCTTCACATTTACCCCCGATTTAGCGAACTCGTTGCACCCGAGAACGCCTCATATATACCCGACCACGACCGTTGGGGCACTGCACTCCGAGAACTTTCTTGCTGGCCGCCTCTCCGGCGAGAACCCGGATCGCAGAATTCTTTACGTTTGATTCGTGGGAACTTGTCCGAATTCGTTGTGGAATCGCCCGCAGAATTAACCCGCGGCAGGATGGCGCCCTCCGTCGGATGCGTCAGCATTTGGCTATGGACCTGCTGCAGTTTCACAAGATGCGCAGGGCGATCCAGGACAACGCCCCCCCCGGCTCCGGTCCGGAGGTGTCGTCCGTGGAGTCGACCCTGCGCGACGTGCTGATGGCCAGCGGACTGTTCGAAGACGTCGAGGTGGGCAGCACCGACGACAGGGACCAGCTGGTGATCGCCCTGTGCCGGTTCCGGCCCTTCTACACCGAGGACGACGTCGCGGCGGGCCTGGAGGCGATCTGGGACGACCGGGTGCGCTACCCGTTCTGGGAGGCGCACGCACTCCGGGTCGACGACGGCCACATCGAGTTCGAGGCGGCCACCCGCCACAGCGGGGAGGGGCACTACGTGACCGTGCACCTCGTCGCGCAGAAGGCCGTCGTCCCCGAGCAGCGCGTCCCAGTCGACTGACCGACCCCCACCCGTTGAGTGCTGGCTTGTTCACCTGTGAGTGCTGGCTTGTTCGCGAACAAGGCCGCACTCGTAGCCGAACAACCCCACACTCAACGACGGTCGGGCGGTGGTCGACGGAGGGATGGGGGCGCGGCTGCCAGTAGGGTCGCCGCGTGAGCACGCCCGTGCACGGGGCCCCGGTGCCGCGGACCGAGTTCGACGCCGCCCTCTCCCTGGACCAGCGCACCGACGAGACCGGAACGTACGACGGCGAGCTCAGCGAGGGCTGGCAGATCGGCGCGGGCATCAACGGCGGCCTGCTGCTGGCGACCTGCGGCAACGCGCTGCGCCGCACGTTCCTGCCCGACGGGCACCCCGACCCGGTGTCGATCAGCGCCTACTACCTGTCCGCCTCGCAGCCCGGTCCGGCCACCTGGCGCACCCGCAGCCTCCGCAACGGTCGGTCGATGTCGACCGGCTCGGTCTCGCTGGTGCAGGCCGACGACGGGGGCCACGAGGTCGAACGGATCCGGGCTCTCGCGACCTTCGGGGACCTGGGGGCGGGCGGGGGAGACGTCCGCACCACCGCGACCCCACCGGACCTGCCCCCGGTGGAGGAGTGCGTGGCCGGCGCACCGGCCCCGCCCTGGTTCGAGGCCCGGGCCAGCCTGCTGGAGAGGCTGGACCTGCGCCTCGACCCCGCCTGTGCGGGCTGGGCGGTGGGCAAGCCGTCGGGCCGGGGCCTGATCCGGGGCTGGCTCCGGATGGCGGACGGCCGGGAGCCGGACCTGATGATGCTGCTGCTCGCGGTCGACGCGCTGCCGCCGGTCACCTTCGACCTGGGGGTGTTCGGCTGGGCGCCCACGCTGGAGCTCACCGTGCATCTACGAGCCCGCCCGGCCCCGGGCTGGCTCGCGGTCACGCACGCGACCAAGAACTACGCCGGTGGCCTGCTCGAGGAGGACGCCGAGGTGTGGGACTCCACGGGTCGGCTGGTGGCTCAGTCGCGGCAGCTGGCGCGGGCCCCACGCGTCCGAGCCGGGGTGTGACGGTCCCCACCGGCAACCGATTTGCGCAACCCAGCTCGGGGTCCGTAATGTTCTCTCTGTCGCCAGGAGCGGCGGGACGCAAGGCCGGAAGGCCGGGCGGCCGGCCCCGGGCGAAACCCACTCCTTCACACCGCTCGGGTCGGTTCGGCGCGCTCGCGAGAGCGCATCCGGATCCGCTCGGCGCGGCAGCGACGCGGGTGGGGTCGGGAAGGCCGGCTCCAATTTGTTGGAACGGGCCGGACCGGGTAAGTTTGACCGGGTTGCCCCTCGACGTGGCCGTGAGGCTGGGTTGGGGTGTGCGCTTGATCCTTGAGAACTCAACAGTGTGCTAAAAGTCGACGAATTAGTTTGTTTGCCAGTCGGCAGGCTGCTGCGGCTCTTTTGTGGGGTTGTGGGTGTCTGTCGGTTGTTTGATTCCTTTAGGTTAGATCATGCGTTTGCTTCTGTTCTTTGTGGATGGGGGTGGACGTTTCTCTAGCCTGGATGGATTCTCTGAGTGAGTCGGTGAGCTGCTGGGCCTTTTGTGGTCTGGTGGTCATCAGTAGATTTCAACGGAGAGTTTGATCCTGGCTCAGGACGAACGCTGGCGGCGTGCTTAACACATGCAAGTCGAGCGGTAAGGCTCTTTCGGGAGTACACGAGCGGCGAACGGGTGAGTAACACGTGAGCAATCTGCCCTTCACTTTGGGATAACCACCGGAAACGGTGGCTAATACCGGATACGACCACTTCACGCATGTGATGGTGGTGGAAAGTTCTGGCGGTGGAGGATGAGCTCGCGGCCTATCAGCTTGTTGGTGGGGTAATGGCCTACCAAGGCAACGACGGGTAGCCGGCCTGAGAGGGTGACCGGCCACACTGGGACTGAGACACGGCCCAGACTCCTACGGGAGGCAGCAGTGGGGAATATTGGACAATGGGCGAAAGCCTGATCCAGCAACGCCGCGTGAGGGATGACGGCCTTCGGGTTGTAAACCTCTTTCAGCAGGGACGAAGCGCAAGTGACGGTACCTGCAGAAGAAGCACCGGCCAACTACGTGCCAGCAGCCGCGGTAATACGTAGGGTGCGAGCGTTGTCCGGAATTATTGGGCGTAAAGGGCTCGTAGGCGGTTTGTCGCGTCGGGAGTGAAAACACGGGGCTTAACCCCGTGCCTGCTTCCGATACGGGCAGACTAGAGGTATGCAGGGGAGAACGGAATTCCTGGTGTAGCGGTGAAATGCGCAGATATCAGGAGGAACACCGGTGGCGAAGGCGGTTCTCTGGGCATTACCTGACGCTGAGGAGCGAAAGTGTGGGGAGCGAACAGGATTAGATACCCTGGTAGTCCACACCGTAAACGTTGGGCGCTAGGTGTGGGACTCATTCCACGAGTTCCGTGCCGCAGCTAACGCATTAAGCGCCCCGCCTGGGGAGTACGGCCGCAAGGCTAAAACTCAAAGGAATTGACGGGGGCCCGCACAAGCGGCGGAGCATGCGGATTAATTCGATGCAACGCGAAGAACCTTACCTGGGTTTGACATATGGAGAAATCCCCTAGAGATAGGGGGTCCGTAAGGGCTCTATACAGGTGGTGCATGGCTGTCGTCAGCTCGTGTCGTGAGATGTTGGGTTAAGTCCCGCAACGAGCGCAACCCTCGTCTTATGTTGCCAGCACGTCATGGTGGGGACTCATAAGAGACTGCCGGGGTCAACTCGGAGGAAGGTGGGGATGACGTCAAGTCATCATGCCCCTTATGTCCAGGGCTTCACGCATGCTACAATGGCCGGTACAAAGGGCTGCGATACCGCAAGGTGGAGCGAATCCCAAAAAGCCGGTCTCAGTTCGGATTGGGGTCTGCAACTCGACCCCATGAAGTCGGAGTCGCTAGTAATCGCAGATCAGCAACGCTGCGGTGAATACGTTCCCGGGCCTTGTACACACCGCCCGTCACGTCACGAAAGTCGGCAACACCCGAAGCCGGTGGCCCAACCCTTGTGGAGGGAGCCGTCGAAGGTGGGGCTGGCGATTGGGACGAAGTCGTAACAAGGTAGCCGTACCGGAAGGTGCGGCTGGATCACCTCCTTTCTAAGGAGCATTTGGCAGTCCGTGGTGACGCGGGTTGTCCAGTTGTCTGTTGCGTAGGCGTTCGTTCTACGGCAGACGATGCTTTCTAGTGGAACGTCGACTATTTGGTCTGCTCTGGTGCAAGGCCTCGTCAGTACTGTCGGTTCGCCGGCGTGGAACCTCGAGGGGGCGCATGGGAGCTTTCCTGGCACACTGTTGGGTCCTGAGGGATCGAGTGATCGAGCTCCTCAGTCGGGCCATCGTTTCTGCGAACTGCCTTGTGCGGCCGTGTTCGGTCGTGGGGTAAGCGTGGGTGTTGCGGTGGTGCCGCCCGTAATTTGAGAACTACACAGTGGACGCGAGCATCTTTGTAGCAAGACAAGCTACTAAGGGCACATGGTGGATGCCTTGGCACCAAGAGCCGATGAAGGACGTAGGAGCCTGCGATAAGCCCCGGGAAGTTGGCAACCGAGCGTTGATCCGGGGATTTCCGAATGGGGAAACCCAGCTGGAGTCATGTCCAGTTACCTGCACCTGAACACATAGGGTGTCTGGAGGGAACGTGGGGAAGTGAAACATCTCAGTACCCACAGGAAGAGAAAACAACAGTGATTCCGAGAGTAGTGGCGAGCGAAATCGGAAGAGGCCAAACCTACTTCGTGTGATAGCCGGCGGGCGTTGCGGAGTAGGGGTTGTGGGGCCGTCTTGCTGGTTCTGCCGGACCAGCACAGAGTAAGAAACCGTCGTTGAAGTCGAAGCGGACTGGAAAGTCCCGGCGTAGAGGGTGATACCCCCGTACACGTAAGACGACGGCTCTGAGACGTCACCCCAAGTAACACGGAACCCCTGAAATTCCGTGTGAATCTGGCGGGACCACCCGTTAAGCCTAAATACTCCTTGGTGACCGATAGCGGACAAGTACCGTGAGGGAAAGGTGAAAAGTACCCCTGGCGGGGAGTGAAATAGTACCTGAAACCATGTGCCTACAATCCGTCGGAGCGAGTTTTCGAACTTGTGACGGCGTGCCTTTTGAAGAATGAGCCTGCGAGTTTGCGTTGTGTGGCGAGGTTAACCCGTGTGGGGAAGCCGTAGCGAAAGCGAGTCCGAATAGGGCGTCTGAGTCGCACGATCAAGACCCGAAGCGGAGTGATCTATCCATGGGCAGGTTGAAGCGCGGGTAAGACCGCGTGGAGGACCGAACCCACCAGGGTTGAAAACCTGGGGGATGACCTGTGGATAGGGGTGAAAGGCCAATCAAACTCCGTGATAGCTGGTTCTCCCCGAAATGCATTTAGGTGCAGCGTCGCGTGTTTCTTACCGGAGGTAGAGCACTGGATGGTCTAGGGGGCCCACAAGCTTACCGAAATCAGCCAAACTCCGAATGCCGGTAAGTGAGAGCGCGGCAGTGAGACTGCGGGGGATAAGCTCCGTAGTCGAGAGGGAAACAGCCCAGACCATCAGCTAAGGTCCCTAAGCGATGACTAAGTGGAAAAGGATGTGGAGTCGCACAGACAACCAGGAGGTTGGCTTAGAAGCAGCCACCCTTGAAAGAGTGCGTAATAGCTCACTGGTCAAGTGATTCCGCGCCGACAATGTAGCGGGGCTCAAGTCATCCACCGAAGCTATGGCATTCACGCGTGTACCCGGCCCGCCTTGTGCGGGTCCAGGTGTGTGGATGGGTAGGGGAGCGTCGTATGGCGAGCGAAGCAGCGGAGTGATCCAGTTGTGGACGCCATACGAGTGAGAATGCAGGCATGAGTAGCGAATGAGGAGTGAGAAACTCCTCCGCCGAATGATCAAGGGTTCCAGGGTCAAGCTAATCTGCCCTGGGTAAGTCGGGACCTAAGGCGAGGCCGACAGGCGTAGTCGATGGACAACGGGTTGATATTCCCGTACCGGCAAAGTAGCGCCCATGACGAACCTAGTGATGCTAAGTGCCCGACGTCTCCTAGATCCCTTCGGGGACGTGGAGGCGAAGCGCATGACCCGAGCTGGTAGTAGTCAAGCGATGGGGTGACGCAGGAAGGTAGTCCAACCGTGGCGATGGTTGACCACGGCTAAGAATGTAGGGCGAGAGATAGGCAAATCCGTCTCTCATGTGCCTGAGATTCGATGGGGAGTCCGTATGGACGAAGTGGATGATCCTATGCTGTCGAGAAAAACCTCTAGCGAGCTATGCGCCGCCCGTACCCCAAACCGACTCAGGTGATCAGGTAGAGAATACCAAGGCGATCGAGTGAACCATGGTTAAGGAACTCGGCAAAATGCCCCCGTAACTTCGGGAGAAGGGGGGCCGGATCCGTGAACCACCTTGCGTGGGGAAGCGGTGATGGCCGCAGAGACCAGGCCCAAGCGACTGTTTACTAAAAACACAGGTCCGTGCGAAGTCGTAAGACGATGTATACGGACTGACTCCTGCCCGGTGCTGGAAGGTTAAGGGGACGTGTTAGCCAGCAATGGCGAAGCGCAGAACTTAAGCCCCAGTAAACGGCGGTGGTAACTATAACCATCCTAAGGTAGCGAAATTCCTTGTCGGGTAAGTTCCGACCTGCACGAATGGAGTAACGACTTGGGCGCTGTCTCAACCGTGGACTCGGCGAAATTGCACTACGAGTAAAGATGCTCGTTACGCGCGGCAGGACGGAAAGACCCCGGGACCTTTACTACAATTTGGTATTGGTGTTTGGTTCGGCTTGTGTAGGATAGGTGGGAGGCTGTGAAGCGTGGACGCCAGTTCATGTGGAGCCATCGTTGAAATACCACTCTGGTCGTACTAGATGTCTAACCTAGGTCCGTTATCCGGATCAGGGACAGTGCCTGATGGGTAGTTTAACTGGGGCGGTTGCCTCCTAAAATGTAACGGAGGCGCCCAAAGGTTCCCTCAGCCTGGTTGGCAATCAGGTTTCGAGTGTAAGTGCACAAGGGAGCTTGACTGTGAGAGTGACAACTCGAGCAGGGACGAAAGTCGGGACTAGTGATCCGGCACCGGCATGTGGAAGCGGTGTCGCTCAACGGATAAAAGGTACCCCGGGGATAACAGGCTGATCTTCCCCAAGAGTCCATATCGACGGGATGGTTTGGCACCTCGATGTCGGCTCGTCGCATCCTGGGGCTGGAGTAGGTCCCAAGGGTTGGGCTGTTCGCCCATTAAAGCGGCACGCGAGCTGGGTTTAGAACGTCGTGAGACAGTTCGGTCCCTATCCGCCGCGCGCGCAGGAAACTTGAGAAAGGCTGTCCCTAGTACGAGAGGACCGGGATGGACGAACCTCTGGTGTGCCAGTTGTTCCGCCAGGAGCACGGCTGGTTAGCTACGTTCGGAAGTGATAACCGCTGAAAGCATCTAAGCGGGAAGCACGTTTCAAGATGAGGTTTCCCACCGGGTTAACCGGGTAAGGCCCCCAGCAGACCACTGGGTTGATAGGCCGGAGGTATACAGCAGTAATGCCCAGCCGACCGGTACTAATAGGCCGAGGGCTTGTCCCTCAAAGATGTTGCGCGTCCACTGTGTGGCTCCCGAGTTACGGTCGGGAACGATCGAGAACTCCATAGAGTTTCGGCGGCCATAGCGAAAGGGAAACACCCGGCTCCATTCCGAACCCGGAAGTTAAGCCTTTCAGCGCCGATGGTACTGCAACCGGGAGGTTGTGGGAGAGTAGGACGTCGCCGGACATAACCTTCACGAGAGGCCACCTGACCCAGGTGGCCTCTTCGTGTTCCCCCCAGAAACCACGGCCGCGCGGCGGGCGCCATGATGGGACCGCGGCAAGCAGTGCAGTCGAGTCCAACCGCGGGTCCGAGGCGACCCGCTCAGAGGAGTGAGTGTGGTGGCGAACGAGGGCCGTTCGGAAGGTGGCCGTCGGGGCGGCGGCACGAGCCGGGGACGTCCCGGCGGGCCGTCGCGCGGCGCGGGCGGTGCCGGCGCACCGCGGCGCCGGGGCGACGCGCCGAGGGGCGGGCAGCAAGGCACCCGCGACGAGCGCCAGTGGAGCCGGCCCCGCCGTGACGACGACCGGCGGGAGCACGAGCCGCGGTCCTCGGAGCAGGCGAAGTACGACGGGCCGCCCCTCGACGAGTCGATCACCGGCCGTGAGCTCGACCGGTCGGTCAGCCAGCAGCTGCGCGGGCTCCCGGAGAAGCTCGCCCAGCGGGTGGCCCGGCACCTGGTCGCGGCCGCCCAGCTGTTGGACGACGATCCGCGCACCGCCTACCAGCACACGCTGGCCGCACGGGCTCGCGCGGCTCGCATCGCCGTGGTCCGCGAGGCGTGCGGTGAGGCCGCCTACGCCGCGGGGGAGTACGCCGAGGCGCTGTCCGAGCTGCGGGCCGCCAAACGCATGAACGGCGCGATCGACTATCTCCCGGTGATGGCGGACTGCGAGCGGGCACTGGGCCGGCCCGAGAAGGCACTGGCACTGGCCCACAACCCGTCCGTGGCCAACCTGCCGCCGGAGCAGCAGGCCGAGATGACGATCGTCGAGGCCGGCGCCCGCCGCGACCTCGGGGAGATCGATGCGGCGCTGCGGACGCTCGAGAACGCGCCGCTCAAGTCGAGGTCGCGCGCGGACTGGGTGGTCCGGCTGCGCTACGCCTACGCGGACACACTGCTCGCGGCCGGCCGCTCGGAGGATGCCCTGGTCTGGTTCCACCGGACGGTGGGCGTCGACAGCGAGCAGATCACCGACGCCGCCGAGCGGGTCGCCGAGCTCGAGGACGGCGCCAGCTAGCCCCCAATGGTCGTGCACAGCCCGGATTCTCCACAGGCCCGGCCCGTGGCGCCGGCGGAGGGGAGAGGTGTCGTCGAGTCTCGCCGCGGAGGTGATGTCGATGACTCGACAGACAGCAGAGACCGACGGTGGACCGGCGAACGAGGTGGTGCTGCGCGGCCGGCTGACCGCGGAGCCCGTCGAGCGGGCTCTCCCGAGCGGCGACGTGATCGTCACGTTCCGGGTGTCGGTCGCCCGGGTGGGGCGCACGCCGCTGACCGCGCGCTCTCGGCAGTCCGCGGACTGGGTGGACTGCGTGGCCGCCGGGACCCGGGTCCGGCGCAGCGTCGCGGCCTGGTCGGTCGGTGACCACGTCGTGGTCGAAGGCGCGCTGCGGCGCAGGTTCTACCGCGCGGCAGGGGCGGCGGCGACCAGGCTGGAGCTGGAGGCCGCGCGGGTACGACGGGTGCGGCCGGGGTCGAGCGCTGCGGACTGACCCGGTTCAGCCGACGCGACGCCGGTCCACGGCGAACACGTGGCGTCGTCCGGGATGTTCGCTCAGGGACCACAGCTGGTCCGTGCCCGCGCAGTAGCTGATGTCCTCGGGGCCCACCGGCAGTGAGCACCGGCGTCGCCGCAGGGCCCCCGGTTCGCCGGTCCACAGGCTGCCCCTGCGGTGGGTGCCCTCGCTCGTGGTGACGTAGAGCCTGCCGTCCACAAGGGTGGCGCCCTGCATCCGTTGCACGCCGGTGCCCAGCGGCACCGGCCGCGCGGCCCGGTCGGGCCCGACCCGCAGCAGCGCCGTCACCGGGTCCAGAGGGTAGCGGGCGAGCCGGGTCGTGGCCCCCCGCGTGCCGTACTCCCCGACGACGAGGCCGGGGCTCTCGCCGGTCCGGTCGAGGGACACGAACGAGTAGCGGAGCGGCTCGACGCCGGGCCCGGTGCCGGCCCGGTACTCGAACCGGAGGGGGAGCAGGTAGCGGTAGCCGAAGGCCCCCAGACCGTCGTGGCCGCGGCCGATGCGGTCCGAGGTCGGGCCCGCCGCCACGATGTCGTCGAGCCGGAAGCAGAGCAGGCCGCGCGCGGTGGCCGCCACGTGAAGGTAGGGCCCGTGCCAGGCCAGACCACCGGCGTGCGCCGTGACCGGACGCAGGTCGACCTGGCCGTGCTCGTCGACGAAGGCGTCGACGAGCAGCACGTGCCGGTATCTCACCCGGCCGCGGTCGGTCACGTCGACGACGCTGATCCGGGCGCCCATGTGCGCGCCGTCCAGCGTCCTCGAGTACGCGCTCGTGAGCAGCACCTCCCGGTGCTCCACGCCACCGGCTCCGGCGTGCTCGCCGGATCCGGTGATGCCCTGCGGCCACCAGCGACGGGACCGGTCGTCCTCCTCGTCCCAGCGGAACCCCCACACCGCGTCCCGGCCCGGCACCCGGCCCGGCCGGCCGGTGCGGTCGAGGTCGGCCAGCACTCCGGCAGCCCCGACCCGCCCGCCGCAGGTGCGCGCCAGCGCGTCGCAGTCCTCGGACCGGTCGTCGGTCCGGACCAGGTGCACGCCGAGGTCTGTTCGCATTCCCACAGTCTTCTCGCCCGGAGCCGCCGGCGCCGGCACCTGGCATCATGCTGGCGTGCCGACTGCAGACCGAGGCGACGAGCCGCCCCTGGTGGTGGGGGCCGCCATCGTCCACGGCGGCCGGGTCCTCGCGGCCCGGCGCACCGCACCCGCCGACGCCCGCGGGCTCTGGGAGTTCCCCGGAGGGAAGGTCGAGCCGGGGGAGGCCCCGCACGCGGCCGTGGTCCGGGAGGTGGCCGAGGAGCTCGGCTGCGTCATCCGCGTGGAGCGTGACCTCGCCGGCGAGCAGCCGGTCCGCGACGGGTACCGGCTGCGGGTGGTGCTCGCCGACCTGGTGGCCGGGGAGCCGGTGCCGCACGAGCACGACGCCGTCCGCTGGCTGGGCGCGGACGACCTGCGGCGGGTGGCCTGGCTCGGCCCCGACGTGCCCTTCCTCGGCGAGGTCGAGCGGCTGCTGAGGA
>CAWIPF010000003.1:317500-422852 GCA_963838025.1 uncultured Actinomycetota bacterium
GCTAAGGTCCCTAAGCGATGACTAAGTGGAAAAGGATGTGGAGTCGCACAGACAACCAGGAGGTTGGCTTAGAAGCAGCCACCCTTGAAAGAGTGCGTAATAGCTCACTGGTCAAGTGATTCCGCGCCGACAATGTAGCGGGGCTCAAGTCATCCACCGAAGCTATGGCATTCACGCGTGTACCCGGCCCGCCTTGTGCGGGTCCAGGTGTGTGGATGGGTAGGGGAGCGTCGTATGGCGAGCGAAGCAGCGGAGTGATCCAGTTGTGGACGCCATACGAGTGAGAATGCAGGCATGAGTAGCGAATGAGGAGTGAGAAACTCCTCCGCCGAATGATCAAGGGTTCCAGGGTCAAGCTAATCTGCCCTGGGTAAGTCGGGACCTAAGGCGAGGCCGACAGGCGTAGTCGATGGACAACGGGTTGATATTCCCGTACCGGCAAAGTAGCGCCCATGACGAACCTAGTGATGCTAAGTGCCCGACGTCTCCTAGATCCCTTCGGGGACGTGGAGGCGAAGCGCATGACCCGAGCTGGTAGTAGTCAAGCGATGGGGTGACGCAGGAAGGTAGTCCAACCGTGGCGATGGTTGACCACGGCTAAGAATGTAGGGCGAGAGATAGGCAAATCCGTCTCTCATGTGCCTGAGATTCGATGGGGAGTCCGTATGGACGAAGTGGATGATCCTATGCTGTCGAGAAAAACCTCTAGCGAGCTATGCGCCGCCCGTACCCCAAACCGACTCAGGTGATCAGGTAGAGAATACCAAGGCGATCGAGTGAACCATGGTTAAGGAACTCGGCAAAATGCCCCCGTAACTTCGGGAGAAGGGGGGCCGGATCCGTGAACCACCTTGCGTGGGGAAGCGGTGATGGCCGCAGAGACCAGGCCCAAGCGACTGTTTACTAAAAACACAGGTCCGTGCGAAGTCGTAAGACGATGTATACGGACTGACTCCTGCCCGGTGCTGGAAGGTTAAGGGGACGTGTTAGCCAGCAATGGCGAAGCGCAGAACTTAAGCCCCAGTAAACGGCGGTGGTAACTATAACCATCCTAAGGTAGCGAAATTCCTTGTCGGGTAAGTTCCGACCTGCACGAATGGAGTAACGACTTGGGCGCTGTCTCAACCGTGGACTCGGCGAAATTGCACTACGAGTAAAGATGCTCGTTACGCGCGGCAGGACGGAAAGACCCCGGGACCTTTACTACAATTTGGTATTGGTGTTTGGTTCGGCTTGTGTAGGATAGGTGGGAGGCTGTGAAGCGTGGACGCCAGTTCATGTGGAGCCATCGTTGAAATACCACTCTGGTCGTACTAGATGTCTAACCTAGGTCCGTTATCCGGATCAGGGACAGTGCCTGATGGGTAGTTTAACTGGGGCGGTTGCCTCCTAAAATGTAACGGAGGCGCCCAAAGGTTCCCTCAGCCTGGTTGGCAATCAGGTTTCGAGTGTAAGTGCACAAGGGAGCTTGACTGTGAGAGTGACAACTCGAGCAGGGACGAAAGTCGGGACTAGTGATCCGGCACCGGCATGTGGAAGCGGTGTCGCTCAACGGATAAAAGGTACCCCGGGGATAACAGGCTGATCTTCCCCAAGAGTCCATATCGACGGGATGGTTTGGCACCTCGATGTCGGCTCGTCGCATCCTGGGGCTGGAGTAGGTCCCAAGGGTTGGGCTGTTCGCCCATTAAAGCGGCACGCGAGCTGGGTTTAGAACGTCGTGAGACAGTTCGGTCCCTATCCGCCGCGCGCGCAGGAAACTTGAGAAAGGCTGTCCCTAGTACGAGAGGACCGGGATGGACGAACCTCTGGTGTGCCAGTTGTTCCGCCAGGAGCACGGCTGGTTAGCTACGTTCGGAAGTGATAACCGCTGAAAGCATCTAAGCGGGAAGCACGTTTCAAGATGAGGTTTCCCACCGGGTTAACCGGGTAAGGCCCCCAGCAGACCACTGGGTTGATAGGCCGGAGGTATACAGCAGTAATGCCCAGCCGACCGGTACTAATAGGCCGAGGGCTTGTCCCTCAAAGATGTTGCGCGTCCACTGTGTGGCTCCCGAGTTACGGTCGGGAACGATCGAGAACTCCATAGAGTTTCGGCGGCCATAGCGAAAGGGAAACACCCGGCTCCATTCCGAACCCGGAAGTTAAGCCTTTCAGCGCCGATGGTACTGCAACCGGGAGGTTGTGGGAGAGTAGGACGTCGCCGGACATAACCTTCACGAGAGGCCACCTGACCCAGGTGGCCTCTTCGTGTTCCCCCCAGAAACCACGGGTCCGCGTGCCTAGGATGGCCTGCGTGAGCGACGCGCCGTACCGCACCAACGACCGTCGGGTCATCCCGTGGCTCCTGCTCGGCCTGGTGCTGCTCTTCGGCGGCCTCTACGTCGCCGCCCACGTGTTCACCAGCGACCGGGTCCCGCGCGGCACCACGGTGAGCGGCATCGAGATCGGCGGCCTGACGACCGTGGCGGCCGAGGCGCGGCTGCGCCGCGAGCTCGGCGCGCTGGCCGGCCGCCCGATCGTGGTCACCGCCAACGGGGTCACCCAGACGGTGCGGCCCGCCGAGGCGGGGCTGAGCCTCGACCTGCCCGCGACGCTGGCCGAGGCCGGCGCCGACCGCAGCTGGGCGCCGCGCAGGATGTGGGCCTACGTCACCGGTGGCCACGACCTGCGCGCGGTCGTGCGCGTCGACCACGCTGCCCTGGCCGCCGCGGTCGACGAGCTCGCCGGCGCGGTCGACCAGCCGGCCACCGAGGGTGCCGTGACGTTCGAGGACGCCGGGCCCGTGGCCCACTGGCCGGCCGCCGGCGTTGCCCTGGACCGGCGGGCCGCGGCCTCCGCGATTCGCGGCAGCTTCCTGGGCGCGTCCGGGCCGGTGGCGTTGTCCACCGAGCCGGACCAGCCCGACATCAGCCGCGCGGACGTCAGTGCGGCGATGGACAAGTTCGCGAACCCGGCCCTGTCGGCTCCCGTGATCTTCCAGCTCGGTGGCGAGGACGTGGTGCTGCGTCCCGGCGACTATGCGCCGGCACTCTCGATGACCGCCCAGGACGGGGCGCTCGTGCCGCAGGTCGACCACAAGCGACTGCTGAAGGCGATGGACGCGGCCACGCGGACGCTCAGGCGCGCCCCGCGGGACGCCACCGTGCGGATCGAGCGCGGTCACCCCCGCGTGGTCCCCGGCAGGAAGGGCGTGAGCTTCGACCCGGCCGACGTCACCGACAACTTCTTGAGGCTCGTCGTCGGGCACGACCAGGGCCGGCAGCTGGCGATCAAGACGGTGGTCGCCAAGCCCGAGCACACCACCGGGTGGGCGCGGCGGCTGCGCATCACGGAGAGGGTCTCGCAGTTCACCACCTACTTCCCGCACGCCGCCTACCGCAACACCAACCTCGGCCGGGCGGCCGCGCTGATCGACGGCACCATCCTCGAGCCCGGGGACACCTTCAGCCTCAACCACACCGTCGGTGAGCGGACCCCGCAGAACGGGTTCACCAAGGGGTACATCATCAGCGACGGGGTCTACAAGGAGGACTACGGCGGCGGGGTCAGCCAGGTGGCCACCACCACGTTCAACGCCGCCTTCTTCGCCGGTCTCGAGGACGTCGAGCACAAGCCCCACTCGTTCTACATCGACCGCTACCCGGTGGGCCGCGAGGCGACGGTGGCCTGGCCGTCGGTCGACCTGAAGTTCAAGAACACCACGCCGT
Source organism: uncultured Actinomycetota bacterium (assembly GCA_963838025.1). Lineage (GTDB taxonomy): Bacteria > Actinomycetota > Actinomycetes > Propionibacteriales > Nocardioidaceae > Nocardioides_B. The sequence goes on from CAWIPF010000003.1 coordinate 321,211, forward strand.
ACGGCGTCCTGGTGCAGGCCTGGATCGACAAGAGCACCCCGAGCACCCAGGGCGCCATGCACGTGCGCATGTGGTCCACGAAGTACTGGGACATCAAGGCCGGGGCGTCGGACCGCTACCACCCGACGCAGCCCGAGACCCGGCACCTCAGCGGCGACGGCTGCGTGCCGCACCAGGGCTACGGCGGCTTCGACATCGACGTCTACCGGTACTTCTACCGGCACGGCTCGTCGAAGCTCGACCACAAGGAGACCATGCACACCACCTACGCCCCCTCCGACACGGTGGTCTGCTCGTAGCCCTCGCTGGACGACGATCCGGGACATTTGCCCCCAGGTCGACCCCCGTCATCTTCTTGTATGGGGCAGATGCTTGACAGCCCAAGCACAGGGGTCTATCCAAGGACCGGGGATTTCCCTGCGGCTCGAGGGGGCAGGCGTGAAGATCGGCCGGCTTGTAGGTGCGTCGCTGACCGTCCTGGCGGGCGGCGTGGTCGTCGCGGGCGTGGGGCTGCTCGTCCAGGAGCACGCCGCGCCGGCCCAGGGGTCGGCGGTGCGCACCACGAACGCGGGCGTCCACATCGACCTGGCCACCTATCCCGACAGCATGGCGGGGGTGCACGGCGCCGACGGGGGTCCCCATCCGGACTGGGTCACCTACGGACCGACCACCGGCCTGACCGTCCCGGCGAACTCGGTGGTGACCGTGACCATCCGCCAGTACGACGGCGGCGAGCGGATCACCAACCCCTACTTCGCGCGGGTGCACGGCACCGTCGACGGCACCGAGCAGGTCAACGGGAAGACGGTCACCCGGGTCGACCCGGCCGCGGTCGGCCACACCTTCACCATCCATGCCGCGCCGACCACCCAGGACCCGTTGTTCGTGAGTGTCCCGCTGCCCGCGGTACCCGACGACCGGCCGGTCGCGGCCGGTAGCGACTACCCCCGACCGAACGTGGTCACGTTCACCTTCAAGACCCACGGACCCGGCACCTACATCTGGAACTGCGAGTTCCCGTGCGGGGACGGCACCTATGCCAAGTTCGGCGGGCCCATGTCATCGCGCGGCTACATGTCGGGGACCTTGACGGTCACCTGAGTCTCCCGGAGGGGGTGGCCACGTGGTGGTCCCAGCTCAATCGCCCGACCCACGACGCTGGTGGTCGCGACCGGAGGTACGCGGCGTCTCCGTGCTCTGGCTGGTGCTCACCGTGCTGCTGGTGGTGTTCTCGCTGACCGTGCCGGACGCGCTGATGGGGCCGCCCGCCTCGGACACGATGGCCGAGACCGAGCGGACCTTCACCGTCTTCTCCGTCGCCGCCGCACCGGTCGCCGCGCTGGTGTGGGCCCTCGCCATCTACAGCCTGCTGCGGTGGCGGCGCCGGGGCCCCTGGTCAGCGGCGGACCCCGACGGTCCCGCCCTGCGGGGCAACCGGTGGGCCTCCGGCGCGTGGATCGGTGGCTCGGTCGTGCTGTGCCTGTTCCTGCTGGTCTGGGGCCTGACGGCGCTGCAGGCGGTGTCGGCGCCGGCGCAGGCCGCCGGCCCGCTGGTGGTCAAGGTCACCGGCGAGCAGTGGGTGTGGACGTTCCGGTACCCCGGCCAGGGGCGGGTCGAGTCCAACGAGCTGTACCTCCCCGTCGACCGGCCGGTGGTGTTCAAGGTGACCAGTGACGACGTCATCCACTCGTTCTGGATCGTCCAGATGGGCATCAAGGTCGACGCGAACCCCGGTGAGGTCACCACCACCTCCACCACGCCGAGCCGGCTCGGCACCTACGACGTGCGGTGCGCCGAGCTGTGCGGGCTGCTGCACGCCGACATGGAGACCACGGTGCACGTGGTCACCCAGAAGCAGTTCGACTCGTGGCTCAACGCAGGAGGCTCCTCGTGACCAGCCTGGACATCGCGACCCCGACGACCGACCCGGCCCCCGGCGGCGGCGTGATGCGTCGGCTGAACCTCGGGACGGCCGTGGTCGCCGGGACGGTCTTCGCGCTGGTCGGCCACCTGGTGGCGAAGTGGCTGCTGGGAGAGGGGTCCGACGAGACCGTCGTGATCAGGTACGACGACGTCGTGATCATCACGATGGCGTGCTGGGCGATCGGCTTCATGGCCGGCATCGGCGCGTTCGTGGGACCGACCCGCTGGGTGCTCGGCAACGACAACTCGCCCGCCGACGAGCTGTTCCTGGCCGGCAAGGACCAGGGCGTGGCGCGCTACTTCCGGTTCACCACCGACCACAAGGTGGTGGGGATCCAGTACCTCGTGGTCACCATGGTCATGCTGGGAGCCGGCGGCACGATGGCGATGCTGATCCGCACCGACCTGATCACGCCGAACTCGGGGTTCCTGGGACCCCAGACCTACAACGCGCTGGTCGGGCTGCACGGCCTGACCATGATCCTCGCGACGATCATCATGGTCACCGGGCCGTTCGGGAACTTCGTCGTGCCGCTGATGATCGGGGCCCGGGACATGGCCTTCCCGCGGCTCAACGCGCTGAGCCTGTGGCTCATCGTGTGCCTGCTGCCGGTGCTGTACTCGGCCGCCTTCCTGGGCGGGATCCCGACCGGCTGGACCGGCTACGCGCCGCTGGCGGACCAGGGGCCCGGCGGCGTCGACGCCTACCTGATGGCGATCATCATCTTCGCGGTCTCGACGGCCGTTGCCGGCATGAACATCCTGACCACCGTCTTCACGATGCGGGCCAGGGGGATGACCTGGAACCGCACCCCGATCTTCGTCTACGGAGTGGCCGCCAGCGTGGGCCTGGCGATCCCGGCCTTCCCGATGTTCATGGCGGCCGAGGTGCTGCTCGGCGTGGACCGGGGCCTCGGCGGGAACTTCTACGTCGCGTCCGGGGGCGGCCAGCCGTGGCTGTACCAGAACCTGTTCTGGCTGATGGGCCACCCCGAGGTCTACGTGATCTTGATCCCCGCGGTCGCCGCGCTGATGGAGCTCACCGCGGTCTTCGCGCGAAAGCCGCTGTTCAGCTTCAACGTCGCGGTCCTGTCGATCCTCGGCATCGTCGGGCTGAGCGTCATGGTGTGGGCCCACCACATGTTCACCTCCGGCTGGGCCAGCAACCTCAACGGTTCCTTCATGCTGACCACCGAGATGATCTCGATCCCGACCGGCGGCCTGTTCCTGGTGATCGTCGGAACCATCTGGCGGGGCCGGATCTGGACCACCCTGCCGATGATGTCGACCTATGCGATGCTCTGGAACTTCATCATCGGCGGCATCACCGGCATCTATCTCTCCGACGTGCCGTTGGACTACCAGCTGCACGGGTCGATGTTCGTCACCGCCCACTTCCACTTCACGTTGATGGGGGCGGGTCTGACCGGTGCCATCGGAGCGCTGGCCTACTGGTTCCCCAAGATGACCGGGCGGATGCTGGACAGCACCACCGGGTTCATCTCCTTCTGGCTGGTCCAGATCGGGTTCAACGTGACCTTCCTCGGCATGTTCATGGTGGGCATGCAGGGCCAGCCGCGCCGGGTGGTGCACTACGCCGACCTGTTCGCGTCGGGGAACCTCATCTCGACCCTCGGCGCGTACACCATCGGGACCGGGATGCTGGTGCTCCTGTACGCCGTGGTGTCGTCGTGGCGCAGCGGTGAGACGGCCCCGATGAACCCGTGGGGGGCCAAGACCCTCGAGTGGACCGTGCCGAACCCGATCCCGCTGGAGAACTTCGAGGTGCTCCCGGTGGTGACCGAGGACGCCTACGGCTACGGCGTCCCGGAGGCCCCGCCCCCGCCGATGCCCGAGGTCCCCGACCGGCCGGGGCGGGCCGTTCCCGCCGGGGCGCCGGAGGTGGAGCACCGATGACCGAGTCGCTGGTCAACAAGGACGCCTTGGCGCCGGAGGCCGCCGAGGACTTCGGCAGCCGTTGGATGACCGGGGCGGTGCTGCTCATCGTCGCGGACGCCTCCTTCGTGGTCGCGCTGTCCTTCACCTACCTCTACCTCCGCGCGCTCAACACCGAGCACGCCTTCCACCCCCCGGGCTCGGCCTCGGCCTCCCTGTTCTGGCCGTGGGCGATCACGCTCTGCATGGTCGGCGGGTTGGCCGCCTACAGGTCCGGGATGAACGAGCACCGGCCGACACGGCACGGGTTCCTCACCGGAGGCATGATCGGGGTCGTCGCGATGACGGCGGCCCTGGTGCTCAACCTCGTGCAGATGGCGACGTTCCCGTTCGGCGTCAGCGACAACGCGTACGCGTCCGCGGTCTTCGTGCTCGCCGCCGGCAACGTCTTCCACCTGCTGATCACGGTGTTCACCGGGATCGGGGTGCTCAACCGGGTGCGGCACCGGCTCACCCTGGGACGCCGGGACTGGCACCTGCGCATCGTGGGCGTCTGGTGGGCGTGGGCCTGCCTGGCGTCGCTGCTGGGCGCGATCACGGTCTCGGTGGCCAACGGAACCGTACGGTGAGACGCCGTGCCACCCGGGGATCGGTCGGGATCACCCGGCCTCGTCGGAGTCCCGGGCGTCGCGGTCGCCGAGCCCGGCGACGTAGTCCCGCCAGGCCCTGAGCCCGGGGTCGTCGTCGGGGATCCGGTGCCGGCTCGCCTCGGTGCCCCGGGCGCCCGGCCGGGGAGCGTCGTGGCCGGTGACGACCCGCCACCAGATCACGACGCCCGCGACCGCGAACGCCGGCCACTCGAACACGTACACCCAGGCGATGGTGTGGCCGGCCCGGGCCCGGGAGAGCTCGAACCAGCCGGCGAACAGGCAGACCGTCACGCCGAGCAAGAGGGGCAGGTGCAGCCGCAGCGCCTGCTGCCAGGACGACGACGCCCGCGGCGAGCTCATGCGGGCCGGCCGGCGGAGTGCTCGGGCGGGACCGCCGACCGCTGCCCCAGCGCACGGTCGAGCCGGCGGGTGCGGGTGGCATCCGCCTGGAGCCAGTGCAGCCCGGCGAGGCAGAGCCAGACCACGCTCAGGACCATCGAGGACGACCACATCAACGCACCGGCGAGGTGCTGGTCGACCAGCGGGGCCGGACCGAACGGGCGCGGCACATGTGCGTAGAACGGGTAGGCCACCCGAGGTGTGACGTAGATGAAGAAGCCGGTGAAGGACGCCGGGATCATCACGGTGAACAGGGACAGCACCCGGATGCCCGCGGGGACGCTCCGCGGCCCGGCGGTGGGGGCGAGCAGGGGATAGAAGAACAGCAGCGCGCTCCCGAGGTAGAGCGGGTGCTCGACGTAGTCGTGCACCAGCGGATGCCGCAGCGGGTAGTCGTAGACGGCCGGGACGTGGCTGCCGACCAGGACGAGGGTGAGGACCAGCCACCCGAGGACCGGGTGCGTCAGGCGGTGCGCGAGACGGCTGCGGAGCGCCGGCACGAGCCAGCGCCGGCGCACCCGACGCGGGGCCGCCCGCAGACACAGCAGCACGGGGTCGCCGAGCACGAGAAGAGGCGCGGCCACCAGCGTCAGCAGGATGTGCTGGGTCATGTGGGCGGCGAACATCGTGTCGTCGTAGGAGCCCGGCGGCCCCAGGACGGCGACCGCGACGACGAGAACCCCCGCGAGGAAGCTGACCGTGCGGCCGCGTGGCCACGGCTGCGCGGGGCAGGACCGGTCGACGAGCCGGGCGGCGAGGACGTACGCCGCGGCGACCAGCGTCAGGCCGAGGGCGGGGACCGGCACCAGCTGCCACCCCCGCAACAGTGCCTCGAGGACCGCCGTCACGCCGATGAGACTACGCTCGAACAGCGGCCGCGGGAATCCTCCCGACGGACCCGCGCGGCGGCCCTGCTCGCCGGCGCCGGCGCCGCGCTGGTCCTGGTCGGCTGCGCCCCGGCGTCGCCGGTGACGGCCGCGCGGACGGCCGCTTCCTCCTCCGCACCGCCGCCCGGGATCGGCACCGTGCTCGACGGCCCGGTTCCGCGCCGCATCCTGGACCTGCCCCTGGTGGACCACCGCGGCCGACGGGTGAGCCTCGGGTCGATGAGGGGCCGCGTCGTGGTGGTGTCGGACATGGCGACGCTGTGCCAGGAGACCTGCGCGATCGAGACGGCCGGGATGCTGCAGGCAGCGAGGGCCGTCGACCGCGCCGGGCTCGGGGCCCGGGTGGAGTTCCTCAGCATCACGATCGACCCGGCCCGTGACGACCGCCGGCACGTCGCGGCGTACCGCCGCCTGTTCGGACCGCTGCCCAACTGGTCGACGCTGACCGGCCGCCCGGCCGACATCGGCTACCTGTGGGACCGGCTCGGGGTGTGGCGGCGCACCGTGCCCACGGACCCGCCCTACCCGCGGGACTGGCTGACCGGCCGGAGGCTGACCTCGGACGTGCAGCACACCGACGACCTCGTCTTCATCGACGCCCGGCAGCGCTTCAGGTTCGTGATCGACGGGGCCGGCTCGGCGCCCGCGCACCAGACGATCCCGCCCAGGATCTTCGACTTCATGAGTGCCGAGGGACGGCGAAGGGCGCGGCGTCCCTCGCCGGACGGGTGGTCCGGAGCGCAGGTCCAGCAGGTCCTGCGTTGGCTGATCGACGAGGGGACCTCATCATGACCAAAGCTCATGTCACGGGCCCGGCGGCTGCCGCGGCGGTGCCGCTGGTCGGCGCCGACCTGATCGGCGCGACCGGGCACCGGAGGGGTGTGCTCCTCGCCTACGTGGGGCTGATGAAGCCGCGCATCATCGAGCTGCTGCTGATCACCACGGTCCCGGTGATGTTCCTGGCCGCCGACGGCGTGCCCGGGCTGTGGCTCGTCCTCGCCACCGTGGCCGGCGGCACGCTGTCGGCGGGCAGCGCCAACGCGCTGAACTGTGTCGTGGACGCCGACCTCGACCGGGTGATGCGGCGCACCCGGCGGCGCCCGCTGGCGCGCCACGCCGTCTCGGTCCGCGCGGCCCTCGTCTTCGGCCTGGTCCTCGGGGTGGTCTCGACGCTCTGGCTCGGCCTGGCCGTCAACTGGCTGTCCGCCGCACTCGCTCTCGCGGCGAACGTGTTCTACGTGGTCGGCTACACCATGGTCCTGAAGAGACGGACCACCCAGAACATCGTCTGGGGCGGTGCGGCCGGGTGCTTCCCGACGCTGATCGGCTGGACGGCGGTGCGCGACGACCTCGCGTGGGCCCCGGTCGTGCTGTTCCTCGTGGTCTTCTTCTGGACCCCGCCGCACTTCTGGTCGCTGGCGATCCGCTACCGCGAGGACTACGCGGCTGCAGAGGTGCCGATGCTCCCGGTGGTGGCACCCGCCCGCGTGGTGGCCGGCAAGATCATCGCCTACGCCTACGTCATGGTGGCCACGTCGTTGCTGCTGTGGCCGGTCGCGGGAACCGGCCCGGCCTACCCGCTGGGCGCCGTGGCCCTGGGCGTGCCCTTCCTCGTGGAGGCACACCGGCTGCGGCGGCGGACCTCCGCCGGGGACACGCTCGCGGCCCTGAAGCCGATGCGGCTCTTCCACGGGTCGAACACCTACCTGACCCTGCTCTTCCTCCTCGTGGCGGCCGTGCCGTTCCTGTCGTAACCCGGGCGGGCGCCCCTCGTTGGACCGTCATGACGCCCCGCCTTCCCACCCTGCTGGTCCTGCTGGTCGCCGTCGTCTCGTCGCTCGGGCTGAGTGCCGGTGCGGCGCGGGCCGGTACGTCGTACGACTATCCGACGCTCGGGGTGCCGCCCGCGGGCGCCGACGACTGGTCCTGCCGTCCCACCGCGGCGCGCCCCTACCCGGCGGTGATCGTGCACGGCACGTTCGGTGACCAGAAGTCGCTGCTGGACAACCTGTCCCTGGCCCTGAAGGACGACGGCTACTGCGTCTACGCCCTCGACTACGGCAACCGGGCCACCGGTCCCGTCGAGGACTCGGCGGCCGAGCTGGCCGACTTCGTGACGAGGGTGCTCGCCTCGACCGGCGCGGCGAAGGTCGAGATCGTGGGCCACTCGCAGGGCGGGATGATGCCGCGCTACTACATCAAGAACCTCGGGGGCGACGCCTACGTCGAGGACCTGGTGGGTCTCGCACCGTCGAACCACGGGACCACCGTCATCGACGCCTTCGGGGGCACCGGTGGCTCCTGCGCCGCCTGCGACGAGCAGATGGCCGGCTCGGACTTCCTGACCGCGCTGAACAACCCGGACGAGACACCCGGCGCGGTCGACTACACCCAGGTCGAGACCAGCCACGACGAGGTCGTCGTGCCGTACACCTCGGCGTTCCTGACCCCGGACGCCCACAGCACCAACATCACGCTGCAGGACCGGTGCCCAGCCGACGCGGTCGACCACCTCGGGATCCCGATGGACCCCCAGGCGATCGCGTGGGTGCTCGACGCGTTCGACCGGGCCGGTCCCGCCGATGCGCAGGCGATGGTCGGCTGCGCCGGCTGACCTTCAGGCGGCGACCGGCAGCCGGCCACCAGGGGTCCGCCCGAGGGTCGGCTCCCAGGCCGGCTCCCGGGCCGGCTCGCGGGCCTCGGCGGGCGCCTCGAGGAGCTCGGCCGGGGCCGCGCCCGCCGCCAGCGCCCGTTCCAGGTCGAGCCCGTAGCCCGGTGCGGTGCCCGGAGGGCGGGACGCCCCGTGCTGCAGCTCCCCGATGCTCGGTCCGGACATCCCGGTGTCGACCGCGCGGACGCTGCCGGGGCGCAGGCAGGCGACGTCGTCGGACTGCGCGAACAGGTGGGCCTGCTTGGCCGCGTCGAGTCGGGAGAGCCGGTGCCGCCAGGTCCGCCAGGCCGGGTAGGGGCCGGGCCGGGCGATCCCGGCCGCGTCCCGCAGCAGCCGGTCCGCAGCCTCGAACGCCGCGCTGACCCGCGCGTGGGCCGCTCGGCGCTCGGGGAGCGCGGCCGCGCCCGCCCGCACCCGCTCCAGATCGGTCCGGGCGGTGTCGAGCGCGGCCAGCGCCAGGTCGATGTCGCGCACCAGCGCCGCCGGTACCTCGATGGACGGTCGACGTGTTCTCATCGCATCTCCTATAAATACAAACTTCTTGTATTTATGATGCTCCGGGCCGGCCCGTTTGTCCAGGGTCCCGGCGCGCGGGCCTACGACCCGGGCGTCAGGTAGCGGTAGCGGTGGTGCTCGACGAAGCGGAGCCGCTCGTAGAGGGCCAGCGCCGCGGGGTTGTCGGCCCGCGCCTGCAGGAAGACCGTGGTCACCCCGCGCTCGGCGGCCCACTCCAACAGCTCGGCCATCACCACCAGTGCGAGGCCCCGGCGGCGGTGCCCGGGGTCGACCCGCACGTCGGTGATGCCGGCCCACGGGCCGGCGCCCCCGGTGAGGGCAACGCGGCCCCTGGCCACCGCCGGGGAGCCCACGGCCACGAAACCGGTCTCGACTGCCCCCTCGAGCAGCGCCCGGCCGAGGTCGGAGGCGGCCGGGGAGTCGGCGACGTCGGCCAGCCACGGGTCCGTCAGCACCGCGCTCACCCGGGCCTCGGGGGCGGACGCCGGCAGCAGGGGCCGCACCGCCCGCGAGGCCCGCGCCAGCGAGACGACCTCGAAGACCGTGTCCTCCTCGCCCGGGCGGGCACTGACCCAGCCGGAGCCGGACAGGGCCGCCTCCTCGGGGGAGCCGACCACCACCTGCGCCCAGGCAGGCAGGCCCCGGCGCCGGTAGAACCCCCGGACGGCCGCGACCGCCTCCCCGAGCGGGACCCCCGGGTCGCCGCTGGCGAGCACCGAGTTGGCCCGGGCCGTCCAGCCACCCGATGCGCGCAGGACCCAGTCGCCGAGGCTCTCGGTCTCGAGCGCGGGCCAGGTCCCGAGGGCCAGCCGCTCGGCCTCGTCGGCCGAGACCCTCAGCCGCACCGACGGCCTGGGCGGGACCGGCTTCCCGGAGACGATGTCGGCCAGGGCGATCTCGGTGACCACCCCCGAGGCGTCCCGGACCGTCGTGGACTCGGCCGTCCACGACTCCATCACGCCGATGAGGTCGGTCATCGCCGGACCGCCGCTCGGGCCGGTCCGGCCGGGCAGCACCCGGCGCACGACGACGCGGGTGCCGACGCAGTGCGGCCCGAGGGCGGAGGGAAGAGGGTGCATGGCGGTCTTTCGAGGAGCGGACGGGGGGTTCGGCGGGTGCTCGTCCTCACGTGATACTAGGCTGTAGTCGTCTCGCGACCGGCCGGCTCCGCCGCCGTCGCCTCGGGACGCCCGTGGACCGCAACGAGGAGGAACCAAGGTGACGTACGTCATCGCCCAGCCGTGCGTGGACATCAAGGACCGCGCCTGCGTCGACGAGTGCCCCGTCGACTGCATCTACGAGGGCCAGCGGATGCTCTACATCCACCCCGACGAATGCGTGGACTGCGGTGCCTGCGAGCCGGTCTGCCCGGTGGAGGCGATCTTCTACGAGGACGACACCCCCGAGCAGTGGAAGGACTACTACAACGCCAACGTGCAGTTCTTCGACGACCTCGGCTCTCCCGGCGGTGCCGCCAAGCTCGGCGTCATCGACAAGGACCACCCGCTGATCGCCGCGCTCCCGCCGCAGAACCAGGAGTGACCTCCCTGGACCCGACGGACAGCCAGGGCGCGCCGTCCACCGCTCGAGGCTTCCTCGAGACCTGGTGGGCGGCGCGCTCTGCGTCCGGCCCGGTCAGCGGCTCCCTCCCGGACTTCCCGTGGGACCACCTCACGGCGTACGGCGACCGGGCCCGGGCGCACCCGGGCGGGATCGTGGACCTGTCGGTGGGCACGCCCGTGGACCCGACGCCGGAGGTGGTGCAGCGGGCGCTGTCCGCGGCCGCGGACTCACCCGGCTACCCGACCACCGCCGGCCGCGCCGACACCCGCCAGGCGTGTGTGGACTGGCTGGCGCGACGGTTCGAGGTGAGCGGGCTGGCACCCGACGCGGTCCTGCCGGTGATCGGGTCCAAGGAGCTGATCGCCTCGATCCCGAGCCACCTCGGGCTGGGCGAGCGGGACCTGGTGGTGTACCCCCGGCTGGCCTACCCGACGTACGAGGTCGGTGCCCGGCTCGCCGGCGCGCGCACCCGGGCCGCCGACGCACTCACCAGCGTCGGCCCGGAACGGGTGTCGCTGGTGTGGATCAACTCCCCGTCGAACCCCACCGGCAAGGTGCTGCCCCTGGACCACCTGCGCAAGGTGGTCTCCTGGTGCCGGGAACGCGGCGCCCTGCTGGTCTCCGACGAGTGCTACCTGGAGATGACCTGGGAGGGCGAGCGTCCGCTGTCGGTGCTGCACCCCGACGTCTGCGACGGCGACCACGCCGGGATCCTCGCGGTGCACTCGCTGTCCAAGCGCTCGAACCTCGCCGGCTACCGGTGCGCGTTCGTGGCCGGCGACGCGCAGGTCGTGGCCGAGCTGCTCGCCGTCCGCAAGAACCTCGGCCTGCAGATGCCCGGGCCCCAGCAGGTCGCGATGAGGGCGGCCCTCGACGACGACGCCCACGTCGCGGTGCAGCACGCGCGCTACGCCGCCCGCCGGACCGCGCTCAAGACGGCCCTGGAGGGGGCGGGCTTCCGCGTCGACGAGTCCCAGGGCTCGCTGTACCTGTGGGCGACCCGCGAGGAGGGCTGCTGGGAGACGGTGGCCTGGCTGGCCGACCGCGGGATCCTGGTGGCGCCGGGGGAGTTCTACGGACCCGTCGGCGCCGAGCACGTGCGGGTCGCGTTCACCGCGACCGACGAGCGGGTCGCGGAGGCGGTCCGCAGGCTGGCCTGACCGGCGGTCGGCCTCACGACGACGCGGGCACCCGGCCCGCGCCCGCCGGGAGCGGGGGCCGGCCGGGCGCCTCGGACAGCACCCGGACCGCGGAGACGCTGTCCATCTTGACCACCGTGTGGCCGAGCGTGTCGCACTCCAGGACCACGCCGTGCCCGTCGACGGCCAGCACGTGCCCGTCGATCCAGTGCCCCTCGACGAGAACCTGGACCGGGAGCCCGTTGTCCTGCGCCCGGTTCAGTGCGGTACCGGTGGTGTAGATGGTCGAGTCCCGGCTCATGTGGTTTGCCCTCCCTGTGATGCCCCGACACCATGCAACCAGCCCCGCGGCGCGACATGTCCAGAACGCGGCGGTTCCGTCCGTTCGGCCCGTTCAGCCCCCCGAACGGGCCACGTGACGGTGCGTCCGGTCGGCCTCAGGCCGAGCCGGCCAGTACGTCGACGTGCACGTGGTCGCGGTGCTCGAGGGTGGCCCGGTTGCCGGGCGCGTTGCCGGGGTCGTAGGGCCGCCAGCCCTGCTCCGAGGCGGAGCCGGCGGTCCAGATCCGCTTGTCGAAGATCACGTGCGCGATGCCGAGGCGCTTGGCCTGCGCGACCAGGTAGGAGGCCATCGCCCAGCCGCGGCGGTTGTTCGCCGCGTCGACCGGGCGGACGAACACGTCGATGGCACGCCCGTCGTAGTGGGCCGAGCCGGCCATGTGACCGGTCTTGACCCCGCCCGGGGCGAAACCGCCGAGGGACTGCCGCCCGAACGCCTTCTCCAGGTCGACCCGCACCGCCTCCGCGCGCGCGGTGAGCCCGTCGGCCCCGGGCTTCTGGGCGCCCACCCGGTCGAGGTGGGAGGCGTGGACGACGCAGGAGAACTTCGCCCTGCTGTAGCCGGTGAGCGCGGAGGCCAGGCTGCGCGCGTCCGCGGCGTGCGTGTCGTAGGCCTCGGGGAAGCCCGAGCGCTGCACCTTCTGGGCGGCCTCCGTGATCCGCATGGCCTGGTAGCCGTCGACCTTCTCGAGCTCGTCGTAGAACCGGTTCGCGGCGTAGTAGGGGTTGGTGATCTGCTGCTTGTTGCCCCAGCCCTGGGACGGTCGCTGCTGGAAGATCCCGAGCGAGTCCCGGTCCCCGTGGTCGAGGTTGCGCAGCTTGCTCTCCTGGAACGCCGTCGCCAGCGCGATCGAGACCGCGCGCGCCGGCAGCCCGCGCCGTACGCCGACCGCCGCGATGATCGAGGCGTTCTCGGCCTGCTCGGTGCTGAGGTCCACGGTCAGCCCGGCCGCCCGGGCGGTGCACCCCTCGGGGTCGGGCAGCGGCCCCACGCCGCGGTAGAACAGCACGCCGACACCCGCCACGACCGCCAGGGTCACCAGGACGGTGACGGCGGCCCTCCTCGCCCGGCTGCGCCGCCTAGTCGTTCGCATGCAGGTCGGCGTTCAGCTCGATCCCCTGCCGGCGCCACGGGACCGCCTCGAGCACGCCGGTCGTCGAGTTGCGGCGGAACAGGATGTTGCCCGCGCCGGAGAGCTCACTGGCCTTGATCAGCTTGGGCTTGGAGTCCATGTCGAGGACGGTCACCTTGGTGCCCGCGGTGACGTAGCAGCCCGCCTCGACCGCGCAGTCGTCGCCCAGCGAGATGCCGATCCCGGCGTTCGCGCCGATCAGGCAGCGCTCGCCCACGGAGATGACCTCCTTGCCGCCCCCGGACAGGGTCCCCATGATCGAGGCCCCGCCGCCCACGTCGGAGCCGTCGCCGACCACGACGCCGGCGCTGACCCGGCCCTCCACCATGGAGGTGCCCAGGGTGCCGGCGTTGTAGTTCACGAACCCCTCGTGCATCACCGTGGTCCCCGGTGCCAGGTGGGCGCCCAGCCGGACCCGGTCGGCGTCGGCGATCCGGACGCCGGTCGGCAGCACGTAGTCGGTCATCCGCGGGAACTTGTCGACGCCGTAGACGCTGACGTGGCCGAGGGCCTCCTTCAGCCGCACCCGGGTCATCTCGAAGCCCTCCACCGGGCACGGGCCGGCGCTGGTCCAGACCACGTTGGTGAGCAGGCCGAAGACGCCGTCCAGGTTGATGCTGTGGGGGGTGACGAGCCGGTGGCTGAGCAGGTGCAGGCGCAGCCAGACGTCGGGGGTGTCCTGCGGCGGCGCCTGCAGGTCCGCCACCACCGTGAGCACGACGGACCGGCGCACGCCGCGGACCTCGTCGACGCCCTCGAGCTTCGCCAGCTCCGCGGGCGCGTCGGTCTCGCCCGCGGGCGACCCGAGCTGCGGGAGCGGGTACCACGTGTCGAGAACGCCGCCCTCGCCCTCGGTCCCGGCGAACGTGGCGAGGCCGAAGGCCCAGGCGGACGTGGGCCGGGGGATGGGGTTCTGGTTCGTGTCGGTCACGTGTGCCACGCTACCCAAACCAGGCACACGGCTACGCGTGAGGGGAGCCGATGGGCCGGGCGGCGCGATGGCAAGATGACCCCATGGCCCTTGACCTGACCGTCGACACCGTCCAGCTCACCGAGGACCTCGTGAACATCGAGTCGGTGAGCCGCGAGGAGAAGACCATCGCCGACGAGGTCGAGGGGGCGCTGTCGGCTCTCGGCCACCTGCGCGTGCAGCGGTTCGGCAACACCGTCGTGGCCCGCACCGAGCTCGGCCGGGAGGAGCGGGTGGTGATCGCCGGCCACCTCGACACCGTCCCGGTCAACGCCAACCTGCCCGCCCGGCGGGACGACCGGCTCCTGCACGGCCTCGGCGCCTGCGACATGAAGGGCGGCTGCGCGGTGGCGCTCCGGATCGCCGCGACCGTGCCGGAGCCGAACCGCGACATCACGTTCTGCTTCTACGAGTGCGAGGAGATCGAGGCGGAGCTCAACGGGCTCTTCCTGCTCTCACGGAGCAACCCGGACCTGCTCGTCGCCGACTTCGCGATCCTCATGGAGCCGTCCGACGCGGGCGTCGAGGCCGGCTGCCAGGGCACCCTGCGGGTCGACGTGCTCACGCGCGGGGAGCGGGCACACTCGGCGCGGTCCTGGAAGGGCGTCAACGCGATCCACGGGGCGGCCGAGGTGCTGGCCCGGCTGAACTCCTACGAGCCCCGCCGGCCGGTGATCGACGGGCTGGAGTACCACGAGGGCCTCAACGCCGTCTTCATCTCCGGCGGGGTCGCCGGCAACGTCCTGCCCGACGAGTGCCGAGTCTCGGTCAACTACCGGTTCGCGCCCGACCGTTCCGAGGAGGAGGCGGCCGCGCACGTGCGCGAGGTGTTCGACGGCTTCGAGGTCGAGGTCCTCGACTCGGCGCCGGGCGCGATGCCCGGGCTCGGTGTCCCGGCGGCGGCCGCGTTCGTCGCCGCGGTGGGCGGTGAGGTCAACCCGAAGTTCGGCTGGACCGACGTGGCCCGGTTCAGCGCGCTCGGCGTGCCGGCGGTCAACTTCGGTCCGGGCGACCCGCACCTGGCCCACAAGGCCGACGAGCATGTCCCGCTCGCGCAGATCCGCAGCGTGGAGCGGCAGCTGCGGTCCTGGCTGGGGAAGGGCGCGTGAGCGAGATCCCCGTCGGCCGGGAGAAGTACCGCGGCCGCACCCGGATGCGCCGTGGCCAGTTCTCCACCAGCACCACCGACCAGCGGCTGCTGGACTCCCGGGGCCCCTCGGACTGGGTGCACACCGACCCGTGGCGGGTGCTGCGGATCCAGAGCGAGTTCGTGGAGGGCTTCGGGGCGCTGGCCGAGCTCGGCCCCGCCGTGTCGGTGTTCGGCTCGGCACGGACCGCCCGCGACGCCCCGGAGTACGCCCTCGGGGAGGAGCTCGGCCGCCGGCTCGCCGACTCGGGGTTCGCCGTGGTCACCGGGGGTGGCCCCGGGACCATGGAGGCCGTGAACAAGGGCGCCTGCGAGTCGGGTGGGGTGTCGGTGGGGCTCGGCATCGAGCTGCCCTTCGAGTCCGGCTTCAACGAGTACGTCGACATGGGCGTGAACTTCCGCTACTTCTTCGCGCGCAAGACGATGTTCGTGAAGTACGCCCAGGGGTTCGTGGTGCTGCCCGGCGGCTTCGGCACCTTCGACGAGCTGTTCGAGGCGCTGACCCTGGTCCAGACGCGCAAGGTCACGTCGTTCCCGATCGTGCTGCTCGGCCACGGCTACTGGGCGGGCCTGGTCGAGTGGGTGAGGGGCACGGTGCTCACGCACGGCAACGTCTCGGCGGGCGACCTCGACATGTTCCACGTCACCGACCACGTCGAGGAGGCCGTGGAGATCATGCTCGCGGCGCGGCGGGACCGTTCCGACGAGCCCGGGAGCGGGCGCACCCCCGGCACCGACGGGCAGCCGGACTGACCGGCGCCGCCGGCGACCGTAGGATCACCGCATGACCTGGTTCTTCGCCGTCGTGATCGTGGTCGTGATGGGCGCTGTCGCGGTCGTCGCGACCGGCCGCGGCGGGTCGCTCGCCGACGCCTACGACGACCGCCCCGACGCCAGGATCCAGGCGGAGGGTCCGCTGAGCGCTGCGGACCTGCGCGCGGTCCGGTTCACCACCGCGTTCCGCGGCTACCGGATGGCGGAGGTGGACGCACTGCTGGACCGCCTCGCCGCCGAGCTCGAGACCCCCGACGCCGCCGATCGCGAGCAATGATGCGCGCCGAGATCCGCCGCGTGGTCGAGGTCGGCGCCCCCGCCGGCCAGGTGTGGGACTACGTCACCGACTGGCCCCGGCAGGGCGAGTGGATCCCGCTCTCGCGGGTCGAGCGCCTGGACGCGGCGGACGGTCTCGGCGGACGGTTCCGGTGCTGGACCGGCCTGGGGCCGCTCGGCTTCTGGGACCCGATGACGATCACCGGATGGTGGCGCGGGGACGACGGCGGTGGCCGGTGCGAGGTCCTGCACACCGGGTCGGTGGTGCGCGGCGAGGGCGAGTTCTGCGTCGAACCGGTGGGCCCGCTGGCCAGCCGGTTCGTCTGGGCCGAGGTGCTCGCCGTGCCCGGGGGCAGGCTGGGCGCGGCCGCGTGGGTGGTGCTCCGCCCCCTGGTGGAGAGGATGATCGACCGTGCGCTTGCGGGCATGCGCCGTCGCACGGAGGCGCAAGGACCACCCACCCGCCGTTCCTGAGCCGGGGACCACGCCACGCCGACGTGCCCAGAGGTCGGCCAAACGTGCCACCGGGGGCTCGGGTGCGGCATGCTCGGACTGTGACACCGATGCGCATCACCGTGGTGCTGACCGTTCTGGCCGCCGTCGTGGTCGTCCTGACCCGGGTCAGGCTGGCCCGCGAGGGTGGCGAGGCAGCCGGCCGGATCTCGATCCCGAGCCAGATCCTGAACCTGCACACCGGCGCGGGTGTGGCCGCGCTCGGGCTGTGGGTGGCCTTCCTGGTCACCAAGAACGTCCTGCTGGGCTGGCTCGGCCTGCTGTTCTGGTGGATCACCGTCGTGGCCGGCCTGCTGGTGCTGGCTCGCTGGATGCCGGCCCGGGGGCGGCACTCCTCCGGACCCGCCACCGACACCTGGGGCGAGGGCCCGGGACTGTCCATCCTGGCCCACGTCGGGCTCCTCGTCGGAGCCTGCATCTGGACCGCGTTCATGCTGCTCGGCAAGCTCGCCTAGGACGGCGGCATGCGGGCTCGGGTGCTGTCGCTGCTGCTGGCACTGCTCGCCCCGACGGCCGCGGTCCTGGTCCCACCCACGCCGGCTGCGTCCGCGGGGCCACGGCGGCCCGCCGTGGTCGAGGTGCGGGTCATCGGCCACTCCGCGCACGGCCGGCCGATCTACGCCTGGCGGGTGGGTGACCCCCATGCCAGGGTGCGAGCCGTGGCGATGGCGACCCTGCACGGCAACGAGCCGGCCCCCCGGCGGATCCTGTGGGCGATCCGGGACGGCCGCCCGGTCACCGGCGTCGACCTGTGGCTGCTCCCGGTGGTCAACCCCGACGGGCTGGCCCGGCGCACCCGCAAGAACGCGCACGGGGTCGACCTCAACCGCAACTTCCCCTACCGGTGGGCCCCGCTCGGCGGCAGCTACTACTCGGGCCCGCGGGCCGCCTCGGAGCGCGAGACGCGGGCGGTGATGCGCTTCATCGAGGACGTGCGGCCCCGCTACGTGGTCAGCTTCCACCAGCCACTGCACGGCGTCGACACGTCGGTCCGCGAGACCCGCCGGTTCGCCGGCCGCCTGGCCGACCGGCTCGACCTGCCGCGCAAGCGCCTGGTCTGCGGAGGGGTCTGCCACGGCACCTTCACCGAATGGTTCAACCACCGGTTCCGCGGCGCCGCGGTCACCGTGGAGTACGGCGCGCATCCCAGTCGGCACCGGATGCGCGTGAGCGCCCCGCGCGGGCTGGTGGCCGTCCTCGGCGGACACCGCTGACCCTCCGCGCCGCAGCGCTCAGAACCGCTGCTTCAGCCAGGCCCGGGGGCCCATCACGATCTGGGGGTGCAGCCGCGGGTCCAGCCAGCGCACCACCCACCGGATGTCGCGGATCGGGCCGGCCACACAGCCGGCGGTGTAGCGGCTGCGCTGGACGTGCAGGAAGATGCCGCCACCGCGCCGGGTGTCGGCCGGCTCGCGGGCGACGTACTGGTGCCGCTTCGTCGACCAGTGCACGCCGCCGGGCAGGTTGAACCCGAGGACGACCGCGTAGGCGTACTCGTAGCCGTAGTCGGCCAGCCGCTCCCGGTAGTCGCGGCGCCAGTGGGAGGTCCGGGACTGGAACGGCTGGTAGATGTTGTAGGTCGCCGGGTCGCGCGGCTCGTACGGCCACACGTCGTTGCGGTCGACGTGCCGGTAGCGCAGCCGCGTGCCCGGGTCGGCGCGGTTGCCGAAGGCGTACCTCATCGCGAACCGCCCCGCCGGGGTCTTGCCGGTGTCCTGCCGCCGCTTCGCCGCGGGCACCCAGCCGTGGTAGCCCAGCCGGACGGTCACCGGACCGCGCACGCGGTGCCAGCCGCCCTCACGCCTGCGCCAGGCCGACAGCCGGCCGCGGGTGCTGCCCCAGCCGCGGCTGGTGACGGTGACCATCTGCTGCACCCCCGCCTTCGTCGAGAAGTACGACGGGAGCGGCCGGCCGGCCGCGGACGACGGGCCGGAGGTGCCCACCAGGGCGGCACCGAGCAGCGTGAGCGTGCCGAGAAGGACGGCGGGACGACCCCATGACATCGTGGCCTACCTCCCGCGGAAGGTCGGCTTCTGCTTCGCGACGAAGGCCGCCACCGCGTCGCGATGGTCCTCCGTGGCCCCGGTCAGGGCCATCATGTCCGCCTCGAACGCCAGCGACGCCTCGAGGTCGTGGCCGGCGCTGAACCCGACGGAGCGCCGGATCGCCCCGAAGGCGACCGTCGGCCCGGCCGCGAGCCGCTCGGCGAGCGCGCGCACCTCGCCGGCCAGCTCGTCGGGCGCGACCACCCGGGTGGCCAGCCCGAGCTCGAGCGACTCGGCGGCCGGCAGCGTGCGCGGGAAGTACAGCAGCTCGAGGGCCTTGGCCCGGCCCACCAGCCGCGGCAGCGTCCACGAGGACCCGGTGTCGCAGGACAGCGCGATGCCGCTGAAGGCGAGGTTGAAGCCGGCCGTGTCGGCGAGGATCCGGAAGTCGCAGGCGAAGGCCAGGCTCGCCCCGGCCCCGGCGGCGACCCCGTTGACGGCGGCGATCACCGGCTTGGGCATGGTCGCCACCGCGGTGACGATCGGGTTGTAGTGCTCGGGCACGGTCCGGAACAGCTCGTCCGAGGAGCCGCTGTCGAGGATCTCGACGTGCTCCTTGAGGTCCTGGCCCACGCAGAACGCCCGCCCGGTCCCGGTCAGCACGACGCAGCGCACCGCCTCGTCGGCGGCGGCCCGGGTCACCGCCTCCCGCAGGGCGACCTTCGTGGCCACGTCGAGGCTGTTCATGGCATCCGGGCGGGCGAGGGTGATCGTGGCCACGCCGTCGGCGACGTCGTAGGCAACGGGCTGGTCGGTCATGTGTGCTCTCCAGTCTGGTCGGGCTCACCGGTGGTCCGCTCGGCGCTCAGGCAGGCGTCGACGAACCGGGACGCCGCGGGCAGCAGCCGTGCGGCCTCCTCGTCGAAGAACCTAGCGGCCTCGTGGCCCGCCCAGTCGGGCGGCAGCAGGTCGGCGGGCAGCCCGGGGTCGGTGAACAGGAACTTGCGCCACTCGTGCACGAGCACCGAGCGGACCGCGAACGCCCGCTCGTCCTCGTCCTCGAAGCAGGCCCCCGGCAGCCCGGCGGACGGGTCCGCCACGAGGCCGGCGGCGAACCGCTGCCAGCGGACGTACTCCGCGCCGAGCGCGTCGAGGTCCCACGCCTGCGCGGCCCGCCGCACCGGGTCGTCGTCGCTGGCCCGGAACCTCGCGAGCCCGGCCTGCTCGCCGGCCAGCAGCCCGGTCACCTCGGGGGAGGGGGCCGGGCTGATCCAGGTGCTGTCCGACAGCGCGGCGTAGCCGAGGAAGCCCAGCCCGGAGCGGACCCGCTCCCGTCCCGGCCGGTCCGGCGGCGGCGCGACCACGAGCAGGTCCCAGGCGCCGTCCCAGGCCACCGCGCGGGTGCGGTAGATCCGGGCGGCCGCGTCGTCGAGTCGTTGCCGGGCCCGGTCGGTGAGCTCGTAGCCGGCCCCGGACGGCACCCGGACCGGCGCCAGCCAGCCCTGGCGGACCATCCGCGAGATCGCGGTGCGCACGGCGGGAGCGGTCACCGACAGCGGGGCCAGCAGCCGCACCAGCGCCGCCACGGGCGCCCGGCCTCCGCGGGAACGCAGGTGGTCGCCGTACAGGTCGAAGAGCGCGGACCGGGCGTGCATGGGGGGAGTCTGCCGTACTTCCGTGCGCCCTCTCCCGGAGTCGCTGGGCGAACGGTCGCAAAAATGAGGAATAATGGGCCCGCAACCCGGTGCGCCAGGGCTGCCTCACTCACGCGAGGTCGGCCGCCCGGTCATGGGGGGGTACACGGATCCGGACCAAGGAAGAGGTGTGCGCATGGCGGCGATGAAGCCGCGGACGGGCGACGGCCCGCTCGAGGTCACGAAGGAGGGGCGCGGCATCGTGATGCGCGTTCCGCTCGAAGGTGGCGGTCGACTCGTGGTCGAGCTCAACGCCGAGGAGGCCGGCGCGCTCGGCGCCGCGCTCGAGGAGGTCGTGGGCTGACCCCCGTCCCGTCGAGCACCCGATGACCTCACCAGGGCCCCGCGGGCCGGTGCCGCTCGCGGGGCCCTGGCATGCGCGAGCCGGCGGGTGAGTAGGGTCGGAGCGTCCGACCCGCCGATCCCAGACCAGGAGGAGTCGCCCGTGGCGCTGCCCCCTCAGGTGTCCCCGCCGCAGGTCGCGCTCAGCGACGTGGCGCCCTCGGCGGTGGTCGGCGTCGACGTGCTCGCCCTCCCGGTCCTGCGCGACGAGGACGGACCGGCCCTGGGTCCCGGTGCCGCGGAGCTCCTCGACGAGCTGGACGACGACCTGTTCGCGCTGCTCGAGCTCGCCGGGGCCACCGGCGCGGCCGGCGAGGTCACCGAGCGTTTCGTCCTCGACGCCGCGTCGATGAGCAACCCCGACCTGGCCGTCGTGCTGCTCGTCGGCGTCGGCTCGGGTACGACGGACGACCTCCGTCGCGCGGGCGCCGCGCTGGCGCGTCGCACGAAGGGGCGGCGGACCGTCGCGACGTCGATCGCGGCACTCACCGACGACGCCGGGCTGCGCGCCTTCGTCGAGGGCCTCGTGCTCGGCTCCTACGAGTTCCACTGGCGCTCCGGCGGCCCGCTGGACCAGCCGGTCCAGCAGGTGGTGCTGGCCGGCCTGACCGACCTGGCGACGCGCCGGCCGGCGCTCGACAAGGCCCTCGCGGTCGCCGGCGCCGGCTGGATGTCGCGCACGCTGGCGCTGATGCCCTCGAACCTGAAGAACCCGGCCTGGCTGGCCGAGCGGGCGGCCGAGGTCGCCGAGGCCGCCGGCCTCGAGATCAAGGTCTGGGACGAGGCCGCGCTGGCCAGGGACGGCTTCGGGGGGATCCTCGGGGTCGGCCAGGCCTCGGTGCACCCACCGCGGCTGGTCCGCATGGACTACACACCACGCAAGGCCGGGAGGAAGACCCCCCACGTGGTGCTGGTCGGCAAGGGGATCACGTTCGACACCGGCGGCCTCTCGATCAAACCCCGCGACAACATGATGCTGATGAAGCGCGACATGACCGGTGCCGGGGTGGTGCTGGCCGTGATGGGTGCGCTGGGCGACGTCGACTGCCCGGTGCGGGTCACCGCGCTGCTGCCGTGCGCGGAGAACTCCGTCGGCGCGAACTCGATCCGCCCGGGGGACGTGCTCCGGCACTACGGCGGCCGCACCACCGAGGTCACCAACACCGACGCCGAGGGCCGGCTGGTGCTGGCCGACGCGATGGCCTACGCCGTCTCGGTGGTCGAGCCCGACGTGCTCGTCGACGTGGCCACGCTGACGGGGGCGATCAAGATCGCCCTCGGCCAGCGCACCGGCGGGTTCTTCGCCACCCACGACGCGCTGGCCGACCTGCTGCGCGACGCCTCCCTGGCCGCCGGCGAGCCGCTGTGGCGGATGCCGCTGGTCGACGACTACGAGGAGCGGCTCGCCTCCAAGGTGGCCGACGCGGACAACGCGGGCGGATCGCCGGGGGCCATCACCGCGGCCCTGTTCCTTCGGCACTTCACCGGCGGGCTGCCGTGGCTGCACCTCGACGTCGCCTCGGTGGGCGACTCCCCGGTCGACGCGTTCGAGTACACCAAGGGGGCCACCGGGTTCGGGGCCCGGGCGCTGCTGCACTGGCTGGAGCTGCGCGAACCACTCGCCGGACTGTCCGGCACGAGACGGAAGTAGGGGTCGACATGCACGCGCTCACCGTCCGCTGGTCGCTCGAGGACGCCCCGGAGGGCGTGGAGCGGGCGCTTGCGGACTACGTGGAGAACACCTCCCACGCGAACTTCACCGGCAAGCCGGGGCTGCGGTTCAAGACCTGGCGGATGCGCCCGGGCGAGTGGTTCGAGGGCTGCTACGTCTTCGAGACCCCCGCGGACCGCGAGCGCTTCGAGCAGGAGTTCACCGCGGTGGCGGCGACGTCCCCGGGCTCGAAGATCATCGGGTCGGCGCCGGTGCTGATCGAGCCCTGCGAGGTCGTCGCGGTCGCCGAGGGTGCGGCCGGGTTCCTCGCCGCCCCCTCCTACTGAGGAACCGGCGGTCAGGGCTCGGGGATCCACACCTTCTTGGCGGCCAGCAGGCCGTCGCCGACGGGCAGCAGCACCGGGACCAGCTGCTCGTGCGCGGCCACGGTGCGGCCGAGCTCCCGGATCGCCACGGTCTCGGCGTCCCGCTGGGCCGGGTCGGCGACCCGGTCGTGCCAGAGCGCGTTGTCGAAGGCGACGATCCCGCCCGGCTTGAGCAGCCGCAGCGCCTCCGCGAGGTAGTCGGGGTACTCCTGCTTGTCGCCGTCGGCGAACACCAGGTCGTAGTGGCCGTCGGTGAGCCGGGGAAGCACCTCGAGGGCCGCGCCGGGGATCAGCCGCACCCGCTGCGAGGCCACGCCGCCCTCGGTGAAGGTCTGCTTCGCCAGCCGCTGGTGCTCGGCCTCGAGGTCGACGGTGGTGAGCACCCCGTCGGCCCGCATGCCGCGCAGCATCCACAGCCCGGAGACCCCGGTCCCGGTGCCGATCTCCACGACGGCGCGCGCCTCGATCACGGCCGCGAGGAAGCGCAGGGCGGCACCTCCGCCGGAGCCGATCGGGACCACCCCGACCTCCTCGGCGCGGGCGCGGGCCGAGGCCAGCACCTCGTCCTCGCTGACGAACTCCTCGGCGTAGGCCCAACTGGCCGGTTTGAGTCCCGTGGCGATGATGGCCTCCCTCGTCTCCGCCCGGGCCGGGCGTCCTGGGCGGGACTCTACCGCTCGGGAACACCGGCGCGTCGCCGGACGTTCACGAGGTAACCGGTTATCAAGTTGAGCACGTTCCCTCAGGCCGCTCTCAGGGGCGACTCCTAGGCTGAAGGAGGTAGGGGCAGGCATGACAACCCTGGTCTCTGCCCCGATCACTGCGCGGAAGCGACCGGCCGAGGAGCAGCCGATGACGAAGACGCCCGGCACCGAGGCCGACTGGCAGCCGCCGACCTGGGACGAGGTCGTCGCGCAGCACTCGGGTCGCGTCTACCGGCTCGCCTACCGGCTGACCGGCAACCCGCACGACGCCGAGGACCTCACCCAGGAGGTGTTCGTGCGCGTGTTCCGCTCGCTGTCGTCCTACACGCCGGGCACCTTCGAGGGCTGGCTGCACCGGATCACCACGAACCTGTTCCTCGACCAGGCCCGCCGGAAGTCCAAGATCCGCTTCGACGCCTTCGCGGAGGACGCCGAGACCAAGATCGCGAGCCGTACGTCGGCGCCGGACGCCGAGTTCCTCGACACCCAGTTCGACGACGACGTCGAGAGCGCGCTCGCCGAGCTGCCGCCGGACTTCCGGGCCGCGGTGGTGCTGTGCGACGTCGAGGGGCTCAGCTACGAGGAGATCGCGGAGGTGCTCGGCCTCAAGCTCGGCACGGTCCGCTCCCGCATCCACCGGGGCCGGGCCATGCTCCGCAAGACGCTCGCGCACCGGGCCCCGGCCTCGGGGCGGGCCCGCTACTCGGGTCCCCTGTCGGCCCTCACCCCCCAGGTCCGGTGAGCCCCGTGTGGCTGATCGGACGGCACCTCGGCGCGACGGTCAGCGCGCTCGTCGACGGCCAGCTCGACAGCGAGGAGGCCGAGCAGGCCTGGGACCACGTCCTGCACTGCCCGCCCTGCCGGCGGCTCGTCGAGCGCGAACGCTGGGTCAAGGGGCAGCTGTCGGCGATGGCCACCCGCCCTGCGCCCACCCAGGCCCCCTCGGACCGGCTCCTCGGCAGCCTCTACGACCTCGACCCCGCTCTGACCGGCCGGCTCTCCCCGGAGACGATGGGCGCCTGGGCCGCGGTCGAGGAGATCGAGGAACGAGGCCGAGGCCGCCGACGCGCCGGGATCGCGCTGGTGGGCGCCGGCTCGGTCTCCGTGGCCGTGCTCGGCCTGTCCGCGCTCAGCGGGGTGTCGCTCGGGATTGGAGGGGCCCCGGCCGGGGCGCCGGCGAGCTCGCTCTCACGCGGCGCCACCACGCCCACGCCGGCCCGCGCGGTGGTCGGCCCCCGCACCAGCGTGCACGGCCGGCTGCCCGGCTGGACGGTCTCGCGTGACCGCGACGGCGTGGCCCGGGCGACGGCGGTCGACAGTCGCGGGTGAGCCGGCCCGCGCGATGACCGGTGCGCCGGGCCGGGTCGGTGCGCGACAATGACTGGCGTGAGCGAGTACGACGACCCCAGCCCGGACCGGCCCGACGCGCAGCAGGGTGCCGGCGACGGCGCCGAGGACACCCTGCCGCTGGCCCCGGGCACGGTCCCCGCCCCGCCGGCGCCACCCTCCGGGCCGACGTACGACGCGGCGCCCTACGGCTACCAGCCGTACGACACGGGCTACCCGCCCTACGACACGGGCTACCCGACGGCCGGCTACCCGGTGACCTACCCGCCGCCGCGCCCGCGGGTGCCCGGGTGGCTGTGGCCGGTGGTCGCGGCCACCGCCCTGGTCGTCGGCCTCCTCGGTGGCGTGCTGGGCGGGGTCGTGGTGTCCACCACCATGCGCTCCGGCGGGAGCGGGACGCCGGCGCTCGGCACCGACAACGGCGCGGCGGCACCGCTGCCCGCCGACAACGGCAGCATCGCCGCGGTGGCGCAGCGGGTGCTGCCCAGCACCGTGCAGGTGCTGGCCAACGGCGGCGCCGACGGCCGGCGGGCGGGCGGGGCCACCGGTTCCGGCTTCGTGCTGGACGGCAAGGGTCACGTGATCACCAACAACCACGTCGTCGCCGACGCGACCGGGCCGGGCCAGCTCACGGTGGTCGACCAGAAGGGCGTGGAGCACGCCGCCGAGATCGTCGGGCGCAGCCCCGTCTACGACATCGCCGTGCTCGCGATCACCGGCGGCCGGGGACTGGCCCCGGCGGCCCTCGGGTCGTCCCGGGCCATGCACGTGGGGGAGACCGTCGTCGCGATCGGCTCGCCGCTGGGGCTGAGCAGCACGGTCACCTCCGGCATCGTCAGCGCCCTCGACCGCCCGGTCACCACCGGCTCGTCGGCCAACGACTCCTCCTACATCAACGCGGTGCAGACCGACGCCGCCATCAACCCCGGCAACTCCGGGCGGCCCGCTGGTGAACCTGCGCGGCGAGGTGGTCGGGGTGAACTCCGCGATCGCCACCACCGGCGCCACCTTCGGCGGCGAGGCGGGCAACATCGGGGTGGGCTTCGCGATCCCGATGGAGCAGGTCCGGATCACCGCCGCGCAGATCCTGGCCACCGGCAAGGCCCGCTACCCGGTCATCGGGGCGAGCGTGAACACCGGCGGCCAGCGGCGCGGCGCCAAGGTGGTGGGCGTGCCGTCGGGCACGCCGGCCGCCGCCGCCGGCCTGCGCAAGGGCGACCTGGTGGTCGCGGTGAACGGCAAGCGGATCGCCGACGGCATCGGGCTGATCGTCGCGATCCGCAGCCACCAGCCCGGGGAGACCATCACGCTGACGGTGAAGCGGGGCGGCCAGGAGCGCGACGTGCGGGTGACCCTGGACGCCAAGGTCGGCTAGCGCCGGCGGTGCGGGCTCAGGTCGCGTCGCTGTCGTACGGCGGGCGCTCGCCGGTCTCGAGCGGACGCAGCCCCGGCCGCCGGGTCGGCCTCCTCGTCGTCCTCGTCCCAGACCCCGGCGACGTACTTGCGCACCGCCTGCCGCGGGTCGAGGTCGGTGAGCTCGAAGTCGGCGAACTCGGGACCGAGCTCGGCGCGGATGTCGTCGCGCGCGCTCTCGGTGAACTGCTTGATCTGGCGGACCAGTCGGCCCGCCTGGCGCGCGAACTCGGGGAGCCGGTCGGGGCCGAAGACGATGACGGCGACCACGAGGATCACCAGGAACTCCGGCAGCCCGACCCCGAACACGGCTACAACCTAGCGCTGGGGGTGAGGCCGAGCTGCATCCCGGCCAGTCCACGGCCGCGGCCGGAGAGCGTGGCCGCGATCCTCACCAGCTCCTGGGCGGCCGGCGAGTCGGGCAGGCTCGCGACGACGGGGGTGCCGGCGTCGCCGCCCTCCCGGAGCGCCAGCTCGAGCGGGACCTCGCCGAGCACCGGCACGTCGTACCCGAAGCGGGTGGAGAGGGTCTTGGCGACACGGGTCGCCGCCGCCGGCGCCGAACACCTCCAGCCGGTGCTCCGGCCCGCAGTGCGGGCACGGCAGGAACGACATGTTCTCGATGACGCCGACGACCCGCTGGTGCATCATCGAGGCCATCGTGCCGGCGCGCTCCGCGACCTCAGCGGCCGCCTCCTGCGGCGTGGTCACGACGACCACCTCCGCGTTGGGCAGGTGCTGGCCCAGCGAGATCGCGATGTCGCCGGTGCCCGGGGGCAGGTCCAGGAACAGCGCGTCGAGGTCGCCCCAGTAGACGTCGCTGAGCATCTGCACCAGCGCCCGGTCCAGCATCGGTCCGCGCCAGGCGACCACCTGGTCGCGGCGGGGCTTGAGCATCCCGATGCTGATCACCGACAGCTCGCCGCGCACGGTGCCGGTGGTCGGCACCGGCATGATCATGTCCTCGACCTGGGTGGGCCGGGTGTCGCCGAGGCCGAGCATGGCCGGCACGGAGTGCCCGTAGACGTCCGCGTCGACGATGCCGACCTTCAGCCCCTGGTCGGCCATCGCGACCGCGAGGTTGACCGTCACCGACGACTTGCCGACGCCGCCCTTGCCGGAGGCGATCGCGTAGACCTTGGTGAGGGAGTCCGGGCGGCCGAAGGGGATCTCCCGCTGGGTCTGCCCGCCGCGCAGCTTCTCCTGGAGCCCCGCGCGCTGCTCGGCGCTCATCGTGCCCAGGGTCAGGTCCACCGAGGTCACCCCCGGGACCTTCTGGACCGCGGCCGTCACGTCGCGGGTGATGGTGTCCTTGAGCGGGCAGCCCGAGACGGTCAGCAGCACGGTGACCGCGACCCGGCCGGACGCGTCCACGTCGACCGAGTCGACCATGCCGAGGTCGGTGATGGGCCGCCTGATCTCGGGGTCGTTGACGGTGGCCAGCGCAGCCTGGATCTGGTCGAGGTCGGGGGTGGTCATGGCGTCAAGGGTACGTCGCGGCCGGTGCCCCGCTCAGCGCCGGTCCGCATGGCCTGCGTCACTCCGGCCGGCGAGATCCTCCTCCGGGGCCTCGTCCTCGTCGCGCTGGCGCTGCTCCTCGAGCTCGGCGAGGAGGGAGCGCAGCTCCGAGCGGACGTAGTCACGGGTGGCCACCTCGCCGATCGCCATCCGCAGCGAGGCCATCTCCCGGGCCAGGAACTCCATGTCGGCGTGCGCGCGGGCGTTCGCGGTGCGGTCCTGCTCGGCGATCACCCGGTCGCGGTCCTCCTGCCGGTTCTGCGCGAGCAGGATCAGGGGCGCGGCGTAGGACGCCTGGGTGGAGAAGAACAGGTTGAGCAGGATGAACGGGTAGGGGTCCCACTGGAGCCCGTAGAGGCCGACCAGGTTCAACGTCACCCAGACGATGACGAACAGCGTCATGTAGAGCAGGAACCGCGCGGTCCCCATGAACCGGGCGAAGTTCTCCGCGAAGTTGCCGAACGTGTCGGAGTCGAGCTGCGGCCGGCGGACGAGGTGGCGGCGGGTCTCGCGGGGCACGTCGAGCCGCGGCCCCCGGCTGTCGTTGAGCTGCTCGCGCCGCAGCTCCTTGCGCCGTTCCCCCCGCGCGAACGCCGTGCCCCTATCCATGCCGCCCGCCCCCGCGTCGGGTGGCGTCGGGGGAGGTGCTCGACGCCAGCACCCGGCTGCTCGACGTGCGGCTGGGCGTGTCCCGCCAGTTCTCCGGGAGCAGGTGGTCGAGCAGGTCGTCGACGGTCACCGCGCCGACCAGCCGGCCGTCGTCGTCGACCACGGGCGCCGCGACCAGGTTGTACGTCGCGAGGTGGCGGGCCACGTCCTCCAGGCTCGCCGTCGGGCGCAGCGGCTCGGTGTCGGTGTCGAGCACGTGCCCGAGCAGCGTCGACGGCGGCTCGCGCAGCAGCCGCTGGATGTGGGCCACCCCGAGCAACCGGCCCGTGGGCGGCTCCAGGGGAGCGCGGACGACGTACACGACCGCGGCGAGCGAGGGCGAGAGCTCCGCGCTGCGGACGTGGGCCAGCGCGTCGGCGACGTTCGCGTCAGGGGGGAGGATGACCGGCTCGGTGGTCATCATGCCGCCGGCGGTGCGCTCCTCGTAGGACATCAGCCGGCGCACCCCCTCGGCCTCCTCCGGCTCCATGAGCTGGAGCAGCGCCTCCGCGGTCTCCGGGGGCAGCTCGGCGATCAGGTCCGCGGCGTCGTCGGGGGACATCTCCTCCAGCACGTCCGCGGCCCGCTCGTTGTCGAGGTTGCCGAGGATCTCGACCTGGTCCTCCTCGGGCAGCTCCTCGAGCACGTCGGCCAGCCGCTGGTCGTCGAGCGCGGCGGCGATCTCGCTGCGGCGCTTGGCCGGCAGGTCGTGGATGACCCCCGCCAGGTCGGCGGGGCGCATCTCCTCCAGCGCGGCGAGCAGGTGGGTGGCGCCCTGGCTCTCCTCGAGCATCGAGAAGCCCTCCACCTCCCGCCACTCCACGACGTGGGTCTGGCCGCGGCGGCCGAAGCGCTTGGACCCCTCCTGCAGGGCGACCCGGCTGATCTCCCAGTCGCGGTTGCGGGCCTGCTCCATCGCGACGTCGTAGACCGCGCCCTGGACGCCGCTGCCCTTGACGGTGACCTTCCGGTCGAGCATCTGGCCGAACACCAGCGTCTCGGTGGGGCGCTGCTCGAAGCGACGCATGTTGACCAGGCCGGTGGTGATCACCTGCCCCGAGTCGACGTGGGTGACCCGGGTCATCGGCACGAAGATCGAGCGGCGCCCGAAGACCTCCACCACCAGCCCGAGCACCCGGGGCTGGAGCGCACCCGGCCGCAGCACCGCCACCAGGTCACGGATCTTGCCCACCTGGTCGCCGGCAGGGTCGAAGACCGGCAGGCCCGACAGCCGGGCCGCGAAGACGCGGGTGGGGGAGGTGCTCACATTTGAAGAGGTTAGGGCATGTCGGTCTGCCACGATGGCTGCATGCGACTGCGCTACGACATCGTCGACGTGTTCACCGACCGGCCGTTCGCGGGCAACCAGCTCGCCGTCGTGCACGGCGCCGACGGGCTCGGCGGCGAGCAGTGCCTGGCCCTGGCCAGGGAGTTCAACTTCTCCGAGACGACGTTCCCGTCCTCGACGGTGCTCGACGGCGCGGAGTACGCGACCCGGATCTTCACCCCGGGCGGCGAGATCCCGTTCGCGGGGCACCCGACGCTGGGCACCGCCTGGGTGCTGCGCAGCCGGGGCCTGCTCACCGCCGAGAGGGTCACCCAGGTGTGCGGCGCGGGCCGCATCGGGGTCGGCTTCGAGGACGGCACGGTGTCCCTCTCCGCGGTCCCGCGCGACCTGCTCGGACCGCTGGAGGAGTCCCTGGTGGCCTCCGTGCTCGGTGACCTCGGACTCGCGGGCGCCGACCTGGCCGGCCCGGTGTGGGTGGCCGGCTGCGGGCTCAGCTTCCTGCACGTGCCCGTGACGGAGGACGCGGTCGCCCGCGCCAGGCCGTCCGCGCGCTCGCTGAGGGAGTACGACGACGCGCTCGCGGCGACCGGCACGGCGCGGGACCCGGTCGAGGGCGTCAACCTGGTGGCGGTCACCGGCCACGCGCCCGCGCTCGAGGTGCACGCCCGCGTGTTCGTCCCGGGGCTGTCGGTGCCCGAGGACCCGGCGACGGGCTCGGCCGCGGCGGGGCTGGGCGTGGCCCTCGTCGCCGCCGGGCTGCTGCCCGACGGCGGCAGCTACGCGATCCGGCAGGGGGCGGAGATGGGCCGGCCGTCGTCGCTGTACGGCCGCGTCGAGGTCGCCGGCGGCGCGGCCTCGGTGTGCCACGTCGCCGGGCAGGTGCAGCCGGTCGCCTCCGGCGAGATCGAGGTCCCCGCCTGAACGTGCCGGTCAGCTCAGCCGGGGGCGCCGCCGCACCCGCCGGTGCAGGATCCGGGGCAGGGCGCCGCGGGTGGTGGCGGGGGTGGGCCGCGGCGCGGCGAGGTGGGCGTCGTCGCTGAGGGAGCCCGGTGACTCCACCGTCTCGCCGGTCGGCACGATGCGGGAGACCACGCTGCCGCCGGCCCACCCGTCCGCCGCGGTGGCCAGGTCGTCGAGGTTGAGCCGGTCCGCGACCAGGGCCGTCGTCACCGGCTCCCACAGCTCGTCGCCGGGGCGCACGACGGTGCGCTGCCCGACCCAGGTCACGAGCCGGCCGCCGTTCTCCTTGCTGCGCATCGTCACCTCGACCCGGTCCACCTCCTCGATCCCCGGCAACGGCTGCTCCTCGCCCCCGGAGAGGACGTAGAGCGCGTCGTCGTGCCAGAGGTGCCAGACCGCGTGGCTGGGCGGCGCGCCGTCGGCCGACGGGGGGCCGTAGCGCAGC
This sequence comes from uncultured Actinomycetota bacterium, assembly GCA_963838025.1. Classification (GTDB taxonomy): domain Bacteria; phylum Actinomycetota; class Actinomycetes; order Propionibacteriales; family Nocardioidaceae; genus Nocardioides_B. The sequence continues at coordinate 352,388 of CAWIPF010000003.1, forward strand.
CACGAGACGCCGGTCTTCTTCGACAGCTCGGCGATCAGCGCCAGGGTGAACCCGGGGGCGGAGGGGCCTGTCTGCTCGGTCACGGCACCAGCCTGCCAGAGTCCGGTGCCCGCGAGGCGACAATGGGCGCGTGCGCACCCTGCTGCTGATGGCCCTCGGCGTCGTTGCGGTCTCGATGTCGGGGCCGCTGATGGCGGCGGCGGTGGTGCCGCCGCTGGCCATCGCGTTCTGGCGCAACGGGTTCGCGACGCTCGCGCTCGCACCCGCGGCCGTGACCCGGCGAGGCACCGAGCTGCGCGGGCTGGACCGGCGGCGGCTGGGGCTGATCGCGCTCTCGGGCGCCGCGCTGGCCGCGCACTTCGGGACCTGGGTCACCTCGTTGACGCTCACGTCGGTGGCGTCGGCCACCGCGATCGTGTCCCTGCAGCTGGCCTGGATCGCGGCCTGGCAGCTGGTCCGTGGCATCCGGTTCGGCCCCGCGGTCGGGGTCGGGCTCGGGCTGGCCTTCGCCGGCGTGCTGGTGGTCTCCGGGGTGGACTTCAGCCTCTCGGTGCGCGCGCTGGTCGGTGACGTGCTCGCGCTGGTCGGCGGGGTCGCCGCCGCGGCGTACACCGTGATCGGGTCCCGGGCCCGGCAGACCACGAGCACGACGACGTACACCTTCGTCTGCTACGGCACCTGCGCGGCCCTGCTGGCGGTCGCGTGCCTGGTGGCGGGCCAGGACCTGACCGGCTACCCGGTGGGCCAGTGGGGGCTGCTGCTGCTGGTCACCGCGACCTCGCAGCTGATGGGGCACTCGGTGTTCAACCACCTGGTGGCCACCACCGGGCCCCTGATGGTGTCGCTGGCGCTGCTGCTGGAGGTGCCCGGCGCGGCCTTGCTGGCCGCGGTGCTGCTGGGGCAGCAGCCGCGGGCCGCGGCCCTGGCCGGGCTCGCCCTCGTCCTGGCCGGGATGGCGCTGGTGGTCGTCGGCAACGCCGGCGCCGTCGCCGAGCCCCTGGTCGAGCCGCCCCTCGACTGAACCCCGATGTCGGAGGGGGCGGGTGACCAATGCCACGGGGCCGGGGGCTACTCGTGGGTACGTCGCGCCGAGTAGTGTCCGGAAGCGTTCTCGACCCGCCACAGAGAGGGTGTCCCATGCCCGACGCACGCCAGCTGCGCGCCCGCCGTTCCTGCCACGCCGTCCCCGGCTCCAACCCGCGCTTCCTGGAGAAGGCCCAGGGCCTCGAGAGCGACCAGGTCTTCCTCGACATCGAGGACTCCGTCGCGCCGATCGCCAAGGCCGACGCCCGCAAGAACATCGTCGAGGTGCTCAACACCGGCGAGTGGGGTGAGCGCGTCCGGACCGTGCGGGTCAACGACTGGACCACCCAGTGGACCTACCGGGACGTCATCGAGGTCGTCGAGGGGGCCGGTGCCAACCTCGACTGCATCATGCTCCCGAAGGTGCAGACCGCCGACCAGGTGAAGGCGCTCGACACCCTGCTGACCCAGATCGAGACCACGATGGGCTACGAGGTCGGCCGGATCGGCATCGAGGCGCAGATCGAGAACGCCCTCGGTCTGATCAACGTCGACGACATCGCGACCGCCTCTCCCCGCGTGGAGACGATCATCTTCGGCCCCGCGGACTTCATGGCCTCGATCAACATGAAGTCGCTCGTCGTCGGCGAGCAGCCGCCCGGGTACGACGTCGGCGACGCCTACCACTACATCCTGATGCGGATCCTGATGGCCGCGCGCGCCCACGACAAGCAGGCCATCGACGGGCCCTACCTGCAGATCAAGGACCTCGACGGCTTCAAGCGGGTGGCGGGCCGCTCCGCCGCGCTCGGCTTCGACGGCAAGTGGACGCTGCACCCGGACCAGATCGCCGCCGCCAACGAGGTGTTCTCGCCGCTGCAGTCCGACTACGACCACGCCGAGAACATCCTCGACGCCTACGAGCACTTCACCTCGGAGAAGGGCGGCGCGAAGGGCGCGGTCATGCTGGGCGACGAGATGATCGACGAGGCCTCGCGCAAGATGGCCCTGGTGATCTCCGCGAAGGGCCGCGCGGCCGGCATGCAGCGCACCGACGTCTGGACGCCTCCCGAGGCCTGACGCGACCCCGCGCCGCCCCCGCTCCGGGGGGTACGACGGCCGCTAGCATGTCCGGGACCCGCACCGACCGCGCCGACCCCCGACGGGAGCCCTGGTGTCCACACCCGCGAACGTGACGACGGTTCGCGTCGACGACGAGGGCATCTTCGCGCGCACCGACGCCGAGGTGGTCCTCGACGTGCTGTTCGACGACCGGAGGATCTGGTCGTTCTGGCTCGAGCGCGACGGCGAGCCGCGGAGCGGGGGCTACCTGGTGGCGTGGCCGGCGGCCCTGCGTCGCTTCCTCGACGGCCGCACCCGGCTCGCGCTCGTGGAGCACGTCGGCTCCCGGGTCGTCTTCGACGAGGAGGTGCGGCTCGGCCACGGCGACGAGCGGATCGCCGTCGTGAACGACCGAGGCCTGCCGCTGGGCATCGACAAGTCGCTGCGGCTCGCGCAGACCTTCGACACCCGTTCCCCGGAGCAGGTGAAGCCGCTGCTCGACTCGATCGAGGAGGTGCTCGCCGCCTTGGGGAAGGCCGGCATCGAGGCGTTCCCGGCGTACGGCACCCTGCTGGGAGCGGTGCGGGGCGGGCAGCTCATCGGCCACGACAGCGACGCGGACATCGGCTACGTCAGCGAGCACACCCACCCGGTGGACGTGGTCCGCGAGTCGTTCGCGCTGCAGCGGTCGCTGGCGGGGATGGGCTACCAGATCACCCGCTACAGCGGGGCGGCCTTCAAGGTGGACGTGCGGGAGGCCGACGGGTCGATCCGGGGGCTGGACGTCTTCGGGGGCTTCCTCACCGACGGGATGCTCTACCTGATGGGGGAGATCGGCACCCCGTTCCGCCGCGAGTGGATCTTCCCGCTGGGCACCACCACGTTGGAGGGGCGCGAGCTGCCCGCGCCGGCCGACACCGACAGGTTCCTCACCGCGACCTACGGCCCGAGCTGGCGGGTGCCCGACCCGGCGTACGTCTTCGAGACCCCGGAGTCGACCCACCGCCGCCTCAACGGCTGGTTCCGGGGGACCAGGGTGAAGCGCGCCGAGTGGGACCGGACGTACTCCGGCCCGCAGCAGGAGCTTCCCGACCTGGCCCCCTCGCCGTTCGCCCGCTGGGTCAGGCGCCAGGAGCAGCGGGTGCCGGAGACGGTCGTCGACATCGGCTGCGGGCGTGGGGTCGACGCGTTCTGGTTCGCGCAGCGGGGCGCCCGGGCCATCGGCTACGACTACGTCCCGAGGGGCAGCCGGGCGATCGCCGAGCTGGCCGTCGAGCGGGGGATCGACGCGGACTACCGTCAGCTCAACCTGTGCGAGCTGCGCTCGGTGCTGGCCGAGGGGGCCCGCGTCGCGCACCTGCCCGGTCCCCGGGTCCTGACCGCCCGCAACATCGCCGAGGCCACCGACTCGGTGGGCCGTGCGCACCTGTGGCGGGTGTGCGAGATGATGCTGCGCGGGGGTGGCCGGCTCTACCTGGAGTTCCTGGTGACCCGCGGCAAGGGAGACCCGTTCGCGCGCCGCAACCACCTGCGTACGCTGCCCGCGGACCTCGTGACCGAGGAGCTGGCCGCACGGGGCGGCACCGTGGTCTCGACGAAGTTCAAGCGTGTGAAGAGCCCCGAGGCGAGCAGGGGGCACCGGATCTGTCGGATGGTGGTCGAATGGCAACGATGAGCGAGCGGCTGCGCAACCGCGGCAAGACGGCTGCGCGCAACCTGGGCAAGTTCCGGGCCGGCGTGCGGGCCGAGGGCATCGAGGCGCTGAAGGACCGGGTGGCGGTGCTGGAGGCGGAGGTGCAGGAGTGCCGGCAGCTGAACCTCCGGCTGGCCGAGCTGACCGACGTGGTCCAAGAGCTGCTGCTGCCGGTCGCCCAGCGCGACGAGCAGGGGATCGCCGACGTCATGGAGCGCTACGCGAAGGGTCTGTGACGCGTGGCCCAGAAGGTGTTCTTCCACGTCGGCCTGCCGAAGACGGGTACGACGTACCTGCAGACGATCTTGTGGGACAACCGGTCCGAGCTCGAGCGGCAGGGGCTGCTGCTCCCCGGCTTCGGGCCGCGGCAGCACCTGTGGGCCAGCGGGGTGGTCCGTGAGGACCCGAACATCGACCGCAGGGGCCCGGACGCCAGGCACGCGTGGGCCGAGCTGACCCGGCAGGCGAACGGGTGGCCGGGCACGGCGGTGATCAGCCACGAGTTCTTCGCCGGCGCGAGCCAGGTCCAGGCCGCCCGGGCCATGGCGGACCTGCCCGGCGCGGAGGCACACGTCGTGGTGACCGCCCGGGACACCCTGAGCCTCGTGACGGCCCGCTGGCAGGAGTTCGTCAAGAACGGCTCGACCGACCGGATCGAGTCCTACCCGGCGACCGAGGAGGCGGACCCGCGCGACGAGTGGGGCTGGGCGACCATGGACGTGGCGGACGTGCTGCGGCGCTGGGGCGCCACGCTGCCGCCCGAACGCGTGCACGTGCTCACGCTGCCCAAGCCGGACGAGCCGCGCGAGACCCTGTGGCTGCGGTTCGCCGGGCTGCTCGGGCTGGACCCCACGGGCTGCGACACCTCCGGCTCCCAGCAGAACGAGTCGCTCGGAGTGGTCGAGGTCGAGCTGCTGCGACGCATCAACGCCGACCTGGAGGGCTTCGGGTCGGCGTTCAACCGCGGGGTGTGGATCCGCGGCTACCTGGCGCAGGGAAAGCTGGTGCCCCGCAAGGGCGAGAAGTTCTGGCCGTCCGACGAGCGGGTCGAGCAGCTGCGGGCGCGTGGCGAGCGGGCGGCCGACTTCGTGCAGACCCAGGGCTACGACGTGATCGGGGACGCCGAGGACCTGCGCACCTCCCCCAGCCTGCCCGAGCGGCGGCACCCGGACTCGGTGACCGACTCGGAGATGCTGGCGGCCGCGACGAGCACGATCGCCGCGATGATGACCGACGTGCGGCGGCTCACGAACGAGAACAAGGCGCTCGCGTCCCGCCCGTCGCCCCTCCCAGCGGGGTCGGCAGTGAAAAAGGTCGCACGCCGGCTGCGTGGATTGTGGTCCCGTTCATAGCGCGGAGACCGGCGAGTCGGTGATACTCGCGTGCGTCACCCCCTGAACTCTGGAAGGACATTCCGCATGGGTCGCCTCTGCGAGACCGAGGGTCTTACCGACATCCAGCAAGAGATCCTCAAGACCGTCCGCACCTTCGTGGACGAGAAGATCCTTCCGGTCGCCACCGAGCTCGAGCACAAGGACGAGTACCCCACCGAGATCGTCGAGGGCCTCAAGGAGCTCGGCCTGTTCGGGCTGATGATCCCCGAGGAGTACGGCGGCCTCGGCGAGTCCCTGCTGACCTACGCGCTGGCCGTGGAGGAGATCGCCCGGGGCTGGATGAGCGTCTCGGGCATCATCAACACCCACTTCATCGTCGCCTACATGCTGCTCCAGCACGGCACCGAGGAGCAGAAGCAGAAGTACCTTCCGCGGATGGCGACCGGTGAGGTCCGCGGCGGGTTCTCCATGTCGGAGCCGGGCTGCGGGTCCGACGTGGCGGCGATCAAGACCAAGGCGACGCTTGTCGGGGGGACACGGGGGGCGGAGCCCCCCGTGAGTACGTCATCAACGGCCAGAAGATGTGGCTGACCAACGGTGGGTCGGCCAACCTGATCGCCGTGCTCGTCAAGACCGACGAGGGCGCCGAGAGCGTCTACAAGAACATGACCACGTTCCTGGTGGAGAAGGAGCCCGGCTTCGGCGAGACCGCCCAGGGCGTCACGATCCCCGGCAAGATCGACAAGATGGGCTACAAGGGCGTCGACACCACCGAGATGGTGTTCGAGGGCCACCGGATCTCGGCCGACCAGATCCTCGGCGGCACCCCCGGCAAGGGCTTCTACCAGATGATGGACGGCGTCGAGGTCGGCCGGGTGAACGTCGCGGCCCGCGGCTGCGGAGTGGCCAACCGGGCCTTCGAGCTCGGCGTCTCCTACGCCCAGCAGCGTGAGACGTTCGGCAAGAAGATCGCCGAGCACCAGGCGGTGCTGTTCCGGCTCGCCGAGATGGCCACCAAGGTCGAGGCCGCGCACCAGATGATGGTCAGGGCCGCCCGGAAGAAGGACTCCGGCCAGCGCAACGACCTCGAGGCCGGGATGGCGAAGTACCTCGCCAGCGAGTACTGCGCGCAGGTCGTCGAGGACTCGTTCCGGATCCACGGCGGCTACGGGTTCTCCAAGGAGTACGAGATCGAGCGGCTCTACCGGGAGGCGCCGATGCTGCTGATCGGCGAGGGCACCGCGGACATCCAGCGGATGATCATCGGCCGCCGCCTCCTCGAGGACTACAGGCTGCGGTGAGCGCGCTGCCCCCACCGGTCACGCCGTGGGGGCGTCGTCCTCCAGGGCCTTGTTCAGGCGGTTCAGCGCCGCCTTCATCCGCGCGTCGTCGCGGTCGGCGGCGGGCACGAGCACCTCGGTGACCACGTCGATGACGTCGGCGAGCCGCTGGTTGAGGCGGCGGTTCTCCTGGACCGCCTCCTCGAGGGCGGCGACGCGCGACCTCAGGTCGCCGTTGGTCCGCTCCCCGTTGCGACGGCGGCCGATCCTGGTCCACGGTTTCACTGGTTCCACCTCACCACGAGCCGGCAGACCTCGGGGTTCTCGAAGCCGAGTGGGGCCAGGTCCCTGCCGACGACCTGGTCGATGACGTGCCCGCCGTGCTCCTCGATCTCCCGGACCACCTCGGAGGGGTCCAGGAAGGTGCGCAGGTGCTCGCCGAAGTACAGGCGCGCGTGGCGGTCCCTGCGGGTGCGGAACTCCACGAAGGTGTGGCCGTCGCGGCGCTGCACCATCGAGGCGAAGCGCCAGAAGTTCAGGCGTCCCTGTGTGCTGAGCGTGTCGAGCAGCCCGCGCGCGTAGACCTGGAACGTCGTACCGCGGTGCGCGTAGCGGGCGCCGACCAGGAGAGTGGCGCGCAGGTTCTCCAGGTTGAGGCTCGCGCTGCGGACCTTGACGCCCTGCTCGGCAGCGAGCCGGTTCAGGATCCCGCGCGGGGTGTTGACGAAGTCCGTGGCGACCACCCGGTGGCCGGCGCCGGCGAACCACACCGCGTCGCGCCCGGTGCCGGAGCCGATGTCCAGGATCCGTGAGCCGGCCGGCACCCGGTCCTCCACCCACCGGGCGAACAGCGACGGGCCGGTGGGGACCTCGGCCGCCCGGGGGGACTTGTAGAAGTCCTGCCAGAACCGGGCGCGCCTTCGCGTGGACCGGAACCATGCGTCCATCCGGCGTACGACGGCCTTGTCGTGGTCGAAGTGGAACGCCGGGTCGGGGACGCGCCAGCCCGCGCCGTAGGTGAACGCGAGGAACTCCTCGGGCCGGCCCGGTGCGGGCAGCTCGGTGCCCTCCAGGGTCACCGTGCCCAGCGGGAGTACGACGGACCGGTCGAGCGGCCCGCGCAGCGACCCCATGATGTGGAACGAGTCGCCGATGTGGAACGAGCCGAACACGTCGATGCCGCAGCGCCGGCCGTCGGGGAGCGGCACCCACACCTTGAAGTCGGCCCCGGACATCCGGGCCAGCTTCCAGCCGCGGCGCTGCATGACCCGGTAGGCCTCGTAGCTCTCCCGGATGATGTCGAAGGGGTGGGTGTAGCGGGACAGGTACGCGACGTCGGCGTCGGAGTCGTGGCCGATCATGTGGCCGTCGCGGACCGCGCCGAGCAGGCAGCCGTAGGCGAGGTACGCGTCGAGGCCGCACTCCTCCCGCAGGTCGTGCAGGACCCGCTCCACCGCGTCGACGATGAGCGCCCGGGACTCGTCCCTGGTGTGGCTGAAGTCGCGCTGCAGCCGGCCGCCCTTGTCGAGCGCCAGCGGGTTGCCGTCGCGGTCCACGATGCGGATCCGCTGCGTGCCCTTGCCGAGCCCGACCTCGGCGCGGAACAGTGTCTGTCGACCGGTGTGCGTGACGAGGGCGGCCTCGGTGACGCCGTCGAGGTGGGGGCGCAACGGCTTGGGCCAGGGGACGTGCTTCCCGCGGCCGGTGCGGCGGCCGTCGCGGGCCGGGTTGAACGACCAGACGCGGCTGTCGTCGAACAGCACGTCGACGGTCTCGGCCACCGTCTCCGGCAGCGTGATGCCCGTGTGGTCGACGGCGAACCTCTCGCCCACGTCTTCCTCTCCTGTCGTGGTCCGCCCCGTCCGTGCGATGCTGCACGGCGTGCCGATGAGTGACCACATCCGACGCCAGGCCCTCGCGTGCGACCGGCTCGGCTCACCGATGTACGCAATCTTGCTCGATCGTCTCGCGGCGGACGTCGACGGGGGTGGCGTGTCGCGAGACATCCTCGCCGGCCACGAGGACGACCCCGGGCCCTCGGCCCTCGCCCTGCGGCTGCTGGGCAGCGTGCACCGGCTCGTGCTCGAGCGCCGCGCCGACGAGCTCGCGGTCTTCTACCCCAGCGTCGGTGGCCGGTTCGAGCCCGACGGCGCCTGGGCGGCCCTGACCGGGCTGTTCCGGACCGAGGCCGACGCCGTGCGCGAGTGGCTGGACCGCCCCCCGCAGACCAACGAGGTCGGCCGGGCCGCGGCGCTGATGGGTGGGCTGCTGAGGCTGGGGGAGAGGTTCCCGCTCCCGGTGCGGCTGTTCGAGATCGGCGCCTCGGGTGGGCTGAACCTGCGCGCGGACCACTTCGGCTACCGCGACCAGCACGGCGGCCGGTTCGGCGACCCCGACTCGCCGGTGCGCCTGACCTGGCAGGGCCGGCGGCTGCGCCCGTGGCCGGACCTGCGGGTCGTCGAGCGGCTGGGCTGCGACGTGCTGCCGGTCGACCCGAGCACGACCGAGGGCCGGCTGACGCTCACGTCGTACGTCTGGCCCGACCAGACCGACCGGCACGAGCGGCTGCGGGGCGCGCTGCAGGTCGCCACCGGGGTGCCCGCGCAGGTACGGCGCCAGGGAGCCGTGGACTTCGTCCAGGGCCTCGAGCTCGCTGACGGCAGCGTCACCGTGCTGTGGCACTCGGTGATGTGGCAGTACCTGTCGGGCGAGGAGCAGGCGGCGGTCTCCGCGCGCATCGAGGAGCTCGGCCGGTCCGCCACCGAGCGTCGGCCGTTCGCGCGCCTGCGGCTGGAGCCGATGCGCCGCACCGCCGGCGACGAGCACGACTTCCTGGTCGCCCTGCAGGTCTGGCCGGGGGGCGAGTCGCTGGTGATCGGCGACTCCGCCGGGCACGGCGTCCCGACGACCTGGACGTAATCGGCTCGACCCGGACCACGGGCCGTGGCAGGCTGGCGGTGACCCAGCGGCGCGGACACGGAGGGCACCATGGCGGACGCCAGCAGCAACGAGGACCTCAAGGCCAAGATGCGCGAGGCGCTCGAGCGCAAGCAGCACGGCAACGGCCGGGCCGCGGGCAACGGCGCGCAGGCGGCCGGCCGCGAGAAGGCGCACGGTCCCGAGGTGACCGGAGGTGGCCCGAGGATGCACCGGCGCAAGGCCGGCGGGGGGGGTTCCTGAGGAGCCGAGCCTGCGAGGCGTCTCGAAGGGCGGCTCCTGAGGGCCCGACCGGCCCGACCGGCCGGCGGGTGAGCAATCCCACCCCGCCCGGCCCTCCCGCCGACGGCGCGGCTTCGGCACGATGGTCCCATCTGTTCGAGTGGGGCCAAGCGAGGAGCGTGGGATGCAGTTCGGTCGTAGCTACGAGGAGTTCGAGGTCGGGGCCACCTACAAGCACTGGCCCGGCAAGACAGTCACCGAGTACGACGACCACCTGTTCTGCCTGCTGACCATGAACCACCACCCGCTCCACCTGGACGCGCACTACGCCGAGGAGACCACGCAGTTCGGCAAGAACGTCGTGGTCGGCAACTACGTCTACTCGATCCTTCTCGGGATGAGCGTGCCGGACGTCTCCGGCAAGGCGATCGCCAACCTGGAGATCGAGTCGCTGCGGCACGTCGCGCCGACCTTCCACGGCGACACGCTGTACGGCGAGACGACGGTGCTCGACAAGTGGGAGAGCACGTCCAAGGACGACCGCGGCGTGGTGCACGTGGAGACCATCGGCTACAACCAGGACGGCAAGGTGGTGTGCATCTTCCGGCGCAAGGTCATGGTGCCGAAGGACAGCTATCTCGCCGAACGCGGTGGGGAGCAGCCGGGCCGCCCGGTCCCGCAGCCGGACCGGAACTGGCCGGGTCCCGCCGGCGAGTGACCGTCCCCCGCGGCCGGGACCTTCGACCTTTGTCCGGGTAGTCCGGACGGTGGGCTTGATGGCCTGCTCGGGTGGTTCTGGGGGTTTCTGACCGAATACCCCCCGGCCGCCCGCCCGGGCCGGTGACACTCGTGCTGCCCCCGTCACTCGGGGGCGCTGCGCGGTGGTCCTGGGGAGGACGCGGCTCCGACGAGGAGCCGGGCACCGAGCCCGCAGCGGGGCTTCGTTGCACGGGGGAACGCACATGGTCGGATCGACGGGCTCTGCGCTCGGCACGTGGCGTCGACGGGGGCTTCGAGAAAGCGCACGCAGGACCCTGCCCCTGGTGGTGGCCGGCCTGCTGCTGCTCGCGGGCCAGGGCCCGGCCCTGGCCGACACGGTCTCCAACACGGTCGCCGCGTCCGGTGGCGACACCATCACCGCCGGGGGGTCGACGACCGTCGGCTACTCGATCAGGAACACCAACAGCCAGAACAGCGGTGACCCCCAGAACAGCTGCAACGCGGCCGACGGGAGCCCGGCGACGCTCACGGTGCTCGCGCCCGCCGACGTGACGGTCTCGCCGGCCTCCCAGACGTTCAGCGACTGCACCACCGTGAGGTACTTCGGCTTCTCGTCCACGAAGCCCGGCTCGTACCCGATCTCGGTCGGCGTGGCCGACAGCGGCGCCGGCACCTACACGACCGCCGGCGCGACGTTCACCCTGACCGTCGAGCCGCCGGTGGTGACCAACACCGCGCCGGTCGTCACCCTGACCGGCGTGACGGACCTGGCCTCCTACGAGTTCGGCAGCGTGCCGCAGGGCACCTGCGAGGTGACCGACGAGGAGGACGGGCACCGCTCCTTCGCCGCGACGTCGGGTCCGGTCACCGGCGACCGTGCGGCCGACGGTCTCGGGGGCCAGACCCAGAGCTGCAGCTACACCGACCAGGGCGGGCTGACCGGCACCGCCTCCGCGACGTACACCATCGTGGACAGCACCGGGCCGTCGGTGAGCGTGGCCGCGCCGCCCCCCGTCGAGGCGATCGGGCGGCTCACCCCGGTGACGTTCTCGGTCGCCGCCACCGACGCGGTCGACGGCCCGAGAGAGGCCACCTGCGCGACGGCGGACGGTGCGCCGTACGCGCCCGGCGACTCGTTCCCCGTGGGCGCCACCACGCTGACCTGCTCGGCCGTCGACGCAGCTGGCAACACCGGCACCAGCAGCGCCTTCGACGTCCTGGTCACGGACACGACGCCGCCGACGGTGTCGACCTCGGCCAACAAGGTGGTCGGCAACGAGTCCGGCGCCGGGGCGGTCGTCACGTACGACGCGCCCACGGCCACCGACCTCGTCGACGGCGGCCTGTCCGCCTCCTGCCTGCCGGCGTCCGGGTCGCAGTTCGCGCTGGGCACCACCACGGTCAGCTGCTCGGCCACGGACACCGCGGGCAACACCGGCACCGAGGAGTTCACGGTCGAGGTGCAGGACCGGACCGACCCGCTGGTGTCCGTGCCCGCCGACCTCACCGTCGAGGCCACGTCGGCCGACGGCGCCACCGTCGGCTGGGACGCGGTGACCGCCACCGACGACGTCGACGGTCCGCTGCGGGCCAGCTGTGACGCGGCTCCCGGATCGGTGTTCGCGATCGGGGTCACCACGGTCACCTGCTCGGCAACCGACGCGGCGGGCAACACCGGCGACAGCTCGTTCACCGTGACCGTGGCGGACACCACGGCGCCGGACGTGGCCGTCCCCGACGACATCGTGGAGGAGGCGACCTCGGCCGCCGGTGCGGACGTGAGGTTCGCCGTCCGCGCCGACGACGTCGTGGACGGCTCCGTCCCGGCGACCTGTGACCCGGCATCCGGCTCGGGCTTCGGGCTCGGCGAGACCATGGTGGTCTGCACCGCGACCGACCACGCCGGCAACACGGGCAGCGCCGGCTTCACCGTCACCGTGCGGGACACCAGGCCACCGGTGGTCGAGGTGCCCGACGACGTCACCGCCGAGGCGACGGGGCCGGACGGCGCCACGGTCGGGTACGACGGCGCCACGGCGGCCGACGTGGTCGACGGCACGGTGACCCCGGTCTGCGAGCCGGGCTCGGGCACGACGTTCGCGCTGGGCACGACCACGGTGACGTGCCGCGCCACCGACGCGGCGGGCAACACCGGCGCGAGCTCCTTCACGGTGACCGTCGAGGACACCGTCGCGCCCGACGTCCGGGTCCCGGCGAACCTCGCGGTCGGCAACGACCTGGGCCGCGACGGGGCGTCCGAGGTCACCTGGGGCACCGTCCTCGCGAGCGACGTCGTGAGCGGCGAGCTGACCGCCCGGTGCGCGCCGGGCTCCGGCAGCGCCTTCCCGATGGGCCCCAGCACGGTCACCTGCTCGGTGACCGACGCTGCCGGCAACACCGGCACGGGGACGTTCACCGTCGAGGTGCAGGACCGCAACAAGCCGGTGGTCACCGTCCCGGCCGACGTCGTGGTGGAGGCCACGTCGGCGGCCGGTGCGGAGGCGACCTGGACCGGTGTCGCCGCCGAGGACGACGTCGACGGCCCGCTGCCGGTGACCTGCGACGCGGACTCCGGCTCGGTGTTCCCGGTCGGCGACACCACGGTCACCTGCTCCGCGACGGATGCGGCGGGCAACGAGGGCGGCAACGCGTTCACGGTGACCGTCGAGGACACCACCGCCCCCACGGTGACGGTCGCCGCCGACGGGACCGCCACCGCCACCTCGGCGGCCGGCGCGGTGGTGAGCTACGACGCGCCGACGGCGGACGACCTGGTCGACGGTGCCGTGGCAGCGAGCTGCGACAAGGAGTCGGGCAGCGTGTTCGCGCTGGGCACCACCACGGTGACCTGCACCGCCGAGGACCGGGCCGGCAACCAAGGCACCGGCTCCTTCACCGTGACGGTCACCGTCGCCTGGTCGGGGGTGCTCGCGCCGGTCGACGGGAGGTCCGCCTTCAGGCTCGGCAGCACGATCCCGGTGAAGTTCGCGCTCACCGGTGACAGCGCCGGCGTCACCGACCTCGTGGCCCGCCTCTACTTCCGGCGGGTGGGAGCGGCCACCTCCCTGGAGTCCGAGGCGGTCTCGACCGCGAAGGCGACCACGGGCAACCTGTTCCGCTACGACGCCGGCAGCGGGCAGTACGTCTTCAACCTCGGGACGAAGAGCCTCGGCGCGGGCAGCTACACGCTGCGGATCGACCTGGGGGACGGTGTGCAGCACACCGTGGGCATCACGCTCTCCTGAGCGGGCCCGGCGTGGGAGGGGCCCCGGCGGCATCGTCGCGGCCCCTCCTGTGCCACGATCGGGCCATGCGCGCAGCGGACTCCGAGGGCCGGGACGACTCCGCCGAGGTGTGGCTCGTGCGGCACGGCGAGACGGAGTGGAGCCGCGACCGCAGGCACACCTCCCACACCGACGTCCCGCTCACGGACAACGGGGTGGCCACCGCGTCCCACCTCGCCGAGCGGCTCGGCGGCAGCACCTTCGACCTCGTCCTCACCAGCCCGCGGCTGCGGGCCCGTCGTACCGCCGAGCTGGCGGGCTTCCCGGACGCCGAGGCCGTCGACGACCTCGTCGAGTGGGACTACGGCGACTACGAGGGGACCACCACCGAGGAGATCCGGGCGAGCGTGCCCGGCTGGACGGTGTGGACGCATCCCTGCCCCGGCGGGGAGACCGCCGAGCGGGTCGCCGAGCGCATGGACCGGGTGGTGGCCAGGATCCGGGCCGACGGCGGACGGGTGCTGGTGTTCGGCCACGGCCACGCCCTGCGGGCGCTCGCGGCCCGCTGGGTCGGCCTGCCGGTGAGCGAGGGCAGGCTCCTTCGCCTCGACACCGCGACCCTGAGCACGCTCGGCTACGAGCGGCAGACCGCCGTCATCCTGCGCTGGAACAGCTGACCGACCGGGGCCGGCTCGTCAGCGGCGAGGGTGCTCGCGGTAGTACTGGCGCCAGATCAGCCGGTGCACCGGGACCCAGCGCGGGATGTCACGCAGCCCCGGGATGAGCGGCAGCAGCATCAGTCCGAGCGTGAGCACCATCATCAGCGCCCAGACCTCGGCGTCGGCGTTCTCGGAGGTGGAGAACGGCTTCACCTGGTACCAGAACGTGTAGAGCCACATCCACGGCTGCCCCGGGTAGTTGCCGGTCTCGTTCATCATCCCCCACTGGTCGCCGCCCAGGTTCTGCGCGACGGCCCGGTCCTCGAGGTAGGCGCCGTCCGAGAGCAGCAGCAGCGTGCGGGTCTGGTTGCCGCCGTAGAAGTTGCCGGACGCGCTGAGCGCCCCTTCCAGGCCACCCGAGCGGGCCACGTCGAGGAAGCCGGTCGCGAGGACGGGCACCGGCCCGTAGGCGCCGGGGCGGACCTTCGCCGGGTCGCCGTCCGGAGCCTTGGCGAGCGAGTCGACGTAGCTGCCCGCCCACTCCTGCTGCGTCTGCGCCGGGGCCGAGCGCCACTGGGCCAGCGCCTGGGCGAGTGCGGCGTTGCCGGTCTGGAGGGCCAGCGGTCGCAGGACCAGGTCCGCGGAGTCGACCGGGATGCGGACACCGCCCCACTTCTGGAGCGGGATGCCCAGCACCGTCTGTCCCTCGGCGTTGTGGTTGTACGGCGGCCCGTAAGTCGCGCTCGTCGTCGTCCCCGCGAGCTCGCCCGCGGCGGTCGCGACGACATCGTTCGGCGCAGCCTTCGCCCAGCTGCGCATGGTGATGGCGTTCTCGTCGGGGGAGGAGAAGACCGCCGCGAGCAGGACCGTGAGCACGCTGACCACGGCCAGCGCGATCACGAACTCCTTGACCAGGTCGTAGGGACGCTTGGCGAACCCGTGCGAGTCGGGCGTGGTCCGGCGCCGGGCCGCCGTGGTGGCCATCTCACTCACCGCCCTCGGCGTCCAGGGGCGGCACCACGCCGTGCCGGCGCACCAGAACGACGTGCCAGACGGCGATCGCACCGACCGCGAGCGGGAGCAGGACCACGTGCCACAGCAGCATCTGACCGGGGTTCAGCACGTTGAACCAGGCGCCGACGCCGATGGCGTTGATGCCGTCCTTGCCCTCCGCGCCGATCCACTGGGAGTCGAAGTTGGACTGGGAGAGGTAGCCGGTGAACGCCGTGCCGATGGAGGTCACGAACGCGATCACGCCGGTCACCCAGGTCAGCGTGCGCCGGCCGCGCCACGCCGCCATCCAGAACTTGCCCCACAGGTGCACGACCATGAACGCGAAGAACAGCTCGACGCTCCACAGGTGCAGGGAGTTGACGAAGTGGCCCAGCGGGGAGACGTGCCACCACGCGGCGCCACCGACGGCCAGCAGCCCGCCGGAGACGAGGACGACCAGCAGCGCCGCGATCGTGAGCACCCCGAACACGTAGATCCAGGAGGCGACGTAGGCCGGCTGCCGGTCGGGAAGGGCCTCGCCCGGGGGGACCAGCCCGCCCACGCGATCCCGCAGCCGCACCGTCCAGCTGCTGCTGTGCCCGGGGCCGCCGGAGACCGGGGGCCGCTGCGTCGCGGTCATGACCGGCCCCCGTCGTCGTCGCCGTCGGAGGGATGCCGTCGGAACGGGACGATGATCGCGAGCACGAAGACCACGATCATCGCGACGATGATCAGCGCGTTGGTGAGGCTGATCTGGATGACGCCCCAGTGCAGGTAGCGTCCGGCCCCCGAGGACGAGATGAGTTGAACCACGTCGGCTGTCATGTCGTCAGCCACCTCTTGGTCGAAGCGGGGCGTCCCAGTGGCGTCCGCAGTCAGATGATGGCGCGGAAAGTTGCATCTTCAACAGGGACTTTGGTCCCGATCCGGACTTCCTAGGTGAGCAGCCCCCAATCGGCCAGCGTCTCCAGCAGCAGCGGCGTGCAGCGGAGCGCGCGCAGGCCGTCCTCGGTGAACCAGCCCACGTCGGCGGCGTCGTCGCCGGCGCGTACGCCGTCCAGGTCGGCGCCCGGCTCGGGGTGGCAGCGGTAGTCACGGATCACGTAGCGGACCCCGTCCGGGCCGTCACGCTCCACCGACCCGACCGGGGCCCCGGCCCGGACCGTCAGGCCGGTCTCCTCGAGCACCTCGCGGACCACCGCCTCCGGATCGGTCTCGCCGGGCTCCACCCGTCCACCGGGGACCGACCAGCAGCCGATGTCGGGCTCCTTGCCGCGCCGGATCATCAGGAAACGGCCGTCGCCGTCGACGACGACGGCCCCCACGCAGTCCACGCGTCTCTGGTCCACGACCCGACCCTAGGTGTTGCGGCTTGACGGCGTGCGGGTTGGGCAACACGGTTAGCACATGACGCTCGAAGCCGGGTGCCCCCGATGCCCGTCGCCGGTGACCCAGGTGGAGGGCGGGTGGCGCTGCGAGGACCACGGGCCGATCACTCCGCTGTGGCGTCCGGCGGCCGCCGACTACACGTCGTTCGCCGAGCACCTGCAGCACTCGGGCGCGCTGCCGACCCTGATGCCCTGGCCGCTGATCCCCGGTTGGACGGTCACGGACTTCGGCTGCGTGGCGTCGCCCGGTCGTGACGCGCGCGCGACGTTCGTCACCTGCGCGGGACCCACCGAGCCGGACGGGGTGGTGGAGCTCACCGTCGTCTCGGAGGAGCCGGGGGTCGGGCTGGGAGCCCGCTGCGCCGGCGTGGACCACACCGACCCGGGGGGTGAGATCGGGGACGGGCCGCCGCACGCGAAGGTCCGCATCGAAGGCCACCCGATCCCGCTGTGGTCGGTCTCGACGGCCCGCTCCGACACCGCGTTCGACCGCTCGGTGTTCGCCGGTGAGGCGCTGGGGCGGTGGCTGTGGCTGGTGCTGCGCCCGGCCTCGGCGGCCC
The DNA here is from genome assembly GCA_963838025.1 of uncultured Actinomycetota bacterium. GTDB lineage: Bacteria > Actinomycetota > Actinomycetes > Propionibacteriales > Nocardioidaceae > Nocardioides_B. Next base: position 369,483 of record CAWIPF010000003.1, read on the forward strand.
TGCTCCTGCAGAGCGAGTGGATCCTGATGGACGTGGCGACGCTGGGACCCGAGCTGATCGACCTGCCGTTCGGCAGCACGCCACCGAGCTGGTGAAGGGTCGCTAGGGTCGAGGCGATGCGTATCGACCTGCACACCCACTCGGATCGCTCCGACGGCACCGAGAGTCCTGGCGACCTGGTCCGGGCCGCACGGGCCCGGGGGATCGACGTGCTCGCGATCACCGACCACGACACCACCGAGAGCTGGGACGAGGCGGCCGAGGTCGCCGCGGACACCGGCGTGCTGCTGGTGCGTGGGATCGAGGTCAGCTGCAAGTTCGCCGGGTACGGCGTGCACCTGCTGGCCTACCTGCCCGACCCGACGTACCCGCCCCTGCGCGCGGAGCTCGGGCGGGTGCTCGAGGGCCGGAACTCCCGGCTGCCCGCCGTGCTGGACCGGCTGCGTGACCTGGGCATCGACATCGAGCCCGCCGAGGTGCGCAGCATCGCCGGGGAGGCGGCGGCGGTCGGCCGCCCGCACATCGCCGACGCGCTGGTGGCCAAGGGGGTGGTGGCCGACCGCGACGAGGCGTTCGCGCGCTTCCTCGGCCCGCAGGGGCCGGCCTACGTGCACCGCTACGCGCCCGGTCTGGAGACCATGATCGCCACGGTGGCCGCGGCCGGGGGAGTCAGCGTGGTCGCGCACCCGTGGGCCTCCCGGCACGACCACGAAGCGCTGGACCACGCCGGGTTCGAGCGGCTCAAGTCGGCCGGGCTCGCCGGGGTCGAGGTCGACCACCAGGACCACGACCCGGGCAAGCGCCGACGGCTGCGCGCCATCGCCCACGAGCTCGACCTGGTGGTGACCGGCTCCAGCGACTACCACGGCGAGGGCAAGACCCGGCACGACCTGGGCTGCAACACCACCGCGCCGGACCAGTTCGAGCGGCTTCTCGCGCTGGCCGAGAGGGCCGGCACCGCCGCGGACCGCGGGACCCCGCAGGTCGTCGGTGGCTGAGGTGGGCCAGGTGGTCGGCATCGGCCTGCTCGCCGAGGTCTTCGTGACCCTGTTCGTGATCATGGACCCCGTCGGCACGGTCCCGCTGTTCCTGTCCCTGACCCGCGGGCGCTCGGCCGCGTCGACCAAGCGCGCCGCCTGGCAGGCGGTGGCGGTGTCGTTCACGGTCATCGTCGCGTTCGCGTTCTTCGGCCAGCAGATCCTGGCCTACCTCGGCATCTCGCTGCCCGCCCTGCAGTGCGCCGGGGGGCTGCTCCTGCTGCTGGTCGCTCTGGAGCTGCTCACCGGCAGGGAGCGGGCGGCCGCCGCGGGCGGGGACGTCAACGTGGCCCTGGTGCCGCTGGGCACGCCGCTGCTCGCCGGCCCCGGCGCGATCGTGGCCACCATGGTGTTCTCGCAGCGCGTCCACGACGTCGCGGCGTTCGTGGCGGTCGCGCTCGGCGTGATCGCGGTGCACGTCACGATCTGGCTGGCGATGCGGTTCTCGGTGCCGATCCTGCGGGTGATCCGGGAGGGGGGAGTGGTCCTGGTCTCTCGGATCGCGGGCCTGCTGCTGTCGGCGATCGCGGTCCAGCTCGTCGCCGACGCGGTCCGCGCGTTCATCGCCGGCGCCGGCTGACCCCTCCGATAGCGGTTCTACTTGCGGCCGAGGCGCTGGAACCGGGCCTGCACCGAGCTCGGCGTGTACCTCGCGACGGCGGCCAGCACCTTGTAGCGCTTGCTGGGCACCGAGATCGTCCGGCCCCGCTCGAGGTCGGCGAGCGCGTCGGCCACCAGCCGGTCGGCGTCGAGCCACATCCAGGACGGCGCGGAGTCGGGACCCACGTCCATGCGGCCGTGGAACTCCGTGCGGGTGAAGCCCGGCAGCAGCGCCATCACCCGCACCCCCCGGTCGCGGTAGGTCAGGTCCGCCCACTCGGACAGGGCGGTCACGTAGGCCTTCGCGGCGCTGTAGGTGCCCCGCGGCAGGTAGCCCGCCACGCTCGAGACGTTCACGATCGCGCCGTCACGGCGGGCCACCATCGGCCCGAGGGCGGCGTGCGAGAGCCGGAGCACGGCGGTCACGAGCACGTCGAGCATCGCCTGCTCGTCCTCGATGTCGTTCTCGAGGAACGGGTGCTTCAGCCCGAACCCGGCGTTGTTCACGAGCAGGTCGACGGGGCGGTCGGGGTCCGCGACGCGCGCCTCCACCCGGGCCAGCGCGGCCCGGTCGGCGAGGTCGGCGGCGAGCACCTCCACCTCGACGCCGTGCTCGCGGCGGAGGTCGTCGGCGACGTCGCGCAGCCGCTGCTCGTCGCGGGCGACCAGCACGAGGTGGTGGCCGGTCGCGGCGAGCCGGCGAGCGAACGCCAGCCCGATCCCTGCGGTCGGTCCGGTGACGAGAGCGGTGCGGGGGGCCATGGTCCGCAGCATTCCACGGACACCGCATGGAACTGAAACGTGTCTCAGGCAGAATGGGTGCACGATGACCATCACACTCGCGATCGCGAACCAGAAGGGCGGCGTGGCCAAGACCACGACCGTCGCCTCCGTCGGCGCCGCGCTGGCCGAGCGGGGCCAGAAGGTGCTGCTGGTCGACCTCGACCCGCAGGCCTGCCTCACGTTCTCGCTGGGCATCGACCCGGAGGACCTCGAGCTGTCGGTCCACCAGGTGCTGACCAAGGGGACCGACCCCCGGGAGGTCGTCATCGAGACCGACGACGGGGTGGACCTGCTTCCGGCGACCATCGAGCTGGCCCGGGCCGAGGCCGACCTGCTGACCCGCACCGGCCGCGAGCACGTCGTCAAGATGGCCCTGGAGGACCTCGAGGGCTACGACTGGATCCTGCTCGACTGCCCGCCGTCCCTGGGCGTGCTCACCGTGGCCGCGCTCACCGCCGCGACCGCGGTCCTGGTCCCGCTGCAGTGCGAGACGCTGTCGCACCGCGGTGTCGGCCAGCTCCTCGACACCGTGCACGACGTGCGCCGGTTCACCAACCGCAGGCTCGAGGTGTGGGGCGTGCTGCCCACCCTGTACGACGGTCGCACCAACCACGCCCGGGCGGTGCTGGAGAACATCTCGCAGACCTACCAGCTCGACGTGATCGAGCCGCCGATCCCCAAGTCGATCCGCTTCGCCGAGGCACCCGCCGCCGGCCGGTCGATCCTGAGCACCTCGCGCAGCCACCGCGGGGCCGACGCGTACCGGGATGTCGCAGCCAGCCTCTCCGAAAGGGCACGCGGACGCGTCTAGGGTTGCCCTCATGGGACGACAACGCGTGCGTGGGGCGCGGGTCGCGCCGAGGACGCGTCCGCGCTACCGGCGGATCACCGCGGCCGGCGGGGCGTGGGGGGTGACCCTCGTCGCCGTGCTCGGCGGCATCGGCTGGCTGCCCGCGTCGGCCACCGGAGAGGTGGTGGCGGCCGCACCCGGGACGCAGCCGGGCGACGATGGGATCGAGCTGACCGGGTCGCTGCTGCCGAGGCTGCCGGTGATCCCGCGCAGCCGGCAGACCGCACCGGACACGGTCGCGCCGGCCCTCCGGCCCGCCGGACCTGGTCGCGCCGGCCCCGCCGCTGCCGGCGGACAGCGGTCACGGCCGGCGCATCGTGTTCGACATGTCCGACCAGCGGGTCTGGCTGGTCGACGCGAACGACCGGACCGGTGACGCCGTCCAGCGGACCTACCTCGTGTCCGGCAGTCTCACCGACAACCTCCGGCCCGGCAGCTACGCGGTGTACTCCAAGTCCAGGCACGCCTGGGGCGTCGACGACTCCGGCACGATGGGCTACTTCGTGCGGTTCGCGCACGGCTCCCACGCCGCCATCGGGTTCCACGACATCCCGGTCAAGGACGGCGTGCGGCTGCAGACCCGGGCCGACCTCGGCACCCCGCAGTCGCACGGATGCATCCGCCAGTGGCGCCCGGACGCGAAGGCGCTGTGGCGCTTCGCGTCCGTGGGCACCAGGGTCGTCGTGGTCGCCTGACGGTCCGGGTCAGTCTCCGGACGACGGCGTCTTCGAGCCGCTGCCGCGGCGGCGCCGGGTGCGGCTGCGCTTCGGCTTGTCGCCGTCGGCGGTCGAGGCCTGGTCCGGCGACGAGGACGGCGAGGTGGCCGACCCGCCGGCCGACCCATCAGTCGACCCACCGGCCGGCTCGCCGCCCCTGGTGCGGCTGCGGCTGCGGCGCGGACGGTCCTCGCGCGAGCGCGACGACCCGGACCTCGACCCGCTGCTCGGGCGGGGCTCCGCCGGCCTCTCGGGCACGATCCGGCCCTTGGTGCCGGGCGCTATGCCCATGTCGTGGAAGAAGTGCTCGGACGTCGAGTAGGTCTCGAGCGGCTCGTCGAACGGCAGGCCGAGGGTCTTGTTGATGACCTTCCACCGGGTGACGTCGGCCCAGTCGACGAAGGTGACCGCGATGCCCGTGGCCCCCGCCCGACCGGTGCGCCCGATGCGGTGCACGTAGGTCTTGTCGTCCTCGGGGCAGCTGTGGTTGATCACGTGCGTGACGTCCTGCACGTCGATGCCGCGGGCCGCGACGTCGGTGGCGACGAGCACCCGCAGCTTGCCCTCGCGGAACTTCTTGAGTGCCTTCTCGCGCGCCACCTGCTGCATGTCCCCGTGCAGCGGGCTCGCGTCGAAGCCGCGCTCGCTCAGGTCGTCGGCGATCCGCTGGGCTGCCCGCTTCGTGCGGGTGAACACGATCGTCAGGCCGGAGTTCTCCGCCTGCAGGATCCGGGCGATCATCTCGGGCTTGTCGAGGTCGTGCACCTGGTAGATGAACTGCGCGGTGGCGGGGACGGTCTGCTGGGCGTCGCCGGACTCGGCCCGGATGTTCATCGGGTGCCGCATGTGGGTGCGGGCCAGGGCGACGATCGCGCCGGGCATGGTCGCCGAGAAGAGCATCGTCTGTCGGGTCTCGGGCGTCCTGGCGATCAGCCGCTCCACGTCGGGCAGGAACCCGAGGTCGAGCATCTCGTCGGCCTCGTCGAGCACCAGCACCTTGACGTGACGCAGGTCCAGGGCTCGCCGGTTGACCAGGTCGAGCAGCCGGCCCGGGGTGCCGACCACGACGTCGACGCCGGTCTTCAGCGCGTCGAGCTGTCCGTCGTACCCGACGCCGCCGTAGATGGTCAGCACCCGGGTGCCGCGGTCCTTGCCGGCCATCGCCAGGTCGTTGGAGACCTGGAGGGCGAGCTCGCGGGTGGGGGCCACGACCAGGGCCTGCGGCTTGTCGGGCGCCACCAGGTCGGCGTAGTCCGGGTCGTGCGGGGCCACGGTGCGCTGCAGCACCGGGATGCCGAAGGCCAGCGTCTTCCCGGTGCCGGTGCGCGCCTGACCGATCAGGTCGGTGCCGAGCAGGGCGACCGAGAGGGTCATCTCCTGGATCGGGAAGGGGGTGGTGATGCCGCCTCGCTCGAGGGCGTCGGCGATCTCGGGGAGCACCCCGAGCTCTCTGAAGGTGGTCAGGATCTTGCCTGTTCTCTCTACGTCTCGGACGTCCGCCGCGGTGCTCCCGCTCGTGGTGAGCGTCCGGCACGCAGCAGCGGTACGGCACCAGTCTATCGGTAGGGTGCCGATATGACTGAATCGCCGCACGAGACGCCCGCGGCCCAGGTCCCGGTGGCCTTCTCGGACCCGATGTACCTCGCCGCCGTCGTCGACCTGCTGGGCGCGATCGCGTACGGCGAGATCTCCGCCTTCGAACGCCTCGCGGAGGACGCGAAGATGGCGCCGACCCTGGCCGACAAGGCCGAGCTGGCGAAGATGGCCTCGACCGAGTTCGTCCACTTCGAGCAGCTGCGCGACCGGCTGACCGCGCTCGGCGCGTCGGCGTTCGACGCGATGGAGCCGTTCGTGAAGCCCTTCGAGGCCTTCCACGCCCGGACGGCCCCCTCGGACTGGCTCGAGGGGCTGGTCAAGGCCTACGTCGGCGACGGGTTGTCGGCGGACTTCTACCGGGAGGTCGCCGCGTTCCTCGACGCGGACACCCGGACGCTGATCGTCAACAGCCTCACCGACGCCGGTCAGTCCGCGTTCGTGGTCGACCGGGTCCGGGCGGCGATCCGCGCCGAGCCGCGGGTGGGCGGCCGGCTGGCGCTCTGGGGGCGGCGGCTGATGGGCGAGGCGCTGTCGCAGGCGCAACGGGTGGCCGCCGAGCGCGACGCGCTGTCGGCGCTGCTCGCCGGGGGGGTGGACCGGCCGGGCATGGACCTGGCCGCGATCGGACGGCTGTTCAGCAGGCTCGCCGAGAACCACGCCGAGCGCATGGACGCGCTGGGACTCGACGCCTGAGGCGCCGACCCGCCCTGCGGGTCAGCCGCGGCGGCTCGTGTTCCGGCCGGTGACCGTGGAGGCGACCACCACGAGCACGGCCGCGGTGACCACCGCGACGATCCCCTGCGTCCAGTCGAGCCCGGGGCTCCCGTTGCCGCCGAAGGCGCGGTAGACCACGCCACCGAGGACCATGCCCCCGACGCCGCACACGACCGTGAGCCACAGCGGGATGTTGTCCTTGTCCCCGGGCGCGAGGAACTTGCCGAGCAGGCCGACGACCGCACCGACCACGACGTAGAAGACGACCGTCCAGAGCACCGAGAGCCCACCTTCCCCGGGATGACCCGTGCCGCTCGGTTCAGGAGCGGAAGCCGACCTGGCCGATCGTGGGGGAGCCGATCTCGACGTAGGCGAGCTTCTCGGACGGCACCAGGACCTTGCGCCCCTTGGTGTCGGTGAGGACCAGCATGCCGTGCTCGTCGCCGAGCGCCGCGGCCACCGCCTTCTCGACCTCGTCGGTGGACTGCTCGGAGTCGAGCACCAGCTCACGGCTCGCGTTCTGCACGCCGATCTTGACCTCCATGGGAGGACCTCCTTGCTCGTGGTTGTGGGTCAGGACTGCTCGTCGGTGCGGGGGAACCCGCGGATGCCCCGCCAGGCCAGCCCGGCGATCAGCCGGGCGGCCTCCTTCTGCTCGATGCCGCCGTCCGCGTCCAACCAGAACCGCGCGCTGACCTGAGCCATTCCCACCAGCGACACCGCGAGCAGCCGGGACTGCTCGTCCGGGAGGCCGGTGTCCTCGTGGATGACCTTGGCGATCTCGGCGGCGCACTCCTGCGTCACGCGGTCCACCCGGGCGCGCACGGCGTCCTCGTTGGTCAGGTCCGACTCGAAGACGAGGCGGAACGCGCCGTGGGCGTTGGCGACGTAGTCGTAGAAGACCTCCATCGTCGCGGCCACGCGCTGCTTGTTGTCCTCGGTGGAGGCGAGCGCCACCCGGCACGAGTCGATGATCGTGTCGCAGGACTGGTCGAGCAGCGCGAGGTAGAGCTCGAGCTTGCCCGGGAAGTGCTGGTAGAGGACCGGCTTGGAGACGCCCGCCCGCTCGGCGATGTCGTCCATGGCAGCCGCGTGGTAGCCCTGGGCCACGAAGACCTCCAGGGCGGAGTCGAGAAGCTGGGCCCGCCGGGCGTTGCGGGGCATCCGCCCGCCGCGGGGCTTCTGGTCGTGCACGGTGGTCACTTCGTCTCTCGCCTCTCGCCTGCGGTCGCTCCCCGGATCCTACTCCGCGGTAATACCAGGGTCGATCGACCGCCCCATGGGGACCTTCGGCTCTACGGGCCCAGGTACCCGGCCTGCCAAGAATGAAATCGCCAAGAAAGTCCGCATACCGCGAGAAGTCGGCGGAGCACACGGAAGGCCTGGGTCTCTGCGCGGCGGGGCCAACGCCCCACCACTGGGCCCGGACTCCCGGGAGGGTGGGATCACATGAGTACCACGCAGGGCAACAGGAAGCCCAGGCCGCGGTTCACCCGGCTCCGCGCCGCCGTCGCGCTGCTGGCGACGGGGGTCCTGGTGGCGACGGCCGGGGTGATGGCGCTGGGCACCGGCCACCCGGCGTCCGCGCAGGGCGAGAAGGTCGTCGTCTGCAAGTACGTCGGCACCCCCGTCGAGCGGGAGACCGCGCACCACGTCATCATCGTCGCCCCGTCCACGCTCAAGGACTTCACCGGGACCTTCCCGTACGTGTTCGCCGACGCCCAGGAGGGCTCGGTCGCCATCCGGTACGCCACGGAGGGCGAGCAGGCGAACGACGTGGACCTGAGCGAGTGCCCGACCGCCCCCTTCAACGTGACGGCGGTGCCGTACACGGTGACGGCGCCGACCTGTGCGGCCGACGGGACGCTGGTCCCCGCGGACCAGCCCGACCACGTGTACGCGTCCCAGGACCCGGAGGGCACCGGGCCGGGCACCTACACGATCACGTTCACCACCGACGAGGGCTGGTACCTCACCAACCCGGACCCGCAGGTGGTCACCGTGGAGCCGATGCTGACCGGACCGGCCTGCCAGGAGAGCGTCACGGCGGTCCCGTACACGGTGACGGCGCCGACCTGTGAGGCCGACGGGACGTTGGTCCCCGCGGACCAGCCCGACCACGTGTACGCGTCCCAGGACCCGGAGGGCACCGGGCCGGGCACCTACACGATCACGTTCACCACCGACGAGGGCTGGTACCTCACCAACCCGGACCCGCAGGTGATCACCGTGGAGCCGATGCTGACCGGACCGGAGTGCGAGGAGTCCGAGTCGCCCTCGCCCTCGCCCTCCCCGAGCGACGGCGACGGGAACGGCGACGGGAACGGGGACCACGGCAGCCCGTCGGTCGAGCCCTCGGAGTCGGTCCGGCCCTCGGAGTCGGTCCAGCCCGAGGAGACGGTCCAGCCCTCGGAGACGGTGAAGGGCACCGAGACCGTCAAGCCGCAGGCCACCGCCACCAGGACCCCGATCGTCCTGGGCACCCAGGCCACCGGCGTGCCGACCGCGGTGCACGCGGGCCTGGCCGGGCCGACGTCCGGCGGGCCGAACCCGCTCGGGCTGGCCCTGCTCGGCAGCGGCCTGGGCCTGATCCTGGCCGCCGGCTGGCTGGCGCTGGGACGGCGAGCCCCCGGTGAGCACCAGGTCTGACCCTCGGCACGGGCGCGGCGGGCCCTGGCTCGCCGCGCTCGGTCTCGTCCTGGTCGCCGCCGGGCTGATCACCGCCGGCCTGCTGCCCCGGTCACCGGACACCAGGACCGAGCCGGACGTGTCGGCCCGGGTCAGCCTGCCCCCGTTCGTGGTCGAGCCCGCGGTCGTGCTGGAGAGGGCCCGCACGACCGCCTCGCCTTACGCCGGGGTGCCCGAGAGGCTGCTCGTCCCGGCGCTCGGGGTGGACGCCCCGGTGATCCCGATCGGGATGCGTGCGGGCACGCTGCTGCCGCCGAGCGACCCGCAGGTGCTGGGCTGGTGGACCGGAGGGGCGCCGGTCGGGGCGAAGCGCGGTGGGGCGGTCCTCACCGGCCACACGGTGCACACCGGCGGCGGTGCCTTCGACGACCTGGACCGGCTGCGGCCCGGCGACGTCGCGCGGGTGCGCACCGGCAAGGGCACCATCGGCTACCGGGTGAGCGCGGTGACCATCTACCGCAAGGCGAGCCTGGCCGCCGACGCGCGACGCGTGTTCAGCCAGTCGGTGCCCGGACGGCTGGTGCTGGTCACCTGCTCGGACTGGGACGGTACGACGTACCTCTCGAACACGGTCGTGTTCGCCGAGCGGGTCCCGGGGTCCACATGACGGACAGCTCGCCCGGCGGACGGGCGCTCGGGGAACATGGAGAGACCTGCAGGTGTTGACCCAGGAGTTCACACCCGAGATGTCCGAGGAGAGCTCGTGTCCCTTCCCCCGTTGGTCGAACCGGCTGCGGAGCTGACGACGGATGAGGTGCGCCGCTACAGCCGCCACCTGATCATCCCCGACGTCGGCATGACCGGCCAGAAGCGACTCAAGAACGCGAAGGTCCTGGTCATCGGCGCCGGCGGTCTCGGCAGTCCCGCACTGCTGTACCTGGCCGCGGCCGGTGTCGGCACGCTGGGCATCGCGGAGTTCGACGAGGTCGACGAGTCCAACCTGCAGCGGCAGATCATCCACGGACAGAGCGACATCGGGAAGCCGAAGGCGCTCTCCGCGAAGGAGTCCATCGCCGAGGTCAACCCGCTCGTCAACGTCGTCGTGCACAACGAGCGCCTCGACAACGACAACGTGCTCGGCATCTTCGAGCAGTACGACCTGATCGTCGACGGCACCGACAACTTCGCGACGCGCTACATGGTCAACGACGCGGCGTACTTCCTGAAGAAGCCCTACGTCTGGGGCTCGATCTACCGTTTCGACGGCCAGGCGTCGGTCTTCTGGCCCACGGTGAACGAGTTCAGGCAGGGAGCAGTCGACGCGTCCACGGAAAGCGTCTCCGAGGCCCCGTGCTACCGGTGCCTCTACCCCGAGCCGCCGCCGCCGGGCATGGTCCCCTCGTGCGCCGAGGGCGGCGTGCTGGGCGTCCTGTGCGCCAGCATCGGCTCCATCCAGGTCAACGAGGCGATCAAGCTGCTCACCGGCATCGGCGACCCGCTGGTCGGCCGGCTGATGATCTACGACGCGCTCGAGATGGAGTACCGCAAGCTCAAGGTGCGCAAGGACCCCAACTGCGCGCTGTGCGGCGAGAACCCGACGGTCACCGAGCTCATCGACTACGAGTCCTTCTGCGGTGCGATCTCCGAGGAGGCCGCCGAGGCCGTCGCGGACTCCACCATCTCGGTCGGCACCCTCGAGCAGTGGCTCAAGGAGCGGGAGAACGGCGAGCGCGACTTCGTCCTCGTGGACGTGCGGGAGCCCAACGAGTACGAGATCAACAAGATCCCCGGCTCGGTGCTGATCCCCAAGGGCGACTTCCTCAACGGCAGCGCCATCGAGAAGCTGCCCCAGGACAAGCAGGTCGTCCTGCATTGCAAGGTCGGTGGCCGTTCCGCCGAGGCGCTCGCCGTCCTGAAGGGCGCCGGCTTCGCCGACGCCGTGCACGTGGGCGGTGGCGTGGTCGCGTGGGTCAGCCAGATCGACCCCTCGCAGCCGTCGTACTGAGCCGTCGCGACACCTGCGGGCCCGGCCACCTCTGGTGGCCGGGCCCGCCGCTTCTGTGCCGCTGAAGGTCCCGCCGGGCCGGGCCGTTGGCCCCTGGGTCCTCGCCGCCCGACCTTCGAGCCTCAAGGGGACAGGGCTACGCGGGACGAGGTGACGGCGCGATGGCAACGACGAGGAACGACCGCCGTCCGGGCGGACGGGGACGAACGGCGCTGGCCGCGCTGCTGGCCGGGCTGCTGGCCCTGACGGCCGGGCTCGCCCTCAGCATCGTTGCGAGCTCGACCGCGAGCGGGCTGCCCGGCGGCAGCAGTGGCGTCACGCTCAAGGGCCAGGGCAGGGCGGCCAGGGGCAGGGGCAGGGGCAGGGGCAGGGCAACCACAGTCCCGGTGCCGACGAGTCGCAGTCGTGCGGGCCCGGCAGTGGTGGCGGTGGCGGCCACGGCGGCGGAGGTGGCGGTGGGTGCGGCGGCCACAGCGAGTCGCCGAGCGGGTCGCCGAGCGGGTCGCCGAGTGAATCGCCGAGCGAGAGCCCTGGGGAGAGTCCGAGTGAGGGTGCGACGACCGGGTCGCCGACGGCCACCGTCTCCGGGTCCGAGACGGTGAGCCCTTCGTACAGCCCGTCGGAGACGGTCGCCGGCACCGAGACCGTGGCACCGAGGCGCACCACCGCCGCGCCGACGGTGCTCGGCACCGAGGCGACCGCCCTCCCGACCGCGGTGGCGGCCGGCCTCGGCGGCCCTGGCGGCGGCGGCTCGCCGCTGTCCGTCGCAGGCACGTCGCTGCTGGCGCTCGGCGCCGGGCTGCTGGCGCTGGCGGGCGGGCTCGCGCTGCGGCGCAGTCGCGGCAGCCACCAGGCCTGACAGCCGTGCCTGGGAGCACCTCCCTGCGCAGGCGCACGGGGTGGTGGTCCGCGTCCACGGCCTGCAAGCTGCCGAGCTCCTGAACGACGCCCCGCCGCCGTTGAGCATCTGGTCGTCGTGGGCCCGGGCGTGACCTCCGTGCCCTCGGCTCGTTGTGACCGGTGACACGAGCAAATGCCTGGAAGGGGCGGACAGATGCAGGTTTCTCGGGCACGTGCCCTCGTTTCCCTCGCTGCCGGCGCGATCGTCGCCGCCGGCAGCTTCGCCGCGACCGTGCCCGCCCAGGCGGCCGCAACGGACGCGAGGACGACGGCCACGACGTCGTACGCCCCGGCGGGCACGGCGCTGATCCACCCCGGGACGATGATGTACACCGAGGGCGCCCAGTGCACGGCCAACTTCGTCTACACCGACGGCGCGGGCAACACCTACGTCGGCTACGCCGCGCACTGCGCGGGCACCGGGGCCGCCACCGCCACCAACGGCTGCGACTCGGCCTCGCTCCCGCTGGGCACCCCGGTGACCTTCTCCAACGACGGCAACCTGGCCTCGGAGGGCACGACCGTCGGGACCGGGACCCTCGTCTACAGCTCCTGGCTGACCATGCAGAAGAACGGCGAGAAGGACTCGAACACCTGCGCCTACAACGACCTGGCGCTGGTCAAGGTCAGCCCCGCCGACGTCGGCAAGGTCAACCCGTCGGTGCCGTTCTGGGGCGGTCCCACCGGCATCGACGCCGACGGCACCGCGGCCGGCGACACCATCTACTCCTACGGCAACTCCAGCCTGCGGGGCGGCGTCTCGGCGCTCTCGCCCAAGCAGGGCGCCAGCCTCGGTGACGACGCCGCCGACGGGGGCTGGTCCCACAACGTCTACACGGTGACCCCGGGCATCCCCGGTGACTCCGGCAGCGGCTTCCTGGACGCCGACGGCCGGGCCCTGGGAGTCCTCTCCACCGTCCAGCTCGCCCCGCTGGCCGGCTCCAACGGGGTGGGCGACCTCGGCAAGGAGCTGGCCTACGCGCAGGCCGACTCCGGCATCCCCGGTCTGGCGCTGGTGCCCGGCACCGAGCCCTTCTCGCCGATCCTCTGAGCACGACGGGCCGGCAGCCGCGATGCGCACCCACAGGACGCCGGGGTTGGCCCTGGCCCTCGTGGCCGCCGTTCTCGGGGGGCCGGGCGGCGCGCTCGCTCCCGCGAGCGCGTCGCCCGCCTGGGCCCCGGCGCCCGGCGCGACGATCCGTCCGGGCGTGATGATGTACACGAAGGGCGCCCAGTGCACCGCCAACTTCGTGTTCGCGGACCGGCGCGGGCGGGTCTACCTCGGCTACGCCGCGCACTGCGCCGGCAAGGGAGCCGCGACCGACACCAACGGCTGCCGCACCGGGTCCTGGCCGCTCGGCACGCGGGTCCGCTTCACCGACGACGGGACCCCCGTCGACGGCGGCACCACGGTCGGTCGCGGCCGGCTGGCGTACAGCTCCTGGCGCACGATGCGGAGTCTGCGCGTCAGGTCTGCGCGCGCCTGCGCCTACAACGACTTCGCCCTGGTGCGGGTCGGCCGTGGCTACGTGCGCCGGGTGAACCCGACGATGCCGTTCTGGGGCGGCCCGGTCGGGCTCGACCGCACCGGTACGGCGCCGGGCGACCCGGTCGACGGCTACGGCAACAGCAGCCTCCGCGCCGGGGCCACCGCCCTGTCGCCGAAGCAGGGGGTGAGCCTCGGGGACGAGGCCGGCGGGTGGACCCGCACGGTCTACACCGCCACCCCAGGCATCCCCGGCGACTCGGGGAGCGGCTTCCTCGACGGGAGCGGGCGGGCGCTCGGGGTGCTCTCCACGGTCGCGCTCGCGCCGCTCACCGGGTCCAACGGCGTCGGTGACCTCTACCGGGAGCTGCGGTTCGCGCGCCGGCACGCAGGCATCGCCGGCCTGCACCTGGTCCGCGGCACCGAGCCGTTCCACCCGCCCCTGTGACCGCGCAGTGCCCTCGGGACGGGCGGCCGGTGGGCCGGTCGGTGGTGCGGTGACGGTCGATTCGTGACCGCACCGAGACCCCACCGGTGACCGTCACCGGTTAGGCTCCCCGGCGTGACGGGGACCGGACGGCGACCGGGTGCGCCCGGCGCCGCCTGGGTGGCTCCGGCGCTGGTGTCGCTCGGGCTCCTGGTGGTGCTCTGGGCGGCGACCGCCGGACCGGTGGACGTGATCGGCCCCTCCACGCTTCGGCCCCGGCTGCGGCCGCCGACCCCGTCGCCGTCCGCCTCGGCCGGTGCCACCCCCCAGCCGGCCCCGTTCCGCGCCTCCCTGCACCCCAGGAGCCACGGGCTCGCCTGGGTCGGCGACCTGGTCGCCTGGGCGTTGTTCCTCGCGCTCGCCGCCGGCCTCGTGCTCGGCCTGCTGTGGCTGTGGCGGCACCGCTGGCACCGGCCGCCGGCGCCGCCCGGCCTGGACGTGGACCCCCTTCCCGACGTACGCGCGCTCACCGAGGCCCTCGGCCGGGACGCGACCGGGCGGCTCGAGAGCCTCCGGCAGGGCGACCCGGGTGAGGGCATCGTGCGCTGTTGGCTGCGCCTGGAGGAGGTGATAGCCGACGCCGGCCTGCCCCGCGACCCGGCGGAGACCTCCACCGAGTTCACCGTCCGGGTGCTGCACGCGCTCGACCTCGACCCGCACGCGATCGGGACGCTGGCCGCGCTGTACCGGGAGGCCCGCTTCTCCCGGCACCGGCTCGACGAGACGGCGCGCACGACGGCTGCCGGCATGCTCGAGCTGCTGCACCGAGACGTCGCGGAGCTCGCCGGTGGGTCCCTCCACGCGAGGGGCCGCTCGTGAGCGGCGACGGCCGGCGTTGGGCCGGCCGGACCGTGTTGGCGCTGCTGGTGTGGCTCGCGGTGAGCGGCGTCGCCTCGCTCTTCGGGGCGCACCCGTCCTACGGGCTGGTCGCGCTCGTGGTCGCCGCCGTGGCTGGGGTGCTGGTGCTGTTCCTCGACACGTCCGCGCGAGCCGAGGCGGGCTCGTGGCGGCTGCCGGACACCGACCCGGTCCGGCCTCCCGGCGAGGACCCGCGGCTGTCCCTGCTGACCCGGGCGGTGCGCTCCCACCTCGTCTCCCGCGAGGTCGGCGACGACCTGCACCGGCACGTGATGGCGGTGGTGGACCCGCGGCTGGTCACCCGGCACGGGGTGAGCCGCCGGGCCGACCCGGACCGGGCGCTGCGGCTGATGGGCCCGGACCTGGCCCGGTTCGCCGCCGCGACGGACCCCTACCCCCGGCTGACGCCGGAGCAGATCGACGTACTGATCGACAGAATCGAGGAGCTGTGACCGAGGTCGACCTTCCGGAGGTCTCCCGGCGCGCCGGGGCCGTGCTCGACGAGGTGCAGCGGGCGGTGGTCGGGAAGCGCCACGAGCTGACGCTGGTGCTCGCGGCGATCCTCGCCGGCGGGCACGTGCTGATCGAGGACTACCCCGGGCTGGGGAAGACCCTGGCCGCGCGCTCGTTCGCGCAGACGCTGGGCCTGGAGTTCGCGCGCGCCCAGTTCACCCCCGACCTGCTGCCGGCGGACCTCACCGGGTCGTTCATCTACGACCAGAAGCGTGGCGAGTTCGAGTTCCGGCCCGGCCCGCTGTTCACCGGGCTGCTGCTCGCCGACGAGATCAACCGCACCCCGCCCAAGACCCAGGCGGCGCTGCTCGAGGCCATGCAGGAGCGGCAGATCACCGTGGAGGGACGGACGTTCCCGCTGACGCCTCCCTTCCACGTGCTCGCCACCGCGAACCCGGTGGAGTACGAGGGCACCTACCCGCTGCCGGAGGCCCAGCTGGACCGGTTCCTGATGCGGGTCACGTTCGGCTACCCGAGCCGCGACCAGGAGTGGGACGTGCTGCACCGGCGCCTCGTGCGGCGCCGGGAGGCGCAGACGCTGACCCCGGTCTCCGACGCCGCCGGCCTGCTCGAGATGCAGGCCGCGGTGGAGACGGTCGCGGTGGAGGAGAGCGTCGGGAGGTACTGCGTCGCGCTGGCCGCCGCGACCCGCGAGCACCCCCACGTGCTGATGGGCTCGTCGCCCCGGGGCGCGCTCGCGTTGATGCTCACCGCCCGGGCGTTCGCGGTGATCGGCGGTCGCGACTACGTGGTGCCGGAGGACGTCAAGGCGGTGGCGGCGTCGGTGCTCGCGCACCGGGTGACGGTCAAGCCGGAGCTGTGGATGACCGAGGCCAGCGGTGCGACCGTGGTGCGCAACGTGCTGGCCCAGGTCGAGACGCCGTCCGCGCGTGGCCGCTCGACCTTCGATCCTCCCCCGGACCCGGCCCCGTGACCACCGACTGGCGGCCCACCGCCGCGCTGCTGCGCGCGGCGCTCGTGCCGGTGGCGGCAGCCCTGGCGGCGGTGCTGCTCGGGCGGCCCGACGGGCTGGTCCTGGTCGCGCCGCTGGCGGTGCACGCCGCGCTGGCGGCGGTACGCCGTCCGCGCGGCGAGCCGCGGGTCGGCAGCGCGCTGCTGCACGGGTCGGTGCGCGAGGGCGAGGCGACCCTCTCCCGCACCCGGGTCCGTGACGCCGCGGCCGCGGAGCACGTCGCGGTGACGCTGGCGCCGCACCGGTGGGCCGCCTTCGACCCGCCGGGGCGCGCGGTGACCAGCACCGCCTCCCGGCCGCGCGCCGAGGTGGTCCTGGACGTGGCCGTGGGCAGCCTCCGGTGGGGCCGCCGGGCGCTCGGGGACGGGCGGGTGGCGCTGACCAGCCGCTGGGCCGGCTACCGCTACGGCCCGGTCGCGTTCGCCCCGACCACCTTGACCACCCTGCCGCTGCCCGGCCGCTTCGACGCGACCGCGCCGGCCCCGCACCCCATCGGCGTGGTGGGCACGAACCCGGCGCGCCGCCCGGGCGAGGGCAGCGAGTTCGCCAGCATCAGGCCGTTCGCCGTCGGCGACCGGCTGCGGCGGGTGCAGTGGCGGGTGTCCCTGCGCACCGGGACCCTGCACGTGACCAGCGCGCTGTCGGAGGAGGACAGCGCGGTGCTGCTGATCGTCGACGGCGGCGTCGAGGTCGGCACGAGCGAGGGGGTCCGCGGCGCCGCGAGCAGCCTCGACGTGGCGGTGCGGGCCGCCGGTGCGGTCGCGGAGCACTACCTGCACCGCGGCGACCGGGTCGGCCTGCGGGTCCTCGGCTCGGCCCGCGCCGGCGCCGTCTCGACCGGTGCCGGCAAGCGGCACCTGCGCCGGGTGCTCGACACGCTGGCGCGCGTCGTGCCGGGGGAGCGGCAGGACCTGGAGCCGGCGCGGATGCGCCTGCGGGTGCCCGCGGGCGCGGTGCTGCTGGTGTTCTCCCCGATGCTGTCCGAGGGGGTCGTCGCCGTGACGACCACGCTGGCCGGCCAGGGGTTCAGCGTCGTGGTGGTCGACTGCCTGCCGGAGCGGGTCGAGCTCGCCGCCGACGACGACCCGGCGCTCCGGCTCGCCTGGCGGCTGCGCCTGCTCGAGCGCGAGAACCTGCTGGCCCGGGTGGCCCGGGCCGGGATCCCGGTGGTGGCCTGGCGGGGGCCCGGCACCCTGGACGTGGTGCTGCGCCGGCTCGGCCGCCGCGCGGCGCAGCCGAGGCTGGTGCGGCGATGAGCCTCGGCACCCAGACCACGGACCTGCTCGACGACCTGAGCCGGGTCGGCCGGTGGCAGTGGCTGCTGCGGCTGGTGCCGGTGGCCGCGACCGCGGTGTTCCTGCTGGTCCTGGTGCCGGCGGCGGGTGGCCGGATCCTGGTCTCGGCCACGGTGGTCGCGGTCCCGCTGTGCCTCGTCACGGTCGTCCTCCCGGAGTCCGCGGCCGCCCTCGGGCTGCTGACGGTGCTGGTGGGCCAGTGGCTCCTGGGGGTCCCCGAGCAGCTGGGCGTCGTGACGCTGGCGGCCGCGTTCGACCTCCTCGTGATCCATGTGACGGTCGCGCTCGCGTCGTACGCGCCGCCGGGCGCGCCCCTGGGGCGCGTGCTGGCGGTCGTCTGGGCCCGCCGCGGGGCGGCGCTGACCGGGGTCGCGGTGCTGGCCTGGCTCGCGGCCCGGCTGCTGGCCGGCGTGGGCGCCTCCGCGAGCGGCTGGACGATGCTGGCCGGGCTCGGCGTGCTGCTGGTCTGGGTCGGCTTCCTCCACGTGAGGCTGGCCGTCGCCGAGCCCGAGTAGGGTCGGCCGGGTGGAGCGCGAGGAGTACGTCGAGGCGGTGCTGTCCCTGGTGGAGCGCATCCCGCCCGGCCGGGTCACGACGTACGGCGCGCTCGCCGAGGCCGTGGGGTCCGGGGGCCCCCGCCAGGTGGGCCGGGTGATGTCCACGCACGGGGGCCCGGTGCCGTGGTGGCGGGTGGTCCACGCCGACGGCAGCCCGCCGGTGTGCCACGACGGGGAGGCGGCGGCGCAGCATCGCGCCGAGGGCACCCCGGTCCGCACCTCGGGCCGGGTCGACCTGCCGCGCGCGATGTGGTGGCCCGACGAGGTTCCCGACGAGGTTCTCGACGAGGTTCTCGACGAGGTTGCCGGAGAGGTTCCCGGCCAGCTCGAGGTGTCGGCGGGCTCTGCTGAGATGGGCTCGTGACGTCCTACCGCCTCGCGCTCCCGTCGGCCACCCCCGTCGAGGCGCCCGTGCTCGACCGGTTCCAGCGTGCGGTCGTCGAGCACGAGGCCGGCCCGCTGCTGGTGCTCGCCGGGCCGGGCACCGGCAAGACCACCACGCTGGTCGAGGCGATCGTCGACCGGGTCGAGCGGCACGGCGTCGCGCCGGAGTCGGTGCTCGCCCTGACCTTCAGCCGCAAGGCGGCCGAGCAGCTGCGGGACCGGGTCACCGCCCGCCTCGGCCGGACGATGGCGACCACGCTGAGCTCCACCTTCCACTCGTTCGCCTACGGGCTGATCCGCGCGTTCGAGAAGCAGGACCTCTACGGTGAGCCGCTGCGGCTGCTCAGTGCCCCCGAGCAGGACGTGCAGCTGCGCGAGCTCCTCGAGCACCCGTCCGCGGCGGCGGGCGCCCCGGAGTGGCCCGAGGAGCTGCGGGCGGCGCTGCGCACCCGAGGGTTCGCCGCCGAGGTGCAGGCACTGCTGGCCCGGGCCAGGGAGAAGGGGCTCGACCCCGAGGACCTGGTCCGGATCGGGCGCGAGGAGGCGCGCCCGGCCTGGGTGGCCGGGGGACTGTTCATGGAGGAGTACCTCCGCACCCTGGACTTCAAGAGCGCCCTGGACTATCCCGAGCTGATCCACCGTGCGGTGCTGCTCGCCGAGCTGCCCGAGGTCCGGGCCGCGCTGCGCGCGCGCTACTCCTGGGTGTTCGTCGACGAGTACCAAGACACCGACCCCCGGCAGGTCGCGCTGCTGCGGGCGTTGGCGGGCGACGGGCGCAACCTCGTCGCGGTCGGCGACCCCGACCAGTCGATCTACGCCTTCCGGGGCGCCGAGGTGCGGGGGATCCTCGACTTCCCCGCCGCGTTCCCGCACCGCGACGGCCGGCCCGCCGAGGTGGTCGCGCTGCGCACCACCCGCCGCTTCGGGTCCCGGCTGCTGCGGGCCTCGCGGTCGGTGGCCCGCGGCATCCCGACCCGGGGAGCCATCGACGCCGGGCTGTTCCGGGCCTTCCGCAACCCCGAGCCGGTGGTCGGCGAGCACGGCGCCGGGGTGGTCGACGTGCTCCGGTTCGCGACTCCGCGCGCGGAGACCGACCACATCGCCGACGTCCTGCGCCGGGCCCACCTCGAGCAGGAGATCCCGTGGTCGCAGATGGCGGTGCTGGTCCGCTCGGGGCGTGCGTCGATCCCGTCGCTGCGACGGGCGCTGCTCGGCGCCGGCGTCCCGGTCGAGGTGGCCGGCGACGAGCTGCCGCTGGTCCGGGAACCCTCGGTGGCGCCGCTGCTGTCGTGCCTGCAGGCGGTCGTCGAGCCCGAGGCGCTCACCGCGGAGGCCGCCCACGCCCTGCTCGGCTCCCCGCTCGGTGGCCTCGACGCCACCGAGATCCGGGGGCTCGCCCGAGAGCTGCGCGCCGTCGACCGCGAGGAGCATCTGGGCGCACGGCCGCCGCTGCCCTCGGGCGAGCTGCTGCGCAAGGCGCTGCTCGATCCGGGCATGCTGCACGACCTTCCCGGCCGGGCCGCCCGCAAGGCGCACGCCCTGGCCGTGCTCGTCGCCCGCGCCGACCGCGAGCTGCGCGCCGGGCGCACCGCCGAGGAGGTGCTCTGGACGCTGTGGGACGGCACGCCCTGGGGCCGGCAGCTGCGCTCGGCGGTGGACCGGGGCGGCGCGGCGGCGCGACTCGCGCACCGTGACCTCGACGCCATCTGTGCGCTGTTCGAGGTGGCCGCCCGCACCGAGGAGAAGCAGGGCCACACCAGCGTGGCGGCCTTCCTCGCCGAGCTCTCCGCCCAGCAGATCCCCGCCGACACCCTCGCCGACCGCGGGGTGCGCGGCGAGTCGGTCCGGCTGCTCACCGCCCACCGGTCCAAGGGCCTGGAGTGGCGGCTGGTCGTGGTCGCCGGGGTGCAGGAGGGCAGCTGGCCCAACCTGCAGCTGCGCGGCTCGCTGCTCCAGGCGGACCGGGTCGGCCCGCACGGGGCGGTCCCGCCGCTCACCCGGCCCGAGCTGCTCGCCGAGGAGCGCCGGCTGTTCTACGTCGCCTGCACCCGGGCCCGGGAGCGGCTCGTGGTCACCGCGGTCGCGTCCGCCGAGGACGAGGGTGACCAGCCGTCGCGGTTCCTGGGGGAGCTCGACGTGCCGATGTCGCAGCCGCTGGGCCGGCCGGCACGCCCGCTGTCGATCGCCGGGCTGGTCGCCGAGCTGCGGCGGACCGCGGCCGACCCCGGCCAGACGGAGCCGATGCGACGCGCCGCCGCGAGCCGACTGGCGGTGCTCGCCGCCGCCGCCAAGGACGGCGAGCAGCTGGTGCCGCAGGCCGACCCCCGCACCTGGTGGGGGATGCGGGCCCGGTCGGTGGCGCCGCAGCCGCTGCGGCCACCGGACGCCCCGTTGTCGCTGTCGGCCAGCGCTCTCGACGGTCTGCTCAGCTGCCCGGTGCGGTGGTTCCTGGACCGGGAGGCCGCCGGTGGCTCCGCGCAGAGCGCGTCCCAGGGGTTCGGCCTCGTGGTGCACGCCCTCGCCGACCGGGTCGGCAAGGGCGAGATCGCCGACGTCGACACGCTGATCGGCCACGTGGACCGGATCTGGGACAGCCTGCTCTTCGAGACCCCGTGGGCCCGCGACCGGCAGCGCGGGCAGGTGCACGACGTGATCCGGCGCTTCGTCAACTGGCACAACCGCCCCGACGCGCGCACCTTCTTGGCCTCCGAGCAGGCGATCGCGGCCGAGGTCCGGCTGCCCGACGGGGAGACCGTGGCGCTGCGCGGCTACGCCGACCGCCTCGAGCTGACCGCCGACGGGTCCGTGGTCGTGGTCGACTTCAAGACCAGCAAGCGCAAGCCCTCCGCCGACGAGGTCGCCGAGCACCCGCAGCTCGGCCTCTACCAGCTCGCCGTGGACAACGGCGCGGTCGACGACGTCGCCGGCCCGGGCGCCCGGTCGGGGGGCGCCGAGCTGGTGATGCTGAGGCTGGGCGAGCAGGGCGCCGCGGGCGAGATGCCGAAGGTCGCCGGCCAGGCACCGCAGCAGCCCGACGCCGACGGCCGCCGGCTGGTCGAGGTCCAGCTGATGACGGCCGCCGAGGTGGTGCGCTCCGAGGCCCTGGCCGCGCGGGAGAACCGCTACTGCGGCTACTGCGACTTCACGAACCTCTGCCCGGTCAAGGGCTCCGGGACGGTGCTGTAGATGACGTTCACACCCCGGGAGATCCGCACTCCCGCCGAGCTGGCCGCCGTGCTCGGCGAGCCGTTCGAGTTCAGCTCCCAGCAGTTCGCCGCGATCACCGCGCCGCTGGAGCCGGCGGTGATCATCGCCGGGGCCGGGTCCGGGAAGACCGCGGTGATGGCCGCGCGGGTGGTCTGGCTGGTGGCCACCGGCCAGGTCCGGCCCGAGGAGATCCTCGGCCTCACGTTCACCACCAAGGCCGCCAGCGAGCTCGCCACCCGGATCCGCACCTCGCTGACCAGGGTCGGCATCCTGCGCGCGGCGGACCGGCCGCTGCTCGAGGGCGAGGAGGAGACCCTCGAGCCGACGGTCGCCACCTACAACGCCTACGCCGCTTCGCTGCTCACCGAGCACGGCCTGCGCATCGGGCACGAGCCCGACACCCGGGTGGTCGCCGACGCCTCCCGCTTCCAGCTGGCCGCGCGGGCGATCAGCCGCCACACCGGCCGGGTCGACCAGCTCAGCGACCACCTGCCCACCGCGATCGGCTACCTGCTCGAGCTCGACGGGCAGCTCAGCGAGCACCTGGTCGCCCCCGAGACGCTGCGGGAGCTGCACGCCCGGGAGCTGCCGCGGTGGGCGGCCGGCGAGCCCGGCTCCCGCGGCGGCCGTGCCGGGCTGGACAAGGCGGTCGCGGCGATCCGGGGCCGTGAGGAGGCGCTGTCGCTGGTCGAGGACTACCGGCGGCTCAAGGCGCGGCTGGGGTTGATGGACTTCTCCGACCAGATCGAGCGCGGAGCCCGGCTGGCCCGCGAGTGTCCCGAGGTCGGCCGCGCCGAGCGGGACAAGTTCAAGGTGGTGCTCCTCGACGAGTACCAGGACACCTCGGTGTCGCAGGCCGTGATGCTCAAGGGGCTGTTCTCCGGGCCGGCCGGCGACGGGCGGGGCCACCCGGTCATGGCCGTGGGCGACCCCAACCAGGCGATCTACGGCTGGCGCGGCGCGTCGGTCTCCAACATCCTCGGCTTCGCCCGTGACTTCCCCCCGACGGCCGGCTCCCACGAGACCCGGCTGTACTCCCTCACCGTCAACCGAAGGTCCGATGCCCGGATCCTGGCGACCGCCAACGAGCTCGCTGCCCCGCTCTACGCGACCACCCGGGGGAGTGCCGCGCTCGAGCCGAAGGAGCACGCGGAGCCGGGCACCGTGCGTGCGGCGCTGCTGGAGACCTACGCCGACGAGCTGGACTTCCTGGCCCGCGAGGTGCAGGCGGCCCACGACGCGATGGCCGAGCCGGCCTGGTCGCGGATCGGCGTGCTGACCCGGGACAACGCCCACGCCGCCGACGTCTACGACCGGCTGACCCGGGCGGAGATCCCCGTCGAGATCGTCGGCCTCAACGGGCTGCTGCGGCTGCCCGAGGTCGCCGACGTGGTGGCCACCCTGCAGCTGCTGCACGACGTGACCGCGAACGCGTCCCTACTCACGCTGCTGGCCGGCCCGCGCTGGGCGGTCGGCGCCCGCGACCTGGCTCTGCTGGGCAGGCGGGCCCGCCGGCTGGCGGGCCACGGGATCGAGCGCGACCGCGAGCTGTCGGTCGAGCAGGAGCTGGCCGCGGCCGTGGCGGGCACCGACCCCGCCGACCTGGTCTCGCTGAGCGAGGCGCTGGACGACCCGGGCGACGACCCGTACTCCCCGGAGGCGAGGGAGCGGTTCGCGCTGCTGTCGGCCGAGCTGCGCCACCTGCGCGCCTTCGTCGGGGAGCCGCTGCTGGACCTGGTCCGCCGGATCATCGACACCTCCGGCATCGACCTCGAGCTGGCCTCGTCGCTGAGCGAGACCGCCGACGCCAAGCGCGAGAACCTCGACACCTTCGTGAAGGCCGTCGCCGAGTTCCAGGGTCTGGACGGGGAGGTCTCGCTGCCGGCCCTGCTGGCCTACCTGTCCGCCGAGGACGAGATGGGCAACGGCCTCGACGCGGCGGCGCCGTCGACGGCGAACTCCGTCAAGCTGCTCACCGTGCACCGGGCCAAGGGCCTGGAGTGGGACGTGGTGTTCCTGGCTGGGGTGTGCACCTCGAAGTTCCCGAACACCGGCGGCCGGACCTCGTGGCTGACCGGGCCGTCCGTGCTGCCCAGCGAGCTGCGGGGGGACGCCGCCGACCTGCCCCAGGTCGCCGGGCACTCGGAGGCGGCGATCAAGCACTACGCCGAGGACACGAAGCGTCACGAGCTCATCGAGCAGCTGCGCCTGGGCTACGTCGCGTTCACCCGCGCACGGCACACCATGGTCGTCTCCGCGCACTGGTGGCGGCCCGGCCGCAAGAGCCCGCTCGGGCCCTCGCCGTACCTCCTGGCGGCTGTGGACTCGATGCGGTCCTGGGACGCCGAGCCGGAGGTGTGGTGCCAGGAGCCGGAGAAGGGCGCGCCGAACCCGGTGCTCGCCGACACCGAGCCGCGGCGGTGGCCCAGCGAGGCCAACCCGGCCGAGGTGGGCCGCCGCCGCGCCGCGGCCGCGCTGGTCGGCGAGTGCCTCGCCGGTGGCCTGCCCGCCGACGAGACCCTCCCGGAGGTCCCCGGCCTCGACCTCGTCGAGCAGGCCCGCGTCGAGGCGTGGGACGGGGAGCTCGCGCGGCTGCTCGAGGAGGCGCGGGCCAGCCGCGCCGACCTGGTGGAGGTGCCGCTGCCGTCCAGCCTGTCCGCGACCTCGTTGGCGCGGCTGCGCGACGACGCCGACCGGCTCGCTGCCGAGCTGGCCCGGCCGATGCCGCGCAAGCCGTCGCCCTCGGCGCGGTTCGGCACCCGCTTCCACGCCTGGGTCGAGGCCCGGTTCGGCCAGCAGCAGCTGGTCGACCCCGACGAGCTGCCCGGGCGTGTGGACGCCGGCATCGACGACGACACCGACCTGCAGGAGCTGATCGAGAGGTTCGAGACCGGCCCGTTCGCCGAGCGGAGCCCGGTCGCCGTCGAGCCGCCGTTCGCACTGGTGCTCGCGGGGCAGGTGGTGCGCGGCCGGATCGACGCGGTCTACGCCGAGCGGGTGGACGGCCGGGACGGCTACCTGGTCGTGGACTGGAAGACCAACCGCGCACAGACCGCGGACCCGTTGCAGCTGGCGATCTACCGGGTGGCGTGGGCGGAGCTGATGGGGGTGCCGGTCGACCGGGTGCGGGCGGCCTTCTACTACGTCCGCACCGGTGACCTGGTGGCCCCCGACCGGCTGGGCGACCGGTCCGCGCTCGAAGCGCTGGTGTCCCCGGGCCCGGCGGAGACCGCCTGATCGGACTATGGACCCGGGGCAGGCCCCCGGGTGATCGTCGAGGATCCGCTCGAAGGGTGCCCGACGATGACCGCGATGCCCACGACGCCCAGCCTGCCCACGACGCCCGCCGGGAGCGCGCCGCCGAGCCGTCAGCAGGAGCAGCAGGGGCAGCAGGAGCGGCAGGAGCAGCGGCGGCGGGAGCACGGTCCGCGCTGCTACTGGGACCTGCGTGAGTGCCGCTGGGTCTGCCGGCCGGACACGACCGTCACGGAGTGCTGAGCATCGCCTCCAGCGCGATCTCGACCATGTCGCCGAAGGTCTGCTCGCGCTCCCGCGCCGTGGTCTGCTCGCCGCTGACGACGTGGTCCGAGACCGTGCAGATCGCCAGCGCCCGCGCCCGGTGCTGGGCGGCGAGCGTGTAGAGCGCGCTGGCCTCCATCTCCACGGCGAGCACGCCGTGGTCCACCATCCGCGCGGTGAGCTCGGGGCGGGGGCTGTAGAACGAGTCGCTGGACAGGATCAGCCCGACCGCGGTGCGGTCCTCCAGCCCCCTGGCCACGGCGGCGTCGTGGGCGGCGCGCAGCAGGAAGAAGTCGGCCACCGGTGCATAGTCGAGACCCTCGAAGCGGATCCGGTTCATCGAGGAGTCCGTGCAGGCCCCGCTGGCGATCACGAGGTCGCGCAGGTCCAGGTCCTTGGTCAGGGCGCCGCACGAGCCGACACGCACCACGGTGCGGACGTCGTACTCCGCGAACAGCTCGGTGGCGTAGATCGCCAGCGAGGGCTGGCCCATGCCCGACCCCTGCACCGACACCGGCTCGCCCCGGAAGGTGCCGGTGAAGCCGAGCATCCCGCGCACCTGCGAGTAGCAGGTGGCGTCGTCCAGGAAGTTCTCCGCGATCCACTTCGCCCGAAGCGGGTCGCCCGGCATCAGCACGTGCGGCGCGATCTCGCCGTGGGCCGCTGCGATGTGGGTGCTCATGGCGAGTGATCCTAGGGGGTCGGTCCCGTTAGGGTCGGGACGTGAACGAGGACGACTTCCCAGCCCCCGGTTCGGTCGACATCGCCCTGTCGCGGCGCACCCACGAGCGCGTCGGGAAGCACCGCGCCGACGAGGCCTGGCTCGCCGCGGCCTGGGCCGCGCCGGGCACCCTTGTCCTGCCCCTGGGCGGCACCCGCTTCCCGCTGGGCGATGACGGCACCAGCCTGGGCTGGCGCACCCCCGACCGGGTGCCCGACGGCACCCGGATGTTCCTGGGCCTGATGGACGGCGAGGCCCGGTTCGCCGTCCAGCTGCCCGACGATGCGGCCGAGGACGACTGGACGGTGCTGCGCGGCACCCTGCACCGGCTGGACGCCCGCGACGCGGGCCTGGCCGTGCACGCGGTGGGGCTGGCGGAGTGGCTGCGCGCGCACCGCTACTGCCCGCGCTGCGGCGGCGGGCTGGCGGTGACCGAGGCCGGCCACGTGCTCACCTGCGGGTCCTGCGGCCGGCAGCAGTTCCCGCGCACCGACCCGGCCGTGATCATGCTCGTCACCGACGGCGAGCGGGCGCTGCTCGGCCGGCAGCCGGCGTGGCCGGCCGGTCGCTACTCGACCCTGGCCGGCTTCGTGGAGCCGGGGGAGAGCCTCGAGGACGCGGTGCGTCGCGAGGTCGCGGAGGAGGTCGGGGTGAGCGTGGGTGAGGTCCGCTACTTCGGCAACCAGCCGTGGCCGTTGCCGGCGAGCCTGATGGTGGGCTTCTTCGCGATGGCCGAGAGCACCGACATCGACGTCGACGAGGACGAGATCGAGTCCGCCCGCTGGTTCACCCGCGACCAGCTGCGCGCGGAGGCCGAGGCCGGGACGCTCGAGCTGCCCGGTGGCATCTCGATCTCCCGGTCGCTGGTCGAGGCGTGGTACGGCGGTCCGCTGCCCGGCCAGTGGGGAGCCCCGCACCGGCCGGGACGCTGAGCGGCCGCCCCGCAGCCGGTGCCACCGATCGTTTCGGGGCGGCTCAGTTCAGGGCGGCCAGCTTGGCCTTCACCTGGGCGACCGAGGGGTTCGTGTGCGCGGTGCCGTCGGAGTACACCAGCGTCGGCACGGTCTGGTTGCCGCCGTTGACCTGCTCGACGACGAACGCCGCGTCGGGCACCCGCTCGATGTCGACCACGGCGTAGTCGATGCCCTCGCGGTCGAGCTGGGTCCGCAGTCGATGGCAGTAGCCGCACCACTGGGTGGAGTACATCGTCACCGCCGGGGTCTCCGAAGTCATTCGTGTCCTTCCTCGCGTCTACGCTGGTCTGCCTGGGCGCTCGGCCAAGGGGTGTCCAGGTTCGTGAACCACCGGACCGAGGAGTTTGTTCCCCTATGCACCCGCAGGGCGGATCCGCCGACCAGCTGCTCGACGCCCTCGACCCCGAGCAGCGCGAGGTGGCGGTGGCGCTGCAGGGGCCCGTGCGGGTGCTGGCCGGCGCCGGCACCGGCAAGACCCGGGCGATCACGCACCGGATCGCCTACGGGGTCGCCACGGGCGTGTACAACCCGACGGAGGTGCTCGCGGTCACCTTCACCACCCGCGCGGCGGGGGAGATGCGGACCCGGCTGCGTCAGCTGGGGGCCGGGGGAGTGCAGGCGCGGACGTTCCACTCGGCGGCGCTGCGCCAGGCGAGGTTCTTCTGGCCCCGGGTCTACGGCGGCGAGCTGCCGGTGCTGACGGAGTCGAAGCTGTCGCTGATGGGCAACGCGGCGCGGCGCAACCGCGTCCAGACCGACCAGGCCACCCTGCGCGACCTGGCCTCCGAGGTCGAGTGGGCGAAGGTCAGCAACGTCCGCCCCGACGACTACGAGGCGGTCGCCACGGCCCGGGGCCGGTCGGTGAGCGGCCACGACGCGGCGTCGGTGGCCCGCGTGTTCGCCAGCTACGAGGACGTCAAGCGCGACCAGGGCCGGATGGACATGGAGGACGTGCTGCTGTGCGCGGCGGCGCTGCTGACCGAGGACGAGCGGGTCGCGGCCCAGGTCCGCCGGCAGTACCGCTGGTTCGTCGTCGACGAGTTCCAGGACGTGAGCCCGATCCAGGCCGCGCTGCTGGACCTCTGGCTCGGCGGCCGCGGCGACCTGTGCGTGGTCGGCGACCCCGCGCAGACCATCTACTCCTTCGCCGGGGCGAGCGCCCGCTACCTCACCGACTTCCCGCGCCGGCACCCCGGCACCACCTCGATCGAGCTGGTCCGCAACTACCGCTCCACGCCGCAGGTGGTCGCGGTGGCCAACCAGCTGCTGGCCGGCTCGTCGAGCGCGGGCGTGACGCTGCGGTCCCAGCAGGACGCCGGTCCCGAGGTGAGCTACCGCGAGCACCCCGACGAGGTGGCGGAGGCCGAGCAGGTCGCGGCCGACATCTTGGAGCTGACCCGGTCCGGGACGCCGCCGCGGGAGATCGCGGTGCTGTTCCGGGTCAACGCCCAGTCGGAGGCGTTGGAGGAGGCGCTGGCCGCGCGGGGCGTGCCCTACGTGATCCGGGGGGCGGCCCGCTACTTCGACCGGCCGGAGGTCCGCCAGGCGGTGACGCTGCTGCGCGGCAACGCCCGCGGCGGGCAGGGCGCCGGGGAGGGTCTCGTGGCCGACGTGCGCGCGGTGCTGACCGGGATGGGCTGGACCGAGCAGGCGCCGGCGGGCCGGGGCAACGTCCGCGACCGTTGGGAGTCGCTGCAGGCCCTCGTCTCGCAGGCGGCGGACTTCGCCGCGGCGCGCCCCGACGCGGACCTCGGCGACCTCGTCGAGGACCTCGACCGCAGGGCCGCCGAGCAGCACGCACCCGTCGCCGAGGGCGTCACGCTGGCGACCCTGCACGCCGCGAAGGGGCTGGAGTGGGATGCGGTCTTCCTGGTCGGCATGCACGAGGGGACGATGCCGATCGTCTACGCCGAGGGGCCCGCGGCGGTCGAGGAGGAGCGCCGGCTGCTCTACGTCGGGATGACCCGGGCCCGCGCCCGGTTGAGCCTGTCCTGGTCACTGGCGCGCACCCCGGGCGCCCGGGCCTCCCGCAAGCCGTCCCGGTTCCTCACCGGGCTGCGGCCGCAGGCGGCCTCCGACACGGCCGCCGCCCGCCGCGGCCCCGGCCGCTCGCGGAAGGGCGTCGCGCACTGCCGGGTGTGCCACAAGCCGCTGGCCACGACCAAGGAGCGCAAGGTCGGCCGGTGCGAGGACTGCCCGGCCGGCTACGACGAGGCGCTCTTCGAGCGGTTGCGGGAGTGGCGGGTCGAGCGCGCGTCGCAGGAGAAGGTGCCGGCGTACGTCGTGTTCACCGACCTCACCCTCCAGGCGATCGCGGAGGCCAAGCCCGAGGACCCGGCGGCGCTGCTGCGGGTCAACGGGGTCGGTCAGGCCAAGCTCACGAAGTACGGCGAGGATGTGCTGGGCCTGGTCGCGGGCTCCTGACCGGGCCCCCGGGGTAGTCCTTCCGGGTCATTCTCAGTTGTGCAGGAAGTTTTTCGAGAAATACCCAGAAAATGGTTTGCCGCTTACCAGGGCGGGGGGGTAGGTTTCTTCCACCCGTTACGCCCGCGCACAACGGCCCTGACAAGGCCGGCGCTCGCAGACAAGAAGGAGGTGCTCGCAGTGATCAAGTTCAACCACATCGCCCTCGGCCAGCCGGCCGGCTTCGGCATGCCCATCTCCGGACGCGTTCGCCAGAGCGCCTTCCTCACGGCTGTCGACGCCACCGCTGTGTGCGGCTACCGCAACCTCGCGGTCGACGCCACCGTCAAGGGCGCATTCCCGGGTACCTCCGCCTGGAGTCCACCGATCTAGAGTGACACCTCAGCGATCGGCAGCCTCCAGGCCGCGGAACCCGAAACCCGGGATCCGCGGTCTTTTTGTTTCCCTTCCCGGCCCGACCGGCCGGGACCACGAGAACAGGTCACAAGGAGGTGACAGATGAGTATCAGCGTCCTCGACACGTACGCGGTCACCGCGGGCGAGGTCGACGAGGAGCAGCTGCCGTGCCGCAGTGAGGACCCGGAGCTGTTCTTCGCCGAGACTCCCCAGGACGTCGAGCTGGCCAAGGCGATGTGCCTGACCTGCCCGGTCCGCCGCGAGTGCCTGGCAGGAGCCCTCGAGCGTCGAGAGCCCTGGGGTGTGTGGGGCGGCGAGCTGTTCTTGCAGGGGGCGGTCATCCCCCGCAAGCGGCCTCGCGGACGGCCCCGCAAGAACGAGGTGGCGGCCTGAGGCGACCGGCGACCGCAGCACCGGCGCATCCCGCACGAACCCAGCCAGCACGAACCCGGCACGATCCCAGCCCAACACAACCCAGCCCAGCACGAAGAGAACCGGAGGAGACAACGATGTCTCACCTCATCGACACCCTCGCACGGACCGAGCAGTCCGCGCGCCTGGGGGAGGCCGAGCGGCTGCGCCGCGGCCACTACCTCGCGCTGGCCCGGCGCAAGCAGCGCCGCGCCCGGCGAGCAGCCCTCCAGGCCCGTCTGGTGCTCGCCCGCTCGCTGTGACACGGGCACAGCACATCGCAGGAAGAAGGAACCCACTCACCATGAACGACTTCACGGACCGGAGCACGAAGATGAACACCATGTACGAAGACCTGGCACGCGCACAGATGTCCGCGCGCCTGGGAGAGGCGCAGAACCTGAGGCGTGGGCAGCAGCTCGTCCTCGCGCGTCGGCTCTCCCGCCGCGCGGAGCGCGCCGCCCACCAGGCGCGACTCGCGCTCGCCCGCACGCTCTGAGCCGCACCCGCCCCTGATCCTCGAGGCTTGTCGCCGTCAGGGGTCCAGCGGCAGCGGAGTCGTGCACCTACCGGGGCCGGGTCCCGGCCGGCCGTCGCGCCGGCCGGGACCCGGCCCGTTCTCGTGCGTAGGCTGGCCCGATGGCAGTGACGTGTGACTTCTGTGGAGCGGCGGCCCCCGGCGAGGACCTGCCGCTGACCTGGACCACGGCGGTCGAGAACGGCCGCCGCCGGGTGTTCTGCGAGCGCTGCTCCCGGGAGCACCTGCGCGCGATCGAGGGCAAGCTCGACAGCGAGTGGTGGTGAGCCTCAGTGCTCGGCGAACCCGGGGAGGGACTCCTCCAGGATCCCCCGGAACGCCAGCTCGGCCTCGAGCTGGCAGAGCACCCCGATGGCCCCGACCCACACCCGGTGGATCAGCAGGTACGACGGCGGCAGGTTCAGCCGGAGCGCGACCGTCGACCCCGGCCGGCGCAGGTCCTGCACCCGCTGGAACTGCTCACGCATCCACTCCCGTGAGAACCTGAACGTGTCGGTCGCGGCCGGCTCGATGAACGGTCCGACGTAGGCCCGGAGCTCCTCGGGGGTCACCGTGATGTTCGGCCGCACGAACCCCTCGGCCCGCAGGTTGGTCAGCACGTCCTCGTAGTCGTCGTACAGGGCGATCCGCAGCAGCGTCCCGATCGCCCGCGGCAGGCCGTGCTCGGGCAGCCGCGCGACCGCGCCGAAGTCCACGACGCCGAGCCGGCCGAGGGACCCGTCGGCCCCCGGCAGCACCCGGAAGTTGCCGGGGTGCGGGTCCGCGTGCAGCATGCCGGCGCGCAGCGGGCCCTGGAACAGGAACCGCACGTAGAGACCGCCGTAGTGGTCGCGCTCCTCCTGGGTGCCCTCGGCGATCAGCCGGGCCAGCGAGGCGTTGCTCTCGACCCACTCGGTCACCAGGACCTTGCCGGTGTGGGCCACCACCGCCGGGACCACGAACTCCGGGTCGTCCCGGAACTCCTGGGCGAAGGCCTGCTGGGCCTCGGCCTCGAGCTCGTAGTCGAGCTCCTCGGCGACCCGGTCCTGGAGCTCCTGGACGAGCGGCCGGATCTCGATCCCCGGGACCATGCCGCCGAACGTGCGGGCCAGCCGGCCGAGCTGGCGCAGGTCGGCCATCAGCGCCTCGCCGGCGCCGGGGTACTGGATCTTCACCGCCACCACGCGGCCGTCGGACCATCGGCCGCGGTGGACCTGGCCGATCGACGCCGCGGCCGCCGGGTTGTCGTCGAACTCGACGAGGTGCTTGCGCCACCGTCCGCCGAGCTCCTTGGCCAGCACGCTGTGCACCGTCGCGGCCGACATCGGCGGAGCGGAGTCCTGCAACCGGGTGAGCTGCTCCCGGTAGGGCGCCGCCACCTCCTCCGGCAGTGCCGACTCGAGGATGGACAGCGCCTGGCCCATCTTCATGGCGCCGCCCTTGAGGTCCCCCAGCGTCTTGAACAGCTGCTCGGCGGTGCGCTGCTGGACGTCGGTCAGCACCGCGTCCGCGGGGGCGCCGCCGAGCCGTCTCCCCATGCCCACCGCGGTGCGCCCGGCGAGGCCGAGCGGCAGCGCGGCCAGCCGCGCGGTGCGCGCCACGGCCCTGCGGGGTAGCTCGGTCATGCTCCCCATTGTGTCGGACCGGGCCAGCCGGGGGCACCCGCCCCCGGCCGCCACCCGCAGCCGCAGTCGGGATGACGCTCCCAGGTGTGCGTCTCCAGCGCGTGCAGGTCGGGGTCCAGGGTGAGGGTGGTCGACCACGTCGAGGGCCGGCGACCGGCGGCGAAGGAGGCCACGTCGCGGGCCGCCCAGGCCAGCGCCAGGGCGGCGAGCAGCGGGTCGAGGGGCTCGGGGGCACCGTCGGGGCGGTCCCGTCGGCTCGCCGCGGCGTACTGGCGGACCAGCAGGGGCCACGCGGGGTCGGCGTCGGTGTGGTGGGCGTCGACGCAGCGCAGGCAGGCGGTGCGGCCGGGCAGCACGAACGGCCCCACCCGGGCCCGGCCCTCGGTCATCCGGACCAGCACGTACGGCGTCCCGGCGCGGGTCCACGCGTCGAGCAGCTCCCGGTCCGGCTCGCCGACCCCGACGAGGGCGCCGACCGTGGTCGGCCGGGCCCGGGGCGAGTGCGCACGAAGCCGCAGGCCCGCGGCGGTGAGCAGGTCCGCGAGCCGGCCGGGGAGGTCCTCGCCGGCCGGGTGCCCGAAGCCGGCCACCTCGACCCGGCAGGTGGCGCGGGCGCGCAGCAGCCCCGGGGTCGCGTCCCCCGCGCGCCGGGCCAGCGCGGCGACGCCGTGCCGGTCGACCGGTGCGCCGGGTCCGGCCAGCAGCGGCAGCAGCGCGCGCTCGTCGAGGACCAGGCCGAGGCCCTCGAGCAGGTCCACCGTGCGGGGGTCGGGGTCGGTGGCTCGGTCGGACCCGTCGAGCCGGGCCAGCGAGGCCCGCACGGCCGGGTCGTCGGGCAGCACCAGCGCCTCGTCGGGACCGAGGCCGACCTGGACCTGGCCGTCGGCACGCACGAGCACGTGCGTGCCGGGTCGCAGCAGTGGTCGCATCCCGGCAGCGTGCCGCACGCCGCGGCGCCGCGCGAACCGGCGTCCACAGGTCCCGCACACGCAGCAGCGGGACCCCCGTGACCGGGGATCCCGCTGCTGAGGTCTCGGAAGGTGCGGCTCAGGCCTTGCCGAGGATGCGGTTCAGGTTGGTGCCGCACACCGGGCAGACGGCCTTGGCCATCCGGGTGCCCTTGTCGTTCACCTTGACCTCGCCATCGGCCTGGCGCTTCTCCTTGCACTTCACGCAGTAGAACTCACCGCTCCAGGTCTCCGCCATCACGGCCTCCTTGTGCTCATCGTCAAAACCGGTTGTCGCGGGGGTCGTGAGGCTCGTCGCCGCAGCGCCCGCCGCGGCCACCGTGGTGGTGGCCGCCTCGCACACTACGTCAGCGGCGGGGAGGACACACGCAGGCGGAGGCCCGTCGGCGGGGTTTTCACGCTCAGCGCCCGCGATATCTGTCCCATTTCATAGGTTTTGCCCGTTTCCCGGCTCGCGCGGGTGCGATCCACGTCTCACCGCGGTCACAAGCGGCGGTCGCGTCGGTAGTCTCCCGCGCATGACCGACACCTCCCCCGACCCACACCTGCGCCTCGAGCGGCGCGCCGACGGGGTCGCCGTACTCACCCTGGACAACCCGGCCCGGCGCAACGCGATGTCGGAGCAGATGACCGCCTCGTGGGTGGCCGCCGTCGACGAGCTCGCCGCCGACCGCGACGTGCGGGCGGTGGTGGTGACGGGGGAGGGGGCGGCGTTCTGCTCCGGCGGCGACACCGGCTGGATCGCGAGCGAGCCGGACGCGTCGGTGGACCACCTGCGCGCCCGGATGCTGCCCTTCTACCGCGCCTGGCTCTCGATCCGGAAGCTGGAGGTGCCCACGATCGCGGCGGTCAACGGGCACGCGATCGGCGCCGGGCTGTGCCTGGCGCTGGCCTGCGACCTGCGCTACGCGGCCGCCGGGGCCAGGCTCGGGGCGCCGTTCGTGCGGCTCGGGATGCACGCCGGGATGGCCGCGACCTACCTGCTGCCCGAGGTGGTCGGCCACGCGCACGCGCGAGACCTGCTGCTGACCGGGCGCACCGTCGACGCCGACGAGGCGCTGCGGCTCGGGCTGGTCTCCCGGGTGCTGCCCGCCGACGGCTTCCTCGACGGGGTGCTCGACGTGGCGGCCGGCGTCGCGGCGACCGCACCGATCGCCAGCAGGCTGACCACCCTGGCCCTGCGAGACGGCGGCCACGCCGACCTCGAGACCGCGGTCCAGTGGGAGGCGCTCGCGCAGCCGCTCACGCTCGCGACCGCGGACCTGCAGGAGGGCATCGCCGCCTCCCGGGAGCGCCGGGCTCCCCGGTTCACCGGCCGCTGACCGGGGACGAAGAGGAGGCCCTCGGCGTGGCCGGCGCGCCTCTTGCCTTCCCCTTGCGAGAGCCGCGCCGACTCGACCGAGGGCCTCGTCTGGCGAACAACCTAGGTGCGGTCCGCGGCACCGGTCAACGCAAGGTTCTCCACCCCTGTGGATAACGTTGTGGACAAGGTGTGGACCGGGTTCCACACGCTGTGGAACACGCTGTGGGTGCCGGTGCATGGGGCTGTGGGTGACACGCCCGGGACGGAGCGCGCCGACGGCCCTGACCAGCGCGGATGCCCGACGGTAGGTTGTGGACGGAAGAAAGTTCGGCCCTGACGCCCAAAGAGGACCAGGCGCGACCAACCAGGACCGACCAGACACGACCGACCAGACACGACCGACCAGACACGACTGACCAGGCACGAACGGGACGGGGCAGACGTCGGTGGAGCCGCAACAGCTGGACCCCCAGCGAGTCGACCCGGTCGCCGTGCTGCGCCGGATCGCGTTCCTGCTCGAGCGCCGGCTCGCCGACGGCTACCGGATCAAGGCCTACCGCCGGGCGGCGGCCACCCTGCTCACCCTCGACGCCGCGCAGGTCGACGCCCGGGCCGCCCAGGGCACCCTGCGCGACCTGCCGGGCATCGGGGCGAAGACGGCCGCGATCATCGAGGACTGTGTGGCCGGCCGCCGCCCGGGCTACCTCGCCGAGCTCGAGCAGACCGCGGAGCCGCTGGCCGAGGGCGGTCGGCTGCGGGCGGCGCTGCGCGGGGACCTGCACCTGCACTCCGACTGGTCCGACGGCGGCTCGCCGATCGAGGAGATGGCCGTCACCGCCGCGGAGCTCGGCCACGAGTACGTCGTGCTCACCGACCACTCGCCGAGGCTCACCGTCGCCAACGGCCTGAGCGCCGAGCGGCTCGAGAAGCAGCTCACCGTCGTGGACGCGGTCAACGGCCGGCTCGGCGCCGGGTTCCGGCTGCTCAAGGGGATCGAGGTCGACATCCTCGACGACGGCGCCCTCGACCAGAGCGAGGACCTGCTCGACCGGCTCGAGGTCGTGGTCGCCTCCGTGCACTCCAAGCTGCGGATGGAGGAGGCGGCGATGACCCGCCGGATGGTGGCCGCGGTGGCGCACCCGCGCACGAACGTGCTCGGCCACTGCACCGGCCGGCTGGTCACCGGTGGCCGCGGCAGCCGCCCCCAGTCGACGTTCGACGCCGAGGAGGTGTTCTCCGCCTGCGCCGCGCACCAGGTCGCCGTCGAGATCAACTCCCGCCCGGAGCGCCGCGACCCCCCGGACGAGCTGGTCCGGCTGGCCGACGAGGCCGGCTGCCTGTTCGCGGTCGACAGCGACGCCCACGCGCCGGGGCAGCTGGACTTCGTCGACTACGGCTGCGCGCGTGCCGAGGAGCTCGGCGTCCCGCCCGAACGCGTGGTGAACACCTGGCCGCTCGAGCGCCTCCTGGCCTGGGCCAGCGGGTAACGTGCGTCCATGGCCACCCGTTCCGGTCCCGCTCCGGTCGTCGAGGTACGCCGGTCCCGGCGACGTCGACGCACGGTCGCGGCCTACCGGGAGGACGACCGGGTGGTGGTGCTGATCCCGGCGAGGCTGACCCGCGCGGAGGAGAAGGAGTGGGTCGCCACCATGCTCGAGCGGCTGGAGCGGTCCGAGCGCCGCCGTCGGCCCTCCGACGCGGGGCTGCTGCGACGGGCCCGGGAGCTCAGCGACCGCCACCTCGACGGGCGGGCCCGCCCGGACGTGGTGCGCTGGGTGGACAACCAGAACACCCGCTGGGGGTCGTGCACGCCGAGCGACCGCTCGATCCGGCTGTCGCGACGCCTCGAGGGGATGCCGGCCTGGGTCCTCGACTACGTGCTCGTGCACGAGCTGGCGCACCTGCTGGTCACCGGGCACACCACGGAGTTCTGGCGGCTCGTGGACCGCTACCCGAAGGCCGAGCGCGCGAAGGGGTTCCTCGAGGGGGTGGCCGCCGCCTCCCACCTCGGCATCGAGGCCGACGAGCCGGACTGCTCCGAGGAGGGCGCCGCTCAGATGGCCGAGGACGACCGGGCCTGAAGCCGGTCGAGCGCGCGGCCGACCAGCTCGCGCATGTCCGGCGCGTCCGTCGGGAGCGCGTCCACCGGCCACCACCGCACGTCCAGCGACTCGTCGCTCACCGTGTGCTCGGCCCCGTCCGGGGCGGTCGCGACGAACCGCACGTCGAGGTGCCGCACCGGGCCGCGGGGGTCGCAGAACCGGACCTCGTGCCGGTCGAGGTGCACCGGCTCGGGGTCGACGACCAGCTCCGCGATGCCGGACTCCTCCCGGGCCTCCCGCAGCGCCGCCCCGGCCAGGGTCGCGTCGGCGGTCTCGCAGTGGCCGCCCAGGTGGAACCACTGCCGCGCCTTCGCGTGCAGCGTGAGCAGCACCCGGGTGCGGTCGGCGGACACGACCAGCGCGCCCGCGGTGACGTGGTCGGGGAAGCAGCCGCGGGTCATCCCGTCCGGGTGGCGCTCGAGGTGGTCGACGTACGCCTGTCGCAGCCGCTCCTCACGGTCGTCGGCGCCGGCCCATGCCCGCAGCGTCGCGAGGGCGTCGGCGTGCAGGTCGCTCACCGGCCGTCGTCCGGGCGGTCCTCGTTGTCCAGGAGCTCGTTGAGGGCGGCGTCGAACTCGTCGCCGGTCATCGCCTCGGGCTCGTCGGGACCCTCGCGGAAGCCCAGCGGGTCGTCGAGGTCGGCCGAGGTCGGCATCAGGTCCGGGTGCGCCCAGACCGCGTCGCGCGCCTGCGAACCCTGCCGGGACCGCAGCGAGCCCCACAGTGCCGAGGCGTCCCGCAGCCGGCGCGGCCGCAGCTCGAGCCCGACCAGTGCTGCGAACGTCTCCTCCGCGGGCCCGCCCGCCGCCCGACGGCGGCGGATCGCCTCCTGCAGCTTCGGCGCCGAGGGCATCCGCGAGGCCGTCGCCTGGCCGACGACCTCGTCGACCCAGCCCTCCACCAGCGCCAGGATCGTCTCGAGGCGGTTCAGGGCGGCCTGCTGCGCCGGGGTCTTCTGCGGCTCGAACAGGCCGCCCTCGAGGGCCTCCTGGATCGCGCCCGGGTTCGTCGGGTCGATCTCCCGCATGGACGACTCGATCCGGGACACGTCGATGCTGGTGCCGCGGCCGTAGTCCTCGACCGCGCCCAGCAGGTGCGCGCGCAGCCAGGGCACGTGCGCGAACAGGCGCTGGTGGGCGGCCTCGCGCAGCGCGAGGTAGAGCAGGACGTCGTCCGCGCTCACGTCGAGCCCCTCGGCGAACGCGCGCACGTTGGCCGGGAGCACCGCCGCCTTGCCGGCGGGGCCGACCGGCAGCCCGATGTCCGAGGCGGAGAGCACCTCGCCGGCCAGCCCGCCGAGGGCCTGGCCGACCTGGGTGCCGAACATCGCCGCGCCGGCCTGGTTCAAGATGCCCATCAGCGGCCCGGCCATCGCCTGCGCCTCCTGCGGGAGCGCGCCGGCCATCGCGGACACCACGTGCTCGGCGACCGGCTCGACCAGCCGGCGCCACACGTCGACGGTCTCCTCGACCCACTCGGCCCGGCTCCACACCGCGGACGTGCTCACGCCCGAGGGCAGCTCGGTGGCCGAGTCCAGCCAGTGGTCGGCCAGCCGCACCGCGTCCGACACGTCGGAGCGGTCCTTCGCGGTCGGGGACGGGTCCTCCTGCTGGGCGACGGTCTTGCGCGCGACGTCCTTGGCCAGCGTCCAGTTCACGGTGCCCTCGTGCGGGGCCATCATCGCCTGCATCTGGCTCATCAGGCCGGAGAGGTCCGGCATCCCGCCGGCGCCCTGCGGTCCGCCCGCACCGGGGAAGGCGCCACCGAACGCGGCGAAGATCTGCTCGAACGGCGTGCCCTTGAACGGGTTGGGGTTCTCGTCTCCGGGGTCGCCGGACGGTCGGTCGCCGGGGTCGTTCGTCATGCCCCCAAACTACTCGCAGCCGCCAACGGGGGTCCTCCGATAGGCTCGGCGGCGTGAACGCCGACCTGCCCGTCGTACGCCTCGTCGACATCCGTGAGACCGCCCTCGACGTCGCCGAGGTGGCCGCGTCGCTCGCGGACGACGCCGCCGGCGGGCTGACCCTGTTCGTCGGCACCGTGCGCGACCACGACCACGACAAGGACGTCACCGGGCTGGAGTACTCCGCGCACCCGAGCGCGCTGGAGCGGCTGCGCGAGGTGGCCGAGGACGTCGCCACGAAGTACGACGTGCTGGGTGTCGCGGCCGTGCACCGGGTGGGCCGGCTGGCCCTCGGGGACGCGGCGGTGGTCGTGGCCACCAGCGCCGCCCACCGCGGCGAGGCGTTCGAGGCGTCGAAGGCACTCATCGACGAGCTGAAGCGGATCGTGCCCATCTGGAAGCACCAGCGCTTCGCCGACGGCACCGACGAGTGGGTCGGCACTCCCTGACCGCTCCGCCTGACCGTTCCGCGTGGCTGCCGCGTCACCGGCCGCCCGGTCCGTAGCCTGGTCACGTGAACGTGCTCTTGTGGTTGGCGCCCTCCGGCGCGGTGCTGCTCCTCGCGATGGCCTGGGCCGCCTGGGCGGGCCGGCCCCAGCGCGAGCAGGACAGCCGCTCCGACGCGGCCTACGAGAGGTTCGCGAGGGCGATCGCCAAGGAGCACCCGGCCGCGGGGCGCCCCCGGCCGGCGACCGTCCGCGACCGCAGCACCGGCATCGCGGTCCGGCCCTCCCGTCGCGAGGGGTCCTCGGCGGCCCGGACCCGCCGGTCCGCGTAGTTGCCGTTGGGTGAGAAGGTTGCGCCATGAGTCGGCGCTCCGTGTCCAGCATCGTCGTGTTCGGCGCGCTGGTCGTGCTGTTCGCCGTCGCGGTGCTGATGCCGGTGCCCTACGTGACGATGAGCCCCGGGCCGACCGTCAACGTCTTGGGGGAGACCGCCGGCAAGACGATCGTCTCGGTCTCGGGGCACCGGACCTACCCGACCGAGGGGCAGCTGCGGCTGACCACGGTGTCGGTGACCAGCCCCGGCCGGAGCATCAACCTCACCGAGGCGCTGCGGGCCTGGTTCGACAAGACCCGGGCGGTCTACCCCCGTGACGTGATCTACCCGCCGCAGCAGTCCGCGCAGGACGCGCAGCAGGAGAGCAGCGTCGAGATGGTCAGCTCCCAGGACACCGCGGTCGCGGCCGCGCTGACCGAGCTCGGCTACAAGCTGCCGCTGCACGTCGAGGTGCTCGGGGTCAGCAAGGGCGGTCCCGCCGAGGGCAGGCTCCGGGTCCGTGACGAGATCGTGTCGGTCAACGGCACCCGGATCACCGGCGTCGGCCAGGTCTCCAAGGCGATCCAGCGCACCCCCGCCTCGGGCACGGCCCTGTTCGTCGTACGGCGTGGCGGGGCGACCAAGCAGGTGCGGGTGACCCCGGAGCAGTCCACCACCGCGCCGAAGCGCGCCATCGTGGGGATCTCGATCGGCACCGGCTACGACTTCCCCTTCGACGTGCAGGTGCGGCTCAACGAGCAGATCGGCGGGCCGAGCGCGGGACTGATCTTCTCGCTGGCGGTCTACGACACGCTCACGCCCGGCGCGTTGACCGGCGGATCCGAGATCGCCGGGACGGGAACCATCACCGAGGGTGGGCGCGTTGGACCCATTGGAGGCATCCAGCAGAAGATCGTGGCCGCCGAGCAGGCCGGCGCGAAGCTGTTCCTGGTGCCGCCCGGCAACTGCACCTCCGCACTCGCTGCGGGGGTCCCGGAAGGAGAGATCCGGCTCGTGAAGGCCCCGACGCTGCACAGCGCCGTCACCTCGCTGACCGCCTACGCCCACGACCCGGGCGCCAACCTCCCGAGCTGTCGATGAGCGCCGACGGGGTCGACGGGGTCGACGGGGTCGACGCCGTGCTGCGCGCGGCGGTGCGGGAGATCGAGACGCACGCGGCGGAGGCCGGCTGGGATCAGCCGGAGCGGCTCTACGCGCTGGTGCCGACCGCCGACCTGGTCGCGCGCGAGCCCGCGCTGGCCGCGGCGATGGGGCTGGACGAGGGCGCGGCCGCCGGGTCGCTCACGCCGGTGGAGCAGGACCAGATGCCGGCGGACCGGTCGCTGGAGCAGGTGCTCGCCGGGATCATGTGGCCCGCGGAGGTCTACGGCTGCGCCGCGGTCGTCGAGCGGCTGGTGCTGCCGCCGGCCGCCGACGGCGAGATCCCGGAGGAGCCCGAGGCCGCCGCGGCGTACGCCGCCGAGCACCCGGCGCGGCAGGAGGTGCGCATCGTGGCGGGCGCGACCCGGGCCGGGTCGACGTACTGCGCGCTCCGGCTCAGGTCCCACGACGACGCCCAATCCGTCGTAGAGAGCCCGGACCTGGTCCCTGCGCTCCTACAGTTGTTGCTGGGCACACTCGAGAACTGACGGACGAGGACAGACAGCGTGAGTGGATTCTTCGACGACGACCCTCCCGAGGATGTCCGCCGCCCGCCGGCGCCGCAGTCCTCCCCACGTTCGCGGGCGCTGGTCGGCACCGTGGTGGTGCTGGTCGCCGCGTTCTTCCTGCTGTCGGTGTTCACCGGCGTGTGGACCGACCGGCTCTGGTTCCGCAGCCTGGGCTACGGCGCGGTCTTCACCAAGATGCTGGGCGTCAAGGTGCTGCTGTTCGCGGTGTTCGGCGTGCTGATGGCGGTGGCGACCGCGGTGAACATCGGGATCGCCTACCGCTTCCGGCCGCTGTTCCGGCCGGCCTCGCAGGAGCAGGTCAACCTCGACCGCTACCGCCAGGTGGTGGACCCGATCCGGCGCTGGCTGCTGGTCGCCGTGGCGCTGGTGCTCGGGCTGTTCGCCGGCGGGTCGGGTGCCGGGCAGTGGCGCCAGTTCCTGATGTGGCGGCACCAGGAGCCGTTCGGGAAGACCGACCCCTACTTCCACCGCGACGTCGGCTTCTACGTCTTCGAGCTGCCCTGGCTGCACTTCCTGGTGAACTTCGGGATGGCGGTCGCGGTGCTGAGCCTGATCGCGGCCGCGCTGGTGCACTACCTGTTCGGGGGCATCCGGCTGCAGGCGAAGACCGGGAAGTTCTCCGGGGCCGCCCAGGCCCAGATCTCGGTGCTGCTCGGCCTGTTCGTGCTGTTCAAGGCCGCCGACTACTACCTGGACCGGTTCGACCTGACCACCGGGGGCGGGCTGTTCACCGGCGTGGGCTACGCCGACCAGCACGCCGTGCTCCCGTCCAAGAACATCCTGATGTTCATCGCGGTGATCTGTGCGCTGCTGTTCTTCGCCAACGTGTTCCGCCGGACCTGGATGCTGCCGTCGGTGGGGCTGGCGCTGCTGGTGCTGTCGTCGATCCTGCTGGGCATGATCTGGCCCGGCATCGTCCAGCAGTTCCAGGTCAAGCCGTCGGAGCCGGACAAGGAGGGCCCCTACATCGCGCGCAACATCGAGGCGACCCGCTCGGCGTACCAGATCCAGGACACCAAGGTCACGAACTACAACCCGAGCAACACGCTGTCCGCCGCGCAGCTGAAGGGTGACCAGGCGTCGATCCAGGACGTCCGGCTGCTGGACCCGTCGCTGGTGGACCAGGCGTTCGAGCAGCTCCAGCAGGTGCGCGGCTACTACAGCGTCGCGCCGGTGCTCGACGTGGACCGCTACCCGATCAACGGCCAGAGCCGCGACCTGGTGATCGCGGTGCGCGAGCTCGACCAGTCCGGTCTGCCGGCCGGGCAGCGCAACTGGGCCAACGAGCACACGGTCTACACGCACGGCTACGGGGTCATCGCCGCCTACGGCAACCAGCGCAACATCGACCAGCAGGTGGTCACGAACAACGACGGCAAGCCGGTGTGGGCCGAGCAGGACATCCCGCCGCAGGGCGACCTGACCAACATGTTCCCGCCCAACGGCTACCAGCCGCGGATCTACTTCGGTGAGAAGAGCCCGGCCTACTCGATCGTCGGCAAGGCACCCGGCGGCAGCAACGTCGAGCTGGACACGCCGCAGGGCGAGGGCTCGAGCTCGAACATGAACACCTACGACGGCAAGGACGGGGTGCCGGTCGGCGGGCTGTTCAACAAGGTGATGTACGCCCTGAAGTTCGGCGAGCCCAACATCGTGCTCTCGAGCCGGGTCAACCAGAACTCCAAGATCCTCTACGAGCGCAGCCCCCGGGCGCGGGTGCAGAAGGTGGCGCCGTGGCTGACCGTGGACGGGGACTCCTACCCCGCGGTCGTCGACGGCCGGGTGGTGTGGATCCTCGACGCGTACACGACCTCGGACAACTACCCCAACTCCCAGCAGCGGTCGCTGTCGAGCATGACGTCGGACGCCCTGAACCCGCGTACGTCGTACGCCACGTTGCCCACGGACCAGATCAACTACATGCGCAACTCGGTCAAGGCGGTCGTCGACGCCTACGACGGCACCGTGACGCTCTACGCGTGGGACAGCGACCCGATCCTCAAGGCGTGGTCGGCGGCCTTCCCGGGCGTGGTCAAGCCGCGCTCGGAGATCCCGCCGGACCTCGCGCAGCACATGCGTTATCCCGAGGACCTGTTCAAGGTGCAGCGCGACATCCTGGCGACCTACCACGTGACGGACCCCAAGACGTTCTACGACGGCAGCGACAAGTGGCTGGTCCCGCAGGACCCGGAGAACAAGGCCCGCAAGCAGGCGCCGTACCGGTTGTCGGTGCGGATGCCGGGGGCGCCGCCGACCCCGGTCTTCTCGTTGACGTCGGTGTTCGTGCCGAACAAGCGGCAGAACCTGGCCGCGTTCATCTCCGTGGACGCGGACGCCTCCCGCGCGTCCTACGGCGCGCTGCGGATCCTGCGGCTGCCCAGCAACACGCAGATCCCCGGGCCGTCGCAGATCGCCAACAACTTCGGGCAGGACCCGGAGATCCAGGACAAGCTGCTGCCGTTCACCCGGGCCAACGCGAAGCCGTTGTACGGAAACCTGCTCACGCTCCCGGTCGGCAACGGCCTGCTCTACGTCCAGCCGCTGTACGCCCAGAGGATCTCGGGGGAGGGGCGCTACCCGGCGCTGCGCTACGTCCTGGTCTCGTTCGGCGAGAACGTCGGGATCGGCACCACCTTGGAGGCGGCGCTCAACGACGTGCTGGGCATCAGCCCCGGGTCCGGCGGCACCACGCCACCGGAGGCGGGCGGAGGTGGGACCTCGACACCGGTGCCCGCGAACGTGCGTGACCTGCTCAGGCAGGCGGAGAAGAAGTTCGTCGAGGCGCGCAAGGCGTTGCAGGCAGGCGACCTGAACGGATACGCGAAGGCGCAGGACGAGGCCCGGGCCCTGGTGCGCCAGGCGTTGAAGGCGGCCGAGCAGCCGGCGTCGCCGTCACCGTCCCCCTCTCCCGCACCGTCGGCGTCACCCTCGGCGACCAGCGGCTGAGGTCGCGGCCGACGCGGGCCGAGCCCTACTTGTTCTGCGAGGTGAGGTTGCCCGACAGCCCGTCGAGCGGCACCTGGTCGAAGACCTTGACGGCGAGCAGGCCGATGCCGCCGCCGATGAGGATCCCGAAGACCAGCAGCATGCACACCGAGAGGATGATCAACCGCCAGAAGTGAGCCCGGGCGGGACGTGGATGCGGAACGGCGGTGGCCATGTCTCACCGTCCTCCTGCGAGCGAGCGGCGCATAGAGGCGATCGTCCCGATCGGTGCGAACGGAACGGCTCGTCCGATGTCGGAAACGTCAGGACGCGTGCGCGCCCGCGTGCTCGAAGTGCTGGACGTAGGCGTCCGGACCCGGGAACACCATCGACACGTGGTCGTTGTCCGACCAGCGCACCACGTAGGGCGGGCTGCCGTCGGGGTGCGGGACCTCCAGGATCTCGCCGTCCCTGACGACCTCGCCGACATGCAGGTTGCGGACCACCAACCGGTCACCGACTGCTGCGAACATCGCTCTCACCTCGTGCCCAGACTCGCCGACCGCCGGTGCCGGCGTTAGGGGCGAAGGTCCCCACCGGCGC
Organism: uncultured Actinomycetota bacterium; assembly: GCA_963838025.1. Classification (GTDB taxonomy): domain Bacteria; phylum Actinomycetota; class Actinomycetes; order Propionibacteriales; family Nocardioidaceae; genus Nocardioides_B. Next base: position 413,913 of record CAWIPF010000003.1, read on the forward strand.
GGCCGGTGACGCGAGGCCCGGGTCCGAGTGCACGATGCGCGAGCAAGTCCAGGGACCAAGGCCTCTTTCTTGGGGGACCGGGTCGTGGTCTTCTGGTTGTGGGACGAGGAGAACCAGTTGAAGGGCTCACAACGGGAAACCGATTGAGCCAAGACTCCGATGTCGTGTCAAACGGCAGGGTTCTCCCCGTCCCGCTTTCCGCTTCGACCCGGCGTCACCAGTGAGCGCGCTGCCTGGGCGTCGTCCACCGCCGCCCACGACGCGTATGAGCGCATCGACGGCAGGGCCCCGCTCGGCACCGTGCACCAGACCACCTTCCCGGCGCCGGTCCGGCGGGTTCCCCAGCGGTGCGAGATCTTGTCCACCAGAAGCATGCTCAGCTCGTGGTCCGGTGTGTCCGGGGCGGGCATCTCCGGGGTCCCGTCCGCCACCTCGACGGTCACTTCCGTGACCGAGCAGCGGAGGGCGATCGTCACCGGGGGCGCGCCGTACAGCAGCGCCTGCGTGGCCAGCTCGTCGCTCAGCAGGGTCACGACGGGCTCCGCGGTCTGGGCGTGCTCGCGGCACAACGTCGAGTGCACGAAGCCGCGCACTTGCGAAGGTGCGTCCACCGAGTCCGGCACCGCGTACGTCGAGTCGTTCGTTGCCTCACACATGGCGAAACTCCCCTCTCCACCGGCGCTCGGCCAGAGGGTTCGCCCCGGCACTGGGGCGAGCGTCCGCCGCAAAGCAAGGGCGGGTTCATCTCACGATAGATCTCCGGCCAGGGCGCGACAATGGGCACGGGCAATGGCTTGGGTCACGTCACGGGCGCTGTGCGGGGCCCCCGATTTTGAGTCCATGGGGTCCTCCCGTACAGTGGGACTCACCGACGCGGGGTGGAGCAGTTCGGTAGCTCGCTGGGCTCATAACCCAGAGGTCGCAGGTTCAAATCCTGCCCCCGCTACTAGTAAAACCGCAGGTCAGAGGCCCCTTCCGTCTCAGGAAGGGGCCTCTTGCTATGCCACCCGTGACCAGATCCGTGACAGAACTCGGTGCGGTTCGGCGGTCGGGCTTGAGGCGCGGGGTGACGGATCCCGTCGAGTGAGGCCGAGTGGGCCTCTTGAGACGGCCGCCTCTGGGTGGGTTCCCCAAGAAGGCCCTGCCGGCCGCACGCGTCGCCCGGGCTGGGCGGCCGGGCGAGGCGGGCGACGTGCGCAGGTGCACGTTTGTGCATTGCACATGTATGCACCGAAACGGTCGTTGACGCGGCTCGTTGTAGACCCCAGTGTTTCTCCTGGTTTGTGCAGTCTCGGGATTCCTAACGACCAGGGGGAACGACCCGTGACTGCTCGTCAGTACCTTCCGGCAGCCCGATTCAAGCGCAGGTGCGGTCAGCGTCTGGGAATGGTCTCCGTGGTCGCCGCGGCCGCGCTGACGGTTACCGGGCTAGGCACGGTGCCGGCCTTCGCGGCGGCGACCCGAACCGGCGTCGAGGCCACTGGGTCGGCGGGGCCTGCCGCGGGGAAGTCGGCGCAGCAGTGGCGGCCGCGCTATGAGGCCCAGAACCCACACTGGGTGAGCAAGCATGCGCGCACCGATCACCCCGGGAAGCCGTCGACGTTCTCGACGGTGACTGCGCAGTTCAGGGACAAGACCACTGGCCCCACGAGCAGAATGCCCTCACGTCACCCCGGCGGCACGGGTGTCCAGCGCGACTCTCTCTCGGCTGCCACGTCGACATCTTCCACCACCGCAACCGCCTCTGCGACGACGGCCACGGCACCGACCGCACCGTTCACGCAGTGCCCGGCAATCGGGGCCGACAGCAGCTGTGGGCTGCTGATCGAGATCACCGACTCGGGCGCCGTCGTGTACGGCGACCCGACGCAAGGCCCCTACGACGGGGTGGAGGACACGCTGATTGGGGTGGTCAACGACTCCTCGAAGACCATGGGGGCGCTGGCGCTGACCAGCTCCACGGACCTGTTCGGCTTCGACGGCGACGGGATCTGCTACTACGGCGTGCCGTGTGGGAAGACGGGGTACGAGGGACCGAACACCAACTTCTCCGACATTAGCTCCGACTACACCAGCGGTGTGGTCAACTTCCCGGCCGGACTCGCTGTGGGGGACTCGACCTACTTCTCCCTCGAGGAGGCACTGTCGACCTCGAACGTGTCGACCGGCAGCGGCCAGAGTCCGGTGACCGCCTACGAGGTCGGACAGACACCGAACCCGCGGGAGAACCAGAAGAACTGCTCGACCAAGAAGCCCGTGAACTGCGCGACCGGGGTGTTCTGGCACACCTTCGACGACCTCAGCATCCCCGGCCGCGGACCGGCACTGGACCTGCAGCGGAGCTACAGCTCACTGCTGGCCGGCAACGACGGCATGTTCGGGCACGGCTGGTCGAACAGCTACGGGATGAACCTGACCACCGACTCCTCCGGGGTGGTCACCGTCCACCAGGAGAACGGATCCACGATCAGCTTCACCCCGAACGGCTCGGCCTACACCGCACCGTCGCGGGTGACGGCGTCCCTGGCCAAGAACAGCGACGGCACCTTCACCCTCACCGACTTCCACGGCGGCATCGCCCACACCTTCTCCGCGACCGGGCAGCTGCTGGGCATCGCCGACCGCAACGGCTACACCACCACCCTGACCTACAACGGCGCCGTGCTGTCAGCCGTCACCGACCCCGCCGGCCGGACGCTGACGTTCACCACCGACACGACCGGTCACGTGAGCACAGTGAGCGACTCCGCGGGCCGGCAGCTGTCCTACCGCTACGACGCCGCCGGCGACCTCACCTCAGCCACCGATGTCACCGGCGGCACCTGGTCCTTCGGCTACGACAGCAACCACCAGCTGCTCACCATGACCGACCCGCGCGGCGGCGTGGTCACCAACACCTACGACACCAACGGCCGGGTGACCACACAGGTCGACGCCATGGGCCGCAAGACGACCCTGTCCTACTCCGGTGACCCGGCCACCACCAGCGGCGGCACCACCACGATCACCGACCCCCGCGGCCTCGTGACCGTCGAGCAGTACCAGGACATGGCGATGCAGTCGATCACGCATGCCTCCGGGACGGCCGCGGCTGCCACCACGACCTACTCCTACGACCCCTTCACGCTTGAGATCGCCTCCAAGACCGACCCGAACCAGAACACCACGACCTACTCCTACGACCGCCGCGGCAACCTGCTCAGCACCACCGACCCCCTCGGGCGCACCACGAACGTGGCCTGGACCGGGCTCAACGAACCCGCGAGCATCACCGACCCGGCGGGCAACAGCACCACCTTCAGCTACGACAGTGCCGGCAACCTCACCGCCGTGGCCCGCGCCGTCGACGCCTCCACCACGCAGACCACAACCTACGGGTACGGCGACTCCGCGCACCCCGGCGACGTCACCTCGATCGTCGACCCGGACGGCAACACCTGGACGTTGGGCTACGACGCCGAGGGGAACCTGACCTCGCGCACCGACCCGCTGGGGGAGAGGACCAGCTATGGCTACGACAAGGTCGGAGACCGCACCAGCGTGGTCAGCGCCCGCGGCAACGTCACCGGCGCGGACCCGTCCGCCTACACCACGACCTACGCCTACGACGCCGCTCGCGACCTGACCAAGGTCACCGACCCGCTCGGTGAGGTGACCAGGTTCGGCTACGACGCCAACCACAACCAGGTCAGCAGCACCGACGCCGACGGCAACACCACCACCACGACCTACAACGCCGACGACGAACCGACCCAGGTCACCCGCGCCGACGGCACCACGGTCTCCTACGGCTACGACGCCGACGGCGACCAGACCGCCCAGACCGACGCCGCCGGCCACACCACCCACTACGGCTACGACCAGCACAACCAGGTCGCCACCGTCAAGGACGCCCTGGCCAGGGTCACCAGCTACGGCTACGACCCCGCAGGCAACCTGACGAGTCTCACCGACCCCAAGGGCGCCACGACCACGCTGGCCTACGACGGCGCCAACGAGCGCACCCAGCAGACCTACTCCGACGGCCAGACCGCGACGGTCACCTACACCTACGACGTAGACGGCCGCCGAGCGTCGATGGTCGATGGCACCGGCACCACCAGCTACAGCTACGACGGGCTCGGGCGGCTGACCGCGCAGACCAACGGTCACGGGCAGCGCGTCGGCTACGGCTACGACTTGGTCGGCAACGTGGTCTCGCTGACCTACCCCAACGGCAAGGCCGTCAACCGCGGCTACGACGCCGCCGGTCGGCTGACCTCGCTCACCGACTGGAACGGGCACACCACCAGCCTCAACCCCGACGCCGAAGGCCACACGGTCAGCGAGACGTTCGGCAACGGCGTCACCGCCCACTACGGGATCGACGCCACCGGCACCATGACCAGCACCAAGGACACCGACCCCAACGGCGCCACCCTCGCGAGCCTGAACTACACCCGCGATGCGAACCGGCAGCTCACCGGCGCCTCGCAGACGGGCCTGCCCGGTGCCGATGAGTCCTACTCCTACACCCAGCTCAACCAGCTCGCGAAGGTGAGCAACAACAGCTACGGCTACGACGCGGCCGGCAACATCACCCAGCTCCTCGACGGCGCCACCCTCGGCTACGACGCCGCCGACCAGGCCACCAGCTACACCGCCGCCGACGGCACCAAGACCAGCCTGACCTACAACGCCGACGGGCAGCGCATCAGCGGCCCCGGCCAGGCCGGCGCCAGCATGTCCTACGGCTACGACCAAGCCGGACGGCTGACCACCGCGGCCGGCGCCAGCGGCGCCGGCGGCGCCGCCGCGGCCGGCCTGATCGCCGGCGGCCAGTACCACAGCCTCGCCGTGGACAGCGCCGGAACCGTGTGGGCCTGGGGCGACAACACCTACGGCCAGCTCGGTGACGGCACCACCACCAGCGCCACCAGCCCCGTGCAGACCAACGCACCCGCCGCGACCGCGGTGACCGCGGGACTGCTGTCCAGTGCCGCGCTCACCCGCAGCGGCACCGTGGTGACCTGGGGCAACAACACCTACGGGCAGCTCGGCGACGGCACCACCACCCAGCACGCCAACCCCGTGCCGGTGACCGGCCTGGGCAACGTCACCCAGATCGCGGCCGGGAACTACCACATGCTGGCCCTCAAGTCCGACGGCACCGTGGTCGCCTGGGGCCTGAACAACGCCGGCCAGCTCGGCGACGGCACCAGCACCCAGCGCACCAACCCCGTGTCGGTGACCGGCCTGGCCAACGTCGTCCAGGTCGCCGCCGGGGGCCTACCCGGCTACGCCGGCCACTCCGTCGCGCTAGAGGCCGACGGCAGCGTGTGGACCTGGGGGTACGGCAAGTCCGGCCAGCTCGGCCTCGGCTCGGCCACCACCACACCTACGCCCACCAAGGTGACCGGCCTGCCGGCGATCACGCAGATCGCCGCCTCCGGCGACAACACCTACGCCCTGGCCAAAGACGGCTCGGTATGGGCCTGGGGAGACAACAGCTACGGCCAGATCGGCAACCCCAACGCCAAGCACACCCAGACCAGCCCCCTCCAAGTCCAGCTGACCGGCACCGCAAGCTTCATCGCCGCCGGCGGCACCCACGCCCTCGCCCTGACCAGCGACGGCACCGCCTGGGGCTGGGGCAACAACAACACCGGCCAGCTCGGCGACGGCGGCGCCTGCGGCAAGACCTGCGACACCCCGACCAAGATCACCAGCCTCACCGACGCAACCGTCCTCGCCGGCGGCTACGTACACAGCCTGGCCGCCCTATCGGACGGCACCATGCGCGGCTGGGGCCGCAACGCCGAAGGAGAGCTCGGCGACGGCACCACCACCGCCCGACTCAACCCCGTCACCGTGACCGGACTGAGCGGGATCCGCGCTACCAAAGCAACCTATGCCTACGACGGCGACGGACTACGCGCCTCCCGCACCGCCGGCGGTGCCACCCAGCACTTCGCCTGGAGCCTCCAAGCCGCGGCCCCGCTGCTGCTCACCGACGGTGCACTCACCTACCTCTACGACGACACCGGACTGCCCGTCGAGCAGACCGACTCCGCCGGCACCACCCTGTACTACCAGCACGACCAGTACGGCTCCACCCGCCTTCTCACCGACAACAGCGGTGCCGTCGTTGCCTCCTACACCTACGACCCGTACGGCAACCTCACAGGCCACACCGGCACCGCCGACACCACGCTGCGCTGGAACGGCCAGTACCAAGACACCGACACGGGGCTCTACTACCTCCGCGCCCGCTACTACGACCCCCTCACCGCACAGTTCATGACTGTCGACTCGCTGGTCGCCCTGACTCAGCAGGCCTACGGTTACGCCGGAAACAACCCGCTGCGCTACGCGGATCCTTTGGGACTCGACTTCCTCGGCCTTTCTGGGCGCACATGGGCGACCATTGGTCTTGTGGCCGGCGGCATTGCCGTCGCCGCGACCGGTGTCGGGCTTGCCGCAGAAGGCTTAGGCGCCGCTGGGCTGGTCGGAGCCGGCGCGGCCGAGGCCGCCTCAGGTGTCATGGGTGAGACCGCTTTGGTCACAGGAGCGGTGGCCGTCGGCACAGACGCAGTGCCATGCGTAGCCAGCATTGGAAGCGCCGAAGGTCCTGACGGTGCCGCCTGCACGGGCGCGATCCTTGGGGCGGCCTCGTTGGGCTACGGAGCACCAGGCGTTTTCATCGGCGACATGAACCGCGGCGTGCGAGCTCTACTGGACGCGCATGCATTTGGCTTCGGCTACGCTGGCTGGGCGGTCGACGCCAACGGGTACTTTGAACAGGACTGTTGAGGCCAGAAGTGCATGAGCAAGATCACCGCCATTTGGCTGGGACGCCTCGGGCCCGAGGCCACGGCAACCCTGGAACGTTCACTATTCCTGAGCAGGTGTGGCGGAGCCATTGTGGTACTGCTCATTCCGGTGATGTGGGTCTTCTCAATGTTGCACTCGGGCCTCGGCATAGGGCTGACTGTGATGACGTGCGTAGCCTCTGCGTTGGTGTTCTTCCCGTGGTCCCAGGTCCTGCAGGTTCGCGCGCGTAAGCAGGCCGCACGGTTCCTGGGGCTGTCCGAAAGCGAATGGACGCAGATCGCGATCCGGTCGACGGCTAATTTCGACCGGTGGGCCCGGCAGAGACAATTGCATCGCTCTCCGTTCCAGGGGCCGAGTTGACGCGAACCTCAGCACGACGGCGTTGGCCACCGGTTCGCAAGTCGAAGGATGGTGCGGACGAGGACGCCTGCAAAGGGTGCCGTGCAACTCCTCATGTCCGAGGGCAGAATCGCTCGCGATTCAAAGGCAGCCTCGCCCTCGGCCTTGTAGCGGGCCACGAGCTCGAACAGCCAGGACTGGGAGACGCCGTAGTGGGCGGCGACGTGGGCAACCGATCGGTTCTCGACCACCACGGCGGTGATCAGCAATCTGGTGAGTGACATGCCCGCACGCTGGTGGGGCTCAGCTGGCTACTCCGGGATGGCTCGCGACATCAGTCCGGGATGTCCTGAACCAGAACACTGCCCCCGCTACTGAAAAATGCAGGTCAGAGGCCCCTTCCGTCTCAGGAAGGGGCCTCTTCCTATGCCGCCCGTGACCCGACCCGTGACAGAACTCGGTGCCATTCGGCGGTCGTGTCTGAGACGTGGAGCGACTTTCCCCATCGAGTGAGGCCCACCGGGCCTCTTGAGACGGCGGTCGCTGGGTCGGTCTTCTTTAGGTGCCTGCTGCGATCCTGTCGGCGGGTGTTCGTACCCTTACGCGGACGGGCCGGAGGATGCGATGGAGTACGAGGCGATAGAGGCGCTGCGAGAGCGGCATGCCGCCTGGCGGCTGCTGCGCGCAGGTAATGCCACCTTGATCCTGGCGTTCTTGGGCGGCTTCTTCGTCGAGGGCAATCGCGGCGCCTGTCCGGCGAGCGTGGTCGCTGCCGCGCTCGACGATTACCTGTACGTCGCGAATGCCGATCTCTCCGCGGACGGGGGAGAGGTCCGTTTCCCTAGGGAGCCGCACGCCTACCTCGAGGACTGGTCGGCAGTTGACGCCGGTTACCTGCGGCGCTTCTATCCGACCGGTCACGAAGAGGTGCACTACGAGGTCACCCCTGCCTTCGAGAAGGCCTATGCGTGGGTTGAGTCGCTCAAGGGCAGGTCGTTCGTGGGCACGGAGTCGAGGTTGCACATCGTGGTGGCGCTGCTTCGGGAGATCGTGCATGGCACCGAAGCCGATCCGCAGCTTCGGCTCGCGGAGCTGCGGCGTCGGCGCGACGCTCTCGACGCCGAGATCGCTGCCGTTGAGTCCGGCCACGTGTCGGTGCTCGATGCGACGGGCGTGCGGGATCGCTACCAGCAGTTCTCCGCCACTGCGCGGGAGCTGCTTGCGGACTTCAGGGAGGTAGAGGAGAACTTCCGGCTCTTGGACCGCGCCGCCCGCGAGAAGATCGCGACCTGGGACGGGTCCAAGGGAGAGCTGCTCGCGGAGCTGGTCGGCAGCCGTTCTGAGATCGCCGGCTCGGACCAGGGCCGCAGTTTCCAGGCGTTCTACGAGTTCCTGCTTTCCGAGGCGCGCCAAGAGGAGCTTTCAGACCTGCTGGCCACGGTCACAGCGCTCGACGCGGTCGAGGCCGAAGAACGCATGCGCGGCATCCACCATGAGTGGTCGGAAGCTGCTGAGCGGGCACAGCGCACCGTGCGGCAGATCTCCGAGCAGCTTCGACGGTTCCTCGATGACCAGGTGTGGCTGGAGAACCGCCGAGTCCTGGACCTGGTGCGAACCGTGGAAGGTGCGGCGTTCGAGGTCCGGGCGACCCCACCGCCTTTCGGGCTGGTCGTCGACGTGCCTGGGATCGAGATCGCGCTACCCGTCGAGCGTCCGCTGTACCAACCGCCTGCGGCTATTGAGGTGGAGAGTCTGATCCCCCCGGCCACCGAGGAGGTCGACACCGAG
>CAWIPF010000004.1:0-1085281 GCA_963838025.1 uncultured Actinomycetota bacterium
AGACGACAAGGATGGTGGTGAGCCGAATGGTGGCTGTCGACGCGGTGCGGGCGGCCGAGCTCGGCGAGGCGGAGTACATGTACCGCTTCTTCGCGCTGGCCGCCGACGCGACCCGGGAGGCGCTCGGGATGGCCCAGACCCGGATCGGCGGCGGGGAGGTCACGGTGATGGCGAACGACCCCACCGGCGGGTTCTGGAACCGCGCGATCGGCCTCGGCGTCACGGAGCCGTTCACGTCCGCGGTGCTCGACGAGGTGTTCGACTTCGTGCGCGCACACGGCGGGTCGCTGACCCTGTTCCAGGTCTCCCCGCACGCGGACCCGGCCGGCTGGGAGGACCTGCTGACCGGCGCAGGCGCCACCCCCGGTTCGGCCTGGGTGAAGTTCGTCGGGGAGATCGGTGACCGGCCCGACGTGCCGACCGACCTGCGGGTCGACGTGCTCGGCCCCGAGGACGGCGAGGCGTACGCGGACGTGATGTGCACCGGCTTCGGGATGCCGCTCGACAGTCCGCTGCCGGCCTGGTTCGCCCGGGTCCCGGAGTGGCACGAGGCCGGCTTCACGGCGTACGGCGCGTGGGACGGCGAGGAGCTGGTGGCGGCGGCAACCCTGCTCACCTTCGACGGGATCGGCAGCCTGTGCGGGGCTGCCACGCTGCCGACCCACCGCGGCCGCGGCGCGCAGGGGGCGCTGATGGTGCGCCGGATCCGGGACGCCGCGGCTGCCGGCTGTACGACCGTGGTGACCGAGACCGGCGCGGAGACGCCCGAGGAGCCGAACCCGTCGCTGCACAACATGCGCCGGATGGGCCTGACCGAGCTCTACGAACGGCGCAACTGGATCTGGCGCCCCTAGCTAGCGGTACTCGGGGTTCTCGAAGTCGAAGCGCGCGCCGGCGTCCCACCCCGAGCGCTGGTTGCCGTACGCGGGAATGCCGCCCGCGGCCTTGAGCGCCTTCGCCAGGTGCATGAGGTTCCACGTCATGAACGTGGTGTTGCGGTTGGTGAAGTCGTTCTCCGGGCCGCCACTGCCTTCGTCGAGGTACGACGGCCCCGGGCCGGCCTCGCCGATCCAGCCGGCGTCGGCCTGCGGCGGGATCGTGTAGCCGATGTGCTGCAGCGAGTAGAGGATGTTCTGCGCGCAGTGCTTGATCCCGTCCTCGTTGCCGGTGATCAGGCAGCCGGCGACGCGGCCGTAGTAGGCGTACTGCCCCGCCTCGTTGAGGTCGCCGGACCCGCCGTACAGCCGTTCGATGACCTTCTTGGTGACGCTCGAGTTGTCGCCGAGCCAGATCGGTCCCGCCAGCACGAGGATGTCGCTGGCCATCACCCGCTCGTGGATGGCAGGCCACGCGTCGGTCGCCCAGCCGTGCTCGGTCATGTCGGTGTAGACGCCGGTCGCGATGTCATGGTCGATCGCCCGCAGCATCTCGACCTCGACGCCGTGCTTGCGCATGATGGCGGCGCTCAGGTCGACCAGCCCTTGGGTGTGGCTGCGCTCGGGCGAGCGCTTGAGGGTGCAGTTGACGTACATCGCCCGGAGGCCGGAGAAGTCATACTCGGTCATCCCTCGACTGTGGCGGCTTCCTCCCCCGCCCGTCGATAGTCAGGCCGGGCGGTGCACGCTGACCGCGTAGCCGTCCTTCACGCGGAACGGCTGTCCGTCCCAGGTGCCGATCCGCTGCTCGAGGACGAGGCCGGCGCCGGTCGCGGCCTCGTCGTACTCCTCCACTGGGGTGACGGCGCAGCCGGGCGGTAGGTGGGCCTTGTCCAGGCCGAAGCCCGCGACCAGCACACCGTCGGACGCGAGCAGGGTGGCCAGGCCGCGCATCGCCGCAGGCAGCGTCCCGGCCGCGAGCAGCGGTACGACGTTGCCGGCCATCACCACGAGGTCGTACGGCGCAGCCTGCCTCACCGGTTCCGGCAGCCCGGTGAGATCGCCCGCGAACCACGACAGGGCGGGCGCCTCCCGACGGGCCACCGCGAGCATCGACTCGTCGACGTCCACGCCGACGACCTCGTAGCCGAGTTCCGCCAGCCGGATCGCCACACGCCCGGTGCCGCAGCCGGCGTCGAGGATGCGGCCGCCCGGTGCCGCCAGGCCGGTGCAGAACGTCGCCTCGCCGTGCATGTCCTTGCCACTCCTCGCGAGCTCGGCGAAGCGGGCGGCATAGTCCTCCCCCGTGCGTCCACCGGTCAGCTCGTGCCAGCGGGTGCGCGGTTCCTCGTCCATGAGCCCCGAGTCTGACAGGTGGTCCTCAGGCGGCGTCGAGGTCGAGCTCGACGATGGTGTTGGTGTAGTAGAGGGCCATGACGAGGGGTTTCGGCCGCGTCCGCCCTGGCTTCTCGCGGTGTCGTCGTGGTGGTGGGCTGGTCTTGCGGGTGCCGGTGTGGTCGACGAGGTAGTAGGCGCCGTGGGGGTCGCGCCAGATGTAGATGCCGTCGAAGGGCTGTTGGACCTGCCAGTGGCCGTGGGTCTTGACCCGGTGGTGGAACCGGCCCAGCGGGCTGTAGTTGTCCATCCGGGACTGGCCCGGGGGTGGCTGCTGCGCTCCGGGTTCGGGCGCGTGCTGGTAGGCCCGGGTGTGGTCGAGGTCCACGGGGTCCAGGTTCGCGGCGAACGGGAAGCAGTCGGCCGGCGTCCGTAGACGCACGGCCCGGCGATGTCGGCGCGGGATCTCGTAGGCGTCGACGGGTTCTTGGCCGGCGAGGTCGAGCACCGGGGTGATCGTGAACGCGTGGAAGGGGGCGAGCTGTTCGCGCAGGTACTCGCGGGTGATCGGGCCCTCGCCCTCCCAGCGGGCCACACCGTTGTGGTGGGCGGGGTCGAGGGTCTCCTTGGCGATGTGCACGAACAGGTGCACCCGGGGCAGCAGCCGTGGCCAGTGCAGCCGCCAGCGGCTGTCGGGGTCACAGGCCCGGGCCAGCCAGGCCGGCAGCTCGGTCGGCCGGAACGTCCGCGGCACCAGATCCGTGCCGACGCCGTCGCTCTTGCCGCCGTCGCCGTCTGCGTTCGCCTCGCCGTCGCCGCTGTTCTCGCGGCCGTCGCTGCTCGCGTCGCCCTCGTCAGCGTTGTCCGCATCGTCGGCGTCATCAGGGCCGCCGTCGCCGTCGCCGTCCGCGCCGTGTGCCTCGTCCGTGTCATCGGCGTCGTCGTCGAAATGGAGCTCGTCGTCCGGCGTGGGCTCGGTGGGGTCGGTGGGTTGCCCGGTGCGGGCGCGGTGGGCGGCGTACGCGGCGAGCAGCTCCACGGCCTGCATCGGGTTGGCCAGGATCGCCATGGCCGTGACCCGACGATGGTCCTCCTCCCCGCTGTCGCCGAGGGCCTTGAGCGCCTGCGCCAGGAACGCCACCGTGGCATCGACGCGGATCACCAACGCGGCCGGACCACGGACGTAGAACCCCTTGATCCCGTTCTCCGAGCCACGCGTCGTGCGGGCGAAGACCTCCTCGCGCCGTGCGCGTTCGCGGGCCGCCGCCGCGTCGGGGTCCGCAGCCACCAGCAGACCCTCGAACGTGGCGCAGAACCGCGACCACGGCACCCGGCCGTCGGCCGATTCGGCCATCTCCGCATCGATCATCGCCGCCGCCTCGACCGACAGCTCCCGGGACCGCCGCGCGACGTAACGCACCCACGGCACCCGAGCCTCATAGGCCTGCACCCGTGCCCAGCAGGCCGGCAACCGGTGCCGGGTGTCCAACGCGTCGGCAATCATCGCCTTCCCACCCAAGGTGCCCATCCGCAGCCGCGCCCCGAACGCCGACGCCGCGAACTCCGCCACCCGCGGCGTCCCCACCCCACCCAGCTGAACCGACCGCTCCGTGCCCGGCAACACCCGCCCCGAACCGTTGGACCGCAGCCCGTCGCCGGCGCACTGGTCGGCATAGTGCGCAGCCCACAAGAAGATCTCGCAGTTGTTCTCCAACGACTCCAGCCACAACCCCTCGACGGCATCGAGCGTCTCCGCAACGCTCCCACCCTCGACCGAGTCCCACTGGCTGTCCATGAACCCACTCCACCAGAGACCACCGACTGTTTTCGTCGAGGCCGTCAAGCCCGACGACGTCAGCTGTGCCAGCATCAGACCGTGAGCGAGGAGCAACCGGCTGTGGAGTACGTGCGGCCGCGCACGCAGCACAACGCGACCGTCCACCTCGCCGACTCGGACCCGTCCTGGCCGGAGCAGTACGCCGCGCAGGCCGTCGTCATCCGGGCGACGATCGGCGATCGCGCGCTCCTGCTCGAGCACGTCGGGTCGACCTCGGTGCCCGGCCTACCGGCGAAGCCGATCCTTGACATCCTGCTGCTCATCGCCGACCCGACGGATGAGGTGACGTACGTTCCCGACCTGGAGGAAGTCGGCTTCCTGCTGCACCTGCGCGAACCCGGCTGGCACCAGCACCGGCTGCTCCGAGGCATCGCTCCAGCGGTCAACCTCCACGTCTTCGGCGACGGATCGCCTGAGGCCGAACGGTTGGTGATGTTCCGCGACTGGCTGCGCGCGCACCCCGACGAGCGGGATCTCTACGCACACACCAAGCGCGAGCTCGCCGCCCGCGAGTGGTCGGTCGTGCAGGACTACGCCGACGCGAAGAGCGAGGTCGTCGAAGGCATCATCAGCCGCGCTCGCGCGGCAGCAGCGCAGCAGTAGCCGCGCGGCTCACCCTCCAGCGACCAGGCGGTCCATCGCGGCAAGCAGGCAGCCCGGGGACTCGTGCCAGACGAAGTGGCCGGCGCCAGGCTCGACGACGGACCAGGCGCCCGGGATTCGTGTAGCGCTGTCGACGCCGGCGCTCGGTGGCATCGGGCTCCGCTCACCGACGAGCACCCCGACGCGGACCCGGATCAACGGAAGCGCCGACTCGAGCTCGGACAGACGCCCGTTCAGATCTGTCCAGAGCCGCTCGTTGGCTGTCTGCGACATCGACAGGGGCGGCATCGAAGGCGCCGAGACCGGGTCCGCGTAGTAGGACCCCCACACCAGCGACAGGGCCTCCAGCGACTCCTCCGGCGTCGCCTCGCCGGCCGTGTCCTTCGCATCGAGCTCGCGGACACGGTCGCGGTCCGCCTCCGGCACTCGTGCGACCAGCTCCGCACCGAACTCCTCGGCCCCGCCGTCCCCGACGGCGCCGAGCGGGTCGACCGAGAGCACGCCGAGGAGCCGGTCCGGGATACCGAGCGCGGCGTGGAAGACCAGGTGGCCACCCCAGGAGTGACCCACCAGATAGGCGTCGTCCCAGCCGAGGCCGTCCAGTACTGCCGCGATGTCGGCCACGGCCTCGGCGACGGTGAACTCACCGTCGAGGGTTGAGGGGGCGATCCCTCGCTGCTGGTACGTCGCGACCTGGTACCGCGACGCGAGCTCGGCGACGGCGTCGTCGAGGTAGTCGTAGCCCATCCCGGGGCCGCCGTGGATCGCCAGCACCCGTGGCCCCTCGCCGGCCCACCAGCCGCCCAGCTCGCCGGACCCGGTGTCGGCGGTGAATGGGGTTCGCTCCATGGCGGCAAGACTAGGGTCAGCCGGCTGGTCCGGCTACGGAGTCGCATCCTGTACGACGAGGCGGCGACCGACGAGGAAGACCCACCCGAGGAAATCCACGAGGAAGATGTAGAAGCCGGTGTCCCCGGGAAGCAGGCCACCGCCGACGGTAAAGACGAGCACCTGCCACCCGGCCAGCCACGCCGTCGCGGTCCCGAATCGACGCCACGCCGCCGAACGACGCAGCGAGAGCCCGGCGAACAGCATGCCCAGCGTGCTGCCGGCGGCCACGACCATGAACGAGATCGCGTGGGTCACGCCGTGCCAGCTCGTCGGCCCGGGCACCGGGTCGGTGGGGAACGCGCTGGTGGCGGCAGCGAGGCCCGCCAGCGTCAGCAGCACCCGAGCGGTCGCCCCGGTCCAGCCGGAGAGGTGCCGTCCGAGCCCGGTGACCAGACTGAGCACCAGCAGACCGAGGACGAAGAAGTTGGCGACCTGGACCCAGCCGTAACGGCCCAGCGCGGTGTAGCTGGGATAGGGGATCTTGTTGACACCGAAGACGGTCCAGCCCGCCCGGTGCAAGAAGTCCCACTCCGCCGCTGTCAGCAGGACCACGACGGTCAGGAACAGCGGGCCGGCCAGCATCCCGGCCCGGCCGGCCACCACCTGCGAACTGCGCGCCGGGCGCTCGAGGACGACACTCATCTCAACCCTCCACTCCGCCGGCGACGGTCGCCGGCATGCCGCGACGCTAGGAGGTCCGCGACGCCCAGGCGTCCGTCCGCGGGAGGTCCTCTCATACCCGGAGGAGGAAGCAGGTTCCTACCGGAGAAGGAGGCGAGACGACGCCGCGAAGCCCTAACGTGTCGGGGTGGACGTCCTCCAGAACCGCGCGAGGGTCCGGCAGTGGCCGGGATGGGTGCACGTGCGCGACATGTGCCTGGTCACGGTCGCCCTGGTCCTCGGCTGGCAGGGACTGCACCAGTCGGAGACGACGCCCGGTCCGAAGTGGTTGGCCGGCGCGGTGATCGCGGTTCCGATCGTGCTGCTGCCGTGGCGGCGTTCGCGACCATCGCTGGTCTTCGCGCTGGGCGCCGTACCGAGCGTCATCTACTGGCTGGCCTTCGGAGCGCCGGAGAACGGCGGCATGCTGCTCGCCCTGACGACCACGCTCTACGCCGTGGGCCGCTGGGAACCGTTGCGTCGCCGCGCGAACCTGGTGATCTTGTTCGCCCTACCCGTCTTCGTCGTGCACGAGTGGCGAGACCCTGCCAACAGCAGCTTCGGCGAGCTGCTCAAGGCGCTTCCGTACGACGCTGTCGGCGTCGCCGCCTGGTTGCTGGGGGCGTTGCTCAGGATCAGGCTGGAGCAGCGGGCGTCGACCGCCGAACGGATCGCGACCGCCGAGCGCGCCCGGATCGCCCGCGAGCTGCACGACATCGTCGCTCACGGGATCGGCGTGATGGTGGTGCAGGCCGAGGCCGCCGCGGAGGTGCTGGACCGGGATCCAACGCGAGCCCGGGTGGCTATGGAGCGCGTGGCCGACACCGGCCGGTCGTCGCTGGTGGAGCTCCGTCGTGCACTCGGCATGCTGCGCGACGACGCCCCCCCATCCGGTTCGCCGCAACCGGGCCTGGCCCGCCTCGACGAGCTCGTCCGTGCGGTCGGCGACAGCGGCCTGCACATCAACGTCCGGGAGACCGGGCCCGCCAGATCGCTCGCCCCTGGTGTGGATCTGGCGCTCTACCGGGTCATCCAGGAGGCCCTCACCAACACCATTCGCCACGCCGACGCCCGGCACGCCGTCGTCGAGATCGAGCACACCGACGACGCTGTCCGCGTCCTCGTCACCGACGACGGACGGGCAAGCTCAGCGCCGGTCGACACCGGGGGAGGACTGCTCGGCATTCGTGAGCGGATCGGCATGCTCGGTGGCCAGGTCGAGCTCGGCCCGGTCACCACCGGAGGCTTCCGGGTGGCGGTCCGCGTGCCCACGGGAGCGAGCCGGTGAGCGTCGAGGCACCCCTTCGGGTCGTGCTGGTCGACGACCAGGACCTGGTCCGCGACGGGTTCACCATGATCATCGACAGCCAGGCGGACATGGAGGTGGTCGGCGTCGCCTCGGACGGCGCGGAGGCGATCGACGTCGTACGCAGCACCCAGCCCGACGTCGTCCTGATGGACGTGCGCATGCCGGGCATCGACGGGATCGCGGCGACCCGTCGGCTCCTGGCGTCGACCGGCGGTCCGAAGGTGCTCATGCTCACCACCTTCGACCTGGACGAGTACGTCGCCGAGGCCCTCCGGCTCGGCGCCAGCGGCTTCCTGCTCAAGGACTCCCCTCGTGCCGAGCTGCTGCAAGCGGTGCGGCGGGTCGCCGACGGCGAGCTGGTGCTCGCGCCCGCGGTGCTCGCGCGGCTCGTGGACTCGTTCGTCACCAACGGCAGCCGCGCCGCCGACCCGCGATTGGACCTTCTGACCCCGCGCGAGGTGGACGTGCTGACGCTGGTGGCGCAGGGCCTGTCGAACGCCGAGATAGCACACGAGCTGTTCCTGGGCGTGACGACGGTGAAGTCCCACGTGACCCGGATGCTGGCCAAGCTCGGCCTGCGCGACCGGGTTCAGGCAGCCGTCTTCGCCCATGAGGCCGGCCTGCCCGTCCGGGACAGCTGACCCGCCGAGGACCTCCGACCCTGGATGGCGGAGCCAGCTCAGACGACGCTGGTCGAAGACCGCCATCGCGGTCGTCGCGCTCCTGCTCGGCATCGGGCTGGGCAATGCGTTCTTCGACGACACCCCGCGGCTCGACGACAGCCTGAACCGGCTCGAGGCGCTCACGGAGCCATCGTGGACGGCGCGAAACTGTTTGCCGGTCTCCCCGCCAGCGCCGACGGGTCGTCGGCCACGCCGGCAGTCAAGGACCTGCTCGCCGCCCACATCGCTGCCATGAACGACAGGGACCCGCCACGACTACTGTCGACGTTCACACCCCACGGGGTGATCACGGTGATGGGCCTGCGATCGCGGGCCACCACGCTGACTTCCGTGGCACCGAGACTTGTTCGGACTTCCTCGAGCGCGGTACCGACCCGCTGCGCCTCACGAGCGAGCCTGCGCAGTACGGCTCGTTCGCCCTGGGCGCGCTACCGGAAGGCCGGGGCCAAGGGGTTCTTCGTGGTGCGCCTGGAGGGGAGCAAGATCGCGCACGTCTGGGCCGTCGAGGCCAGCAGTCCGGTCGGGATGAAGTGACCTCGGCCGCCCACTGGTAGCACGCTCAGTAGTACCAGGGGAAGCGCGGCACGCTCAGCGGCCGTCGACGGTCGTTGTTGGCATTGTGCGGCTGACCTGCACAAACGCGTTTGCTAGGGCTGGCGGCAGACGGTCTCTCATGATCCTCCTGCCACGCATTTGCCACGCACGAGCGCGTCATTGGCCCCCCTCCGGATCGCCATCAACCTGGCCATCGCCGAGCGCGGCCTCCCAGTCCTGGCCACCGTGGAAGACACCGAGGATGTTGACCACGAGCTCACCGGACGACTCGTCGGCCTCGTAGGCCACGAGCGTCCTGCTCTTGAAGGTGGTCGTCCGCATTCCTGGTCGGACGTCGTCGCGCGCTCGGCCGGCATTCGGGAACGCGGGAATGGTCTCGATGTGGTCGAGGATCGCTGATACGAACCGCTGCGCGGTGTCAGCGGATGCTCGCTTCGTGATCCAGTCGTCGAGCTCGTTGAGTTGCCGTTCGGCTTCGGGAGTGAAGTTGAGCCCGCCCGTCATGAACGGGCGGCCCACTTGCTGTCGAAGCGATCCCTCACATCCTCAGCCGGCGTCGCGCGGGAGGCGTCGGTCTTCAGGGCGTCGTAAGCGGCGGCGGCTTCGGTGCGCAGCCACGACTCCGACCCCAAGTCGAAGGCCTCATCCGGGTCGACCGATTCGAGCAACCTCAGAGCAACGTGCTTGCGCACGTCAGGAGGCAGTGACATCCCGGCCTCATAGAACTCCGATTCGCTCAGCGACATGGCGTCAGTCTACGTCGACGAGCCGACCTCGACTCAGGAGCAGACCCCTCCCGACGCGCCTTCCGCGTGGTCCAACCTGTGTCGCCGCACGCCCATCCCTGTCGGAACGCCCTCATTTCGACGACCTTCGGATGTGCCCTCATCTGCCGATGAGCGCGTCAGTCCGCGTCGGACTGTGCCGCCTGCGCGGGGCGCGACCAGCTACTTCTTGGGCGGTGGGTACACCACGCGGGCGATCGTGGCCGACAGCCATCCCAGGAAGAACCCGAGGCTGACCAGCCAGAACGTGTGAAGCGTGCTGGAGGGATCGATGAGCCACGCAACCAGGAGAACTACACCCCAAACGATCGCGGTCCCGATGCTGTAGGCCGTATAGGTCCGGAAACGCTGGCGCATGGGCTCGTCTCTTCGCTGGGGCGGGGGGGCTCCTCTGCCCACGGTACCGCCGCTCCTCTCGAAGCCTCGATCCGTCCTCATCTAGGCCGCAGATAGCGTGCGTGGCGGCGACCGGACCTGCCGCGGATGGTGAACTGTTCTGCCGATGTCAAAGCGTGCTCGTTTGCCAGGTCAGTACGGTTCTTGCCATGGCGAGGGTACTGGTGACGGGCATGTCAGGCGCTGGGAAGACGACGGTCTTGGATGAGCTTCGGCGCCGAGGGCACATGACGGTGGACACCGACTACGACGGCTGGGAGCTGCCCAACGGCACGTGGGACGAGCAACGCATGCATCAACTTTTGGCCTCCAATCGCGAAGTGGTCGTCTCAGGCACTGCGGAGAACCAGGGTCGCTTCTATGACCGCTTCGAGCACGTCGTCCTACTCAGCGCGCCACTTCAGATACTGGTCGAGCGCGTGAGCGGACGGACGAACAACCCCTACGGCAAGACTCCTGAGCAACGGGCCGAGATCGCGCGATACGTGGACACCGTGGAACCACTCCTACGCCGGGGGCGACCCTCGAACTCGACGGACAACGACCTGCATCCGAACTCGCCGACGTCATCGAGGATCCCGTGACTCGAACGTCCTGATCTGGTTCCCCTCTGTGTCAAGAGCGCGGTTTCGGCTTTGGGGAGTGTGCGCCGGCGCTTGTCGCCGTCAAGGTCGTTCGTCCGGTGGGGCGCTCCACCTTGACGGCTCCCGTGCGTCGACGCCGGGGCCGAGGAGCCGAGCCCGCATGGGGGTTCGCAGCGGGTTCGGGCGGGGGTAGCGTCGGTGCTGCGGGTCCGGGAAGTGGCTGTTCCGAAGAGCCGATGACCGGGGTGGACAGGTCGGCCGCGCTGGATCGCGAAGACGCCCCCGAGTGCCCTCCCGGACCCGCCTCACCCTCGGGCGCCACAGCGGCGGCGGTGGTCTGGTCGGTGAGGCCGGCGTCCGCGAGGAGCTGGCGGTAGATCGCGTCGGAGATTCGGCGTTTGAGGCAGCGCAGCGCTTCCATCGGGGTCTTGGACTGGGCCAGCTTGCGTCGGTAGTAGGCGCGACCTGGCGTGTCGTGGCGGATCTGCACGATCGCGGCGATGTGGATGACGTGGTTCATCCGCCGGTTCCCGGCACGGGAGAGCCGGTGTCGGATCTGTTCGCCGGAGGAGGCGTCCAGGGGTGCGGTGCCGGTCCAGGACGCGAAGTGGTTGCGGTCGGGGAACCGGGCCACGTCCCCGACGTCGGCCAGGACCCGGGCGGCGACCGCCGGACCGACCCCGAACAGGTCCATCAGGTGCGAACCGCGGGCCAGCACGGCGGCCCTGAGCTCCTTCTTCATGGCTTTGAGCTTGGCGTCCACGGCGACCAGGTCGGCGATCTCTTCTGCGACCATGCGCCGGGTTGTCTTGCCCAGCAGCGTTCTGGGCTTCACCGTCGCCACCAGCCTCTTGGCCTGCAGCGCGGACAGGTCGCGCTTGTTCGCCCCGCCCGGAATCAGCTCGGTGAGCAACCGGTGCAACCGGTTCACGGTCTGCACCCGCAGCTTCGCCAGCTCCTCACGCCGGTCGGTCAGCAACCGCAACGCAAGCAGCTCCTCGTCGAACAGGATGCTCACGCAGCCCCGCGGTCCGCAGCGCCACCATCGCCACCGCATGCGCGTCGGTGGCGTCGGTCTTGCGGGCATTGCCGGTGTCGAAGACCCGCACCCGCGCCGCAAGCTTGGCCGGCACGTCGACCACGTCCTCGCCCTGAGCCAACAACCGCTGCGCCAGCGGCCGGCCGACGCCCTGGGCGCCCTCGACCGCCCACCGGTGCTGCGGCCACTGGTCGCGGACCTGCTTGAGCATCCTGCGGTAGTCCGCGGTATCGGTGCCATACCGGCCCCGTGCCAGCACCCTTTCGTGCTCGTCGACGACCTCGATCGTCACCGACTTCTTGTGTGGGTCCACACCCACGATCACTCGGCTCATCTCCTGCCTCCTCGCTCGAGCCGCTACCTGGTCGGCGAGGACGGGCAAAGCTACTTCGAGCCGGGCAGTCCCCTCTGGAGCCACGCCTCACCACGGTGCCCGGCGGACCCGCATGCCAGATGTGAGCCACACCCGCAAAGGGTGGGCAGCCGCTGCCATGTGAGAGCGGACCACCGGACACCTCGACAACAGCCTGGCCCGGCCACTGCCGTAGGAGAAGTCAACAAGTAGCCGCGGACAGTTCAAGCTCAATCACGAAGAGCGGGCGTGGGTAGACGACCCGGTCGTCCGAAGCATCCGCAGCCACCCGCCGCGAACATGGATCATTTGGTGACAATGATTTGCTCCCCGGCGTTGAACATCGCGACTTCCCCGTACTTGTTAGTCGGGCAGTCCGCGAGCGGCTCGGCAAACTCGGTTCCAAGGTCGGACAAGTACGGATAGCCGCCGCCACCGCTAACACGATCGCCCAAGGCGACAACTTGGCCGTCGGACAAGCGGACTGCTTGGGCCTCCGCATCCCATGTGGTGCCGTGGGGCCAGACAACCGGGAACTCGCCCACCAGCAGGCAGCCGCTGGACATAGTCAGTGGGCCTTCGATCAGTGCGTCGTTGCCGGCACCGTCTCCCTGCGCAGGGTGCGCAACGACTGGACCGGTCCCGTTCGATCTGGAGGCGACATCGGCGCTGTTGTCGCCGCCGCAGGCAGCAACAGGCGCTAGGAACATGAGCCTCGCAGCGGCCAGTCGTGGGTGCCTCACAGAGATGCGACGTTTGAGCATGCCTCACGGTTGCACGAGAACGTCCGCAACTGCCGCAGGTAGGGAAACGGGAACTGCCCATGAGCGCGCTAACTGGAGTGCCCCAGAGGTGCAATGGACCTAGCCTCATGAACATGATGAACCTGGTCGACGTTGCCAGCGAGGTCGTGGTGCCCGCCATGCGTGCCGTCTTCAAGGACGGTGAGGTGACCGCGTTCGAGTTGAGCGTCACGGACGACCGGGAGGGCACGATTGCGCTCTCCCTCACGGCGCGGGGCGAAACGTTCGAGTACCCCGTCATCCAGGGTCACGTTCCGGGCATGGGTCCTGAGGACTGGAGCGAGAACCTGCGCTCGCTGCTGGTCGACTTCGTCGCAGAGAGCCGGTTCGGCTGGGGAGAGAACAGGGACGCTCGCTGACGCCAAGCTGAACGCCCGGAATTGCCGCATAGTGTGCGCGTCAGCGCGCGCGGACCTGCCGCGACCCGGCCTTTCCGGCGACCGCTTCACCACTATCGGGCACTCATCTCGGGCGACCGGGGCGCTGATGTTTCACGCGTGCAGGGGGCGCTCGTGATCTGGATGTCGTGGCCAATAAGCCTCCCGGTGGTCATCTGCCGATCCGGGGGCGCCTCCGTCCATGGGGAAAGCGGCGGCCCTTGAGTTGTGGAGGGTCTCGGGGATCGCCACAGGCCGCGAAGCGTCAAAGTGATACGCCTGGGAGTCGAGCACCCGCGCAAGGCGGAGCGAGTCGGCAGCGATGCCCGAACCGAGGACGGCGAGTTCAACATCTGGCACTTCGGTCGTGAACGCCGCCCAGGCTCCTGCCCACTCGAAGAGGTGGGCGGTCACGGTCCGCCCACCGAGCCTCCAGGTGACGACGGGCCACCCCCGATGGTCGGCGGCCTGCGACTCCACGAAGTCGACGAGCCGCCTCAGGTAGCCCTGAGCAGGAGGACGGTCCTCGGGTGCGGGGAGCGTGAGGTTGACCAGTTTGAACAGGGCCTCAAAGGCGATGTCACGGGCATTGTCGCCACCGGAGGACGGTGCCACTACCTCGGCGTACCGGCGCCGCGGCAGGCTTCCCACGAGTGCCCACGGCGCTGTCGACTCCCACTCGTCGGTGATGCCGTGGCCAAGCCAGGCTCCCCAGGCAGGCTCCTCAGCCGTAGCGTCTATACCCGCCAGCCAGCGCGGGCCCTGCCACCACGCATCGAGCCCATAGAGCGCGAAGTCGACCGCCGGGATACTGATGCCCACAGAGCGAATCGTCGCACGCCCCAAGCCGCGGCAACGTGAGAGCACTCCTGCATTGCTCGTGGCGCCCGGACATGCCGCGATGCGGGCGAGCGCGCGAACGGAGTTGACTCGCGCTCACGTTGGCGCGGCACTGGAACGATGGAGCACTCGCAACCGGGCCCGGCCGTCTCCGGCATCGTCGTCACCACTCCGAACGCGCTGCGGTTGGCCGTGGCCGCCTACCTCGCTCGCTTCAAGGGCCAGTCTCGCATCCACACCGAGTCCGACCTGCGCGGCTATCTCAACTGGTGCGAGTCGCGCGGCCTTGATCCTCTCGCCGCCGCCAGGCCACACATCGAGCTCTATGTCCGATGGCTGCAGGAAGTGCGGCGGTACCGGCCTTCGACCGTCTCGCGTCGGATGTCGGTGGTCGCCGGCTTCTACCGGACCTGTGTCATTGACGCTGTGCTCCAGCACTCACCTGCGGAGTACGTCCGTCGCCCGAACGTGCCGGCCGAGTCCCCGACCCTGGGCCTGACCCATCTGCAGTTCGAGGCGCTGCTCAGCACTGCGAAACGGTCGCCGAACCGTTGCGATTTCGCGCTCGTCGCCATGCTCGGCCTGCTGGGTCTGCGCATCTTCGAGGCCACCGGTAGTGACATTGAGGACCTCGGCGAGGAGCACGGCCACCGCGTGCTGCGCGTGCGCGGCAAGGGCGACAAGGTCGTTCTGGTGCCGCTCCCGCCCGCGGTCGGGCGGGCCATCGAGCGGGCTATCGGCAACCGGACGACTGGCCCGATCCTGCTGACCCGCCGGGGCACCCGCATGGATCGGCACTGCGCCACCCGGCGTCTGCGGCGTCTTGCCGAGCAGGCCGGAGTCAAGCTCCCGCGGATGCACCCCCACATGCTCCGGCACACCTTCGTCACCACGATGCTCGACGCCGGCGTCGACCTACGCGACGTGCAGATAGCAGCCCGCCATGCCGACCCACGGACGACCATGCGCTACGACCGCGCTCGCAAGAACCTCGACAGACATCCCAACTACATCCTCGCCGCGTACATGGCGTCAGGCACATGACCAGCGGGCCGTCTGTCCAGGCGAGCGCCCAGGCAGGCTCGCCAGGTGCGAACATCTGAGGGGTTCCAGCGCACTCGCCTCGTTACATGCCGAACTCACCATCTGCGGCAGATCCGCGCGCGCTGACGCGCACACTACGCGGCAGATGAGGGCAAGAATTCGCTACTTAGGCATGGTTCTTCGGTGGGAAATCGAGCCAGTGCCAGCTCCCAGCGAGCCAGGCCAAGTATTGATGCCAGTAGTTGGACCAGACCCAGATCCCGTCGATGCCGCTGAAGCCTTGAGGGCTTCGAGTCGGCGCCGGGAAGTCATTAGTGAAGAACCGGGCGGGAAGCACTTCATCGACAGGCACGAGAAAGAGATGCCTCTCCTCGACACCGAGAGCCGATCTAGCCTTCTCGACGTGACGCGGCATGTGGGGCAGGTGGAGCCATCGCTCGACCAGGGTCGTGAAGTCTGAGGAAAAGGCCTCCACGAACTCCGCGTGGACCGCAGGGAGCAAGACAACACCGGGTTTGAAGGCCGTTCGGCGAAGCTCACCGATGTCGCTCAGCCACTCGAGATCAGGTTCGCTGGCGCGGACGCGAGGAGACAGCTGGTCGATCGTCTCGACGTTCTCACGGTCGCATAGTTCCACTGCTCTTAAGACGGCACGGCGCGCTGGCCGGTAAGGCATGTCATCGCCATTAAGGCGAAACTCCCACCCTGATGGTGTCGGCCATCGCCACCGTTCTTTGGCCGCCATCCCCTGCCAGGCTGACGACTGGGGTTGGGTGACGAGAGTGACCTCCAGTGCGCCTCGGCGACCGTCCGGCCATTCGAGCATGAAGTCCACTGCAGACTCACGACCATTGGCATCGAACTTCGTGGCCTGTGCGCTAAGAGCGTGGCTTACGAGATGCGCGGCGATGTCCTCCGCTCGACCCGCTAGCTCACTCACGAATCCATACTGCGGCATAGCCGGTCAGATCTCCGGCGCGCTGGGCCTTCCCTGGCGCGGCAGTTGCGGACGTTCCCGGGGCTCTGCTGGGAAGCACGACTAGGGTCGGGCGCATGTTCTGGCAACCAGGTGAGCACATCTTCTGGCACTATCGCCGTCCACGCTGGCGGCCCGGTGATGCCCAGTACATCGACCCGGTGACTGTTGTCCGCGACGACGGCCGGGGCCTGGTCGCCTGGCTCGCCCCGGAGACAGAGGTCTTGAAGTCGGTCCTTCCTGACGGGAGCCATCCTCGATCTGGTCCGCCTGATGTTGCGTTCTCTAGCGGAAGGGTCTCCGCGCGTGGTCGTTGGCAGGGACCAGGCATTCTGCGGATTGCACCGGCCGGTGTGCCCTGGAGCGTCTGGCTGTTCTGGGACGATGAGTGGGCCTTCCTAGGCTGGTACGTGAACCTCGAAGCGGTTCATCGCCGGGAGGGCCGGGACCTGATCTCCTCCGACCACGTGCTCGACGTGTGGATCGATGCAGACGGACGCATTCAGATGAAGGATGAGGACGAGCTCGAGGCGGCGGTCGAGCAGGGGCTGTTCAGTGCGGCGATGGGTCGACAGATCGAGGAGGACGCGCGCGCGGCCGTGCGAGCGTTTCGGGCAGGGAGGTATCCGTTCAACGAACCCTGGCCCGGCTGGCGACCTGATCCTGTCTGGGAGCGTCCGGTCCTTCCCGACAATGTCACGTGGGAGTTCGACCAGCTGGATGCATGACCCGGTGCATGGCACGGCGGCGCGCTTACGGCCCTGCAAGTTCACTATTCGCGGCAGAAGAGGGCGTCTCTGTTGCCTACTCGATCCGCTCCCTTGCGGCGTCCCAGACACGGTCCGCGACCTGCTCGGGAGTGAGTCGGGTCGTATCTACGATCAGGTCGGCGCGCCGTGCGATCCAGGAGCGAGCCTCCGCGAACTTCGGCAAGTGATCCAACCGCCCCTGCCTCGCAACCGCCAGCTCCTGGTCAGCCTCGATGCGATTCCGCATGATCGGCCCTTCAGCCTCGAGGAGTACGTGGAGCACGGCGTGACCTCGTTCCGAGAGCCCGAGCAGGAGTTCATCCCAGTAGTTCTCCTCGAGCACCGTCTGAGGCACGACGAGATTCTGTCCACTGAACCTGATCAGCTCATCAGCCACGATCGGTGTCAGTACTCGCCAGGGGTCCCAGTGCCGGAAGTCAGACACCGGGTAATCGGTGAGATTGGGTCGCAGCATGTAGCCGACCGACTCCGGATCGAACAGACGCAACCGTTGGCTCTTCTCCGTCAGGAGCGCTGCCGTGGTCGTCTTGCCAGCGCCGAAGGTTCCGTTGAGCCAGATGATCACGACCCGAACCTTGCCATCAACGGAGCCTTTCATCGGCACGATCGCGTCATGGCGTGTGTGGGCTGCCTGGCGAGTTCCCTGTCCGCGGCAGATCCGCGCGTCACTGGTATCCGGCATACAGGGCGTGGCGGTAGTCCTTCTCCGCTTTGGCCGGGAAGTGTCGCGGGAGGTAGAGGACGTCCCTACCGCGAATCTCGTTCGCTCGGAAGGAGTTGTGGAGTGCAGCCTGCCTAGCGGCTTCGGCGCTGGCGTAGCGCACTAGAAGGGGGCGACGACGGAAGTCCTCCTCAGGCAGCCGCACTCCTACTCGTTGGTCGATGAGCACCACCGCACCGCGGACGGCCGCCTCATCGGAAAAGGCAGCGCGCACGTCGACTACCCGCGTGATCCGTGGGGTTGCGTCCCGCATCAACCTCGCCTTGCCAACCGCTGTGTCCGCATAGCGCCTAGCGGGCGCCGAGCCCCCACCCGACTGGTCGCACGCAGATGCCAGAGCGAGCGACAGGATCGCTGCTGCAAGGATGACCACCCGCCGCAATAGTTGCCGCGGTTCCGGTTGCTTGGAGGTTCTCGCTGGGCGCGAGAGCAGCGTAGGTACCTGCACCAAGACCCCCGTTTACGTCGAACCCTCCTGACAGTGTGACGCAGCGACTGGCGCCTGTGGTTCCGCCTTGGGACATCCTCAATCCGGCAGTTCCGCCTCTTCGCTATCGACGGCATGTCCGGATGGCCGGAACGCGCGGTATCGGCCCGGATAGTCGGCGATCGCTACCGAGAGGGCCAACGGTCTGCGAAACTGAAGAGCCCGCGTGGTCCACCCTGGCCCGACGTCGCGCAACGGAGATTGGTGGGAACACCGGTGGAGACAAACCCTCTGCTCCCACAACCGGTCCAGTTCGCTGTGCTGTCGACCTTGCTGCTCGGGCTCGTCTGCACCGTCATGGCCGTCCGGTATGCCCGGAGAGGCGAGATGCGAACATTCGCGGCCTGGACGATCTTCCTCCTGAACTTCCTACTCGTCATCGGGCCTGTGGCGGCGTCGCTGGGGATGGTTGCCTGGCATCTCCAGCGACGCAAGCACCGCCACCTGGCCGCCTGACCAGGCAGCGGGCCTGGCCGCAGCGCTAGACGGAGGACGTCAGTCGCTCGGCAGCGATTCTCAGTGAATCCGCGCTATGGCTGGCCGAGCACCTTCTACCCTGGGGTACGAGAACGGGGGCGGTAATGCGGAAGCGTGTAGTTCAAGCGTCCAGCGTTGGGCTCGTTGTGTTGGGGCTCGGCTTCGTGGTGGGAACCGTCCGGCTCGGCGAGAAGAGCTTCGGACTCGATATCACTGAACTCCACGGAGCACGCTTGTGGGCGTGGGTCGCACCGTTCTCTGCGGCATTTCTGGCCGGATCCTTCATCTCAGTTGGTCTCACCCTGCTGGTTCTGTCTGGTCGCGAACTTCAATCAGATCGAGCAGTGGAGCCGCCCGACGAGAATGCTTCACCTGCGGGCATCGCGCCGGAGTTCTTGGAGCGATAAGCCGCAGCCCTCCCATCGCCAGTTCATCCTCAGCGTCCACGTGCTGACCCGCACACTTTGCGGCTACTTGTTGACTTCTCCTACGGCAGTGGCCGGGCCAGGCTGTTGTCGAGGTGTCCGGTGGTCCGCTCTCACATGGCAGCGGCTGCCCACCCTTTGCGGGTGTGGCTCACATCTGGCATGCGGGTCCGCCGGGCACCGTGGTGAGGCGTGGCTCCAGAGGGGACTGCCCGGCTCGAAGTAGCTTTGCCCGTCCTCGCCGACCAGGTAGCGGCTCGAGCGAGGAGGCAGGAGATGAGCCGAGTGATCGTGGGTGTGGACCCACACAAGAAGTCGGTGACGATCGAGGTCGTCGACGAGCACGAAAGGGTGCTGGCACGGGGCCGGTATGGCACCGATACCGCGGACTACCGCAGGATGCTCAAGCAGGTCCGCGACCAGTGGCCGCAGCACCGGTGGGCGGTCGAGGGCGCCCAGGGCGTCGGTCGACCGCTGGCGCAGCGGTTGTTGGCTCAGGGCGAGGACGTGGTCGACGTGCCGGCCAAGCTTGCGGCGCGGGTGCGGGTCTTCGACACCGGCAATGCCCGCAAGACCGACGCCACCGACGCGCATGCGGTGGCGATGGTGGCGCTGCGAACCGCGGGGATGCGTGAGCTGACGTTCGACGAGGAGCTGCTTGCGTTGCGGTTGCTGACCGACCGGCGTGAGGAGCTGGCGAAGCTGCGGGTGCAGACCGTGAACCGGTTGCACCGGCTGCTCACCGAGCTGATTCCGGGCGGGGCGAACAAGCGCGACCTGTCCGCGCTGCAGGCCAAGAGGCTGGTGGCGACGGTGAAGCCCAGAACGCTGCTGGGCAAGACAACCCGGCGCATGGTCGCAGAAGAGATCGCCGACCTGGTCGCCGTGGACGCCAAGCTCAAAGCCATGAAGAAGGAGCTCAGGGCCGCCGTGCTGGCCCGCGGTTCGCACCTGATGGACCTGTTCGGGGTCGGTCCGGCGGTCGCCGCCCGGGTCCTGGCCGACGTCGGGGACGTGGCCCGGTTCCCCGACCGCAACCACTTCGCGTCCTGGACCGGCACCGCACCCTTGGACGCCTCCTCCGGAGAGCAGATCCGACACCGGCTCTCCCGTGCCGGGAACCGGCGGATGAACCACGTCATCCACATCGCCGCGATCGTGCAGATCCGCCACGACACGCCAGGTCGCGCCTACTACCGACGCAAGCTGGCCCAGTCCAAGACCCCGATGGAAGCGCTGCGCTGCCTCAAACGCCGAATCTCCGACGCGATCTACCGCCAGCTCCTCGCTGACGCCGGCCTCAACAATGCGGCAGTCGCCGGCGTTGCTGCACCACCCGCTGAGGCGGGTCCGGGAGGGCACTCGGGGGCGTCTTCGCGATCCAGCGCGGCCGACCTGTCCACCCCGGTCATCGGCTCTTCGGAACAGCCACTTCCCGGACGCGCAACACCGACGCTACCCCCGCCCGCAGCCCCTGCGAACCCCCACGCGGGCCCGGCTCCCCGGCCCCCGCGTCGACGCGCCGGAGCCGTCAAGGTGCAGCGCCCCACCGGACGAACGACCTTGACGGCGACAAGCGCCGGCGCACACTCCCCAAAGCCGAAACCGCGCTCTTGACACAGAGGGGAACCAGATCCGGACGTCGCTGGACCCGTCAGCGCCCTTGGCTAACATCGCCCAATGCGTGCCCTGAACATTGACGTCCCCGACACCCTGGTCGAGCGCTGGATCGAATGGTTCAGCCCAGCGGTGCAGCCCTTCCTCGCAGATGCGGTCCTGTCAGCCTCCATCGGCGACCACGCAGGCGAGGTATCCCTCTCAGACGAGGTTCGGGACACCTACTGCCTCTATGGGCTCCCAAGCGGGGTGCAGTACGTGTGGCTGAGTGAGCCGCAGTTCATGGCCCTGCCCAGACAGAGCAGGGCGGCGCTGGTGCGTGCCCAGCGAACCCTTGACCGCGAACTGGTTCCCTCCGTCAGGCTATGGGCTTCGGTGGTCGGGGACCAGGCTCGCGAGCAGGCCGACGGCCACAGATTCGTGTGGTGGCAATCGCTGCTGAACGGCTGCGAGGAGCAGGTGCTGACGGACTACATCGAGGAGGGACGCCGAGCCAGCCGCCACGACGAGGTCGCCGAGGAGGTCTGGGACTCGGCAGCCCGCACGCTTCCCGGCGCTCGAAGGATCGCCGGGTCGTTCGCAACGACAGGCGGGCCAAACTGCTTCGGTACGGTCATGGCCGCAGCCGGAGTCGTCGACGCCGATACGGTCTGGATGCAGCGGGAGCCTTTCGAGCGCTGGCTGTCAGAAAAGACCCGACCGAACGGGGATGACGCCGCACCCGGCACCGTCCTCGTGTGGCGGTCTCCTGACGGCCTTGTGCAGCACGCTGCCGTCACGCTCGGCGACGGCTGGGTCCTGCACAAGCCATCGCAGGGGTGGATGAGTCCTAACAAGGTCCTGACCACGCACGAGTGCAAGGCAAGTTCGCGAGCGTCCGGGCGCCGTCTGGAGCGGTACGCGATCACTGTCTGACGCCATGCGCTAACCGAGTGGAGCAACACCCGCACATCGGCTACTTGTTGACTTCTCTTACGGCAGTGGCCGGGCCAGGCTGTTGTCGAGGTGTCCGGCGGTCCGCTCTCACATGGCAGCGGCTGCCCACCCTTTGCGGGTGTGGCTCACATCTGGCATGCGGGTCCGCCGGGCACCGTGGTGAGGCGTGGCTCCAGAGGGGACTGCCCGGCTCGAAGTAGCTTTGCCCGTCCTCGCCGACCAGGTAGCGGCTCGAGCGAGGAGGCAGGAGATGAGCCGAGTGATCGTGGGTGTGGACCCACACAAGAAGTCGGTGACGATCGAGGTCGTCGACGAGCACGAAAGGGTGCTGGCACGGGGCCGGTATGGCACCGATACCGCGGACTACCGCAGGATGCTCAAGCAGGTCCGCGACCAGTGGCCGCAGCACCGGTGGGCGGTCGAGGGCGCCCAGGGCGTGGGTCGACCGCTCGCGCAGCGGTTGTTGGCTCAGGGCGAGGACGTGGTCGACGTGCCGGCCAAGCTTGCGGCGCGGGTGCGGGTCTTCGACACCGGCAACGCCCGCAAGACCGACGCCACCGACGCGCATGCGGTGGCGATGGTGGCGCTGCGAACCGCGGGGCTGCGTGAGCTCGCGTTCGACGAGGAGCTGCTTGCGTTGCGGTTGCTGACCGACCGGCGTGAGGAGCTGGCGAAGCTGCGGGTGCAGACCGTGAACCGGCTGCACCGGCTGCTCACCGAGCTGATCCCGGGCGGGGCGAACAAGCGCGACCTATCGGCGCTGCAGGCCAAGAGGCTGGTGGCGACGGTGAAGCCCAGATCCCTGCT
Source organism: uncultured Actinomycetota bacterium (assembly GCA_963838025.1). Lineage (GTDB taxonomy): Bacteria > Actinomycetota > Actinomycetes > Propionibacteriales > Nocardioidaceae > Nocardioides_B. The sequence goes on from CAWIPF010000004.1 coordinate 22,185, forward strand.
GGGCAAGACAACCCGGCGCATGGTCGTGGAGGAGATCACCGACCTGGTTGCCGTCGACGCCAAGCTGAAGGCGATCAAGAAGGAGCTCAAGGCCGCCGTGCTGGCCCGCGGGTCGCACCTGATGGACCTGTTCGGCGTTGGTCCGGCGGTCGCCGCCCGGATTCTGGCCGACGTCGGCGACGTGGCCCGGTTCCCCGACCGCAACCACTTCGCGTCCTGGACCGGCACCGCACCCTTGGACGCCTCCTCCGGAGAGCAGATCCGACACCGGCTCTCCCGTGCCGGGAACCGGCGGATGAACCACGTCATCCACATCGCCGCGATCGTGCAGATCCGCCACGACACGCCAGGTCGCGCCTACTACCGACGCAAGCTGGCCCAGTCCAAGACCCCGATGGAAGCGTTGCGCTGCCTCAAACGCCGGATCTCCGATGCGATCTACCGCCAGCTCGTCGCGGACGCCGGCCTCACCGACCAGACCACCGCCGCCGCTGTGGCGCCCGAGGGTGAGGCGGGTCCGGGAGGGCACTCGGGGGCGTCTTCGCGATCCAGCGCGGCCGACCTGTCCACCCCGGTCATCGGCTCTTCGGAACAGCCACTTCCCGGACCCGCAGCACCGACGCTACCCCCGCCCGAACCCGCTGCGAACCCCCATGCGGGCTCGGCTCCTCGGCCCCGGCGTCGACGCACGGGAGCCGTCAAGGTGGAGCGCCCCACCGGACGAACGACCTTGACGGCGACAAGCGCCGGCGCACACTCCAGAAAGCCGAAACCGCGCTCTTGACACAGAGGGGTACCAGATGAGGGCGCTTCTTGAAGGGGCGTCCCGGGTTGAGAAAGCCCTCCTCCTCGTCCTGGGCATTCCCAAACGACTCCACATCGATCTCCCTCCAACATCCCGCTTCTTCCGGAAACCGTTGACTCTTCACGGCCGCCAGAATCTTCTCCAAGCTCCCCGCCGATCCGCCCTGCAACACCTCTTATTCAGTCGGCACGCATGCTACGAAGGGTCATAGGAATCAAGGCCGAAAACGGCCTGTGACCTGCGGATATGTGGTTATCGACGGTAGTCGACGGACGCTTAATCGGGGTGGTTCGCGTTCACGGCGGAGTGAAGTTCTACCGCGGCGCGGCGAAGGCTGCCCGCGCCTACGTCGAGCGCGACGGATCCCGTGCCGATGATTACTACCTCGGCGAGGGCACCGGCGTCGCCGAGCGGCTGGTCGCGACACCGGACGGCGTCGAGCGTGCGGGCTCGATGGACGGCGACACCTACGAGCAGTGGGTCGCCGGGATCGACATCGACACCGGCGGCAAGAAGGGCCGGATCCGCGACGACGGGCACGCGCTGCGGTTCGTCGAGATCACAGTCAACGGACCGAAGACCTGGTCTCTGGCGGCCGCGCTGCACCCGGAGATCTCGGCCGCGCTGGACGCTGCCCAGGACAAGGCGGCCACAGAGATCGTCAGCTGGGTCGCATCCCACGCAACCACGCGTGTCGGGCCGCGCGGACGGCAGGTGCAGGTGTCGGTCGAGCGGATCGAGGCGGCGGTCATCCGGCACTACACTTCCCGCGCCGGCGACCCGCACCGCCACCTTCACCTGCAGATCAACGCTCGCGTGTACGCCGCCGGCGGTTGGCGCGGCCTCCACTCGGTCGGGTTCCGGGATTCGATCGAGGCGATCAACGGCATCGGCCACGCAGCCGTCGCGACGGACCCCGAGTTCCGGGCCTCGCTCGCCGCGCACGGGTTCACCCTTGATCCCGAGACGAGCGAGATCCGCGAGCTGGCGCCGTATACCGGCGCGTTTTGCGCCAGGAGCTCCCAGATCCGACGCAACGTCGACCGCTACGAAGCCGAGTGGCGAACCGAGCATCCGGGCCAGGAACCCGGACCAAAGCGCCGGGAGGTGTGGGACAGACGGGCATGGGCCGAGGCACGGCCCGACAAGGTGGTCCCGCGCGACGGTCGAGAGTTCGTCGAGCGGTGGAACCAGGAGCTCCGAGATCTCGGCTACCGCGATCCGGGCGACGCCCTCCCGCTCAGAGGCACGCAGCCCGGGTGGATCGACCGCGACGCCGCTGCCGAACTAGTCGTCTCCGTCCTCGGCTCCAAGGCGTCGGCGTGGAACGAGGCCGACATCCGCGGGAAGACCGAAGTGTTGCTCGCACAGACCTACCTGATCGCCGACTCGGCCGTCCGGATCGAGCTAGCCGAGGACATCACAGCCCGAGCCGTTCAACGGTGCACCCGGCTGTTGACCGGCGAGGGCGTACCGGAGCACGTCCGGTCCCTGACATCGCCGCGAGTGCTGTGGGTCGAGGGCGAAATCATCGGTCGCCTGTCGCGGCGTGGGAGTCGACCCGCCCACCGGGTCCGAGTTGGCGCTCGTGGGCTGGATCGCATCGACCCGACCCAAGCCGCAGTCGTCGGCGCGTTGGCAGGCGACGGCGAGCTCGTCGTCGTCGAGGGCGCCGCCGGCTCAGGGAAGACCACTGCGCTGCGCGCGACCCGGACGCTCCTCGCCCGAAGCGGTCACCGGCTGATGGTCGTCACGCCGACACTCAAGGCCGCCGATGTCGCGGCGGACGAGACCGGAGCCGACGGCCACTCCGCGGCATGGCTGATCCACCAGCACGGCTGGCACTGGGATGACGACGGCAGGTGGACCCGGCAAACCGCCACCCCCGCCCCCTCGGCACGTCTCCGCCCGGGCGACCTGCTCCTCGTCGACGAGGCCGGGATGCTCGATCAGGACACCGCTCGAGCACTCCTGACGATCGCTGACGAGACGGGGGCCCGCGTTGGGTTCGTCGGAGATCGTCACCAGCTTCCAGCTGTAGGCCGTGGCGGCGTGCTCGACCACGCAATCGCCTGGGCACACCCGACCGCAGTCGTGTCTCTGGAGAAGGTGCACCGGTTCACCGATCCCGACTACGCGGCCTTGAGTCTGCGGATGCGTACCGGCGACGACCCGGCCAAGGTGTTCGACGAGCTCCATCGGCGTGGCCAGATCGTGGTCCACGCCTCCGACGTCGAGCGAACGGCGGCGCTGGCCGAGGTCGGCGCCGCCGGTGCCCTCGTCATTGCTGACAGGCGAGACCAGGTGGCCGACCTGAACGCAGCCATCCGCGGCCAGCGCCCGTCGACGCGGAGCGAGCGATGCCTCCTGACAGCCGACGGCGAGCAGTTGAGCGTCGGGGACCGAGTTGCCACCCGACGCAACGATCCCGAACTCCAGGTCGCCAACCGCCAGACCTGGACGATCGCTGGGGTCCGCGACGGCGGCGGGCTCATCCTGCGCGGTCGCGGTCGTGAGAAAGAGGTCCCGGCCGAGTATGCCGCGCGGTACATCGAGCTCGCCTACGCGACGACGGTGCACGGCGCGCAGGGCGACACGGTCGAGCACGCCCACTTCGCCTTGGCCGAGACCACGGGCGCTGCGGCCACGTACGTCGCCATGACCCGCGGACGGCAGAACAACACCGCCCACCTCGTAGCCGAGACCGTCGTGGACGCCCGACAGCAATGGACCGACGCTTTCAGGCGTGACCGCGCCGACCTCGGCCCCGAGCACGCGCGGCGGCAGGCGATCGAGGCGATCGACCGCTACGGCGCGGTCGCCGTACCGAAGACGCAGCGACGTTCCCCCTTGCCGCAGCGCCGGCCGTCGACGTCCCAGCCGGCCGGATTCGTCCTCTGACAAGACCTCGGCCGAAGAACTTGGGGAACGCAGGCTGACCTGCAGCGATGCCCCGTTCCCCCTCAGCGCTCCCCCTGCTTGTTACCAGGTTCCGGTAACGCGCGCAGTCCACGCTGTCCGGCATGAACCACTCGATTCAAGCCCGACTCGCAACGACTTAGGGATACCTGCTGACCTGCGCAAACGCAGGTATCCCCCAGGTATCCCCAGGCAGGTATCCCGTTTTCGTGGATACCTGCCGACCCATCCTGATCGTCACCAGCCATCGAACTCCACGGAGGAGTCATGACAGCTCAACCCGACAGCCCGCTGCCGCGCAAGAACCTCGGCGACGAGATGCTCACGCTTGACGAGACCGCCGCGCTGCTCCGCGTCCCAGAGAACACACTCCGCTACTGGCGCGTGATCGGCGCCGGCCCGAGGAGCTTCAAGGTCGGCCGCCACGTCCGCTACTGGAAGTCCGACGTCGTCCTGTGGGTCACCGAGCAGATGAACCGTCCACAGGGGCACTGACTTCGGTCGACGTCCGTGGACGGGCAGGCGCACGATGGAAGATCGCCCGAGAGGAGGCAACCATGGGCTGGGTCTGGAAGGAACGCCAATCCTGGCGCGGGTCGTACCGCGACGAAGCCGGCAAGCAGCACACCAAGTCGTTCAAGAGGCAAGTTGACGCCAAGCGCTGGGTCGCGACGGAGGAGGCGAAGGTCGTCCGCGGCGACTGGATCGACCCAGCGGCCGGGAAGGTGACGTTCGCGGCGTTCTACGGCGAGTGGGCGCCACGTCAGGTCTGGCTCTCGTCGACGCGCGAGAACGCCGACCTCGCCACGGCAGGCGTGACGTTCGGCGACATGCAGTTGCGAGCCATCCGCCGCTCACACGTGGAGGCGTGGGTGAAGAACATGACCGCGCGGCTTGCGCCGACGACGATCGACACCCGGTTCACGATCGTGCGCGGCGTCTTCCGCGCCGCAGTCGCCGACCGGCTCATCGCCAGCGACCCGACCGCCGGTGTCGTGCTGCCTCGCAAGCGGAAAGCCGAAGCGGCGATGTCTATCCCGACGAGTGCCGACGTCGCGAAGCTGCTACTTGCCGCCGAGCCCGAGCGACGGCCGAAGTCGAGGCCCGGCTTCACCGCGTACGTCGCGCTCTGCGTGTTCGCCGGGCTGCGACGTGGCGAGGCGCTCGGGGTGCAGGTCGGCGACATTGACTTCCTCGGCCGCACCCTGCGGGTCACGCGTCAGCTTCAACGGGCTAAGTCGGCTGACGTCGCGGCGGGGAAGAATCTCGTCGAGGCCGCGGGCGGGATCACCGTGGTGACCCGACCACCGAAGTACGAGTCCGAACGGACGATCTATCTGCCCGACGAGGTGATCGCGATCCTCGCTGAGCACGTCCGCGTGCACACTCCCGACGGCAAGCCATCGCGGTGGCTTTTCGACGAGGACGGTAGGCCGTGGCACGACAACCTCGTCGACTACCGCTGGCGGTCGACGCGCGCGGACGCCGGAGTGGCCTTCAAGCTCCACGACCTGCGGCACTATTTCGCCAGCGGTCTGATCGCGGCCGGGTGCGATGTCGTCACTGTCCAGCGGGCGATGGGACACGCATCGGCCACGACAACGCTCAGCACGTACGCGCACCTGTGGCCGACAGCAGAGGACAAGACCCGCGTCGCCGCGGCTGGCATGGCTGTCGAGGTCATGGCAACGCGGCCTAATCGCCAGGAGGTTCGCTGACCGACGATCTCGCAGATCCAGTCGCCTGGCCTTCGTCAGGCAGGCGACAATCTCCGCATGGGCCGGCAGATCTTCACCTGTGTGGACTGCGGACGGCCCTCTTGCTGGCCTCGTCCGCTCTACTTATCCGGCAGTTCGGGGACCGGGACGGTGGTGGGGGAAGTCGATGATGTCCCCGTCTGATCCGAGAACGGCGTCCCCGACCGTTGCGAGCCGGAACTTGCGGATCATCAGCGAGAGCTCGTCGGCGGTGTAGTCCGCGTTGAGTAGGAGCGCTGCGAGCTTGCGCTCGACCTCGCGGAAGAACGCGGCCAAGGGACCCGGGTCCCCGGCAGCTACTCGACGGGTCAAACTCGCGTAACCACGCCAGTCGGCTGAACCGCCGTTGCGCCAGCCAGCGGTGAGCTCCACCAGACCCTTGTACTTGCCGGACTCGATGGGCTTCGCGGTGACACGGAACACCCGTGCCCGCCGGGTCGGCACCCCGGGTGGGTAGGTGCCATCCCACGTTCCCACGAGGCCTTTCCCGTCGGCGCGCTTCCAATCAACGCATGATGCGTTGGCCAGGGATCGCTGCCTCCGCCGGATCGACGAGGCGACCAGCAGCACCTGGCGGTCGATGAGCACACGGTCGCGGACAAGACCGGAGCGGCAGCTTCAGGAATGGCATCGGCAGTTCTTGCCACGCATCTGCCACGCAGGAGGTCCTAACAGGCCTCTGACCTGCATAAACGCGCCAGATCAGTAGTACCAGGGGAACGCCGACCAGTCGGGCTCGCGCTTCTCCAGGAAGGAGTCGCGGCCCTCGACGGCCTCGTCGGTCATGTAGGCGAGCCGGGTGGTCTCGCCGGCGAACAGCTGCTGGCCGACCAGCCCGTCGTCGATGAGGTTGAAGGAGTACTTCAGCATCCGCTGCGCGGTCGGCGACTTCCCGTTGATCTTGCGGCCCCAGTCCAGCGCCACCTTCTCCAGGTCGGCGTGGTCCACGACCGCGTTGACCATGCCCATCCGGTGGGCGTCGTCGGCGGAGTACTCGTCGCCGAGGAAGAAGATCTCGCGGGCGAACTTCTGCCCGACCTGGCGGGCCAGGTACGCCGACCCGAAGCCGCCGTCGAACGACCCCACGTCCGCGTCGGTCTGCTTGAAGCGCGCGTGCTCGCGCGAGGCCAGGGTCAGGTCGGACACCACGTGCAGGCTGTGCCCGCCGCCGGCCGCCCAGCCGGGCACCACGCTGATCACGACCTTGGGCATGAACCGGATCAGCCGCTGGCACTCCAGGATGTGCAGCCGTCCGAGCTTCGCCTTGTCGACGGTCTCCGAGGTCTCGCCGGAGGCGTACTGGTAGCCCGAGCGGCCCCGGATCCGTTGGTCGCCGCCGGAGCAGAACGCCCAGCCGCCGTCCTTCGGCGACGGGCCGTTGCCGGTGAGCAGCACGCAGCCGACGTCGCTGGAGACCCGCGCGTGCTCCAGGACGCGCAGCAGCTCGTCGACGGTGTGCGGACGGAACGCGTTGCGCACCTCGGGCCGGTCGAACGCGATCCGGACCGTCCCGTGGTCCACCGCCCGGTGGTAGGTCAGGTCGGTCAGGTCCTCGAAGCCAGGCACCGGCCTCCAGGCCGACGGGTCGAAGATCTCCGAGACGGACTCGCGCTCACCCATGGCCGCAAGGCTATGCGAGCCGGACGCGGCGGCGCTCGCCCGGGTGTTCGGTGCACGCGTCCGGATCGGACGGGAAGCCGGTCAGGAGCGGACCAGGCGGAGCGCGAGCAGCGGACAGGCGTCGACCGCGTGCCGGGCGTGCTCGTCGAGCCGCCGCGGGACGTCGAGCGTGCGCCGCGCGACCGGGTAGCCCCAGTCGTCGCGTTCCAGCATCTCCGGGAGCAGCTCCACGCAGGAGCCGTGCCCGTCGCAGCGGGTCCAGTCAACGTGCAGTCGCGGCACTGCACCCACCTCCCTGGTGCACGTCCACCTCGTGGGCGAACACGCGCATCGCGCTGGCCACGAACCGCGAGGTGCCGTCGGGGTGGCTGCAGGCGCCCCGCCCCTCGACCAGGCCGCGGAGCCGGTGCACCTCCTCGACCAGTCCGCGCCGGCGGTCGCCCTCCGCGAGCGCGGTCAGCGTGTCCGCCATGCGGGGCAGCCCGTTGACGCACGGCCCGCACTGGCCGGCGACCTCGCCGGCCAGGTAGCGCGCGATGCCCGCGCTCTCCACCAGGCCGCAGCGGTCGTGGCCGAGCAGCACCAGCACGCCGGCACCCACGGAGGCGCCGTACGGCGCGAGGTCGGACCGGGTCAGTCGGACCCGCTCGAGGTCGCGCGCCGGGATCCAGGCGCCGTGGAAGCCGCCCACCAGCACCGCCTGCAGGGCCTCGGGCGACGAACCGACCGAGCGGACCAGGTGCGCCATCGAGGTCCCGTAGGGCAGCTCGTAGACACCCGGGGTGACCGCGCCGGACACCGTCGCCAGGAACGTCCCCGGCTGCTCGTCGGTGCCGGCCTCGCGGAACCAGTCGGCGCCGAACCGGGCGACCAGCGCCACGTGCGCCAGCGTCTCCACGTTGCTGACCACCGTCGGCCGGCGGTCGACCCCGCGCTCGTACACCCGCACGGAGCGGTCCGAGGGCACCGCGGGCCGGCCGTTGAGCCGGTTCACCAGCGCGGACTCCTCGCCCGAGACGAACCGGTCGGCGACCCGGACGACCTCGACGCGGCGCCGCTCGCCGCGCTCGTCGAGCGCCCGGCGGACCCGCTTCTCGGCGTCGGCGTCCCCCGTCACCAGGTACGTCGACCGGGCACCGACCGCGTCGGCGACCAGCATGAGCCCGTCGAGCACGAGGTGCGGGGCGTGCATCAGCAGGGTGCGGTCCTTCGCGCTGGCCGGCTCGCCCTCGGAGCCGTTCGCGACCACGACGCCGCGGCCGCGCTCGGCGACGGACCGGAGCTTGCGGGCGGTCGGGAACCCCGCTCCGCCGCGACCGGTCAGACCCGCCTTCTCGAGCAGCCGCGCGAGGTCCAGCGGCGTCGGGGTCGGCCCGAAGGTCTCACGGTGGACGGCCAGCGACGGCTCCGGCGCGGCCAGCAGCCGGCGCGGCCCGTCCGGGGGCCGCACCTCGCGCGCGTCGGAGCCGGGTGGGGCGTACAGCGAGCTCATCGGGAGACCACCTTCCTGGGGGCGCGTCGCCACCCGCGTTCGACGAAGGACGGGGAGGTGCGCCAGGCCAGCGCACCGAGCACGGCGGCCGCGCAGCCGAGTGCGATCGCCCGGAACCAGGGGGTGCCGGCGTCGGTGCCGGTGCCGAGGCCGTGCAGCAGCGCCACCGGCCACATCGCGTAGGTCGCCCAGTGCACCGCCCGGAAGACGCGCGGCCCGATCCGGTGCCGGAGCAGGCTGGTCGCGACGATCGCGACCAGCAGGTCGGCGGCGGCCGTGCCCAGCCCGAGCCACAGCGGCCGGTAGGCGCCGCCGAACGGCACCACCAGGTCGACGAGCCGCAGCTGCGCGTAGGGGTCGAACAGGAGCGAGCCGACGTGCAGCGCGACCAGGCTGGTGCCGGTGAGCGCCGCGGTGCGGTGCAGGTCGCTGACCGCGAACCGCGGCAGCCAGGAGAGGGTGCGCCCGGAGCGGGTGAGGATGCCCAGCACCACCGAGACGGTGAACATCACCAGCGCCATCGTGCCGGTGCCCCGCCCGAGGTACCACAGGGCGGCGGTCAGGGTGGCACTCATGCGGCCACCTCCCGCGGCCAGGCGCCCACCGTGCGCACGCTGCGGTCGGCGGCGACGAGGCGTGCCGGGTAGCCCAGCCGCTCGAGCCAGGCCGGCGCCCTCAGCCCGCGGACCAGGGCCGCCGTGGTCGCGGCGTTGGCCCGCACGCAGGTGTCGGCGGCGACGGTGACGCTGCGCCAGACCGCCTCAGCGGGCGCTCCTGTGCGGGGGTCGACGATGTGGTGCAGCGGTCCGTCCGCGCCGCGCCACCGGCGCGACGCCGTGCTGGAGGTCGCGATCGCGCCCCCCGCGGGCAGGCTGACCTGGTCGGCGGGGTCGTCCGAGCGGTCCTGCACGTGCACCTGCCAGCCCCCGGCCGGCGCGGGCCCCGCGGTGGCGATGTCGCCGCCGAGGCTGACCAGCACCCCGGTGCCCAGCTCGCGGTGCACGAGCTCGGCGGCCCGGTCGGCGGCCACCGCCTTGGCGGTCGCGCCCAGGTCGAGGCGGACCCCGCGGGGCAACGCGAGCAGGTCACCGACCAGCCGCAGGGTGCGCCAGCCGGGCGCCGGCCGGAGCACGGCGCGCACCGGTCGGTCGTCGGCCAGCACCAGGTCCAGGTCGCGGTCGTAGCCCAGCGCGTCCATCACGGTGCCGACGGTGGGGTCCACGTCCCCGTCGGTGAACCAGGCGGCCGCGAGTGCCTCGGAGACGAGGTCGGCCAGCACCGGGCCGAGCCGGACGTAGCCGTCACGGCCCGGGCGCAGCCGGGAGACCTCCGAGTCGGGCCGGAACCGGTTGGCCGCGTCGTCCACCTGGGCCAGGTAGCCGTCCACGAGGGCGCGGGCCTCACCGAGCACGGCCGGCTGGGTCACCACGAGTCGCGCCGTGGTGCTCCACAGCGACCACTCCTCGGTGTCCCGGGCGGGGGTCAGGGGTTTCATCTCATCGCCTGTTCGGGGTGCGCGGTCAGGAGCCGCTGGTGGTGGCCTGGGGGGCGCCGCTGCCCGACTGGAGCGAGGGCGCGGGCGCCTGGTTCTGGCTCTGGCTCTGGCTCTTCGGCGGCGGGCTGGTCGGGAACGAGTTGCCGCCGCCGTCGTCGCCACGCTCGCCCCCGTCGTCGGAGCGGGTCCGCTGCGGCTGCGCCTGCCGGTCCTTGGATCGGCTCGGGGCCTGCTGCCGGGTCTCGGTCGGCTGCGCCTGGGAGTCGCCGGTGAGGGCGTGCAGCGCCGGCAGCCCCACGAGCCCCGCGATGCCGAGAGACCCGGCCACGCCGGCCGAGACCATCCCGGTGCGCAACCGGCGGGCGGTCCTGAGCTTGCGTTCTCTTGCATCCATGCATCCCAGGATGCGATCGCTCTCTTAAGGACCGCTGTGAACGCCCTGCGACGGGCGTATGGACCCCCGGTCCCCGCTCAGCCCACGGTCGCGATGGTCACCGCGAGCGCGGCGAGGTGCTGCAGCCGGGCCAGCTCGGAGTCGAGGACCTCGGGGCCGCCGCGCCGCCCAAACAGCACGATCTCCTCGGCGTCGGCCAGCGGCGCACCCGCCAGCAGGGTGCCCTCCGCGAGGTGCGCCCACTCCGGCGGCAGGTCGAGCCGTGCGGCCTGCGTCAGCGGGAACCATTCCGGCTCGTCGCCCACGAGGTCGGGCGCGGCCGACGTGCCGTGCAGAACCTTGGGACCCCCGGGCGTGCGCCGGACCCGGAGCCCCCAGTCGGCGCGGAACGTGATCGGCAGCAGGTCCACCAGCTGGTCGTACGCCGTGCCGGGGTTCTGGGTCAGCGCCTCGACGGCCTCGAGGTCGAGGAACAGGTTGCCGCCCGCGGCGTAGCGGGAGACCCACAGGACCGAGACGCCGTCGAGCCGGGAGCACGCGGACACGATGGAGTCCGGCATCACCCCCGGGGCGGTCTCGAGCAGCACGTCGTCGACCGCGGTCCCGTCGGGTCGGTGCTCGACGATCTCGATCGCCTCGATGTCGCCACCGGCCTCACCGATCGCACTCGCCACCCGGCCCAGCGACCCCGGCACGTCGGGCAGTGCGACGCGCAGCAGGTACGGCATCTGCGCTCAGTCCCTTCCCAGCTCCACGCGGTCACCGTTCTCGACTCGACCGGGCAGGCTGACCACCGCGTCGACGCCGAAGGCGACCTCCCTTCGGTCACGACGATATCCCGTCAGGGCCCCCAGCACGTCCGCGTCCCGCACACCGGATGCCGGGTCGAGGTCCACGACCGCACAGCGCGTCACCCGTCCGAGGACCCGGATCCGCGCGCTCCCGACCCGAAGCGTGCGCCCCACCCACGAGTCCTCGACGTGCGGCGGCGCGTCACCGGTGTCCACCTGCAGCGTGGCCCGGAACCGCTCGCCCTCGACCCGGCGCCCGAGTCGCTCCGACAGCAGCGCCAGGGACCCGCTGGTGACCAGGGAGACCGAACCGCCGTAGACGACGGCACCGGGCTCGGCCCGGGCCAGCAGCACCGGGCGTCCCAGGTGCGCGGAGTAGGCCTCGGCCCAGGGACCGTCGAGCACCTCCACCGTCGCGGTCCGTCCCCAGTAGTCGACGGCGCGGAGCTCGCCGGTGCGGGCGGGCCGCCCCTCGACGGTCCGGTCCGGCAGACCGACCGACAGCACGCCGCTGCGCCAGGCCGCCCGGGTCCCGAGCAGGGCGGGGTTCTCCACGGTGCGCAGGCACCGGTCCCGCTCGGGGTCCACCAGGCAGAAGACCCGGTCCCCCGCGGGCCCGGTCTCCGTCAGGTCGACCGCCCGGTGCTCCTGGTGGCGGGCCCCCTTCACCGGGGTGAGGCCTGCCCTCGTGATGTGCACCCGGGCACCGTCTCAGACGGGGGTTTCCGCGGTGTTTCGCAGCGGGAAGACGGCCAGGTGCTCATAGCGCGGTCGGCGACGCGGCCCCTCCCCCAGGTGGGAGGCGACCAGGGTGACCTGCCCGACCGTCCAGGTCGGCCCCCGGTAGGGCTCCAGCACCCGCACCCAGCGGGTCGCCTCGACCGGCCGGCCGGTGCGCGCGAGCGTGACGTGGGCCCGGAACCTGCCACCCGCGGCCTCCGCGCCGGCCTTGGTGGCCGCCGCGCGGGCCCCGGTGGCCAGCCGCCGCAGCTCCTCGTGCCGGTCGCCGGCATCCACCCCGGTGTACAGCACCTTCGCGCGGCCCGGGTGTGGGAAGGCGCCGCCGCCCGCGAGCGTCACGGGGAACGCCGTACGGCGGGCAGCGGCGCGCTCGAGGCGGGCCAGCAGGTCGTCGAGGTGGCGGTCGGCGACGTCGGACATGAACGCCAGCGTGACGTGCCACTGCTCGGGGACCGTCCAGCGGAGGCCCGGGCCGGCCTCGCGCCGCGGCTCCAGGAACCCGGCGAGGTCCTCGACGGCGGCCTCCGGCGGCACCAGGGCCACGAACATCCGCATGCTCATGACGGTAGCCCGTCCACGGGCACCCGCGGAGGGCTGTCGCTCAGCCGGCGAAGCCGTCCAGCGCCTTGGCCGAGGTGTTGGCCTGGCTGAGCACCGCCTGGCGGAACTTGATGCTGTCGTCGGTGCCGCCGCTGGGGCGGACCTTGGCGCTCGGGTCCGCGACCCGGGTGAGGACCACGGCGGTGCCCTGGCGCGAGATCACCGTCCACCAGCTCACACCGGTGGCGTCGCCGACGGTCAGGGAGGTCTCGCCGGCCACGGTCTTGTCGTGCTGGGGGACGTCGAGCTCGGCTGCGTCCACGAGGTCGCCGGTGACCGACGCGCTGACCTGCTTGCCGTCGTAGACGGTGCACGAGGTGTTCTTGTCGACCATCTCCTGCATCGCGGCCTTCGCCTCGTCGACGTCGTGGTAGACGGTCAGCTGCCGTGCCACGATGTAGGTGCCGGCCTGGAACAGCGTCGCCGCGAACCCCGCGGTGTGCCGGTCGGAGTCGTAGTGCGCGGCCGGGTCCTTCTCGCACGGCGGCAGCCGCCGGTCCACGACCACCTCGTGCCGCCCGTCCACCGTGCTCTGCTGGGGGCTGGTCGAGATCCAGTCGGCGTACGACGGCGGCACGCTGCCCTGGGTGAACAGCGAGGCGCGCAGGTCGGCCGGGATCGTGTCGACGTACTTCTTGACCGGGGAGGCGCTCGCGGAGGCAGGCGCGGAGGGACGCTTCGACGGGGTGGCCGACGGGCTCGGCGAGGCTGCGGCGGTCGTCGGGCTCGGGGTCGGCTCGCCGCCCGCGTCCTTCGTGCCCGACGAGCAGGCGCCGAGCGCGAGAGCAAGCGCGAGGCCGAGGGCTCCGGCGGCGAGGGTGCGGGCCGGGGCTCCGGTGTCGTGGGGCATGGTCACCTTTCGGGGATGGCCGGGCGGGGCGCTGGTGCCCTAATCTACTTCTAGAACGCGTTTCAGTTGTCCCGATCTGGAGGCACCGGGTGAGGTTCGGCATCGTGTTGTTCACCAGCGACCGGGGGATCACCCCCGCGGCCGCGGCCCGGGCCGCAGAGGAGGCCGGGTTCGCGTCGTTCTACGTGCCCGAGCACACCCACATCCCGGTCCGTCGGGAGTCGGCCCACCCCGGCACCGGGGACCGGACGCTGCCGGACGACCGCTACACGCGCACGCTCGACCCCTGGGTGTCCCTCGGCGCCGCCGCTGCGGTCACCCGGCGGATCCGGTTGTCGACCGCGGTGGCGCTGCCGGTGGAGCACGACCCGATCACGCTCGCGAAGACCATCGCCACGCTCGACCACCTCTCCGGCGGGCGGGTCACGCTCGGCGCCGGCTTCGGGTGGAACCTCGACGAGCTCGGCGACCACGGGGTGCCCGGCGACAGGCGGCGCACGGTGCTGCGGGAGTACCTCGAGGCGATGCGGGCGCTGTGGACCCAGGAGGAGGCGTCGTACGACGGGGAGTTCGTCTCCTTCGGGCCGAGCTGGGCGTGGCCCAAGCCGGTGCAGGAGAGGCTGCCCGTGCTGGTCGGGGCCGGCGGGACCGAGAGGACGTTCGCCTGGATCGCGCGCTCGGCCGACGGCTGGATCACCACGCCGATCGAGCGCGACATCGAGGAGAAGGTCCGGCTCCTGCAGCAGACCTGGAAGGACGCCGGACGCGAGGGCGAGCCCGAGATCGTCGTGCTCGCCGGCAGGCCGGACCCCGCCGCGCTCGAGCGATGGGAGGCCCTCGGCGTCACCGAGGCGCTGTTCGGGCTGCCGGACGCCGACGAGTCCGCGGTGGTGGCCTACCTCGGCCGGCTGGCCGGGAAGCTGGGCATCGGCGGCTGAGCCGGCCCGCGCCTCGCCTCGTTCCCCCGGTCGCACGACCTGCCCCGGCGGCCAGGGGACATTCGCCCCTGATGTCCCCGGTCCTGGCACAGGAGACTGAGAAGCGCGAGGGGAAGGTCCCGGTCTTCGACTTCTTCCTGCAATGGCTGATGGGCGCCCAGACCAGTGGCGGCAGTGAGGTCGGCGAGGCGATGTACGCCGCGTCCAGGATCAGGGACGGTGATCCGGGCAGCTGGGTGGCGGAGTGGGAGGCGCTCGCGGTCAGGGTCGAGGCCCGGGCCCGGGCCTCGCTGCAGGCGGGTCACCGGGTCAGTGCCCGCAACTCGTTCCTCCGCGCCTACAGCTACTACCGGGCGCCGCTGGCGCTGATCAGCCCGCTGGAGAAACCCGATGAGTACAAGAGCCGGTACGCCAAGGCACGGGCCTGCTTCCGGGAGGCAGCGGGTCTGTTCGACCGGCCGTTCGAACCGGTCGCCATCCCGTTCGAGGGCAAGACCCTGCCCGGCTACCTCCTCATGCCGAGCGACGACGGGCAACCGCGCAAGACGCTGGTGATGATCGGCGGCGGCGACACGTTCTGTGAGGACCTCTACGCCTACGTCGGCCCGGGCGCGCTCGAGCGTGGCTACAACGTGTTGCTGGTCGATCTCCCCGAGCAGGGCATCACCCCGTTCGACGGACTGGTCGCCAGGCCGGACACGGAGACGCCGATGGGGGCCGTCCTCGACCATGTGCTCGCTCGTCCGGGGGTGGACCAGCACCGGTTGGCCGTCTTCGGCATCAGCGGCGGCGGCTACCTCGCGCCGCGGGCGGCGATGCACGAGAAGAGGATCAAGGCACTCGTGGCGTTCAGCATGCTGCTCGACGGCTACGCGGTGTGGACCGAGACCATGAACGCCCCGGCGTTGGCCCGCGCCGAGCGGCTCGGTCTCGTTCGCGTGGCCGAACGGCTGCACGTCCGCAAGGCCGCCACGGCACGAGTGCTCTTCGACATCTACAAGTGGAAGTCCGGAGCCCGCACCATCGACGGCATGCTGGCCGTCGCGTCCCAAGGATTCGTTGTCGACCCCTCGCAGATCACCTGCCCGACGCTGATCCTGGTCGCCGAGCAGGAGTACGAGGAGTTCTCGATCAGCAGACGCTGGCAGGACGAAGCACTCGCCAAGATCGACAACCCGAACAAGCGACTCATCGTCATGCCCCGCGACGAAGGCGCCGACAGCCACGCCGGTGGCACCAACCTCAGCCTGGTGGGCCAGGTGACCTTCGACTGGCTCGACGAGCTCTTCGGATGACATCCACTCGCCGCCGACAGTCCGTGACCGCAACGCGGAGGGTGCACAATCCAGTCACGCCCGTCACGCCCGCGAGGCTTCAGGAACCATCCGGACCGAAGCCGTGGAGACCGCCCGCCGCGGGCCGGCGTCAGCAGAGGGGACGACACGATGAGCGACGAACAACCGGCGCCGCAGACGAAGGGGGTCACGGTGGAGCTGCTGGCCACGGTCGACCTCGGCCCCGAGATCGAGGGCATGGAGGGCCGCCAGCTCCGGATGCGGATGGTGACCATCGAGCCGGGAGGAGTCTTCGGCCCGGTCCACGACCACAAGGGCAGACCGGGGACCGTCTACGTGCTGCAGGGAACCATCACCGACCACCGAGACGGCAGCACCACGGACTACGGGCCGGGCGTCGGCTGGCCCGAGGACCGCAACACTTTCCACTGGCTCGAGAACAAGGGGACGGTTCCGGCGGTGGAGATCTCGGTCGATGTCGTCAGCCAGGACACGGTGGGCGGCGGCCGAACCAGCAGCTGACGAACCGGGTCAGCGACGGCGGGCGGCGAGCGAGGCGACTGCCCGCCACCCGAGCAGCGTGAGCGCCAGGAAGAGCAGGGCCACCGCAAGGAAGTCGACTGCGATGCCTCGTCCGGAGGCAGCGCGCAGGATCATGCCGAGCACGTACGTCACGGCCAGGATGACGGTGCCTTCGGGCCAGATTCGTCGGGTCGGCCGGCGCCGGGAGACCAGCCATGAGTGGGCGACGACAGCCGCGAGCGCGTACGGCCACACGATGGCAAGGACGACCCAGCTCGAGTCGTTCGCCTCGTGCGAGGCCTTCCCGCCGAACGCGAAGACGACCACGCACACCAGGTCGGCCAGGAGCGGCGGCAGCCATCGGACTGCCGGCTGCGGCAGGCGCGGTCTCATGCCACCCAGGATCGCAGAGCGCCGTCGTGCGACCGGCACCACCCTGCCGTCCCGGTGCGACCTCGATGAGTGGCACGCCGTGCCGGCTCGGGCCGGGCGCAATCGCGTTGCGACGAGGCAATGCGCCGGCCTAGCGTTGCCTGCGTCGTGCGCAGCGGGGATGCGCGGCGGTGGGGCCGGCAGATCGGAGACTCGCGATGACCTCTCACCTCTTCGCCCTCTGCATCGCTGCCCACGAACCACTTCACCTCGCGCGGTTCTGGGCCGGCGTCCTGGGCCGGGAGACGGCCGACGACCACGACGAGGGCATCACGCTCCTGCCGAGCGACGACAGCGGTTTCCGGATTCGCTTCCTCCCCGCCCGGGCGCCGAAGGTCGGCCAGAACCGGATGCACTTCGACCTGACGAGCACCTCCCTGGAGGACCAGCAGCAGACGGTGGCGAGGTCGCTCGGGCTCGGCGCCCGGCACATCGACATCGGGCAACGCCCGGAGGAAGGTCACGTGGTGCTCGCGGACCCGGAAGGCAACGAGTTCTGCGTCGTCGGGCCGGGCAACAGCTTCCTTGCCGACTGCGGGTTCATCGGCGCGCTCGCGTGCGACGGTTCCCAGGAGGTCGGGTACTTCTGGAGCGAGGCGCTCGGCTGGCCGCTGGTCTGGGACCAGGACCAGGAGACCGCGATCCGCTCACCTCGTGGCGGCACGAAGATCACCTGGGGCGGTCCCCCGCTGATGCCGAAGCCAGGGAGGGACAGGCTGCACTTCGACGTCGCGCCACCTGTTCACGGTGACCAGCAGGCGGAGGTCGACCGCCTCGTGTCCCTCGGGGCGGCTCGGGCCGACACCGGCCAGGGGGAGGCAGGCTCGGTGGAGATGACCGATCCCGACGGCAACGAGTTCTGCGTGCTGACCCCCCGGGACCACGACCGGGCCGGGGTCTAGCCCTCGAGGCGCGCCTGCAGGCCGGACAGCGTGCTGCTCACCAGCCCTTTGATCACCCGGCTGCGGATGAACCCAGGCAGCGGCAGGTTGTGGTGGATGGTGAGCTCGTAGGTCACCGACGTCCGGGCCGGCCCGAGCTCGGCCAGCGTGTAGCAGCCCTCCTGGCCGGTCTGCATCCGGCCCTTGACCATCGTCCAGCTCATGGTTGCGTCGGTGTGCTCGTAGGCCAGCGTGTACTCGTCGGTGCCGACGGTCGCCGACGCCTTGAACCGCGCGGTGGCCGGTAGGTCGTCGTCCTCGTAGACCTCGAGCAGCTCGGCCTCGAGGATCTCCGGGATCCACTCCGGCTGGCTCTCCACGTCGCGGATCGTCTCGAGCACGACGCCGAAGGCAGCGGCCACCTCGACGGTCTGCGTCGAGGTGTCAGTGGGCATGGCCGTCCACCCCGTAGTAGCCGAGGCGCAGCAGCTCGGTCAGCTCGCCGACCAGCGGCATCCGGGGGTTCGTGCGGTTGCTCAGGTCGGCGAAGGCGGTCATCGCCAGCCCCGGCAGCGCCTCGAGGAACCCACGCTCCGGGACCCCGACCTCCCTCAGCGACCGGGGGAGGTGGACGCGGTCGAGCAGGTCGCCGACGCTCTGGAACAGCCGCTCCCTGCTCTCCTCGCCCCCGTGGCCGCCGAACACCACCTGTCCGAGCTGGGCGTACTTGTCGGGCGCCACGTAGGCCGAGTAGCCGGGCGCCGGCATGAACTTGCTCGGCAGGCCGGCGTTGTAGCGCAGCACGTGCGGCAGGAACACGCCGTTGGCGCGGCCGTGAGCGATGCCGAACCTGGCCCCCACCGCGTGCGCGAGGGCATGGTTCGTGCCGACGAAGGCGTTCGAGAAGGCCAGCCCGGCCAGCGTCGCCGCGTTCGCCATCGCGGTCCTCGCGACCAGGTCGCCCGGGTCGTCGTACACCTTGGGCAGGGCGTCGAAGATCAGCCGGGCGGCCTGCACGCAGAAGGCGTCGGTGTACGGCGAGGCGAAGATCGACACCGCGGCCTCGAGCGCATGGGTCAGCGCGTCGATCCCGCTGTCCACGGTGACCGAGGCGGGCATCGACAGGGTCAGCAGGGGGTCCACGATCGCGACGTCGGGGACCAGGCAGTAGTCGACCAGCGTCTCCTTGCGGTCGCCCACCGTGATCACCGCCGCCGGCGAGACCTCCGAACCGGTGCCCGCCGTGGTCGGGACGGCGACGAGCCTCAGCACGTGCGGGTCCCGCGGGTAGTCGGCCACCCGCTTGCGCGGGTCGAGGAACGGCAGCGTCAGGTCTTCGAGGTTCTTCTCCGGATGCTCGTAGAAGAGCCGCATGGCCTTGGCGGCGTCCATCACCGAGCCCCCGCCGACGGCCACGAGCAGGTCCGGCCGCACCCGCTCGAGCAGGGCGGTGCCGCGCCGGATCGTGGCCTCGTCGGGCTCGGGCCGGATCTCGCTGAACACCTGGACGTGGCCGGTGCGCAGCTTCCCGCGCAGCTGGTCGACCACGCCGCGCGCCTCGCACTCCGGGTCGGTGACGACCACCACCGTCTGGCACTCGATGTCGCGGAGGTTCTCGAGGGCACCGGCGTTGAAGAACGTGTTGGAGGGGACCCGGAACCACTGCGGGGGCGTCCGGCGGCGCGACACCGTCTTGATGTTGAGCAGCTGCTGGTAGTTGACGTTCTCCGTGGTGCTCGAGCCGCCCCAGGTCCCGCAGCCGAGGGAGAACGTGGGCGTCAGGTTGTTGTAGACGCCGCCGAGCGCCCCGACCGCGGTCGGCGCGTTCACCAGGATCCGGCCGGTGCGGACCGCCAGCGAGTACGCCTCGACCACGGAGTCGTCGTTGGCGTAGACGGCCGACGTGTGCCCGAGGCCTCCGTGCTCGGTCACCAGCACCGCGGCGTCGATGCCGTGCTCGACGCTCGGGGAGCGCACCACACCGAGCACCGGCATCAGCTTCTCCTGGACGAGCGGGTGCGCGCCCAGCTCCTGGAGGTCGGCCGGCAACGGGGCGAGCAGGATCTTCGTCCCGGGCGCGACGGTGATGCCGGCGCGCGCGGCCAGCTCGGGGGCCTGCTGGCCGAGCGCCTCCATGTTGACCTTGTCCCCGCACCCGAACGCGAACTCGGCGAGCGCGTCCACGTCCTCGTTGCTCAGCAGGTGGGCGCCCATCCGGCGGAACTCCGCGACGGTCTCGTCGTACACGGCGTCGTCGACGATGCAGGTCTGCTCCGCCGGGCAGATCACCGAGGCGTCGAACGTCTTCGAGATCAAGATGTCCACCACCGCACCCTTCACATCGGCGCTGCGGTGGATGTAGATGGGCGCGTTGCCGGGCCCCACGCTCAGCGAGGGCTTGCCGGAGCGGTTGGCGAGGGCCACGATCTTGGGCCCGCCGGTCACCCAGACGAAGTCGACCCGCGGGTGCTCGAACAGGTAGTGGGTCACCTCGTGGGCCGCGTCGGGGATCACCTGGAGGGCGCCGGGCGGCATCCCGGCCCGCTCCGCCGCGTCGCGCAGGATCTCGACGCTGCGCTCGCAGCAGCGGACCGCGAACGGCGAGGGTCGGAAGATCACCGCGTTGCGGGTCTTCGCCGCGACGATCGCCTTGTACAGAACCGTGGAGGTCGGGTTGGTCACCGGCGTGACGGCGAGGACGACGCCGACCGGCTCGGCGACCCGGACGATGTTCCGCTCGACGTCCTCGTCGATCACGCCGACCGAGCGCTTGTCCCGCAGGTAGTCGGAGAGGAACTCCGTCGCGACGTAGTTCTTCACCACCTTGTCCTCGAACACGCCGAAGCCGGTCTCCTCGATCGCGAGCTGGGCGAGCTCGACCGCCCCGCGGAGGCCGGCGCGCACCATCGCCTCGACGATCGCGTCGACCTGCTGCTGGTCGAGCGTGCGCATCTGCTCAGCGGCTCGGGCGGCGTCGGCGACCAGGCCGTCGACCTCGCGGAGCCGGGCCTCCGGGAGGGTGGCGGCGGGCGCCGACGCGGTCGGCTCGGGCTTGGCCTGCGCCTCGGCGTGCGGCCGGGGCGCAGCCGCGCCGGTGGTGCGGCGCGGGCGTGCGGTGGTGGCTCGGGTCTGTGTCATGGCTGCTCCAGGGACTCTCCTGCCAGCCTCACCAGCCACCCGGCGGGCCGACAGTGCCGATGGTCCCGGGTGCGACGCCGGAGGGCGCCCGGCGTCGGGCTAGGGCCGGCGGGGGCGCTCGCCGAGGCGCTGGCGCAGCCGGTCGTTGTCGTGCTCGAGGTCGAGCACCAGCGCGATGCCGGCCAGGTTCAGCCCGGCGTCGAGGAGCACGGTGATCCGGCGCAGCCGGGCCAGGTCGTTGTCGCTGTAGCGGCGGGTGCCGCCCTCGGTGCGCTGCGGCTCGACCAGTCCCCGGCTCTCGTACAGCCGGAGGTTCTGCACCCCGGTGCCGACGAGCTCCGCCGCGACCGAGATCGCGTACAGCGCCCGATCCGGTTCCGCTGCGGACATCGTCTGCTCCTCGACGTGCGACTCTTGCACCGACCTGGCCATGGTGCTATATAAAACCTATAGCCGCCACTATAGATCGGCGGAAGCAGAACGACACACTCTGTGGAGGTGGAACCCATGATGTTGGTGCGGACCGACCCCTTCCGTGAGTTCGACCGACTGGCCCAGCAGCTGATCGGCTCGGGCACCACGTCGCGCCCGGCCGTGATGCCCATGGACGCCTGGCGCGAGGGCGACACGTTCGTGATCGAGTTCGACCTGCCCGGCATCGCACCGGACACGCTCGAGGTCGACGTCGAGCGCAACGTGCTCACCGTCCGGGCCGAGCGGCCGCCGAGGAACGGCGACTGGGAGATGCTGGCCAGCGAACGTCCGACCGGCCTGTTCAGCCGGCAGCTCGTGCTCGGCGACAACCTCGACCTCGACCGGGTCGAGGCCGGCTACGACGCCGGCGTGCTGCGGCTGCGCGTCCCGGTCGCGGAGAAGGCCAAGCCGCGGAAGATCGAGGTCAGCCAGAGGCCCGGGGCCGAGCAGGGGGTCATCTCGGCCTGAGCGCCGGGCAACCTGACCGGTTCCGCCCGGGGTGCAAGATGGTGCCATGAGCCTTGTCGGAGAGTACGAGCCCAGCCCGTCGCAGTGGGTCCGGGACCAGGTCGCGACGTACGAGGAGTCCGGCGGCACGGTGGGGACGACCATGCGGGGCGTCCCGGTGGTCGTGGTCACCTCGGTCGGCGCGAGGTCGGGGAAGCTCCGCAAGAACCCCGTGATGCGGGTCGAGCACGACGGCAGCTACGCCCTGGTCGCGTCCAAGGGCGGGGCGCCGAGCCACCCGACCTGGTATCACAACCTGGTCGGCCATCCCCGGGTGGAGGTCCAGGACGGCCCGGTCCGTCGGGACTACACGGTGCGCCTCGCCGAGGGCGACGAGCGCGCGCAGTGGTGGCAGCGTGCGGTCGCGGTGTGGCCCGACTACGCCGACTACCAGGCCCGCACGGACCGGGAGATCCCGGTCTTCGTCGCCGAACCCGCCTGAACGCGGAAGGGGCCCCGGTCACCCGAGGGCCCCTTCGGTGCGGTCGTCCGGTCAGCCCTTGCCCGGGTGCGTCCCGTTGGCGGCGCAGTACTGGTCCACGCTCTGGCCGGCCGCGGAGGCTGCCTCCTCGAGCGCGGCGAACGGCGGCGCCTGGTGCTTCATCTCCTGGCCCTTCTCGGACCCGGCGTAGTAGGCCGTGCACAGGCCGAAGGTGTTGTTGCCGTTGGGACCCGGGTCGGCGAGGGCGACCGAGGCGCCGCCCAGGGCGAGAGCGACCGCCGCGGCGGGAACCGCGAGCTTGACGAGAGACATGACGAACCTTTCGGGGGATCGGTGGTTCGACTCCCGACCGACGGCCGGACAGGCCGTCGTCCCTCCCGGTAGAACCGGTTATTGTTTGCCATGATTTTGTCGCTTCCACGCGGTTCGCGCAAGAGGTCGGGTGAGGCGAGGTTTCTCCGGCTTTTCGGGCTCTCGGTCCGCTGCGTGCTCGTGCTCACCGTCGCCTCGTGCGCGGCGCAGCCACCGTCCCGACCGGCCGCCGGGGCGGTCGGCTCCGGGCACCTGGCGCCCACGTTCGACGCGGTCCGGAGCCACGGGGGCCGTCCCCACCAGCACCGCCTTCGGGGGTCCGGCCGCCCCGGTCGTCCCGGCACGAGCGCGGCGTCCGCACCGACGGCCTCCTCGCCCCTCGGGCCCGCCGGCGGCGAGGCCTCCCCGGCACCCTCGGCCTCCGCCCTCCCGACCCGGTCGGCCTCGGCCTCGCTGCGCGACCGCCTCGGTGACGTGGCGGGTGCACCGGTGGGCACCCCGTCGTACGTCGACCTGACCGGGGCCCACCTGGAGTCGAGCCGTGACGGCTACGTGCTGCGCGTGTCCTGCGCCGCGACCCTGCCCGACCGGCAGCAGGACCCCGACCGGACCATGGACGTGGCGTCGTTCTTCGACGTGGACGGCGACGGCTCGGTCGACTTCGAGGTGTGGGCCGCCCTGGGCGACGACGGCTGGCACGGCAGCTACCGGTTCCCCGACGGCGCCCGTTTCGGCGCCGACAGCGGGGTGACGGCCCGGGCCGCTGGCCACGACCTGCTGATCCGGTTCCCGCGCGGGCACCTCGGCTCCGCACGGTCGTTCCGATGGGCGGTCGGCTCCGAGTGGGGCAGCTACGAGCAGGTCGCCGCCGGGAGCGGCGCGGCCGACCACGCCCCCGACACCGGCGCGGTCGCGTTTCCCTCCTGACCCGGCCGGGTCGTCCCCGGGTCGTCCCCGGGGTCGTCCCGGTGTCGTTCAGGTGGCGAAGCCGGCGTGCACGTGGTCGTGGTGCGTGGCGTCGCTGAAGAACTGGCGCGGCGACCCGAGCAGGTAGGGGCCGCCGACGTTGTAGGCACCCGCCGCGGCCGCCGCCTCCATGAAACCGACGACCAGCCGCCGCGGGGTGCGGCGGTCGACCACCGGGTGCCCGTCGATGCGCCAGGTGTCGAACGCGCGGCCCCGGGGGTGGTCGCTGAGCCGGCCGGTCCCGAACACGTACGTCGGGTGACCGGACCTGACCACGCTCACCCCCAGGCGGTAGGTCCTGGCCAGGGACAGCATCGCGCCCAGCACGCTGTCGTGCACCTGGCCCGATCGCACGTCCGCGCGCGCCGCGGGCGGCAGCTCGATCCGCGGCTCGGCCAGGACCTGCCGGGCCTTCGCGGTCAGCGCGTGCGCCGCGGCGCCGGGGTGCGAGGGGTGCACGGCGGTGACCCGCCAGCCGGTCCCGCCGCGCACCAGCCGCACGTCGTACGTCGCGCCGCCGGCCCGGACCACCCCGCCCGGGCCGCGGCTCCAGGTGCGGCAGACCACCAGCACGCTGGCCGACCCGGGCAGGACCCCGCCGTACTGCGCGTCGAGGACCTGCAGCGTCGAACCGCCGCGCCGGGACCGTCGCTCGATGGCGCTGACGGCCGCGGCCTTGGCCGCGGGCGCGACGTCGTTCCGGTCCGGGTGCCACCGGGGGAATTTCGGGAGCGGAGTGGGTGTCGCGGGGTGTGCCGCGGGGGGTGTCGACGGCTCCGTGGTCCCCGGGCGCCGGCCGGGCGCCGGCACGGCGTCCGCTCGGCAGCCTCCTCAGACCGGGGACGTCCCGCCGGTGAGCTTGAGCAGATCCAGCGCGGTGCGCGCGGCCACCCCGCCGGCCTCCTCGGCGCGAGCCACGGCGGTGGGCACGTCGAGGTCGTCCAGCAGCGCTGCGACCACCGCGTCGCGGCCGGCGGCGCTTCCGCCGGGCCGTCCAGCGGCCGCGTAGAGCCGGTCCAGCAGGTCCTCGGCCGCGACGATCTCGGACCCGGCGTACTCCCAGGGGTCGCGCCAGGACCGGTTGAGCAGCATCAGCCTGAGTGCGGGCGCCCGGTGCTCCCCCAGCACGTCGCTGACCAGCACCAGGTTGCGGGTGGACTTGGCCATCTTCGCGCCCTCGAAGCGCACCGCGCCGACGTGGAGCTGCCGGCGGGCGAACGGCGCCACCCCGGTCGCGGCCTCGACCATCGCCGCCTGGTAGGCGTGGTGTGGGAACGCCAGGTCCTCGCCACCGGCGAGCACGTCGACGCTGCCACCGCAGACCGCCCACGCCATCGCCGCGCACTCGGCGTGCCAGCCCGGACGACCCCAGCCCCAGGGGCTCGGCCAGGCCGGGTGGTTCTCCGGCGACGGCCGCCACACCGGCACGTCGAACGGGGCCTCGCGGCCGTCGTCCTCGTTGCGGTCGCCGAACTCGGCGGCGAGCCGGGTGGCCTCCTCGACCGGCAGCCCGGTGTCGCGGACCATCTGCTCGCCGCGGAAGAACACGAAGCCCCCGCGCTCGTAGGCGTGACCGGTCTCGAGCAGCGCGGCGGCGAGCTGGACCACGTGGCTGACGTGACCGCGGGCGTGCGGCGCGTGCGCCGGGTCGGCGACGCCGAGCGCCCTCATGTCGCGGTCGAACAGGAACTCCTGGGTCAGCGCGAACTCGTCGTAGGGCCGCCCGCGGCCGGTCGCGGCCTCCGTCAGCACGTCGTCCACGTCGGTCACGTTGCGGCACACCGACGGCTGCACCCCCGCGGCCCTGCAGACCGTGGCGAGCAGGTCGGTCCACACGAACGTGGCCGCGTGCCCGAGGTGGGTCACGTCGTACGGCGTGATGCCGCAGGAGTAGATCCGAGCGCTCCCGGCGAGCGGCAGCGGTCGACCGTCGAGCACGAGTGCGCTGCTGCGCAGGGGGTCCCGGTCGACGGGCGGGACGCGGCCGGCGAGGCCGACCACGCCTGAGGAGCTGACTGAACTGGCCACGTCCCGATCATGCCTCATCAGGCGACGACGTCTCGCACCCGACCGCGTGACGGGTCCTTGTCCGGGTGACCCACCGGGCCTAGCGTGACGAGCACAGCCGGATGCAGCAGCGAAGGAGCACACCGATGCACGTGGAGACCATCGAGACCGCCGAGCTCGGCGACCGCAGCTATGTGGTGCACGACGGCCGGACCGCGGTGGTGATCGACCCGCAGCGGGACACCGACCGGGTCGAGCGGCTCCTCGCGACGCTGGGCGTGAGGCTGGCCGCGGTCGCCGAGACGCACATCCACAACGACTACGTGACCGGCGGCCTCGAGCTGGCCCGGCGGACCGGCGCGGACTACCTGGTGTCGGCCCGCGACGAGGTCGACTTCGACCGCAGGCCGGTCTCCGACGGCGACGAGATCCGCTACGGCGACCTGGTGATCCGGGTGATCGCGACGCCGGGGCACACCTTCCACCACCTGGCCTACGCCGTACGGCCGGCCGGGAGCGCGGACCCCGGCGGGGTCTTCACCGGCGGGTCGCTGCTCTACGGCAGCGTCGGCCGGACGGACCTGCTCGGCGACGAGCACGCGGACGCGCTGACCCGGGCCCAGTTCCACTCCGCCCGGAGGCTGGCGGCGACCCTGGAGGAGGGCACCACGGTCTTCCCCACCCACGGCTTCGGCAGCTTCTGCTCCTCCGGCTCCGCGGCCGGTGGGGAGAGCTCCACGATCGGCGAGGAGAGGAAGCGCAACGACGCCCTCACCGAGGAGGACGAGGACGCCTTCGTCGAGCAGCTCCTCGCCAACCTGACCGCCTACCCCGCCTACTACGCGCACATGGGCGCACGGAACCTGGCCGGACCGGGCGCCCCCGACCTCAGCGCACCCGAGCCGGTCGACGCCGACGGCCTGCGGCGGCGCATCGACGCCGGCGACTGGGTGGTGGACCTGCGCACCCGGACCGTCTACGCCGCGTCGCACGTGCCCGGGACCGTCAGCATCGAGCTCAGCGGGCAGTTCTCCACCTATGTCGGCTGGCTGCTGCCCTGGGACGTCCCCGTGACCCTCCTGGGGGAGAACGCCGAGCAGGTGGCCGAGGCGCAGCGCCAGCTGGTCCGGATCGGCATCGAGCGACCGGGCGGTGCGGCTGTCGGCGCGGTCGAGGACCTCGTGGACGGCCGGGGGCCCGCCAGCTTCCCGCGGGTGAGCTTCGCGGACCTGAAGCGGCGCGAGGGCGAGGAGTTCACGGTCCTCGACGTCCGCCGCGAGGACGAGCGGCGTGAGTCCGCGATCCCCGGCTCGGCGCACATCCCCATCCACGCGATCGTCCAGCGGCTCGACGAGGTGCCCGACGGGCCGCTGTGGGTGCACTGCCTCAGCGGCTTCCGGGCCGCGATCGCGGCCAGCATCCTCGAGCGCGCCGGCCACGACGTCGTCCTGATCGACGACGAGTACGAGAACGCCCAGAAGCTCGGGCTGACCGGCTGACCCGCACCGGGGCGGCTTTGCTACGTTATTCCAAAGATTCTTGGAGGATAACGTGCAGAAGTCCCGGCGCCACCCCGCCGCAGTCCCGCTCGCCGTCGCCGCGGTCGCGGCGGTCATCGCCCTCGTCGCGGTGCTCGCCCCGAGGCTCGGCGGCTCCGACGGCGCCGACGGCGCAGGCCGATCGGACGCCGCCGCGAGCGCCCGCAAGAGCAAGGCCGGCACCGCCCGCGACCAGTACGGCGACCTGGCCGGCCTGGCCAGGCGCGCGGGCGGCGACCCCACCGCGATGGGCAAGAAGGACGCGCCCGTGGTGATGGTCGCCTACTCCGACTTCCAGTGCCCCTTCTGCGGCAAGTTCGCGCGCGAGACCGAGCCCACCCTGATCCGCGAGTACGTCGACAAGGGGCTGCTGCGCATCGAGTGGCGGGACTTCCCCTACCTGGGCCCCGAGTCGACGCGCGCCGCACACGCCGCCCGGGCGGCCGCCGAGCAGGGCAGGTTCTGGGCCTTCCACGATGCGCTCTACGCCCACCAGCTGCCGCCGAACAGCGGCCGCCTGACCGATGCCTACCTCGCCGGCGTCGCCGAGGACGTCGGCCTGGACGTGGCCCG
This sequence comes from uncultured Actinomycetota bacterium, assembly GCA_963838025.1. Taxonomy (GTDB): domain Bacteria; phylum Actinomycetota; class Actinomycetes; order Propionibacteriales; family Nocardioidaceae; genus Nocardioides_B. Next base: position 49,674 of record CAWIPF010000004.1, read on the forward strand.
GTTCAAGCGCGACGCGAAGGGGCCGCTGGCCGCCAAGCTGGTCCAGCACGACTTCAACGAGGGCATGGCCGCCGGCGTGACCGGCACGCCGGCGTTCCTCGTGGACGGCCGGCCGGTGATGGGCGCGCAGCCGCTCGGCGTCTTCGAGAAGGCGATCGACCAGGCGCTCAGTCGCCGCGGGGTCGACCCGGGGTCGGACACACCGCCGGCTGGCTGAGCCGCTGGGCCAGCCCGAAGAGGGTCACCGCGGCGGCGACCGCCGGGCCGGTGACGTCGGCGCCGGAGTCGCGCAGCACGACCACCGCGCCGACCAGGGTGAGCGCGGACACCGCGGCGCAGGGCGTGCAGCCGAGCTCGGGGCGCCAGCCGCGCGCCGGCACGTAGCTGGCCAGCACCCCGGCACCGGCGAGAACCGCGAAGCCGAGCAGCGCCCACCAGAGGGGCCCCGCCGCGACCCCACCTCCCGTCTGCGCCGCGGCGGCGCCCAGGAGGGCTCCGAGCACCGGCACCATCGCGACCGCGACGACCCACCGACGGAGCGGCCAGGCGGCAAGGGTGGAGAGCAGCACGACGGATCCCCTTTCACAACCGCGGGCCGGGAACACCCGCGTGGACGACACCGTTACCATATACCCCTGGGGGTATAACTTCGGAATTCGTGAGGAGAGAGCATGCGTGAAGTGCCACTGGAGAGGTTCGCGGCGGCCCGGGCGGACGGCGCCTGCGTGGTCGACGTCCGGGAGCCGGCGGAGTATGTCGCCGGCCACGTCCCCGGCGGCCGGCTGCTGCCGGCCGACACGGCGGTGACCAACGTGCACGTGCTGCCGCGCCGCAAGCCCGTCTACGTGGTGTGCGCGAGCGGCAACCGCAGCCGGGCGGTCGCCGAGGAGCTGGCTCGCGCCGGCCTCGACGCCTGGTCGGTCGCGGGCGGCACGAGCGCGTGGCAGCAGGCCGGGCTGCCCGTCGTGCGCGGCCCGCGCGCCGACGTCGCCTGACGCGGCGGGCGGCTGGTTTCCCGGGCGCGTCTGCAGGCGAACTGTCGCTCCCCGTGGCAAGTTCACCGCGGGAGGTGACAGTTCGCCTGCATCCCCTGGTAAACGTCCGGCGGGGGTCAGACCACGAGGAGTGGCAGCGACCGGCCGACCAGGCTCCGGCGTACGACGGGCAGCCCCGAGGCGATCCGGCGGAGCTCCGCCACCGACGACGAGGTGGGCGCCGCGACCATCGCCGGCACCCCGACGTCGCCGGACGTGCGAAGCGGCAGGTCGAGCGGGACCTGACCGAGCAGCGGGGCGTCGATCGCCTCCGCGAGGCGGGCGCCACCGCCCTCACCGAACATCGCGGTGTGCTCGCCGCACGAGGAGCAGACCAGCGTCGACATGTTCTCGATGACCCCGGCGACCGGCATCCGGGCGTTGCGCGCCATCTTGCCCACCCGGGCCGCCACCGTCTGGGCGGCGAGCTGCGGGGTGGTCACCGCGAGCAGCTGGGCGTCGGGCAGCAGCTCGAGCAGCGTCATCGTGACGTCACCGGTGCCGGGAGGCAGGTCGATCAGCAGCGTGTCGAGCTCGCCCCAGTGCACGTCGGTGAGGAACTGCTCGATCGCCTTGTGCAGCATCGGGCCGCGCCACACCACGGGCTCCTCGTCCTCCACGAAGAACCCCACCGACATCAGCGACACCCCGTGCGCCTCGACGGGCAGCATCAGGCCCTTGAGCGCCACCGGCGCTCGCCGCACGCCGAACAGCTGCGGGATCGAGTAGCCCCACACGTCGGCGTCGATCACCCCGACCCGCTGACCCTGCTCGGCGAGGGCGACGGCGAGGTTCGTGGTGATCGTGGACTTGCCGACCCCGCCCTTGCCGCTGGCCACGGCGTAGACCTTGGTGGTGGCGTCGGGGCCGAACGGGTGGTGCCCCTCGGGCCGGTCGCCGCGCAGCCGGCCGGCGAGCTGGAGGCGCTCGCTCTCGCTCATCGCGGAGAAGCTCACCTCCACGCGCTCGACGCCCTCGACGCGGCTCACCGCGGCGCTGACGTCCCCGGCCAGGGTCTCCTTCATCGGGCACGACGGCGTGGTCAGCCGCACGGTCACCTTGACGGTGCCGGTCCGGTCGGCGTCGAGGTCCCCGAGCATCCCGGCCTCCTCCAGGGGCAGGTGCAGCTCGGGGTCGATGACCTGGCCGAGGGCGGTGCGCACCTCGGCCAGGTCGACCTCGACCGTGGGGCGACGGCGAGACAGCAGGCTCATCAGGCCTTTCCTCCGACGGACGTGATCGGGATCCGGTAGGCGGACCGCCGTGGCGTGACGTGGCGCATCATGAACTCCGGCCGGCGCGAGCCGTCCGGGCCGGGGCCCGGCCGGGTCATCGCCAGCCACCGGCGGTAGACCTCCCGCGACTTGTTCACGTCGACCTCGACGTCGCCGTACTGGTCACCCGGGTGCGCCTTCTCGATGCGCACCTTCTGGTGCCAGCAGTGCATGCCCGACACCGGGTCCGGCTGCACCGGGAAGGCGAGGTTCTGGTGCACGCCCGGGTCGTCCCAGTAGATCCGCTCCGAGTCGGGGTCCTCGCTCTTGAACGGCTTGATGCCGTCGGTGTAGCGGAGCTTCCAGACGCCGGCGTCGGACCGGTCGAGCTTGACCTTGCCCATCACCCAGCGGCTGCCGGGGTGGCCCTCCTGCTGCCAGCGGCCCATGTGGTGAGAGAGGCCGACCACGCCCGGGCGGATCGCCTCGGTCGCCCAGACGCGCACCACGAAGTGGCCGATCTCGGTGGTCACCCGCACCAGCTCGCCGGTGGCCACGCCCAGCTTCACCGCGTCGTCCTTGTTGAACCACAGCGGGTGGGTGTTGGCGATCTCGTTGAGGAACTTCGCGTTGCCCGACCGGGTGTGGATCAGCGTCGGCAGCCGGAAGTTCGGCATCAGCACGAACTCCTGGTTGTCACGGTCGATCCGGCGCGCCGACACGTGCGACTCGATGTAGCCGGGGGTGGCCTGCTCCGGCCAGCCCCAGTCGGCCAGCGTCGTCGAGTACAGCTCGAGCTTGCGCGACGGCGAGAGCCAGCCCGCGGTCTTGGTGCCGTCCTCGTGCACCACGCCGACGGCGCCTGCCTCGCCGACCAGCGGCGGCGCGGAGTCGAGGGTCACCGGCTTGCGCAGCACGCCCTTCTCGTCGGGGGCGGCACCCTCGAGCTCCGCCTCGGTCAGCTTCCGCTCGTCGAGGCGGTAGACGTCCTTCGCCACCTCGAACACGCCGTACTTGCGCATGTACTGCAACGGGGTCAGCCCCTGCGCCTCGGCAGCCTCCGGCAGGCCCGGCACGCTCTTGGAGAAGAGCGTCTCGTAGTACTCGTCCTGGGTCATCTTCTCGCCGGGGCGGGCCTCGGACTCGAAGAACTTGCGGATCCCGAGCGCCCCGTCCGGGTCGATCTTCCACGAGAGGTCGAACCAGAACTCGTTCTCCTCCCACACCTCACCGGGGTTGCCGTCACGGGTGTCCTGGTAGGGAATCCCACGCTGCTCCATGGCGACGCGTCCCACCGGCTGCCGGAAGGCGATCCACTTCGAGGCGTGCGTCTCGAACGACATGGTGTCGTGCCGCTCCGAGGCGTGGCCCATCGGAAGCACGTAGTCGGCGAAGGTGGCCGACTCGCTCCAGGTGGGCGTGAGCGCCACGTGCAGGCCGATCTTGCTCTCGTCCTTGAGTACGTCGATCCAGGTGAACCCGTCCGGGTTGACCCACAGCGGGTTGTAGACCCGGCTGAAGTAGACCTCGAGCTTGCCGCGCTCGTCCTTGAGCAGGTGCGGCAGCAGGATCGACATCTCGTTGGTGGTGAGCGGGTACTCCGGCGGCCACAGCTTCTCGCTCCAGATGTCGTTGGGCTCGGGCATCTGGGGGTAGTGCGCGATGAACTTGTCCCAGCCGTTCGGGTGGGTGCCGCCGACGGTGCCGACGCTTCCGGTGAGCACGTTGAGGAAGAACAGGCTGCGGGTGATCTGCCACCCGCCGAGGTTCCCCGCCGCGGCCGAGCGCCAGGTGTGGGTGGCCAGCCTGCTGCCCGCGTCGCCGACGATGCGGGCGAGCTCCTCGACCTGCTCGACGGGGACGTGCGCCTCCTTCGCGGCGTACTCGAAGGTGTACTGCGCGTAGTCCTCGGTCAGCCGGTCCAGGAAGACCTCGAAGTCCTTGGGGGCGTCGGGGTGCAGGCGCTCGAGGTAGACGTCCCAGTTGACCCAGCGCCGGATGTAGTCCTTGTCGATCTTGCGGGTGCGCAGCAGGTAGGAGGCGACGGACAGGAAGATCGCCGCCTCGCTGCCCGGCCACGGCGAGATCCACAGGTCCGCGTGCGAGGCGGTGTTGGACAGCCGCAGGTCCAGCACCACCAGCTTGGCACCGTTCTGCTTGGCCTCCATGATCCGCTGAGCGTGCGGGTTGAAGTAGTGCCCGGTCTCCAGGTGGGAGGACAGCAGCAGCATCACCTTGGCGTTGGCATAGTCCGGCGAGGGCCGGTCGTAGCCCATCCAGTGGGTGTAGCCGGTCCGTCCGCCGGAGGAGCAGACGTTGGTGTGGCTGTTGTGGCCGTCCACGCCCCAGGCCTGCAGGACCCGCTCGGCGAAGCCGTCCTCGCCGGGGCGGCCGACGTGGTACATCACCTCGTCCTTGCGGTCCTCCACGATCGCGGAGCGGATCCGCTTGGCGATGTCCTCCAGGGCCTCCTCCCAGGAGACCCGCTCGAACTGGCCGGACCCGCGCTCCCCGACCCGCTTCAGGGGGTAGAGGATGCGCTCGGGGTCGTGGACCTGGTTGATCGTGGCCGGGCCCTTCGCGCAGTTGCGGCCGCGTGAGCCCGGGTGGGCCGGGTTGCCCTCGAACTTCTTGATCGACAGGTCGTCGTGGTCGACGTAGGCCAGCAGGCCGCACGACGACTCGCAGTTGAAGCAGATGGTCGGGATCAGCGAGTAGGTGTGCGCCACCTTCCTCGGGTGCGACCGGGAGTCGTACTCCACGTGGGCGTCCCAGTCCTCCGGCGGCGGGTAGTTGCGCAGCCTCTCGTGCGAGCGCGCACCCGGCAGCGGGACCTGGGCCCGCTCGTGTTCAAGCTCAGCCGTCATGACAGTTCCTTCCACGATTTCAGGGAGAGACGAGCAGCGGTGCCATGGGTGGTGGTCATGACAGCGGCATGTCCTGCCCGGCCCGGACGAACACGCTCTCGTAGGCCACCAGCGCGGGCTGCACGATCAGGCCACCCAGGGCGAGGACCAGCAGCGCCGCCCCGCCCCACGCGATCCCGCCAAGGACGGCGGCGGCCACGACCGGCAGCACGCCGCCCAGCCAGAAGAGCTTGGCGTAGCGCCCGCTGGTCACCACATGGGCGGCCGTGGCCGCCTGCCGCGAGGCGTGCTTGCCGCCGTACTCGATGGCCAGCATCAGCAGGTGCAGGACGCTCGACACCACGAACGAGACGGCGATCAGGGACACCGCGGCGTCCGGGAGGTCGGCGAAGAGCGCCGCGATCGCGAGCGCGCCGCTGCCGACCATCACGGCCTGGACCTGCAGGTGCCAGAACAGCACCGGGGACTGCCACAGGTCGCGGCCCTCGGCCTGCCCGAACAGGAAGGCCGTGTAGCCGGCCATCATCGCGCTCACCGGGATGCCCAGCCACGCGAGCAGCGTCATCAGCCAGCCGACGTCGAAGATCGCCGCGACCAGCCAGAGCACCGCCCCGCCGGAGAAGGCGGTCAGGAAGTAGGAGCCGATCACCAGCCAGGAGGTCCAGTTGGACTTCAAGAAGATGTACATGAACCGCTCGGGGCGCTTGAGGTCCCAGACCAGCAGCGCGCCCGTCGTGGCCGCGCCGAAGAGGCCGAGCACGGGAGCCACGTAGTCGCCCACGACGCCCATGTCGATGCCCATGATGTGCGCGAGGGCGGCCAGCGCCAGCGCGCCGGCGCCCACCCCCTTGGTCCACAGGTACGTCGTGACCCGCCAGCCCCACGGGCGGGGGTGCGCGGTGTTCAAGGTGGTGCGCGCCTGGGTCCTGGGGCTGCCCGGCAGGTCGCCGGCGGTCTCGAGGCGCTGCGCGTCCGGCTTCGCCCAGATGTAGGTGTCGTCGACCGGAGCCGCCAGCGGGTCGAGCACCGCCTGGTCCGCGCCGAGGTAGAAGACGTTCGGGCCGGTGTTCTGCTCGGGGGTTCGCACCGCGGTCTCCTGGGTGCGCACCAGCTTCGCGATCCCGCTGGTCGGGTCGTCGAGGTCGCCCACCCAGATCGAGTGGGTCGGGCAGACCACCACGCACGCCGGCTCCAGGTCGTTGTCGACCCGGTGCGCGCACAGGTTGCACTTCGCCGCCGTGTGCGTGTTCTCGTCGATGTAGATCGCGTCGTACGGACAGGCCTGCATGCAGCTCTTGCAGCCGATGCACCGGTCGTTGTCGAAGTCGACGATCCCGTCGTCGCGCTTGAACAGCGCCTGGGTCGGGCAGATCTTCACGCAGGGTGCGTCCGTGCAGTGGTTGCAGCGCATCACCCCGAAGGACCGTGTGGTGTCGGGGAACTCCCCGCTGTCGACGTACTTCACCCAGGTGCGGAACTGTCCGACCGGCACGTCGTTCTCTGTCTTGCACGCCACCGTGCAGGCATGGCAGCCGATGCAGGTGCGTTGGTCGATGGCAAAGCCGTACTGCACGTCGTCACTTCTCTCTCGTCAACTCGGCCGCGGCCACAGCCGCCTGATTGCACCTTGCGACCCCGTTCGACCGACCCGGAAGGGTCTTCCGCCCCGAGATCATTCTTGAAGACCGGGGCCCCCGGGGGTAGACCACGCTGGTTATGGGGCCATAATCCGTGGTTATGGCCCCATCGCGTTGGGCTGCGGAGCTCGGTCCGTTGAGACTCTTGGTCGCAGTCGGAGAGCACGGCAGCATCACCGAGGCGGCACGGCTGGAGGGCATCAGCCAGCCGGCCGCGAGCAAGCGGATCGCCGCGCTGGAGCGGGCGATGGCGTTGCCGCTGCTCCAGCGCAGCACCAGCGGCTCCCGCCTCACCCCGGAGGGCGAGGTGGTCGCGAGCTGGGCCAGCCGCGTCCTCCAGACGGTCGACCAGATGCTCGGCGCCGTGGAGTCGATGCGCGCCAACGGGCAGCCGGACCTGAGCATCGCCGCGAGCATGACCGTCGCGGAGCACCTCGCCCCCGCCTGGCTCTCCGCGCTGCGGGCGACCAACCCCGGCGTGCACGTGGGACTGCGGGTCACCAACTCGCAGGACGTGCAGTCCCTGGTGCTCAACGGCGAGGTCGACCTGGGCTTCGTGGAGACCGCGGCGCTCGACCCCCGCCTGGTCAGCCGGGAGCTGATGCGCGACCGGCTGGCGGTGGTCGTGCCCCCGTCCCACCCCTGGGCCCGCGCCGCGCGACCGCTCGATCTGCCCGAGCTGGCGCGCACTCCGCTGATCGTCCGCGAGGCCGGGTCCGGCACCCGCGAGACCCTGGACCGGCTGCTCGCCGACCTGAGACCGGCGGCACCGCTGCTCGAGCTCGGCTCGAACGAGGCGGTGAAGGGGGCGGTCAAGGCCGGCGCCGCACCCGCGGTGCTCAGCGTGCTGGCGGTCGAGGAGGACATCAGACGGGGAAGCCTGGTGGAGGTGGCGGTCCGGGGGGCCGATCTGCACCGCCCCCTGTCGGCCGTGTGGCGGCGCGACCGGCGGACCGGCGGCGCCTGGGAGACGCTGCTGCGGACGGCGATGTCCACCACGGCCTGACGGCCGGCCTCAGCTCTTGCGGATCAGGTACCGGTGGACGCCGTCCTCACTGGTCGCCTCGAGCAGCTCGTTGCCGGTGTCCTTGGCCCACGAGGGGATGTCGCTCTTCGAGCCGCCGTCGGTGGCCTCCACGAGCATGATCTGCCCCGGCTCGATCTTCTTGATTCCTCGGGAGGTGAGCAGAACCGGCATCGGGCACTTCTGGCCCTTCGCGTCGATGGTGATGTCGGCGGTGTAGTCCATGGGGATGGCTCCTGGTTCGTTTGCTGGGTGGGGGTCAGATGAAGAGGTTGATCTGGGACTTGCTCATCTCCGAGAGCGCGGTGGCGGCGCCCACGGGCTCACCCACGCCCTCGATGAGCTGGTCGCGGCGAAGGCCCATCAGCTCCATGGTCATCTCGCACGGCCACAGGTTGACCCCGAGCTCGGTGCACATCTCGACCAGCTCCGTGGGGCTGGCCACCTTGTTGTCCTTGGCCAGCTTCTTCATCATCCAGGAGCCGGCCCCGGCCATGTTCATCTTGGAGAGCTTCATGTGGCTCATGCCGGGACGGTTCATGCCCGCGAGCGCCTTGGTCATCGCGTTCGTGCCGGTGATGCGGACGTCGTCGCGGACCAGGGGGAAGAGCCCCCAGAACGTGAAGAAGATCGTCGTCTGCATGCCGTAGGCGGCGCCGGTGGACCCCAGGATCAGCGTGGGCCACATCTTGTCGAGATCGCCGGACCAGGCCACGATCGTCATGCTCTCGGGTACGGAGTCTTCTTCTGCCGACATGTTCAGACCTCTCTTGCTCGGTTCCGAGCGGGTCGTGCTCGGTCCCAGACGGACGCTTGCGAACTGTGAGGCACGACACTACATTCGTGGATGCGCATACAACAAGACCTGATCCGTGCGCGTTCCCCAAGACCCCCTGAGCCCCTGGAGGCCCAACCATGGCGAGCACCATCACCGCAGCGGAGCTCTTCCGCGAGCTCCAGTCCGGTCTCGTGCCCGAGATCCTCGACGTTCGCAACAAGGACGAGTTCGCCGAGAGCAAGGTCGAGGCCCACCGCACGGTGCCGATGCGCAACGTGCCCGTCTACGAGGTCTTCGAGGACCTGGACAACCAGGCGACCGCCACCAAGCCGGGGGCCGTGGTGATCTGCGGTCAGGGCAACGGCTCCGAGCTGGTCGCCGAGGAGTTCGGGGACCTCGGCGTCGAGGTGCGTTCGCTCGAGGGAGGGACGGACGCCTGGGCGAAGCTCCTGGTGCCGCTGGAGATCCCCGGCCTTCCGGGCGAGGTCCGCGTGTGGCAGTTCCAGCGTCCGGCCAAGGCCTGCCTGTCCTACCTGGTGGGCGTCCCCGGCGCGAACGCCGTGGTCTTCGACCCCACCCGGCACCCGCAGCCGTACCTCGACCTCGCCGCCGAGCACGGGATGACCATCACCCACGTCGTCGACACCCACGTGCACGCCGACCACATCAGCGGGGGCCCCGCCCTGGCCGCACAGCTCGGCGTCGAGTACCACCTCCCGCCCGAGGACGCCGGAGGCGTGGTGCCCTTCCCGAACCGTCCGCTCAAGGACGGCGACGAGCTCGACCTCGGGTCCGCCGTCGTACGCACCCTGACGATGCACCTGCCCGGCCACACCCCCGGCACCACCGCCTTCCTGGTCAGCGACAAGCTGCTGATCGTCGGCGACACCGTCTTCGTGCGCGGGCTGGGCCGCCCCGACCTGACCGGCCAGGCGGAGGAGCTCGCCCGGGACCTGTTCCGCAGCGTGCACGAGCGCCTCGAGCCGCTGGACCCGGCCACGATCATCGCGCCGGCCCACTGGTCGAGCAGCGAAGAGGTCAACGGCGACGGCCTGGTGATCACGACCCTCGCCGACGTCTTCAAGGCCACGCTGCTCAACGAGAAGGCCATCGAGCGGTTCGTCGAGGAGATCGTCGGCTCGCTGCCCCACGCTCCCGAGGCGTACGACACGATCCGCCTCGTGAACGCCGGGAAGCTGGCGCCGCCGGAGGACGAGCTGGACATCCTCGACGTCGGTCGCAACCAGTGCGCGGCATCCACGACGCTGCGATGATCAGGAGCATGAGCACCGAGGACCCGAGCACACGACGCTCCGGCCGCGTCCCCCTGCACGAGGTCGGCGAGACCCCCGACTACCGGTTCACGCTGGCCAACGAGCGCACGTTCCTGGCCTGGGTCCGCACGTCGCTGGCCATGATGGCCGCCGGAGTTGCGGTCGTGCAGTTCGTGCCGGGGCTGCCGGTCATCCGGCACACGCTGGGGTTCATCCTGATCACCCTCGGCGGGATCCTGGCCGGGATCTCCTACCGGCACTGGGACCAGAACGAGCGGGCGATGCGGCTGGGCGAGCGGCTGCCGCACTCCCCGGTGCCGCGCCTGGTCGCCGGGGTGCTGGCCCTGACGGCGCTGGTGGCGATCGTGCTCACCGTCGTCGACCTGGTCGGCTGAGCCGGTGGCCGAGCGGACCGTGTCGTGGTGGCGGCCGGGGCGACGCCCCGAGCCGGTGATCGACCCCGGCTTGCAGGCCGAGCGGACGATGATGGCCTGGCAGCGCACCTCCCTCGGCGTCGGCGCGATCGGGGCGCTCCTGCTCCACCACACCGGCGGGCGGACGCTGCTGGCGATACCCGGGGCCGCGGGACTGCTCGCGGCCCTGGTGCTGCTGGTCGCGACCGAGCACCGTTACGTCCGCACGGTCCGCCGGGTCACGGCCGGCGAGCCGGCCAGCAGCCAGACCCTGATCCGGGTCGTCTCGGGGATCACCGTGCTGCTGGCGCTGGCCGCACTCGTGATCGTGGTTCCCGGAAGCGGCTGAGGGACGGGGCCGGAGAACCTACACTGTGGGAGCGACCAGGGGGGCGACCAGGGAGCGACCAAGGGGGCGACCACGGGGGCTCGGCGAGGAAGAGCGGAGGGGAGATGGACCACGAGATCGCGGAGCAGCTGCAGGAGCTGCACGCACGCGTGTGCAAGGCCATCGCGGACCCGAAACGGCTGATGATCATCAACGAGCTCCGGGACCGCGAGCTGTCCGTCGGCGATCTCTGCGGGGCCCTCGGGATCAGCCAGTCGAACGCCAGCCAGCACCTCGCCGTGCTGCGCGAGCGCGGCATCGTCTCCTCGCACCGGGTCGGCACCAGCGTGTTCTACACCCTGCGCAGCCAGAAGATCGTGCAGGCGGTCGACCTGCTCCGCGAGTTCCTCGCCGAGGACCTCGCCGCCACCGGGCGGCTCAGCGGAGCGATGGGCGGCTGAGCCCCTCCCCGTCCCCGTCGACGGAGGCTAGCCTCGGTCCATGAGCGAGGAGGCCGACGCCAGCGAGGGGACGTCGCACAAGCTCCCGGCCGCCGTCTACGAAGCCGAGCTGTTCCGGCTCCAGGCCGAGTTCGTCAAGGTGCAGGAGTGGGCGCGGGCCACGGGACAGCGGATCGCGGTGGTCTTCGAGGGCCGCGACGCCGCCGGCAAGGGCGGCACCATCAAGCGCATCACCCAGTACCTCAGCCCCCGCGTCGCCCGGATCGCGGCCCTCCCCGCCCCGACCGAGCGCGAACGGGGGCAGTGGTACTTCCAGCGCTACGTCGCGCACCTGCCCAGCGCCGGGGAGATCGTGCTGTTCGACCGGTCCTGGTACAACCGGGCCGGCGTCGAGAAGGTGATGGGCTACTGCACCCCGGCCCAGTACCGCGAGTTCCTGCACCAGTGCCCGATCCTCGAGCGGATGCTGGTCGAGGACGGCATCCTGCTGCGGAAGTACTGGTTCTCGGTCAGCGACCAGGAGCAGCAGCGCCGGTTCAGGTCCCGGCTCGAGGACCCGATGCGGCAGTGGAAGCTCTCCCCGATGGACCTCGAGTCGATCACTCGGTGGGAGGCCTACTCCCGGGCCAAGGACGAGATGATGGTCCACACCGACATCCCCGAGGCACCCTGGTACGTCGTCGAGAGCGACGTCAAGAAGCGGGCCCGTCTCAACATGATGGCGCACCTGCTGTCCACGATCCCGTACGTCGAGACCCCACCTCCGGCGCTCGAGCTGCCGCCCCGGCCGAGGTCGACGGGCTACGAGCGGCCGCCCCGCGAGCACACGACGTACGTGCCCGACCACTGCGGCACCCTCGAGGGGGACCGGGAGCCCTGAGCGGCGGTCAGACCAGCCGCCGCACCAGGTGACCCTCTCCGTCGGACAGCTCGCCGTCGAGCGACGCCTGCCGCGCGGCCTCGACGAAGTGCTCCAGCGAGCCGGCGAGCTGCCGCTGCTGCTCGTCGCTCATCCGGCGCACGATCTGCGCCAGCATGGTCCGCCGCTGGCGTACCACGGTGCCGACCACCCGGCGGCCCGCGGGGGTGAGGTCGAGCACGATGCTGCGCCGGTCCCGCTCGTCGGCCCGACGGTCGAGCAGCCCGGACGCCACCAGCCGGTCGCAGGCCCTGCTGGCGTTCGAGGCGTTCACACCGAGCCCCTCGGCGACGGCGGACAGGTTCATCGGCCCGCGCGCGTCGATCATCACCAGCACCCGCAGCTGCGGCAGCGTCACCGCGGCGCCGAGCCCCGCGAGCGAGTGCGCCACCACGGCGGTGAGCACCCGGGTCGTGTCCATCAGCGCGGCCACGTCCACGTCACCGTCGGAGGCGTCGTCCATGGCGGCAGTCTAGGCACTCGGCGAATTTCGTTGCGTAAGAGCAACCAATAGGGGTACAGCCCCGGCGGAGGAGCTTTCGCGCGAGAGGGGATGAGCGAGCTGAGCACGATCACCGGAGCCAGGCACGACGAGGTGGATCTCGCGGCTGCGCAGGCGGCGCTCCGCGCCCGGGTGGACGGCGAGGTCCGCTTCGACGACGGCACCCGCGCCGCCTACTCCACGGACGCCTCGAACTTCCGCCAGGTCCCGATCGGGGTCGTGGTGCCGCGCAGCATCGAGGCGGCCGAGGAGGCCGTGGCAGTCTGTCGCGAGCACCGGCTGCCGGTCGTCTCGCGCGGCGGAGGCACCAGCCTCGCCGGCCAGTGCACGAACACCGCGGTCGTGCTGGACTTCTCGAAGTACTGCAACCGGCTGCTGTCCGTGGACCCCGAGTCGCGCACCTGCGTGGTCGAGCCCGGGATCGTCCTCGACGAGCTGAACCGCCGGCTCGCCCACACCGGCCTGCGCTACGGTCCCGAGCCCTCCACCCACATGAACTGCACGCTCGGCGGCATGATCGGCAACAACTCCTGCGGCGCCACCGCGCAGCGGACCGGCAAGGTCGTGGACAACATCGCCTCCCTCGACGTGCTGCTCTACGACGGGACCCGGTTCACCGTGGGCCCGACCGACGACGACGAGTACCGCTCCATCGAGCGTCGCGGCGACCGGCGCGCCGAGATCTACCGGACGCTGCGCCGCCTGCGGGACGAGAACGCCGACCTGATCCGCAAGCGCTACCCCGACATCCCGCGCCGGGTCTCCGGCTACAACCTGGACTCGCTGCTCCCCGAGCAGGGCTTCGACCTCGCCGGGTTGCTGGTCGGCAGCGAGGCAACCCTCGTGACCGTGCTCCGCGCCGAGCTGAAGCTGGTCCCGGTCGTGCCCGCCCGCACCCTCGTGGTGCTCGGCTACCCCGACATCGGCAAGGCCGGCGACGCGGTGCCCTCGATCGTGGCGCACGACCCGATCGCGCTCGAGGGCGTCGACCACTACCTGATCCACGACGAGCGGATCAAGCACATGAACAAGTCGGCGTTGGACGAGCTGCCGGAGGGTTCCGGGTTCCTGATGGTGCAGTTCGGCGGCGAGGACAGCGACGAGGCCGACCGCCGCGCCCAGGAGATGCTGGACGACCTCAGCCGAGGCGAGCACGACCCGGGCGTGACGTTCTTCGACGACCCGGAGCGAGAGGACGAGCTGTGGCTGGTCCGCGAGTCCGGCCTCGGCGCGACCGCGCACGTCCCCCACCATCCCGACACCTGGCCCGGCTGGGAGGACTCCGCGGTGCCGGTGGACCGGGTCGGCGACTACGTCCGCGACCTGCGCCGTCTGTACGAGGAGTTCGGCTACGCCAGCGACACCGGCCCGGCCATCTACGGCCACTTCGGGCAGGGCTGCATCCACACCCGGATCAACTTCGAGCTCGGCTCGGCCGAAGGGGTCGCGACGTACCGCCGGTTCCTGGAGCGGGCAGCGGAGCTGGTGACGACCTACGGCGGCTCGCTCTCCGGTGAGCACGGCGACGGTCAGCAGCGCGGCGAGCTGCTCACCACGATGTTCGGCGGCGAGGTGGTCGACCTCTTCGGCAGGGTGAAGCGGTTGTTCGACCCCGACGACCTGATGAACCCCGGCAAGGTCGCCTTCCCGGCGAGCCTCGACGAGAACCTGAGGTTCGGGAAGGACTGGTCGCCGCGGCCGACCGAGGACCTCTACTTCGGCTTCCCCGAGGACGGCGGCTCCTTCGCCAAGGCCGCCAGCCGGTGCGTCGGCGTCGGCAAGTGCCGCCAGCACACCCACGACTCGGGCTCTGTCATGTGCCCGTCGTACCAGGCCACCCGCGAGGAGGAGCACTCCACCCGTGGCCGGGCCAGGCTGCTGTTCGAGATGCTCGACGGCCACGGCGACGGCCCGCTGCGGGACGGCTGGCGCTCCGAGGAGGTGAAGGAGGCGCTCGACCTGTGCCTGGCCTGCAAGGGCTGCAAGAGCGACTGTCCCGCCTCCGTCGACATGGCCACCTACAAGGCGGAGTTCCTCGCCCACCACTACCAGGGCAGGCTGCGCCCGCGTGCGGACTACGCCACCGGCTGGCTGCCGGTGCTCGCCGGCCTCGCGACCCGGGCCCGGCTCGGGCCGGTCCTCAACGCGCTCAGCCACGCGCCCCTGCTCGACCGGCTCGGCCCGCGGCTCGCCGGCCTCGAGGAGCGCGAGGTCCCGCTGTTCGCCTCGGAGACGCTCCAGCAGTGGTGGTCGCGGCGCGGCCCGCGGGGCAGCGGCGAGCGCGGCACGGTGCTGCTGTGGCCGGACACCTTCACCAACAGCTTCACCCCGCACGTCGGGAAGGCCGCGGTCGAGGTGATGGAGCGCGCCGGCTGGCGCGTCACCATCCCGACCGAGCCGGTCTGCTGCGGGCTCACCTGGATCTCGACCGGCCAGCTCGGCACCGCGAAGAAGATCCTGCGCCGCACCGTGGAGCACCTGGCCCCGCACGTGCGGGACGGCGGGCTCGTGGTCGGGCTCGAGCCCAGCTGCACGGCCGTCTTCCGCAGCGACGCGCCGGACCTCTTCCCCGACGACCTGGACGTGCGCCGGCTCAAGGACCACACCGTGACGCTCGCCGAGCTGCTCAGCGACCACACCGACGGCTGGACACCGCCGCGGCTCGACCGCGACGGCCCGGTCTCCGCGGTGGCCCAGGTGCACTGCCACCAGCACGCGATCATGGGCTGGGACACCGACCAGCAGCTGCTGGAGTCCGCCGGCGTCGACGTCGAGCACCTGGACTCCGGCTGCTGCGGCCTGGCCGGGAACTTCGGGTTCACCGCCGGGCACGGGGAGGTCAGTGAGGCCTGCGCCGAGGACGTCCTGCTGCCCCGGCTGCGGGAGAGCGACCCCGGCACCGTGGTGCTCGCCGACGGCTTCTCCTGCCGGACCCAGATCCACGAGCTCGACAGCGGCGGCCGGGAAGGCGTCCACCTCGCGGAGCTGCTCGCGGCCGGCTACGACCGGCACCGGGTCGACGCCCGCGAGATGCCGCTGGTCCGCCCGGAGCCGCCTCCCGCCCCGGCCCGCGCCGCCGCGCTCGCCGCTGCCGGGGCCATCGCCCTCGCCGCCTCGCTCGGCGTCGCCCGAGCGCTGCGGCGCGTGTCCTAGACCGTCCGTCCATCTCGGAGGAGGAACACATGACAACCACCGTGGCCGACTACCTGCTCTCCCGCCTGCGCGAATGGGGGGTCGAGGACGTCTTCGCCTATCCGGGCGACGGCATCAACGGCATCCTCGGCGCCTTCGGACGCGCCGACGACAACCCCCGCTTCATCCAGTCCCGGCACGAGGAGATGAGCGCGTTCGAGGCGGTCGGCTACGCCAAGTTCAGCGACCGGGTGGGCGTGTGCATGGCCACCTCCGGCCCGGGCGCCGTCCACCTGCTGAACGGTCTCTACGACGCGAAGCTCGACCACGTGCCCGTCGTCGCGATCGTGGGCCAGACGAACCGCAGCGCGATGGGCGGCAGCTACCAGCAGGAGGTCGACCTGCTGAGCCTGTTCAAGGACGTGGCCAGCGAGTACGTGCAGATGGTCACCGTCCCCGAGCAGCTTCCGAACGTGCTGGACCGCGCCATCCGCACCGCGATGACCCGCAAGGCGCCGACCGCGATCATCATCCCCAACGACGTCCAGGAGCTGGAGTACTCGCCGCCGGGCCACGAGTTCAAGATGGTGCCGTCCAGCCTCGGCATCGACTGGCCCCAGGTCACCCCCGACGACGCCGCCGTACGGCGCGCCGCGGACCTGCTGAACGCGGGCTCGAAGGTCGCGATGCTCGTCGGCCAGGGTGCACGGGGCGCCCGCGCCGAGGTGGAGCAGGTCGCCGACCTGCTCGGCGCCGGAGTCGCGAAGGCGCTGCTGGGCAAGGACGTGCTCAGCGACGAGCTGCCCTACGTCACCGGATCGATCGGGCTGCTGGGCAGCCGCCCGAGCTACGAGATGATGCGGGACTGCGACACCCTGCTCACGGTCGGCTCCAGCTTCCCCTACACGCAGTTCATGCCCGAGCTCGGCGAGGCCCGGGCCGTGCAGATCGACGTCGACGGTCACATGATCGGGATGCGCTACCCCTACGAGGTCAACCTCGTCGGTGACGCGGCCGCCACGCTCCGCGCACTGCTCCCGCTGCTGGAGCGCAAGGAGGACCGTTCCTGGCAGAAGACCGTGGTCGACAACGTGCACCGCTGGTGGCAGACCATGGACATGGAGGCGCACGTCGACGCCGAGCCGGTGAACCCGATGCGGATCTTCAGCGAGCTGTCCCTGCGGCTGCCCGACGACGCGATCGTCTCCTCCGACTCAGGGTCGGCCGCGAACTGGTACGCGCGTCAGCTGAAGTTCCGCGGCAACATGCGGGGCTCGCTCTCCGGCAACCTGGCCACGATGGGGCCCGCCGTCCCCTATGCGATCGGTGCGAAGTTCGCCCATCCCGACCGGCCCGCGATCGCCCTCGAGGGCGATGGCGCCATGCAGATGAACGGACTCGCCGAGCTGCTGACCATCCGTCGCTACTGGGAGACCTGGAGCGACCCGCGGCTCGTCGTGGCGGTGCTGCACAACAACGACCTCAACCAGGTGACCTGGGAGATGCGGGCGATGGGCGGCGAGCCGAAGCTGGTCGAGTCCCAGGCCCTTCCGGACGTCTCCTACGCGGGGTTCGCCGAGTCCATCGGGCTGCACGCGATCACCGTCACCGACCCCGAGAAGCTCGGTGACGCCTGGGCGGAGGCGCTCTCGGCGGACCGGCCGACGGTGCTGGACGTGCACTGCGACCCGAACATCCCGCCGATCCCGCCCCACGCCACCTTCGACCAGATGAAGTCCTCGGCGGAGGCGATCCTCAAGGGCGACGAGAACCGCTGGGGCGTGATCAAGGAGGGCATCAAGACCAAGGCCCAGGAGATGCTCCCCCACGGCGACGACTCATGACCGTCGCGACCAGAGGCACCGACCTCCAGGTGCCCGTCTCGCAGGTCTCGGCCGGCGCCTACACGGTGCCGGCCGAGACCCCGGAGGCGGACGGCACCCTCGCCTGGGACTCCACCACGCTGGTGGTCGTGCAGGTGAGCGCCGGGGACACCGTGGGCACCGGGTGGACCTACGGACCGGCGGGCTGCGCCGGCATCGTGCAACGCCAGCTGGAACCGGTGGTCCGCGGCCGGGAGGCGCTCGACGTCACCGGGAGCTACCTGGCCATGGTCGACGCGGTCCGCAACGCGGGCCGCCCGGGGATGGTCTCGATGGCGATCTCCGCCGTCGAGACCGCCCTGTGGGACCTGAAGGCCAGGCTGCTCGACCTGCCGCTGCACCGGCTTTTGGGCTCGGTCCGCCAGGAGGTCCCGCTGTACGCCAGCGGAGGACTCACCAGCTATGACGACCGGCAGCTGACCGAGCAGCTCGAGGGGTGGCTGGCCAGGGGGTTCCCCCGGGTGAAGATCAAGATCGGCGAGGACCGGGGCCGCGCCACCGGGCGCGACGTCGCCCGGATCCGGCAGACCCGGACCACCGTCGGGGACGAGGTCGAGCTGTTCGTCGACGCCAACGGGGCGTACGACGCCAAGCAGGCGGTCCGGCTGTTCGCCGAGGTCGCCGACCAGGACGTGCGCTGGTTCGAGGAGCCGGTCTCCTCCGACGACCTGGCCGGCCTGCGCCGGGTCCGCGATGCGCTGGACACCGACGTCACCGCCGGCGAGTACGGCTACGACCTGACCTACTTCGCCCGGATGCTCGACGCCGGGGCGGTCGACTGCCTGCAGGTCGACCTCACCCGGTGCGGTGGTGTCGGCGAGTTCCAGCGCGTGGCCGCGGTCGCGGCCGCGCACCACCTCGACGTGTCGGGGCACTGCGCCCCGCACCTGCACCTCGCCGTGGCCGCGGCCACGCCCAACCTGCGCCACCTGGAGTGGTTCCACACCCACGTGCGCATCGAGCGGATGCTCTTCGACGGCGCCCAGGACGGCGACGAGGGAGCGCTCGCGCTCCCCGACGCGCCGGGTCACGGGCTCGAGTGGCGTGCGTCCGACGCCGGGAAGTACAGGGTCGCATGAGCAGTCATGTCCTTCGCGAGTACGCACTGCTGGCCGACGGCCACCGCGGCATCGTGGTCGGTCCCCGCGGCGACTTCGCGTGGCTGTGCCTGCCGCAGTGGGACGGTGACGCGGTCTTCTCCTCGCTGGTGGGTGGACCCGGTCAGTACGCCGTCTCCCCGACGGACACCGACTTCGTGTGGGGCGGCTTCTACGAGGAGGGGTCGCTGATCTGGCGCAGCCGGTGGATCACCGCCGACAACGCGGTCGTCGAGTGCCGCGAGGCACTTCGGCTCCCGGCGGACCCGGACACCGCGGTGGTGCTCCGGCGCATCTCCTGCGTCCGGGGCCGCGCGCGGGTGCGGGCGGTGCTCGACGCGCGAGCCGGGTTCGGCTCCCACGAGATGAGCGAGATCTCCCGCTCCGGGGACGTCTGGACGGCTCGCAGCGGTCCGGTCGCGCTGCGGTGGACCGGCGGCGGGACCGCCTCTCGCCGACAGGGTGCTCTCGCGATGGATCTCGAGCTGGAGCCGGGGGACGAGCACGACCTCGTGCTCGAGCTGTCCACCGGGGCTCTCCCCGACGAGGTCCCCGACGCCGCCCGCTCCTGGGAGGAGACCGCGCACGTGTGGGCCCAGAGCGTGCCCCACCCGGAGCTCAGCGTCGCCCCGCGCGACGCCCGGCACGCCTACGCCGTGCTGCGCGGGCTGACCCTGCCCGGAGGCGGGATGGCGGCAGCGGCGACCACCTCACTGCCGGAGCGCGCCGAGACCAGCCGCAACTACGACTACCGGTACTCCTGGATCCGGGACCAGTGCTTCGCCGGCCAGGCGGTCGCCGCGGACGGCGCGCACCCGCTCCTCGACGACGCGGTCTCCTTCGTGTCCGCCCGCCTGCTCGAGGACGGCCCCGACCTCAGTCCCGCCTACACGGTGGGCGGCCAGACCATTCCGCCGCAACGAGGCCTCGACCTTCCGGGCTACCCCGGCGCCGACGTGCGGGTCGGCAACTGGGTGCGCGACCAGTTCCAGCTCGACGCGTTCGGCGAGTCGCTGCTGCTGTTCGGGGCCGCGGCCAGGCACGACCGTCTCGACACCGACCACTGGCGGGCCGCGGAGACGGCCGTCGCGGCGATCGAGAAGCGCTGGCAGGACGTCGGGGCGGGCGTCTGGGAGGTGGACGACGAGCGCTGGACGCACTCGCGGCTGATCTGCGCCGCCGGCCTCCGGTCGATCGCCCGGCAGGCGCCCTCCCGGCAGGCCGCTGCCTGGGAGAGCCTCGCGGACACGCTGGTCGCCGACGCAAGCAGCGACTGCCTGCACCCCGAGGGCCGCTGGCAGCGCAGCCCCAGTGACCCCCGCGTCGACGCCTCGCTGCTGCTGCCGGCCATCCGGGGGGCGGTGCCCGCCGACGACCCGCGCAGCCGGGCGACGCTCGAGGCCGTCCGCAACGATCTGGCCAGCGACTACTTCCTGTACCGCTTCCGGCACGACGACCGGCCCCTCTCGGATGCCGAGGGCGCGTTCGTGATGTCGGGATTCGACATGGCCCTGGCCCTGCACCAGCAGGGCGAGGAGGCGGAAGCGCTCCGCTGGTTCGAGCGCAACCGGACGGCCTGCGGCCCGCCGGGACTGTTCTCCGAGGAGTACGACGTCCGGCAGAGGCAGATGCGGGGCAACCTGCCGCAGTCGTTCGTCCACGCCCTGATGTTCGAGTCGGCCCGCCGCCTGGCGGAGCCGTGGCCCCGAGACTGAGACGGAGGACCAGATGACGAAGAAGGTAGTTGTCGTGACGGGCGCGAGCGGCGGTATCGGCCGCGCCAGCGCAGTCGCGTTCGGCAGACGCGGGGACCGGGTGGCACTGCTCGCCCGGGGCAAGGCGGGGCTCGAGGGCGCCGCGGAGGAGATCCGCAGCGCGGGGGGCGAGGCCCTGGTGGTCCCCGTCGACGTCGCGGACGCCGACCAGGTCGAAGCGGCCGCCGAGCGGGTCGAGCGGGAGCTCGGGCCGATCGACGTGTGGGTGAACGTCGCGTTCACCTCGGTGTTCTCGCCCTTCGACGAGATCACACCGGAGGAGTACAAGCGGGTCACGGAGGTGACCTACCTCGGCTTCGTCTACGGCACCATGTCCGCGCTCAAGCGGATGAAGGCCCGCGATGCCGGGACGATCGTGCAGGTCGGCTCGGCGCTGGCGTACCGGGGCATCCCGCTGCAGTCGGCGTACAGCGGTGCCAAGCACGCGACCCAGGGCTTCCACGAGGCGCTGCGCTGCGAGCTGCTGCACGAGAAGAGCAAGGTGCGGGTGACCATGGTGCAGATGCCGGCCGTGAACACGCCGCAGTTCTCGTGGGTGCTCTCCCGGCTGCCGCACCACCCGCAGCCGGTGCCCCCCATCTACCAGCCCGAGGTGGCGGCCCGTGGCGTCGTGTACGCGGCGGACCACCCCCGGCGCCGCGAGTACTGGGTCGGCGGCAGCACGGTCGGCACCCTGGTCGGCAACGCCTTCGCGCCCGGCCTGCTGGACCGCTACCTGGCCAGGACCGGGTGGTCCTCGCAGCAGGCAAGCGGCAAGGACAAGGAGCCGCAGCAGGCAAACCTCTGGGAGCCGGCCGACGGGAACGACGGCTACGACCACGGAGCCCACGGCGTCTTCGACGAGAAGGCCAAGGGCCGCAGCCTCCAGCTGTGGGCCTCGCACCGCCACGGGCTGCTGGGCGCGGCGGGCGTGGGGCTGACCGGCCTGGCGGTCTCCGCCCTGGTCAAGGGCAAGCGGTGAGGGGCGTGGACGCGGCCCGGCTCGGCGTCGGGCTGGCGCAGATCGCGGCCCCGGCCCGGGTCGGCGCGGCCGTCCTCGGCCGGGCCCCGGACGAGCGCGAGCGCGCGGTGGTGCGGATCCTGGGCGGTCGGCACCTGGTGCAGTACGCCGCGGCGCGGCGCGGGCACTCGCTGCTCGCCGGCCCGGCCCTGGACGCGCTGCACGCGGCGAGCATGGTCGGCCTCGCGGCGCTCTCCCGCCGCTACCGCCGGTCCGCGCTCACCAGTGCCGCGGCCGCGACGGCGTTCGCAGCGGCCGCCCGCCCGTCCGGCGGTTAGCCGGACGGCACGGGGGGCGGGCGCTCACAGGTGGTTGCTCACTCCCGGCTCGTCCCGCACCGGGGGCCCGTCGGACCGCGGCCTGCGCCCGACCGGGAGGATCGGCCGTCCGTGCACGCCCTCGAGCTCGAAGGCCAAGGCTGCATAGAGGGCGACCGAGGACAACAGCAGTCCGAGCAGGCCGGCGGCGGTCCGCCACCCCGGCGAGGACGACAGCTCGGAGAGGGCGGTCACCGCGAACCGGGCCCCGGTCAGCCCCATCACCGCCGCCGCGAGCGGCTTGGACCACCCGGCGGCGACCGGGACGGTGATCGCCAGGGCCGACGCCAGCAGCACGACACCCAGGCCGGCGCTGCGCGCACCGGGTGGGCTCAAAAGCGTGGTCACCCCCGTCACCGCCCAGGTGCCGGCGAGGATCCCCGCCCCCGTCCCGGCCACGGGGTCCCGGCTGAGGAAGCCCAGCACGCAGGCAAGGCCCTGCAGCGGGGCCGTCAGCAGCACCGCCACCAGCGCGGCCACCCGGCCCTGGGAGGCGGGCACCCAGTGCAGCTCCACCGCGGCGAACGTGACGCTGGCGACGGCCAGGGCGAGGAACGTGAGCGGCAACGACGTCGCCAGCGGCCGGAGCGTGACCACCTCGGCCGGGGCGCCTTCGGGTCCGCTCACTCCCGCGGCTCGCGGGCCGGCTGGAGGGTCGCGGCCCAGCTCAGGATCACCAGGGTCCCGACGACCAGCTCGTTGGCCTGCACCCGGACGGCGGCATGGGGCAGGAACAGGCCCGCGAGGACCAGCAGCAGGCCCGACAGCAGGCACAGCCCGGACGCCACCCGGCTCGGACCGACCTGCCGCAGCCACAGCCCCGCCAGGATGAGCACCAGCGCGAACCCGAGGTCGCGGTTGCCGCTGTTCTGGCCGGTGATGGTGAACGGGTACTGGAGCGCGAACTTGCCGATCACCAGCCAGGCACCGAGGACAAGGAGCATCAGCGTCCCCATCGGGGCCAGCGGCGGCGCCGGCGCCTCCACCCGGTCGCGGAGCAGCTCCCGGGTCTGCCGGCTGACCGCGACCGCCCGCCCCCGGGCCTCCTCGCCGGTCAGCCGCTCACCCGACGCCACACCCTGGTGCGCGTCGCCGTGGACGGCCTCCTCGAGCTCCTCGCCGGCTGGCTTCACACCGTGCACGTCGTACGCGATGCCACCTCGCCAGGCGATCAGGAGGCCCAGCACGGTGACGCCCACCGCCGCCCAGGTCCACGCTCCGGCATCGAGGGTCATCGCGAACCCGATGGCGACCACCCCGAGCAGCGCCAGGGCGGCGCCGCCCCAGCTGAGACGCGGGCGGACCTTCGTGCTGCGGCGGCGAGCCGGTCGAGCGCTGTCGGTCATGGTCGGAACCTCCTGTCGCGAGCGGCATCGGTTGGCATGTACAGCAACCCCCGGTCTTGTACCCGACCCGCCGCCCGCCATGCCTCGCGGAGGCGCCCGACCGGGAACGGTCACGGCAGGGCGGACATCACCCGGGAGAGCCTGACGAAGGTGTAGCCCTTGTCCCGGAGCCGATGGATGACCGAGGGGAGCGCGGCCGCGTCGAGCATGGTGCCGTCGTCGGGGTTCGAGCCCACGTGCATCAGCACGATCTCCCCCGGCACGGCGGCGGCGACGACCCGGTCGGCGACCGCCTGCACCGTCATCCCGCCCGACGTCCCCTTCCAGCCGAGCGAGTCGACCGTCCAGCGGAACGGCACGTAGCAGAGGTCGTTGGCGATCCCGATCGTGCGCGCGTCGCGGGCCCCGAACGGGAACCTGAAGAACCTGCGCGGGTCCTCCCCGGTCCCGTCGAGGATCGCGGTCTCGGCGCGCCGGATCTGCCGGGTCACGGCGAGGTCGCTCAGCGTGGTGAGGTCCGGGTGCGTCATCGTGTGGTTGCCGACCAGGTGCTGGCGGGCGATCCGCTGCGACTTCTTCGGGAAGTCCTGCACGAACGTGCCGGTCAGGAAGAACGTGCCGGGCACGTCCCGGTCCCGGAGCGTGCCCAGGATCGAGGAGACCGCGGCCGCGTTGGCGCCGGCGTCGAAGGTCAGCGCGACCAGCTTGCTCGTCACCGGGAGCCGCTCCACGTCGCGGCCGACGAAGCGGTCCGGGACCGTGCAGGTCGACGCGACCGGTCGCTGGTCGGCGGTGCTGGCTCCGGCGGTGGGTCCGGTGGTCGGTGCGGTCGTAGGTGCGGTCGTGGGTGCGGTGGTCGGTGCGGTCGTAGGTGCGGTCGTGGGCCCGGTGGTCGGTGCGGTGGTCGGTGCGGTGGTCGGTGCGGTGGTCGGCCCGGCGTCGCACCCGGTGGTCACGACGGCCAGGCAGGCCAGCGACACCAGGACCGCCCTCGGCCCGGACCTCGACGTGCACCTCATCGCGCTCACCGCCGCCCCTCAGGCATGGCGCCGGGGGTGCCGGGGGGTCCTACCTGCCCCGGCATCCCCGCACTTCAAGTCTGCGAGGGCGTGAGCGGGGCGCCAGCGGCCGAAGGTCCCCTCCCCGATGCCGATGGTCCTCCTGCGCGGGTGCGAACCTGGCTAACGTGAGAGCAGCACCGGCACGTCGTCCGGCGCGGGGACGGCCAGGGCCGGGATGGGAGGCAGCACGACATGACCACGGGTGCCACGGGAGAAGCGACCGCCGCCTACCGGGCGGCCAGGGACCAGCTGCTGTCGCTGCGCGGGCAGCACGAGCGTGCGGTGGCGGAGTTCCGGTGGCCCGACGTGGGCGCGGTGTTCAACTGGGCGGTGGACTGGTTCGACGCGATCGCGCGCGGCAACGACCGGCCGGCGCTGGTGATCGTCGAGGAGGACGGCAGCAGCACGCAGCTGAGCTTCGACGAGATGGCGCACCGGTCCGACCAGGTGGCCGCCTGGCTCGCCGCGCAGGGCGTCGCCAGGGGCGACTCGGTGATCGTCATGCTCGGCAACCAGATCGAGCTCTGGGAGACGATGCTCGCGATCATGAAGCTGGGTGCGGTGATCATGCCGACCACGACCGCTGTCGGCCCGTCCGATCTCGTGGACCGCATCGAGCGCGGCGGCGCCCGCTTCGTGATCTGCAACCCGGCGGATGCCGCCAAGTTCGACGAGGTCCCCGGCGACTACGTCCGGATCAGTGTCGGTCCGGTGGCGCCTGCCGGCTGGGCGGTCTCGCCCGGCGGCTGGGCGAACCTGCGCGAGTCCTACGAGATCGCCGATCCCCGCGTCGAGCATCCGGGCACCGCTCCGGACGACCGGCTGCTGCTCTACTTCACCTCCGGTACGACGAGCCGGCCGAAGCTGGTCGAGCACACCCAGGCGTCCTACCCGGTGGGCCACCTGTCCACGATGTACTGGCTGGGCCTGCGGCCCGGCGACGTCCACCTGAACATCTCCTCGCCGGGCTGGGCCAAGCACGCGTGGTCGTGCTTCTTCGCGCCGTGGATCGCGGAGGCGACGATCTTCGTCTACAACTACGCCCGGTTCGACGCGGCTGCGCTCCTGGGGCAGCTGCGCGAGCGCGAGGTCACGTCGTTCTGCGCGCCGCCGACCGTGTGGCGGATGCTGATCAACGCCGACCTCTCCGGTGGCCCGGGCGCGCTGCGCGAGGTGATCGGCGCGGGCGAGCCCCTCAACCCCGAGGTGATCGAGCAGGTCCGGCGGCAGTGGGGGCTGACCCTGCGCGACGGGTACGGCCAGACCGAGATGACCGCCGCCGTCGGCAACACGCCCGGCGCCGAGCTGAAGCCCGGCTCGATGGGTCGACCGCTGCCCGGTTGTCCCGTGGTGCTGGTCGACCCGCTCACCGGCGGGCCCGTCGAGGGTGCCGGCGAGGGCGAGATCTGCTTCGACCTGTCCGGGAACCATCCCGCGAACGCCGCGCTCGGACGGCCGCTGCCGTTGATGACCGGCTACCAGGGCGACGACGACCGCAACACCGAGGCGATGGCGGGTGGCTACTACCACACCGGCGACGTGGCCTCGGTCGACACCGAGGGCTACATCACCTACGTGGGGCGCACCGACGACGTGTTCAAGGCCTCGGACTACAAGATCAGCCCGTTCGAGCTGGAGAGCGTGCTCATCGAGCACCCGGCGGTGGCCGAGGCCGCGGTCGTGCCGGCCCCGGACGAGGTGCGGCTCGCGGTTCCCAAGGCCTACATCGCGCTCGCCCCAGGGCACGAGCCCACGCGCGAGACCGCCTTCGAGATCCTGAAGTACGCGCGCGAGCACCTCGCGCCGTACCAACGGGTGCGGCGCATCGAGTTCTTCGAGCTGCCCAAGACCATCTCGGGGAAGATCCGTCGCGTCGAGCTGCGCGGGCGCGAGAACCAGCTCGCCGCGGGCGAGCCGGGCGAGGTCGCCGAGACCGGCGAGTGGCGCGACGACCAGTTCCCCGAGCTGCGGGGGTCGTGACCACCACGGCTGTCGGTTGCGCGGAGCCCGGTCAGGTCGCCGAGGCCGCGTAGATCGCGCCGATGGAGGCGTCGAGCGCGGCGGCGAACTCCTCGTCGCTCATCCCGACGCCGAGCCCCTCGGTGAGCGCACGGGAGAAGCTGGCGATGACACCCGGGTTCCTGGCGAGCCGGGCGTCCGCCTCCTCGCGGGTGTAGCCGCCGGAGAGCGCGGCCACCCGCAGCACCCGCGGGTGCTCGAGCAGCTCGCGGTGGTAGCCGTCCACCTCGGGCAGCGTCAGCTTGAGCATGACGTCCTGGTCCTGCGTCAGCCGGTCGAGGTGGGCGAGGAGCGCATCCTTGAGCAGCTTCTCCGTCGCGGCCTTCTCGGGGCTGTGGATGTCCACCTCGGGCTCGATGATCGGCACCAGGCCGGCCGCGCAGATCCGCGCCGCGAGGTCGAACTGCTGGGCGACCACGGCGTCGACACCGGACGCGTCGGCGGTCAGCAGCACCGAGCGCATCTTGGTGCCGAAGACCCCGTGCCCCTTCGCCCGATCGAGCACCGCGTCGAGGCCGGGGATGGGCTTCATCGTGCGGGCGCCGTGGGCCTCGGCCTCCAGGCCCTTGTCCACCTTCAGGAACGGGACGACGTGCTTGCGCGTCCAGAGGTACTCCGCCGAGCCCATCCCGCCGATGTCGCGGTCCATGGTCTGCTCGAACAGGATCGCGGCCAGGATGCGCTCCCCGTTGAACACCGGGCTGGTGATGATGCGGGTGCGCATCTGGTGGATCAGGTCGAACATCGCGTCCTCGTCGGAGTAGGCCGAGTCCTCGACGCCGTACAGGCGCAGCGCCTTGGGCGTGCTGCCTCCGCTCTGGTCGAGCGCGGCGATGAAGCCGGTGCCGGTCCTGATCCTGGCGAGCATGTCCATGTCCACGATGCGTCCTCTCCGGTGGCGCCACTGCGTCCGCGTGGTCGGCCACCCGCGTCCTGCCTCCAGGGTCACCCCTCACCGGCGCCGGCGTCAGGGACGTTCGTCCCGACCTCGCGGCCGGCTCGGGGTTCCGCACCGGCCGCGCCTGGACTACGGTCTAGACCACCTTCTTCACACACAGGGGGCTCACATGCGCCGTTCCTCCCGCACCGTCCTGGCGGGCTTCACCGCCGCCCTGGCCGCCGCCACCGTGCTCGGCACGCTGCCGGCAAGCGCCAAGGCGACCCACCGCACGCACCACCCGGCCGGCGCACAGCACTCCCTTCGCGGGCCCGTGGCCGGCCAGGACTTCTACTTCGTGATGGGCGACCGGTTCGACAACGGGGACACCGCAAACGACACCGGTGGCCTCGGCCCGGCCGGCCCGGACTACTCCCGACGCGACACCACCGGCTTCGACCCCACGAGCAAGGCCTACTACAACGGCGGGGACCTGAAGGGGCTGAGGTCCCGGCTGGGGTACATCCAGGGTCTCGGGACGGACGCGATCTGGCTGACGCCCGTCTTCAAGAACAAGCCCGTGCAGCTGGAGGACGGCCCGTCGGCCGGCTACCACGGCTACTGGATCACCGACTTCACGCACGTCGACCCCCACCTCGGCACGAACCAGGACCTGGCCGACCTCGTCGCGGCGGCGCACCAGCGGGGCATGAAGGTCTACTTCGACATCATCACCAACCACACCGCCGACGTGATCGGCTACCAGCAGGGCGACCGGACGGCCTACGTCTCCAAGGACCAGAAGCCCTACCTCACCGCGGCCGGCCGGCCCTTCGACGACCGCGACTACGCGGGCACGAACACGTTCCCGGCCATGGATCCGGCGACCTCGTTCCCCTACACGCCGGTGCTCGAGCCGGGCGAGGAGAACCTCAAGGTCCCGGCCTGGCTCAACGACGTCACGCTGTACCACAACCGCGGCAACACCACGTTCACCGGTGAGGACTCGCAGTACGGCGACTTCTTCGGGCTCGACGACCTCATGACCGAGAACCCCAAGGTCGTGAACGGGTTCATGGACATCTACGAGGCCTGGATCAAGGACTTCGGGATCGACGGGTTCCGGATCGACACGATGAAGCACGTCAACGACGAGTTCTGGCAGAGGTTCGGTCCGGGCATCCTCGACTACGCGCACGCACACGGCAAGCCGGACTTCTTCATGTTCGGGGAGGTCGCGCTCGACGGCAGCGGCGCCGGCCCGAAGAGCTTCACCTCCCACTACACGACGCACGACGACATGCAGGCGATCCTCGACTTCCCGTTCCAGGACGCGGCGCGCAACTTCGCCTCGCGCGGCCAGGGCAACGCGCAGCTCGCCCGGTTCTTCGCCAACGACGACTGGTACACCGACGCGGACTCGAACGCCTACGAGCTGCCGACCTTCCTCGGCAACCACGACATGGGCCGGATCGGCTACTTCCTCAACGCCGACAACCCCGGCGCGACCGACGCCGAGCTCGTCGCCCGCGACCGGCTGGCCCACGAGCTCATGTACTTCTCCCGCGGAAACCCGGTCGTCTACTACGGCGACGAGCAGGGCTTCACCGGCAACGGCGGCGACCAGCTGGCCCGGCAGACGATGTTCGCCAGCCGGGTGCCGGAGTACCTCGCGGACGACCTGCTCGGGACGACGTCGACGCACGCGGTCGACAACTTCAACCCCGACCACCCGTTGTACCGCGAGATCAGCAGCCTGGCGGCGCTGACCAAGGCGCACCCCGCCCTGCGCACGGGTGCGGAGCAGGTCCGCTTCGCCTCCGACGGCCCGGGCATCTTCGCGTTCTCGCGCATGGACCGTCGCGACCAGCACGAGTACGTCGTGGCGCTGAACAACAGCGAGTCGGCGCAGACGGCACGCATCCCGACGTACTCCGCCGGCCAGACCTTCGAGCGGGTGTACGGCGAGGGCGCGGCGACCGCGACCAGCGGCCCGGACCGTGGTCTGGCGCTGACCGTGCCGCCGCTGTCCGCGGTGGTCTACCGGGCCGCAGGGGCGATCCCGCAGTCGGCGACCGCGCCCGCGATCAGCCTGGACCGGCCGGCACCGGCAGAGGTGTCGCACGGCCGGATGCACGTGGCCGCGAACGTCGCCGGCACGTCGTTCAACGAGGTGACCTTCCAGGCGAAGGTCGGCGACGGCCGCTGGCACTCGATCGGCACCGACGACTCCCGGCCCTACCAGGTGTTCCACGACACCAGCAACTACCGCACCGGCACGCACCTGCTGTACCGCGCGGTCGTGCTCGACGACGCCGGCCACACCCGGCCGAGCCAGACCCGGTCGACCGTCGTGCCCGCACCGGCGGTGACGGTGAGCACGCCGAAGGACGGCGCCACCGTGACCAGCATCGACCCCGTCGACGTCCTGGCGACGGTGGACCCCGAGCGCGCCGACCAGTCGGTGCGGTTCGAGCGCAGCGTGTCCGGCGGCGACTGGCAGACGATCGGCGAGGACGGCTCGTCGCCGGCCTACACCACCGTCGACGACGTCTCCGGCCTCCCGCTCGGCACCCAGGTCCGCTACCGGGCGATCATGTCCGAGCCGGGCTCTCCGTCGGTGACCAGCGATCCGGTCACGGTCACCACCGCGGCACCGAAGCCCGCCCGTGACCACGTGACCCTGGTCGGCAGCCTCCAGGACGAGATCGGCTGCCCGGGCGACTGGCAGCCCGACTGCGTGGCCAGCCGGCTGGCCTTCGACACCACCGACGGCCAGTGGCACGGCACGTTCGACCTCCCGACCGGCAGCTACGAGTGGAAGATCGCGGTCAACGACTCGTGGGCGGAGAACTACGGCGCGGGCGGTGCCTCCGGCGGCTCGAACATCTCGCTGGACGTGCCCACCGGCGGCGGAAGCTACCGGTTCACCTGGAACCAGGTCACCCACGTGCCCTCGGTGGAGCGGGTCGGTTAGCCCACGCACGGGACGACCGGACGAGCCGGGGCTGAGGCGGACTCAGTCCCGGCGCCGGTCCCGGACGAGCACGATCTGGTTCTGCCGCTTGACCTCGAACAGCTCGGTCGCCTCGACGAGGTCGCTGAGCTTGCGGTAGCCGTAGTTGCGCGGGTCGAACGAAGCCTGGTTGCCGATCTGGTTGCCCACCTCGCCGAGGTGCGCCCAGCCGTCGTCACCGCTGGCCGCGTCCACGGCGTTGCGCAGCATCTGGACGAGCCGGGCGTCTCCGCGAAGCTTCTTCGAGGGGGTCCCCCGCAGGACCGGCTCCTCCGGGGTGGCCGACGGCTGCCCGAGTCCCTCGACGTAGGTGAACTGCGAGCAGGCGTTGACGAACGGCTCGGGCGTCTTCCTCTCCCCGAACCCGTAGACCTTCAGGCCCTCGGTCAGGATCCGCATCACCAGCGGGGTGAAGTCGGCGTCGCTGGAGACGATGGCGAAGGCGTCGAGCGACCGGGCGTAGAGCAGGTCCATGGCGTCGATCACCATCGCCATGTCGGAGGCGTTCTTGCCCGAGCTGTAGGCGAACTGCTGGATCGGGCGGATCGCGTAGGCGTGCAGCGTCGCCTCCCACTGCTTGAGGTGGGGGCTCTTCCAGTTGCCGTAGGCGCGCCGGACGTTCGCGGCGCCGTGCCGGGCCACCTCCGCCAGGATCACGTCGATCTTCGAGGCCGGCGCGTTGTCGGCGTCGATCAGCAGCGCGATCCGTCTCTCACCATCGTCCACCCGCCGAGCATCCACGGGGCGGAGCGCGAGGTCAACCGCGCTACGCCAGACCGCGTACGACGCGGGCCGGGTCACGGGTGCCGCGAATGGTCGCCACCATGTCGAGCAGCTGGCGGGTCTCCACGACCTGGTGCGCCCGGAACACCCGCGCACCGTGCCAGGCGCAGATCGCCGTGGCCGCCAGGGTCCCGGTGAGCCGTTCACCGACGGGCAGGTCGAGCGACTCGCCGACGAAGTCCTTGTTCGACAGGGACACCAGCACCGGCCAGCCGGTGCTCGTCATCTCGTCGAGCCTGCGGGTGACCTCGAGCGAGTGCCAGGTGTTCTTGCCGAAGTCGTGCGCAGGGTCGATCAGCACGCTGCGCCGGTCCACGCCGAGCGCGACCGCCCGCTCCGCGTAGGCCACGGTGTCGGCGACGACGTCCTCCACCACGTCGTGGTAGTGGACCCGGTGCGGCCGGGTCCTCGGCGGCACGCCCCCGGTGTGGGTGCAGACGATGCCCACGTCGTGCTCCGCCGCGACCGCGGCCAGGTCCGGGTCGTAGCCGCCCCACGCGTCATTGAGCAGGTCGGCCCCGGCGCGGCAGGCGGCGCGGCCGACCTCGGCACGCCAGGTGTCGACGCTGATCACCAGGTCGGGGAACTCCTTGCGGACCGCGGCCACGAAGTCGACGACCCGTCGCGACTCCTCCTCGGCGTCCACCTCCACCCCGGGAGCGGCCTTGATGCCGCCGATGTCGACGATGTCGGCGCCCTCGGCGACGACCTTCCGGACCCGCTCGAACGCGAGGTCCTCGGCCCAGGTGGCGCCCTTGTCGAAGAAGGAGTCCGGGGTCCGGTTCACGATGGCCATCACCAGCATCGCGTCGTCGTCGAACTCACGGCGGCCCAGTCTCAGCACGTGGCGGCTCCCGGTCCGACCGGACGGACCCGGTCGTAGCCCGGCACCGACGCGGCGGGCGGACGCTCGCCGACGTCGACGGCCCGGTCGAGGGGGACGGCGGACCCGTGGCGGGAGTCGAACTGGCGCAGGCGCAGCGTGCCGGCGCCGGGGCGAGCCGCGAGACGCGCCTGGGTGTGCGCGAGGATCTGGAGGGCCATCACGCCGAGGTCGCGCAGCCCCTGGTGGTGGTGCCTGCGGACCCCGAGGTCGACCTGCGCGACCGCGTCGAGCCCCCCGGACTCGTAGGCGTCGACGAGCACGGCCAGCTCCACGGCGTAGCCCGTCGGGACGTGGACCCGCTCCAGCAGGCTCCGTCGCACCGCCCACTCGCCGGCGAGCGGCTGGACGACGCCGGCCAGCTCCGGCCAGTGCAGGGCCAGCACCGGTCTGGCCACCAGCTCGGTGACCCGTCCACCGCCCGGTCCCTCGCGGACCTCGTCGGCACCGGCCGAGGGGCGGTCGTAGAAGCCCTTGACCAGGTCGACGGTCGGCTCGGTCAACAGCGGGCCGAGCAGGCCGGTGACGAAGTGCGTGTCCCACTCGGTCAGGTCGGCGTCGATGAAGACCAGCACGTCGCCCGAGGTGACGAACAGCGACTTCCACATCGCCTCGCCCTTCCCGGGCCGCGACCCGAGGTCCGGGCGGATCTCCGCGGCGGAGTGCACGACAGCGCCCGCCTCGCGCGCCACCCGCGCGGTCGGGTCGGAGGAGTCGGAGTCGATGACGACGATCTCGTCGAGCAGCGGGTGGGTCTCCACCAGGTCCTTGCGGACCCGCTCCACGATGTGCCCCACCGTGGCCGCCTCGTCCCGCGCGGGCAGCACCAGGCTCACGCCCGTGCCGCGGCGCACCTTCGCTGCGACGAGCCCGGCCGGCGTCCACTCGTCCCACCGGTGGGAACGGCTTCGCAGCCAGGCGTCGCTCACGCGTTTCAGCCTATCCGGGCGCTACCCCAGGCCGACCGGCGCGTAGGCGACCACGTCGTCGCCGGTCGCCACGACGACCATCCCGGACGCCACGGCGATCCCGCTGCTGCCCACCGCGGCGGCCGTCCCGCCGGCGTCGGCCTGCACGGGTCGCTTCAGGAGCGGCAGACCCGTGGCCTCGTCCCAGGCGAGCAGGTTCCCGAGGTTGTCGACGGTGAACACCACGCCGCCGGCGGTGGACGTCGACTGGTAGTGCGTCCCGTCGGCGATGGGGGACGCCCACTGCGCCGACCCCTGGTCCGCACCGAGGGAGACCATCGTCCCGCCCGGGGAGCTGGCGCCCAGGAGAGAGCCTCCGTCGGCCGCCCACGCTCCCGCGTTGCACAGCGGGCACGACCCTCCGACGACCGTCTTCCAGACCGGCTGCATGGAACCCGCGTCGGCGACGTGGTAGACCCCGGCCTTCTGCAGGTCGCCGACGAGCAGCCGACCCGTCGAGTCGCGGAACAGGTTCGGCGGCGCACCGAAGTCCAGGTCGAGCTGCAGGCACGGCGCGCTGTCCCCGGCGACCAGCTGCAGGTTGGGGTCGTCACCGAGGGTCTCGCAGACCGGGTCGACGGCGTCGCGCACCGACTGGTCGTACTGCTCGACCAGGCCCTTGTAGGACCCGACCACGGAGCCGAAGGTGGTCCGCCTCCGGTCGATGTCGATCTTGATGATCGCGTTCGTGTTCTGGTGCTCGATCTTCTTGCTGTACGGGTTGCCGGTCCCGACGTACGCGTAGCCGTTCTCGACGTCGACCGCGGGAGCCGTCCAGACGCCGGCGCCGGCGTAGCCGTCGGCGAACGCCCGGTCCGAGATGGCGTAGACCCGCTTGACGAGCCGGCCGGTCCGGGCGTCGAGGATCGACACCCCGCCACGTCCGGTCGGGTCCCCCTCCGCGGGGGAGAACCCGGCCAGCAGCAGCCCTCCGGCCACGACGGCCGTGGCGTTCGTGTAGTACCCCTCCCCCTCCACGATCGGGGCGCTGCGCCACAGGACACGCGGGGCACCGGCGGCACCGGGTGTCCTGGACAGGGCCAGCACGTACGGCGCGCCCGTCTGGTTGACCAGCGCGAGGACGGCGTCGTCGGTCACCGCCGGGGAGCTGACGAACGTGCCACCGATCCCGGCGCTCGCGCCGGGATCGAGCGTGACGTGCTGCCGCCAGACCACGGCCCCGTCGGCCGCGTCCAGGGCGACCACGTCACCGCCGGCGGTGTTGAGGAAGACGCAGCCCCCGCTGACGATCGGCGTGCCGTTCAGGTCGCTGAAGCCGCCGAACTGCGCGCCGGTCGAGAACGACCAGACCGGCTGCAGGGTGGGCGTGGTCGCGGGAGAGATGTCTCCCGGGTGCTCCTGGGTGCGGGTGTTGGCGAGGTCGCGCCCGAACGTGGGCCACTCGTCGGCCGCGGCCGGCGCGTCACAGGGAGCCTGGGCGGCACTGGCCGGCGCGAGGACCGACAGCAGGGGGGCGATCGTCGCCAGGACGACCCCGGCGAGGCGCAGACGGGACATGGGCACGAGACCTTCCGAACGAGCGGTCCCTCACCCGGGGAGGAAGGTACCGGCTGCCGTCCGCGGACGGACAGCGCCGTCTCGGACTCTGGACCCGCGCCCGGCACGAGCACGGTCGTGGGGGCGAGGGCGCGGCATGGCGCCCCGTGGCACCCACGACCGGGGTCACATTGGCGCGCTCGGAGGGATTCGAACCCCCAACCTTTTGATCCGTAGTCAAATGCTCTATCCGTTGAGCTACGAGCGCTGGGCCGTCGGTGAGTTTAGCGTGCGGCCCCGCCCGGGACGAAATCGCCTCCGCGTGGCGGCCGCCCGCCGGTCAGCGTCGCTTCCTGGCGCGGCGTCGGTCGGCCACCAGGGCGAGGGCGTTCAGGGACGCCCAGCCGAGGGTGACCCCGAGCACCATCCCGCGCGCCTCGTCGGTCTCGGCCTCGCGCGAGAGCACCGCCGCGTCCGAGACGTCCATGGCGATGCGCAGCAGCATCGCGGCCGTCACGGTCTTCTCCGACCGACCCAGGATCCCGAAGGCGGCCACGGCGAGGTCGCGGGCGCCGTACGTCCTCGCCAGGGCGTCGTAGGACGCCTGCTCCTTCTCGACCGGGGTGAGGAAGCGCCCCAGGTGGCGGGGCTCGGCGAGCGCGTAGACGCCGTACGACGCGGTGGCGGTGGACATGAGGCGGCTCAGGGCGAAGGACATGCCTCCTTCCTACCGCGTGCGGCCCAATCCGCCGCCGCCAGCGTCCCCCGGAATCTTCCGGCGGCCGGATCGGTTGCGCCAGGTGATGCCCACTGACCGTCGAAGGAGACACATGCCTGTCGTACCGACCATCACGCTCAACAACGGTGTCGAGATCCCGCAGCTCGGCTTCGGTGTCTTCCAGATCGAGCCCGACGCGACGAAGGACGCCACCCTGGCCGCCCTCGAGGTCGGCTACCGGCACATCGACACCGCCGAGATGTACGGCAACGAGAGGCAGGTCGGCGAGGCGGTCCGTGCCTCGGGCCTCGACCGGGGCGAGGTGTTCCTCACCAGCAAGCTCAACAACGGCTTCCACGCGTACGACGACGCACTGAAGGCGTTCGACCGGACGCTGGACGACCTCGGCTTCGACTACCTCGACCTGTTCCTGGTGCACTGGCCCCTCCCGGGGGTCGGTGACTTCGTCGAGACCTGGACCGCCATGGAGAAGATCTACGAGTCGGGTCGGGCGAAGGCGATCGGGGTCTCGAACTTCCACACCAACCACCTGAACCGGCTGTTCGCCGAGACGACCGTGGTGCCGGCGGTGAACCAGATCGAGGCGCACCCCTACCTCACCCAGGACCCGCTGCGGGCCTTCGGCACCGAGCACGGGATCGTCACGGAGGCCTGGTCCCCGATCGCGCAGGGCAAGGTGCTCGACGACCCGACGATCGTGCGCATCGGCCAGGCTCACGGCAGGAGCCCGGCCCAGGTGACCCTGCGCTGGCACCTCCAGCGCGGCGACGTCGTGTTCCCGAAGTCGGTGACCCGCAGCCGGGTCGAGGAGAACTTCGACGTCTTCGGCTTCGAGCTCTCCGAGACCGACATGGCCGACATCACCGGGCTGAACCGGGACGAGCGGATCGGGCCGGACCCGGACACCTTCGACTACGTCCCCTGAGCAGTCCCCTCAGATGCTCATGCCGCCGTCCGCGGCGATGGTGGCGCCGGTGATGAAGCCGCACTCGTCGGAGACGAGGAAGGCGACCAGGCGGGCGATCTCGTCCGGGTCGGCGTGCCGGCCCAGCGGGATCATCTCCTCGAAGGCCCGGGCCGCCGCGGCCGGCTCCTGACCGGTCGCCTGCACCTCGATGCGGGTCTGGAAGGCGGTGTCCGTGGGCCCCGGGTGGATGGTGTTGACCCGGATCCCCCGCGGCGCCGCCTCCTTCGCCGCGACGCGCATCAGGCCGACCTGCGCGTGCTTCGCCGTCGCGTAGCCGGCGATGCCCGGGTCGGCGGTCAGCCCGACCACGCTGGAGTTGACCACGATGCTGCCGCCGTCGGCCATGGCGCCGAGGGCGTGCTTCAGCACGTGGAACGCCCCGAGGACGTGGACGTCGAGCACCCGCCGGAAGTCGTCGGCGGGGTAGTCCGCCAGCGAGGCGATCGGGCCGGAGATGCCCGCGTTGCTGAACACCACGTCGAGGCGGCCGAAGCGGCCGACCACCTCGGCCACGCAGTCCTCGACGGCCCGTTCGTCGGTGACGTCGACCACCGCGGCCCCTGCGTCCGGACCCAGCTCCTCGCCGACCCGGGCGAGCGCCCGCTCGTCCAGGCCCGCGACGAAGACGCGGGCGCCCTCGGCCACGAACAGCCGCGCCGTGGCCAGCCCGATGCCGCTCTCGCCGCCCGTGACCAGGGCGACCTTGCCGGAGAGCCGTCCGGGCACTACGCCGCGCCTCCGGTCGCGACGTCGAACCCGGCGTTCATCGCGACGCTGAGCTCCTTCTCGGTGAGCTGGTCACCGGACAGCTCGGCCACCGTCCGCCCGCGCTGGAAGACCACGACCCGGTGGCACAGCTCGGCCAGCTCGGCCAGGTCGGTCGAGCCGATCAGGACCACCTTGCCCTCCTCGGCGATTCCCCGGACGAGGTCGTGCATCTCGGCCCGGGCGCCGATGTCGACCCCGCGGGTGGGGTCGTCCAGGACGATCACGGTCGGCTCCGCGTCCAGCCACTTCGCGAAGACCACCTTCTGCTGGTTGCCGCCGGAGAGGTCTCCCGCGCCGGCACGCACGTCGCCCTTGAACCGCATCCGGCTCAGGTTCTGGGTCGCCCGCTCCACGAGCTGCTCGCGCCGCTCCATGACCCCGCCGCGCCCCAGCCCGAGCCAGCGCACCGAGGTCGCGTTCTCCCACACGGTCTTGTCGAGCATCAGGCCGAGCTTCTTGCGGTCGCCCGGGACGAAGGCCACGCCCGAGGAGATCGCGTGCCGCAGCGACCTGGGCCGCACGCCCGAGGGCAGCAGCACGCTTCCCTCGGTCGGGCGGGTCAGCCCGCAGACGAGCTCGAGGACCTGCAGGTGCCCGGCGCCCTCGAGCCCCGCCACGCCCACGATCTCCCCGGGCGCCACGGTGATGTCGACGTCCCGGAGCTGGTCCCCGCAGCCGGCTCCCTCGAGCCGCAGGACGGGTCCGCCGCGCGTCTCGACGGGCGGAGGCGCCGGCACCTCCGCCGCCTCGGCCCGCTCACCGAGCATGGCCGTGACCAGCTGCTCCAGGCTCACCTCCTCGGTCTCCGCCCCCTCGAGCACGACCTCCCCGTCCCGGAGCACGCTGACCCGGTCCGCGATCCGACGTACCTCCTCGAGGAAGTGCGAGATGTAGAGGATCGCGATCCCCTGCCCGGCGACCGAGCGCAGCACCTTCTCCAGACGCAGCGCCGCCGCGGCGGGCAGCGCCGACGTCGGCTCGTCGAGGATCAGCACCTTGGGCTCGGCGAGGAGCGCCCGGGCGATCTCGAGGAGCTGCTGGTCGGCGAGGGTCAGCGCGCCGACGCGCTCACGGACCGGCACGTCCAGACCGAGCGTGGCCAGGACCGGTCGGGCCCGGGCGGCCATCGTCTCGAAGGAGAGCAACCCGCCCCGACGCGGAAGGTCCGCAGGGAAGAGGTTCTCCGCGACCGTCAGGTCGGGGAACAGGCTGAGCTCCTGCGAGACGATGGCAATGCCGTGCGCCGCGGCCCCTCGCGGCGTCGAGTAGACGGCGGGTTGCCCGTCGATCTCGATGTCGCCGCTGTCCCGCCGGACCACGCCGGAGAGGATCTTGACCATCGTCGACTTGCCCGCACCGTTCTCGCCGACGAGCGCATGGATCTCGCCCGCGTCGAGCCGGATGCGGCCGGCACGCAGCGCGTGCACACCGCCGTAGGTCTTGGAGAGGCCGGAGGCAACGAGCATGTCAGCGAGCCTGGTCCATCGGCTTGACGTTGGACTGCGGGTCGCCGAGCAGCTTGTCGATCTGCGGCTTGTACCACTGGTACGCCGCGTCGGTGTTGCTCTCGCGCTTGATCACCTCGTCGACGTTGTCCTTGGTCACGATGAAGCCCGGGCTCACGAACCAGCCCTCGGGGAGCTTCTTGCCGTTCCTGACCTGGTCGATCAGCATCGCGCTGGCGATGTAGCCCTTGAGGTAGTGCTCGGGGTCCATCGTCATGAAGTTCAGGCCGTCCTTGACCGCCTGGAGCGTCTTGCCGTCCACGTCGAAGCCGGCCGTCAGCCACTTGCCGTTCTGCTCCTGCTTGAGCTTGGCCAGGTCGTAGCTGTCGGCGTCGCCGACCCCCAGGAAGGCGAGGGCGTCGGCGTGCGCGTGCACCTGCGCGGACCAGGCGCCGTAGTTCTTGGTCGGCTCGCTGTAGGTCTCGTAGGGACCGAACAGCTTGATCCCGGGAGCCTCGGCCTTGAGCGTGTCCATGATGCCCTTGGCGCGGTTGGCGAGCACCGGCGCGGCCGGGTTGGGCACGCCGACGACGACCTCGCCCTTCGGGTCGCTGCCGAGGTTCTTCAGGAGCTCGTGCGCCATCTGCACGCCGAGGTCGTAGTTGTCGTTGCCGACGTAGAAGGTCACGTTGCTGCCCGGCATCGGGGAGGTGTCGAGCGCGACGACCGGCACCCCCTTCGCGACCGCGTCGGCGGCCGGGCGGGTGAAGATCGGCGGGTCGAGGTTCTCGAGGATCACGCCGTCGGTGGCGGTGGTCACGAGGTTCTGGAACAGCTGCACCTCGGCCGGCCCGTCGGTGTCGGGCGGGCCGACCACCTGGAAGTCGATGTTGCCGGCGTTCTTGGCCGCGCCGCTGGCGCCGTCGCTCATCTCGTTGGCGAAGTTGAGGCTGGCGTTCGCGACCGCGATCCCCATGTGGAGCTGCTTGCCCCCGCTCCCCCCGCCACCGGACGCCGGGTCCGAGCTGCAGGCGGTGGCGGTCAGGGCGAGGGCGGCGAGGGCGCTGACGGCCGCGAGTCGTCGGTGGGTACGGCGCATTTTCTTGACCTCCGGGGTCGGTGTTGAGAGGGGCGGGGAGTTGCTGGTGCGGGCGGTGCGGGTGGTGCGGGTCAACCCTCGTGAGGTCGGGCTTGCTGCGCGGCTCTGTAGCGGCGCAGGCCCGCGTCGGACGCGACGGCGAAGAGGATGACCGCGCCGGTCGCGAAGCTGGTCCAGTTGATGGGGATGCGGAAGAACACGAGGGCCGAGGTGACGACCGCGAGGATCAGCGCACCGACCATGGCGCCGGGCACCGAGCCCCGGCCACCGGCGAGGGGGGTGCCGCCGATGATGGCCGCGGCGATCGCGGTCAGCTCGAACCCCTGGCCGAGCGTGGGGTCCCCCGAGATGAAGAACGCGAGCGCGGTGGCACCCGCGACG
Organism: uncultured Actinomycetota bacterium; assembly: GCA_963838025.1. Classification (GTDB taxonomy): domain Bacteria; phylum Actinomycetota; class Actinomycetes; order Propionibacteriales; family Nocardioidaceae; genus Nocardioides_B. The sequence continues at coordinate 89,178 of CAWIPF010000004.1, forward strand.
CCGGCCATCAGCCCCGACAGCCCGAGCGCCTGGATCCGGACCCGGTCGACGGGCAGGCCGGTGAACGCGGCCGCCTCCGGGTTCGAGCCGATCGCCCGGACCTGGGCGCCGAAGCGGGTCCGGGTGAACACCACGGTCAGGACGACGACCGACAGCAGCAGCACCCAGATCGAGGTCGGGACCCCCAGGGTCTTGCCGCCGAACCAGGTGAAGTACGAGCTGTTCTGCGGCACCTCGAAGATCTGCTTGCCGTCGGCGAGCGCCAGCGCGATGCCGCGGTAGAGCAGCGCCGTCGCGAGCGTCACGATGAACGACGGGATCCGTGCGTACGTCGTGACCAGGCCGTTGACCACGCCGAGGAAGGCCGCGAGGACGAGCATCAGCGGCAGCGCCAGCCACGGGGGCACGCCGTCGCGCATCAAGATCGCGCCCGCGACGATGGTGAGGGCGAAGTTGCCGCCGACGGACAGGTCCACCTCGCGCATCGCGAGGGCGAACACCATGCCCGCCGCCAGCAGCGCCACGAACACCGCGCTGCGGGCGGTGGAGAGCAGGTTGTCGGTGTCGAGGAACGCCGGTCGCAGCAGGCCGACGCCGACGACCAGCACCACCAGGATCGCGGTGACCCCGGTCTCGTCCCGGACCAGCTTGCGGTACCACGCGTTACCGGCGACGTGGGGCTCACGGTCCGGGGGACGCGGCCCACTTCCCGTGGACTGGACGGTGAGCGGCTGTTGGGACATGCTCGTCGACTCCTCATCGAGCTCGGGAAACGGGGTCAGTGCCCGGGTGGTCATGGGTTGAAGTGCTCGTCGGGGACGACGGTCACGTCGAGCACGAGCGGCTCGGTGCGGTCGGCGAGACCCGGCACCAGCTCGTCGAGCTGGGCCACCAGCTCGTCGTACGTGCCGACGCGCCGCGACGGGCAGCCGAGGGCGAGGGAGAGGGCATGGATGTCGACCTGCTCGAACGCGGGCCAGGGCGCCTTGCCGCCCTGCTTCTCGGCGAGCCGGTCCATGATCGCGTAGCGCCCGTTGGAGAGCACGATGAACAGCACCCCCAGGCCGTAGTGGGCGGCGCTCCACAGGCCCTGGATGCCGTACATGGACGACCCGTCCCCGAGCAGGGCGACCACGGGGCGCGAGGGGTCGCCCATCCGCAGCCCCGCCGCGGCCGGGAGCCCGAAGCCCAGTCCGCCCATGGCCGCGCTGACGAAGCCGCGGGGGGACCTGGCCGGCAGCAACCGGTGCAGGTCGGGCCGGCTGGAGGGCGTCTCCTCGACGAGTACGACGTCGCGCGGCAGCCGCTCGGCCAGGGCGGCGAAGACGTGGGGGGCGCGCAGCGGCTCGCCCGGCCCGGGGACGGGCACCGTCGACGCGGCCGGCGCGGGCGTGGAGCCGGGCCTGGCCCGCACGGACGCGGCCACCTCGTCGCAGAGCAGCGCCGGGTCGGCCAGCACGGCCAGGTCCGCGGCGGAGTGGTGCAGCTCGTCGGGCACGTCGGAGACGACCACGACGTCCAGCCCCTCCGGCGTCAGCGGGCCGTCCTCGAACGGGTACTGGCGGAAGGCGCCCGCGCCGACGACCAGGGCCACGTCGTGTCCGGAGAGCGCCTCGCGCAGCCGGCCGCGCGAGGCGGGGAGGTGCCCGGCGAAGCGAGGGTGGTCCTGCGGGAAGCCGGCGCGGGCCCCGAACGCCTCCTGCCAGACCGGGCAGCCCAGCCGCTCGACGAGCCGGACCAGGGCGTCCCAGACCCGTTCGTCGTCCGCACCGGCGCCGACGACCACGACGGGGCTGGCCGCGGCGTCGAGGCGCTCGGCGACCGCACGCACCGCCTCGGAGCCGGACCGCCGGCCGCGCACCAGCTCGCGGGGGGCGGCCAGTCCCAGCACCGGGTCGGTCGGGGCGGCCCAGTCGTCCATCGGCACGATGACGACCGCCGGGCCCCTGGACTCCTGCGCCTCGTGCCAGGCCCGGCGGATCGCGGCGGGCACGTCCTGGGCGATCGCCGGCTGGTCCACCCAGACCGGGTAGGGCCCGGCGAGCCCGTCGAGCTTGCCGGCGAGGAACGGCTCGAGGGCGAGGTGGCGGCGGTCCTGCTGCCCGACGACGACCACCAGCGGCGCCCGGTTGACGCGCGCGGTCGCCAGCGCACCCACCGCGTTGCCGAGGCCGGCCGTGGTGTGCAGGTTCACGAACGCCGGCCGTCCGGTCGCGATGGCGTGCCCGGTGGCCATCCCGACGACCGAGCCCTCGTGCAGGGCGAGCACGAACTCGAGGTCGTCCGGGAGGTCGCTGAGGAAGGCCACCTCGGTCGAGCCGGGGTTGGCGAAGACCCGCGTCATGGCGCACTCGCGCATGACGTCGAACGTCGCCTCGCGCACTGTCGTCACTGCCGTCTGACCCCTCGGATTGTTGTTCGCTTTGCGAACAGATGTTCTTGTTGAGAACTTATGCGTCGGCCGTCGCCCGGGTCAAGCACTCTGGCAAAAATTTTGGCGTCGCCGGGCCCGCGAGGCGATGCCGGGACCCGGCGCGCTTGCAAACGTGTGCAGCAACCGTCATCGTGGCGGGTGACCCACCGTCCGGGAGGCAGCATGACCGAGCCGGCCGACGCGCCCGCAGTCCCGCCCGAAGCCCCGCCCGAGGTCGTCGACGTGGTCGTCGTGGGCGGGGGACACAACGGGCTCACCGCGGCTGCCTACCTGACCGCGGCCGGCCTCGAGGTGGCGGTCCTCGAGGCCAACGACACCCCCGGGGGAAACACGCGCACCGAGCAGCTGACCCTGCCGGGTTTCGCGCACGACTCCTGCTCCAGCGCGCACGTGCTGGTCCAGTCCAACCCGATGCTCAAGGACGACGAGCTCGGGCTGCTCTCCCGCCACGGGCTCCGCTACGTCCACACCGACCCCGCGGTCGTGCTGCCGCAGCGGGACGGCGACTCCCTCGTCATGCACCGCGGCCTCGACGCGACGGCCGAGGAGCTCGCCCGCTGGTCTCCGCGCGACGCCCTCGCCTTCCGCGAGCTGCTCACCGAGTGGTCCTCGGGCCTGTCCGCCGTGCACGGCCGTTGGAGCTCGGGCCTGCCGCTCGGCGATGCCGACGACGCCGACGATGCCCGGCGCTACCGGCAGCTGCGGTCGCGCAGCGCGTGGGAGGTGGTCCACGAGCGCTTCGAGCACCCGGTCGTCCGGTCGTTCGTGCTCTGGCTGGCGATGGCCACCATCCAGGACCCGCGGGCACCAGGGACCGGGGTGCTGCCCTCCTCGCTCACTGCCGGCCGGCTGAGCTTCGGCTGGTCGACGCCCGTGGGCGGCTCGGCCGCGCTGCCCGAGGCGCTGACGCGGCTCATCGTCGCGGGCGGGGGCCACGTGGTCGGCTCGTCCCCGGTCACCGCCGTCGAGGTGGCCGACGGTCGCGCCTCTGCGGTGCGCACGGCCGCCGGGCTGCGGGTCAGCGCCCGGAGCGCGGTGGTGTCCAGCGCGCACCTGCCCGCGCTGGTCGACATGCTGCAGGGGGCGGAGCCGACGGAGGACCTCGTCGAGGCCCGGGAGTGCTGGCGCCCCGGGCTGAGCGTCTTCGCAGTGCACGCCGCACTGCGCGGCAACCTGTCCTTCCCGACCCCCGGCGGACCGGTCGGCTCCACCGCGGGCGGGCTCGGCACCACCGCGGGGATGGCGGCCCAGGTGGACGCCTTCCGACGGGGCGAGGTGGATGCGCGCGACCCCTGGCTGCTGCTGGTCAACCAGACCCTGGTGGATCCCGGCCGAGCGCCCGGGCACGGCGGGACGTTCAAGATCCTGACGATCGCGCCGTACGAGCGGTCGGACGGCCGCAGCTGGGACGAGACCAAGGACGAGTACGCCGACGCACTGATGGAGCTGGTCCGCGCGCGGGTCCAGGGGGCGGGGCAGGCGGACGTGCTCGCCCTCCGCGCCGAGTCTCCGGTCGACGTCGCGCGGCACAACCCGCACAACGTGGGCGGGTCCTGCCACGGCGGCGAGTTCCGCCTGGCCGACGGGACCGTGATCGCGGGGTGGCCGTCGTACGCGACCGGAATCCCCGGCCTGTTCCTCACCGGCGCCACCAGCCACCCCGGCGGGTCGGTCTCGGGTCGCCCGGGCCGCAACGCGGCGCGCGCGGTCCTGACCGACCTCGGCATCGACCCGGCCCGCGTGATGGGCCCCACCTGACCCACCGCCGCACTGCCCGGGAGCCGTCAGGCGAGGATGCGCACGGGATGCTCCAGCAGTCCCACCAGCGCCTGCATCCACTGCGCTGCCACCACGCCGTCGACCGGCCGGTGGTCCACGGAAAGCGTCAGGCGCATCACCGTGCCGACAGCCAGCCGTCCCTCGCGTACGACCGGCTCCTGACGGGTCGCCCCCACGGCCAGGATCGCCGACTGCGGCGGGTTGATGATCGCCGCGAACTCCTCGGTGCCGAACATGCCGAGGTTGGTCACGGCCACCGTTCCGCCTTCCAGCTCGTCCTGGCGGAGCTCGCCTGCCCTCGCCCTCGCCGAGAGGTCGCGGGCCGTCGCGGCCACGGCCGAGACCGGCATCGCCTCGACCCCGCGCAGGACCGGCGTCACCAGCCCTCGGTCCGTCGCGACCGCGAGCGCGACGTCGACGGAGGAGAAGGACCGGACCGCGTCCTCGGTCCAGACGACGTTCATCGCCGGGACGAGGACGTGGGCCCGCCCGACCGCCTTGACCAGCAGGTCGGTGAGCGACACCCGGAGGTCGCCTGCGTCGTTGAGCTGGGCGCGCACGGCGAGCAGCTCGTCGACCTGCACGGTCGCGCGCAGGTAGAAGTGCGGGACCGACTGCTTGCTCTCGCTCAGCCGGGCGGCGATCGCCCGGCGCATCCGCGAGTGCGGCACGTCGGTGAAGCCCGGCGCCGGCGAGACCGCCCCGGCGCGCGACGCGACGACCCGGGCGTCCGGCGATGACGCCGCGTCCACGTCACGACGAAGGATCCGTCCGCGCGGACCGCTCCCGGCGATGGAGGTGAGCGCCAGCCCGCGCTCCTGCGCGATCCGCCGGGCCAGCGGGCTGACGAAGATCCGCTCGCCGGTCCGCTCGCCGGTCCGCTCGCCGGCCACCGGGGTCGCCGCCGGGACCTCGTCCGGCTGGGGAGCCCCGTCCTCGGCGCCGGACCGGTCGGCCACCTCCCGGCGCTCGGGTGCCACGACGGCATCGGTGGCCGCCACCCCCAGCCGCTCCATCGCCGCGTCGACGTCGTCGACGTGCTCCGAGGGGTCCGCCAGCAGCGCGATCGGCGCACCGACCTGGACCGAGGCCCCGTTGGGCACCAGCGTCTTGAGGAGCACCCCCCCGGCATCGGCCTCCACGTCCACGACGGCCTTCTCCGTCTCCACGGTGGCGAGCACGTCGGACGACGCGAACGCTGCGTTCTCCGCGACCTTCCACTCTTGAAGGACCGCCTCGACCGCGTTGGCGGCCACCTCCGGCATGCGCAGCAACCGGGGCATGTCAGTACCTCGCCATCTCTTGCAGCTTCGCCACGACCTCGTCGCCCTGCGCGATGGCCGCCCGCTCCAGCACCTTGCTGATGCTCGGCGAGGCCTCACCCCCGGTGACCCGCTGCACCGGCTGGTCGAGCCAGTCGAAGTACCGTCGATGGATCTCGTCGGCGAGCCAGGAGCCGTACGACGTGCCGGCGGGCCCCTGCTCTGCGATGAGCACGTTGTTGGTCTTCTTGATGCTGTCCCCGATCGTGTCCCAGTCGATGCTGGCCCGGTCGAGCCACCGCAGGTCGATCACCTCCGGGTCGATGTCCGGGACCTGCGGCACGGCCTCCAGCACGTAGGGCACCATCCCCAGGTAGGTCAGCACCGTGACGTCGCCGCCGGTACGTCGGACCGCGGCCCGGCCCACCGGCAGGCAGTAGTCGAGGTCGTCCACGGGACCGGGGCCGACGGAGCCGTAGAGGTCCACGTGCTCGAGGACGACGACCGGGTCCTGGCACCGAAGGGCGGCGTTCATCAGGCCGACGTAGTCGAAGGGCGTGGTCGGGGCGACGATGCGCCAACCGGGCGCGGTGGCGAAGATGCCGGCCGGGTCCATCGAGTGCTGCGAGCCGTAGCCGGTGCCCATCGCGACCTTGCTGCGCAGCACGAACGGCACCGCGCCGTCCCCGCCGAACATGTGCCGGGCCTTGCCGATCTGGTTGAACAGCTGGTCGGCCGCGACCCACATGAAGTCGGCGTACATGAACTCCACGACCGGCTTGAAGCGCCCGTCGAGCGCGACGCCCCCGCCGAGGCCGGCGAACGCGTTCTCGCTGATCGGCGTGCCGAGGACCCGGTCGGGGAAGCGCTCCTTGAGCCCACGGGTGGCGCCGTTGGTGCCGCCGTTGAGCCGGTGCACGTCCTCACCCATCACCACGACCGACTCGTCGGTCTCCATCCGACGGCCCAGCACACCGCACACCGCGTCGATGAGCTTCTGCTCCTCGAGCTCCCCGGTGAAGGTCTCCTGCTCGGCGAACCGGGCTCCGTCGAACTCGCGCAGGTCGCCGCGCACCCCGACGTCGACGAAGGCGGGGTCGGGCCACTCCGAGGGCCGCACCCGCCGCTCTCCCGGCTTGCCCCCGGGGCGCGGCTCGAGCAGCACGTCCCCGGCCTGCGCCATCGCGGCCTTGGCCCGGTCGACGGCGGCGGCGATCTCGGCCTCGGTCATGATGCCCCGACGCACCAGGTGCGAGGCCACCTGCGCGATCGGGTCACGCTTGCGCCAGGCGGCCTCCTCGTCCTTGCTGCGGTAGCCGAACGCGGACCCGGGGAAGCCGCCGTTCTGGTGGAAGTAGCGGTAGGTGTCCGCCTCGACGATCGTCGGGCCGTGGCCTGCCCGCATGTGCGCGAGCGCCTCGGTCATCGCGAGGTAGACGGCCAGCGGGTTCATCCCGTCGACCTTCCAGCTCGCGATGTTGAAGCCCAGCCCCCGGGCGGACAGTCGCGGCTCGGCCGTGGCCTCCGCGACGTTGGTCGACACGGCGTAGCCGTTGTTCTCGATGAAGAAGCAGAGCGGAAGTCTCCACGCGGCCGCCAGGTTGAAGGTCTCCAAGGTGGAGCCGATGTTGACCGCGCCGTCGCCGAAGTAGGTCACCGCGACCGAGCCGTCGCCGGAGTGCCGCGCGGCCCAGGCCCGGCCCGCCGCGAGCGGGACCCCGCCCCCGACGATGGCGTTGGTGCCGATCGCCCCGGCTTGCTTCCACTGCAGGTGCATCGAGCCACCGCGGCCGTGGCTGAACCCGCGGTCGAGCCCGCAGATCTCGGCCAGCGTGCGCAGCAGCACCGCCCTGACGTCCTCGGGAAGGTCCTCGGCCGGGTCCAGGCCCTTGGGGGCCACGTGACCGAGCACCTTGGCCAGGAACTGGTGGTGGCCGCGGTGCGAGCCGTTGACGGCGTCCTCGCTGGTCAGCGGGAGCACCGAGCCGACCGCCCCGCCCTCCTGACCGATGCTGGAGTGCGCCGGCCCGTGGATCAGCCCGGCCCCGGCCAGCTCGAGGACGTACTCCTCGAACGTCCTGATCAGCACGAGCTGGGCGAGCATGGTGCGCAGCAGCTCCGGCTGCGCGGCGTCCCAGTCCTCGGTGGTGGTGACCAGCTCGACCCACGGCGATGCCGGCTCGAGCCTGTTGCGGGATGTCATGGCGGTCTCCGTCTGTGCGTCGCTGAGCCCAGGGAAGCACAGATCCGGATCCAATTTCCAGTGTTTGCGGGCTGACAGGCGCACTCCCGCCGTGTCAGACTCGCATCATGGATCCAATCCAGGTCCGGGAGGGCTGACCGTGACCATCCCGGGAATGCGACGGCTCGACCACGTGGGCTTCACCGTGCCCGACCTCGAGGAGGCGACCCGCTTCCTCGTCGACGTGCTCGGGTGCGAGTACCTCTACCCACTCGGGCCGTTCGAGAGCGGCGACGACTGGATGGCCGAGCACCTCAACGTGCACCCGCGGGCCACCGTGACCCAGAACCGGTTCTTCCGCTGCGGCGACCAGGCGGTGTTCGAGGTGTTCCACTACACCGCCCCCGACCAGGACCGGCAGGTGCCGCGCAACAGCGACATCGGCGGGCACCACGTGGCGCTGTACGTCGACGACATCGACGAGGCCGTGGCCTACCTGCGTGACCAGGGCGTGCGGGTGCTCGGCGAGCCGACGGCGAGCAAGGGTCCGGCCGAGGGGAACAGGTGGGTCTACTTCCTGGCGCCGTGGGGCATGCAGTTCGAGCTCGTCTGCTACCCCCACGGCAAGGCCTGGGACCGCGAGCACCCGCGAGACGAGCGCCCGGAGCAGCCGCGGTGAGCCCCGACGAGGTCACGACCACCGCCACGGTCGCCGTCGGCGCGGCCAGCGCACGGGTTGCCGACCATCTGCGCGAGGCGATCCTGGGCGGCGAGATCGCACCCGGCGAGCGGATCCGCCAGGAGGAGGTCGCCGACCGGTACGGCGCGAGCAGGCTGCCGGTCCGCGAGGCGTTGCGCATCCTCGAGGCCGAGGGGCTCACCGAGCACGAGCCGAACAAGGGCGCCCGGGTGCCGAAGCTGTCCGGGCACGAGGTCGACGTGATCTACCAGATGCGCGAGCGCCTGGAGCCGCTCGCGGTGGGCGAGAGCATCCCGCACCTGAGCGACACCGACCTCGACCGCCTGGACGAGATCCAGGGCCGGATCGAGGCGAACACCGACCTCGCGGACTTCCTCGCGCTCGACCGGGAGTTCCACCTGCTCAGCTACTCCGGCTGCCCCATCGACCAGCTCACCGCGATGGTGACCCGGCTGTGGAACTCCACCCAGCACTACCGGCGAGCGTTCGTGGCGCTCAGCGGACCCGGACGGATGTGGGTGGTCAACGCCGAGCACCGGCTGCTGCTCGACGCGATCCGCCGCCGCGACACCGTGGACGCCGAGCGCTACCTCGACGGTCACATCCGTCGCACCCGGATGGAGCTCAAGAAGCACCCGGAGGTCTTCGGGGAGGCGGGGCGATGACCCGGGGCTTCGAGCTGCACGTGAACGGCAGGGACGTCTCGGTCGAGGTGCCGCCCGACACGCCGCTGCTCAGCGTCCTCCGCGAGGAGCTCGGCCTGCTCGGCACCCGGTTCGGGTGCGGCATGGGCCTGTGCGGCGCCTGCTTCGTGAACCTCGACGGGACCGTCGTAGCGTCCTGCGAGACGCCGGTCTGGTCGGCCGCGGGCGGCACCGTCACCACCGTCGAGGGGCTCTCCGACGACGGGGGGCCGCACCGGGTGCAGCGGGCGCTCCTGGACGAGCAGGCCGCCCAGTGCGGCTTCTGCATCTCCGGGATCCTGGTCCGGGCCGCCGCGCTGCTGGCCGAGATCCCCTCGCCGGACGAGGCGGCGGTCACCGCCGCACTCGAGAAGAACCTGTGCCGGTGCGGCGTCCAGCACCGGATCGTGAGGGCCGTGGTGAGGGCGGGGGTGCGGGCCGATGACGACGCCGGGTGACGTCGCCGCCCTGCCGGCGCACCTGGAGGCCAACCCGGTCCTGTCCCGGTGGGTCACCGTGCGAGACGACGGCACCGTCGCCCTGCGGGTGGGCAAGGTCGAGTTCGGGCAGGGCATCCTGACCGCGGTCGCCCAGGTCGCCGCTGACGCCCTTGCGGTCCCGGTCACCTCGGTGCGGATGCTGCCCGCGCACACCGCGCTCGGCCCGGACCAGGGCCTGACCGCGGGCAGCATGTCCGTCTTCGAGTCCGCACCGGCGGTCCGCGCGGTGTGCGCCAACGTGCGCGCGCTGTTCGCCCGCGAGGCGGCCCGCCGCTGGGGGGTCGACCCCGCCGAGGTGACCACCGCCTGCGGCGTGTTCTCCGGGCCCGGCCCGGCGATGACCGCGTCGTACGGCGAGCTCGCGGGAGCCGTCGACCTGGGCGTGGCCGCCGACCCCCGGCTCGCCGGCGGCGACCCGACCACCGGCGAGAACACCGGCGCGAGCGTCGGCGCGAGCGTGGCGCGGCTGGACCTGCCCGACAAGATCGCCGGCCTGCCCCGCTTCATCCACGACCTCCGCCTTCCCGGGCAGCTGTTCGGGCGGGTGCTCCGTCCGCCCTCCCCCGGCGCGCGGCTCGTGGACGCCCCCGCAGCCGTGGCCGCCCACGACGTGCAGGTGGTCCGGGACGGCTCGTTCCTCGGGGTGGTCGGCGCCCGCGAGGCCGAGGTGGTCTCGGCGCTGGAGCTGCTGCGCGCCGCCGCCAGGTGGGAGGAGCTGCCGTCGCTCCCCGACGAGGACGACCTCGACGCCTTCCTTCGCGCCGGCCCGCACGAGGACATCCCGGTCGCCGACGATGCCGTGGGCCCGGCTCCGGGCACCACGCTGCGGGCGTCGTACAGCAGGCCGTTCCTCGCCCACGCCTCGATGGCGCCCAGCTGCGGGGTGGCCCGCTGGGACCCGGACGGGCGGCTGAGCGTCTGGAGCCACAGCCAGGGCATCCACCGGCTCCGCGACGCCGCGGCGCAGGCGCTCGGCCTCGACCCCGCACTCGTCACCGTGGAGCACGTGCAGGGGGCCGGCTGCTACGGCCACAACGCCGCAGACGACGCCGCCTTCGACGCCGTCCTCCTGGCCCGGACGGTGCCGGGCCGCCCGGTGCAGGTGCAGTGGACGCGTCGCGACGAGCTCGCCTGGAGCCCCTTCGGGTCCGCGATGGTCGCCGACGTCGAGGCGGGAGTCGACGGCACCGGCCGGATCACCTCGTGGACCTACGACGTGTGGAGCCAGGGGCACACCGCACGCCCGGGCTACGCGGGCGTGCCCGGGCTGCTCGCCGGCGGCTACCTCGCCGAACCGCTACCCCACCCGGCCGCCACCGACCCGCCACCACGTGCCGGCGGCGGCACGGTGCGCAACGCGCTCCCCCTGTACGACGTCGGCGCCCGGCGGGTCACCGGGCACCGCCTGCTCGCGTCGCCGATCCGGTCCTCCGCACTGCGCGCCCTCGGGGCCTTCCTCAACGTGTTCGCCATCGAGTCGTTCATGGACGAGCTCGCCGCCGTGACCGGGCACGACCCGTTGGACTACCGCCTGGTGCACCTCGCGGACCCGCGAGCCCGGGAGGTCCTCGAGGCCGCCGCCACGGCGGGCCGGTGGGGCGAACCCACCCCCGAGGGCGTCGGCCGGGGCCTCGGGCTGGCCCGCTACAAGGACCGGGGCGCCTACTGCGCGGTGGTGGCCGAGGTCGAGGCCCACCACGACGTCCGGGTGCGACGGCTCGACATCGCCGTCGACGTCGGCCGGGTGCTCAACCCCGACGGCGTCCGCAACCAGATCGAGGGCGGCGCCACCCAGGCGACCAGCTGGACCCTCAAGGAGCGGGTGCGTTTCGACCGCTTCCGGGTGACCAGCGACGACTGGGAGAGCTACCCCATCCTGCGCTTCGGCGAGGCACCGGAGGTCCACGTGCAGCTGGTCTCCCGACCGGACCAGCCGTCGGTCGGTTCGGGCGAGACCGCGCAGGGACCCACCGCCGCCGCGATCGGCAACGCGGTCGCCGCCGCGGTCGGGGTCCGGGTGCGCCACCTGCCGATCACCCCGGCGGCCGTGGTGGCCGCCATCGAGTCCGAGGGTCGCTGACCCGCGAGGAGAGGGAGAAAGCACATGGAGAAGCCGGCGATCAGCTACTTCCCGTACGAGCAGATGGACGAGCGGATGCAGGAGGAGATGCAGCGCTGCGCCCGCGAAGGCACCCCGCGTCCGGAGAGCTCCGCCGTCCGGGCCCACGCGCCCCACGCGTTCTGGGCCTTCGCGGACTCCTGGAAGGCCCTGTTCCACAGCGGCGTGTGCGACCACGCCATCAAGGAGCTCTGTCGCGTCTACATCTCCCGGACGGTCAAGTGCGAGTTCTGCGGCAACCAGCGCTCGATCAAGGCCACCACCGCCGGGCTGCAGGAGGTCCAGTACGACCAGCTGCTCAACTTCGAGTCCTCGGACGAGTACGACGACCGGCAGAAGGCGGCCCTGTCCTACGCGCAGGCGATCGCCTGGGGCGAGGACGACCTCGACGCCTTGTGGGCCAGGCTGCGCGTGCACTTCACCGACGCGCAGCTGGTCGAGCTGGGCAACTTCATCGCGCTGACCTACGGGCAGCAGAGCTGGATCCGGCTGCTCGGCATCGACCACCACCAGTACCTGGCGGGGACCGACGCCTCGATGGCGCCGGGCTTCCGCGACGCCGAGGAGCTGGCCGCGACGAAGTCACGGCCCGACTACTGGGCCAAGAGCTGAGCCCTCACCACTGAACCAGCTCGAACGGGCGCCGCAGGATCTCCGAACGCGCACCCGCCGACGGAGACCGGCACCTCCCTGCCGCCGACGAACAGGTCGGTCCGCAGGCCCGAGGTCAGTAGGGGTTGGCGACGACGAGGTCCTGCGCCGGGAAGAGGGTGATGACGCGCGGGCCGTCGGGGGTGACCACGATCTCCTCCTCGATCCGCGCCGCCGAGAACCCGTCCGAGGCGGGGCAGTAGGTCTCGAGCGCGAACACCATCCCGACCTGGAGCTCGACCGGCTCCTTCATCGAGTTGAGCCGGGAGATGATCGGCCGCTCGTGCAGGCCGAGCCCGAGGCCGTGCGCGAACTGCAACCCGAAAGCCTCCATCTCGCTGCCGAAGCCGAAGTCCTCGGCCCTCGGCAGCAGCGCCGCCACCTCGTCGGTGCCCACGCCCGCCTTGATCCCCTCGATGCCGCGGTCCATCCACTCGCGCGCCTGCTGGTAGGCGTCGCGCTGGGACTGCGTCGCGCTGCCGACGCTGAACGTCCGGTAGTAGCAGGTCCGGTAGCCGTTGAACGAGTGGATGATGTCGAAGAACGCCTGGTCGCCGGGGCGGATCAGCCGGTCGGTGAAGTTGTGCGGGTGCGGGTTGCAGCGCTCGCCGGAGATGGCGTTGACCGCCTCGACCTGGTCCGAGCCCATCTCGTAGAGCCGCTGGTTGGCCAGCGCCACGATCTGGTTCTCCCGCACGCCCGGCTTCAGCGCCTCGACGATGTCCTGGTAGACGCCGTCGACCATGGCCGCGGCCTGGTTGAGCAGCATGATCTCGTCGGACGACTTGATGCACCGGGCGTCCAGCATCAGCTGCTGGGCGTCCACCACGCGCAGGCCCTGCCGCTCCATCTCGAACAGGAACGGCGGCTCCACGAGGTCGACGCCGACCGGCAGGTCGGCAACCCCGGCCTCGACGAGCAGAGACTTGATCTCCGCGACCGCATCGGCCATCAGGCCCACCGTCGGTGCGACCGCGCCGCGGAAGCCCAGGAAGCCGGCCCGGTAGTTCTCGTCGGGCACCCACCGGGAGTACTTCTTGTGGTGCTTCACCGCCGAGCCGAAGTCCCACAGGACCGGGTCCTTGCCACGGGCGAGCAAGGCGTAGCGGATCATCTTGTCGCCGAGAGCGCCACCGATCCAGGTCTGGGTGGTGTAGCGGATGTTGTAGAAGTCGAAGAGCAGGAAGGCTCCGCACTCGCTCGACTCCAGGGCCGCCCTGGCCCGGCCGATGCGGTAGTCGCGCAGCCGCTGGAAGTCGACCCGCTCCTCGTAGTCGACACCCATGTGCCCGGGTGCGGGCAGCGGCACCGCGCCGGTCATCTCAGCTCACCCCGTCCGCGGCACCCAGCCCGTCGTCGACGAAGACGTTCTCGGGCTTCAGCTCGATGCCCGACGCGGCAGCCTGCTGGTCGAGCAGGATCGCGAAGTCCTCCTCGACCCGGCCGCTGCTCACGGTCGCCTGGACCAGCTGGGCGGTCACGGCCGACACCGGCATCGGTACGTCGAGCTGCCGGGCCGCCGCGAGGCCGAGGTCGAAGTCCTTGCGGAGCAGCAGCGGCGTGAACGTCGGCGTGTAGTCGAGGTTCACGAACGCGGGCGACTTGTAGCGGGTGAACACCGAGCCCATCACCGAGTTGTTCAAGAAGTCCAGGAATGCCGAGCGCGGCACCCCGCCCTTCTCGGCCAGCACGGTGATCTCGGCCAGGCACTGGGTGACGACACCGAGCATCAGGTTGTGGCAGATCTTCACGAGCCGGGCGACGTCGCCGTCCCCGACGTACGTCACCGACCTGCCGAGGTGGCCCAGCATCGGGGCCACCAGCCGGTAGGTCTCCTCCGGGCCCGAGACGACCAGGCTCAGCCCGCCGGCCCGCACCACCTTGCCGTTGCCGCTGACCGGCGCGGCCAGGAAGGACACGCCACGCTCCTCGCACGCGGCACGCACCTGCTCGGAGGACTCCGTGGAGACCGTGGAGCAGTCCACCACCACGCCCGGCACGTTGGCCGCGTCGGCGAGCAGCCCGCCCTCGCCGAGCAGCACCTGCTCGAGGTCGGCGGGTGTGGAGACCATCGTGAAGACGACGTCGAGGCCGCGCAGGTCCGCGACGGTGTCGGCGACGGTGCACCCGAGCGCGGCCAGCGGCTCGGCCTTGGCACGCGTGCGGTTCCACACCGCGAGCCCGACGCCGGCCTCGGCCAGCCGGGTCGCCATGGCGAAGCCCATCCGGCCGGCCCCGATCCAGCCGACGGTGAGCCCGGCGTCGCCGGGCCGGGCGTTCTCTGAGCCGTCCATGTGCGCCACCCCTGTGCAATCGTTTGTACCGAGCGCCGCTCCGCAAGCGTCCGGAGAAGTCGCGGGGACGCGGAGCACCGGCAGCGGCGCTGCAATCGAATGCAGGCTTGCAGATGACCGTGGCACTGTCAAGCAACCAGCGCCTTCGCCGTCGTCGCCGTGGCGGCGTCACCGCCACCACCGGCCGCGTTGCTGCAATCGAATGCAGCCTGCGGTAGGTTGGCGGCTCGCACGGTTTCAGCACCGACCGAAGGGGGCGCCCGTGGCGACACGCCTGGTCGTCGGCTCGTTCACGCCGTCCGTGCTGCTCGCGGTCGCCCGAGACACCGGCAGGCTGGCCGAGCAGGGGCTGGAGGTCGAGGAGCGAGCGGTGCCCTCCTCCCCCGCACAGTTCCGCGCCCTGCTGGACGGCGAGCTCGACGTCGGCTTCACCAGCCCGGACAACGTCCTCGCCTACCGGTTCGACCCCGAGAACCCGCTCGGCACCCTGGCCGACGTGCGGATCGTGGCCACCGTGGACCGGGGTCTGGGCCTCGGTCTCTACGGCAGGCCCGGGCTCGGCCGCGTGGACGACGACGCCGGGCTGGTCGTCGGTGTGGACGTCCCCAGCTCGGGCTTCGCCCTGGCGATGTACGCCCTGACCGAGAGCCTCGGGCTGCGCCGGGACCGGCTCGAGGTCGCCGCGCTCGGGTCCACCCCCAACCGCCTGCGCGCCCTCACCGCCGGCGACTGCGACCTGACCATGCTCAACGCCGGCAACGAGCTGCTCGCGGAGGCGGCCGGCTGCCGGCGGCTCGCGTCGGTCGCCGAGGTCTGCGGTCGCTACGTCGGCACCGTGCTGGCGGTCCACGGGGGCACGCACCTGCCGGTCGCGCGCCGGCTCACCGCCGCGCTGAGGGCCGCCGGCGAGGACGTCCGGGCCGGACGGTCCACCGGCCCGGCCGCGGCCGCGGCCGCCGACCTCCTCGGCCTGCCCGCCGCTCTGGCGCAGCGGTACGTCGACCGGCTCCGGACACCCACGGAGGGCCTGGTCGCGGAGCCGGGGGTGGACTACGAAGGGCTCCGGACGGTCGTGGAGCTGCGGCGTCGCTTCCTGCCCCGCGTGGTGGACGGACGCGACGTGCTCGAGGGGGCGCTCGACGACGCCTCCGGGCTGGTCGCGGCCGACCCGGCGGGCGCCTGATGGGCGCGTCCCGGCCCTCCCCGATCCGGTTGCTGCAGCTCACCGCGTTCGTCAGCACCTTCGACCGGTTCGCGATGCCTCCGATGCTCGTGGCGATCGCATACGACCTGGGCGTGCCGCTCTCCCAGGTCGTCCAGGCTGCCGGCGCCTACTTCCTCGCCTACGGGGTCATGCAGCCGGTCTGGGGCATCGTGTCGGACTCCCTCGGCCGGGTCCGGACGATGCGGTTGACGCTGCTGCTCGCCGGCCTGGGCACGATCGCGTCCGCGTTCGCGCTGACTCCGCTCTCCCTGGGCCTGGCCCGTTGCCTGGCCGGGGGCTTCTTCGGCGCGGCGTACCCGTCAAGCCTGATCTATCTGGGGGACACGGTGCCGATGGCCGGACGCCAGTCGCAGATCACCCGGCTGATGGTCGGGGTGGCCGTCGGCACCGGCGGCGCCTCGGTCGGCGCCGGGGTCCTCGCGCAGCTGCTCACCTGGCGACTGGCGTTCGTGATCACCGGGGTCGCCGCGCTGGCGCTGCTGCTCCCTCTCGGCCGCCTGCCCGAACCCGTGACCTCGCCGCGGCGCAACGCGCTGCGGCCGCTCCTCGACGTGGCCCGCTCACGCAGCGCCCTGCTCGTCCTGTCGCTCGCCTTCACCGAGGGCGCGGTCCTGCTCGGCGTCCTCACGCTGCTCCCGGCGGCGGTCGAGGCGACCGGGGCCACCGCGTCCGTCGCGGGTGCGGTCACCGCGGTGTACGGCGTCGCGGTCCTGGTCTTCGCCCCGGTCGTCGGCCGGCTGTCGCGGCACACCCACCCCTCCCGCCTGATCGCCGCCGGCGCGGTCTCGGCGCTGGCCGCGTGCTCGGTGCTGACCGTCTCGCGCGAGCCCGCGGCGGCCGTCGTGGTCGCCCTGCTCCTCGGGCTCGCGTGGACCGCCATGCACTCCTCGCTGCAGACCTGGGCCACCGAGGTCGCCCCCGCCGCCCGGGCGGCGGTGGTCTCCCTGTTCGCCGGCTCGCTGTTCGTCGGCAGCGCGGTGGCGGCCGTGGCCGTCGCCGGGCTCGCCGAGGCGGGCAGGTACGGCGAGATCTTCCTGCTCGCCGGCCTGCTCACCATCCCGCTCGGCCTCGTCGCGAGCTGGGGACGGGCCCGCTGGCAGGTGGCCCGGACCGAGACGGCCTGACCCCGCACACCTCCCGAACCACGACCGAGAAGGGCCCTAGGATCACATCATGGCAACGCCGACGCTGCGCGACGTGGCAGAAGCAGCTGGAGTCCACGCGGCGACCGCGTCGCGGGCGCTGAACCCCGAGACCAGGCGGATGGTCAACTCCGAGACGGCGCGGCGCGTGCTCCGGGCGGCGGAGACCCTCGGCTACCACCCGAACCCGATCGCGCGCAGCCTCAAGACGTCGAAGTCGGGCACCATCGGCCTGGTCCTCCCCGACCTGACCAACCCGCTGTTCCCGCCGATCGTTCGCGGCATCGAGGACGTCCTCGGCCCGGCCGGCTACAGCGCGTTGATCGTCAACACCGACAGCGACTCCGAGCGCGAGAAGCACCAGATCACCACCCTGCGGTCGCGCCAGGTCGAGGGTCTCATCGTGGCGACCGCCCTCCTCGAGCACCCGCTGCTCGAGCAGCTGCACGCGCAGGGCGTCCGGATGGTGCTGGTGAACCGGCGCACCGAAGGCCTCGACGTCCCGTCGATCACGCCCGACGACGCCCGCGGGGTCGAGCTCGCGGTGCAGCACCTCGCAGACCTCGGGCACCGGCGGATCGCCCACCTGGCCGGTCCGCAGAGCACGTCCACCGGCGTGATCCGCGCCCGCGCCTTCCACAGCGCCGTGCGTGCCCGCGGTCTCGACGACGACCCGGCCCTGGTGGTCGCCTGCGACCGGTGGAGCGAGGACGCAGGTGCCGCCGGGTTGCGCGAGATCCTCGACAGCGGCGTGGAGCTCAGCGCGGTGGTGGCGGGCAACGACCTGATCGCCCTCGGCTGCTACGACGTCTTCGCGGAGCGGGGGATCTCCTGCCCGGGCGAGGTGAGTGTGGTCGGCTTCAACGACATGCCGTTCCTGGACAAGCTCCAGCCGCCGCTGACGTCCGTGTCGATCCCGCACCACCAGATCGGGGTCGAGGCGGCCCGGATGCTGCTGGAGGCGATCAGCGACGGGGACCGTCCGGCCCGCTCGGTGCTGCTGCCCCTGTCGCTGAGCGTGCGGGGCTCCACGGCACCTCCGCGCGCCGGGACCGGGCACACCGGGTGACACCGGCTCCCGTGGGCCCGGTGTTCAGCCCGGCCGAGATGGCGCGCCGACGCGCCGCGCTCGACCACGCGATGCGGACCGCCGAGGTCGAGCACGTCGTGCTCTACGGCGCCAACCGGGCCGGCAGCGCCGTGCAGTGGCTGACCGGCTGGCCGGTGACGCGTGAGGCGGCCGTGGTGCACAGTGACGGCGGCGCCGGCGGGGTGCCCGACGCCCTGCTCGTGCAGTTCTACAACCACGTGCCTCAGGCCCGCGAGGTGGCGGCGGGCGCCGACGTCCGGTGGGCCGGGCCGAGCACCGTCACCGCGGTGGTCCAGGAGCTGGCGGCGCGTGGGGCCCGGGGTCGGGTCGGCGTCGTCGGCGCGCTGCCGTTCCAGGCACACGCCGTGCTGGCCCGGGAGGTGGGCGCCGTCGTCGACCTCACCGGCGCCTACACGCGGCTGCGGATGACGAAGTCGGCCGAGGAGGTGGCCGTCCTGCGCACCGCCGCCGAGCTGACCGACCTGTCCTGCGCGGCGATGCGGGACGGTGCCGGGCCCGGCACCACCGACCACGAGCTGGGCGCCCTGGTCGAGGGCAGCTACCTGCCGCGCGGCGGGGCCAACTACATCCACTACTTCGCGATGACGCCGATGTCGGCGCCGCGGCAGTGCGTGCCCGCGCAGTGGCCGAGCGGGCGGACCCTCGCCGCCGGAGACGTGCTCTCCTGCGAGCTGTCCACCAGCCGCGCCGTCGACTACCCCGGCCAGCTGCTGCGGACGTTCACCGTCGGAGCGGAGCCGACCGCGCTCTACCGGGACCTGCACGACGTGGCGGACGAGGCGCTGCACCGGGTCGAGCGGGTGCTCCGGCCCGGCGCCTCCGCGGCCGAGGTGGTCGAGGCCGCCGCGGTCATCGAGGAGGCCGGCTTCACGACCCTCGACGACCTGGTGCACGGTCTCGGCGGCGGCTACCTCCCGCCGGTGCTGGGCTCCCGCAGCCGCACCCTCGTGCCGCTCCCGGAGGTTGCCTTCGCCGAGGGGATGACGGTCGTCGTACAGCCGAACGTGGTGACCCCGGACGGCACGGCCGGTGTGCAGACCGGCGAGCTGCTCCACGTCACCGGGACCGGCTGCGAGCGTCTGCACGCGTTCCCGCGCGGTCTCGGCCGGATCGCCTAGCCCCCGACATCCGTAGTCCGGGGGTGACCCCCCGGGGCGGTCACTCCACCTCGGCCAGCCGGTCGGCCATCCAGTCGGCCACCACCGGACGGGCCCGGTAGGGCATGTTCGAGACCCCGTGATTGCCCTCGGGGTAGTTCACGAACGTGCCCCGGGGGGTCTCCTCGGCCTGCCGCTCGGTCTGGGCCCACGGGATCAGCCGGTCGAGCCTGCCGGTGACGTACAGCGCGGGGACCTCGATCCTCCCGCAGACCCCGGCGAGGTCCAGCGTGCTCGCGAGCCGATGCCCCTCGGCGTCGTCCCTGGCCCCGGACTTCACCACGAACGTCTGCCGGGTCATCGGGGGCAGCTGGTCCCACACGTCGCCGAAGCAGAACGGCCCGCTGATCCCGGCCACGGCCCTGGCGCGCGGCTCGAACGCCGCCGCCCGCGGCGCGTAGTACCCGCCCAGGCTCACCCCGCACAGGCCGACCCGGCCGTGGTCGAGATCCCGCCGGTCCGCGACGGCGTCGAGCAGGGCGCTCACCGCGACCTCGTAGTCGTGCCGGATCGGCATCGCGAACGCGGTCTCGCCCTGCCCCGGGCCGTCGAGCGAGATCGTGGCCATCCCCCGGTCGAGGAAGCTCGCCTCGAAGAACCAGAACTCCTCCTTGGTCGAGTCCAGGCCCGGGATGAGGACGACGTACGGCGCGACCTCGGCGCCGACCGGGCGGCGCAGGTTCGCGTGCGCCGTCACGCCGTCCATCGGCACCTCGAGGCGCTCGGCGGTCGGGTCGAGGAGCCGGTGCGCCGCACGCATCTCCTCGACCGACTGCAGCGATGCCTGCCGGGCCAGGTCGAGGTCGACCATCCAGACGAACTTGCCGAAGTGCCGGTCCGTCGCGGCGCGACGCCAGGCGTGCCCGGCGGTGACCCGGTGCCCGTCTGCCTCCGCCTCGCGCGCGAAGCCGGCCTGCTCGTCGGCGGTGCGCGCCCACTCGGGCAGCCACCGGTCCCAGGTGTCGACCCGCTTCACCGTCCGGACGAAGTCGTTGTAGTCGACGCCGTTCTGGATGAAGCGCGGCGCCCAGTGGTCGAGCGCCGCCTGGACTTCCGCATCGGGCATGAGGGCTCCTTCGGGCTGTCGCGGGCGGGGTGCCCCGGTCAGGCGGACGTGGCGGGGGTGGCGTGGCCCCCGAGGAACAGGGCGGCTATCTCCGGGTTCTCGCGCACCTCGGCGGCCGTGCCGGTGAGCCGGACCTTGCCTCCCTCCATGACCACCCCGTGCGTCGCGATCCGCAGACCCAGGCGCACGTTCTGCTCGACCAGGAGCATGGTCATGCCACCGGAGTGCAGGTCCTTCGCGAGCGCGATCACGGACGCCACCGCCTTGGGGTCGAGCCCGAGCGACGGCTCGTCCAGCAGCAGGACGACGGGGTCGAGCATCAGGCAGCGGGCGATCTCGACCATGCGCCGCTGCCCGCCGGACAGGTTGCCGGCGTGCTGCTCGGCCCGGTCGCGGACGACCGGCACCAGCTCGGTCACCTCACGGAATCGCTGGTGCAGCAGGTCCTTGTCGCGCCGGATCGTGTAGCCCCCGAGCATGACGTTCTCGCGCACGCTCATGTGCGGGAAGAGCGCCTGGGACTGCGGCACCTGGGCCACGCCCAGGCGCAGAATCGCGTCCGGCGCACGGCCGCCGATGCGCTCGTCGTCGAGCTCGACCGTGCCCTCGCTGGGGGCGAGCAGGCCGCTGATCACCCGCAGGACCGTGGACTTGCCGGCGCCGTTGGGTCCCACGATGCAGGTGATGGTCCCCGTCTCGCAGCGCAGGTCCACGCCCTGCAGCACGTGGCCGCCTCCGTAGCCGGCGAAGACGCCGCTCAGCCTCAGCATCTAGGAGCCTCCTCCCGTCGCGATGGAGGGGACCGAAGACGCGTTGTCCTCGTCCCAGTCGTCGCCGAGGTAGGCGTCGAGCACGGCCGGGTCGTTGCGCACCACGTCCGGCGGACCCTGGCAGATGGCCGCGCCGTGGGCGAAGACGTAGACCGGGTCGCACAGCCCGAGCACCATCGGGATGTTGTGCTCGACCACGAGGAACGAGACACCCTGGCGGTTCAGGTCCCTGATCATCTCCGACATCCGGTCCACGAGGCTGGGGTTGATGCCGCCCGCCGGCTCGTCGAGCATGACCAGCCTTGGTTCCATCATCAGCACCTGCGCCAGCTCGACGAGCTTCTTCTGGCCGTAGGACAGGGACCCCGCCCGCTGGCGCTCGAACGCTCCGAGCCCGACGTAGTCGAGCAGGTGCCGGGCGCGCTCCGCCTCGGCGCCGGTGACCGCGCCGGCGAGCAGGGTGCGCAGGGAGCTGTCGGCGACCGGCGCCACCACGTTCTCGAGCACGGTCATGCTGTCGAAGAGCCGGGTGACCTGGAACGTGCGTCCGAGGCCCATCTGGCCGCGACGGAAGGCGGGGGTGCGGTCGATGCGGTTGCCGTCGAACCAGATCTCACCGGAGTCGGCGGCCATCACCCCGGTGACCAGGTTGAACAGGGTGGTCTTGCCGGACCCGTTCGGCCCGATCAGGGCGGTGATCGTCCCCTCGCGGACCTGCAGGTCGGCGGCGGCGACGGCGCGCAGCCCGCCGAAGGACTTCGACACACCCCGCACGTCGAGCAGCACCTCCCGATCGCCGCCGGTCGCCTCACGCCGGCGCTCGCGCAGCTCCAGGGTGCCCTGGCCGAGCGCGCCGATCTGGTTGGTGTACGTCGTCTCGGCCGCGTGCCGCCGCGCCCACCAGCGTTGCGTCGTGGGCAGCAGGCCGGCCGGCATGAACAGCACGACGAGCACGAGCACGACCCCGAACAGCAGCACCCGCGCGTCGGAGCCGCCGCCGTAGACCGTCGCGCCCTCGCTGGCGAGCTGGAGGACGAACGCGCCGACCACCGGGCCGTAGAGCGTGCCCCGACCGCCGACCAGCACCGCCAGCACGATCATCACGCTGCTGAGGATGCTGAACATGCCCGGCGGGTTCAAGAAGGTCTGGTAGTAGGCGTACACGCCTCCGGCGAGGCCGATGAAGAAGGCGCTGCAGCCGAACGCGAGGATCTTGTAGCGGCCGGTGTTCACGCCGATCGCCGCGGCCTTGCCCTCGTCCTCGCGGATCGCCACCAGCCCGGTGCCGAACTTGCGCCGACGGATCTGCGCGGAGAACGCCACCGTGACGACCAAGATGGCCAGGAACATGTAGTAGAACGGCAGCGCCTGGATGTCGTTGGACCACCCGGGCAGGCCCAGGGTGATGCCGTCGGAGCCGCCGGTGAGGCTCTTCCAGTTGGTGAACACCGCCTGGGTGGTGAGCAGCAGCGCGATGGTGATGATCACGAACGCGTGGCTCCGGCGGCGCAGCACCACCCAGCCCACGAGGACCGCGACCGCGGTGACCACGACCGCGCCCAGCGGTGCGAGCAGCAGCGGGTTGAGCCCCGTGTGCACGGCGACGATCGCCGCGGTGTAGCCGCCCAGGCCCAGGAAGACGCTGTGCCCGAGCGAGACGTAGCCGGTGTAGCCCGAGATGATGTTCCAGCTCACCGCCTGCACGGCCAGCACGAAGGCCAGCAGCATCACCGTCTGCGGGTAGACGTCGTAGGGGCGGATCGCGGGGTAGAGCAGCAGCGCCAGCGTGACCAGCCCGACGACGAGGTTCTGCCTGCCGATCCGTCTCATGCGGCCACGTCCTCGCGCAGCGTCTTGCCGAACAGGCCCTGGGGCCGAAAGAGCAGCACGACCAGGATCGCCACGTAGAAGATGACCGTCGCCCACTGCAGCGACCCGTAGGTGGCGGTCAGGGTCTCGGCCAGGCCGAGCAGCAGCGCTCCCGCGAAGGCGCCGGGCAGGCTGCCCATGCCACCGAGCACGATGATGCCGAGCAGGCGCGAGATCCAGTCGTAGTGGGACGCCGGGAAGAACGGGTAGAGCACCGAGAGGATCGAGCCGCCGACCCCGGTGGTGGCGGTGCCGATCGCGAACGTCAGCGCCGAGGTGCCGGCGGCGCTGACGCCCACCAGCGCCGCGCCGGCGGCGTTCTGCGAGGTGGCCCGGATCGCACGACCGGTCCAGGTCCGCGTCAGCACGACGTACAGCACCCCGAGCGTGACCACGGCCAGCACCGCGCCGTACACCTGGGCCTTCGGCAGCACCAGGCCGGCGACGCGGAAGGACTCGTCGAAGTACGACGGGGTGGCGGAGCGGAACTTGTTGCCCGCGAAGACGTTGAGCAGGCCCTCGATCGTCAGCGCGATGCCGAAGGTGAGCAGCACCGACATCGACACCGACTCGGTGCTGATCCGGGAGACCACCCCCTTGTAGAGGAGCCACCCCACGCCGAACATCACCGGCACCATGAGGACTCCGAGGAACAGCGGGTCCAGTCCCGTGGCCTTCCACACCCACCACGTCACCATCGCGACCGCGACCAGGATGGCCCCGTGCGCGACGTTGATGATGTGCATGACGCCGAAGACCAGCGTCAGGCCGGACGCCATCAGCGCGTAGACGCCGCCGATCAGCAGCCCGAGCACGGTCGCTTGCAGAAGCTGGTCCATTCTCTGCTGGCCCTCTGTTCCTCGGAGTCCCGGTGCTACGTCACTTCCAGGCGGGCTTGGGGAACACGACCTTGTCCGTCGTGGCCGCACCCGCCGGGGCGACGATCTGCACCTGGTTGCTCTGCCACTGGGCCAGCAGGAAGTCACCCTGGGGCGCCCCGGTCTGGTCCCAGCTCAACGAACCCAGGATCGTGGACACCTCGTTGTTGTGCAGGTAGTCGGCGATCTTCTTCTGGTCGAGGCTGCCGACCTTCTCGATGGCCTGCTGGAGGACCTGCGCCGTGGCGAAGGCGTCAGCGGCGTCCTCGGCCGGCGTCTCGCCGTTGTACTTGTCGGCGTAGGCCTTGACGAACTCCGCGTTCTGCGGGGTCTTCGCGTTCTCGTTCCAGCTCACCGTGTAGAACACGCCCTCGGTGTTCGCCTGGCCGATGCCGTCGCTGTACTGGCCGGCGTTGCTGGGGGCCGAGGTCTGGAACAGCACCTTCGGCGTGTAGCCGACCTGCTTGAGCGAGCGGACCAGCCCGACCCCGTCCTCGAACACGGCGCCCTGGGCGATGATGTCCGGCTTCTTGGCGGCCATGGCCGAGGCGGTGGTCTGGAAGTTCGAGGTGTCGGCCGGGTAGACCTTGGAGTACACGGTCTTCACGCCGATGGCCTCGAGCTGCTTCTGCATGCTCTCGATCACCGGCCGGGTGAAGGGGTCGTCCTGGGTGGCGAAGGCCGCGGTCTTGGGCCGTTGGCCGGCGGGCAGCGACTTGACCCAGGACACGAACCCGTCGGCCTGGTGCGGGGCGGTCGCCTGCTGGGCGAAGAACAGGTACTTGAAGCCGCGCGTGAACATGTCCGGCGCGCCTCCGGCCGGCTCGACGTAGACCATCTGGTTCTTCTCGGCGACCGCCGAGGCGGGGAAGTTGAGCAGCGAGGAGAACGTGCCGAGGACGAAGTCGACCTTGTCCTGGGTGATCAGGCGGGTGTAGTCGGCGACCACGGTGTCCTGGTTGCTGGCGTCGTCGGTGATCTTCAGCTGCACCTTGCGCCCGAGGATGCCCCCGTTGCTGTTGACCATCTCCTGCCAGACCTGGTAGCCGCGCTTGGCCTGGGTGCCCGGCTGGGAGAAGTCGCCGGTCAGCGGCAGCGAGGCCCCGATGACGATCGGGCCCTTGGAGGTCGACGACTTCTCGGAGTTGGGCGTGCCGCAGGCCGCCATGCTGGCGAGCGCCGTGACCGTGACGGCGGCCGCCAGCAGGCGGCCGGGGCGGCGGATGCCGGACACATTCATGGGGTTCTCCTTGTGAAAGTAGGTCCGCAATCGTTTGTAGTAACGGGGCGACTGCTTCCCGGTTCCTGCACGGCAGGGTCTTCAGTTGTCTCCGGCTCGCGCCGGTCACGACGGTGCGCCTACTCCCGAGGCTGTGACGCCCCTCACTGCAATCGTTCGCGTCAACGTATCCAAGGAGGCGCACCCGGTCAATGACATTCGGCGATTCCCCCGCCCGGGGCGACCTGCCGGCGCTTCCACAAACGATTGCGCTCGCACGCCCTCCTCGAGCCGGGCGTCCCACGCAGTCGGGACGGTGCCCGCAACCCTGGATCGATCCAATGGTCCGCGCGCGGTCTTGTGAGTACATTCACTAGCACCTGGCCCGGTCCGGCCGCAGATGTTTCGGCGGACACTGGGTAAGGCAGCCAAACAAGTCGCCCGCAACGACGCGGCGATCGCATATCGACTCATCGACACACCGCCGATCCCATCGGCGGCCGTCCTGCATTTGCGCAGGCGCGGGGAATGCGCGAGAGGAACCCGGTTGGTATGACCGCCGAAACGACGTCAGTCGACGCGAACACAGACAAGAGTGCGCCCACCACCCACGAGGGCATCGTCAGTTGGGTGCGCGAGATCGCCCAGCTCACCCAGCCGGACACCGTGCACTGGTGCACCGGCTCGGACGAGGAGTGGACGATGCTCACCGACGCGCTGGTCGAGGCCGGCACGTTCGTGAAGCTGGACGAGAAGAAGAAGCCCAACTCGTTCTGGGCCCGCACGGACCCGACGGACGTGGCCCGGGTGGAGGACCGCACGTTCATCTGCTCGGTCGACGAGAGGGATGCCGGACCCACCAACAACTGGATGGATCCGAACGAGATGAAGGCCGTCATGACCGACCTCTACCGAGGTTGCATGAAGGGCCGCACCATGTACGTCATCCCGTTCGTGATGGGGCACGTCGAGGCCGAGAACCCGATGTTCGGCGTCGAGATCACCGACTCCGCCTACGTCGTCGCGTCGATGCGGGTGATGGCCCGGATGGGCTCCGAGGTGCTGCGCCGCATGGAGGAGCTCGACGCGCCGTTCGTGCCCGCGCTGCACTCGGTCGGCATGCCGCTCGAGCCGGGACAGAAGGACGTGTCCTGGCCGTGCAACGACACCAAGTACATCGTGCAGTTCCCCGAGGAGCGTGCGATCTGGTCCTACGGCTCCGGCTACGGCGGCAACTCGCTGCTCGGCAAGAAGTGCTACGCGCTGCGCATCGCCAGCGTGATGGCCCGCGACGAGGGCTGGCTCGCCGAGCACATGCTGATCCTCAAGCTCACCTCGCCCCAGGGCGTCACCAAGTACGTCGCGGCGGCGTTCCCCAGCGCCTGCGGCAAGACCAACCTCGCCATGCTGGCCCCGACGGTCGAGGGCTGGAAGGTCGAGACCCTCGGTGACGACATCGCCTGGATGCGGATCGGCGCGGACGGCCGGCTCTACGCGGTCAACCCGGAGTACGGCTTCTTCGGGGTCGCTCCCGGCACCAACGAGAAGACCAACCCCAACGCCATCAGGACGCTGGAGAAGGGCAACTCGGTCTTCACCAACGTGGCGCTCACCGACGACGGCGACGTGTGGTGGGAGGGCATGGAGAACCGGCCCGCCCACGCCACGTCCTGGAAGGGCGACGAGTGGACGCCGGAGTCCGGGGAGCTCTCCAGCCACCCGAACAGCCGGTACTGCACCCCGATCAAGCAGTGCCCGATCCTGGCTCCCGAGTACGACGACCCGCAGGGCGTGCCGATCGACGCGATCCTGTTCGGTGGCCGCCGACAGAACACCGTCCCGCTGGTGACCGAGGCCCGCGACTGGACGCACGGCACCTTCATGGGCGCCACGCTGTCCTCGGAGACGACCGCCGCCGCGACCGGCCAGGTCGGCGTCGTACGGCGCGACCCGATGGCGATGCTGCCGTTCATCGGCTACAACGCCGGTGACTACTTCAACCACTGGATCACGGTGGGCAAGGACAACGACGCCGCCAAGCTGCCGCGGATCTACTACGTCAACTGGTTCCGCCGCGACGACGACGGCAACTTCCTGTGGCCCGGCTTCGGCGAGAACAGCCGCGTCCTGAAGTGGATCATCGAACGCATCAACGGCGAGGCCGAGGCCATCGAGACGCCGATCGGCCACGTCCCGACCCCCGAGGCGCTCGACACCGATGGGCTCGACCTGACCCGCGAGGAGCTCGAGGCCGCGCTCGAGGTCGACGTCGAGGAGTGGAAGGCCGAGATCCCGCAGATCACGGAGTGGTTCGAGAAGTTCGGAGAGGACCTGCCCGCGGTGCTCTGGACCGAGCTCGACGGCCTGAAGGCCCGCCTCGGCGTCTGAGCCCGTCCCACACACAACGAAGGCCCCACCCGCCGGTGGGGCCTTCGTCGCGTCCGGGCCGGCTGCGGCATACTTACCCCGTCGTCGACGGAGGAGGGTTGCGGTGCCGCGAGGTAGCTACGGCCCCGAGGACCGGCACCTCCTGGAGACGGCCGCGGCCCGCATCTACAGCAACGCGGTGGCCCACGGCTTCCTGTCGGCCGGCGACCCTCGCCTCGCCGAGGGCACCCGACAGCGCCCGGCGCTCGACCTGCTCGTCGACATCGGGCTCCTGCGGCTCGACCCCGCCGGCGAGCGGTACTACCCGATGGACCCCGCCGCGATCCAGGCGCAGATCGTCGTACCTCTCGGTCAGCAGGGCGCCGACCTGCTCACCGAGTCCGCGCGGTGGGCCGACGTCTTCAACGATCTGGGCCAGACGTTCCGGACCTCGCCGCAGGCGGCGATGAACCCGATCACCGAGATCCACGGGCTCACCAACATCAACAACTTCATCCATGCCGCGGTCAGTGACTGCCGCAAGGAGCTGCTCACCGCGCAGCCGGAGGGCCGCCGGAAGGCCACCACCCTCGCGGTGGCCGAGGAGCGCGACATCCGGGCCCTGGAGCGGGGGGTGCGGATGCGCACGCTCTACCAGCACCCCGCCCGGCACAGCCCGCCCACCCGCGAGTACGTCGCGGACATCGTGGCGCGGGGGGCCGAGGTGCGCACCCTCGACGAGTTCTTCAAGCGACTGATCGTGGTGGACCGGCAGGTCGCGATCATTCCCGGTCCGGCCGGCAACCAGATGGCGGTCGCGATCCGGGACCGCTCGCTGATCTCCTACCTCGTCGACATCTTCGAGCGCTCGTGGGAGCGGGCCCAGCCGTTCAACCTGAGCGGCAACCAGGCCGAGCGCAGCATCGCGGCCGACGTGCGGGCGATGACGATCCGGCTCCTGGTGGAGGGGCACAGCGACCCGGCCAGCGCCAAACGGCTCGGCGTCAGCACGCGCACCTACGCGGGGTACATCGCCGCCCTCAAGGAGGAGCACGGCGTCGAGACCCGATTCCAGCTCGGCTACTCGATGGGGCAGGACGCGAGCCGCAAGTCCCTGGACCCGGACGGCAACCGGCCGCACGACGCCGGCGACGAGCCGCAGGACTTCAGCGAGCTCTGAGCTCGGGCGGACCCCGCCGCTCGGTCAGCCCGGTCCGGAGACAGACAACCGCGAGGGCAGTCACCCTGACGATGAACTGCCCTCGCGGTCTTCGACCCGAGACTGGCCGGGGGGTTGGCACTGAGAACGAACTGCCGGGGGGGTTGACTCGTTCGTCCGTCTCGGATCCCTTATGGCGAATCCGCTCTGGGGGGGTGTGAGCGGAACGCGTTTGTGGGGGGGAGTATCAGTCCCAGCCGGTGTCGGAGCTGATCGTGCTGGACGTGCTGGTGGGGGTGACCGAGTCCCAGCCGGTGTCGTTCGCCTGAGCCGGTGCGGTAGCGGCGCTGATGAACAGGGTGCTGACGACCGCGATGCCAGCGAACCACTTCGCCGCGATCCGGGTCTTGTTCATGGTTACCTCTTGGTCTGCTACTGGGCGCTTGGGGGTTGCCCGACTGCCACTAGTGTCGGCCACTCGCCGGGGGTCGATCCACCAAATCGCACCGCAGGTGTGTGCACTGCATGTTCCTGCAAAACCGGTGAACTGCTGCGCGGACGGCTCCGAGGGAGGATAGTTCGCCGCGAGGACTTTACCTGTCGACAAAGCCCTCAAACCGCGCATTCTGCCGCCTCATCGGCACCCCATCGCCATTGTTGCGTCATCGAAGTTTTGCGTACTTCTGCAAAGGCCGGCCGCCTTCGGCACCGCGCGACGCCCCACGGACGGCCGAACCGACGACTGTTCGGTCCGGCCGTCCGGGATGTCCGGGGACATCACACTGGCGGAGGTGGCGGGATTTGAACCCGCGAGAGGGGGTAACCCTCAACCCGCTTAGCAGGCGGGCGCCATAGGCCACTAGGCGACACCTCCAGGCAGCGAGGGACAGGCTACCGGCAGCCGCGGCGCCGGGCGAATCGGCCCCGGCGTCGTGTCGCTCAGGCCAGCGGACGGTAGCCGTGCCCACGGTTGAGGTGCTGCTGCAGCTCCCGCACGAAGCCGTCCGCCGTCCCCGCGAGCACGTCGACGGGCACGGTCGTCGTACGCCCGTCGCGGAGCCGGATGACCAGACAGCGCTGGCCGGCCACCGTCGTGGCGGCCGCGTCCTCCACGTCCAGCCACGGGGCCTGGCGTACGCCGGCGCCCCGGACCCAGCGCACCCGGTAGCCGAGCTCGTCGAGGCGGACGACCGTGGCCCCCTTCGTGAGCAGCAACCCGGTGGCCAGGAAGGCGAGCAGCGCCACCACCACGCCCACGGACAGCACCGCCGAGGGGAGGTCGAACGCGGCGACCAGCAGGGCGAGCAGCAGCACCACCAGGCCCGCGAGGACCAGCACGCCGCCCATGAGCCGGACGACGAGGGGGTGGGCGAACCGGTAATCCGTGGGCACGGCCCCGATTCAACCCCAACCCGGGGCGGGACCGCCAAACCGGTGCCCGCCTCTTGTCACGCGGTGTGATCGGAGTCACACTCGTAGTCCACCGTCTGGTAGGAGGTGGCTGGCATGACCGGTCTCGAGCGGGCCATTCTCGGGCTTCAGCAAGCCCTCGACTCTCCTCGCCGCCATCACATGTGGCGCTGGCTCGTCCGCCATCGCATGGCCGCGGTGAAGGACGCACTCGCGAAGGAGCGCACCAACAGCGCGGACGCCTGGCTGGCCGCTCGAGAGATGACCCTCGAGCGGGAGCGGGGCACCCTGGTCAGGCGGCTCAGCGAGCTCGGGCCGCGGGTGCTCGAGGCGATGGACGTCGAGCAGGTGCGCGCCGAGCTCAAGCGCCTGGCCGCCGACATCGACCGCCACCGTCAGCATCTCAACGACCTCGTCTACGACGCGGTCGCCCTGGAGATCGGCGGCTCGGAGTAGGTCGCGCCCGGAGCGCCTCCGGACCCACCCCCTAGACTGCCCTCGGGCCGCCCGCGCCTGCGCTGGTGGCCCGTGGAGGGGTGCCGGAGTGGCCGATCGGAACCGCCTTGAAAGCGGTCGCTGGCAGAGATGTCAGCCGCGGGTTCGAATCCCGCCCCCTCTGCTCGTGAGCGAACCCGGTCGTGGGGGTGAGGGCGCGGCATGGCGCTCCGTGGCACCCACGACCGGACCGCCGCTCCGCTCAGAGGTCGATGACCGCGAGCACGTCGCCCTCCTGGACGACGTCGCCCTCGGCGACCTTGACCTCGGCCACCCGCCCGGCCTGCTCGGCGAGCACCGGGATCTCCATCTTCATCGACTCCAGGAGCACCACCGTGTCGCCGGCCGCGATCGTGTCGCCGGTCGCGACGGACACCTTCAACACGTTCGCGACCATCTCTGCGACGACATCAGCACTGCGGGATTCACGGGCCATGGCGGGCACGGTACACGCGGCCCCGCGTTACCCGCAGGTACGCGCTCACGACCGGCACGGCCTCACATCAGGGGCTGCAGGCGACCCGGCTCGGGGCGGTGCGCGGCCGCCTCCTCGGCCCGCCGGGCGCGGCGGCCACGGGCACCGGAGAGGAACCGGTCCGCGCGGATGACGAGGTAGCCCAGGGCGAGCCCGATCACCAGGCTGTAGAGCAGGCTGAGCCCGGCCTCGAGCAAGGGCACCGTCGGGTCCAGGAGGCTGGCAGCGGCGACACCGAGCCCGGCGGCACCGAACACCGCGGCCCACCACCCCTGACGGCGGCGGGCCCGGGTCGAGACGGCCCAGGCGAGGGCCGGGAAACCGAGCAGCATCTCGGTGGGGCGCGGCACCGCGCCGAGAGTCGCGCGGAGCCGGTCGGTCACCTGCTCGATGTTGCCGACCAGACCGGGCGGGCCCCAGCGGGCCAGGGCCGCGGTGTAGGCCAGCGAGACCGCGAGCAGGGCGACCCCGGTCGCCACCATGATGCTCCCGCGGCGGCCCAGCCCGTGCAGGCCGGCACCGAGCCGGTAGACCAGGGCGAGCGCACTCGCCGTGGCGAGGCCGAGCGTCAGGTAGCCGGCCCGGTCGGCGGACACCTGGGCGTCGTACCCGCTGGCCGCCACCGCCGCACCGGCCACGACCAGGGCTGCCACGACGCACTCGCGCACGACCTGGGGGAAGCGCACCGCGGGGATGGTGGCCAGCATGCCGAGCACCGCGCCGAGCACCGCGGTGCCCACCGCGGCCCCGGCGAGCAGGACCGGCAGGTCGGCGACCGCCGCGGTGCCGGCCAGCAGCAGCGCCAGCAGGGCGGAGAGCAGCGGCCGCCCGCCGGAACGCACCGCGACCGCGAACGCGTAGCACGTCGTGACCAGCACCGCCCCGGCCAGCGGCAGCGCCCCCGGCAGCCGCAGAGGGGTCCACGCCGTTCCGACCGCGGCCAGCCCGGCCACCACCAGCACCGTCCAGAGCGCCGCGATCGCCGCCACCGACCAGCGCGAGGACGAGCCCTCGGGCCGACGGGGACGCTCGGGACGTCGTGCCCCCTCGGTCCGCTCGGGTCTCTCGGTCCGCTGGGCTCTCCGGGGGCGCTCCGGCTGTTCGCGCCGGACCCCGGGCTCGCGCGCAGGCGCGGACCGGGCCGCCTTCGCCTCCTTGGCCGCCTTCCGGCGCCGGACCTTGGGCTCGGGCACGGCCCGACGGCGACCAGGCTTCTGGTCAGCAGCGGCCACGAGGAGAACCCCTTGGGACGGGAACGAGAGCGCCGGGGACGACCTGCGCCAAGTGGGCAGGATAGCAACGTGACGGCGAGGTCCCGACCGGTCACATCCGCCGGTTGGCCAGCGAGGGGTTGGCCTCGCGGGCATCGCGCAGCACGTCCGCCTCGACCCGCGCCGACAGCGTCTCCGCGTCGTCCCCGGCCTCCGCGAGCACCTCGCCGGTGGGGGCGACCACCATCGAGTGGCCGGTGTAGCGCGGTCCCGGCTGGCCGGCCGCCGCGACGTACACCGTGTTCTCGATCGCCCGCGCGGTGACCAGCGTCCGCCAGTGGTGCACCTTCCCGGGGCCCGCGACCCAGGCAGAGGGCACCACGAGCACCTCCGCGGCGCGGTCGACGAGGGCGCGGGCGAGCTCGGGGAACCGCAGGTCGTAGCAGGTCATCAGGCCGACCGTGGCACCGCCGACGTCGATGACGACCGGGTCCAGCTCACCGGCCGTCAGACGCGTGGACTCCCGGTAGCCGAAGGAGTCGTAGAGGTGGATCTTCCGGTACGTCGCCCGCAGCCCGCCGCCGTCGACGACCGCGAGGGTGTTGTAGGGCCGGGCGGGGTCGGCGCTGGTCTCGAACATGCCCGCGACGAGCGTCACGTCATGGCTGTCGGCGACCTCCGCCATCCGGCGCACGAACGGACCGTCGAGGGGCTCGGCGAACGCGGAGACGTCCGAGCCGGGCGCCCCGAAGTCCCGCATGAACGCCTCCGGGAAGACCACCAGGTCCGGGCGGGGGCCGCCGTCGACCACGCTTGCCACGACCGACGCCATCGACTCCCGGTTCTCGGCCGGGTCGAGGGTGGACGCGGCCTGGACGAGGGTGACGCTGAGGTCGGGCATTCCCCCAGCCTGCCAGACTTGCCGGGTGAACCAGCCCCTGCGCCTGGGAGCCGTGGTGCTGACCGGCGGCACCGCGGCCCGGATGGGCGGCATCGACAAGGCCGCCATCGAGATCGCCGGAGTCACCACCTTGGAGCGTGCCCTGGCCGCGACCATGGCGGCCCGCGAGGTGGTCGTGGTGGGCAGCGAGGTGCCGACCACGCGGCCGGTCACCTGGACCCGGGAGGACCCACCGAGCGGCGGCCCGGCCGCCGGGCTGCTGGCCGGGCTGGACCGGTTCGCCGCGGCACCGGACCTGGTCTGCGTGCTCGCCGTCGACATGCCGCGCGTGCACGCCGGCACGGTCACCCGGCTCACCTGGGCGGTCGAGGCGGACGACGACGTCGACGGCGCGCTGCTCGTCGACCCCTCGGGGCGGCGCCAGCCCCTCGCCGCCGTCTACCGCTACGCCTCGCTCACCGCCGCCCGGCCCCGTGACCAGGGTCGCGAGCACGGCCTGCCGATGCGGCGGCTCATCGCAACGATGCGCCTGGTGGAGGTGCCGACCGTGGGGGACGAGGCCAGGGACCTCGACACCTGGGAGGACCTGCGCGAGCTCGACGGCTGAGGCTCGACGGTCCAGGCTCGACGGTCGGGGTGGCCGCGCCCGGTCCGGTCGGTTGGGATCGACATCCGCGGATGTGGTTGCGCTATCGCCTCCCGAGTACGACGCTTGACGGGTGACCTTGCACGACTGGATCGACGAGCTCTGTGACGCCCTCGACATCGACGTTGAAGTCGACGAGGCGCTGATCCTCGACCTCGCCCGTGACTGCGCCCATTCCGTCGAACGTCCGGCAGCTCCGATCTCGACGTACCTCCTCGGCTACGCCGCGGCCCTGCACGGCGGTGGCCCGGAGAAGCTCGAGGAGCTCGCGGCCAAGGCGACCGCGCTGGCCGAGAAGTGGGGCGGCGAGGAAGTCAGCGCGGACGACTTCGAGGACGTCGACGAGAGCCTGGTCGACGCGGACTGACCGACGGGGTGGCTAGCCTGGGCGACATGCGCGCAGTCATCGCTCCCGAGCCCGGCGGCCCCGAGGCCCTCACCGTCTCCGACCTCCCCGACCCGACGCCGGGCCCGGGCGAGGTCGT
The DNA here is from genome assembly GCA_963838025.1 of uncultured Actinomycetota bacterium. Lineage (GTDB taxonomy): Bacteria > Actinomycetota > Actinomycetes > Propionibacteriales > Nocardioidaceae > Nocardioides_B. Next base: position 123,368 of record CAWIPF010000004.1, read on the forward strand.
CATCGACATGGCCGGCACCGCCGTCAACCGTGCGGACACCCTGCAGCGCCAGGGTTTCTACCCGCCGCCTCCCGGCGCCTCGGAGGTGCTCGGCCTCGAGTGCTCCGGGGTGGTCGGCGCGGTGGGTCCGGACGTGACCGGCTGGTCGGTCGGCGACGAGGTCTGCGCGCTGCTCGCCGGAGGGGGGTACGGCGAGAAGGTGCTGGTGCCGGCGGGCCAGGTGATGCCCGTGCCGGACGGGATCGACCTGGTCACCGCCGGGGCCCTGCCCGAGGTGGCCTGCACGGTGTGGTCCAACGTCTTCATGATCGCCGGTCTGCAACCGGGAGAGACGCTGCTCGTGCACGGTGGTGCCGGCGGGATCGGCACCCTGGCCATCCAGCTCGCCCACGCGCTGGGCTCGAAGGTGGTGACCACGGCGGGGTCACCCGAGAAGCTCGAGCTGTGCCGGTCTCTCGGCGCGGACGTGGCGGTCAGCTACAAGGAGCAGGACTTCGTCGAGGAGGTCCGCGCGGCCACCGACGGGCACGGTGCCGACGTCATCCTCGACAACATGGGCGCGAAGTACCTCGGCCGCAACGTCGACGCGCTCGCGACCGAGGGTCGGCTGGTGATCATCGGCCTGCAGGGCGGCGCCAAGGCCGAGCTCGACATCGGCACGCTGCTCGCCAAGCGCGGGGCGGTGATCGCCACGTCCCTGCGGGCCCGCCCGGTGGAGGAGAAGGCCGCGATCTGCGCCTCGGTCGTCGAGCACGTGTGGCCGCTGGTCGCGTCGGGCTCGGTGCGGCCGGTCGTGCACGCCACGCTGCCGTTGGCGGAGGCCGCGCGAGCGCACCGGATGATGGAAGCCGGAGACCACACCGGGAAGATCGTGCTGACTGCGTAAGGTGGTCCCATGACCGAACAGCACCCCGAAGACCGCGCCGATTCCGCCGCCGAGCCGTCGGTGACCGTCCTCGGTGCCGACGGGCAGGTCGGGGGGGGCGCGCACGCCGGCGAGCCCGGCGAGGACGAGGAGCGTCGCCTCACCGACCTGATCGAGCAGCCCGCGAAGGTGCTGCGGATCGGCAGCATGATCCGTCAGCTGCTCGAGGAGGTGAAGTCGGCTCCGCTGGACGAGGCGTCCCGTGCCCGGCTGGCCGACATCTACGAGTCCTCGATCAAGGAGCTCGAGACCGGCCTCGCCCCCGAGCTGGTCGAGGAGCTGGAGCGACTCTCGCTGCCGTTCACCACCGAGACCCCGACCGAGGCCGAGCTCCGCATCGCCCAGGCTCAGCTGGTCGGCTGGCTCGAGGGGCTGTTCCACGGCATCCAGACCGCCATCTACGCCCAGCAGATGGCCGCCCGCGCCCAGCTCGAGCAGATCCGCCGCGCCCTCCCACCGGGCATGATGCCCACCGAGGAGGCGATGCAGGCGGCCCAGCAGGGCCGGCCCGGCGAGCCCGCCAAGGCCGACGAGCACGGCAACCGCGGGGGCATGTACCTCTAGCGCCGGAGGTGGTGCCGGTGCCGCCAGCCGACGTAGGCCGGCACCGCGTCGGTCAGCAGGCCGTCCGCCCCGACCCGGTCCAGACGCCGCCAGGCCCGCCGGCTGTTCGTCTTGCGGCCGAACACCGCGATGCCCGCGGCGTGCAGCGCGGCCACCCGGACCGCGGTCAGCCGGCTCGCCGCCACGTTCACCACGTCCACGCCCGAGGCCAGCACCCCGGCCCCGGGGCGGCCGGTGAGGATCCGGTCGGTCTCGAGCGCCGGGTCGACGTCCTCGGCGGTGGCCAGGTAGTCGGCGTTGAACGACATCAGCACCACCCGTCGGCGCATGCCGTGCTCGAGCAGCAGCCGGTCCAGGCTCGCGAGCCGGTCCTGCGTCCAGCGGCCCTGCCGGTCGTACTTGAGCTCCATGATCACGTTCATGCGGTGCGCCCTGGCCCACGACAGCACCCGGCCCGCCGTGGGCACCGGCTCGCCGGCCACCCGGCCGCGGCAGTGGTCGCGGATCTCCCGCAGCGTCCTGGCCGCCACCTCGCCGTGGCAGCCGGTGGTGCGGTCGAGCGTGGGGTCGTGCATGACCACGACGCGCAGGTCGGAGGTGAGCCGTAGGTCGAGCTCGACCGCATCCGCGCCGGCGCGCCTGGCCGCGTCGAACGATCCGATGGTGTCCTCGGTGTGACCGGAGCGGGGGAACCCTCGGTGACCGATGGAGCTCCAGTCGCCGGCGGGCGCGGCCGCGGCCGGCGCACCGGTCAGCAGGATCGTGACGCAGGTCAGCACGGCGGTCGGGAGAAGGAGCGCCCGGGTGCGGGCGGGGACGGTGCGGGGCAAGGGCCGAGTTCCTCACGGGGTGGGTCGGGGACGACCGGGAAGACAGGGGTCGCCGGATCATCGCCGGTACGGGGCCGGGTGCGGGTCGAAACGCCGAAACTGGTTGTACGTCGCAACCGGACGGTTACTCGGCCAGGCGGTCGATGTCCCCGGCCAGGCGCAGGTCCCGCATGGTGATCCCGCCGGCGGAGTGCGTCGAGAGCCGGAAGGTGACGGTGCGCCAGCGGATGTCGATGTCGGGATGGTGCTCGAGCTCCTCGGCGACCTCGGCGACCCTGCGGACCAGCTCGATGCCGTCCAGGAAGCTCGCCGCCTCGACCGACCGCACGAGCGCGTCGTCCTCCTGCGCCCAGCGCGGCAGCTCCCGCTCCAGGGCCCGCTCGACCTCCTCCTGGCTCAGCAGCGGGGCGCCCACCTCAGACCTCCTCGCGCTGGTCGCGGCGGAAGATCTTCGAGCCCAGCCAGACCACCGGGTCGTACTTGCGGTCGACCACGCGCTCCTTCATCGCGATGATCGCGTTGTCGGTGATCTTGATCCCCTCCGGGCAGACCTCCGTGCAGCACTTGGTGATGTTGCACATGCCGAGACCCGCCGCCTCCTGGGCGAGGGCGCGGCGGTCGTGGGTGTCGAGCGGGTGCATGTCCAGCTCGGCGTAGCGCAGGAAGAACCGGGGCCCGGCGTAGGCCGGCTTGTTCTCCTCGTGGTCGCGGACCACGTGGCAGACGTTCTGGCACAGGAAGCACTCGATGCACTTGCGGAACTCCTGGCCGCGCTCGACGTCCTCCTGCATCATCCGGCGCTTGCCGTCGGGGTCCCGCGGCGTCAGCGCGGCCGACGGCACCTGCTTGGCCTTCTCGTAGTTGAACGAGACGTCCGTGACCAGGTCGCGGATCACCGGGAACGTGCGCATCGGGGTGACCGTGATCGTCTCGGACTCGTCGAAGTCCGACAGCCGGGTCATGCACATCAGCCGCGGCCGCCCGTTGACCTCCGCGCTGCACGACCCGCACTTGCCGGCCTTGCAGTTCCAGCGCACCGCGAGGTCGCCGGCCTGGGTGGCCTGGAGCCGGTGGATGGCGTCCAGCACCACCTCGCCCTCCTCGACCGGGACGGTGTAGTCGCCAAGCCCGCCGCCCGACGAGTCCCCCCGCCAGACACGCATCTTCAGGTCGTAGGCCATCAGCTCTGCTCCGTCCGGGTCATTGGTCGAACAGCGTCTTGAGTTCGTCCGGCATCAGCGGCAGCGGCTGGTGCCGCAGCCGGACGGACTCCCCGGCGAGGGTGAGCACCAGGTTGAGGGCGCCCCACTTCGGGTCCGGTGTCGGGAAGTCGTCGCGCGTGTGGCCGCCGCGTGACTCCTCGCGCTCGAGCGCCGCCTTCGCGATGCACTCCGAGACCACCAGCATGTTGGCCAGGTCCAGCGACAGGTGCCAGCCCGGGTTGTACTGCCGGTGCCCCTCGACCGAGAGCCGCTTGGCGCGCTCCTTGAGCTTCTCGATCTCCGCGAGCGACTCCCGCAGCTCCTCGGCGTTGCGAATGATGCCGACCAGTCGCTGCATGACCTCCTGGAGGTCCTTCTGGATCGTGTACGGGTTCTCGCCGCCCTCGCTCTCGAACGGGGCCAGCGCCTTGCGGGTGGCCGCTCGCACCTCGCCCTCGTCGAGCCTCGGCGGGTCGGGACGCAGCCGGTAGGAGTGGTACGCCGCGTTGTGGCCGGCGCGCCGGCCGAAGACCAGCAGGTCCGACAGCGAGTTGCCGCCGAGGCGGTTGGAGCCGTGCATGCCGCCGGCCACCTCGCCGGCGGCGTAGAGCCCCTCCACGATGCTCTGCTCGGTGTCGGCGTCGACCTCGACGCCACCCATCACGTAGTGGCAGGTCGGGCCGACCTCCATCGGCTCGACGGTGATGTCGACGTCGGCCAGCTCCTTGAACTGGTGGTACATCGACGGCAGCCGGCGCCGGATGAAGTCGGCGTCGCGGCGGGAGGCGATGTCGAGGAACACCCCGCCGTGGGGCGAGCCGCGACCGGCCTTGATCTCGGAGTTGATCGCCCGGGCGACCTCGTCCCGGGGCAGCAGCTCGGGCGGCCGACGGTTGTTCTTCTTGTCGGTGTACCAGCCCTCCGCCTCCTCGATGGTGTCGGCGGTCTCGGCCTTGAAGTACTCCGGGATGTAGTCGAACATGAACCGCTCGCCGTCGGAGTTCTTCAGGATCCCGCCGTCACCGCGCACCGACTCGGTGACCAGGATGCCCTTCACCGACGGCGGCCAGACCATCCCGGTCGGGTGGAACTGCACGAACTCCATGTTGATCAGGCTGGCGCCGGCGCGCATGGCCAGCGCGTGACCGTCGCCGGTGTACTCCCAGGAGTTCGAGGTCACCTGGTAGGACTTTCCGATGCCGCCGGTGGCGAGGACGACGGACGGGGTCTCGAACACCACGAACCGGCCGGTCTCGCGCCAGTACGCCAGCGCCCCCGCCACCCGCGGGCTTCCCCCGGTGTCGTCGGTGAAGATCTCGGTGACCGTGCACTCCATGAACACGTCGATGCCGAGCGCCACCGCCCGCTGCTGCAGGGTGCGGATCATCTCCAGGCCGGTGCGGTCGCCGACGTGCGCGAGGCGCGCGTAGCGGTGGCCGCCGAAGTCACGCTGGGAGATCAGCCCGTCTGCGGTCCGGTCGAACAGCGCCCCCCACTCCTCGAGCTCGAGCACCCGCTCGGGGGCCTCCTGCGCGTGCAGCTGCGCCATCCGCCAGTTGTTGAGCATCTTGCCGCCGCGCATGGTGTCGCGGAAGTGCACCTGCCAGTTGTCCTCGGGGTAGAGGTTGCCCATGGACGCGGCGATCCCGCCCTCCGCCATGACGGTGTGCGCCTTGCCCAGCAGCGACTTGCACACGATCGCGACCCTGGCCCCGGCGTCGTGGGCCGCGATGGCCGCCCGCAGTCCGGCACCGCCGGCGCCGATCACCACGACGTCGTAGTCGTGGCGCTCGGGGCCGGAGTCCGAGCCGGGATCCATCCTGTTCCCGGTCATCGGGTGCCGGGTGTCGCCGTCGGAGGTCGAGCCTGTCGAGACCATTCAGAAGAACCTCGGGTCGGTGATGGTGCCGCTGGCCAGCAGGTAGACGTAGAAGTCGGTGAGTGCGACCGAGAACAGCGACAGCCACGCGAACTTCGGGTGGTGCGGGTTGATCTTGCCCACCCACGTCCACATCCGGTAGCGCAGCGGGTGCTTGGAGAAGTGCCGCAGCCGGCCGCCGATGAGGTGCCGGCAGGAGTGGCAGGACAGCGTGTAGCCCCAGATGAGCACCACGTTGGCCAGCAGGATCAGCGTGCCCAGGCCCATGTGGCCCCAGTTGCCGTTCTCGTCGCGGAAGGCGAGCACCACGTCGTAGGTGAGCACGACCGCGACGATCGCGGAGAGGATCAGGAACCAGCGGTGCAGGTTCTGGAAGATCAGCGGGAAGCGGGTCTCGCCCGTGTAGCGGCGGTGCGGCTCGGCGACCGCGCAGGCGGCCGGGGACAGCCAGAACGACCGGTAGTAGGCCTTGCGGTAGTAGTAGCAGGTCAGCCGGAAGCCGAGCGGGACGACGAGGATGATCAGCGCCGGCGAGAACGGCCAGAACCCGAACGGCTCCCCGAAGTCCGCCGATCCCGGCACGCACTGCTTGCCCATGCACGGCGAGTAGAACGGCGAGAGGTACGGCGCGGAGTAGTAGTCGCGCCCGACGAAGGCGCGCCACGTCGCGTAGACCACGAAGGCGGAGAAGACCAGGAAGGTCACCAGTGGGTAGACCCACCACCGGTCCTGCCGAAGCGTCGTCTCCTGGATACGGGCACGACCAGGGCTGCGAACGCCTGTCGACATCGAGTAGTTCCCCTCAGAGAGCGTGCTGGGCCTCGGACTGGGCGTCTGCCCACATGCTCTCGTCGTAGGGGTCGTCGGGTATCGCGATCAGCTCGTCCTTGTTCACGCCGGGCGTGTGGCCGGGCTTCGGGTCCCCCAGCAGGTCCAGGTCCTCCTGGAGACGGTCGACGTCCAGGGTGAGCCGTCGGACACCGAGCGTGTCGCCGTACTCGTTGCGGACCCGCAGCACCGCGGCCGCGAGAGTGGTGAGCGCCTCGCGGGTTGCGCCGACGGCATCGTTCGAAGACATTCCGACCTCCGTGACCTCGATCACTTTGTCCGCAGACACTCTTGCGCGGATTTGTCGTTTGCGGAAGGGGGCGCGCGGGCGTTTCCGGGGGCCGACTGATTACCCGGACGCGTGGACCTGGGCGTTGCCTCCACCGAGCGTGCCGCAGTCGTGGTAGCTCCAGGTGGTGCCGGGGAGCGTCACGGTGAGGTCCACGGTGTCGCTGGTGCCCGGCTCGCCGTTGTCGGTGACCACCAGCGAGTAGCGGTACCCCGCCGTGCCGTTGACGGTTGCCGTGCCGGTGATCGTCGCCCGTCCGCCGTCGATGACGAGGTGCCCGACCCCGGTCCCGCTGACCTGCGTCCCCGAGCGGTCGTCGAAGCTGAGCTCGCCGCTGGTGGTGGAGGCGCCGGCGGAGTGCTGGGCCGTGGCCGCGAGCCGGCGCCTGGTGCCGTCCACCGCGTACCAGCCGCCGACACTCGCCTTGCCGGCGGAGTCGACGACGGTGGCGCAGCCGACGAGGCAGGCCAGGTCGGGGACGTCCACGCCGACCCAGGTCAGCGTCACCGACGTCGACCGGCCGCCGGCGGTCGCGGTGAGGGTCTGGGTCCCGGGACCGGCGCTCGTCGCGGTCGCGACCACCCGGCCGAAGGAGTTGGTCACCGTCGTGCCGGCGGTGAGGCTGCCGACCCCGGCGGTGGACCAGGCGACGGGCACGTTCGGCAGCGGCAGGCCGCCGGCGTCGCGCACGGTGGCGGTGACCGACACGGACTGTCCGGCCAGCTGCCCGGACAGGGAGGTGGCCAGTGCGCCCGCGTCGAGCGTCACCGTGGCCGGGCTCGCGGGGCCCGGCAGCGCCGTGCCGCGCGGGTAGCCCACCGACCACAGGCCGCGCACCGACTCGTCCACCGTCACGAGTCCGGCGTGGACGCGGACCGTCCAGGTGCCGGGCACCGGGTCCACGACGGTCAGCCGCTCGTTGGGCGCGCTGGTGCAGTAGCTGCTGTAGCCGTTGGGCTGCGCGTTCGGGTCGCAGGCGAGGGTGGTCGTGGCGAACGTGCTGCCATCGGGCCGGAGCAGATCGATGTCGACGTCGGTGTTGGCCGGCAGCACCTGCTCGGGACCCCAGTCGGCCATCACGTCGAGGATCGTGGCACCCGTCCGGACGACGTGGGTCGAGGTGAACGAGGTCGCCCCCACCAGCGTCCCGGTGCTGACGGTGCCGGCGTACGGCGTGACGTCGTACGTCGAGGGGTCGACCCAGGCCTGGGTCTGGGCGCCTGCGGCGGCCGCCTGGGTCGCCGCGAGGGCGTTCACGAAGCCGGCACCCACGGAGTACGTCTCGTAGCCGGGCATCGGCGTGGCCGTGTTCTGCAGGATGTTCTTCACCTCGCCCGGCGCGAGCCAGCGGCCCAGCCGTGCGTGGGCGGCCTGCTGCATGAGCGCGACCACCCCGCTGATGTGCGGGGCGGCCATCGAGGTGCCGCTGCTGGTGGCGTAGTAGGTCTGGTCGTTGGTGCTCGTCGGCGTGTCGGCGTCCCCGCCCCCGACGGTCTGGGCGTCGGCGGCGTCGATCGTGAAGCCGGTCGTGGCGCGCACCGAGACGATGGAGTCGCCGGGCGCGGTGACCGTCGGCCGGTTGGCGTCGCTCCCGGGCACGCCCTTGCTGGAGAAGAAGGACTGCTGGTGGTTCTTCGTCCCGGAGCCGACCGTGATCACGTTCGGGTTCTGGGCGAACATGTTGAGGCTGTCCGTGCGGGTGCCGTCGTTGCCCGCGCCGAACACCACGCTGATGCCGTCGGCGGTCGCGGTGTCGATGGCGAGGTTCACGGGGTCGTTGGGGTCGTAGGCGGTGAAGGCGCCCGTGCCCCAGCTGTTGTTGAGGACCCTGAGGTTGTACCGATCGCGGTGCGCGATGGCGTAGTCGAAGGCGCCCAGGACGTTGACCGCCTCGACCAGCTCCCCGGTCCCGAAGCCGACGAGGTCGGACCCGTAGGCGACCCCGCGGTACTTCGTCGGGTCGTCGCCCGCGCTGCCCCAGCCGGCCGCGATTCCGGCCACGTGGGAGCCGTGACCCGACGAGCTGTCGGTGCTGATCTGGTTCTCGAGGTAGACCACCGGGTCGGTGGCGACGTCCTGGCGCCCGATCACCTTCACGTTCTGCACGGTCTTGACCGGGGTGCCCCTGCAGAACGTCGGCGCCGCGCACAGGTCCGGGTGCGACCCGTCGACACCCGCGTCGACGATGCCGATGCCCACACCCGCGCCGGTCCAGCCCAGGTCCTGCCACACCGAGCTGGCCTTGCTGGACCCCGTGGCGAGGTCACCGGTGGTCAGCCATCGGTACCGCGTGTTCGGGTAGACACCACGCACACCCGGGAGCTCGCGCAGCAGGGGGGCGACGGCGGCCGGGGCCACCACCACGGCCGCGGGCACGGCCGAGAACCCGTGCACCGCGTCGCTCACCCCGCCCAGCACGTCGAGCTGGGCAGGCGTCGGCGCCGCGTCGTAGGTGACGATCAACGTCGTCAGGTCGAGCGCGCCCGCCGGTGAGGCGGGCGCCAGGCCCAGCACCAGCGCCGCGGCCCCGACCACCGACACGAGGCGACGGACCAGCGCCCGGCCACGCGCGGGCGGCACCACGGAGAAACGCTTCGGGGTCACCTAGTCAAGGTGCGGGACCTTCGTCCCGTTTTCCATGGCCCATCCGGGCCATTGACAGGCCCGCTCGGCCCGTGAGCCCCGTCAGAGGTCGAAGAGCTCCTCGAGCACGGCCGCGACGCCGTCCTGCTCGTTCGAGGGCGCCACGTGGGCGGCCAGCTCGAGCACCGAGCGGTGTGCGTTCGCCATGGCGTACGACGTGCCGGCCCACGAGAGCATCGCCAGGTCGTTGGGCATGTCGCCGAACGCCACCACCTCGTCGGAGGCGATGCCGAGCGCCGCGCAGAGCAGCTGGAGGGTGCTGCCCTTGGTGACCCCGGCCGCACTCATCTCCACCAGGGCGCCGAGCGACGACCAGGTCGTGGTGACCAGGTGTCCGACGTGGGACTCCACCTCGGCCCAGAACTCCTCGGGCTCGGCCTCCTCGTGCCGCGCCAGGATCTTCACCACCGACTCGTCCAGGATCTCCTCGAGCGGGCCGACGTGCAGGTCGGCGGGCGGCGGGACCCGCGGCATGAACCCGGGCTCCTTGGCGAAGCCCTCGACCTTCTCGAGCGCGAACGTGGTGCCGGGGATCGCCTTGCGCAGCAGGTCGCCCACCTCGAGCCCGACCGGGACGGGGATCCCCCGTGCCTCGCTCACGGCGCCGGCGCGCACGTCGTACACGATGCCGCCGTTGGAGCAGACGGCGATCCCGTGCCCGCCCACGTGCTCGCGCAGGTCGTCCATCCAGCGCACGGGCCGCCCGGTCACGAACACCACGGTCACGCCCCGCTCCTCGACCGCGGTGAGCGCTCGACGGGTCCGCTCGGTGACGGTGCCGTCGGTGTGCAGCAGGGTCCCGTCGAGATCGGTGGCGACGAGCTTCAGCACGCCGCCCAGGCTATCGGCGGCGAAGACCGGCCGCGGCGACGGGCCTGCGGCTAGCATCCCCGACACGTGCTGATGCGAGGAGACGGGGTTTGAGCGTGCGCGGTCGCCGACCAGAGCTGCCGGTCGACACGACCGTGTTCGACGGGCCGGACATCGACCTCGAGGCGCGGGTCGCCTGGCTGTTGCGGGTCTCGAGGCTGGCCTCCGACGACCCGGAAGCGCGGCGGCTGAGGCCGTTCGCGGCCCGGCTGGGAGAGGCCGGGTTCCTGGTGGACCACACGGCCGTCAGCCACTGGGAGAACGCCGCCCGGCCGGTGCCGGCCTTTGCGTTCGCCGGCTACGAGCAGGTGCTCGGGCTGCCCAGGGGGCAGCTGCGCGGGGCCGTGGAGATGCTGCGCGCGGGGTTCCCGGGCACGGGCACGCCGCCGGCTCCGTCCCCGTGGGTGCAGCCGCAGCAGCAGCTCGACCTCGCCTTCGAGCGCACCCGCTCGGGGCACCCGGCCGGCGGCGACTGGCTGCTGCTCGCCGACGTGCTCACCGGCCCGGATCGGGTGCTGGTGCCGACCGTGGTGCTCGAGGAGCTCGTCGGCGCGCTGCTCGGAGAGCTGGTGCGGGCGGTCGGCAGCGCCTACACCTCCCGCTTCCAGGCGCTCCGGGCGCTGCTCGGCGGCCCCGGGCCGCTCTCCTCGGTCGTGCTCGCCGCGATCGAGGCGGCGGTCGCCGAACCGGGCGCGCAGGTCGTCTACGAACCGATCTCCCTCAGGGGCGAGCTCAACGAAGCCGGCAACGTGCGCGGCCTCGTGGCACTGCTCGGGGCGCCGGAGCCGGGCATCCGGACCGGGGCCACGCACGCGGTCGCCAACCTGCTGATCACGCGGACCTTCCCGGGCTCGGCCGCGGCCTCGCTGGAGGCCAGGATCGCCGACCTGCTGACCGCCGGGCCGGCGGAGCAGGAGCTCGGGCGGATGCTTCTCCCGCAGCTGCCGTTGCGAAGCATCGCCCGGGTGCAGAGCCGACTGCGGAGTCGTCTGCGGAGCCCGCTGTCCCCTGCGGAGGCGGAGCCGGCCGCCGGGACGCCGCAGCCGGATCTCCGGGCCGGGCAGGAGCACGACGTGGTCGCGACGCTCTGCGCGTGCGTGCTGGCCGCGGGCACCTGGCCCGAGGACGCGATGCTGGCCCGGCTGCTGCGGGAGAGCCTGTTCAGCCGCCGCCCGGAGCTGCGCCACCACGCCGGCCTGCTCCTGGCCGTGACGCCCTACGCACAGCCCCTGGGGACCGCGCTGGTCGCCGAGCTCGACCGGACCCACGACCCGGTGTCGGAGGACGCGCTGTCGTGGCTGCTCAGCTACGTCGCCGCCCCGTGCCACACCGACTCGCTGAAGGGCTGGCTCGCGGACCCCGCACCGCGGCGGGTGGTCGCCGGTCTTCGCGCGCTCGCCCACTCCGGCAGCCGGTTCCCTGACGTGGACCTGGCCGCACACCTCGGCGGCGACGAGCCGACCGTCGCGCAGGCCGCGCTCTACGCGGCCGGCATGAGCGGGCACCCGGTGCTGGCCGCCCTCGCCGGGGAGCCGACCGCGGACCGTGAGCGGCGCGCGGCCGCGGCCTGGTGGCTGCGGACCGGCGCCGCCGTCCACGACCACCCCGCCTGAGTCGCGGACGGCGGCCCGGGCCGGGCCCGCACCGCACGACGAACGTAGCCAGCCGTCCGGAGGGCCGCGCGACTTCTTGGGGCAACCCGCACAGGTGCCAACAAAGCACCCCCGCGCCGAGCACCCCCGCGCGGCGGGCCCCCTCAGAACCAGCGACGCAGCTCGAGCGCCACGCCGTCGAGCTCGACGGGGGCGGTGACGTGGTCGGCGGCGGCCTTCACCTCGTCGGGCGACTGCCCCATCGCCACCCCACGACCGGCCCAGGCCAGCATCTCCAGGTCGTTGCGGCCGTCCCCGATCGCGAGCACGTCGGAGCGGTCCACGCCCAGCCGGGAGGCGACGCCAGCGAGCCCGGACGCCTTGGAGACACCTTCGGGCGCCAGGTCGAGCCAGGCGGTCCAGCCGATGAAGTAGTTGGTGCCCTGCAGCCCGAGCTTCTCCGCGAGGGCCACGAAGTCCTCCGAGGTGGAGCTCGGGTCCCTGATGATCACCCGGCTGACCTCCGCGGCCATCATCTCCTCGAGCGGGGTCAGGATCATCTCCCCGCTGAGCTCGCCCTCGGGGAAGTGCCGGTTCACCCGGTAGCCGACGCCGTGCTCCTCGACGGCGACCATGGCCTCGGGCACGTGGTGCAGCACCGCATGCACCGCCTCCCGCGCGTCGAAGGTGACCTCGTCGACCACGTTGATCGGCGGGTAGGAGAAGGTGACCGCTCCGTTGGAGGCGACCACCAGGACCGGATCCTGCGCCCGCCGGGGGATGTCGAGGTGGTCCAGCACGGTGGCCATGCCCAGCGGAGCCCGGCCGCTGGCCAGCACCACCGGCACCCCCGCCCCGACCACCGCGTCCACCGCGGAACGGACCGCGTGCGTGACCCGCTCGCGGCTGTAGCCGTTCTCGAGGTCGGGGATCAGCAGGGTCCCGTCGATGTCGAGCGCGACGATCCGCGGACGCCAGGAGGTCTCGGCCGGCTCGACCAGTGGGAGCTCAGCCAACGACGGGCTCCAGGAGCTTGCGGCCCTGCAGGTAGGGCTGGAGCGCCTCGGGCACCCGCACCGAGCCGTCGGCCTGCTGGTGTGTCTCGAGGATGGCCACGATCGTGCGGGGGATCGCACACAGCGTGCCGTTGAGGGTCGCGACCGGCCTCACGCCGTCCTCGAACCGGCCGCGGACGTCGAGCCGGCGGGTCTGGAAGTCGGTGCAGTTGGAGGTCGACGTCAGCTCGCGGTACTTGCCCTGCGTCGGGATCCACGCCTCGCAGTCGAACTTGCGCTGGGCCGAGAGGCCGAGGTCGCCGGCGGCCACGTCGATCACCCGGTAGGCCAGCTCGAGCTTGTCGAGGAACTCCTTCTCCCACGCGAGCAGGCGCCGGTGCTCGTCGTACGACTCCTCAAGCGTGGTGTAGGTGAACATCTCCACCTTGTCGAACCAGTGCACCCGGAAGATGCCCCGGGTGTCCTTGCCGTAGGACCCCGCCTCCTTGCGGTAGCAGGGGCTGAACGCCACGTAGCGGACCGGCAGTGACCCAGCCTCGAGGATCTCGTCGGAGTGGTACGCCGCGAGCGGGACCTCCGAGGTCCCGACGAGGTACATGTCCTCGCCCTCGATCCGGTAGACGTCGTCGGCCGCCTGACCGAGGAAGCCGGTGCCGTCCATGGCCCGCGGCCTGACGATCGCGGGCGGGATCATCGTGGTGAACCCGGCCGCCCGGGCCTGGTCCATCGCCATGTTCACCAGGGCCAGCTCGAGGTCGGCGCCGACGCCGGTCAGGTAGTAGAAGCGCGCGCCCGACACCTTGGCGCCGCGGTCGATGTCCATCGCTCCGAGCAGCCTGCCGAGCTCGATGTGGTCGCGCGGCTCGAACCCCTCGGCGGCGAAGTCCCGCGGGGTGCCGATCTCCTCGAGCACCACGAAGTCGTCCTCCCCCCCGGCCGGGGACTCCTCGGCGGCCGGGTTCGGGATCGCCATGACGGCCTCGCGGTAGCCGGCCTCGGCCTCCGCCTGCGCCGCCTCGGCCGCCTTGACGTCCGCGGCGAGTGCCTTGGTGCGGGCCAGCAGCTCGGTCTTCTCGTCGCCCTGGGCCCCCTTCAACGCGGCGATCTGCTTGCCGAGCGTCTTCTGCTCGGAGCGGAGCCGCTCGAACTCCACGATCGCGGACCGGCGGCGCTCGTCCGCCGCGAGCGCCCGGTCGACGACGTCGGAGGAGAGCCCGCGCTTGGCCTGGGCGGCGCGGATGCGGTCGGGGTCGTCGCGGAGCAGTCGTGGATCGATCACCTCACCAGCCTATCCGCCGGCATCGGCACTCCCTCAACGTCCGGCGTAGGCCCACATCCGGTCGAAGTTGCGAAGGTACGCCGCGACGATCCGGCGGCCCTCCACGCGCAGGATCACCTCGTCGTTGCGCAGCGACCGGTCCGACCAGTTGTGGGAGCCGGTCCACACGTAGTTGGCCCGGTGGTTCCCGCCGAGGACCCCGGAGAGCACCATGACCTTCTCGTGCACGTGACGGCCGCGGTAGCTGCTGTCGCGGGTCGGGACCCCGGACCTCCGCAGGACGTCGGCGACCCGCCCGCCCATGCCGACGCCGTACAGCACCTTGACCCGGCAGCCGGCCCGGTCGAGGCGGGCGACCTGGTGGGCCAGCACCACCCCCCGCCGTCCGTTCCAGGCGTGCATGGCGACCCGCACCACGGTGTGCCCGTGCCGCCCGGCCCCGGGCGCCGCACCGGTGCAGCGCACCCGGCGGAGCCGTTCGACGACCGGGTCCGTGCCCACGCGGTAGTGGGGGAAGGGCGACACGTCGGTCGCGAACCCGTCACCGGGTCTCGGCAGCCGCAGCCTCGGCTGCGGGCGGTCTCGCACCATCAGCCCGAACAGCTCGCCGAACTGGCCGTAGAGCATCGGGTCGCGGCGGACCGTGTAGAGGTCGTTCCACTGCACCCGGGCGTTGAAGTGGGTGAAGTTCATCGAGCCGACCATCACGACGTACTGCGTGCTGCCGGTGCCGGACAGGGTCAGGAACTTGGCGTGCTGGTTGCCCCGCCCGCCGCGGCAGGACCGGTGGCAGACCCGCACGAAGCTGGTGCTCGTGGGGTCCGTGCCGAGCACGGTCCGCAGCCGCCGTACCGACCGCCAGGGCGCGGAGTGGTCGTCGACGACCACCTGCACGTTGACCCCCCGGCGGTACGCCCTGACCAGCGCCCGGCTCGCCGACGGCAGCGCGAAGGAGTACTCCGCGACGCGGATCGTGGAGCCGGGCCAGGCCCCGTCGACGACCCGGTTGATGCGCTTGAACAACCGGTACTCCTGCGCGGGGGGCCCGGCCGGGTTGTTGAACAGCACCGAGCCGTGCGGGGGCGCCGGCGGCGGTGCGGCCAGGACCTGGCCCGGCCCGGTCGGACGTGCCGGCGGGAGACCGCCCCAGCCCGGGTAGACCAGCCCGAGCAGGAACGCCGGCCCAGCGAGAGCACCAGCGAGAGCACCAGCGAGAGCACCGGCGAGCCAGGCGGTCATGGTCGGACTCCGAGAGTGAGGGAGCCCTCATGGTACGGGCGTGCTCCCCCGTCTGACGCCGGGTGGAACCGGGTACCGGGGGGTGCCGTCATACTGACGGCACCTCCAGCGCCCACCCGTCGACCAGGGAGACACGTGCCGTTCACCCCCCGCACCCGCAGCCGCATGCTGCTCGGCGCCGTGGCCAGCGGCCTGGTCGTGGTGGCCCTCGCGGTGGTGGTGATGGCCGACGTGCCGGTGCTGGACCACCTCGACAACCTGCTCGGCCGCGGCCCGGAGCGGTGGAGCTTCCGGCACCCGGGGATGGTGCAGGTGCTGCTCGCCATCGAGCTGCTCTTCGGCACCGTGGCGTTGACCATCTACACCGCGGTGGCCGCCGGGCTGCTCGCCCTGCGCAAGCACGTCCGGCCGGCGCTGTGGACGATCGGGGTGATGCTCGGCGCGTCCCTGACGACGTACGTCGTGAAGGTGACCCTGCACCGCAAGCGGCCGGTCTGGATCGACCCGGTCCAGACGCTGCACAGCTTCTCCTTCCCCTCCGGCCACTCCTCGGGCATCGCCTCGGCCGCCGGGGTCGCGATCGTGCTGGCGTTCCTGCTGGTGCGGCGCCGGGGCCTGCGCCGCGCGATCGTCGCGGGCTCCCTCGTGCTGGTGGCCGTGGTCGGGCTGGACCGGATCTTCCTGGGGGTGCACAACCCGTCGGACGTGATCGCCGGCTACGCCGTGGGGGCGATCTGGGTGCTCGGCGGCGCCCTGGTGTTCGACCCGGCGCCGCGGACCCGGCCGAAGCGGGAGTTCAGCACGCCGGTGCCGACGACCAAGCAGCTGGCCGTCGTGCTCAACCCCGCGAAGGTCGAGGACCCGGACGCGTTCAAGACGATGGTGGAGGGGGTCGCCGCGGACGCCGGCTGGACGGTGTCCGCCTGGTACGAGACCACGGTGGCCGACCCGGGCCGCTCGATGGCGGAGCAGGCCGCGATCTCCGGGGCCGAGATGGTGCTGGTGTGCGGCGGGGACGGCACGGTGCGCACGGTCTGCGCCGAGCTGGCCGGGACCGGCGTCTCGGTGGCGGTGGTGCCGGCCGGCACCGGCAACCTGCTGGCCCGCAATCTGGGCATCCCGCTCTACCTCCAGGCCGCCGTCGAGACCGCCGTGCACGGGCAGGACCGGGCGATCGACCTGGTGAGGATCTCCGGCGACGGCATCGGCGAGGACGAGCACTTCATGGTGATGGCCGGGATGGGCTTCGACGCCGCGATCATGGAGGGCGCCAACGAGCAGATCAAGGCCCGGGTCGGCTGGCTCGCCTACGTGGTCTCGGCGTTGAAGAACCTGATGTTCCCGGCGGTGCGCCTCGAGATCTCCGTCGACGACGGGCCCTGGACCAGGCATCGGGCCCGGACGGTCGTGGTCGGCAACGTCGGCTACCTGCAGGCGGGCATGCCGCTGCTGCCCGACGCCGCGATCGACGACGGCGTGCTCGACGTGGTGATCCTGCATCCGCGCAGGTTCCTGAGCTGGATCCCGCTGGCGGTCCGGGTGCTCAGCAAGGGCAAGCGGCTCGACGAGATGCTCGACCGCAAGACCGGCCGGAAGGTGAGCATCCGGGCGGTCAACGACACCCCCCGTCAGCTCGACGGGGATCCCATCGGCGCGGGCCGCGAGCTGCACGCCGAGTGCGTGCACGGCCGGCTGCTGGTCCGGGTCCCCCGCTGAGAGCGTTTACCAGGGTATGCAGGAGAACTGCCACTCCCCGTGGTGAACTTCCCGTGGGATGCGGCAGTTCTCCAGGGGAAGTACGACGTGCGGCGACACGCGCGACCCGGTGAACCAACCGGCCGCCCGGCGACACGCGCGACCCGGCGACCCCGCCCGCGGCCGACGCGGGCCCGGGTCAGCCGGTAGTGAGCTCGAACACCGGGATCACCCGGTCGGTCCGCTCCGCGTAGTGGGCGTAGTTCGGCCAGGTCCGCAGCATCACCCGCCACAGCCGCTCGCGCTCCTCCCCCTCGACCTGGCGGACCGTCACGTGGCTGCGACGGCCGCGGATCTGCACGTCGGCCTCCCCGGCCGCTCGCAGGTTCAGCACCCACACCGGCAGCTTCGGGCCACCCCAGTTGGACCCGGCGACCAGGTAGCGACCGTCGTGCGGCACGTACAGCAGAGGCGTGGTGCGCGGCATCCCGGACCTGCGGCCGCGCACGGTCAGGAACAGCTCGGGCAGACCCGCGACGCTCAGCAGCGAGAACCGGCCCCGGGTGACCCGGTGGATCAGCCGGTCCAGCCAGACGATCTGCGGGAGGAACCGCGGCAGCCACTTCTGGCGGCCCACCACGATCGCCACCGGGGTCAGGAAGTTCATCCGGGCAGCGTACTGAGCGGGGAGGCTACGGTGGAGGGATGAGCACGGTGACCTTCACCTCGTCCGTCCTCCCGCCGCGCGAGCGGGGCCTGGAGTTCGGCGAGCGCTTCCACGGCGAGATCGCGGCCACCGTCGCGGCGTACCGCCGGCTGCTCGCGGTGCGCGCCGACGGCCCGTTCGACGTCGACCTCTGGGCCGAGCGGACCTGGGCGACGATCACCGACGTCGCCCCCGTGCAGGCGGAGGAGATCGCGGGCATCGCCGAGGGTGCCGGGCGGCCGGTCCGCGAGCTGGCCGCGATCAACGCGCGCACCGAGCTGCTGGTCGCGGCGAACCCCAGCGGGGTCACGGAGTGCTCGACGGTGGTCTCGCTGCCCGAGCAGGGTCCGCCGGTCGCCGTGCAGACGTGGGACTGGTACGACGCGATGTCCGACGGCTGGCTGCACTGGACGATCCCGCACCCGGACGGGCGCCGGGTGGAGACCGTGACCGAGTACGGCATGCTCGCCAAGATCGGCGTCAACGGGTACGGCGTCGGCGTGATGCTCAACATGCTGCACCACGAGCACGACGCGAAGGCGGCGGCCGACGAGACCGTAGGCCACCCGGTCCACCTGCTCAGCCGGGCGATCCTCGACGGGGCCACCTGCTACGACGACGCGGCCCGGATCGCCGCCGCCGGCACCTCGGCGTCGACGGCGCTGACGGTCGTGGACAGGGCCGGCGCGGCCGCCACCATCGAGCTGTTCCCCGGGGGTCCCGGGGTGCTCGAGCCCACCGAGGGGCTGCTCGTGCGCACCAACCACTTCGTGTCCGACGCCGGACGTGACGGCTGCCTGGCGAGCACCATCGGCCCGAGCACCGAGATCCGTCGAGGGGCGCTGCTCGAGGCGTTCGCGGACGCGCCCCCGGCCTCGGCCGCGGAGGTGGTGACCGCGATGACGCACCACGTCGAGGAGGGCGGCGTGTGCGCACACCCGGACACCTCGGTCGACCCGGTGCTGTGGCACCGCACCCTCGCCACGGTGGCCATCGACGTAGGGCGGAGCCGGCTGGACGTGCGCGACGGCGGCCCCTGCGGGCGGGGCTGACGGTCGTCGTACCGGCGAGCGTGCGCGGCGTCCGCTCAGGCGGTCTTCGCGAACTTGACCGCTTCCTGCTCCTCGGGCGACAGCGCCTGGTCGCACGACCACGCGGCGACGTTCTTCGCGTAGGTGCGGGCCTCGCTGCGTCCGTGGATGGAGGTCAGCACGACGCCGTTTCCTCCGTCGTCGAGGAGGGCCATCGACCACGACAGGTGGCCGCCCATGTCGCCGAAGGCGTCGTAGCGGACCACCGACAGGTGCCGCAGCGCGTCACCCGCCTCGACCCGCAGCGCCTGCACCTCGGCCCGCAGCCCCTCGACGTCGAGCGGCACGTTCTGCGGGTTGCGGCGGGACTGCCGACGGGCGTGGGAGGTGGTCCGGCCGAGGGCGACCAGGCCCACGACCAGGGCGGCCGCGCTCACGAGGAGGACGAGCAGCCCAAGGAGTACGACGAGCAAGGATCCGTTCATCGCAGCCGAGGATAGGCGGGGGGTCAGCCTCCGTGACGGAGGCGCGCGAGCCAGGCGGCCGCGTCGTTGAACTCCCGGTCCGACGTGCCGAAGCGGATGTCGGGCGCGATCCCGTCGTGCCGCTCGTAGGACCCGAGGAAGCGCACGTCCGCGCAGACCCGGCGCAGCCCCATCAGCGCCTCACCGACCCGGGCGTCGTCGACGTGACCCTCGCAGTCGATGGAGAAGCAGTAGTTGCCGAGCGACGCGCCGGTCGGCCGGGACTCGATGCGGGTCAGGTTCACCCCACGCATCGTGAGCTGCTCGAGGATCTCCATCAGCGCGCCCGGATGGTCCTCGCGCATGAACGCCACGATCGAGGTCTTGTCGCGGCCCGTTCGCGGCGGCGGGGACCCCGGCCGCGAGACCAGCACGAACCGGGTCAGCGCGTCGGGGTTGTCGCCGATCCCGGTCGCGAGCGTGGTCAGCCGGTAGTGCTCACCGGCCACCGGAGCGGAGATCGCCGCGTCCCAGCCCGGGTCGTCCTGGGTGAGCATGAAGGCCGCGAAGGCGGTCGATGAGGTGTGCACCACCTCGGCGTGCGGCAGGTGCAGCGCCAGCCACCCGCGGGTCTGGGCCGCCGCGTGCGGGTGGGTAGCCACGCGTCGTACGTCGTGCGCGGTGACGCCCGGTCGGGCCAGCAGGCTGAAGGTGATCGGGACCGTCATCTCCCGGGTGATCATCAGCGGCTCGCCGGTCGCGAGCTCGTCGAGGGTCACCGGGACCGAGCCCTCCACGGAGTTCTCGATCGGGACGACCGCCCCGTCGGCCTCCCCGTTGCGGACGGCGTCGAGCGCCAGCGTCACTGTCGAGCAGGGCTGGAGCTCGGCCCTGGCCGCCGCGGGCAGCGACCGCAGCGCCTGCTCGGTGAAGGTCCCCTCGGGACCCAGGTAGGCGTAACGGGCCGGTGGGACTCCTGGCATGCCCCCACCCTAGGGCCCGTCGCCGATGCCTTCCCTCCCGATACCCCTCCCGATACTCCCTCCCGATACTCCCTCCCGATGCCGCCCCTCCCGATGCCCTCCCCTCGGTTAGATTCGCTCTCGTGACTGGCGACGGCATCTCCGACCTCGGCTTCGCGCGGCTCGACACCGACCGGGCGGCCCGGACCGGCGACCCCGAGGTCGTGTACGGCGCCGGCAAGACCCCGCGTCAGGTCGTCGAGATCCTCCTCGCCCTCCACGAGGCGCACCCGGACCGCGCCGTGCTCGCCACCCGGCTCAGCGACGAGACCGTCGCCGCGGTGACCTCGGCGCTCCCGGAGGCGGTCGTCGACGAGACCGCCCGCGCGGTCACCCTGGGGGAGCTCCGGCCTCCGGCCGGGACGGTGGCCGTCGTCTCCGCCGGTACGTCGGACGCGCCGGTCGCCGCGGAGGCCGCGCTGACCGCCCGTGTCTACGGGGCCGGCGTG
This sequence comes from uncultured Actinomycetota bacterium, assembly GCA_963838025.1. Classification (GTDB taxonomy): domain Bacteria; phylum Actinomycetota; class Actinomycetes; order Propionibacteriales; family Nocardioidaceae; genus Nocardioides_B. The sequence continues at coordinate 143,891 of CAWIPF010000004.1, forward strand.
CGGCTGGTCAACGACGTCGGCGTCGCGGGGCTGCACCGGATCCTCGCCGCCCGCCCGGACCTCGACGACGCCGACTGCCTGGTCGTGGTGGCCGGCATGGAGGGTGCCCTGCCCAGCGTCGTGGGCGGGCTCACCGGGGTGCCGCTGGTCGCGGTGCCGACCAGCGTCGGCTACGGCGCCTCCTTCGGGGGCCTCGCGGCGCTGCTGGGCATGCTGAACTCCTGCGCGCCCGGGGTCACCGTGGTCAACATCGACAACGGCTACGGGGCCGGCGTGTTCGCGGCCCGGGTGGCCCGCAACGCCTGCCACCACACCGATTCGTCTGCGGTCCCCCCGCATGAGATGCCCGGGCAACCGCAGACGAATCGGGGGGGCGGGACGTGATCGGCTGGGTCGACGCCTCGTCCGGCGCCAGCGGCGACATGCTGCTCGGGGCCCTCCTCGGGGCAGGCGTCCCGCTGGCGGTGGTCGCCGAGGCGGTCGCCGCGGTGGCGCCCGAGCACGTCCGGCTCACCCCGGAGACGGTCTCCCGCAACGGGTTCGCGGCCACCCGCTGCCACGTCGAGGTCGCCGACAGCGGCACCCACCGCACCTGGCGCGACATCGCCGCCCTGCTGGCCGGGGCCGACCTCGCCGAGGGCGTGCGGGCCCGCGCCCACGCCGCCTTCGCCCGGCTCGCGGCGGCGGAGGCCACCGTGCACGGCACCCGCCCCGAGGACGTGCACTTCCACGAGGTCGGCGCGCTCGACGCCATCGCCGACGTGGTGGGGGTCTGCGCCGGCCTGGAGCGCCTCGCCCTCGACCGGCTGGTGGTCTCGCCCGTCGCGGTCGGCTCCGGCCGGGTCCGGGGGGCGCACGGCGAGATGCCGGTCCCGCCGCCCGCGGTGGCCGAGCTGCTGCGCGGCGTACCCACGCACGCCGGTCCGGTGCCCATGGAGCTGTGCACGCCCACCGGGGCGGCGCTGCTCACCGCGAACGCGACCGGTTACGGAGGCCAGCCGCCGATGACCGTCGCCGCGATCGGCGTGGGCGCGGGCGGCCGCGACCCGGAGGGGCACGCCAACGTGCTGCGCCTGTTCGTCGGCGAGGCGGTCACCGCCGGAGGGGAGCACGCGACCACGGCCCCGCTGCTGATCGAGACCAACGTCGACGACCTCGACCCGCGGGTCTGGCCGAGCGTGATCGCCTCACTGCTGGAGGCCGGCGCGTCGGACGCATGGCTGACCCCGATCGTGATGAAGAAGGGCCGTCCGGCGCACACCCTCTCGGCACTGGTCAGCGGCGAGCGCGCGAGCGCCGTGCGCACGGTGATCTTCGAGCAGACCTCGACGATCGGGGTCCGCGAGATCCCGGTCGGCAAGACCGCGCTCGAGCGGGCGGTGCACACCGTCGAGGTCGGCGGCCACGACGTGCATGTGAAACTTGCCGTGCACGAAGGCCGGGTCGTCAACGCCCAACCGGAGTACGAGGACGTCGCCCGTGTCGCCGCGCGGACCGGCCGGCCGATCAAGGACGTGCTCGCGGAGGCCGTCGCCGCGAGCCGCAGGCTCCAGCACCCCTAGGACCCCATGCACCCCGCCATCATCGCCGTGACCTTCGCCGCGATCTTCGTCGTCGAGCTCCCCGACAAGACGTTCATCGCCGCGCTGGTGCTGTCCACCCGCTACCGTCCGCTCGCGGTCTGGATCGGTGTCGGCCTCGCGTTCGGGGTGCAGACGGTGGTCGCGGTCACGGCGGGCGCGCTCACCACGCTGCTGCCCGACGCGGTGGTCAGGTCGGTCGCGATCGCGATCTTCCTGCTCGGCGCGGTCCTGCTGTTCCGTACGGCGCCCGGCGCGGACGCCAAGGAGAAGGAGGAAGAGGAGGAGTACGCCGCGAAGGCCGCGGAGCCGAAGACGTTCGGCAAGGCCCTCGTCGCGTCGTTCCTGGTGCTCTTCGCCGCCGAGTGGGGCGACCTCTCCCAGCTGCTGACCATCAGCATGGTCGGCAGGTACCACGACCACCTCAACGTCTTCCTCGGGGCCTGGGCCGCGCTGCTGACCGTCTCGGGGCTCGCGGTGCTCGCCGGCCGGGTGCTGCTGCGCTACATGCGGCTCTCACTGCTGCACTACATCGGCGCCGGGGTGTGCCTGGTCCTCGCCGTCGCCACCACCGTGGAGCTGCTGGCGGGGTAGCGGGGAGCCGGGCCGGTCCGGACCGTCTACTGTTTCGGCTATGAACGCCCAGCGACCGCACGGCGCCGACAGCGAGGTCGGCCGGCTCCGGACGGTGATCCTGCACCGCCCCGGCCCCGAGCTCAAGCGGCTGACCCCGCGCAACAACGACAAGCTGCTCTTCGACGGCATCCCCTGGGTCAGCCGGGCGCAGGACGAGCACGACGCCTTCGCCGCGGCGCTGCGCGACCGCGACGTCGAGGTGCTCTACCTGATGGACCTGCTCACCGAGACCCTGCAGAGCGAGCAGGCGCGCCGGCACGCGATCGCCGGGGCGATGAGCAGCCTGCACCTCGGGGACACCTTGCGCAGCTACCTCAACGAGGCCCTGCACGACCAGACGGCGGAGAGCCTGGCCACCTTCTTGACCTCGGGCGTGCGCAACGACGAGGTGCGCGGCGGCCACGGCCTGGTCACCAGCCTGCTCGCCCGCGACGACTTCCTGATCGACCCGCTGCCGAACCTGCTGTTCACCCGCGACTCCAGCGTCTGGGTCCGGGACCGGGTGGCGATCACCTCGCTCGCCATGCCGGCCCGCGAGCGGGAGACCCAGCTCACCGAGCTGATCTACACCGAGCACCCCCGCTTCGCCGGGACCCCGACCATCCACGGCTGGCACCGTGAGCACGTCGAGGGCGGCGACGTGCTGCTGCTCGCTCCGGGCGTCATCGCGGTGGGGGTCGGGGAGCGTACGACGCCCGCCGGCGCCGAGCGGCTGGCCCGCCAGGTCTTCGCCGCGGACCTGGCGCACACCGTGCTCGCCGTGCCCATCACGCAGGAGCGGGCGACCATGCACCTGGACACGGTGTGCACGATGGTCGACGTCGACAAGATCGTGATGTACCCCAACGTCGCCGACAGCCTGCAGGCGTTCACGGTCACCTGCCAGGAGCGCAACGGCGACGCCGACGAGGACCTGGTGCTCCGCACGACCGAGGCCGAGCCGTTCCTGGTTGCGGCGGCGAAGGCGATGAGCATCGACACCCTGCACCAGATCGACACCGGGCTCGACCCGGTCACGGCCGAGCGCGAGCAGTGGGACGACGGCAACAACACCCTGGCGCTGTCGCCGCGCGTGGCGGTCGCCTACGAGCGCAACGTGGAGACCAACGCGCGTCTCGAGGAGGCCGGCATCGAGGTGGTCGCGATCGCCGGAGCCGAGCTCGGCTCCGGGCGCGGGGGGCCGCGCTGCATGTCCTGCCCGGTCTCGCGCGACCCGCTCTAGCCCGGTCGTGGACACGAGCGGGCCGAGAGGCTCCGGCGCGCCAGGGGTGCTGCTCACCGGCGCCTGCGGCGGCATCGGCCGCGAGGTGGCCGCGCTGTACCTGGGGGCCGGCGCCCGGGTCGCGCTCGTCGGCCGCGACACCGACGTGCTCGACGAGCTCGTGGCGCTGGCCCCGGACCGGGCCCGCGCCTACACCCCCGACGTCACCGACGCGGAGGCGATGAAGGCGGTGGCCGCCGACTGGACGGGCGACTTCGGCTGCCCCGACGTGGTGATCGCGAACGCGGGGGTCGCCGGCGGGTTCGACACCGCGGTGGCCGCGGACCTCGCCGTGCTCAGGCGGATGCTCGAGATCAACCTGCTCGGCGTGGCCACCACCTTCATGCCGTTCGTGGCGCCGATGCGGTCCCGCGGCGCCGGGACGCTGGTCGGCATCGCCAGCGTGGCCGGCTGGCGGGGGATGCCGGGCAACGGCGCGTACTGCGCCAGCAAGGGCGGGCTGCTGCGCTACCTGGAGAGCCTGCGTGCCGAGCTGCGCGCCGACGGGGTGCGGGTGCTGTCGATCTCGCCCGGCTACGTGCGCACGCCGCTCACCGCCGGCAACCGGATGCGGATGCCGGGCCTGCTCGACGCCGACGACGCCGCCCGTCGCATCGTCGCGGCCGTGGCTCGGGGCAAGGAGAAGGCGACGGTTCCGCGCCGGACCGGGCTGGTCTCGCGGACCCTGAACCTGCTGCCCGACCCGTGGCAGGACCGGCTGCTGTCCGGACAGCCGCGCAAGCCCCGGGTCGGGGAGCCGGGGGCCACCGAGATTCCCGGCCTGTGAGTCGCCGATAGCCGCGCACCTCCGGTGGATCCGGTGCAACAATGCGCCGGTGCCCCCGACTCCCCCGACCGACGACAGCTACGCCCTCATCGGCGCCGGGCCGGCCGGGCTGGCCGGCGCCCGCAACCTGGCCAAGCGCGGCATCGACTTCGTCGGGTTCGAGGCGCACACCGGGGTCGGCGGGCTCTGGGACATCGCCAACCCGCACAGCACCGTCTACAAGTCCGCTCACCTGATCTCGTCGCGGACCACCACCGCCTACGCGGAGTTCCCGATGCGCGAGGACGTCGCGGACTACCCCGGCCACGAGGCGCTGCGGGAGTACTTCGACGACTTCGCCGACCGGTTCGACCTGCGCCGGCACTACCGCTTCGGCACCCGGGTGGTCCACGCCGCCCCCGACGAGGACCGGTGGCGGGTCACCAGCACCGGCCCCGACGGGACGTCCCGCACGGAGAGCTTCCGCGGCGTCGTGGTCGCCAACGGCACCCTGTCCGAGCCCAACGTCCCCTCGTTCGAGGGCAAGTTCACCGGCGAGCTCATGCACACCAGCGGCTACAAGGACCCCGAGATCTTCAAGGGCAAGCGGGTGCTGATCATCGGCGCCGGCAACTCCGGCTGCGACATCGCCGTGGACGCCGTACACCAGGCGCGGTCGGTCGACCTGAGCGTCCGCAGCGGCTACTACTTCATCCCCAAGTACCTCTTCGGCAGGCCCGCCGACACCCTCAACCAGGGCCGGCCGCTCCCGCCGTGGCTGAAGACCCGCCTGGACAGCCGGCTGCTGCGGATGTTCACCGGCGATCCCACCCGCTTCGGCTTCCCGAAGCCCGACCACCGGATCTACGAGTCGCACCCGGTCCTCAACACGCTGGTGCTGCACCACGCCGGCCACGGGGACCTCACCGTCCGCAAGGACGTCGCCCGCTTCGACGGCGACAAGGTGTTCTTCAAGGACGGGTCCGGCGGGGAGTACGACCTGGTGATGCTGGCGACCGGCTACCGGCTGCACTACCCGTTCCTCGACCACGCGGACCTCAACTGGGACCGGAACGCCCCGAGCCTCTACCTCAACATCTTCACCCCCCGGCACCGCAACCTGTTCGTGCTCGGCATGCTGGAGGCCGCCGGCATCGGGTGGCAGGGTCGCTACCTCCAGGCCGAGCTGGTCGCGGCGTTCATCGACGCCGAGCGGACCGCCCCGGGGCGGGCGGACGCGCTGTGGCAGCGCGTGCTCGGCCCGCGACCGGACCTCTCCGGCGGCTACCGCTACCGCCAGCTCGAGCGGATGCCCTACTACGTGAACAAGGACGCCTACACCCGGGCGGTCAACGAGCACCTTGCCCTGGTCGGTGCGGCGTGACCGCGCTCGCGTCCGGGGACATCGACGGGGTTGTGCTCCACTTCGACAGCGGCTCGCTGGACCTGCTGCGCTACGTGATCGCCGCGATCCTGTTCGGCATCGCGCTGGACACCAAGGTCGCGGACTTCACCCGGGCCCTGCGCAAGCCGAAGGCGATGGCGGTGGCGATCGCGGCGCAGTTCCTGCTGCTGCCGGCGATCACGTTCGTGCTCACCCTGGCACTGCAGGTGCGGGCCTCGGTCGCGCTCGGCATGATCCTGGTCGCCTGCTGCCCCCCGGGCAACGTGTCCAACATCCTCACCCACCGGGCCCGCGGCGACGTCGCGCTGTCGGTGTCGATGACCGCGATCAGCAACGTCCTGTCGATCTTCCTGATGCCGCTCAACGTGGCGTTCTGGGCGGGCATCCACCCGACGGCCTCGACGCAGCTGCGCGCGTTCGACCTCAGCGCGGTGGGGATGCTGGGCGAGATCGCCTTCGTGATCGGCGTCCCGTTCACCCTGGGCATCGCGATCTCCGCCCGGTTCCCGAAGCTCGCCGCCCGGGCCCACCCCATCGTGTCCAAGGTTGCGTTGCTGGCGTTGCTGGCGTTCATCGTGGCCGGCCTCGCCGGCAACTTCGCGACCTTCCTCGACTACATCGGTGTGGTCCTGGTCGCGGTGTTCGTGCACGACGCGCTCGCGCTCGCGCTGGGCTTCGGCATCGCCCGGCTCACCGGTCTCGACGACTACAGCACGCGGGCGATGACCTTCGAGGTCGGGATCCGCAACTCGGGTCTCGGCCTGCTCATCGTCTTCGCGTTCTTCGGCGGTCTCGGCGGCATGGCCATCGTGGCGGCCTGGTGGGGCATCTGGGACATCATCGCGGGGCTCGCGGTGGCCGACTGGTGGGCCCGGCGCTCGCGGGCCCGCGAGCTGGAGCCGGCATGACCCGGGTCCTGGTGACCGGCGGCAACGGCTTCATCGGCAGCTCGGTGGTCCGCCGGCTGGCGGAGGCGGACGGCGTCTCGGTGGTGGTGAGCGGGGACCTGCGGCTGCCGGACGACCCGGTCCCCGGAGTGGTGCACGAGGTCGTCGACGTCACGGACCCGGACGCGGTCGCACGGGCGATGGCCGAGCACTCCGTGACCACCGTCCTGCACCTGGCGGCGATCGTGAACCCGGACCGGTCGATGAGCCGCGAGGTGATCCACCGGGTGGACGTGGCCGGCACCCGCAACGTGCTCGAGGCCTGCGTCGCCTCGGGTGTACGGCGCGTGGTGGTCTCGTCGAGCGGCGCGGCGTACGGCTACCACGCCGACAACCCCGACCGGATCCGCGAGGACGCGCCGCTGCGGGGCAACGAGGCCTTCGCCTACAGCCACCACAAGCGGCTCGTCGAGGAGATGCTGGCGACCTTCCGCCGCACCCATCCCGAGCTCGAGCAGACGGTGCTGCGCATCGGGACGGTGCTCGGCGAGACGGTCGACAACCAGATCACCGCGCTGTTCGAGCGCCCGCGGCTGCTCAAGATCAGGGGCTCGGACTCGCCGTTCGTCTTCATCTGGGACACCGACCTCGTCGAGATCATGGTCCGGGCGGTCCTCGGGGACGCCACCGGCGTCTTCAACGTGGCCGGGGACGGCGCGCTGACCGTTGACGAGATCGCGGCCGAGCTCGGTCGGCCGGTCCTGGTGCTGCCGGAGGTGCTGCTGCGCGCCGCGCTGGCCGTCGGCCACCGCCTCGGCCTGACCGGCTACGGCCCGGAGCAGACCAAGTTCCTGCGGTTCCGGCCGGTGCTGGACAACGCCCGGTTGAAGGACGACTTCGGCTACACGCCCGCCTACACCTCCCGCGAGGCGTTCCGGGCGTGGATCAGCTCGCGGGCCGCACGGCCCGCGAGCTGATCGCCCCTGCTCAGGTCTCGCCGCCGATGTCGGAGTCGTAGGCCTCGAAGACCAGGTCCGAGCCCCGCTGGCGGTGGTGCATGAGTGTTCCGACCAGGCTCGTGCCCAGGTCGCGGACTCGGTCGAGGTCGGCCTTCGTGCGCGCCGTGGCGAGAGCGGCCCGCAGCTCCTCGAGCCGCTCGTCGACCTCCCCGTGCTCGGCGGTGAGGTGACCGACCGCGCCGGCCAGCCGGGGCGCCAGACCGAGGATCTCGTGGTAGAGCCCCTCGGGGCCCTCGGTGACCTCCACGTGCTGGCGGAAGTCGCCGGCGAGCTCGACCAGCGCCACCTGCACCTGGCGGACCCAGCCTCCGGTGTCCTCGACGGCGGGGGCCGCCAACGCGTGCTCGAGCACGCTCATCGACTTGCGCAGCTCGGCCCGCTTGTGCCGTACCTGTTCCAGCACGGCCCGGTCCGGTGCGGATGTGCTCGGCTCCATGAACCCTCCCTCGTTGGGGACACCCGGCCGTCCTGGGGTCGATTCTTCGAGCGGGCGCGGAGCCTGTCCAGGGTCGAAAGTCCGTGCTCGGGCGGGGGGTGCGCCCAGCCCGAAATCCACGGGCGTCCCACCCGGCCCTGGTGTCACAATCGTCGGGTGAGCCGCACGCCGAACCGCACGATGCCCCCTCTCGCGGGGCCCCTCGGCGTGCACTGACCACACCATCCACCGACAGGCCCCTGCGACGCGGGGGCCGCTCGCACGGTCGGCCTTCGCCGCGCAGGGCGGAAGGGCAGACCATGACCGGCCGTTTCTACGTCACCACCGCGATCCCGTACGTCAACGCGGAGCCGCACCTCGGCCACGCGCTCGAGCTCGTGCAGGCCGACGTGCTGGCCCGGCACCGGCGGCTCCGCGGCCAGCGGGTGCGGTTCCTGACCGGCACCGACGACAACGCGCTGAAGAACGTCACCGCGGCGCGTGCCGCGGGCCTGGACGTGCGCGAGCTCGTCGACACGAACGCGGCCCGCTTCCGCGATCTGCGGGAGCCGCTGGCGCTGTCGTTCGACGACTTCATCCGCACCAGCACCGACCCGCGGCACCGGGTCGGCGTCGAACGCCTGTGGCGGCAGTGTGCCGACCGCGGCGACCTCTACCGTCGCCGCTACGAGGGCCGCTACTGCGCCGGCTGCGAGCAGTTCTACAGCGCCGACGAGCTCGACGACGGGGTCTGCCCCGAGCACCGGGTCCCCCCGGAGCCCGTCGCCGAGGACAACTGGTTCTTCCGGCTCTCCCGCTACGCCGAGCCGCTGCTCGACGCGCTCGAGTCGGGGCGGCTCCGGGTCGAGCCCGCGACCCGCCGCAACGAGGTGGTCGCGTTCGTCCGCTCCGGGCTCCGCGACCTCAGCGTCTCGCGCCCGGCCGCCCGCGCAGGCGGCTGGGGCCTCCCGGTCCCGGGCGACCCCGACCAGGTCGTCTACGTCTGGTGGGACGCGCTGGCCAACTACGTCACCGCGCTGGGCTACGGGAGCGACGACGAGAGGCCCTACCGGGACTGGTGGGTGGCCGCCGACGAGCGGGTGCACGTGGTGGGGAAGGGGATCACCCGGTTCCACGCCGTCTACTGGCCGGCGCTGCTGCTGTCGGTGCGGCAGCCGCTGCCGACCGCGATCCACGTGCACGAGTACCTCAGCATCGAAGGGGCCAAGATCTCCAAGAGCGCGGGGCAGCCGGTCTCCCCCCAGCGCCTGGTGCACTCCTACGGCGTCGACGCGGTGCGCTGGTGGCTGCTGCGCGAGGTCGCCCGGCACGGCGACACCGACTTCACAGTCGGGCGGCTGGTGGACCGCGCCGACGGGGACCTGGCCCACGGCATCGGCAACCTCGCGCACCGGGTCCTGACCCTGGTCGCGCGGTTCCGCGGCGGGACGGTCGCCGGGACAGTCGCCGGGACAGTCGAACGGGGACCGCTCGGTCGCGAGCTCGTCGCGGCGTACGGCGCGCTGCCCGACCGGATCGACCGAGCCCTCGACCGCTTCGACTTCCGGGCCGCGACCGAGGCGCTGTCGTCGGTGGTGGCCACGGCGAACCGCCTGGTCGAGGCCGAACGGCCCTGGGAGCTGGCCCGGAGCGACGCCGCGGGGGACGCGGCGGCCGGGGCACGGCTCGACGACCTGCTCGCCGTGCTGGTCGCCGGCTGCCGGGTGCTGGCGACCGAGCTGCAGCCGTTCGTGCCGCGGGGCGCCGCCACACTCGCCGAGCAGCTGGCGGCGGACCCGCTCGCGCCGTCCGGCCCGGTGTTCGCGCGCCTCGGCGGGCGGCCGAGCCCCGGAAACGCCGGAACCGGCCCTCGCGGGGCCGGTCCTGGGCTGCCGCGGCTCTCAGGCCGCGCAGGGAAATGGAAACCCGGCCGTTGCTGACGGGGGATACAACAACGACCGGGCAACTACAAATGTACGGATGGTCGGGGCCTTCCTCAACTCCGCACCACGAATATGGGCCAGGTCACCAGGTAAAACCCCCAATGGTCTAGTCATTTCCGGCCGACCGGCCCGTCGGGCCGGGTCAGCGGATCGTGAGCTGCCGGTTGGCCAGGCCGCTGCGGGCGGCGCGCTCCTCGGTCGTCAGCGGCGACGCATCGGCCAGCGCGGCCGCCAGGGCCTCTGCGAACGCGGCCGCCGGCTCCTCGAGCGCCTCGCCGCCGGTGCCGATCGGCAGGTCCCACACCGGCACGAGCACGCCGTGGGTGCGGAACATGCCGACCAGGCGTGAGCCCGGCGTGATCGCGTCCCTGCCGGCGGCGTGCAGCCGGGCGAGCGCGCTCAGCAGCAGCTCCTCGTCGTCGTGGGGCATCACCCACCGCAGGTGCTCCTTGGTGCCCACGTCGGTCCAGTAGGCCGCCTCCACCGAGGTCAGCCGCACCGTGGGGTGGGCGGCGGCGTTGGCCTGCTCCAGCGACGCGGCGACCGTCCCGGTCGGGTCGTCGACGTCCGCGACCCAGAACTCGAAGCCCTCGTGCACGGTCACCTCGAGCGGGTCGGTCGCGACCAGGTCCTGGAGACGGGGGCCCTCCCCGGGAGGGTCGGTGAGCCCGACGACCGACCCCGGTTCGGCGGCCAGGGCCTTCTGCAGGACCGCGGCCAGGTCCCGGCTCGGGTCACCGAAGCTGTGCTGGACCTGCAGCCCGAGCCACACGGTCCCGTCGGACCGCACCAGCGCCGGGGCCGCCATCGGCAGCAGCGAGCACAGCAGCACCGACCGGTCACCGGGCTCGGCCAGGGGCAGCGGCGCGGTCGCGGCCGGGACCAGCTCGCGCAGGGCGATGACGTCGGCCTCGCTCGGCAGGCCCGCGAACGGCCGGGCGACGTACGTCGGCGCCGGGCCCGTCGTACTCCCGTGGCAGGCCTTGTAGCGCCGGCCCGACCCGCAGGGACAGGGCTGGCGGGGGCCCACCTCACCGGGGCCGGGGGTGTCCTGCCTGGCCTTGACGCGCGACTTCTTTCCCATGACGGGGAAGCCTACTGACCGGTGCGCGTCAGGAGATGCCGAGGATGGCGTGCACGGTCGAGCGGGAGCGGCTCTTCTCCGACCACCAGGTCAGCGCGATCGTGTCCACGATCGCCATCCCGCGACCGGCCAGTGCCGACGAGCCGGCGTGCACCTTGCGGGGCCGGGTGCCGCTGCCGCCGTCGGTGACCGACAGCTGCAGGCCGCGGCGCTCGACCGCCCACGAGACCAGGATGGTGCCGTCGGGGAGGGGCTGGGCGTGCCGCACGGCGTTGCCCACGAGCTCGGAGATGACCAGGCGCGCGTCGTCGACCGTCTCCCGGGAGCAGCCGAGCTCGGCGAGCCACTGCCTGAGCTGCTGGCGGGCAACCGCGACCGAGGATGCGGCGAAGGGGACGCGCATGCTGACCGGCGCGCGCCCCGCTCGCAGCGAGCTCGTACCCACGGTTGACCCCCCAAGGTCAGCTGACTTGGTCTTGTCCGACAAGATGATGCCCCGGGCCCCTCGGTCGCAAACACCCGGGTGCGAGTGGCACCGGTCTCACCCGCGCGGGTGGTCCGCCCTCCCCTTCAGATGCCGCAACGCCATCGACGGTTTGTCCGTGATGACCGCTTCGACCCCTAGCTCCAGGCACAGCTCGATCTCCTCCTCGGTGTTCACCGTCCACACGTGGATCCGCCGGCCGGAGCGGGCCAGCCGGCGCGCCTGCTTCGGGTTGTCCTGGAGGAGCGCGATGCCGGGTCCGGCGATCCAGCCCTCCCCGACCAGGTTGTTGATGACCGGCCAGGAGTACGGGCGCTCGATCAGCAGCACCACCTCCAGCTCCGGGGCCAGCCGCTTGACCCGGTTCAGCGCCACCCACGAGAAGCTCATGACCCGCGCCGGCGACGCGGCGCCGGCCCAGCCCATCCCGGCCAGCTCCTCGACCAGCCGGCGTTCCACGAACCCCCCGTAACGGGTCGGGTGCTTGGTCTCGATGGCCAGGTCGACGGGACGGTCGTAGTCGGCGACCGCCTCGAGCAGCCTGCGCAGGGTGAGCACCCGGCGGGTGTCCTCGTCGATCTCGGGCGCCTCCTCGTCGAGGTCGGCCCACGGGTTCTTCCACGACGCGAAGTCGAGCTCGCTGAGCTGGGCCAGCTCCATCGTGGAGACCACCCCGCGCGCGTTCGTCGTACGGTCGACGCGGCGGTCGTGCACGCACACCAGGTGGCCGTCGGCGGTCAGCCGGACGTCGCACTCGAGCGCGTCGGCGCCCTCGTCCAGGGCCGCCAGGTAGGCCCGCAGGGTGTGCTCGGGGTTGGTGGCGCTCGATCCACGGTGGGCGACGACCTGGGGGCGGCCGGCTACGCGGTGCATGACTCACATGGTGGCACCACCGGCCCCGCCGACATGCGACCGGGGTCACACCGGTTCAGCCGCGTTGTCCGCGCAGGAACTTGCCGAAGTGCGGGACGGTGAACGCGACCGTGCCGCGCTCGGAGGAGTAGACCAGTCCCTTCTTGATCAGGCCGTCGCGGGCCGGGGACAGGCTCTGCGGCTTGCGGCCCAGGCTCTTGGCGATGTCGGCGGTGGTGACCGAGCCGTCGTCGTTGTTCGCCCCGAGGTCGGCCATCGCCCGCATGTAGTCGCGCTCGGCCGGCGTGGCGCGGTCGTAGCGGGCACCGAAGAAGCCCACCGCGAGCTCCCGCTCCGCCTCGGGGGCGGCCTCGTGGACGTCGCTGGCCAGGATCGGGCTTCCGACCGCGGCGTCCCAGGTGACCTTGCCGTAGGCCTGCACGAAGTACGGGTACCCGTCGGTGAGCCGGTAGAGCTCGTCGAGCGCCTCGGGCGAGTAGTCGACGTCCTCGGTGCCGGCCGGCACCAGCAGCGCCCGGTCGGCCATGCCGCGGGGCAGCCGGTCGACGCTGACGTAGCGGAACAGCCGCTCGGCGTAGGACTTGCTCGCCGCCAGCGCGACCGGCAGGTGCGGCAACCCGGCGCCGACGACGACCAGCGGTGCGCCCTGCTGGCTGATCTCGTGACCGGCGCCGCACAGCGCCGCGAGCTCCTCGGTGGTGATGTCCTGCATCTCGTCGATGAACAGGCCGATCCCCACGCCGAGGTCGCGAGCCAGGTCGGCCACGTCGGTGAACAGCTCGATCAGGTCGAGCTCGAGGTCGCCGGAGTCCGCGCGGCCCTTCACGGCCGGGACGTCGGCCCCGATCGACACGGCCGGCTGCCACCGGTTTCCTCGGCGGTCCTCGAGGCGGGTGCGCAGCGCGAACGACTTCAGCACGCCCGCGACCGCGTCGACCCGCTCGGGGTCGCGGTGCCGGTGGGCGACCTCGCGGACCGCGGCGTGCACCGCCTGCGCCAGCGGCAGCCGCACCGACTGGTCGGGCCGGGCCTCGAGCTTGCCCGTGCCCCACGCGCGCTTGACCGCCTGGCTGCGCAGCGCGTTGAGCAGCACGGTCTTGCCCACGCCACGGAGCCCGGAGAGCACCATCGAGCGCTCGGGGCGGCCGGCCGCCACCCGCTCCAGGGTCACCTCGAACTGCGCGAGCTCACGGTCCCGCCCGGCCAGCTCGGGCGGCCGCTGGCCCGCGCCGGGGGCGTAGGGGTTCCTCACCGGGTCCACGATCAGAATGTATCGGCTCGTCTAGTCCCAGCCCTAGATTTCGCTAGCGAGCCGTAGCGGCGTGTCGGGTCAGCCGGTCAGGCCGTCGTCGAACATGCCCTCGAGCAGCGAGCGGTGCTGCTCGTAGGCCCCCGACAGGCCGCCGCGGAGCACCGCGACGAGGCCGGGGACGTCGTCGACGGCGAGCCGGAAGCTGCCGGCGCAGATGCCGTCGCGCCACAGCGACAGCACGAGCGTGGCCGCCTCGGCGTGCCACGACACCCGCAGCTGCCGGTCGGGGCCGCGCTCGTCCAAGAACACCTCGCCCGTGGTCGGCAGCGGTGAGGAGGCGTGCATGGGGTCATTCTGGCCGGGGGACGGCCCGTTGTCAGGGGGTTGCGCAGACCGCGCCGCCAGGGCCCGAGGCTGCCTAGACTGGCCGGGTGCCCGAGCTGCCCGAAGTGGAAGGCCTCGTGCTCGACCTCGCCGGTCGTCTCGAGGGCCGCGCCATCGTGCGCGTGGACGTCGCGGCGTTCAGCGCCCTGAAGACCTTCGACCCGCCGCTGTCCGCCCTGGCAGGGGCGTTCGTGGACGGGGTGCGCCGGCACGGCAAGTTCCTCGACATCGAGGCCGGGGGCCTGCACCTGGTGGTCCACCTGTCCCGCGCCGGCTGGATCCGCTGGCGGGACGAGGTCCCCGCGCTGCCCCCCAAGCCCAGCACCAGGTCCCCGCTGGCCGCACGTGTCGTGCTCGACGACGGGTCGGGCCTCGACATCACCGAGGCCGGGACCAAGAAGCGGCTCGCGGTCTACGTGGTGCGCGACCCCTCCGACGTCCCCGGGATCGCCCGGCTCGGTCCCGACCCGTTGGCCGACGGGTTCACGATCGACGTACTCGCGGGGATCCTGCGAGACGCCGGACGGGCCCAGGTCAAGGGCGTGCTGCGCAACCAGTCGACCATCGCCGGGATCGGCAACGCGTATTCCGACGAGCTGCTGCACGCGGCGAGGATGTCGCCGTTCAAGCCCGCCTCCAGCATCGAGGGCGACGACCTGCGGACGCTGTACGACGCGATCCGCACCGTCCTCGGCGACGCGGTGCGCCGGTCCCGGGGGCTCGCGGCGGCGGACCTGAAGGGGGAGAAGAAGAGCAACCTCGCGGTGCACGGCCGCACCGGGCTGCCCTGTCCGGTGTGCGGTGACACGGTCCGGGAGGTGTCGTTCGCGGACTCCTCGCTGCAGTACTGCCCGACCTGCCAGACCGGCGGCAAACCGCTCGCCGACCGCCGGATGTCGAGGCTGCTGCGCTAGCCCTTCCGGGGTGCGGCACGGCGGCGTAGGTTGTCGGCCATGAGCTACGGCCCGATCCCGAGCACCGACCCCGGCGGCGTGCCGCAGCCGCTGCCCGCGGACCTGCACGTGCTCGACGTCCGCGAGCCGCTGGAGTGGCAGCACGGCCACATCGAGGGAGCCCACCACATCCCGCTGGGGGAGCTGCCGGGACGGCTCCCCGAGATCCCGGCCGGCCAGACCCTCGTGGTGTGCAAGGTCGGCGGCCGGTCCGCGATGGCCACCGCCTACCTGCAGCAGCGGGGGCACGACGCGGTGAACCTCGACGGCGGGATGATCGAGTGGGCGCGGATGGGCCGGCCGATGGTCAGCGAGACCGGCCACCCTCCCCGCGTGGTCTGACCCCCCTCCCCGTTGAGTGCTGGCTTGTTCCCTGTTGAGTGCTGGCTTGTTCCCCGTTGAGTGCTGGCTTGATCACGCGAACGCCGCCGGAAGGGGTACGTCGACCGCCCCCGCCAGCATCCGCAGGTACGTCGAGCGCGCCACCGAGACCACGCCGAGCGAGGCCAGGTGCGGTGTCTCCCACTGCACGTCGAGCAGCCGACGGTCCGAGTACTCGTCGCGCATCAGGTCCACCAGGCCCACCAGCGCGACCTTCGAGGCGTCCCGGACTCGGTGGAACATCGACTCTCCCGCGAACAGGCCGCCGACCGCGACGCCGTACAGGCCACCGACCAGGGTGCCGTCCTGCCAGGTCTCCACCGAGTGCGCCCAGCCGAGCTCGTGGAGACGGGTGTAGGCGGCCACGACGTCGCCGTTGATCCAGCGGCCGTCGCGAGCCGGATCGGCGCAGGCGGCGATCACGTCGTCGAAGGCGGTGTTGACCCGGACCTCCATCCGTCGCGCCGACTGACGCAGGGACCGGGACACGCGCAGGCCGGCCAGTGGCAGCACCCCCCGCTCGACCGGCGACCACCACAGCATCCCGTCCGCGCGGTCGTCGCCCGGCATCGGGAACAGGCCCCGCCGATAGGCCGCGAGCAGCGTCCCCGGCTCGAGGTCCGCGCCCATTCCGACGAGGTCGTCGGCATCGCTGTCCGAGAGGTCCGGGAAGACCCAGCCGGTGGCGGGTGGTTCGATCGGCACGACCCCCATCCTCACAGGTGCGGCCGGGTGGACCCAGGCGGCCGGACAGCGAACAACCCAACACTCAACGAGGAACAACCCAACACTCAACAGGAAATAAGGCAGCACTCAACGGGGAGGGGGGAGGGCTTTCGGGGGGTGGATACTTTGGGGGAGCACCCAATCGGACCAGGAGGAGCCCATGGGGATCGGCGGCTCGCTCGGCAAGTCGTTCGCTCCGCACGTGCACAAGATGGCACCGGAGCTCACCTCGAACTTCGTGCACCAGGCGCTGCACCGCGCCGTGCACGGCGTCGGCCCACTGCCCCCGGCGGCCGCGGCGGCCGACAAGCAGCTCGCCGAGCAGCGCGGCGACGTCGACCGCGCCGTCCACGAGGTGATCGAGAACCACGTGCGCTACGCCGGAGCGCAGGGGTTCGCGACCAACCTCGGTGGCCTGGTGACCGCCGCGGTGACCATCCCCGCCAACATCGCCGGCCTGGCGATGATCCAGTCCCGGCTGGTCGCCGGCATCGCCCACCTCCGTGGCTACGACCTGGCCGACCCGAGAGTGCGCAACGCGATCCTGGCCACCCTGCTCGGCGAGGACGGCGTCTCCTCCCTGGTCCGCAAGAAGAAGCTGCCGGCCCCGCCGATGGCACTCGCGACGGCCCCGACCCACGACCCGCACCTGGACCAGGTGATCGCCGCCGAGGTGACCTCCGAGCTGCTCACCAGGGTCGCCGGCAAACGGATGGTGTCGATGGTCGGACGCCGCGTCCCGGTGGTCGGCGGGCTCGTGGGCGCCGGCGCGGACGGCTTCGCCACCTGGCAGATCGGGCGCTACGCCGACCGTGAGCTGCTGCCGCGCACCGTGCGGTAGGCCCGCAGGCCGACGGCGGCCGCCCGGTTCTCGTCGGCCAGCCGGACCAGCCTGCGCTTGGCCCGGAACCACAGCCCCCGCGACCGCTCGAGCTCGGCGAGCGCCGCGTCGACCTCGCGCCGCAGCCGGTGCTCGACCTCCTGCAGCCGGGCCGCCTCGCCGAGCAGCGCGACGATCGACTCGAGCGCGGCGTCCGCGACCTCGGCCGCGTCCGGCTCGTCCGGGTCCACGAACCGCTCCGGCTCCGCGTCGGGGAGCAGCTCCGCGAGGTCGCCGACCACGTCGTACCCGCGACCGGCCAGCAGCTCGACCCACGTCTCGGACACCCCGACCGCCCAGGCGCGGACGTCGGGCGGCAGCCGCAGCCGGGCGCTGTCACGGCGCGCCGACAGGGTCCGGTGGGCCAGCAGCTCGCGGACGAACTGCCGGTAGTCCTCGTTGGCGAGCACGCCGTTGACCCGCTTGTTGACCCGGCGCAGCAGCGCCGTCTCGGGCACCCCCAGCGAGGGGTTGGCGCGCTCGGTGGTCAGGTCGAAGCCGTCGGGGTCGAGGCCCAGCACGGAGGCGAAGCGCCGCCAGAGCAGCTGCGGCGGTGCGCCCGGCTTCGGCACCGTGACCAGGTGGACCCGCTCCGGTGGCAGGTCGGCCCCCCACCGGTCCAGGATGTCGGGGATCTCCTGCACCCCCCAGAACCACGACGCCAGGTCGCCGCGGCGGCGCGGGTCGGTGATCTTGGCCAGGAAGTCGGCGTACCCGAGGGTCCGCCGGTGCTTGACGTTCTCCTGCCACTCGGCCGGGATCTGGCGCACCAGGTCGCGCGCCGACAGCACGACGTGCACCTCGGTGTCGGCCGGGTCGCCGAAGGACGCCAGGGCGCGCCGCACCTGCTGCCGGGTCGCGGTCGCCAGGATCTCGTGGGACACGATCGCGGTCCCCGGCCAGGCGCGCACCCGCTCGGCGAGCCGGTCCCAGGCGCCCACCGCCTGCCGCTCGAGCCCGCCCCAGTGCAGCTCCATCAGGTCCAGGGCCGCCAGGAAGTGCTCGTCGAAGCGGTCGGCCGGGTAGAGGATGCCCTGCTCGGCGAGCGCCTCGCGGTGGTGGAACAGCAGGTCCTGCACGAACGAGGTGCCCGTCTTCGGGGCGCCGACGTGCACGAGGACCCTGCGTCCCGCGGTCACCCTGCCTCCCGACGTCGCACCGGATCCACCAGCGCCAGGCACGCGCCCAGCACCAGGTCCAGGGAGTCGCGCTGGCGCGGCCGACCGGGTCCTGCGTGGTGGCGGACGGCTGTCCCGTCCAGGTCCCCGTGGACAGCGTAGCCGCCGGATCGAAGACCCTCCGCGAGGCGGGCCGCGGTCCGCTCCGCCCAGGCGAGGTGCTCCCCGGGGATCGTCAGCGGCGCGCCGGCGGGGCCGTCGAGCACGGCGGCGGCCCGGCGCAGCACCGCGGGCCGACGGTCCGGCGCGACCCGCACGTTGAGCGCCGACCCGAGCCGGCGCAGCACGTCGGTGCCCGCGGGCGAGAGCTCGCGCAGCCGGCCCGGAGCGGCGAGCGCCGGCGTCCCGCAGCCCCAGCACCCCCGCGGCCGTACGACGTGCCGCGTGCGCGTCGTACGGCGCGACGACCACGTGGACCCGGTCCGGTCCGACCCGGTCCGCCCAGGAACCGGCGGTCGCGAGGAGCCGTGCCGCGGGGGGCAGCCCGGGGCGGCGGGCCCACCGGTCCACGAAGCTCTCCCAGCGCACGGAGGCGCCGCGTTGGACCCGGGCGCTCCAGATCTCGGCGAGGTGCACGTCGAACGGCTGGGCGAACACCAGCACGTCGGGACGCCGACCCCCTTCCACGTGCCCCCCGGCCGCCAGCGACGCGCGCACCGCGGCCACGGTCAGCGGCGCGCCGGCCAGGCGGAACGGCCGCGTCCACGGCCGGCGCCGCACGGGGCGCGGCCGGCGGCCACCGGTGTCCTGCCGCACGAGCAGCTCGAGCAGGGCGCCGACGCCGATCCGGACGAGCTCCTCGGCGGGGACGGCGGCGGGGTCGGTCGCCGGTGCACCCACCCGACGGGCGGGCTCCCCGGGCCACGGCAGCGGCAGCTGGGGGAGCCCACGACCGGGACCGCTGCGGCCCAGCACGAGGTCGGCGAGGCCGGTGAACGCGTCCGCCGGAAGCGTGGCCGGGGCTCTGGCAGCGAGCCGCCGGACGAACTCCAGCTCCGCGGCCCCCGGCAGCGCCGCGCCCGCGGGTGCGGCGCCGGCGTGCCCGTCCCCCCGCGCCCAGACCAGCCACGGGGTGGTGCCGCCGCGCCGGACGTGGTCCACCCAGGACCACGCCGCCCCCTCGAACCCGGCCGTCACTGGCCGCGCAACCGCCGGGCCACCCGGCCGAGCTTGGCCGCCACCTGCTCGTCCGGGTCGGGACGGCTGGCCGCCTCCATCGTGATCGCGACCAGGGCGTCCAGGGCGGCGTCGAGCACCTCTGCCCGGCCCGGCCGGTCGGGGTTGACCCACTTCTCGTCGGCCGGCGGCGCCACCGGCCGCAGGTCCTCGACGTCGCCGACCACGTCGATGCCCGAGCCGACCACCCACTCGATCCACTCCTCGGCCACCTCGCCGGCCCAGCCGTAGGCGCGGGGAGGCAGCGTGGCCTTGACCATGTTCTGGCGGGTGGCCAGCGTCTCGTGCACCATCAGCTGGCGGACCAGCCGCCGGTAGTCGTCGGAAGGCAGCCCGGCCCGCTTCAGCCGCCGGTTGAGCTGGCGGAGCATCCAGGCCTCGGCGGTGCCGACCGAGACGTTCTCCTGCCCGCTCTCCTCCGGCGCCCACGCGGGGTCGATGCCGAACGCCCGGCAGTACCGCTCCCACAGCAGGTCTCGCGGGGCGCCCTCCTGCGGGACGGTGACCACGTGCACGTGCTCGGGGCGCAGCCCGACGCTCCACCTGCCGAGCACGTCCGGCAGCCCCTGCACCCGCCAGAACCAGAGCTTCGGCTTCGAGCGCTGCGCCTCCTGCACCTCGGTGAGGAAGCGGGCGAACGAGCGGCTGCGGCGGTGCTTGACGCCCTCCTGCCACTCGGCCGGGATCTGCCGCGCGAGGTCCCGGGCGGAGTAGACCAGGTGCACCTCGCTGCCCTCGAGGTCGGCCATCGCGCGCCGGACCTGGCCCGGCTTGGCGGCCGCGAGGATCTCGTGGGAGACGATCACGGTGCCGTTGTGGCGCCGGACCCGGCCGACCAGGTTGTCCCACTCGCCGCGCACGTCCTCCCGCTGGCCGCCCCACGGCATGTCGATGAGGTCGAGCGCGGGACGGAACTGGCTGGCGTGCAGGCCGAGCGGGTAGTGCACCTGGTTCCTGGCCAGCTCGGAGCGGTTGAGCGCGAGCCGGTCCTGGAGGTACGTCGTCCCGGTCTTCGGTGCACCGACGTGCAGGTAGACGACGCGGCTCATGCGGTGATTGTGCCCTATCCGGAGAGCGCCTTCACGACGCGGGAGGGACTCGGCCGCCCGAGCTGCGCCGCCATCCAGACGCTGGTGTCGACGAGCTTCTCGAGGTCGACCCCGGTCTCGATGCCCAGCCCGGACAGCAGCCACACCAGGTCCTCCGTGGCCAGGTTGCCGGTCGCGCTCTTGGCGTAGGGGCAGCCGCCGAGCCCGCCGGCCGACGCGTCGAAGGTGGTGATGCCGTGGCGCAGCGCGGCCGTCGCGTTGGACAGCGCCTGCCCGTAGGTGTCGTGGAAGTGCACGGCCAGCGACTCGTTGGGCAGGCCGGCCTCGTTGAACGCCCGGAGCAGGGCGGTCACGTGCGCGTACGTGCCGACGCCGATGGTGTCGCCCAAAGACAGCTGGGAGGCCCCGAGGTCGAAGAGCCGCTTGCCGACCTCGACCACCTGGTCGACGGGCACCTCGCCCTCCCAGGGGTCGCCGAAGCACATCGAGACGTAGGCGCGCACGTCCAGGCCGTGCTCGCGGGCCCGCCGCACGGTGGGCTCGAACATCGCGAACTGCTCGTCGAGGCCGCGGTTGAGGTTGCGCCGCGCGAAGGTCTCGGTCGCGCTGCCGAAGATCGCCACGTGCCGCACCCCCTTCTCGATCGCACGGTCCAGGCCGCGCTCGTTGGGGACCAGCACCGGCAGGTCCCGGCCCGGCTCGCCGAGCAGGTCGAGCAGCTCGGCGGCGTCCGCGAGCTGCGGCACCCACGTGGGGTGCACGAAGCTGGTGCTCTCCACGACCGGCAGACCCGCGTCGAGCAGCCGGTGGACGAACTCCGCCTTGGTCGCGACCGGGACCACGGTCTGCTCGTTCTGAAGACCGTCGCGCGGGCCGACCTCGTAGATCGTCACCCGCGGGGGCAGGGTCGGGTCGGGCACCACCTGCGGCTGGCGCATGCTCACTCCTCGTCGGCCGGTTCGGCTTGCACCACGAACAACGTCGCACCGAGCGCCACCTGTTCCCCTGCACGGGCGCCGACGGTGGCGACCGTGCCGGTGAGTGGCGCCTTCAGCGACAGCTCCATCTTCATCGCCTCCATCACCCCGAGGACGTCGCCCTCGTGGACCCGGCGGCCCTCGGTGACCTCCACCGAGAGCACCGTGCCGGGCATCGGGGCGACCACGGTGCCGTCGGCGGAGGCGGTCGTCCGGCCCGGCCCGAAGGCGTCGGGCCGCTCGAAGCCGAAGGTGTGGCCCAGGTAGGCCACCTCGACCGTGTGCGGCCCGATCCGGACGGCGGCCTCGTGGACGAGGTCGTCGATCTCCAGGCGCACCACCCCGGCGTCCGAGGCGATCGGGTGCACCTGCCACTCCGTGGCGGAGGCGGGCGAGGTGGGGACCGTCCGGGTCACCTCCGCGCGGCCCACGCGGAACAGCTGCGTCTCCCCGTCGACCACCAGCTCCACCGGGGTCGCCGCCGCCGGACCGGCGAGCCGCCACCCGTCACCGGTCCCGAACGGGGTGCGGTCCTGGGCCTGGTGGGTGGCCAGCGTCCAGGCCGCGAGCACGGCCGCCTGCTCCCGCCCCTGCGGACGGATCGCGTCGGGGTGCGAATCCAGCCAGGCCGTGTCGACCTCGTGGTCACGGAACTCGTCGGCGGCCGCGAGCCCGCGCAGGAACCCCAGGTTGGTGGTCAGCCCCACGATCGCGGTGTCGTCGAGCGCGGTCACCAGGGCACGGCGCGCCGCCTCCCGGGTCGGGCCGTGCACGATGACCTTGCCGAGCATCGGGTCGTACGACGTGCTCACCACCTGCCCGGACTCCAGGGCGGCATCGACCCGGGCCCGCGGGGACCAGCGGACCGACTCGGCGACCCCGGCCTGCGGCAGGAAGCCGTTGAACGCGTCCTCGGCGTAGACCCGCGCCTCGAACGCGTGGCCGGTGCAGGTGACGTCCTCCTGGGCGAACGGGAGCGGCTCGCCGGCAGCGATCCGCAGCTGGAGCTGCACCAGGTCCAGGCCGGTCACCAGCTCGGTGACCGGATGCTCGACCTGGAGCCGGGTGTTCATCTCCAGGAAGAACACGCCCGGGGGGTTCCCCCCGGGGACCCCCCCAAAGACCCGACAGACCCGACGCCCGGGGGGTTCCCCCCGGGGACCCCCCCAAAGACCCGACAGACCCGACGCCCGGGGGGTTCCCCCCAGAACGGCCCGGCGCCGTCTCGACCAGGAACTCCACGGTGCCCGCGTTCGTGTAGCCGACCTCACGGGCCAGCGCCACCGCGCTCTCGGTGAGGACCCGCCGGACCTCGGGGGAGATCGTCGGCGCCGGAGCCTCCTCGATCACCTTCTGGTGGCGCCGCTGGGCCGAGCAGTCGCGCTCGAAGAGGTGCACGACGTGGCCGTGCTCGTCGGCGAGGACCTGCACCTCGACGTGCCGGCCGTGCTCGACGTACTTCTCCACCAGCAGGGTGTCGTCGCCGAAGGCGCTCATCGCCTCCCGGCGCGCCGCGGCGAGGGCGGCGGGGAGGTCGCCCGGCTCGCGGACGATCCGCATGCCCTTGCCGCCGCCGCCGGCCGCGGCCTTCACCAGCAGCGGGTAGGGCACGGCGTGCGCGTCGACGTGGCCGTCACGGAGCTCCGCGGACGGCACCACCGGCACCCCGGCGGCCTGGGCGATCTGGCGGGCGATGTCCTTGCGGCCCATCCGCTCCATCACGTCCGCGGACGGGCCGACGAAGGTCAGGCCCGCCTCGGTCACCGCCCGCGCGAACGCCGCGCGCTCGGAGAGGAAGCCGTAGCCCGGGTGCACCGCGTCGGCGCCGGTCTGCCGGGCGGCCCGCAGCAGCGCGGCGATGTGCAGGTAGGACTCCGTCGCCGGGGTCGGCCCGATCCGCACGGCCACGTCGGCGGCACGCACGTGCGGCGCCTCCCGGTCGGCGTCGGAGTAGACCGCGACCGTGCGGATGCCGAGCTCGTGCGCGGCCTTGTTGATCCGGAGCGCGATCTCGCCGCGGTTGGCGATGAGCAGGGTGCTGATCACGTGCTGTCCCTTCTCGGTATCCGGTGGTTGAGGAGCCGAGCCGCTAGGCGAGGCGTCTCGAAACCACCGGATGGTGACGTGGGTGGTTTCGAGACGCTCGCTTCGCTCGCTCCTCAACCACCTGGATCTCGCTTCGCTCGCTCCTCAACCACCTGGATCTCCTCGATCACCGGACGCCCTACATCCGGAAGACGCCGTAGGACGGCTCGGGGATCGGGGCGTTGGCGGCGGCGGCGAGGCCCATGCCGAGCACTCGGCGGGTGTCGACCGGGTCGATCACGCCGTCGTCCCACAGCCGGGCGGTGGAGTAGTACGGCGAGCCCTGGAGCTCGTACTGCTCGCGGATCGGCGCCTTGAACCCCTCCTCGTCGTCCGCCGACCACTCGCCGCCGCGGGCCTCGATGCCGTCGCGGCGGACCGTCGCGAGCACCGAGGCGGCCTGCTCGCCGCCCATCACCGAGATCCGGGCGTTGGGCCACATCCACAAGAAGCGCGGGTCGTAGGCGCGCCCGCACATGCCGTAGTTGCCGGCGCCGAAGGACCCGCCGATGACCACGGTGAACTTCGGCACCACCGAGCAGGCGACCGCGGTGACCAGCTTGGCGCCGTCGCGGGCGATGCCGCCGTTCTCGTACTCGCGGCCGACCATGAAGCCGGTGATGTTCTGCAGGAACACCAGGGGGATGCCGCGCTGGTTGCACAGCTCGATGAAGTGCGCGCCCTTGAGGCTGGACTCGCTGAACAGGATGCCGTTGTTGGCCACGATGCCGACCGGGTAGCCCCAGATCCTCGCGAAGCCGCAGACCAGGGTCTCGCCGTAGAGCGCCTTGAACTCGTGGAACCTCGAGCCGTCGACCACGCGCCGGATCACCTCGCGCACGTCGTACGGCGTGCGCGAGTCGGTCGGGACCACGTCGTACAGGCCGGCCGGGTCCTCGACGGGCTCCTCCACGTCGGCCTGCTCGAGGACGTGCCCGGTGGTTTCGAGACGCTCGCTTCGCTCGCTCCTCAACCACCCGCGACCGCCGACGCGCTCGAAGGTGGCCACGATCGAGCGCACGATCGCCAGCGCGTGCGCGTCGTTCTCGGCGAGGTGGTCCACCACTCCGGACCTGCGGGCGTGCACGTCGCCGCCGCCGAGGTCCTCGGCGGTCACCACCTCGCCGGTCGCCGCCTTCACCAGCGGCGGCCCGCCCAGGAAGATCGTGCCCTGCTCCTTGACGATCACCGTCTCGTCGGACATCGCCGGGACGTAGGCGCCGCCCGCCGTGCACGACCCCATCACCGCGGCCACCTGGGGGATGCCCTGCGCGGACAGGTTGGCCTGGTTGAAGAAGATCCGGCCGAAGTGCTCCTTGTCCGGGAACACCTCGTCCTGCATCGGCAGGAAGGCGCCGCCGGAGTCGACCAGGTAGAGGCACGGCAGCCGGTTGGCCCGGGCCACCTCCTGCGCGCGCAGGTGCTTCTTGACCGTGATCGGGTAGTAGGTGCCGCCCTTGACGGTCGCGTCGTTGGCGACGATCACGCACTCGCGACCGCTCACCCGCCCGATCCCGGTCACGATCCCCGCGGACGGTACGGCGTCGTCGTACATGCCGGTCGCCGCGAGCGGGCTCAGCTCGAGGAAGGGGCTGCCGGGGTCGAGCAGCCGGTCCACCCGGTCGCGGGCCAGCAGCTTGCCGCGCTCAAGGTGCTTGGCGCGCGCCGACTCCGACCCGCCCTCGCGGACCGAGGCCAGCCGCGCGCGCAGCTGCTCGACCAGCGCGCGCATGCCGGTGTCCTGCTCCCCGGGGGGCCCAGTGCCCGGCCCGGTGTCCGTCACGCTCGAAGTCACGGTGACCCTCCGATGTTAACGATCATTAACCCCACATGTTAGCGGCTGTGGGGCGTGGCCTGCAGGGGGCGGCGACGCACCCCGGCCGGGCGCCATCCGGAGTGCGGACAAGGTGCGCGCGGCCCGGGCGGCCCCGGCCGGGGTTCCTCGAAACTCCAGTCGGGTCGCCGGTCCGCCGATACTCTGGCTGGACGCGCGCCCCCGGGCCACTCGGACCCCGGTCGGCCGCGCTTTGCTTGGGAGGGCAAAGGGACATGCGCAAGAACATCATCGTCACGGGAGCGCTGGCGCTGGCGACCGCGGTCACGGCCGTCGCCGGCGGGACGCAGGCCACCGCGGACACCACCACCGCGACCGCCCCCGGGGTCGACGTACGCGTGGCCACCTTCAACGTGCAGAGCGTCAGCCTCGACCGGTGGCGTGGCGCGCAGCGCCCGTGGCGCAAGCGCCGCGGCGCGGTCATCCGCGAGATCCTCGGGGAGCAGGTCGACGTCATCGGGGTGCAGGAGGCCCACCCGAGCCGCTACTTCGCGTCCCGGCTCGTCGACGGTCGCAACCAGTACCTCGACCTGCGCAACGGGCTGAACAAGGCCGGCGGGCACTACCGGCTGACCAACGCCTACCCCTACAACTGCGTCCGCGCCCGGACCAACTACAAGTGCCGGCACAAGTACCGCGGCGCCACCTACAGCGACCGGATCCTCTACGACGCCGACACGATCTCGCTGGTCCGGCAGGGCGGGATGCGCTACCGCCACCAGGCCGCGAAGAAGTACCAGCGCTACCTGGCCTGGGCGATCCTGCGGGTCAACGCCACGGGCACCACGTTCCTGTTCACCACCACGCACCTCGAGGTGACCAACCGCAGCACCCGGCAGGCGCAGTGGTACGAGCTGATCCAGAAGGTGAACAGCCTCAAGGGCACGCTCCCGGTGGTGGTCACGGGCGACTTCAACACCCAGAAGTACGACACGATGGCGGCCACGATGCTGCCCGCGATGAAGTCGGCGGGGTACGGCGACGTGCTCAACCAGGTCTACGCGAAGAACCCCGTGCCGGACCCCCGGACCACCGACCGGGTCAACGGCTGGGTCAACTCCGCCAACCACGAGCGTCGCGACGTGTCCACCTTCGGCTACGAGACCGAGCCCTGGAAGGTCGGCAACAGCATCGACTGGATCTTCGCGAGCAACGACCTCCCGGTGAGGCAGTACAAGGTGGTGCTGAACTTCGACCCGCAGACCTGGCAGGTGCGCGGCGTGCTGCCGTCGGACCACAACATGGTCCGGGCGACGCTCACCCTGCCGCTTCCCTGACGGCTCCGGCGCGCCACCGCCGGGCTACATCACCGCGCCGGGGTTGAGGATCCCGTCCGGGTCGAGCGCGTCCTTGATCCGGCGGGTCAGGGCCATCACGTCGGGACCGAGCTGGTCGGGGAGGGCCGGCCTCTTGGTCCGCCCCACGCCGTGCTCGCCGGTGATCGTGCCCCCGAGCCGGATCGCCGCCCCCATGATCTCGCCGAAGGCCTCGCGGGCCCGCTGCTCGGAGGCACGGTCGGTGGGGTCGTAGACGATGATCGGGTGCGTGTTCCCGTCGCCGGCGTGCGCCACCACGGGCACCTGCACGTCGTACCTCTCGGCGATGGCGGCGATCGCGGCCAGCAGGTCGGGCAGCAACGGGACCGGCGCCCCGACGTCCTCGAGCAGCACCGTGCCCCGCACCTCGATCGCGGGGAACGCCCGGCGCCGGGCCTCGATGAACATCTCGCCCTCGTCGGGGTCGTCGGTGACGAACACCTCGGTGGCGCCGGCCGCCTCGCACGCGGCACGCATCGCGGCGACCTCCTCGCTGCGGGCCGCACCCGGCGCGTCCGACTGGGCGATGAGGAGCGCGCCCGCGGAGCGGTCCAGGCCCATCGGCTTCCAGTCCTCCACCGCGTTGATGGACGCGTGGTCCATCAGCTCCATCATCGACGGCCGGAGCACGTTGCGGATCGCGACGACCGCGCGGGCGGCACCGTCGACGGCGGCGAACGTGGCCACCAGCGTCGAGCGGGCCGGCTGCGCCGGCACCAGCCTCAGGACCGCGCGGGTGACGATGCCGAGGGTGCCCTCGCTGCCGACGAACAGCTTGACCAGGGAGAGCCCGGCCACGTCCTTGATCCGCTTGCCGCCCAGGGTCACCGAGGTCCCGTCCGCGAGCACCACGTCCATGCCGAGCACGTAGTCGGTGGTCACGCCGTACTTCACGCAGCACAGGCCGCCCGCGTTGGTGGCGACGTTGCCGCCGATCGAGCAGATCTCGTGGGAGGCGGGGTCGGGCGGGTACCACAGGCCGTGCGCGGCGGCGGCGGCCTTCACCTCCGCGTTGAACGCGCCGGGCTCGACCACCGCGACCTGCGAGGCGGCGTCGATCTCGATGCGTCGCATCCGCTCCAGGCTCAGCACGATCCCGCCCCCGACCGCCGACGCGCCGCCGGAGAGCCCGCTCCCGGCCCCTCGGGGCACCACCGGGACCCGGTGCCGGGCGGCCCAGCGGACCGCGGCCTGCACCTGGTCGGCGCTCTCGGCGCGCACCACCGCGACCGGCACGCCCGCGGCCGGGTCGCGCGCCCAGTCGAAGCGGTAGTTCTCGACCGCGTCGGGCTCGGTCAGCACCACCCCGTCGGGAAGCGCCGAGGTCAGCTCCTGCAGCGTCGAGGACTCCATGGAGCCAGCAAACCATCCCTGCCGGGGTTCGTCTGCGGTCCGACCACCACGCGTCGCCGGGTGGGCGGTCCGGGACAGGTCGGGACACCGCTCCCGTGACGGCGGGACGGCCGGGCGGCGAGGGTCGGAGGTGCCGGTCGCGGGACCGGCGTACGAGCTCACGGAGGTGGACATCCATGACAGCTGCAAGCACCCCGACCCGCCCCTGGTCGGCCTGGGACCGCGTCGGCGCCGCGTGCGGCGCGGCGTACGTGCTGCTGATCCTCGTCGGCAACCAGATCGCCGGCTCGGGTGACGGGGGGCACGCCAGCGGCCGGCAGGCCCTGGCGGACCTCTCCGCGAAACCCGGTCCGGTCGACCATCTCGGCTTCGCCCTGGAGGTGACCGGCATGCTGGTGTTCCTGCTCTTCCTCGGCTGGTTCGTCGCCCTGCTGCGCTCGCGCGGCGGCGCGGCGTCCTGGCTGGGCAGCGCCGCCGGCTATGCCGGGACGGTCGTGCTGGCGGTCAAGCTCGCGTCGGTGATGCCGCTCAGTGCCGGCTTGCTGGACCACGCCCAGATCTCGCCGACAGAGGCCCGGGTGCTCACCGACATGAATGCGGCGGCGTTCGTGGTGACGTTCCTGCCGTTCGGCGTCTTCATGCTGGCCAGCGGCCTGGCGATCCTCACCGGCGGCGTCCTGGGCAGGGTGGCCGGCTGGACCGCGGTCGTGATCGGCGCGGCCGGCCTGCTGATCACGCTGGCCTCCCACGCCGACCCCTTCGGCAGCAACCCGATGCCGTTCCTGGCCGGCCTGCTGTGGCTGCTCGTGGTCGGGGTCCGGCTCGCCGTGCGCGGCCCGCGTCCTGCGCGTCGGACACCGACCGCGGCCGAGCCGGCGCCCGGGCTGGCGACCAGCCTCTGACATGACCGCGACCCCACCCCGGCCCGCGCCGCGACTTTGGCTGCGCGGGCCGGGGGCCCCGGTGCAGGATGCCCCCATGAGAACGGGCATCGGCTCGACGGCGCGGTGGGCGTTGGCGCTCACCGGCCCGCTGGTGCTGGCGGTCACGTTCGCCCTGGCGAGGTCGCACGGTCTGACCGACCGGGTCCAGCTCGACAACGTCTACCCGAACCTGGTCTTCGGCGCGCTGCTTCCGCCGCTCGGCGCCCTGATCCTGTCCCGGCTGCCCGGTCATCCCATCGGCCGGCTGTTCCTGGGCTGCGGGATCGCCAGCGACCTGACCATCGCGGTCTACGGCTACGCCCAGTACGGGCTCGTGGAGCACCCGGGCTCGCTGCCCGGTGCGCTGCTGGCCGGCTGGGTCTCGTCGTACGTCTGGGCGCTCGGGTTCGCGCCGCTGGTCACCCTGGGGGTCCTGCTGTTCCCCGACGGGCGGCCCCCGAGCCCGCGCTGGCGGATCCTGGTGTGGAGCGACGTGGCCTGTGTGGCCCTGCTGGTGACGAGCAACGCGTTCGCCCCCGGCCCGCTCGTCAACCAGCCGGTGGCCGACAACCCGCTGGGCGTGCCGCTGCCGCACGCCTGGTTCGCGGCGGCCGGCCACGCGGGGTTCGTGCTGCTGGTCGTGGGCATGCTCGGCTCGGCGGCCTCCGCGGTCGTGCGGTGGCGGCGCGCCACGGGACCGGAGCGGTCGGCGCTCAGCTGGTTCGCGCTCGCGGTCGTGCTCCTGGTCGCCGTGGTCGTCGTCCCGGTGCCCGGGACGCTGGCCGTGGTGCTCAAGCTGGTGGCCGTCCCGTTGCTGCCGGTGACCGTCGGCATCGGCGTCCTGCGCGGCCGCCTCTACGGCGCCGAGACGGTGGCAAGCCGCTCGCTCGTGTACGGCGCGCTGACGGCCCTGCTCCTGACCGGGTACGCCGGCACCGTCCTGCTCCTGGGCACCGCGTTCCGCGGCCACGCCGGACCGGTCTCCTCGCTGGCGGCCACCGCGCTCGTCGCCGTCGCGTTCACGCCCCTTCGGGCCCGGCTGCAGCGCTCCGCGGACCGACTCGTCTACGGCGAGCGGGGCGACCCGTACGCGGTGCTGACCGGCGTGGGGCGCCGGCTCGAAGGGGGCGCCGAGGCGGGCGGCCCTGACGGTGGGGCGTTGGCCGAGGTCGCCGAGACCGTCGCGACCTCGCTGCGGCTGCCGTACGTGCGGGTGGAGGTGCGCGCGCCCGGCTCCGTGGACGACGCGATGATCGCCGCCTGGGGCACCCCGGTGGACGGGCAGCACGAGGTGTCGCTGTCGTTCCGGGGTCAGCAGGTGGGCGCCCTGTTCGCCGCGCCGCGCACCCCCCACGACCCGTTCCGCGCTGCCGACCTGAGGCTGCTGGAGGACCTCGGCCGCCAGGTCGGCGTGGCGGCGCACGCGATGCTGCTCGGCCGGGACCTGCAGCGGTCCCGGGAGCGTCTGGTCACCACCCGGGAGGAGGAGCGCCGGCGGATCCGCCGCGACCTGCACGACGGGTTGGGTCCGGCGCTGGCCGGGGTCGCGCTCGGGCTGGACGCGGTGAGCCGTCTCGTGGTCGAGCGGCCCGAGCAGGCGGCCCGGCTGGCGTCGTCGCTCAAGGAGGAGGTGCAGGCGAGCATCGGCGACGTCCGCCGACTGGTCGAGGACCTGCGCCCGCCCGCCCTGGACCAGCTCGGCCTGGTCGGGGCGCTGCGGCAGCACGCCGAGCGGCTCACCGAACGCGACGCGGGGCTGGAGGTGTCGGTGGAGGCGGCCCCGTGCCCGGCGCTGCCCGCAGCCGTGGAGGTGGCGGCCTACCGGATCGTGACCGAGGCGCTCAACAACGTGGCCCGGCACGCCGGGGCCCGGCACGCGTCCGTGGGCATCGACGTCGAGGCCGGGCGTGAGCTGGTGCTGCGGGTCGAGGACGACGGTGTCGGGCTGGCCGGGTCGCGCGCCGCGGGTGGCGGAGCTGCGGTGGTGGTCGGGCGGGCGCCCGGTGTCGGGCTGGCCGCCATGCGCGACCGCGCGGTCGAGCTCGGTGGGTCGTGCGAGACCGGGCCGGGCAGCCGCGGGGGGACCTTGGTCGCGGCCCGGCTGCCGCTGGGTGCGCCATGATCCGGGTGCTGCTCGCCGACGACCACCCGGTGTTCCGACACGGGCTGGCGGCGCTGATCTCGGCCCTGCCGGACCTGGAGGTGGTGGCGGAGGCGGCCACGGGCCTGGACGCCGTACGGCTGGCCGCGGAGGTGGCGCCGGACGTGGTGGTGATGGACCTCAACATGCCGGGCCTCAACGGCGTCGAGGCCACCCGGCGGGTGACCCGCGCGCACCCGGAGACGGCGGTGCTGGTGCTGACCATGTTCGAGGACGACGACTCGGTGTTCGCCGCCATGCGCGCCGGGGCCCGGGGTTACCTGGTCAAGGGCGCGGACAGTCCCGAGGTGCTGCGGGCGATCACGGCCGTGGCGCAGGGGGAGGCGATCTTCGGGCCGTCGGTGGCTCGGCGGGTCCTGGGCTACCTGACCCGTCCGTTGTCGGTGCAGGACGAGAGGGTGTTCCCCGACCTCACCTCCCGCGAGCGCGAGGTGCTCGACCTGCTCGCGGCCGGGCTCGGCAACGCCGCGATCGCCACCCGGTTGTCGCTGAGCCCCAAGACCGTGCGCAACAACGTCTCCAGCATCTTCACCAAGCTGCAGGTGGCCGACCGGGCCGAGGCGATCGTGCGCGCCCGGCGCGCCGGGCTGGGCCTGGACTGATCCGGCGACCAGGGGCCGCCGTGCGGCCACGCGGACCGCGGAGGCGAAGGGTGAACGGGCGTTAACCCGGGCGGCTAGGCTCGGGGCATGACCGTCAGCCGGCGCGAGCAGATCCTGGCCACCGCGGCCGAGCTGTTCGCCGAGCGCGGGTTCCACGGCGTCTCGGTGTCCGACCTCGGCAACGCCTGCGGGGTCTCCGGCCCCGCGCTCTACCGCCACTTCGCCTCCAAGGACGCGATGCTCGCGGAGATGCTGGTGACGATCAGCGAGGAGCTGCTGTCCGTCGGCCGGGCCCGGGTCGAGGACGCCGCCGACCCCCGCGAGGCGTTGCACGCCCTGGTCGACTGGCACGTCGACTTCGCGCTGCACAACAAGCCGCTGATCGTCGTGCAGGACCGGGACTGGGCCTCGCTGCCCGAGCAGGCGCGTGAGCAGGTGCGCGACCTGCAGCGCAGGTACGTCGAGCTGTGGGTCGGCCAGCTGCGGGAGGTGCACCGCGACCTCTCCGCGAAGCAGGCACGTGCGATGGCGCACGCCGTGTTCGGGCTGATCAACTCCACCCCGCACAGCGCGATGCTCTCCGAGCCGGAGATGCGCGCCGTGCTCGAGGAGATGGCCCGGCGCGCGCTCGACGTGGCCTGAGGACGCCGCCTGGCTAGGCTCGCCCGCATGAGCCTGTTCGACACCCCCATCGCCCGCCTCGACGGAACGCCGGCCACCCTCGGCGGGATCACCGACCGCCGGCCGACGCTGCTGGTCAACGTCGCCTCGAAGTGCGGGCTGACGCCGCAGTACACCGCGCTCGAGCAGCTGCACGTCTCCCACGCCGACCGCGGCTTCACCGTCGTCGGCGTCCCGTGCAACCAGTTCGGCGGCCAGGAGCCGGGCACGCCCGAGGAGATCGCCGAGTTCTGCTCCGCGTCGTACGGCGTCACCTTCCCGCTGACCGAGAAGGTCGACGTGAACGGCGAGGACCGGCACCCGCTGTACGACGAGCTCGTGGGCGTCCCCGACGAGAACGGGCGCACCGGCGACATCACCTGGAACTTCGAGAAGTTCCTGCTCGACGCCGAGGGCCGGGTCGCGGCCCGGTTCACCCCGTCCGTCGTACCCGACGACCCGCGGGTGCTCGCGGCGGTCGCGGCGCTGCTCCGAGGGGACCCGCACGCGGACGTGTCCGACATCACGGACGCCCGCGTGCCGTAATTCAGGGGCGCGGGGGAGCGTTCCTACCTAGACTTCGCCGGTGACCACAACCCCCACCGCCCCCGCCTCGGGCAGGCTCGACAAGGGCGTCCTCACCATCGCCGGCGTCGTCGTGCTCGGCGCGATCATGTCGATCCTCGACGTGACCGTCGTGAGCATCGCGCTGCCCACCTTCCAGCACGAGTTCGACGCCACGCCCGCACAGGTCGCCTGGACGATGACCGGCTACACGCTGGCGCTCGCGTCGGTGATCCCGCTGACCGGGTGGGCCGCCGACCGGTTCGGCACGAAGCGGCTGTTCATGCTCGCGCTGCTGCTGTTCACGATGGGCTCGGTGCTCTGCAGCACCGCCTGGGACGTCAGCTCGCTGGTCAGCTTCCGGGTGCTGCAGGGCCTCGGTGGGGGCATGCTGATGCCGCTCGGCATGACGATCATGACCCGTGCCGCGGGCCACGACCGGATCGGCAGGGTGATGGCCGTGCTGGGCATCCCGATGCTGCTCGGCCCGATCTTCGGCCCGATCCTCGGCGGCTGGCTGATCGACACCGCGAGCTGGCACTGGATCTTCCTGATCAACCTACCGCTCGGGCTGGTGGCGATCGTCTATGCGGCGCTGGTCCTGCCCAAGGACAACCCGACGCCCTCGGAGACGTTCGACTTCGTCGGCATGCTGCTGCTGTCCCCGGGGCTGGCGCTGTTCCTGTACGGCGTCTCCTCGATCCCCGACGCCGGCACCGTCGTCGACCGCAAGGTGCTGGTGCCCGCGGCGATCGGGCTCGCGCTGGTGCTGCTGTTCGTGCTGCGCTCGCTGGCGGAGCGCGCCGACCACCCGCTGATCGACCTCGACCTGTTCCGCAACCGCTCCCTGACCATCGCGGTGATCGCGATGTCGCTGTTCGCGATCGCGTTCTTCGGGGCCAGCCTGCTGTTCCCGTCGTACTTCCTGCAGGTGCGCGGAGAGGAGACCCTGAAAACCGGGTGGCTGCTGGCTCCCCAGGGACTCGGCGCGATGCTGACCATGCCGGTTGCCGGCATGCTCGCCGACAAGATCGGCCCGGGCAAGATCGTGCTGACCGGGGTCACCGTGCTCACCGTCGGCATGGCGATGTTCACCCAGGTGGCCGCGGACACGTCGTACGCCTTCCTGCTCGGCGCTCTGTTCGTGATGGGCCTGGGGATGGGCGCGACCATGATGCCGATCATGACGTCGGCGCTGCAGACGCTCACCGACCACAACCTCGCGCGCGGCTCGACCCTGATGAACATCATCCAGCAGGTGGCCGCCTCGATCGGCACGGCGCTGTTCTCGGTCCTGCTGACCAACGGGTTCAAGGCGAGCCCCGAGGTCGGCCAGCTGCAGGGCTCCCTCGCCAGGGGCGCGGACCCGTCCTCGCTCGACCCGGCGGTCATCGCCAAGGCGATCAACGACATGGCCGACGCCTTCGCGCACTCGTTCGTGGTGGCCACGATCCTGATCGCGTTGGTCCTGGTCCCGGCCGCGATGCTGCCGCGCAAGCGGCCCCCCGCCGCCGCCGAGCCCTCGCACGAGCCGGTCATCCACCTGTCTTGAGCCGGGCTCGTCCCAGCTGCGACCCGCCGCCCGCCCGGATCCGCCGGCTGCTCGGATCCGCCGGCAGCCCGGCCCCGTGGGCGCCGTACTCCCCGTAGAGAACTGTCGCTCCCCATGGGAAGTTCACCATGGGAGGCGACAGTTCTCCGACATACCCTGGTAAACCGCGGCGGGGGGCCGGTCACCAGATCCGGATGCGCTCCTCGGGGTCGAGCCAGAGGCCGTCACCGGGCCGGGTCCCGAAGGCCTCGTGGAACTCGTCGAGGTTGCGGACGATGTTGGCGCGGAACTCCGAGGGGCTGTGCGGGTCCACGGTCAGCAGCTGGAGCAGCTGCTCCTTGCGCCGCTTGGTGCGCCACACGTTCGCGAAGTTGTAGAACACCCGCTGCGTCCCGGTGAGGCCCTCGACGACGGGAGCCTCCGCGCCGCCGAGCGAGATCTCGTAGGCCTTCAGCGCGATCGTGATCCCGCCGAGGTCGCCGATGTTCTCGCCGACGGTGAGCGCGCCGTTGACGTGCTCGCCGGGCATGTCCCGTGGCTCGAACCCGTCGTACTGCTCGATCAGCTTGTCGGCGCGCTCCTGGAACGCGGCGCGGTCGGCTGACGTCCACCAGTTCTCCATGTTGCCGCGCTCGTCGTACTGCGAGCCCTGGTCGTCGAAACCGTGGCCGACCTCGTGGCCGATCACCGCGCCGATGCCACCGTAGTTCTCGGCCGGGTCGGCGTCGGCGTCGAAGAACGGCTTCTGCAGGATCGCCGCGGGGAAGCAGATCTCGTTCATGCCGGGGTTGTAGTAGGCGTTGACCATCTGCGGCAGCATGAACCACTCGTCGCGGTCCACCGGCGAGCCGATCTTGTGCAGCTCGCGGTCGGTCTCGAACGCGGCGGCGGCCCGCGCGTTGGCGATCAGGTCGGCCGCATCGACCACGAGTGCGGAGTAGTCGCGGAACTTGTCCGGGTAGCCGATCTTCGGGCGGAACGTCTCCAGCTTGGCGTAGGCCCGCTGCTTGGTCTCCTCGCCCATCCAGTCCAGCGCCTCGATGCTGCGCCGGTAGGCCTCCAGCAGGTTGCCGACCAGGTCCAGCATCAGCTCCTTGGACCGGGGCGGGAAGTGCCGGGCGACGTACTGCTCGCCGACCGCCTCGCCGATCGAGTCCTCCACGAACGAGACGCCCCGCTTCCAGCGGGCCCGCAGCTCGGGGGTGCCGTTGAGGGCCTTGCCGTAGAAGGCGAAGTTCTCGTCGACGAAGGCCGAGGAGAGGTACGGCGCGGCCGCGCGGACCACGCGCGCGGCGGTCCAGGCCTTCCAGTCCTCGAGCGAGACCTCCTCGACCGCCGCGGACAGGTGCTCGAAGAAGCTCGGCTCACGCACGATCACCTCGGCCAGGGTCTGCTCGTCCGCGCCGAGAGCGGTCGCCCAGGCGTCCCAGGCGAACGCCGGCGCCGCGTTCCTGAGGTCGTCGAGGGTCATCAGGTTGTAGGTCTTGATGACGTCCCGGGTCGCGGCTCGCTCCCAGTGCCCCTGGGCCAGCCGGGTCTCGACGCCCATCACGCGCTGGGCTGCCGCTGCGGGCTCGGGCATCCCGGCCAGCCCGAACATCCGCTCCAGGTGCGCGACGTAGGCCGTGCGGATGTCGGCGAACTTGTCCTCGCGGTAGTACGACTCGTCGGGCAGGCCGAGCCCACCCTGGAGCAGGTTCACCAGGTAGCGGTCGGAGTTGCGGTCGTCGGTGTCGACGTACGCGCCGAAGAAGCCGCTGCCGCCCTGCCGCTCGAGCAGGCCGACGAAGGCGGCGAGCCCGGCGTGGTCGGTGATCGCGGCCAGCCTCTCGAGATCGGCGCGGATCGGATCGGCGCCGAGCGCCTCGATGCGCTCCTCGTCCATGAAGCTGGCGTACAGGTCGCCGATCTTCGCGGCGTGCGAGCCGGGCGCGGGTGAACCGGCGGCCAGCTCCTCGATGATGTCCCTCACCTGCTGCTCGGCCTCCTCGGCCAGCACGGTGAACGCGCCCCACGCGGAGCGGTCGGACGGGATCTCGGTGGTCTCGAGCCAGCGTCCGTTCACGTGCCCGAAGAGGTCGTCCTGCGGGCGGATGTCGGGGTTCATGCCCGGTCGGGCGTCGTCAAGAATCGTCACGCCCGCCACCATAGCCCCGGCCGGGGCGTCACCGGGGCCGTGCCAGGATCGGGCCATGAGCGAGCGCGCCCCCGTCACCGTGCAGGACGATCGGACGAGAAGCCGCTACGTCGCCTCCGACGACTCCGGCGTCGTCGCCGGGTTCGTGGAGTACCTGTGTCGCGACGGCGAGATCGAGCTCGTGCACACCGAGGTCGACGACGCGTTCGAGGGCCGCGGAGTGGCCGGCACCCTGGTGCGGGCCACCCTCGACGACGTCCGCACGGCGGGACTTCGCGTGGTCGCGACCTGTCCCTACGTGAAGGCCTGGATCGAGAGACACCCCGACTACCAGGACCTCACCCGTCCCTGACCCGTCCCTGACCCGTCGTTGACCCGTCGGAACGCTCCTCAGCGCAAGGTGAGGACGGTCTTGCCGAGCACCTTGCGGTCCGACATCTCGCCGAGCGCGCGTGCGACCTCCTCGACCGGGTACGTCGCACCCACCGGCGGGTCGATCACGCCGGAGCGCATCATCGGCACCAGCCGGTCCCACTGGGCACGCAGGTAGCCCGGACGCACCATGGCGTAGGCGCCCCAGCCGACGCCCCGCACGTCGATGTTGTTGAGCAGCAGCCGGTTGACCTTGACCTCCGGGATCGCACCGGCGGTGAAGCCGACGACCAGCAGCCGGCCGAGCGGCGCCAGCGAGCGCAGCGAGTCGACGGTCAGGTCGCCGCCGACCACGTCGACGACGACGTCGACACCCCGCCCGTCGGTGAGCTCCTTGACGCCCGCCAGGAAGCCGTCCACGAGCACCGTCTCGTCGGCGCCCGCGGCCTTCGCCACCTCGGCCTTCTCCTGCGTCGACACCACGGCGATCGTTCGCGCGCCGTACCCCTTGGCGACCTGGATCGTGGCGGTGCCCACGCCGCCGGCGGCACCGTGCACGAGCACGGTCTCGCCCTCCCGCAGCTGCCCGCGGGTGCGCAGCGCGAAGTCCGCGGTGAGGTAGTTCATCGGGATCGCCGCCGCCGCGGTGAACCCGACCTCGTCCGGCAGCGGGAACACGCTCCCGGCGTCGAGCGCCACGACGTCGGCCCCGCCGCCGTAGGGCAGGCAGCAGGCCACCCGGCCCCCGGGGGCGAACCCGCTCCCGTCGGGCGCCGAGCGGACCACGCCCGCGAAGTCGACGCCCAGCTGGAACGGCGGCTCCGGCTTGAGCTGGTATTCGCCCCGGCTCAGCAGCAGGTCCGGCCAGCTGACCCCGAGCGTGTGCACGTCGACGACCACGGCGCCGTCGGCGGCCGGCTCGGGTACGTCGACGACCTCCACGCCGCGGGGGCCGACGAGCCGAACCACCTGGACAGAGCGCATGAGACATCTCCTCGCATCGACGACCGACCGGACCGAGTATGCCGCTGTGGCCCCGGGCGGTGACATTCCGGATGCCGAACGGGCGTGCGAGACTGTGGGTCGGTCCCGCCGGGAGCCGGGACCGACCGACCGCCGTCGGGCTGAGGGGAGGAGCACCGATGACCGATCCGAGCCTCCTTGGCGCGCAGCCGCCGGACGCCGACACCGCGCGGCTGTTCCGCGGCCTCGCCGACCTGGTGTACACCGGCGAGGACTACCCGCGCGTCTACGCGGCGGTGTGCGAGGCCGCCACCCGGATCGTGGACGGGTGCGACCACGCCAGCCTGATGCTGCGCACCGGCGACGACCTGGTCACCGCCGCGGCGACCGACGAGGTCGCCCACCAGGCCGACGAGTTCGAGCGCGAGCTCCGCGAGGGTCCGTGCGTGGACGCCATCACCGAGGACTCGTCCTTCGTCGACGCGGACCTCCTCGACGGGTCCGGCTGGCCGCGGCTCGCCGAGCGGCTGGTCGCCGAGACCCCGGTCCGGGGCATGGCCGGCTTCCGGCTCCGGCTCGGGGAGGGCCGCACCGGCGCGCTGAACCTCTTCTCCGACCGGGCCGGCGCGCTCTCGGAGAAGTCCGTGGACGAGGGCATGGTGCTCGCCTCGTTCGTGTCCGTCAGCGTCTACGCGGCCCACGAGCGCAAGAGCGCCACGACGCTGCGCGAGGGGCTCGAGAGCAACCGCGAGATCGGCAAGGCGGTCGGCCTGATGATGGCCTTCCACAAGATCAGCGACGCCGAGGCGTTCGCGCTGCTGCGGAAGGCCTCCCAGGACATGAACCTCAAGGTCACCGAGGTGGCTCGCCAGGTCGTGGAGCACCACAACAAGCGGTAGTGGCTAGCCCGGCGAGACCAGCGCGGACAGCTCGAAGTGCATGGGGTCGGTGTAGTGCCAGTCGCCGCCCCACGCGAAGCCCCACTTCTTGAAGATCGCGACCACCTGGCGGTCCATCCGACCGACGGTGCCGCGCTGGTTCTCCGGCACGTTGAGGTCGACGGCGATGCCCCAGGTGTGCAGCGAGAGACCCTTCGCGGGGTCGTAGCCGATGTAGCGGGGGTAGTAGCACCCGCCGTACTCCGAACGGTGGATCCGCGCGGCCAGCCCGCGCTGGACGACCTCCCCGAGCGCGGCCCGCAGCTGGACCAGCATCACCTTGTTGCAGGTCACCGATCCGAGGATCGGCACCCGCTCGGTGCGGATGTAGCTGCGCACCCAGCGCGGGTCGGGCGTCACCCGCCCATCGGCGTGCGGCGTGTAGCTGAAGGTGCCGACCGCGCCGGCCACGGTGCCGCCGGAGAGCACCGCCGTCTGCGGTACGTCGACGTTGAACTCGAGCGCGAGGGTCTGCAGCGTCGCGTGCCGGCCCACGACCCGTTGGATCCTGCCGGTGACCACCGAGGGGGTGAGCGCCCCCGTGGAGATCAGCAGCGCGTTGTCACGGGGCATGTCGAGCTGTGCGGCCCGCTTGTAGTTCACGAACGCCGAGATCTGCTTGACCAGCGGCGCGTAGGCACCGATGTGCACCTGCGGTGCGTCCTTGCTGGTGCCGAGCCGCAGGTAGCTGCCCGGCTCCTCGAGCTTCCTGGGCAGCGCCGCGTCCACCGCGACCTCGCCGCCGGCCACGCGCGACCAGACGTCGTCGGCCTGCGCGGTCTGCCACGGGGTGAACCTGCGGAAGGTGCCCGGGTCACCGGCCGCGATCGTGAGCGTGCGGCCGTTGGACGAGAGCGAGGCCAGCGACAGCGGCATCACGGCGGCGACGCCCTTGACGTGGGCCACCTCGGCGCGCACCGACGCCGGGATCGGCCTGCTGCTGGTGACCAGCACGTCGGCGGTGAGCAGCCGGCCCCTCCTCGGACCAGGGTCCGCGACGGCGTACGCCGCCCCCGTGTCCGTCGGACCGGCGGACGCCGAGACCGGGCCGGCCGACGGGGGCGCGGTCTTCTCCGGCCCGCCGTGGGTGAGAGTCGCCTCGGTCGCCGAGCAGGCGCTGGCGGTGAGCGCGACCACCAGCCCCGCCACGGCGGCACGGCCGCGGACGGACGTGCCGAGGCCACGTCGCCGCATCGGCTTCCCTCCCCGTCTCCTGCGACCCTCTGAACCCAGTCTGCCCCCGAACCCAAGCCGCGAACCGCCCCTTTCGCCCATCCGTGACGGTCGCTGCGGCGAACCCGGGAGGTGAACCCTTCCTCCGAGCGCCCCTGGACCCGCCGAGCCGCAGGCGCCGCCGCCGGGATCCTGGCCGGCACGGCCGCGGTCCTCGCCTCCGAGGCGGTGGCGGCGCTGCTCGACGGCGTCACCTCGCCGCTGCTCGCGGTCGCAAACCGGGCCGTCGACGCCACCCCGCGACCGGTGAAGGAGTGGGCGATCGGGACGTTCGGCTCCGCCGACAAGCCGGTCCTGCTGGTCGGTGTGGTCGCCACCGTGGCCCTGCTCGCGACGACGGCCGGGATCGTCGGGACCCGTCGCCCCCGCCTGGCCATCGGCGCGTTCGCGGCCCTCAGCGCGGTCGCGGCCGCGGCCGTCCTCGGCGACCGTGCGGCGACCGCCCCGGCCGGGCTGAGGCTGCTCCCGGCGCTGACGCTCGCGGCGGTCGGCGTGGCCGCGCTGGCGCTGCTGCTGCGACCGCTCGGCCGACCGGGACCCGGGCCGGGCACCCTCGCCCCCGCACCCGCGGGGTTCGACCGGCGCGGGTTCCTCACCGCGGCCGTTGCCGTGGGTGCGGTCGCCACCGCCGGCGGGCTGGTCACGCGGGGGTACGGCGGCAGCGGTGCAGCGGCTTCCCGGGCCGGGGTGCGCCTGCCGCGCCCGGCCGTGCCCGCACCGCCGGTCCCCGCCGGCGCCCGGCTCGACGTGCCCGGGATCACGCCGTACCTGACCTCGAACCGGTCCTTCTACCGGGTCGACACCGCGCTCCGCGTGCCCGCGGTGCCGGTGGACCGGTGGGCGCTTCGGGTGCACGGTCTGGTCGACCGGGAGCTGGAGCTCGGCTTCGAGGACCTGCTGTCGCGCCGGCTCGTCGAGCGCCGGATCACGCTGACCTGCGTGTCGAACCCGGTGGGCGGCGACTACCTCGGCAACGCCACCTGGATCGGCGTCCCGGTGCGCGACCTGCTCCTGGAGGCGGGGGTCCGGGACCGGGCCGACGCGGTCAGGTCGACCAGCGCCGACGACTGGACCGCCGGCACCCCTCTGTCCGCGCTCATGGACGAGCGGCGCGGCGCGCTCGTGGCGGTCGCGATGAACGGCGAGCCGCTCCCGCTCCAGCACGGCTTCCCGGCGCGGCTGGTCGTCCCCGGGCTCTACGGGTACGTGTCGGCCACCAAGTGGCTGGTCGACCTCGAGGTGAGCCGCTTCGCCGACTTCAAGGCCTACTGGACCACCCGCGGCTACGCCGCGCAGGCGCCGATCAAGACCTCCTCACGGATCGACGTGCCCGGCTCGTTCGCGCACGTGCGGCCCGGCCCGGTGCCCGTCGCGGGGGTGGCCTGGGCCCAGGACCGGGGGATCGAGGCGGTGGAGGTCCGCGTGGACGGCGGTCCCTGGCAGCGCGCCCGGCTCGCCGCCGAGGACGGGATCGACACCTGGCGGCAGTGGGTCTGGGAGTGGGACGCCGCCCCGGGAGCGCACACCCTCGAGGTCCGCGCCACCGACCGGAGCGGCCACACCCAGACCTCGCGCCGGACGCCGATCGCGCCGGACGGGTCCACCGGATGGCACCGCGTGAACGTCACCGTCGGCTGACCAATCCTCGTGCCGTGCGGTGACGAATCCCCTGCACAGCAAGGGAAACCATCTGGCACTGAATCGAAGGGAAGCACCACCATGCGCTCTTTCAAGAAGGTCGCGGTGGCCGTGGCCGCCGTCTCCGCACTGAGCCTGACCGCCGCGTGCGGCAGCAGCAGCAACGCCGGCGAGAACGCGTCCGCAGGCGACACGATGTCGGCCACCGAGTCCCCGAGCACCTCCGCCGACGGTGCCACCGACCCGGCTGCCGACCTCGTCGGCCCCGGCTGCGCGGACTACGCCAAGGCCGTGCCCGACGGCGCGGGATCGGTGCAGGGGATGGCCCAGGACCCGGTCGCCACCGCGGCCGGCAACAACCCGCTGCTGACCACCCTGACGGCCGCCGT
Source organism: uncultured Actinomycetota bacterium (assembly GCA_963838025.1). GTDB lineage: Bacteria > Actinomycetota > Actinomycetes > Propionibacteriales > Nocardioidaceae > Nocardioides_B. The sequence continues at coordinate 185,920 of CAWIPF010000004.1, forward strand.
CAGCGGCAAGCTGAACCCCGAGGTCGACCTCGTCGACACGCTCAACGGCGGCGAGTTCACGGTGTTCGCGCCGGTGGACGACGCGTTCGCCAAGCTGCCCAAGGAGACCGTGAGGACGCTGGGCACCCCGGCCGGGGCGGACACCCTGACCAAGGTGCTCACCTACCACGTGGTGCCCGGCCAGCTCTCGCCGTCGGAGGTGACCGGCAGCCACAAGACCGTCGAGGGCGACAGCGTCAAGGTCACCGGCTCCGGCGACAACCTCATGGTCAACGACGCCCAGGTGATCTGCGGCGGGGTGCGCACCGCCAACGCGACGGTGTACCTCGTCGACACGGTGCTGATGCCGTCCATGTGACGAGGCGGGGTCGGAGGGGCGCTGCCCCGGGCTCGGCCGACGGCCGCCCGGGTCAGCGCCCTCGCACGAGCGGGGAGGGGCTACGGGGTCCGCGACACCCGCCGGCCCAGGACCCGGGCGACGATCCAGGCCAGCCCGTCGCTGGTGGCCTCCGGGTCCGCGCCGGGCTGCATCACGTGGCTGAGCACCAGCCGCACGATGGCGTCGACGGCGGTGTCCAGCTCCGCCGTCGTCAGCCCCAGGTCCGGGAAGCGGGTCGGCACCTGCTGGGCGATGACCTCCTTGGCGGCCCCGATGAGCGGCTCGGCCTCCGTGGTGAGGAACGGCAGCAGGCCGGTGTTGCCACCGGCGTCGCCGGAGGCGGTCGAGGCGGACGCGAGCACGGCGTGCAGCAGCGGGTTCTCCCGGGCCATCGTCAGGATCCGCAGCGCCGCCGCCCGGATCGCCTCGACGAGGTCGTCGTACCTGCCCAGCTCCTCCTCGACCGCGGCGAGGAACCGCTCGAGCTCGCGCAGCACCATGGCCTGGCCGAGCGCGGGCTTGGAGCCGAGCTCGTTGTAGACGGTCTGCCGGCTGACCCCGGCGCGGGAGGCGACCTTGTTCATGGTGAGCGCGGACCAGCCCGCGTCGCAGGTGATGTCCGCCGCGGCCTGCACCAGCCGGTCCCGCACACCGGTCGGGACGGTGGTGGTCGAGGGCATGGGCCCGAGTCTACGGTCCGGGGGTGCGGGGGCCGGCTCAGTCCCGGCGTTCGAAGTCGACCTTGTCGCGGACACCGCAGTCCGGGCAGAACCAGTCCTCCGGTACGTCGGACCAGGCGGTGCCGGGAGGGAAGCCCTCACGGTCGTCGCCGGCGTCCTCGTCGTACACGTAGTCGCAGGCGGGGCAGACGTACCTGCTCACGCGGCCGCCTCGGGGGCCTCCGCGCCGGCGGGGACGCCGTGCCTGGCGAGCACCTTGGCCCGCTTCGAGGGCTGGATGTTCGCCCGGGTGATGTCGCCGCCGAAGTGCGCGAGCACCCGCTTGTCCATCACCCGGCGCCACAGCGGCGGCACCATGGCCAGCAGAATCATCCCGGCATAGCCGGTCGGGAGCACCGGGGACTCCTCGAAGTCGCGCAGCGTCTGGTAGCGGCGGGTGGGGTTCGCGTGGTGGTCGCTGTGCCGCTGCAGGTGGTAGAGCAGCACGTTGGTGGCGACGTTGTTGCTGTTCCAGGAGTGCGAGGGCAGCACCCGCTCGTAGCGGCCGGTGCCGTCCGGTCCGGTGCGCTGGCGGCGCATCCCGTAGTGCTCGAGGTAGTTGACGACCTCCAGCAGGCCGATGCCGACCGCCGCCTGGATCAGCAGGAACGGCAGGATGTGCGCCCCGAAGGCGGCCACCAGGGCGCCCCACAGCACCACGGACATCAGCCAGGAGTTCAGCACGTCGTTCCTGATCGACCAGTGGCTCCGGCCGCGGCGCGCGAAGCGCGGCTTCTCGAGGTTCCACGCGCTGCGCAGCGACCCGGCGACCGTGCGGGGCAGGAACGCGTAGAGGCTCTCGCCGACCCGCGAGCTCGCCGGGTCCTCCGGCGTCGCCACCCGGACGTGGTGCCCCCGGTTGTGCTCGATGTAGAAGTGGCCGTAGAAGCTCTGGGCGAGGGCGATCTTCGCCAGCCAGCGCTCGTGCTTCTCCTTCTTGTGGCCGAGCTCGTGGGCGGTGTTGATTCCGATGCCGGCGATGGTGCCGATCGAGAGGGCGAGGCCGACCTTGTCGACCAGCGACATGGACTCCTGGCCGAACATCCAGCAGGCCCACACCAGAGCGGCGTACTGGATCGGCAGGAACAGGTAGGTGATCCAGCGGTAGTACTTGTCGTTCTCCAGCGCCTCGACCATGTCCTCGGGCGGGTTGCTGCGGTCCAGGCCGGCGAGCAGGTCGATGACGGGGACGACGCCGAACACCACGATCGGGCCGAGGTACCAGAAGAGGCTCCAGCCGGTCAGCGCCTGGAGGCCCCACGCGCCGAACGCCAGCGACGGCACCACCAGGCCGAACAGCCACAGGTAGCGCTTCTCGTCCTTCCACTGCGCGGTCGATCCTGCGGGCACGGTCGCGCCCCGTGTGCTCGGGTCCAGCGTCGCCATGGTCTGCCTCCGATTTACAAATACGTCGGATTTGTAAAGTAGCAGCGTCCGGGGGGTTTGTGAAGACCCCGAGTTCCCCGGGGCGACGCACCGGTGGCCGACGCCCCCCGGCCGGGACGGGTCCCCTTCGACGGACCCGAACCCCTGCGTGGCATAGGCTCCACGCCATGAGCCGTCGCCGTCACGCCACCACCGAGCAGCGACGTTCCGTACCGCTGTGGCTGGAGACGGTGATCCTGCTGGTGCTGGCGCTCGTCGTGTCGGCCCTGATCAAGACGTTCTTCGTCCAGATGTTCTTCGTGCCCTCGGGCTCCATGCGGCCGCTGTTCGTCGACAACGACCGGATCCTGGTGGAGAAGGTCTCCTACTGGACGGGGTCCGTGCAGCGCGGGGACGTCGTCGTCTTCGACGACCCGGGCGGCCGGTGGCTCGGCGCCGAAGGGGTGCAGAACCTGACACCCGTCCAGAAGCTGCTCTCCGACGTCGGTCTCTACCCGAGCGGCGGTCACCTCGTGAAGCGGGTGATCGGGGTCGGGGGCGACCGGGTGAAGTGCTGCGACGCGAAGGGCAGGGTCACCGTGAACGGCGTCCCGCTGCAGGAGAAGGACTACCTCAACGCGGGCTCGCGCCCGTCCGACCGGCCCTTCGACGTCAAGGTCCCGGCGGGCCGTCTCTGGGTGATGGGCGACAACCGCGCCAACAGCGCCGACTCCCGCTTCCACCAGGGCCTGCCCGGCGGCGGCACGGTCCCCGAGGGCGACGTCGTCGGCAAGGTGTGGGCGATCGTGTGGCCGCTCGACCGCGCCAAGCTGCTGCACACGCCCTCGACCTTCGAGAACCCGAAGCTGCAGTGACCTCCCTGCGCCGACCCGGCGCTGACCCCGCGGTCAGCCGGGCGGACGCAGCAGCGAGTCGTCCAGCTTCGCAAGCAGGTCGCGCGGGCCGGCGTACACCTCCGCCGCCCCGGCCTCGCGCAGCTCCGCCTCCGAGATTCCCCCGCACGTGAGCGCGATGCACTGCAGCCCGGCGTTCCGCGCCGCGGCGATGTCCCAGACCGTGTCCCCGACGACCACCGTCCGGTCGGGGTCCAGGCCGTGCTTGCCCATCGACTGCTCGAGGATGCCCGGGTCGGGCTTGGAGCGGTCCACGTCCGCGGAGCTGGTGACGCCCTGCACGGCGTCGCCCGCGTCGATCAGCGGGAGCATCCAGTCCAGGTCCGACGCCTTCGCACTGGTGGCGAGCACCGGCGTGCGGCCGGCCCGGGCACAGGCCCGCACCAGCTCACCGGCGTCGGGCATCGCCTCGGCCTGCGCCCGAAGCGCCGCGAACCGGCCGCTGTGCGCCTCGACGGTGGCGTCGTCGTCCCTGCCGACCAGCCGGTTCACGAGCTCGGCGCTCGAGAGCCCGATCGCGTGGTGGATCGAGGCCATGTCCACGTTCGGATGACCGGTGTCGCGGAAGGCACGCCACCACGCGACGACGTGCAGGTAGTTGGTGTCGAGCAGGGTTCCGTCGATGTCGAACAGGACTCCGGGGGACAGCGTCGGGTTCATGCCCGCACTGTGCCCAGATCGACGCGCCTCAACGCCCGGTCCGGTCGTGGGCGCGGCTTCCCCCGTCGACGCCGCGCCCACCGCTCCGGAGTGGACCTCGCCCCCACGCGGTCCTCCCCCCAGCCATTCGCACGCTAACAACAGCTCCCCGGCAGCGGAGCGCAAGTTGCTGCACGGGGGCCGGGCTGCAACAGCCGCCGACGGTCAGCCGAGCTGGCCGCGCAGGTCCTTCAGGATCCGGGCGAGCAGCCGGGAGACCTGCATCTGGGTGACGCCGATCTCCTGGGCGATCTGCTCCTGGGTCCACTGCTTGAAGAACCGCAGGTAGAGGATCCGCTGGTCGCGCTCCTCCAGGCTCCGCACGGCGGGCGCGAGCATGACCCGCGCCTCGGCGGCCGACAGCTCCTCGCCGCCGTCGCTGATCAGGTCACCGAGCGTGCCCGACTCCTCGGCACCGACGGGCGTGTCGAGGGAGGTGGGGGTGAAGCAGCCGTCGGTGGAGAGCGCCTCCACGATGTCCTCGAGGGGCACCTCGAGGTACTGCGCCACCTCGCGCGGCTTGGGGCTGCGGCCGAGGTCCTGGGTGAGCTCCTCGAGGGCGGCCGACACCTTGCCCTGGATCTCCTGGATCCGGCGCGGGGGACGCACCGCCCAGCCGTTGTCGCGGAAGTACCGCTTGATCTCGCCCTTGATCGTGGGCACGGCGTAGGAGAGGAAGTCGCGCCCGAACTCGGGGTCGAACCTCTGGATCGCCTTCCACATGCCCAGGAAGGCGATCTGCGTCAGGTCGTCCCCGGCCACGCCGCGGCCGCGGTAGCGGGAGGCGATCGCGTGCGCGACGCCCTGGTTCAGCACGATGACCTCGTCGTGCAGGCGCTTGCGCTCCACCTCGTCGGTGGTCGCGAGCGCCTGCTCGAGCAGCCGGTTCGTCAGCGCGGTGCGGTCCTGCCGCGCGGTCTGCTCGGCATCTGCGGAGGCGCCCCGCGCGTGCGCGGAGGGCGCCGCCTGAGCGACGGGGGAGTCGACGGGGGAGTCGACGGGGAACGTTGAAGTCATGAGTTCGCTTCCTTTGTGGGGGGCGAGCACCGACCACGCTTCTCGAGTCAGCCACCTTTGTGCGGTGTGGCCGGCCGCGATGGACCGACGTGATCAGTCACCTTCCCGGGCACCGGGCTAGACAAACTTCCTGCGCCTCGAAATCTCGTCATCCGGGTCGATCCCCGGCGTGACCCCGCTCACCCTTCGCCCGTCAGGGGGACATAGGTCCCCCACCACCGCGCATGCGGTGGCGTCAGGACCGCTCGAGTGCCTCTTCGCGTGTGGGTGAGAAGAGCTCCACGGGGTTCCCCGAGGGGTCCTCGATGATCAGCTGCCTGCCTCCGACACCCCCGATGACCGGGCTGCGGAAGTGCACTCCCGCCTCGTGAAGAGCCGCGGCCATGCGGTCGAGGTCCGGCACCTCGACCATGAACCGGTTCCACCCGCCTGGCTCTGGCCGCGTCCCGTCAGGCAGCTGCTGCCCGCCGCCGCCCTCACGGCTCGGGGCGCTGAGCACAAGACGTTCGACGTCGCCGACGATGTAGCGAACGCTGACAGTAGCCATGGTCCCCTCCTACCGGAGGCCAGGCTAGAACCTCGAGTCCGCTCGAGGTCAACGCGCTTCTCCAGAAAGCCGTCCGTGCGACACAACCGACCGGCCGCCCGACGGCGTCAGGAGAGTCAGAAGGGGGTGGTCTCGGATGGACACCGTGACCAGGAGCGCGGAGACGCCGACGTTCGAGGAGTACGCCGGCCTCGCCTGGCCGTGGCTCTACCGCTACGCCTACTTGCTAGCCGGCAACCACGCCGACGCCGAGGAAGTTGCCCAGCAGACCCTGCTCAAGGCGTACCAGTCCTGGTCACGCGTGGAGAAGGCCGACTCCATCGCGGCGTACCTGCGCCGGATCCTGACCAACACCTACCTGTCCCACCGGCGTCCGAAGCGACGACACCTCGAGGTGCTGACGGACGCTCCTCCGGAGACCGGACAGGTGCCCGTCGCCGGCCCCGAGGACCGGATGACGCTCTGGCCGCACGTGAGGTCACTACCGCCACGGCAGCGCGCGGTCATCGTGCTCCGCTACTACGAGGACCTCAGCGAGCAGGAGATCGCCGACGTCCTCGGCTGTTCGCGCGGCACCGTGAAGTCCACTGCACACCACGCCGTCAAGTCGCTGCGGGCCGCAATCGGCGAGCCGGCACCCCACGCATCCGACGGGAGGGAGAGCTGACATGTCCGTCGACATCGAGCGTGCCTTGAGCCGCGAGCTGCGTGAGGTGGCTGAGGGTCTGCACGTGCCCGTCGTGCCGCGACTGCCCCGGCGTCCGCCGCGTCCGCCGCGACGTCGGCCGGCCCTGCTCGTCGCCGCCGCCGTCGTGCTGGTCACCGCCGGGACCGCGGGTGTGGTCGCGGTCGTCACCGACGGTCGGACCCCACCACCGGCACAGCAGTCCCCGGCACCCACCCCGACCTCGCCCGTCCCGCCGACCCCGGACCAGGCTGACGGGGCGATCCCGGGGGATGCCCCGACTCTGCCCCACGTGCTCGACAACCGCCTCTACGTCGACGGCCGGCAGGTGCCCGGCTCTTGGTGGACGGTGCGCCCGGCCGGACAGGCGTGGGTCGCCTGGCGTGAGGACCACTCGTGGTGGTGGGGCCGCGGCCCGAGGGCGCACGCACTGCCGAACGGCGAGGACGTGGCTCCCCAGATCTCCCCGAACGGCAGGTACGTCGCCGTCATCCGCGCCGAGAACGGCGTGGGCGTGCTGACCGTGGTGGACACGCGCAGCGGGAGCAGCCTGGCCGGCACCCCGGTGAGCCTCGGCGCCCAGCGGCCGGACTTCCCTGCCCACGTGGTGGCCGTCCTCGACGACGGTCGCGTCGTCGCCCGGCGAGGTGAGCGTGACCTGCTGTGGGTTCCGGGCTCCGGAGGCAGCACCGTCGAGCTCTCCAGGACGGCTCCCGGGCAGGTGGTGGAGGCGGCTACCGCCGCCGGGCTGGTCGTCACCGACGGGAACGAAGGACGGCCGTACCTCGCCGACCTCAGCAGTGCAGGCGAGCTCAGCCGCACGGCAGGGCTGCCCGAGCACGACGACCTGGTCGTCAGCCCGGATGGGGAGTGGCTGGCGTGGACCCCGGCGGGCAGCACCGGCGGTGACGTGACCACCCTGCCGTCTCTCGAGGTCCGGCCCAGCGCAGGAGGTGAGCCGGCCACCGTCACCGCACCGGACGGCTGGGAGTTCAAGGTCCGGACCTACGTGTGGGAGGACGACGCCCACCTGCTCTCCGCCGTGACGTCGGCCGGGCACCCGGGCGAGCGGATGGCCCGGTGCAGCCCCACCCAGGGCCGCTGCGTGCTGACCAAGACCGGCTGACGACCACGGCGTGCCCCACGAGGCGCACAGAGACACGAAAGGCCCCAGGTCAATGACCTGGGGCTCACGTGCGCGAGGGGGGAGTTGAACCGACAAGGTGAGCTCAGCGCCGAAGACCCCCGAGACCCCAGTTCACGCTCGAACTGCGCGTGAACTCCGCATCGGACCAGCAAACGACATCGTGGGGACACGACGACCTACAGGGTAGCTAGCACATGAGTGGGTCGGCATTGGACGACGACCCGAGCGCTAGGGAAGAAGGTCAGGAAGCAGCGTGAAGTGGCCACCGCCCTTGGGCGTGATGGCCGGGAAGTGCCGGCGATCGAAGGTCGCGATCTCCTGCACGCCGAGCCGTTCTGCCACGGCCACGACCGAGGCGTCGGTGCCGCCCAACGGGAACGACGAGTAGGTCCGCACGAGCTCGGCCATCCGCTCCACGTCATTGTTGGTCAGCTCGACCAGCGTGAAGGTGCCGTCGGCGACGGATGCTCGTCCCTCACGTTCGACAGGGCGACGAGCGGACCGGTGTCGCAGACGATCACCGGCTATCGCTGCCGAAACCGCGGGCCAGGGTCGAGTCGATGTACTCCGGCGACGAGCCGTCTTCGGGACCGTCCGTGATCATGCCGACGAACTTCGGCGGCCAGGTCCCCTCGGGCTTGGACGAGCTCAACCGGCGTGCGTCCGCGAGCAACGCGGCGACCTGGTCGTCGGGCATGCCCTCGATCAGGTGGATCAGCTCGTCGCGGTTCGCTGTCATGAGAACAACTGTAGGCGAGGACTCCGACCCGACGATGCCAACGGCTGCGTGCCGAGCTCGGTGGGTCGGCGTACGACGACGCCGCCCGGCGCGGTCGGGCGATGGCCGACGCCGAAGCCGTCGCCTTCGCGTTGCACACGATCGACGCTGTGCTGGCCTGATCGCGCGACCGGGGATGCCGGCACGTGCGCGCTGGCACGCACGAGCGTGACGTGGTGCCGCCGACGCGCGTACGTCGCGACCGCACGACGCTCGAGGTGACATCCACCCCACGATTGAGGAGTCATCATGACCGACACCGAGTCACGTGCCGACGCCGATCCGTTCGAGCGCACTGCTCGCACAAGGCAGGTCGGCCTGGCGCTCGCCATGATCGTCGCACCGTGGCTGATCGTCCTCGGCGAGACCGCCCACGCGCTGATCAACACCCGCGGCAAGGACGACATCGATCCGTCGGTCGCACTCGCCCTGACCAGTGACCACGTCACGGCGATGCGCTGGGCGAGCGTCGCGACCATGATCGGCGCGATCCTGCTCGTGCCGGCCGTTCTCGGCGTGATGCGCCTGGTCCGCGCCCGCGCCGCGCGGCTGGGCCTCGTCGGCGGCGTCCTCACCGCGCTCGGCTACATCTGCTACTTCGCGCTCGTGTTCCAGGGTTCGGGCACCCAGGTGGCGATGGTGGACGTCGGAGGCCCGCGAGCACATGACGTCGACGTCCTGCAGCAGTTCATGGACCAGCCGATGACGCTGTGGGTCGGGCCGGTGTTCGTCCTCGGCAACCTCGTCGGGACGTTCCTGCTCGGGCTTGCCCTCCTGCGGGCAAGGACCGCGGGCCGCCTCGCCGGCTACGCGCTGATGGTGTGGCCGGTGCTGCACGTGCTCAGCTTCAGCCCCTGGGTCGAAGTGGTCGCCGCTGTCGCGCAGGCGATCGCTCTTGCGCTGGCCGCCGCCGCCCTGCTGCGGCGTAGCGAAGCCGCCCCTTCGGCTCCGCAGCCCTACGAGCTGTTGCGCAAGTAGGACAGCACCGCGAGCACGCGGCGGTGGTCGTCGTCGGAGTCGTACAGACCGAGCTTGACGAAGATGTGGCGGACATGGGTCTCCACGGTGCGCTCGGTCGTATGCAGCCGACGGGCCACCGCCGCGTTCGAGCGCCCCTCGGCAACCAGGCCGAGCACCTCCCGCTCGCGTTCGGTGAGCTCGGCGAAACCCGGCTCCGGACGAGTCGGGGCGAGCAAGGACGCGACCACCTCGGGATCGAGGGCCGAGCCTCCGGCCGCGACGCGGCGGAGCGCGTCGAGGAAGTCCTCGAGATCGAGGATCCGGTCCTTGAGCAGGTAGCCGAACGCACCCGACGCGACCAGCTCGGTCGACTGCGTCGTCTCGACGTGCTGGGAGAGCAGAACCACCGGGAGGGTAGGACGGATCGCCCTGAGCTCACGGGCCGCGCGCGCGCCGTCGTCGGTCATCGTCGGAGGCATCCGGACGTCGGTGACCAGCAGATCGGGGTCGTGCTCCAGCACCGCCGCGACGACTGCCTGCGCATCCGCGACCCGCGCGACCACCTCGTGACCTGCCTGGGCGAGGAGGAGTGCCAGGCCCTCCCGCACGACGGCCGAGTCCTCACCGATCACGATCCGCACGGCAACCTCGCCTCCACCCGGGTCCCGGCAGCCGGTGCGCTGTCCACGTTCAGCCGGCCCCCGATCGCTGCGACCCGATCGCCCAGGCCGGCCAGGCCCCTGCCCGACGCCACGTCGGCGCCCCCGCGTCCGTCGTCGCTCACCGTGACCACGAGGTCGCCGTCGCACGAGTCGATGTCGATCGAGATGCGCTGGGCCCCGGCGTGCTTCAGCGCGTTGGTCAGCGCCTCGGCGACCACGTAGTAGGCCGTCGTCGCCACCCCCTCGGACACCGGCCGGTCTGTCACACGGGCCGTCACCGGCACCGGGCTCGTCCGCACCAGCGCTCGGACCGCCGTCGTCAGCCCCTCATCGAGCCCACGTGGGCGGACGCCGCCCGCAAGGGCGCGCAGCTCGGCCACGGCTGCCTGCAGGTCGCCGACCGCGCTCTCGAGGACCGGCCGCATCGGATCCTCCGGATCCGTGCTCTGCTCGGCCAGGCGCAACGACATGCCGATCGCCACAAGATGCTGCTGGGCGCCGTCGTGCAGGTCGCGCTCGAGCCGGCGCCGCTCGGTGTCCGCGGCCTCGACCAGCCGCGCCCGCGACGCACGCGTGTCGGCCAGCGCCCGGCGCAGCGCGATCCGCGAGTGCGCCAGCTCCAGCGGCAGCTGAACCCGTCGCAGGGCCTCCTGGAGCAGCCGCGGTCGGGCGGCCGAGGCGTCGTACCCGACACAGCCGATCAGCCGACCCGCGACGGCGATGTCGAGCGCACGACCCTCCGGCCGTGACGCGGGGTTCCCGTTCCCGTCCAGCCAGAGCGCCCCCGCGTCGTGGCCGAGCCAGTAGACGACGGAGAGCGCCGGGTCGTGCAGCGCCCGGCGCAGCGTGGACTCGACCTCCTCGGGGTCGGCGCCTCCGTCACGGATGTCGTCGATGAAGCGGTCCAGCCCGACGAGCACGTCGCGCCTGGTGCGATCGAAGCGGGTATCCACGAGCCACTGCACGCGGCGGCGCAACAGACCGAAGAGCGCTGCGCACACCAGGGTCGCCGCGGCTGCGACAAGGTCCGACCCGCGTCCGACCATCACGCCCACGGTCACGGTGACCGCGGCGAAGACAGCCACGAGACCGCCGGTCAGCACGATGTACGCGGCGGCCCGGCTCACCAGCGCGTCGATGTCGAGGAGGTCGTGCCTGAGCACACCGATGGCGACACTCACCGGCACGCTCAGGTACACGGCCAGCAACCCGACCACCACCACCACGTCGGCGACGTCGGTGAGCAGGTACGCCGCCCAGGTCACGACCAGCACCGCCGGCAGCAGCAGCATGCTCAGCACGAACCATTTCAGCTGCCGACGGACCACGTCATTGCCGCGACGGAATCGGACCACCATCCGTGCTGCCGAGGAGACCAGCAGCACGAGCAGAAGGACGAGCGATCCCGGGCCGATGACCGCATTCGACCAGCCCGGCACCGACACAGGCGGCGCCCCCGGGATCTGGTCGCCGCCCCGCCCGTAGGTGCCCGGATCGAGGGCGACGGCCGCGTGGAAGATCACCAGGAAGACCGCCCAGCCGACAGGAAGCACCCGCCAGCCGCGTCCGAGGCGTCCGTCCGGGAAGTACGCGGCGAGCAGCGCCGGAGGCACGTACAGCCACACCCAGCCCGCCACGGTCATCACGGCCAGGAGGAGGTCGAACCCGTGTGGCGGCGCTCCGGCCAGGTCACGGTCCGGTGAGAGCAGCGCGAACGGCAGCAGGCCGAGCGCCATGAGCAGTGCGCCGACCGCCCACTGCCGCTTCGACACCAGCAGAGCGCCGAGAACCAGACCCGGCGCTCCCACTGCGCAGGCCGCGACAAGCTGTCCAGCGGTCATCGCGGTTCACCCACCTCCGGCGGACTCCCTGTCGCACGGGCCCGCCCCCGGCCGGGCCCGACTCCTGCGGACCATGATCGGCCATCGGGACGGCCGGCGTCATACGTGCAGGCACGCACAGCACGCATCCTCCCGAAGGTCGGCTGCTGCGTTCGTTGCACGCGACGGCGCGGCCGGCTGACCGGTTACAAGGCGGGCCCAACACAAAGCCCCAGGTCACAGACGGTTGGAGCGGATGAGGAGGGCCACTGGCAGATCATTCTGCCGCCTGGTACCTACCGCGTGCGGGCGACGTCGCCGGGCTATGGCGAAGAGAAAGGCACCGCCGATGCCTGCTCCGCCACCCGGGACCGTGTCACGGTGTTGGCCGACGAGTCGATCACCGTGAACGTGTACTGTAGCTACAAGGCTGCGCGGCCGCGGGGACATCGCTCCCACGACCCTCAGACCGCCGAGACCTTGACGTCGAACCCCTCGACCAGGAGCTCCAGATCGGACTTGTCGGCCGTGATCACGACCGACGGCGCCAGCTCCACCGCCGTCGCGGCGACAATCGCGTCCACAGTGAGATCGCGCTTCTTGCGGCGGACCTTCTCGGCACCAGTTCGCAGAGCACCCGCTCGCATCGCCACACCCTGAGGTAGGTCGAGCGTTGGGATCCTCCCGAGGACGTGCCAGATTGCGGCATCAGTCGGCGCGCCAGTCGCGACCTCGGCCAGAACTACGGCCGGGATCAGCACACGGTGATCGGCCTGCTGAGCCGCCGCGAGCCGCTCGGCCATCCCCTTGCGCTTCTCCGCCAGGGCCGAGACCACTTCAGAGTCCAGGATCAGAACCCGCGCCACCGTCTCAGCGCCACTCGTCGACGTACCGCGCGACGGCATCCGCGTCGAGGGGTCCGTTGACCTCGACCAGCTCGCCGATCAGGTCGTCGAGTCCGTCGCGCTCGAGCTGGCGCCGCAGGGCCAGGGTCGCGTACGCCGAGACCTTGCCAGGCTCCACCCGATCGCGGACGCGACGAAGGACGTCGGCCTCGATGGTGAGACTGACCTTCTCGAACGTCTGCTTGCTCGTCATGGGTCAATCCTGCCAGCAAGGCGATCCAACCGGAGCGTCGTGGCGCCACGTCTACTCCCACCTGCGGCACACCCTCCACTGCCCTCCGCCTCGGCACATGAGCAGAACGTGGAGCCAGCCCCAAACACAAAGCCCCAGGTCAAAAGACCTGGGGCTGTTGTGCGCGAGGGGGGAGTTGAACCCCCACGCCCTTTCGGGCACACGGACCTGAACCGTGCGCGTCTGCCTATTCCGCCACTCGCGCGTGAAGCGGGGCTAGGTTATCCCACCGAGGCGAGCCGCCCCAAACCGGGCCGATCACCACCTGACCTCGCGTGCGGGGGTGCCCGATACGATCGGAGCACGCCGGCAACCACACCGGTGACGCTTGCCATGCAGGGAGCCGGTTCGCCAGGAGATCGACGGGGTAGGAACGCACGCAGAGAGAGGAGGTCGCATGGGGATGCTCCAACGGTTCGAGAGCCGTCTGGAACAGATGGTGTCGGGGGCGTTCGCCAAGGCTTTCCGCAGTGCCGTGCAGCCCGTCGAGATCGCGGCGGCCCTGCAGCGCGAGGTGGACAACTCCGCGCAGATCCTCTCCCGCGACCGTCGGCTCGTGCCCAACCAGTTCCACGTCGAGCTCTCCGCCGCCGACCACGAGCGTCTCGCGCCGTACTCCTCGACGCTCGCGCAGGAGCTGACCGACATGCTGCGCGAGCACGCCCACGACCAGGCCTACGTGTTCACCGGCCCGGTCACGATCAGCTTCGACGAGAAGGACGACCTGAGCACGGGACGCTTCCGGGTCCGCAGCGCCGCGCTCGCCAAGGTGACGCCGGCGACGGACAGCTCCGTCACCGACACGGCCGTACGCCGCGCCCGGGTGCTGCTCGAGGTCAACGGCATGAGGCACCCACTGGACCCGCCCGGCCTCGTGGTCGGCCGGGGCACCGAGGCGGACCTGCGCATCAACGACCCGGGCGTCTCGCGCCGGCACGCCGAGTTCCGGGTCTACCCCGGCGAGGGGGTCCCGCACGTCAGCGTGATGGATCTCGGCTCGACCAACGGCATGCTCGTCAACGGCCGGCGGGTCGACCAGGCCACGCTCGACAGCGGGGCGACGGTCAAGATCGGCAACACCACCATGACCGTGCACTTTCTCCAGGACAACGAGAGCGGTCACGGTGTCTGAGCTGACGTTGATGCTGATCCGGTTCGCCTACCTGGCGATCCTGTGGATCTTCGTGCTCTCCGCGATCTCGGTGATCCGGTCGGACATGTTCGGCGCCCGGGTCGACTCGTCCCCGCGCGCGGACCGACGCGCCGAGCGGCAGGCGGACCGGCAGGCGTCGAAGAGCCGCGCCAGGCAGGCCAAGCGGCCGCCGCGGGGCGCCGACCCACGTGGTGATCACCGAGGGCGCGAACGAAGGCGAGACCGTCTCGCTCGACGAGGCGCCGCTGCTGATCGGGCGCGGCTCCGACGCCGCGATCCGGCTCGACGACGACTACGTCTCGACCAGGCACGCCCGCATCGCGGCCTCGGGGGACCAGTGGTTCGTCGAGGACCTCGGCTCGACCAACGGCACCTACATCGGCTCGTCCCGCCTCACCCAGCCCACCACCGTCCAGCTCGGCACCCAGATCCGGATCGGCAAGACCACCCTCGAACTGAGGAAGTAGGGACTGCCTCGGCCATGGACCAGACGCTGATCCTCCGCTACGCCGCGCTCTCCGACGTGGGCCGGGTGCGCAAGGACAACCAGGACTCCGGCTTCGCGAGCCCCCACCTGCTCGTGATCGCCGACGGTGTCGGCGGCGCGGCCCGCGGTGACGTGGCCAGCAGCACCGCCGTGCAGATCCTCCGCCGGCTCGACGCCCCACCGCCGGAGAACACCCACCAGGCGCTCGCGGGTGCGATCCACCGTGCCCACGACCGGATCGCCGAGCTCGTCGAGGAGAACCCCGAGTACGACGGCACCAGCACGACGGTCACCGCGGCGCTGTTCGACGGGCAGAAGCTGACCGTCGCGCACGTCGGCGACAGCCGCGGCTACCTGCTCCGCGACGGCGTGCTGTCCCAGCTCACCAAGGACCACACGTTCGTGCAGAGTCTCATCGACGAGGGCCGGATCACCGAGGAGGAGTCTCGGACCCACCCGCACCGCAACCTGATCCTGCGCGCGGTCGACGGTGTGCACGACACCGACCCCGACCTCTTCGACGTGGAGCTCGCCCCCGGAGACCGGATCCTGCTCTGCAGCGACGGCGCGTCCGGCGTCCTCGACGCGGGCCGGCTCACCGACATCCTCGGCACCGGCAGTGTCGACTACGCCGTGGTCGAGCTGATCCGCGCCTCGCTCGACGCGGGCAGCTCCGACAACGTGACCTGCGTGGTCGCCGACGTGGTGGACGCCGACACGCCCGAGGACGCCGCGGCGGCCGCGTCGTCGACGGGACCGATGCTGGTCGGTGCCGCCGCCGAGCAGCCGCGTCGCCCCGGCGCCACGTCCAAGAGCTTCTTCCGGGGGCACCGCAGCGGCGACACCGGCGAGCTCGAGCCGGTCCCCGGCGAGGACGAGGCCGCCGTCGACCCCGAGGAGCTGCGCTACGCCCCGCGGCCGCCACGCCGCTTCCCCTGGCTGCGCCGGGTCGCCGTCCTCGTCGTACTCCTGCTCGTCGCGGGCATCGGCCTGGTGCTCGCCTACCAGTGGTCGCAGCGCCAGTACTACGTCGCGGCCAGCGGTGAGCGCGTCGCGGTCTACCGGGGCGTGCAGGCGGAGATCCCCGGGGTCGTGATGCACCGGGTCGAGAAGACCACGAACATCACCCTCCAGGCGCTGCCCGACTACAACGCCGAGCAGGTCCGCGGCGGCATCCCGGCCAAGAGCCCGCAGGACGCCAACGACATCGTCGCTCGGCTCACCGACATGGCCACCGTCTGCCCCACGCCCACCCCGACGCCCACCCCGACGCCGTCGAAGCCGCCGAAGAAGAGGGCCTCCGCGTCGCCGTCCGCCTCACCCAAGCCCTCCGCCTCACCGAAGCCGTCGCCCACCCCGACACCGAGCCCGACGCCGACGCTCGCGCCGCCCGACTGCATCGAGGCCACGCCATGAGCGCCGTGAGCACGCTCGGCGGGCTGACCCGTGGGTTCACCCACCGGAGGCGGCGCGGCGCCGAGCTGTTCCTGCTGCTGATCAGCCTGGTGGTCGGGGTGGGGGCCTACGCGGCCGTCGGCCTGGGCGTGAAGGGTGAGGTGCCGCCGGACATCGTCGGGTACGGCGGCTGGCTGGCCGTGCTGGTCATCGGGTGTCACGTCGTGGTCCGGATGTTCGCGCCGTACGCCGACCCGGTGCTGCTGCCGATCGTGTCCGCGCTCAACGGGCTCGGCCTGGCGATCATCCACCGCATCGACCTGGCCAACCTCGAGGCGAACTCGAGCGCGCACACCTTCGCCCGCGCCCAGCTGGTCTGGATGACGCTCGGGGTCGCGCTGTTCGTGCTCGTGCTGGTGGTCCTCCGCGACCACCGCCGGCTCCAGGCGTTCACCTACACGTCCGGCTTCGCGGCGCTGCTGCTGCTGATCATGCCGCTGCTGCCGGTGCTGGGGACCGAGATCCACGGTGCCCGGATCTGGATCCGGATCGGGCCGATGAGCTTCCAGCCGGGCGAGATCGCGAAGGTCTGCCTGGTGATCTTCTTCGCCGGCTACCTCGTCGTGCACCGCGACGCCCTCGCGCTGGCCGGCCGACGGTTCGCCGGGATCGACTTCCCGCGCGGTCGCGACCTCGGCCCGATCCTCGCGATGTGGCTGATCAGCCTGGCCGTCCTCGTCTTCCAGAACGACCTCGGCTCGTCGCTGCTGTTCTTCGGCCTGTTCCTGGTGATGCTCTACGTCGCCACGGAGCGGGCCGGCTGGCTGGTCGTCGGCGCCATCCTGTTCGGGATCGGCTCCTACGCCAGCTACCTGGTGGTCGCCCATGTGCAGGTCCGGGTGCAGGCCTGGCTCGACCCGTTCCACCACGACAGCGCCTACCAGATCATCCAGGGCATGTACGGCATGGCCTGGGGCGGCCTGGTGGGCCGCGGGCTCGGGCAGGGCGACCCGACGCTGATCCCGTTCTCCTACTCCGACTTCATCGTCGCCTCCCTCGGGGAGGAGCTCGGGCTCACCGGGGTGATGGCGGTGATCCTGCTCTACGGCATCATCGTCGAGCGCGGCCTGCGCACCGCCCTGGTCTGCCGCGACTCGTTCGGCAAGCTGGTGGCGACCGGGCTCGCGGTGGTGTTCGCGCTCCAGGTCTTCGTGGTCATCGGCGGCGTCACGAAGCTGATCCCGCTGACCGGCCTCACCACGCCGTTCCTGTCGTACGGCGGCTCGTCCCTGGTGGCGAACTGGGCCATCGTCGCGCTGCTGCTCCGGATCTCCGACCAGGCCCGCAGGCCGCTGCCCGAGTTCGACGTCCCGCCGGAGGACGACGCCACCGCGGTGGTGATGATGCGATGAACCGGTCGATCCGCACGATGGCGATCTTCTGCATGCTGCTGTTCCTGGCGCTGCTGCTGAACTCGACGTATCTGCAGTACTTCGACGCCAGCAGCCTCAACTCCCGCGACGACAACAAGCGGGTCCGCGACGCCGAGTTCTCCCGCGAGCGCGGTGCGATCCTCGTCGACGGCCACCCGGTGGCCGAGAGCAAGCCGTCGAAGGACCAGTACAAGTACCAGCGTGTCTACAGCGAGCCGCTGAAGTACGCCCCGATCACCGGCTACTACTCCTACATCTACGGCCGCAGGGCGATCGAGTCCAGCCAGAACGACATCCTGTCGGGCAGCGACCCGCGGCTCTTCGTCAACCGGGTCGTCGACCTCCTCGGCAACAGCCAGCCCAAGGGCGGCTCGGTCTCCCTCACCATCGACCCCAAGGCCCAGACCGCGGCGTTCGACGGTCTGCGCAAGCTCGGGTCGAACGTCCAGGGCGCCGTGGTGGCCCTGGAGCCGTCCACCGGCAAGATCCTCGCGATGGTCAGCAACCCCTCCTACGACCCGAACCGGCTGGCCACCCACGACTTCAGCAAGATGCAGGACGCCTACAAGAAGATCGTCCACAACCCCGACAGCCCGATGCTGAACCGGGGCATCCAGGAGGTCTACCCGCCGGGCTCCACCTTCAAGCTGGTGACCGCCGCGGCGGCCCTCTCCAGCGGGCAGTACACGCCCGACACCATGGTCAAGGGCGGGGCCCGCCTCGACCTGCCGCAGACGAGCACGGACCTCGTGAACGAGAACGGCAGCAACTGCGGTGGCAACAAGATCACGCTCACCCAGGCGCTGATGGTCTCCTGCAACGTCTCGTTCGGCGACCTCGGGCTGCACCTCGGAGCCGATGCCATCCGGGAGCAGGCGGAGAAGTTCGGGTTCGACCAGACCTACCTCCAGGACCTGCCCGGCCAGGTCAGGAGCAGGTTCCCGGCCAACCCCGACGCCCCGCAGACGGCGCTGTCCGCGATCGGGCAGTACGACGTCGCCGCCACCCCCCTGCAGATGGCGATGGTGGCCGGCGGGATCGCCAACGGGGGCACCGTGATGCGGCCCTACGTGGTCGACGAGGTGCGCGCTCCGGACGTGTCCGTGCTCGACAAGACCAACCCCGAGCCGTTCCGCAGCAACGCCATCAGCTCCTCGGTGGCCCGCGACCTGACCCAGATGATGATCGAGGTGGTCGACCGCGGCACCGGCACCACCGCGCGGATCCCGGGCATCAAGGTGGCCGGGAAGACCGGGACCGCGCAGAGCTCCCCGGACCGGCCGCCCTACGCCTGGTTCGTCTCCTTCGCCCCCGCGGACAACCCGAAGGTCGCCGTGGCGGTCCTGGTCGAGGACGCCGGTGTCGCCCGGAACGCGATCTCCGGGAGCGGGCTCGCCGCACCGATCGCCAAGTCGGTGATGGAAGCCGTGATCAACAAGTGAGCGGCCTGCTGCCGCCGCCCGGCACCCCGCGGTACGACCTGGACAGCAGGATCGCGACCGGCGGGATGGGCGAGGTGTGGCGGGCCACGGACGCCCTCCTCGAGCGCGAGGTCGCCGTCAAGATCCTCAAGGCCGAGTACGCCGACGACCCGCTGTTCCGGACCCGGTTCGAGACCGAGGCCCGGCACGCCGCGGCGCTCGACCACCCCAACGTGGCCTCGGTCTTCGACTACGGCGAGCTGCCGCCCGCCGACGGGTCCCGCACGCCGCGGCCCTTCCTGGTCATGGAGCTGGTGCCCGGCCAGCCGCTGTCGGCGCTGCTCCGCGGCGGCGAGCCGATGCCCCCCGACACGGCGGCCGGGCTGGTCGCGCAGGCCGCGGACGCGGTCGCGGCCGCGCACGCGCTCGACATCGTGCACCGCGACATCAAGCCCGCGAACCTGCTGGTCACGCCCGACGGCACCGTGAAGATCACCGACTTCGGCATCGCCCGCGCGGCGGACGGCGCCGCGCTGACCGCCACCGGGCAGATCGTCGGCACCCCGCAGTACCTGTCGCCGGAGCAGGCGGAGGGCCTCCCGGCGACGACCGCGAGCGACATCTACGCGCTCGGCGTGGTGCTCTACGAGGCGCTGGCCGGCCGCCGCCCGTTCGACGGCGACAGCCCGGTCACGATCGCGCTCAAGCACCTGCGGGAGGAGCCGCCGGCCCTGGACGACAACGTGCCCTCCCATCTGCGGGAGGTCGTCGCCGCCGCGCTGGCCAAGGACCCGGGCGCACGGATCGTCTCGGCGGCCGCGTTCGCCCGGGCGCTGCGCGGCGGCCCGGTCGACGTACCCGCCGCGGCGCCCGTGGAGCCGTCGGCCGAACCGTCGGAGACTCCACCCGTGTCGGCCGGCGCCGTTCCGGGTGCGGGAGCCGCGGTCGCGGCCGCCGCCACCGCCGGCCACGACGCCGACGCCTCGGGCGAGCCGGCAACCGCGGTGCTGAGCACGCCTCCCGGACCCGGCGGGCGACGGGGCCGGTTCCCGGGATGGCTGCCGTGGGCCGGTGCGGCCGTCGGCGTGCTCCTGGTCGTCGGCCTGTTCGCGGCGCTGAGCGGCGGCGACCAGGGCGGCGCGTCGGCCAGCCTGAGCAGTCTGTCCCCGTCGGCGAGCAGCAGCCCGACGGACGACCGCGTCCGGGTGCGCCGCGACGACTACGTCGGGATGAAGGCGGCCGACGCCAAGAGGCGCCTCCAGGACAAGGGGCTCGAGGTCACCGAGAGCACCAGGCGCAACCCCGGGGGCCACCCGGCCGGGACCGTCGCGGACCTCACGCCCGTGGGGCTGGTCTCCCCGGGCGGCACCGTCACCCTGCAGGTGTGGGGCCCCGCCCCCAAGCCGACGACCAACCCGAAGCCGGCGCCTGCCCACCACGGCAAGGCCGGTCCCGCCCACAAGCACGGCGAGAAGAAGGGCAAGAAGAAGTAGCCATGAGCAATCAAGAGTCCGACCGTCCCCGCGTTGGCGGCCGCTACGAGCTCGGGGAGCTGCTGGGCCGCGGGGGCATGGCCGACGTGCGCAAGGGCACGGACGTGCGGCTCGGGCGCGTCGTGGCGATCAAGCGGTTGCGCACCGACCTCGCCAGCGACCCCACCTTCCAGGCCCGGTTCCGCCGCGAGGCCCAGTCCGCGGCGTCGTTGAACCACCCCGCCATCGCCGCGGTCTACGACACCGGTGAGGAGATGTCGACCGACGGCACCCACGTCTCCCAGCCCTACATCGTGATGGAGTACGTCGCCGGCCGGACGCTGCGCGACATCGTCCGCGAGGGCCGCAAGATCCTCCCCGAGCGGGCCCTGGAGATCACCGCCGGGGTGCTCTCCGCCCTCGACTACAGCCACCGCGCCGGGATCATCCACCGCGACATCAAGCCGGGCAACGTGATGCTCACCCCCGCCGGCGACGTGAAGGTGATGGACTTCGGCATCGCGCGGGCGGTCGCGGACGCGTCGTCGACGATGACCCAGACCGCGGCCGTGGTCGGGACCGCGCAGTACCTCTCCCCGGAGCAGGCGCGTGGCGAGACCGTGGACTCGCGCAGCGACGTCTACTCCACCGGGTGCCTGCTCTACGAGCTGCTCACCGGCCGCCCCCCGTTCGTGGGGGAGAGTCCGGTCTCGGTGGCCTACCAGCACGTGCGCGAGCAGGCGGCGCCGCCGTCGACGCTCGACCACGACCTGGCACCGGAGATCGACGCGATCGTGATGAAGGCGCTGGCCAAGCCCATCGCGGAGCGCTACCAGAGCGCCGCGGCGATGCGCGCGGACATCGAGCGGTTCCTGGCCGGCAAGCCGGTGGTCGCGCCCGCCGTACCCGTCAACGACGCGACCGCTTTCGTGCCCGGCGACGACCCCGAGGCGGCGACGTCGATCTTCGGCGCCACCGGCTCCCACCTGCCCGAGGCGGACCAGCGGCAGAAGAAGTGGCCGCTGGTGCTCGCCGGCGTGGGCATCTTGGCGCTGCTCGTCGCGGCCGCGATCTTCGGCCCGAAGCTGTTCGCCACGGCCCCGGAGACCAAGTCGGTGCCCTCCGTGCTGAACCTCAGCAAGACCCAGGCGGAGAGCCGGCTGGCCGACGCGGGCCTGACCCTGGGCAAGGTCGCCCGCGAGGCCTCGGAGGACGTGCCCAAGGGGAAGGTGATGGCCCAGGACCCCAACGCCGGCCAGCTGATCCCTCCCGACCAGCCGGTCGACATCACCATCTCCACCGGCAAGCCGGACGTGACCGTGCCGCTCGTGATCGGCGACGACAAGCAGACCGCGCGGCAGAAGCTCGTCGACGCGGGGCTCAGGGTCAAGCTGGTCAAGCAGCAGTCCGACCAGGACAGGGGCACCGTGATCAGCACCGACCCGAACGCCGCGCAGAGCGTGTCCTCGGGAAGCCTGGTCACCGTGTACTACTCGGCGGGCCCCAAGAAGGTCCCGAGCGTGGTCGGCATGCAGCAGGACAAGGCGACCTCAGTCCTGAAGAAGGCCGGCTTCAACGTCGACGTGGTCTACGACTCGCAGACGCAGGCGGAGAAGGGCCAGGTGCTCAAGCAGAGCCCGGAGGCCTACACGACCCAGCCGCAGGGCACCACCGTGGTGATCACGGTCTCCTCCTACGAGAAGCCGAGCCCGACGCCGACGCCCACCCCGACCGAGTCGACCGCGCCACCCACGCCGACCCTCCCCGGCCCTAGCGACAGCACCTCTCCCCAGCAGTGACGGGGTGTCGGCTCACCGGCTGCCGGACGTGCCCTTCGACGGGCTGGTGGCCGGCTTGGCGTAGCGCAGGTCGGTGGAGCCGACGAACCCGGGCATGCGGAGGTCCGGCTCGACGTCCACGTTCCAGCCGAGGTCGTAGCGCTCCACGACCTGCAGGTAGAAGTCGATGTACGGCGTGTCGTCGATGCTCTGCATCATCTGGTCGACCGGCCCGATGGCGCTGATCCGGTAGGGCGGCGCGTAGGGCACGTCGTGCAGCACCACGCTGTTGCCGACGCACTTGATGCCGGTGGTGGCCACCACCCGCTGGCCCTGGATGGTCATCGCCTCGGCGCCACCGGCCCACAGCGCGTTCGCGACCGCCTGGATGTCCTGCTGGTGGACCAGCAGGTCGCTGACGTCCACGTCGGGGTTGTCGAGCGAGTTCTGGACGTCGCGCGGGGCGTCGTCCAGCGTCACGGTCAGGCCGGGACCGTGCACCGGGTCGAGCCCCACCGGACCCCGCAGCGCGTCGATCTGGGCCTGCAGCTTCCTCGGCGAGTCCGAGCCGAGGCCGGCCGACAGCTCGTTGACCTGGCTGTTCAGCGCGGCCGCCTGCGTGCGCAGCCGCTCCACCCCCAGTCGCTGCGAGCTGGCCAGCCCCGCCAGGTCGGTGTAGTCCCCCGCGCGCAGGCCGATGCCCCCCGAGCTCACCGCGCTGGTCACGAAGAGCAGGCCGGCCAGCAGGAAGACCGCGGGCGCCAGCAACCGCCAGGCCAGCGGCTGCCGGCGGTAGCTGCGGTGCCGCACGGCGTACGCGGCGGCCAACCGGGCGCGCCAGAGCTGGCGGCGAGTCGGCTCGACCATGGCTGGTGTGCTTTCGTGCGAGGCAGTGTCGCCTACTACGCTAACCCAGTCATCAATGCACCTCTCCCCAGGAGCCACCCGTGGCAAGCAGCCCCAAGACCTCGCGCAACAAGCCCCACCGCCCGGGCGCCGAGCCGGGCAACGGCATCTCGATCGTGCGCACGGCCCTCGCGGCGCTCCTGGTCGCGGTCGGGATCGCCTGGATGGCGGTCTACATCAACGTCGCCCTGGACGGGCAGAAGCTCCCCTGGATGGCCGACCTGGCCCGCTGGAACTTCCTGATCGGGTTCCTGCTGGTCTTCGCCGGCCTCGCGATGGCCGCGCACCGCTCCACCCCGCTCGGCCGCGGCCGGGGCGTGGTCGTGGGGATGCTCGGCTGCTTCCTGATCGGGCTGATCTGGATCGTCGTCTACTACATCACCGGCCAGGACCTGTCGGTCCCGCTGGTGAAGAACCTCGGCCAGTACAACCTGGTGGTCGGCATCGGCTTCATGGCCGTCGGGTTCGTCTACGCCACCCACTGGGAGTAGCGCCCGGCACCGGCATCCCCGGCTGGGGACGGCCCCGGCACGGGGGAATCACAACGGTGAAATTTGTCCACAGGGGTTATCCCCACTGTGGACATCGTCACCCGACCCGCGAAGGGCCCGCGCCGTTCAGCCGAGCACGACGGTGCGGGCGAGCACCGCGGCCACCAGGAGCACGGTGACCAGGCCGAGCCCGACGCTCTGCCAGACCACCCGGCCGCTCCTGGGGGCGTAGACCACGATGGCGGCCACCAGCACCCCGCCGACGAACCCGCCGAGGTGGCCCTGCCAGGAGATGAAGCCGCGGCCGAGCACCGTGAACACGAAGTTCAGCCCGATCCACATCAGGATCTGGTTGACCTGGCCGCGCACCTTGAACACGACCACGAGCAGCGCGCCCATCAGCCCGAAGAGGGCGCCGGACGCGCCGATCGTCGGGGCGTTGGTGGCGCTGAGCCAGTAGACCAGAGCGCTCCCGGACAGTGCGGACAGCAGGTAGACGGCCAGGAACCGGGCCCGGCCGAGCACCGCCTCGAGCTGCGGCCCGAGCACCCACAGCGCCACCATGTTGAAGCCGATGTGCCAGATCGCGGCGTGCGTGAACGCCGAGGTGAACAGCTGCCAGTACGCGCCGTCCGCGACCCCGGGGAAGTGCTGCGGGACACCGTCGACCAGGGCGGTGCCTCCGGTCGGCAGCAGCGCCAGCCGGTAGAGCCAAGGGCTGCGGCCGCCACCGGTGGCCAGCAGCAGCACGTAGACCGCCACGTTGAGGGCGATCAGCACCTGCGAGGTCAGTGCGGGGTTGCCGGACCGGGTGCCGCCGTACGTCGCGCGCCCGGTCCGGGTGCTGCGGGCACCCTCGGCCACGCACTCCGGGCACTGGAAGCCGACCGCGGCCGACCGCATGCAGTCCGGGCAGATCGGCCGGTCGCAGCGCTGGCAGCGGATGTGCGTCTCGCGGCCGGGGTGGCGGTAGCAGACCGGGGCACCCCCCTGGGGAGCCCCGGTCGGCGGCGTCTGGGGCGTGCTCAGCGGCGCTCCACCTCGACCGTGCTGATGGTCACCGGCTCGACCGGACGGTCACCGGCAGCAGTCTTCGCGGTCGCGATCGCGTCCACGACCGCCTTGCTCGCCTCGTCCTCGACCTCACCGAAGATCGTGTGCCGGTTGTTCAGCCACGGCGTCGCGCCGACGGTGATGAAGAACTGCGAGCCGTTGGTCCCCGGGCCCGCGTTGGCCATCGCCAGCAGGTAGGGCTTGTCGAACTGCAGCTCGGGGTGGAACTCGTCCTTGAACGTGTAGCCGGGCCCGCCGGTGCCGGTGCCGAGCGGGCAGCCGCCCTGGATCATGAACCCGTCGATGACCCGGTGGAACCCGAGGCCGTCGTAGAACCTGCCCGTCGTGGTCTGCCCGCTCTTGGGGTCGGTGTACTCCTTCGTGCCCTCTGCGAGGCCCACGAAGTTCTCCACCGTCTTCGGGGCGTGGTTCGGGAAGAGGTGGATGACGATGTCACCCTTGTTGGTCTTCAAAGTCGCGTACGTCTCGGCCACCACGGTGCCTTTCGAAGTCGTCTCGGTCTCTCGCCGATCCTCCCACGCACGGCAAGTCACCCGGCTCGAGGGTTTGATCCGCTGCCGGATGCAGGCATGATCGAGATCAGATCGGGCATGGATCAACTGGTGCTGACGACGGCTCCGAACAGAGAGGACTGCTGGCGACCATGAGGACCAAGACGAAGAAGAAGGACCTGCGCGCGCAGGCGAGCGCGCTGGCCGACCGGGTCTCCCCGCACGTCGAGGCCGCCCGTGACAAGGCCGGGCCGATGCTCGCGGACGCGCGCGACAAGGCGGCGCCGCTGGTGGCGGAGGCGCGGCAGAAGGCCGCGCCCGTCGTCGCCGACGCCCGGGAGCGGTTCAACGCGGAGGTGCTGCCCGCGATGACCGCCGCGCTCGCGGCCGTGGACGAAGCCACCGAGGAGGTCCGCAGCGAGACCAAGAAGCGAGGCAAGGCCGCCGTCGCCGCCCTCAAGGGAGAGGTCGAGGCGCCGACCAAGAGCAAGCACCGGCTCCGCAAGCTGCTGATCGTCCTCGGGCTCGGTGGCGTCGCCGCCGCGGTGGCCAAGAAGCTCTCGGACCGGGAGGCCAGCACCGCCTGGCAGTCCGCCTACACCCCGCCGCCCGCTCCCGCGCCGAGCGTCGACGTCGCCGGCGGGTGCGCACAAGGCCGACGCCGCCGACGACGAGGGCGGGTCCTCCCCGGACGTCGCCGTCGCGGACAGCGCCGCGGAGCCGCACCCGGCCACCACGCCCGACAACCCCGCCGAGGAGGTCGACCTCACGAAGGAGTGACGTCGCCGCGCCGGGACTCTCTGTGGACCTGCCTTCCCCGTCGTGGGGGAGGCAGGTCCACCGGTTTGTGCTCGGCGACCCAGCCGTCGATCCGCTCCCACCACGAGAACAGCCAGTCGATGCGCTCCTCGCGTCCGTGCGGGATCTCGTCGCGGGACACCCGCCACCACCGCATCACGATCTGCTTGTCCATCGGCAGCTCGCGCCACACGTCGGTGACCGTCAGCAGGTGGTCGAGCCCGGTGTGCGCCACCAGCATCACGTCGGCGTCGGGCGCCGCGTCGAGCGCCGCGAGCAGGCCACCGGGCCGGGGCGCCAGCACGTTCTGCATCCGCTCGGCGCGGCGGGCCATCCCGTCGAGTCCGAGCCGGTGCAGCTTGTCGATCGCCCGCTGCCGGCGCGCGGGGGTGAAGTTGCCGCCCTCGGGGAAGATCACGAACGCGTCGTTCGAGTCGAGGCCGCGGGCCAGGTCCCCGATCTCCTTCTCCAGGTCCTTCGCTCCGTGGGGGGAGATGAAGCGGCTGGGCAGCCGGTTCAGGATCACGTCGATGGCCGGGTCCCAGGCGAGGGTCTCCTTGAGGACCACCCGCGGCTCCCGGCCGTACCAGTGCATCAGGGCGTACATCAGCGTGAACGAGTCACCGGGCCCGGCGTGGCGCGAGCAGACCAGCAGCGGCTCGCCCGGCAGCGCGTCGGGGGGCTCGCCCTCGGTGACGATCTCGAGCCGGGCCACCCGGCGGGCCTCCCGGAACACGATGACCAGGTAGGCCTGCACGATGTCGTAGTGGATGCGCTCGAAGAACGGTCGGCGGATGAAGAACCCGAACCCCGAGGCGATCCACAGCCCGAACAGCTCGACCAGGATCAGGCTCTCGAGGGTCAGGTGCATCATCAGCAGGGACATCAGCCGCAGCGGGCGCAGCCGTCCCGGTACGACGGGCGAGAGCGCGATCGCGGCCAGCAGCCACACCGGGATGGTGGCGTAGGCGACGATCGTGAGCCCGATGAGGGCAGGGGCGAGCAGCAGCCGCCGGAACAGACCCGTCACAGCTCCCGCTCCAGGTAGGCACGGGAGGCCTCGTAGGCCTCGTCCATCCGGCGCACGACCGCCGAGAAGTCCCGGTAGGACAGCAGCCGGTCGTCCTTGGCCGACCCACCGCCGCCGGTGGGCAGCACGTGCGCGGTGACCTCCGCGGGCAGCGCGGCCAGCTCCCGGTTGAACCGGTGCCGCCGGGCGATCTCGAACGACACCCGGGCCACCTGCCACGGCTTGCGCGGGGGACGCAGCGGCCGGTCGATGCGGCCGACCTGCAGCACGAAGATCCGGCGCGCGCCGCACTCCACGGCTCGGCCCACCGGGATCGAGTTCACGATCCCGCCGTCCAGGTAGTGCTCGCCGTCGACCACCGCGGGCCTCAGCAGTCCCGGGACCGCCGCGGACGCCATCACCGCGTCCACCACCCGGCCCTCGGTGAACCAGTGCTCGGAGGCACGCTCGATGTTGGCCGCGCAGCACTGGAACGGGATCCGCAGGTCGGCGAAGGTCCGGTCGCCCAGCTCCTGGACGAGCCGCTCGCGCAGCGGGCGGCTGGAGTGCAGGTGGGTCCCGGTCCGCATCGCCCGGGTCACCTGGCGGACCGCCCCGTCGCCGTACACCTCCCGGGTCTCCGCGGCGCTGCGCCACAGCCCCACCAGCCGCTCGATGACGCCCTCGCCGGGGTCGGCGGCGTACAGCGCCCCGTTCAGCGCACCCACCGAGGTGCCGAGGACCAGGCCGGGCCGGACGCCGGCCTCGAGCAGCGCCCGCAGCATGCCGACCTCGACCGCGCCGAGCAGGCCGCCCCCGCCCAGGACGAAGGCCGTGTGCGGGTCGCCGGTCATGCCCCGATCATGTCACCGAGGGCCGGGCCGGGCTCCTAGCGACGGTCGAGCCGGTCGAGACTCTCGTCGGTCGGGGCGGCCCCGGCCAGCTGGGCGCGGACCCGCCGCGTCGCACGGTGCTCGGCCCAGAAGGACAGGATCGGCACGGTGCCGCAGAAGAGGGTGGTGACGGTGAAGGCCGGCTCCCATCTCGCCTTCCGCGACAGCAGGAAGGCGGTCACCAGGAAGATCATGTAGAGCCAACCGTGGGCGATGCCGAGGTAGGTGGTGATCCACTCGCCCGCCTGCTGGACGGCGGTGCCCTTCTCGGTGAGGTACTTCAACGGCACGCCGATGAGCACCAGCACGATCAGCAGGACCCCGACGACGTTGGCCATCACTCGGTAGCGCAGCAGGGCTGACTTCATGGGCCCGACGGTACTCCCGTGACCCGAATCACCTCGTCGCGGCACCACCGCACCCAGAGGAACACCGCGAACCCCGCGAAGACCCACCACTGGAGCGCGTAGAGGAAGTTGCGCAGCGCGGTCGACGTCGCCGGCTTCGGCAGCGACGCCGGCGTGACCGGCTGCAGGCCCGGCTCCGTGGCGCCGTCCCGGCCGGTCGGGCCCGCCGAGACCGTCTTGGCGATCACGTAGCCGCCGTACAGGTCCTGGTCGACGCGCTGGAGCGCGTCGGCGATCCGCAGCTCCGGCAGCACGTCGTCCTTCGGGTTCGGGTCCGGGAGCCCGGCGCCCTCGCCCGGCTGCAGCCAGCCGGTCACCGCGACCCGTCCGGACGGAGCCGCCGGCGCCGAGCCCGCGTCCGGCGCCCAGCCGCGTACGACGAGCACCGCCGGCGCCTTCGCGCAGTCCGCGCCCGGGCCGCACACCGCCACCGGGGTGACCGCCCACACGCCGCGACGGCCGTGCAGGTCCCGGTCGGCGACGAAGAAGGTGCTGTCGGGCAGCCAGGCCCCGGCGAACGAGACCGGTTGCCCGACGGCGGCTCCGGGGAAGGCGGCATCGCTTCCCAGCACCCGGTCGAGCGGCTTCGGGGCCGCCCGGGCCAGGCTGCTCGCGGTGTCCTCGCGGTGGTGCTCCCAGGCGCCGTACTGCCAGATGCCCAGCAGCACGGCCGCGGTGGTGAACACCACCGCCAGCAGGTGCAGCCCGAGCATGCGCGGCGAGAGGAGCGCACGGAGCTGGGCGGACACGCCGCCAGCCTACGGACCCGCGCCCAGGGGGCCCGAGGGGCCCGTCACCGGGTCAGGACAGCCACAGCCCGCCCAGCAGCAGAGGAGCACCGAAGATGGCCACGTAGGGCAGGTGGGCCGGGGTGACCCGGTCGCGGAGCAGGTGGCCGGCGACGAGCGTCGCCGCCAGCAGGCCCGACGCGGCACCGAGATCGGGGCCGGCCACCCAGATGGCCAGGGTCCACACCAGCACCACGCTCACCAGCGCGGTGGTGTAGCGGACCTCGTGGGGCCACCTCCGGGCGCCTGCTGCACTGCCTCGCCGCCGGGGCGGCCGGTCCATCGGGTCGAGCTCCATGGGCTTCTTTCTCTCGTCCCCCGGCTCCGGGCCGCGGGCGTGCACACGCCCGCTGCTGACACAGGAGTTGTACCCAGTCCGGGTCCCGATGAAGCAGCCGAGGTCAGCCGGTGATGAAGCGGGCCACGATCTGCCCGAGCCGTTCCCCGGCGTCCTCCTGCAGGAAGTGCCCGGCCCCCTCGACGACGGGGTGGTCCAGGCCCCGGGCCCCGGGCATGCTGCGCCGCAGGATCGGTGCCATCGCACCGGTGATCGGGTCGCCGTCGCTGAACGCGACCAGGAACGGGAGGTCGGCGTGGGTCAGCCGGTCCCAGGCGGCCCGGTTGGCCTCGGTCGCCGGGTCGTCCGGGCGGGTCGGCACCAGGCCGGGCATCGCCCGGGGGCCGGCCTTGTAGGTCTCGTCCGGGAAGGGCGCGTCGTAGCCGGCCCTGACCCGGTCGGGCAGCCGGGTGGCGCAGCCGGCCTGGACCAGGCGCCCGACGTCGAGGGTCTCCGCCTGCTCCACGGCAACGCGGAACCGCCACCAGGTCTCGGGCATGTCGAAGTCGCCGGTGGGCAGGCCGGTGTTGGCCGCCACCACCCGGGAGAACCGGTCCGGGTGCTCGGCGACCAGGCGCAGCCCGATCAGGCCGCCCCAGTCCTGGCCGACCAGGGTCGCGGCGCGCAGGTCGAGCGCGTCGTGGACCAGCGAGCGGGTCCACTCGACGTGGCGGGCGTAGGTGTGGTCGGCCGGGTCGGCGGGCTTGTCGGAGCGGCCGAAGCCGACCAGGTCCGGTGCGACCGCGCGGATCCCGGCGCCGGTCAGCACCCGGATCACCGTGCGGTAGAGGAACGACCAGCTCGGCTCGCCGTGCAGCAGCAGCGCGACGGGGCCGTCGGCGGGTCCCTCGTCGACGTACGCCATCCGGAGCTCGCCGCCCTCGCCGTCCGGCACCGTGGCGTAGCGGGGCTCGAACGGGAAGTCCGGCAGGTCCGCGAACCGGTCGTCGGGGGTGCGCAGCAGGTCCATGGCCCCGATCCTGCCAGGCGGACCCGGTCCAGACACCTGGTCATACCAGTTGACCAGTTGCGGGAACGGGTTCTAGTTTCGGGGGATGCCGCTGAACCCCGTCGCACGCCGGTCGGTCACCGACGACGTCTTCGAGCAGATCCTCGCCGACGTGGTGACCGGCGAGCTGGGTGCC
This sequence comes from uncultured Actinomycetota bacterium, assembly GCA_963838025.1. Taxonomy (GTDB): domain Bacteria; phylum Actinomycetota; class Actinomycetes; order Propionibacteriales; family Nocardioidaceae; genus Nocardioides_B. The sequence goes on from CAWIPF010000004.1 coordinate 216,227, forward strand.
GGCACCAGCCTGCCCAGCGAGCGCCGGCTCGCGGAGATGCTCGGCGTCTCGCGCCCGGTCGTGCGCGAGGCGATGCAGCGGATGGCGCAGGCCGGCCTGGTGACGGTCCGGCACGGCGGCGCCACCACGGTGCGCGACTTCACCCGGTATGCCGGCCTCGACCTGCTGCCCCGCCTGCTGGTGCGGCACGGGGAGCTCGACCTGCGCGTGGTCCGGTCGATCCTCGAGGCCCGGCTGGCCGTCGGCCCCGAGGTGGCCGCCCTCGCCGCGGCCCGGGGTACGCCGGACCTCGCCCGGGCCCTCGGCGGCGCGGTCGACGCGCTGGCCGACGCGGACGACCCGGTGTCCATGCAGCGGCACGCCCTCGCCTTCTGGGACCGGGTCGTCGACGGCGCGGACTCGGTCGTCTTCCGGCTGATGTTCAACAGCCTGCGGGCGGCGTACGAACCGGGCCTCGAGGCGCTGGCCACGGTCATGGAGCCCGAGGTGACCCATGTGCGCGGCTACCGCGCGGTGGTCGCCGCGGTCACCGGCCACGACCCCGACGGGGCTCGCAGCGCCGCGACCGCGCTGCTCGGCCCGGCCACCTCCTCCCTGCTCGACGCCATCTCGGAACTGGAGCACCTCTGATGACCGACACCCCCGTGTCTCGCCCCGGCACCTCCCGGGCCGCACGCCGCCACGACACCGACGCCCGTGCGCTCTCCCGGCTCCGGGCGGACGAGGCCTCGATGACCGGCCGCAGACGGGGCCGGGTGTCGCTCGGCGACGCCGCACGCGCGTTCGGCGCGCACCCGTCGCCCTGGATGATCGGGGCCCTGCTGGTCGGTGCCGGCGTGGCCCGCGGAGTCGTGGGCGACTGGAGATGGACCGACGCCCTGGTGCCGGTCGTGATGGTCGCCGCCTTCCCGTTCGTCGAGTGGCTGATCCACGTCTTCGTGCTGCACTGGCGGCCGCGCCGGGTCGCCGGCGTCGAGCTCGACTCCCTCCTGGCCCGCAAGCACCGGGAGCACCACGCCGACCCCCGGGACGTCCCGCTGGTGTTCATCCCCTGGCAGGTGCTCGCCTGGACGCTCCCGGTCTACGTCCTGGTCGCCCTGCTGGCGTTCCCACGCCTCGCGCTCGGGCTGACCTTCCTCGCCTTCCTCGGTCTGCTCGGCATGGCCTACGAGTGGACCCACTACCTGATCCACAGCGACTACAAGCCGCGGACCCGCGCCTACCGGGCGGTGTGGCGCAACCACCGGTTGCACCACTACAAGAACGAGAACTACTGGTTCACCGTCACGACCGCCGGCACGGCGGACCGGGTGCTGCGCACCTTTCCCGATCCCGCGACGGTCGAGAGCTCGCCGACGGTCAAGGCGCTGCACGCCCGCGGCGTGGGCTGACCGGGCGGTTACGGCAGGTAGCGCCGGGTGCCGTCGTACTCCCGGGCGTACGACGCGGTGCCGACCGGGATCACCTCGACGGCGGCCCCGGTCCTCGGGGCGTGGATCATCAGCCCGGAGCCGACGTACATCGTGACGTGGTGCACGGTGCCGTCGGCCGCGTAGAACAGCAGGTCGCCCGGCCGTCTCAGCGATGCCGCCACCGCGGTGCCCGCGCGTGACTCGGGCTCGGCGTCGCGGGGGATCACCGTGCCGTGGACCTCGTAGGTGAGGGAGGTGAGGCCGGAGCAGTCGAAGCCGAACCCGGACCGCCCCGCCCACAGGTAGGGGAGACCCACGAACATCCGGGCGGTGCGGACCAGGCCCGGCCCGGTCGCGGGCAGGGCGGGGTCGCCGGTCCGGTGCACGGACACGGCGGTGGCCGGCAGCCGCCGCAGCGCACCGTCAGGCGTCTCGACCCGGACCCACCTGCCGATGGCACCGCGGTAGGGGAGGCTGGTCCCGAAGCTCACCTCGAGCACCCGGTGGGCCCCGGCGGTGTCCGCTCGCAGCCAGGCCGTCCGGGCGGTGGTCGTGACCCGGAGGACCGCCGGGCCGGGTGCCCTGGCGGTCAGCTGGCGCCGGGGCACCCAACCGGGGTAGCCCCGTCGGTCCCGCGGGCTCGGCTGGCCCGGTACGGCGACCTCCGCCCAGCCGCTGCGCAGCGCGAGGACCCGCACCGGTGCGCCGAGCAGCGCCTGGGTGTCGGCCCGCCCCCCGAGGCCGCGGCGCTGGTCGACCGACATGGCCGCGAGCCACTGCCGGATCCGCGCGGGCCTGGCCAGCGCCCCCGCGTCGACCGGACGCGGGGCGGCCGGCGACCGCCACAGGGTGGCCACCGAGACCGTCACCCAGGCGCGATGTCCCACCGCGAGACGGCTCCGCGGACGGGCCGGGAGGGAGGGCAACGGCGCGGCGGGGCTGGACGGCCCCGTGGTGAAGGGGGCAGCGGTGGACGGTCCCGCGTCGGGGACGTCAGGGCCGGGGCCCCCCGCGGTGCAGCCGCCCAGGGTCAGCACGACGGCCAGACCGACCGCCGCCCACCGGACCGGCTTCGCCTCCATGCCCCCACGATGGCCCCCCCGGCCCCCGCACCACAGAGGCCTAGGTCACCCGTCGGCGCGCGAGAGCCGGCGCGGCGGCGGCAGAAGGTCTCGACCTTCCCCAGCTTCTTCCCCAGCTGAGGAAAAGACCCGCCGTCGTCCGCCCCCGGCTCAAACGGCCGTGCAACCTTTTCCGGTGCCCCAGACTCTCCTTGGTGACCGGCACCACTCTCCATGGTGGCCGGCATCGAGGACGGGCGGAGGGGGTGGGGCGTGCAGGGGGACGCGGAGCGGGACCTGGAGGCGTTCTACGTCAGCTTCTACCCACGGCTCGTCTCTGCACTCTTCGTGGCGGCCGGGGACCGCGCCGAGGCGGAGGACGCCGGCCAGGAGGCGTTCGCCCGGCTGCTGCGCACCGGCCGGTGGGATTCGCTGGACGCCCCAGAGGCCTGGCTCTACACCGTGGGGGTCAACGTGCTCCGGCGCCGATGGCGCGCGCTGGGTCGCGCCCGGGCCAAGGCCCACCTCGTCGGGGCCCCACCGTCCGAGGTGAGGGACCTCGAGGTCTCGGCGGAGAGCGTCGACCTGCGGGACGCGCTACGCGCACTCCCGGCCCGCTACCGCGACCCGCTGGTGATGTTCTACCTGCTCGACCTCCCGGTCGCGCGAATCGCGGACGAGACGGGCGTCAGCGCGGGCACGGTCAAGTCCCAGCTGTCGCGAGGACGCCAGCTTCTGGCCGCCCGGCTGGGGGAGGTGAGGAGCCTGTGACCGACGACGACGGCTTCCGTGAGCGCTTCGGGCGCTGGGAGAGCGAGATCGTCCGGACAGTGGCGGTTCCGCCGCTGGCGACGGTGCGGCAACGCGCCCGACGCCAGGCGCGGCGTCGTCAGGCGACAGCCCTGGCCGCCGTCGCGGTGCTCTGCGCGGGGGTCGCGGGTGCCGGGTTGCTGACCGGCCGAGCGGCCACGACACCGCCGCGCCCCGCCCCCGCGGTCTCGCCGACGGCTCCGGCCTCGTCGGCCCCGTCCACGCCGGCACCCTCGGCACCAGTCGAGGGCACGGACGACTTCGGGCCCAACGCGGTCAGCTTCTTCTCCGCCGACAGTGGATGGTCCCTGAACCCCGGCACGTGCAACCGGTGCGGCGTCCTCGCCACCACCGCCGACGCGGGCGGTCACTGGACGACGGTGGCTCGTTCGCTGAGGCTGCCCGGCAGCGCCAACGCGCTTGTCGAGGGGCGGATAGGCATGTACGTCCTCGACGACCGGCACGGCTACCTCTACACCGATGCGCCGTGCAGCACCTGCCTGATCGCCACCAGCGACGGCGGCCACACCTGGCAACCGGCCTCGCTGCCGGCGGTCAGCCAGCTGGTCAGCAGCGACGAGACGACCGCGGGTGCCGGACGGGCCACGCTCTATGCGCTCTCCTTGCGCGGTTCGCCGGACCGGCGGGCCCTCTACCGCCACGATCCCGGGGCCGGCGACTGGACCAGGCTCCGGCTGCCGACGACCTCACCGGCGACCCTCGTGGTGGCTCGCGGCGACACGGTGGCGGTCCTGGCCAGGGGCGACTTCGAGCGGGTCGGCCGGTTGTGGGTCAGCGTGGACCGCGGCCTGTCCTGGATCGAGCGTCGAGTCCCCTGCGGGCCGGCGGACGGCGGCGCTGCGCTCGTGAGCCTCGCCCTGGGCAACCCCTCGGCCATGCTTCTCGACTGCTTCGACAACCTGCAGTCCCAGCAGGCCCAGTCCACCCAGCACCACGTCTACGGGTCCGCGGACGGCGGCCGGCACTGGCGGCGGCTCGGTGACCCGCCACCGACCGGCGACCCGGTCCTGCTGGCCGACAACGGCTCCGGTCACGCCTTCCTCGCCGTCGAGTCGGGCGCCGGGGACCTGCTCGCCACCACCGAGGACGGCGGCCTGCACTGGCAGAGGGGCATCTCCGGCACCGGTGGTCTCTTCTTCGGCTGGGCCGGACTGCGGTTCGTGAACCCGGCCACGGGGTTCATCTTCGGCCCCACGCACTATGCGCCGGAGCGGCTCTACCGGACTCTCGACGGCGGCAGGACGTGGCACGCGCTACCCGTTCCACGCCCGCACTGAGGCGGGGCCGGCAACCCCGTGGGCCGACCACGGGAGACCCACATGCGCCAGGGGTAGGCCGCCATGGCGGGGAGCAGGCTGTCGAGATCACCATGCAGCCCGCGCAGGCGGCGCATCGGCGTCATCCCGCCAATGCCCACAAACCCAATGCAATTGTTGGATTCGGCAGACATCTGGCATAACCGGCACCTATGTTCGAGGCGCTTTTGGCCCACATTCAGCTCCCGCGTCTCGAAGGAGATCCATGACCGAGTCCACCCCGCCGTTCCCGACTGCGGAAACCGTCAACCTGACCGCGGCATCGCCGACAGCAGCAGCGGCTCCGCAGACGTCGGAGGTTCCCGTCGTCCAGCCGTCCGCGCCTGCTCCGGCCGGCGTCGGCCCGGTCGGGAAGATCCGCGGCACCGGGGTCTGCATCCTGTTGACGGTGGTCACGCTCGGCATCTACTCGTGGGTGTGGTTCTTCCAGACTCACAGTGAGATGAAGCGGCACTCAGGCCAGGGCATCGATGGCGGCCTCGCGCTGGTCCTCGCGATCTTCGTCGGATTCGTGATGCCGTTCATCACCGCTTCGGAAGTCGGAAACCTCTTCGAGCGGCGGGGCCAGCGCAAGCCCGTCTCCGGAGCCACCGGCCTGTGGTACCTCCCGGGTTCGTTCATCCTCGTCGGACCGCTCGTCTGGTTCGTCAAGACAAACGGCGCCCTGAACTCGTACTGGCGCTCCGTCGGCGCAGCCTGACCCCGACGATGTGACGGCTGCGGCCCCGACCGGTCATCCGGTCGGGGCTTCACCGTCTCAAGAACGTCTGAGTCGCCCAACGTGCACTCCCGTCCCCGCCCGGCGGATCACCCCCAAGAGGCACTGCATCTGCCGTCGGCTGGGGCACCATGTCCGGCATGACCGAAGATGGACCCCCGCCGGCGCCGCCGGAGGGGCACATGTTCCGGCAGCAGCGCGAGGACCGCTCGCGGCTGCGCCGCTGGGCTGTGTGGAGTGGGCTCGCAACTGGGCTCCTGGCCGCCGCGACCGCCGCCCTGGCCATGTCCGGCCTCGTCTTCGACCCACCGCCCGGCGACGTGTACCCCGCGACGGTTCGCAACGACGAGCTCCGTCAGGTCGTGGTCTTCGGCTGCTGGAACGACACATGCACCCAGGGGTATGACCCCTCCAAGCTGAGCCCCGGCCAGACCGAGGTCTACAACGAGGACCGGTACGCGCCCGATGACATCGGCATCGCCGAGCCCCACGCTCACCAGCTGCTGGGGTGCCTGACCCCGCCCAGGGTCGACGCTTCGGACCAGCCACTCACCTCGACCACCGTCCGCACCTCACAGCTGCACTCGTGCGTCGGTCAGCGGCTGCGGCAGCATCCCAGCGTCACTTTCGTGCACCCTTGAAAGTAGGCGGCTGCCCCGTGACGGAGACGCGGCGGCCTTGCGGGTCGGCACAGGTACACGATCGTCACCGTTGGTGGAGCCAAGGGGACTCGAACCCCTAACCCCCTGCTTGCAAATCGACCTTGACTTTTGCCGTAAAATGGCCTCTGACCTGCGGAAACGTCGGACACGATGGGGCAGGAATGGCCAGGATCTGCCGTTCTTTCCCCCACAGGTCCCCCAGGCCCTGACGACCAATCAAGCGGATAGCCATCTCGGGCCATCCCCCTGCTTGACCAGCAGGAACAAGCAGGGGGTCAGGGGGCCGCTTCCCCCACGGGTGGCCCGAGCGAGCAGGAGGAGGTCGCGGGAGATGGCTCGCAGGCGAGGTTTCGGAGAGGTCGAGCGCAGGGTCAGCGCGAAGGGCGAGGTGACCTACCGCGCCCGCTACGCGATGCCCGACGGCACGCGGTACTCCCGCACGCTCGGCACCAAGATGGACGCCGAGGCATGGCTGGCGACCGAGCGATCCCTCGTCGACCGCGACGTCTGGTCGCCGCCGGCGTCCCGCAAGGCCGCCGAAGAGCGCCGGCGGCGGCAGGCCACACACAACACCGTGAGCACGTTCGCGAAGCGATACCTCAGCGAACGCTCCCTGCGGCCCACCACGATTCACAACTACGAGGCGCTGCTTGCGACCCGGATCAACCCCTACTTCGGCGAGATGCCGCTGAAGGACGTGACCCTCACGGAGATTAAGGTCTGGCGCGCGTCCCTCGACGAGAAGACCGCGTCGTCCAACGCCGCCGCCTACCGCCTGCTCCGCTCGCTCCTCCAGGCCGCCGAGGAGGAGGAGCTGATCGACCGCGCTCCGCCGAAGATTCGCGGCGCGAGCACAGCGCTGGTCACCCGTGTCGCGGTGCCCGCGACCCTCGACGAGCTCGAGGTCATCACCGAGTCGATGCCCGACCGACTGAAGCTGTTCATCGTGTTGGCCGCCTTCGTCGGGCTGCGCCAGGGCGAGCTCCTCGAGCTACGCCGCTCCGACGTCGACGGCGTCACCGGCCGGATCAACGTCAACCGCAAGATCGACAAGGACGTGCTGCCCGGGGCAGCCGGTGCTTGCCCGAAGTGCGGCCGTGTCATCAGCTCACCCAAGACCGCCAGCGGCGTCCGCACCGTGCACGTTCCGCCGCCGTTCCTACCGATCCTCCAAAAGCACCTGCTCGAGCACACCGCTGCCGGCCCCTCCGGCCTACTCTTCCCCGGCGACCGCACCGACCACATGAGCGTCCGCTACCTGATGGACCGCTACCGCCCGGCGCGCGAGGCCGCGGGTCGCCCCGACCTGACGATCCATCACCTCCGTCATACGGCGCTCACACTGGCCGGCCAGCACGGCGCCACGGCCGCCGAGCTCCAGGCGCGCGCCGGCCATGCCTCCCAGGCAGCGATGGCGATCTACCAGCACGCCACCCTCGATCGCGACAGGTCGCTCGCGGAGAAGATCGCGGCGACGTACGAGGCGTGGCGCGAGAGCCGACCGTAGCCCTACGACGAGGGCGGTCAGCTCGCCCGAGCATTGTGAGTAATCCTTCCCCCAGGCTGCGGGTGCCGAGAAGGTGGTGCACACCGGCCCAGAATGACGCGGCGGGAGGATCAACGCGGAGACGCCTCCTCACCCCTCGGTGCGTGGCCACTGGCCAACGGCACTCCTTTCTTGCTATCGGGGTAGTCCAGGGATCTTCGTCCACTGCCTTGCGGAGGGCGGAATCCCGGCTTTTTTGGGCTGCCCTGGCAGCTTGCCGCCCCGTTTCAGGTTGCGGTGGCGCTCTGGGAGCGCCAGTACGTCGCGCAGTCTGTACCGCCCTCAAGTGCCGTCGCCTCCGCGGTCCGCTTCTTGAGTGCGTCGATCGGCGCGGACCCTGTCGTGTACGACTCCATACCTGCATGCAGGGCGCTGCTGCTAAGGAACTCCGAGTAGCCGCGAACCGAGGAGACGACGTCAAACTGGGCGGGGCTTCCGTGGACCAGGGCGTTGCGCACCCGCCGCCGTCGCATCTCGAGGACCTGGCCCTCGACCTCGTACTCCTCGATGAGCTCGCGGTACAGGTCGTAGTCGCTGATGCTTGCCAGCATTCGCTGGATCCATGCGCGCTCGGATTCGACGCGGCAAATCGAGAGCAGCTCGCCCGCCCGATCAGCAGCGAACAGGACCCACGGCCCCTTCGGGTTGTACCACTCGCGCACCAGCTCGTCACGCAGGTCGTCTCGCCGACCGCCGGCGGCCATGCACAGGTGAACGGCATACCGTACCGATCCGAGCCACCGGGCGTGCGCCCAGGGTCGCCGCAGGATGTCGAAGGCGTCGTTGGGCTTAATTGCCGCGTGTGCGGCGATGTGCTGCACGACCCGGTCCGCGAGTGGGAGGACGCTGCTGATGTCCGCTTGAGACGGGCTGCGGAGCGCCAGATCTCGGCTGAACGGGTGATCGGCCGTCGTCTGTACCTCGAGCGCTGCCGCTAGGAATCGCGGTAGCCGCTGCCGCGCGAGGGCGTGAGCAATCTCGGCCCCGTGCTCGTCGACGGCCTCGGCGGTGATATCCGCGCCGTAGTGGTCATCGGGGAACCCGGTCTCTCGGCGCGAGGCCATGAAGCTGGACGAGCGGTGGTCGCCGTCGGCCAGGACCCCGTACTGGATCAGGTGCGGGCGAATGCCGCCCCCGAAGTGGAGGGCTACGTTGAAGATGGTCTCGACAATCTCTCTGGCTCGATCCGCAGCACCTGCGAGGTGGGTGTGGCCAAGGTCGACGCGGACAAGGGTCTCGGCATCCGACTTCTCCCCGATGCGCTCGGCGACCTTGAACATGCCCGGGTGGCCGACGAGCTTCCTCAACTCGGCCTTGTGCGGGAAGTCCTGTCCGCCTGGCGCGGCGTTAGGTACGGCCCAAAGCGCGTCGTAGAAGGTGACATTGCCAGCATCCAGACGAGACGAGACCCGTCCGTCGAAGCCCAGCCAGACAACGACATCGTGGGTGTCCGCGGGACTCATTGCAATGTCGCGGGCTCGGGCGATGCGGTCCTCAGCCGGCAGGTCGTGCCGTTCGGTGGGCAGGGCTTCCGGTGAGTTTCCGTACGCAACCATCCAGAGAAGGTCTTTAAACGCCTGCTGCGCGTTGTGGCCCCGACGGGTGAGCTGTGCGTACAGCAGGTCAGCGATGGGACGGAACTCACGCCTTGCCAGATTGCCATCCTGGGCCACGGCAACCAAATCGCCCCAGCTCGCCGCGACCGCGTCGTCGGAGTCCAGCAGGGCCAGCAGATCGTTCGCCGCGGAAAGCAGAGCACTCCAGGTCAGATGCGAACGGGCGCCCGGCGGTTCCAGCAGCGCCGGGTTTTTGTCGACGATGAGGTCGGCGAACGCGTCCGTGAACTGAGTCAGGGCGCCGTCGATGAGCCCCGTGAGGGTTGTCCCGACTGCGTCCGCGGACTGCTGCAGGTCGGCTAGCAACGAGCGACGGTTCCACTTGTTGTTCCATGCCTCCTGGCCGCCGGCGAGTTCGGCCCAGTTGACAATCTCCTCCACGATCAGTGTCAGCGGAAGCACGGTCGAAGCTCCGTTGCGACGGTCGAGAGAGGACGCCAGCGACCGCACCCAGACAGGCTCGTCGTCGGGCCAATGGTCGCTGATGTTGAAGTCGTACATCACCAGAGTGGGTCCTCCGTGTCCCGGTCGCAGGCGTGCCAGTCAACACCATCGTTCCTGCACCCGCTGGCGCGCGAAGCGATATTCCGACGACCTGTGGCGAAGCACTGCCTGCTGGTCTTGCTTGAAGCGATTAGCCGCTGAGACCGGTGCGACCACTCCGCCGCTAATGCGCGACCAGGCGACCCGGCCTTCGGCGCCACGTGTCGCCGGAGACAGCCTCATTCGCTGCGGATCACTGCGCGGCGAGCGTGACTACGCCACGAGTTGACCGGTGAGGCGGACGAGCAGACGCATGTGCATACCCGCCTCGGGTGGGTTCACCCGATCGACAACGAGCTCGAATGGGCGCTCCATGATCCGGTGTACATAGTCGAGCAGTGGGTCCGGGACATATCCGAGACGGTCACCGGTATGCCTCACCAGAAGGGCACGCTCGTTGAACTCGTTGTCTGGCTCGCAACGCAGTTCAAGACGATCGCCTGGCTTCAGGTCGTCGATCGCGGCGCGCTCCTCAGACGTCAGGTGGCGAATGCCGTGAACAAGGAACGGCAGGCTGACAGGTCCCGGTTGGGGCAGTGGCGTCAACTCGTAGGTGTCGCCAGTGCGACCCCCGCCCGACACCGCAAGAACTTCAAGCGGCTCGGCCTCGGCGCCCAAGCCCAGCTGCTCCAGCGTTTCGGCCCGCTCGGGCCGGTGAGGGTCCATGACCCGCTCAGCAAAGATCGGGAAGAGCGACTCGCTCTCGTGCACTCGCCCGAGCGGAAGTCCCGGTAGAGCTCTCCGCACGTCGTCGTCGTACTTGAAGCGGAAGGTGTGCCCGTCGTGGCTCAAGACGCCGACGCGGCTGTAGCGACGGGTTTCGGGGTCCTGCCGACTGACAAGGAGTTCGTCAGTCTTTAGCAGCGTCGCCATGGCACAACCTCCTCTGGTTCTCGAGCACCACCTGCTCCATGAAGGTAGACGCGACCTCCGACATTCTCCCTGGAGGCGCTTCCAGTGTCTCCCGAATAGAGGCCCCGTCCAACGCAGCGATCCGCGCCAGCCAGAGATCTGCACCACTGCGCCGAACGGCCTCGAGCGCCAGGTCCACGAGCAGCTGCTTTCGTGGCGAGAACGGATTCGCTCGCCCTCGCCTCGCAAAGGCCACGGGATCCTTCGCCCGTCTGTTGTCGTCTGTCAGCCCGGCACCCAACGCGCTGCCATGGTCGTAGGTCGGTGCGAGGAAGCGTGCGCCGTCGCTCTGACGCTCCAGGATGGCCCAGTTGCCCGGATGCCGGTCGGTGTTTCCGACCAGGGCGTCCAGGACTAGGTAGCCGGTGAACACAGCGAACCCTGATAGACCACTGACCCCCGGTGGGGCCTCGACGTGCTTGAGGACCTGCTCCATGGAGTCGAGTGTGTAGCCCTCGTCGAGTCGCATGCGACCACCATCGGAATCGCACCCGGCGGATGGCCGACGTTGGTAGCCCTCCACCTCGGGCAGATAGGTCATGCCGGTGTTCAGGTTGAAGCCGTGGGGCGTGACGTTGCGGGAGATCAGCCCGGGTTCGCCGTCGAGTATCGCGAACCTGCACTCCGCCGCGGGTAGGTCGATCGCGGCGGCCAGGCGAGAGGTGAAGACCTCGGCACAGTCCGTCAATGCCGCTTCGGAGCCGTCGCCGGTCGTCTGGCGGTACTTCCACAGCCAGTGTTGATCGCGCGGCGCGTCGGCGTTCTCCGCGATCCACCGCTTGTTCTTGTCGCGCCCGCCCGGCTCGTCACGGATGACGGTCCAGGTCGACACGTCGATCTCCACTGCTCTCCTTCACCCCGGATGACTCCGACGGTAGTGATGATCTCCGACAGCGGTCAGGTCGGTCGGATCGCCGCGCGGGCGGTGGTCGCGACGGCGTTATCAACGCCCGTGATCTCGCGCCAGCGCACGCGCGAGGCACCGGCGAGCTGCTCGAGGACGTCGAGGGTCGCGCTGTTGGCGGGCGGAGGCGAGAACCGGTCGTGCCCGCTTCGCCACCCGAGCGCGAACAACAGGTCACTGATCTCGCCGCGCCACTCCTGGGCAGGTACGCCGCTGCCGGCCACGGCGAGTGCCATCCAGCCGGCTTGCCGCTCCGCCTCCTTGGTGCCCAAGGGGAGTCGTCCGACGATGTGACGCCACAGTGCCTGCGAGTCATTGCCACATCGGATGGCCGCGGCGGTGGGGCTCAGGCGGCCCTTGCGGACGCTGACCAGCCCGAGGGCGCGGGCCGTGGTCCGGATGTCGGCGACGGGGTAGGTGAGGTCCTCCCGGTTGGCCTTGCCGATCCACCATTCGCTGATCCCAGTGCTTTCGGCGACCTGCTCGACCACGGCGGGAGGTAGGTACCCGGCGGCGGTCAGCGTGACCCCGTCGCCGATGATGTCGAGGAAGGTCCGGTACGTCTCGGTCAGTCGGGCAGCCTCGGCGTCAGTGACGACCGTCGGACCGTGGGAGAACGGACGACCCAGCACCTCCCGCAGCAGGCGGACGCCCCGGTGGTCGAGCTGCTCGGCCAGCTCGGCTAGCTCCCCGGTCACCGCGACGGGCTCGGCGACCGCAATCGCGAGAGCGGCGTTGGTCTCCTCGGCGTCGAAATGGTCGGGGTGCCAGTCAAGTGGCAGCCAGTCGCGAGCGTGTGCGGCGTCGTCGAAGTTGCCGGGGAGGAGTGCGTCGTCGTACCCGCTTCGGACCCAGGCGGCAAGCTCCTCGTAGCCACCGAGGCCACCGCAGTCCTCGGGCGGGCATGCCATCCGCCCGGCAGTGCAGCGCACCGTCGGCGGCGGCGCCTCGAGCACTTCCTCGACCGTCAGCTTGTGGTCCCAGCCGTCACCGAAGTCGTACTCGTACCAGAGCTCGTCGCCCTCCGCACTGAGGAGCTGATCGAGCCGGACGTCGTCCTCGAGCGTCCCGTCCTCGCCCTCCTCGATATCAAAGTGGGTGACGAAGTACGGCGACCGAGGGTCGCGTCCGATGCGAAACCGGTGCAGGTGGCTGTTGGACCAACCCATCGCGGCTTGGATCACGTCATGCAGCCGGGGCAGGGTCAGATCGCCCGGCAGGTCGAGGCGCCTCCACACCGGCGGCTTCGCGCCGTGCAGGTCGAGGCGCACCCGGAACCCGCGGACCTCGGTCGGGATCGGGAACAGGGTCGGCGCCTGATCGCGCTTGAGCTTCTCGAAGATGCTGGACACCTGCCCACTCATCAGCGCGTCGAGCAGTGCCCTGCTCTCCTCGGGGCTGGCTCCCGCCATCAGCTGCTTCACCAGATGCTGGACGTCGGTCGGTTCGGCCACGCCGAATAGTCAATCACCATCACGCGCGTCGCTTACCCGAGGCATTCACCGGGCGCTCGACGGGCATGCGGCAGGCGGCCCGCACGAACCAGAACGCATGAGCTTGCTCGGACGTTGTCCTGATGAGCCGCCAGGGCGACCGCAACCTAGGACGTCCGCAGGGATCGCACTCGACTCGGCTGTCCGCGCACCGCCGGAGTCCGCGCTAGACGCTCCCCCCAGCCCCCACAGGCGCGATCGTGCCAGCAGAGGTAGGCCACGAGGGAAACGGGGTCGCGGGCTGACTTGCGACTTCTTGATGTGGAGCCAAGGGGACTCGAACCCCTAACCCCCTGCTTGCAAAGCAGGTGCGCTACCAATTGCGCCATGGCCCCCGTGAACCGGGGTGACCGGCTCAGGACTTGGTGACGTTGTCCGTCGCCTCGGCCCAGAGGGCCTGCTCCTGCTGGCCGGCCTTCACCTTCTTGCTCGCGAACACCGCCGCGGCTGCGGCGAGCGCCACGAGGATCAGCTTCTTCATGCCGTTCCCTTCGGGTCTGTCGGGGCGCGCCGTACCCGCGGTGGAGACGGCGTCGTCGGAGCCGTCAGTGTAGCCGTTGGCAACGCGCCGCTTCCCCGGCCTCCCTTGTCACGCCTTTACCTTGTTGGCAGGATGCGTCGGACTTGACCGACTTGGAAACGAGGGGATGAGCCGTGTCACGTCAGGCGGAGATGACCCGGGCCGAACCGAAGATGATCGTGTCGAAGGGCTGGGTGCAGTGGACCGCACTCGTGTTCGTCTTCGGCTTCACCGTGATGGGGATCCTGGCCTACCGCAGCTACACCGCGGGAATGCCGCAGCCCGACAAGGTGGTCGACCAGAGCGGTTCGGTGCTGTTCACCACGCAGGACATCACCGCCGGCCAGAAGATCTTCCTGGAGCGCGGCCTGATGGAGTACGGCTCCGTGCTCGGGCACGGCGGCTACCTGGGTCCCGACTACACCGCTGACTATCTCCGGCGCTCGGCCACCGACGTGCTCGGCGCGCACCGCAGCGCGGGTGACCCGGATCCCCGGGCGGCCACGGTCGACGACTTCCGCACCAACCGGTACGACGAGCAGACCGGCGAGCTGACGTTCACCGACACCCAGGCGGCCGCGTTCACGAAGCTCGAGAAGCACTACGCCCAGGTCTTCGGCGAGAGCTCCACGAAGTACGGCCTGGTGCCGAACATGATCACCGACCCGGAGCAGATCCACCAGCTCACCTCGTTCTTCGCCTGGACCGCGTGGGCGTCGGCGGCCCAGCGGCCCGGGCACGACTACTCCTACACCAACAACTGGCCCGGCGAGTCGCTCGTGGACAACGGCCCCACCGCCGACGTCGTGGTCTGGAGCGTGCTCTCGCTCGTCGTACTCCTCGGCGGGACCGGGGCGCTGTTCGCGGTCTACGGCCGGTGGAGCCAGCGGATCGGGTGGCACGGCGCGGACAGCCCGTCGATCAGCTTCCGGCAGCCCGGCGACGTCGTGCTCACCCCCTCCCAGAAGGCGACCGCCTGGTTCTTCCTCGTCATCGCCGCCCTGTTCCTCGTCCAGACCCTGGTCGGCGCGGCGGCCGAGCACTACCGAGCCGATCTGAGCAACTTCTTCGGCCTCGACCTGGCCCGGCTGCTGCCGTTCAACCTCGCCCGGACCTGGCACGTGCAGCTGTCGCTGTTCTGGACCGCCGCGGCGTTCCTGGCCGCCGGCATCTTCCTGACGCCGTTCATCGCGCGGCGCGAGCCCAAGGGCCAGAACGTCCTCGCCTACGCACTCCTCGGCGCCCTCGCGCTCGTGGTGTTCGGCAGCCTGACCGGCGAGGCTCTGTCCATCCACGGGGTCAAGTGGGCACAGGACTCCCCGATCTTCAGCCAGCAGTGGGAGTACCTCGACCTGCCGCGGCTGTGGCAGATCCTGCTCGTGGTGGGCCTGTTCTTCTGGATCGCGATCATCTGGCGCGGCATCCGGTCGCGGCTCAAGGGCGAGTCCAAGGGCAACATGCCGTGGCTGTTCTTCTACGCCGCACTGGCGATCCCCGCGTTCTACGCGGTCGGGCTGCTCGCCGGCACGGAGACCCACATCACCGTCGCGGAGTTCTGGCGGTTCTGGGTCGTGCACCTGTGGGTCGAGGACTTCCTGGAGCTGTTCACCACCGTGATGGTGGCCTACATCTTCGTGATGCTCGGGGTGGTGCGCGAGCGGATCGCGCTCGGGATCATCTTCCTCGACGTGATCCTCTACTCCGCCGGCGGCGTGATCGGCACGATGCACCACCTGTACTTCTCCGGCACCCCGGTCGAGCACATGGCGCTCGGTGCGTTCTTCTCCGCCGCAGAGGTCATCCCACTGACCTTCCTGACCATCGAGGCGTGGACGTTCCTGCAGCTCGGCGCCCGGCAGGAGGGCCGGACCTCGTCACCGTTCCCGCACCGCTGGGCGGTGATGTTCCTGGTGTCCGTCGGGTTCTGGAACTTCCTGGGCGCGGGCGTCTTCGGCTTCCTCATCAACCTGCCCGTGGTGTCGTACTACGAGATCGGCACCGCGCTGACCGCGAACCACGGCCACGCCGCGATGATGGGCGTCTACGGCATGCTCGCCGTCGGCCTGGCGATGTTCGCGCTGCGCTACCTGGTGCCGGCCGAGCGCTGGCCGGACAAGCTGGCCAAGATCAGCTTCTGGTCACTGAACATCGGACTGGCCTGGATGGTGTTCGCCACGCTGCTGCCGCTCGGTGTGCTGCAGCTCTACCAGTCGGTGTCCAAGGGCTACTTCGAGGCCCGGTCGCTGGACTACGTCACGAAACCGGGGAACGCGCTGCTGGAGTGGATGCGGCTGCCCGGCGACGTCGTGTTCATCGTCGGCGGCGTGCTGCCGTTCCTGTGGATCTGCTGGCTCGGGGTCCGCTACCGGATGCGACAGTCCACCTACGAGCTGCCCGAGGACGTCCTGTACACCGAGGGCCCGGCCGAGGAGGACACGGTGCGGACATGAGCCGGGTGTCGGTCGCGGTGTGGCTGGTCGCCGGGTACGCCGCCTTCCTGGTGGCGGTCGCCTACGTCTTCGACCTCACCGCACGACGCGTGGCGCGCCGCACCCAGGCGTGGCGGACCGGCACGTTCCGCTACCACGAGGACCACGACGCCTGGGTGTGCCCGCAGGACCAGTGGCTGTGGCCGGTCTCGTTCGACCAGCACCAACGCACGATGCGCTACCGGGGCAGCCCGACGGTGTGCAACAGCTGTCCGGTCAAGAGCACCTGCACAACGTCGGACGGCGGCCGGGAGATCCTGCGGGAGGTGGATCCCTGGCCGCACTCCGAGGCCGGCCGCTTCCACCGGGGACTCGCCTGCGCTCTCGTCGTACTCGCGGTGCTGCTGCCGCTGGCGATGCTGCCCAGCCGCCGCGAACCGGCGGAGGCGGTCGTCCTGCTGCTCGCCCTGGTCGCGGCCGCCGGGGCCGGGCTCCCGCTCTTCAGCCACTTCCGCAACACCCCGACCGGTTTCCCGGCGCACGTGCCGCTCGAGGGGAGCGAGTCCGCGCCGGCCGCGGCAGACCGTTTCGCCACCCGGTGGAACGCGTTCGAGAACAAGGAGGCCAAGCCATGACCTGGGTCGTCGTCGGAGTCGTCGTCGTGCTCGCGCTGGTCGCGTGGGGAGTCGGGTCGGTGCGGGTGCTCCGCGAGTACGAGCGGGGGGTGGTGTTCCGCTTCGGCCGGCTCCGCCCGCTCCAGACGCCCGGCGTCTGCTTCCTGCTGCCCTTCGCCGACCGGCTCGTCCGAGCCGACCTCCGGGTGGTCTCCCTGACCATCCCGCCCCAGGAGGTCATCACCCGGGACAACGTCCCGGCCCGGGTCAACGCCGTGCTGATGTTCCAGGTGACCGACCCGGTCAAGGCCGTCATGGCGGTCGAGAACTACGCGGTCGCGACCTCCCAGATCGCGCAGACGACCCTCCGCTCGGTGCTCGGCCGCGCCGACCTCGACACCCTGCTCGCCCACCGTGACGCGCTCAACGACGACCTGCGCAAGATCATCGACGAGCAGACCGAGCCGTGGGGGGTCCAGGTGAAGGTGGTCGAGATCAAGGACGTCGAGATCCCCGAGGCCATGCAGCGGGCGATGGCCCGCGAGGCGGAGGCGGAGCGGGAACGGCGCGCGAAGGTCATCAACGCGCGCGGCGAGCTGCAGGCCTCCGCGGAGCTGCGGCAGGCGGCGGAGGAGCTCAGCAAGAGCCCGGCGTCCCTGCAGCTGCGCTACCTGCAGACCCTGCTCGAGCTCGGCGCAGACCAGAACTCGACCGTGGTCTTCCCGTTGCCGATCGACATCGTCGGGCCGTTCCTCAGCCAGCTCGGCAACAGCCTGCCGGCGGCCGGGGGGTCGGGGGATGGTGGGCCTAAGAGGACTTGAACCTCTGACCTCTTCCTTATCAGGGAAGCGCTCTAACCGTCTGAGCTATAGGCCCGGGGTGGCGGATGCCGACGGCAGAGATTACCCCATCCGATCGGCACCGCCCAAACCGGCTAGCGGTCGTCCTCCGCCAGCGTGACCTCGACACCACCGAGCAGCGCGGCCGCCAGGTTGTACAGGAACGCGGCGAGCGTGGAGATCGCCGTGATCAGGACGACGTCCACCACGGCCACGATCATCGTGAAGCCGAGGACCCGGCTCGTGCCGACGTAGTTTGTGACGTCGAAGGTCTGCGCGGTGTCCCCGCCCATCACGTCGCTGACGGTCTGGTTGATCGAGTCCCAGACACCCGCGGCGCCGAGCACGGACCAGACCACGCCGACCGCGACGACGGTGACGATGCCGAACGCGATCGAGAGCAGGAACGACGTCTTCATGACCGACCACGGGTCGAGGTGGATCAGCCGCAGCCGCGCGCGACGCACCCCCCGCGGACGTGCGGCCGCCGGGTGGGACGGCTGCGGGCCGCGGTTGGCGGAGCCCGGGCCGACCGAGGTGCCGCCCCGGGTGCCCGAGGGTCCGGACGTGGCCGCCGACTGCACGGCGTTGCCGGCCGCCGAGACGGCCGCCGACACCCGCTCGGTGAGCGGGCGCTTGGCCTCCCCGGACGAGCCGTCCTGGGCCGGGCCGGAGAGGGAGCGTCGGGGCGCCAGCGGCGTGTCGTCCGCGCGTCGGTCAGCCATCAGGACTCCTCGGTATCCGTGTCAGTATCCGTGTCAGTATCCGTGTCAGTATCCGTGTCACCGTCGCTCACCGGACCCGGCGCGGGTTCGGCGTCGTCTGCTACGTCACCATCGATTGTGACATCCGGGTCCATACCGGGCTCGGCACCGTCCTCGTCGGCGCCGGCGTCGGCCCCCTCGATCTCCTCGGCCCGCTCCACCGAACGAGCAACGACCGCGACCTTGTCACCGCCGCTGACCCCGACGAACTTGACACCCATGGTGTCACGGCCGGTGGGACGCAGCTGGTCGTCGATCGCGCTGCGGGTGACCTGGCCGGACTGTCGGATCGACAGCACCTCGTCGCCCTCGACGACGATAAAGGCACCGACGAGGTGGCCGCGCTCGTCGTCCTGCTTCATCGCCTTGATGCCGATGCCGCCTCGGGACTGGAGCCGGTACTGGGAGATGCGGGTGCGCTTGGCGAAGCCGCCGTCGGTGATCGTGAAGACGTACTGCTCCTTGACGCCGGGGAGCTCCACCACGACGCCCGACTCACCGGACGCCTGCTCCGCGGCCTCCTCGGCGGCGACCTGCTCGGCGCGGATCACCGACATCGACAGCAGCTCGTCGCCGTCGCGGAACTTCATCCCGGTGACCCCCGAGGTGGCGCGCCCCATCGGACGCAGCTGGGTGTCGTCCGCCCGGAACCGGATCGACTGGCCCTTCTTCGAGACCAGCAGGATGTCGTCGTCCGAGGCGGCCAGCTCGGCACCGATCAGCTCGTCGTCGTCCTCCCGGAAGTTGATCGCGATCACGCCGGCCTGGCGCGGGGAGTTGTAGTCGGCGAGCTTGGTCTTCTTGACCAGGCCGTTGCGGGTGGCCAGCACCAGGTAGGGCGCCTGGTCGTAGTCGCGGATCGCGAGGACCTGGGCGATGCTCTCGTCCGGCTGGAAGGACAGCAGTCCGGCCACGTGCCCGCCCTTCGCGTCGCGCGACGCCTCGGGGAGGTTGTAGGCCTTGGTCCGGTAGACCCGGCCGGCGGTGGTGAAGAACAGCAGCCAGTGGTGGTTGCTGGTCGCCATGAAGTGCTCGACGACGTCGTCGCCCTTCAGCGTCGCGCCGCGCACCCCCTTGCCGCCGCGTCTCTGGGTGCGGTAGAGGTCGGCGCGGGTGCGCTTCGCGTAGCCGCCCCGGGTGATCGTCACGACGAGCTCCTCGTCGGGGATCAGGTCCTCCATCGACAGGTCGCCGTCGGCGGCGATGAACTTGCTGCGTCGCTCGTTGCCGAACTTGTCGACGATCGCGCCGAGCTCGTCGGAGATGATCTGCCGCTGCCGGGTCTCGCTCGCCAGGATGTCCTCGAGGTCGGCGATGATCCGCTCGAGCTCGGCGAGCCGGTCGATGATCTTCTGCCGCTCGAGCGCCGCGAGCCGGCGCAGCTGCATGTCGAGGATCGCGCGGGCCTGGAGCTCGTCGATGTCGAGCAGCTCCATCAGGCCGACCCGTGCCTCGTCGACGTCGGGGCTGCGGCGGATCAGCGCGATGACCTCGTCGAGCATGTCCAGCGCCTTCACGAGGCCACGCTGGATGTGCGCCTCCTCCTCGGCCTTGCGGAGCCGGTAGCGCGTCCGGCGCTGGATGACCTCGACCTGGTGCTCGACCCAGTTGCTGATGAACTGGTCGAGGGTGAGGGTCCGCGGCACGCCGTCGACGAGCGCGAGCATGTTCGCGGCGAAGTTCGTCTGCAGCTCGGTGTGCTTGAAGAGGTTGTTGAGCACCACCCGCGCGACGGCGTCGCGCTTGAGCACCACGACCAGCCGCTGACCCGTGCGCCCCGACGTGTCGTCGCGGACGTCGGCGATGCCCTGGATCTTGCCGGTGTCGGCGAGCTCGGCGATCTTCAGCGCGAGGTTGTCGGGGTTGACCTGGTAGGGCAGCTCGGTGATCACGAGCAGGGTGCGGCCCTTGTTGTCCTCCTCCACGTCGACCACGGCGCGCATCGTGACCGAGCCCCGACCGGTGCGGTAGGCCTGCTCGATGCCCTGACGGCCCACGATCAGGCCGGAGGTCGGGAAGTCGGGTCCCTTGATCCGCTCCAGGAGCGCCTCGAGCAGCTCCTCGCGGGATGCGTCGGGGTGCTCCAACGCCCATTGCACGCCGTCGGCGACCTCGCGCAGGTTGTGCGGCGGGATGTTGGTGGCCATGCCCACCGCGATCCCCGCGGAGCCGTTGACGAGCAGGTTCGGGAACCTGGCCGGCAGGATCGTCGGCTCCTGCGAGCGACCGTCGTAGTTGGGGGTGAAGTCGACGGTGTCCTCGTCGATGTCACGGACCATCTCCAGGGCCAGCGGCGCCATCTTGCACTCGGTGTACCGCATGGCCGCTGCCGGGTCGTTGCCGGGTGAGCCGAAGTTGCCCTGTCCGTCGACGAGGGGCGCGCGCATCACCCACGGCTGCGCGAGCCGCACCAAGGTGTCGTAGATCGCGGAGTCCCCGTGCGGGTGGTACTGACCCATCACGTCACCGACGACGCGCGAGCACTTCGAGAAGCCCCGGTCGGGCCGGTAGCCGCCGTCGTACATGGCGTAGAGGACCCGGCGGTGGACCGGCTTCAGGCCGTCGCGTACGTCGGGCAGGGCGCGGCCCACGATCACCGTCATCGCATAGTCGATGTAGGACCGCTGCATCTCCACCTGGAGTTCGACGGGCTCGATCCGCCCGTTGTTGCCCGGCTGTCCGCGCTCGATGGTGTTGTCAGTCACTGGTCATCTCTCTCGTCGTACGGACACCCGGATTCGTCTGCGGTCTCTCGGGTGTTCCACGTGGAACCACCGCAGACGAATCGCTTAGATGTCGAGGAAGCGGACGTCCTTGGCGTTGCGTTGGATGAAGCTGCGACGCTGCTCGACGTCCTCGCCCATCAGCACGGAGAACATCTCGTCGGCCTGGGCGGCGTCCTCGAGGGTGACCTGGAGGAGCAGCCGGTTGTCGGGATCCATGGTCGTCTCCCACAGCTCGTTGGCGTTCATCTCGCCGAGACCCTTGTAGCGCTGGATCGCGTTGTCCTTCGGCAGCTTCTTGCCGGCCTCCTGGCCGGCGCGCACCAGAGCGTCCCGCTCCGCGTCGGAGTAGACGAACTCGTGCTCGTGGGGCTTGTTCCAGCGCAGCCGGTAGAGCGGGGGCTGGGCCAGGTAGACGTAGCCGTGCTCGATCAGCGGCTTCATGAAGCGGAACAGCAGCGTCAGCAGCAGGGTCCGGATGTGGTGGCCGTCGACGTCGGCGTCGGCCATCATCACGATCTTGTGGTAGCGGACCTTCTCGATGTCGAACTCTTCGTGGATGCCGGTGCCGAGCGCGGAGATGATCGCCTGCACCTCGTTGTTGGCCAGCACCTTGTCGAGACGGGCCTTCTCCACGTTCAGGATCTTGCCGCGGATCGGCAGGATGGCCTGGATGCGCGGGTCCCGGCCGCCCTTCGCCGAGCCGCCCGCCGAGTCACCCTCGACGACGAAGATCTCGCACTCCTCCGGGTTGGTCGACTGGCAGTCGGCCAGCTTGCCGGGCAGGCCGCCGCCGCCGAGCAGGCCCTTGCGGGAGCGGGCCAGGTCGCGCGCCTTGCGGGCGGCGATCCGCGCGGACGCGGCCGCCTGCGCCTTGCGCACGATGTCGCGGCCCTCGGCCGGGTTCTTCTCGAACCACTCACCGAGCTGCTCGTTGACGACCCGCTGCACGAAGCCCTTGGCCTCGGTGTTGCCGAGCTTGGTCTTGGTCTGGCCCTCGAACTGGGGCTCGCCGAGCTTGATCGAGATGATGGCGGTCAGCCCCTCGCGGACGTCGTCGCCGGAGACCCGGTCCTCCTTCTTCTTGATCAGGTTCCACTCCTCGCCCCAGTTGTTGACCAGGGAGGTGAGCGCCGAGCGGAACCCCTCCTCGTGGGTGCCGCCCTCGTGGGTGTTGATGGTGTTGGCGAAGGTGTGCACCGACTCGGTGAAGCTGGTGTTCCACTGCATCGCGACCTCGAGGCTCATCCCGCTCGAGGGCTGCTCCGCCTCGAAGTCGATGACCGACGGGTGGGCGTGGTCCTTGCGCCGGTTGAGGTGCTCGACGTAGTCGACCAGCCCGCGGTCGTACTTGAACCGCTGCTCGATCTTGCCCGGCTCGACCGCACGGATCGCGTCGTCGCGGCCCTGCTGCGCCTGGTCGGCGTCGAGGCCCTCGGCCGCGGCGACCTCGTCCACCTGGGGACGCTCGTCGCGGACCACGATCTCCAGGCCCTTGTTGAGGAAGGCCATCTCCCGGATCCGGGTGGTGATCGTCTCCCAGTTGTACGTCGTGGTCTCGAAGATGTCCTCCGAGGCCCAGAAGGTGACGGTGGTGCCGGTGCTCTCGCCGGGCTCGAGCGCCCGGACCTGCTCGAGAGGGCCGTCGGGGACGCCGAGGCTGAAGCTCTGCCGCCACAGGTGCCCGCGGTTCTTGACCTCGACCACCAGCTGGCTCGAGAGCGCGTTGACGACGGAGACGCCGACGCCGTGCAGGCCGCCGGAGACCTTGTAGCCACCGCCGCCGAACTTGCCGCCGGCGTGCAGCATGGTCAGCGCCATGGTGACGGCCGGCAGGTCCTGCCCGGGCGCGGTGTCGGTGGGGATGCCGCGGCCGTTGTCGGTGACCTGCACGCCGCCGTTCTCCAGGAGCGTGACCACGATCCGGTCGCAGTAGCCGGCCAGCGACTCGTCGACGGAGTTGTCGACGATCTCCCAGACCAGGTGGTGCAGCCCGCGCTCGCCGGTCGAGCCGATGTACATGCCCGGCCGCTTGCGGACCGCCTCGAGGCCCTCGAGCACCTGGATCGCCGAGGCGTCGTACTTGCCCTCCTCCACCGCGTGACCCTGACCGAGCGGGGCCAGGGCGGCGGCGGCCTCGGCGATGAGCTCGTCGGGCAGGTCGGTGTCGGGGGTTTCGGGGGTGCGGTCTTCGGGGCTGCTGGCGGGCATCTGATCGGCCACGGGCCATCCTTTTTTCAGTCTGCACACATAACGATGGCCGGTCCCGGACCGGGGATCGGCCGATGTCCAGTATACCGCGCTGAGGGGCGATTTCGAGCGCATCGTCCACAGCGGCCCGGGGTCTACGCGGTCCGAATGCCGTTCAGCGGCCTCAGAGGGCCCCTCAGAGCCGCACGCGGGGGCGTCTTCTAGTCCCTGTACGTGGCCGCCGCCCGTGGATCGGCTCTGGACGGCTCAGCCGGACACCGCCGGGACCGGTGCGGAACACCGGCGAGCAGCTCAGCCGTAGGTGTCGCGGGGACCACGGCCGTCCCGCACCGAGCGCAGCCCGCGCTTCCAGGTCGGACCGGTCGGGCCGAGCACGTCGATGACGCTCACCGTGCCGTCCCCGAGCTCCTCGTTGAGGCGGCGGACCACCGCGGGCGCGAGCAGCCGCATCTGGGTGGCCCAGGCCGTCGAGTCGGTGCGGACCACGAGCTTGCCGTCGGCGTAGGACTCCGGGGTGCAGTGCTGGGCGACCTCGGGGCCGACCATCCGGTCCCAGCGGGTGAACAGGCCGTGCACCCGCACGTCGGTGCCCCAGCCCTGGTCGGCGATGAGCCGGCCGATGGTGGCGTCGAGCAGCTGCGGGTCGCGGTCGTCGGGGTGGGCACCCGAGGCGGTCGGGTCGCTCCGGCGCGGCCGGCTCCCCGGGCGGGGCGGCCCGGTGCGGCGGCGTGCGGGCCGCTTGGCGCCGGCCAGGGACCGGGCGACGCTGCGCGCCAGGTCGAGACCGGTGTCGTCGTGTCCGGCCGCGTCGGCCGGGTCCGCCGCGTCGGCCGGGTCCGCCGCGTCGGCCGGGTCCGCGGGGACGCCGTCCGGGCGGACCTCGTCCGGAGGGGGCTCAGTCATGCGCCAGCACCAACCCGTCGACCACGTCGAGCCGGCGTCCCTTCAGGGCCACCGGCACGTCGTCGGGCACCGCCGCCGTCACCAGCACCTGCTCCGCGGCGGCGACCAGCTCGGCGAGCCGGTCGCGACGCTCGGTGTCCAGCTCGGCGAACACGTCGTCGAGGATCAGGATCGGGTCGTCCCCGGTCGCCCGCAGCAGGTCGTAGGAGGCCAGCCTCAGCGCGAGCGCGAACGACCACGACTCGCCGTGCGAGGCGTAGCCCTTCACCGGCAACGGACCGAGCGTCAGCGTCAGCTCGTCGCGGTGCGGGCCGACCAGGCTGACCCCGCGGTCGAGCTCGTCGTCGCGGCGTCGCTCCACCTCCGCGAGCAGGGCCGCGGCGAGGTCCTCCCGGTCGGGGGAGCGCGGGTCGTGGGGCGGCAGCTCGAAGGAGGGCCGGTAGGCGATCACCGCGTCGGTGCGGCGCGCGTCGCGGGCGACCGTCTCGTAGGCCTCGCCGACCAGGGGCGCGAGGTCCTCGGTCAGGGCGATCCGGGCCGCCAGCAGCTCCGCGCCGGTGCGGGCCAGGTGGGAGTCCCAGACGTCCAAGGTGGCCAGCGCGGCCTCCCGGCGGCCCGAGCCCCGCGCGGGGCCGGCGGCGCGGGCGGTCTTGAGCAGCGAGTTGCGCTGCTTGAGCACCCGGTCGTAGTCGGCGCGGACCCCGGCGAACCGGGGCGCCCGCTGGACCAGCAGGTCGTCGAGGAACCGACGCCGGTCCGAGGGGTCGCCCTTGACCAGGGCCAGGTCGTCGGGGGAGAAGAGCACCGTGCGGACCATGCCGAGCAGCTCCCGGGCCCGCGGCAGCGGCGACCGGTTGATCCGGGCCCGGTTGGAGCGGCCGGGGTTGATCTCCACCTCGAGCAGGGCCTCGCGCTCGTCCCTGACCACCAGGGCGCGTACGACGGCGTGGTCGGCGCCGAATCGGACCAGGGGAGCGTCCCCGGCCACCCGGTGCGAGGCCAGCCTCGCGATGTAGTCGACGGCCTCGACGACGTTGGTCTTGCCCTGGCCGTTGCGCCCGATCAGGGCGGTGACGCCCGGCCCGAGAGCGACCTCCGCGGCGTCGTACGAGCGGAAGTCGTGCAGCGAGAGATGGGCGACGTGCAAGGCGGGCCGGTCAGTCCGTGTCGGAGGTGGTGGGCGGGGCACTGGTCCTGGTCGCGTGCCCGCCGAACTGGTTGCGCATCGCCGCGACCGCCTTCATCGCGGGGGAGTCCTCCTGCCGCGAGGCGAACCTGGCGAACAGGGCACCGGAGATCGCGGGCATCGGGACGGCGTTGTCGATGGCCGCCTCCACGGTCCACCGGCCCTCACCGGAGTCCTCGGCGTAGCCGCGGATGGCGGCCAGCCCCTCGTCCTCGTCGAGTGCGGCGACGAGCAGGTCGAGCAGCCACGACCGGATCACGGTGCCCTCCCGCCAGGACCGGAACACCTCGGTGACGTTGTCGACCTCGTCCACGGTCGACAACAGCTCGTAGCCCTCGCCGTAGGCCTGCATGAGGGCGTACTCGATGCCGTTGTGGACCATCTTCGAGAAGTGTCCGGCGCCCACCTTGCCCGCGTGCACCCACCCGAACTCACCCTCCGGCTTGAGCGCGTCCATGATCGGCTGGATGGTCTCGATGTCGTCCTTCGCACCGCCGGCCATCAGCGCGTAGCCGTTGTCCAGGCCCCACACGCCCCCGGAGACACCGCAGTCGACGAAGCCGATGCCCTTGTCGGCGAGCAGCTCGCCGTGCACCTTGTCGTCGGTCCAGCGCGAGTTGCCGCCGTCGATGACGATGTCGCCCTCGGCGAGCAGGTCGCGCAGCTGACGGACGGTCTCGCGGGTCGGGTCACCGGCCGGAACCATCACCCAGACGACCTTCGGCGAGGGCAGCTTGTCGACCAGCTCCTCGATGCTGCTCACGTCGCTGACGTCGGGGTTGCGGTCGTAGCCGACGACGGTGTGGCCGGCGCGGCGCAGCCGCTCCCGCATGTTGCCGCCCATCTTGCCCAGACCGATCAGACCGAGTTCCAATGCCGCTCCTCCGCTGGTGACGTTGCCGCCAGGCTACTCCGCGGCGGGGGCTAGGAGAGCAGGCGCCGGGGCATCAGCAGGTAGCGGAAGTCCGTGTCCGCCTCGCCGTCGAAGGAGTCCACGCCGGCCAGCACGGCCGGCTTCGAGGCCTGGGTGAAGGCCATCTCGACCACGGGCGACTCGAAGGCGGTGAGACCGTCGAGCAGGAACTGCGGGTTGAACCCGGTGGTGATGTCCTCGCCCTTGACGCTGGCCTCGATCTCCTCGGTGGCCAGCGCCTCCTCGCCGCTGCCGGCGTCGAGCTTGAGCAGCCCGTCCGCGAAGGCCAGCTGCACCGCGGTGTTGCGCTCGGCGACCAGCGAGACCCGCTTGACCGAGTCCACGAGCGTGGCCCGGTCGATGCGGGCGATCGTCAGGTGCTCGCTGGGGAACAGCGTGCGCACCTTGGGGAACTCCCCGTCGAGCAACCGGGTCGTCGTACGACGGATCCCGCCGCCGGAGGCACCCTCGAACCCGATGATGCCCTCGCCGGCGCCGGAGGTGGACAGCGCGATCGTGACCTCGCTGCCGGACGTGAGCGACTTGGCGGTGTCGGCGAGGACCTTCGCGGGCACGAGGGCCGCCGCGGAGATGTCGGTGGCACCGGGGTCCCACTCGAGCTCGCGGTGCGAGAGCCGGAAGCGGTCGGTGGCGAGCAGGGAGATCCGCGGGCCCTCGATCTCGAGGCGGACGCCGGTGAGCACCGGGAGCATGTCGTCACGGCCGGCCGCGGTGACCGCCTGGCTGACCGCGGCGGCGAACGCGTCGCTGCGGACCCGGCCGGTCGCCTGGGGCATGTCGGGGAGTGTCGGGTACTCGTCCACGGGCATGGTCTGCAGGCTGAACCTGGCCTTGCCGCAGGTCAGGGACGCCTTGGCCCCCTCGACGATCATCTCCACGGGGCGGGCCGGGAGGCTGCGGCAGATGTCGGCCAGCAGCCGTCCGGAGACCAGCGCCCGGCCCTCCTCGGTGATGCTGGCGGGCAGCGTCGCCCGCGCCGAGGTCTCGTAGTCGAACGTCGACAGCACCAGGCCGTCATCGGTGGTCTCGATCAGGAGGCCGGCGAGCACCGGCACGCTGGGGCGGACCGGGAGGCTCCGCGCAGCCCATGCGACTGCATCGGCCAGGACGTCGCGCTCGACGGTGAACTTCACGGGTGGTCGCCTCCTGCTGTGGCATCAGCGTCGTGTTCGTGTGGGTCGGGGGCCGGGGCCCGGACGCGGACTGCGCGTGCAGGGAGCCGGGGTGAGCATCCTGCCATGCGAGGCCCGTGGTTGGCAGCCGGAGTCGGGTTCTGGTGCCGGTGGCTCGGGGCGGGTGATGCCGTCCGCCGCGCGTTGTCCCCAGGGCGGTGCGGGTCGTTAAGTTCACCGAGGATCGAGATATCTGTAGTCCCATCGTGTTAACAGGTTCGGTGGATAGTGTGGACAACTCCTGTTCTCGCAGGTCAGAAGCGGTTTCGGTGTCCCCGGGACCTGTGCAGAACCGGGCCGGGTGCGGGGACGGGCTGTGGTTCGTGCCGGCCCGGCGGTGGGGTTTGCGCAGGTTGTGCACAACTCGTGCACGGCGAATGACAGGAACTCCACACGACTGTCCCCACCCGCGCGAACCGGCGTCGGTCAGGCCTGGCGTGCCTGCTGCTTGATCCGGTTGGTCAGCTCGGTGACCTGGTTGTAGACGCTGCGCCGCTCGGCGAGCAGCTGACGGATCTTCTTGTCGGCGTGCATGACCGTGGTGTGGTCGCGCCCGCCGAACTGCTGGCCGATCTTCGGCAGGGACAGGTCGGTGAGCTCGCGGCACAGGTACATCGCGATCTGCCGCCCGGTGACCAGCACCCGGCTGCGGCTGGAGCCGCACAGGTCGTCGATGGACAGCCCGAAGTACGCCGCGGTCTGGGCGATGATCAGCGCCGCGCTGATCTCGGGCTCCCCACCCTCGGGGATCAGGTCCTTGAGCACGATCTCGGCGAGCGTCAGGTCGACCGGCTGCCGGTTCAGGCTGGCGAACGCGGTCACCCGGATCAGCGCGCCCTCGAGCTCGCGGATGTTGGTCTGGATCTTGCTGGCGATGAACTCGAGCACGTCCGGGGGAGCGGTCATCCGCTCGGTCGCGGCCTTCTTGCGCAGGATCGCGATCCGGGTCTCGAGGTCCGGCGGCTGCACGTCGGTGATCAGGCCCCACTCGAACCGGTTGCGGAGCCGGTCCTCGAGCGCCTCGAGCCGCTTGGGGGCCCGGTCGGAGGTGATCACGATCTGCTTGTTGGCGTTGTGGAGGGTGTTGAAGGTGTGGAAGAACTCCTCCTGGGTCTGGATCTTGCCTTCCAGGAACTGGATGTCGTCGATGAGCAGCACGTCGACGTCGCGGTAGCGGCGCTGGAACATCGCCGCCTTGTCGTCGCGGATCGCGTTGATGAACTCGTTGGTGAACTCCTCCGAGCTCACGTAGCGGACCCGGGCACCGCTGAACAGGCTGCGCACGTAGTGGCCGATCGCGTGCAGCAGATGGGTCTTGCCGAGCCCGGAGTCGCCGTAGATGAGCAGCGGGTTGTAGGCCTTGCCGGGCGCCTCGGCGACCGCCACCGCGGCCGCGTGCGCGAAGCGGTTCGACGAGCCGATGACGAAGGTCTCGAAGATGTACTTGGGGTTGAGCCTGGTCTCGAGGACGCTCCCCCCGGGTCGGGTGGCGGCCGGGCCGGTGGGCAGCGGCGTCGGCACGTCGAGTGGATTTGTCGACAAGTTGATAAGTGGGTTTATCGCCTCGCCGTCGAAGTGGTGGCCGTCCGGCAGCCGGCCGTGGCCGTCGGGATCGTCACCGTGCTGGTGCGTCGGCCGCTCGCCGCCGGGCTCGGTGCCCCGGTGCTCACGGTCGTGGTCCTTGCTGATGTCCGGGTCCACGGTCACCGCGATCCGGATCTGCCGGGCGAACGCCGTCCCGAGGGCGTCCTCGAGGCGGGTGCGCAGCCGGCCCTCGAGCTGGTTGCGGGTGAAGTCGTCGGCGACCGCGATGATCGCGGTGCTCTCGTGCAGGGTCATCGGCTGGCTGGCGGCGAGCCAGGCCCGCTGGCTGGGAGGCAGGTCGTCCACCAGCTTGCGCCACACCGTGCCGAGGTTCGTGCCGGCGCCTGCTGTCTCGTCCACGTGTCCCCACTCTCTTCGTGCTCCACAACTTTGTCCACAGGTTGTGCATGCTGTCCCGGGTCTGTTGTCCGAGGCCGTCCGAGGCCGCGACGGCACTTCCCGAGGACGTCAGACCGGTTCAGCATCCCGCTGCCGGGACCACGACCCGTGCGTGGGGCCGGGGTGAGCGGGCGTGTCGACCGTGGGGAAGCTCGAGACGAGCCCCGACGCTAACAAGGGCGTGCCCTGTGGATCAAGCGGTTGTCCACAGGCTGCCGGTTTGACCCTCTCGTCGGGCACCGCGTACCGTTGGGCGGTCGAACCGGTGTCGACCGGTGCCGCATGTCCACGCCGACGCCCGCGGCCGCCGCCTCCCGCGGCGGGCCCGCGGCTCCCGCGGGTTTGCGGTGCCAGTCGAGACGCCCCTCGGCCACCGACCTCGTACCGAACCCAACACCCGGAGAGCACTCGTGAGCAAGCGCACGTTCCAGCCGAACAACCGCCGCCGGCACAAGGTGCACGGCTTTCGCCTGCGGATGCGCACCCGCGCCGGCCGCGCCATTTTGTCATCGCGGCGCCGCAAGGGCCGCAACCGGCTCGCCGTCTGAGGATGCCTCTGCCTGCCGGTCCCGGCCCGTGCTGAGCCGGGCCGGGCGGCTGACCTCGAGCACGGAGTTCGCCGAGGCGATCCGCCGGGGCCGACGAGCGGGCACCCGCCGCCTGGTGCTGCACCTGCACGTGCGTGCGGGTGAGCGGCCGGCCCGCGGCCCCCGGATCGGCTTCGTGGTCAGCAAGGCAGTGGGCAACGCGGTCACCAGGAACCAAGTGAAACGCCGACTTCGTCACCTCGCCCGGGAGCGACTCACGTCGCTGCCGGGCTCTTGTGTGCTCGTGGTGCGGGCGCTCCCCCCGGCGAGCACGGCCACGTTCGGCGAGCTCGCCGACGACTTCGACGCCGCGATGGGCCGGTTGCTGCGCCGAGCGAGCACCTCGTGAAGTACCTCCTCATCGGCCTCCTGCGCGCCTACCGGTTCCTGATCAGCCCGCTGTACGGGCAGGTGTGCCGCTACCACCCGTCGTGCTCGGCCTACGCTCTGGAGGCCGTCACGGTGCACGGGAGCATCCGCGGCAGCTGGTACGCCGTACGCCGTCTGGGACGCTGTCACCCCTGGGCCGCCGGCGGCTACGACCCGGTCCCACCCGACCCTCACCAGTCTCAAGGAGCCTGAGTGTTCTCTTTCTTCGGCCAGCTCGGCAGCTTCGTCATGACGCCGCTGTACTGGGTCACCTCGGTGATCCTGTCGGGCTTCCACAAGGTCTTCAGCGTGGTGCTCGATCCGAACTCCGGCCTGGCCTGGGTGCTGTCGATCATCGGCCTCACGGTGGTGATCCGGGCGGCGCTGATCCCGCTGTTCGTCAAGCAGATCAAGTCCAGCCGCAACATGCAGATGCTGCAGCCGAAGGTGAAGGAGCTGCAGAAGAAGTACGGTCACGACCGGGAGCGGCTCGCCCAGGAGACCATGCAGCTGTACAAGGAGACCGGGACCAACCCGTTCGCCTCGTGCCTGCCGATCCTGCTGCAGATGCCGATCTTCCTGGCCCTGTTCCGGCTGATCGACCACGCCGCGAACGGCAAGTACGAGGGCGTCGGCATCCTCACCAAGGCCCAGGTCGACTCGCTCACGCAGGCCACGTTCCTCGGCGCGCAGATCGCGGACAAGTTCACCGGCTCGGGGGCCGACCTGAGCGTGCGGATCCTCGCCGGGGTGATGGTGGTGCTGATGACCGCGACCACGTTCACCACGCAGCGGCAGCTGATGAGCAAGAACATGCCGGCGGACGCGATGAGCGGCCCGTACGCCCAGCAGCAGAAGATGCTGCTCTACGTGCTCCCCGTCGTGTTCGCGGTCGGCGGTATCGCCTTCCCGATCGGCGTGCTCTTCTACTGGGTGACATCGAACCTGTGGACGATGGGCCAGCAGTTCTACGTGATCCGCAACAACCCGGCCCCGGGCACACCGGCCGCCAAGGCGAAGGCGGACCGGGACGCGCACAAGGCGCAGCGGAAGGGCCTGTCGGCCCCCGTGGTCGAGGAGCCCGAGGCGGAGGCTCCGCAGGCACCCCCCGCCCCGAAGCGCCAGCAGCCCAAGAAGCAGAGCCGCAGCAAACGCAAGAAGCAGGGCCCGCCCGGCGGCCCGGAACGGCCGGCGCCGTAGCGGCCCCGGCCGTCGGCCGCCCCAGAACCGCAGGTACCGATCGACCAGGAGTAGCACGTGACTGACGACAACATCGCGCCGGAGAGCGCCGAGACCGAGGCCGCCGAGCAGCCGACGTCCGCGAGCGCCGAGCAGGAGCGGCTCGACCTGCTCGAGCAGGAGGGCGACATCGCCGCGGACTACCTCGAGGAGCTCCTCGACATCGCCGACCTCGACGGCGACCTGGACATGGACGTGGAGGGGGACCGGGCCGCGGTCTCCATCGTCGGTGCCGACCTGAGCCAGCTGGTGGGGCGCAACGGCGAGGTCCTCGAGGCGCTGCAGGAGCTGACCCGGCTGGCCGTCTACCGGGAGACCGGCGAGCGGTCGCGGCTGATGCTGGACATCGGGGGGTTCCGCGCCGACCGACGGTCCACGTTGGAGAAGCTGGCCGCGGACACGGTCGCCGAGGTCAACGAGTCCGGGGTCGCGGTGGCGCTGTCGCCGATGAGCCCGTTCGAGCGCAAGGTGGTCCACGACGCGGTCGCGGCCGCCGGGCTCAGCTCGGAGTCGGAGGGCGAGGAGCCCCGCCGCTACGTGGTGGTGCAGCCCAGGTGAGCGGGAGGCCCGGCTCACGGTGAACGACGTTTCACGTGAAACACCCCCCGCGCCGCCCGTGGCGCGGGGGGTGTTTTCCGATGCGCTCCCCCTGGCCGAGCGGTACGCGTCGCTGTTGGCGAGCGAGGGCGTGGTGCGTGGTCTGATCGGTCCCCGGGAGGCGCCGCGGCTGTGGGAGCGGCACCTGGTCAACTGCGCGCTGCTGGGCGAGGCGATCGGTGCCGGGCTCGACGTCTGCGACGTGGGCAGCGGAGCCGGCCTTCCCGGGCTGGTGCTCGCGCTGAGCCGGCCCGACCTGACGCTCACGCTGGTCGAGCCGCTGCTGCGTCGGACCACCTTCCTCGAGGAGGTGGTCGCCGCCCTCGGGCTGGGGAATGTCGAGGTGGTCCGCGCCCGTGCCGAGGAGCTGCACGGCACCCGCGACTTCGCGGTGGTCACGTCCCGGGCGGTCGCCCCCTTGGGTCGGCTGCTCGAGTGGTCGATGCCGCTGGTGCGCCCCGGGGGCGCCCTGGTCGCGATGAAGGGGGCCTCGGCGCGTGAGGAGGTCGAGTCTGCCGGGTCGGTGCTGCGCCGGCTCGGTGCCGGCCCGGCGGCGGTCGAGGTGTACGGGCGCGGTGTGATCGACCCCCCCACCACGGTGGTTCGGGTGGAAGCGGGGCGGGGGTCGCGACTAGGTTTGGCCCCGGGCGGGTCCCCGGCCGGTTCGCCGCGTGAGGCCGGCCGGTCGCGACGAAAGGGGCACAAGCCGTGAGTCACCCGAAGCACGACGGTGCCCGCTCGGGTCTGGGGTGGCCGGCCGACGAGGACGAGCCCTCGACCGGCCTCGGCTGGCCGGTTGAGCAAAGATACCCACAGAATCCACAAGTTCGTCCACAGGGCGCCGGGGCCGCCGTCGCCACCGGGACCGTTTCACGTGAAACCACCCGGGATGCCGAACCAGTTTCACGTGAAACCACACCGGAGCCGAACCCGGGTCCGGACGCAGCAGCCGAGGAGAAGTCCGTGCCCCAGACACCCCCGCCCCCACCGGACCCCGCGCGGTTCGGCCCGCACCCCGCGCCGGGCTCCCCGGTGCGGACCGCCGCGGACGTCGCGGCCGCGGTGCTGGTCTCCGACGACGACTCCACGCCGCTGGCCCGCTCGGTCGAGCACGTGCTGCTGGTCCGGGAGGGCCGCAGGTTGCAGGAGCCCCTGCCGCGTCCCGCACGCACCCGGGTGATGGTGGTCGCCAACCAGAAGGGCGGGGTCGGAAAGACCACCTCGACGGTCAACATCGCGGCGGCGCTGGCCCAGCACGGGCTCCGCGTGCTGGTGGTGGACCTCGACCCCCAGGGCAACGCGTCCACGGCGCTGGCCATCGACCATCACCGCGGCACGCCGTCGACGTACGACGCGATCGTCGAGGGTATCCCGCTCGCCGAGATCGTGCAGCCCAGCCCGGAGGTCGAGGGGCTGTTCGTGGTGCCGGCGACCATCGACCTCGCGGGAGCCGAGATCGAGCTGGTCTCGCTGGTGGCCAGGGAGAGCCGGCTCCGCAGGGCGCTGCACGCCTACCCGCCGATCTTCGGTGAGGGCGAGGACCGGTTCGACTACGTGCTGATCGACTGCCCACCGTCCCTGGGCCTGCTGACCCTGAACGCCCTGGTGGCGGGCGACGAGATGCTGATCCCGATCCAGGCCGAGTACTACGCGCTCGAGGGACTCGGGCAGCTGATCGAGACCGTCGAGATGGTCAAGCGGCACCTGAACCCGGACCTCGACGTGTCCACGATCCTGCTCACGATGTACGACGCACGCACCCGGCTGTCCGCCGGCGTCGCCGACGAGGTGCGCGCACACTTCGGGGCCCAGGTGCTGCGCACCGCGATCCCGCGCTCGGTGCGGATCTCGGAGGCCCCGAGCTACGGCCAGACGGTGATGACCTACGACCCGGGCTCGCCGGGTGCGCTCAGCTACCTCGAGGCAGCGCGCGAGATGGCCGGCAAGCTCGCCGGCGAGGGAGGATCGCAATGACCCAGAAGCCACCGCAGCGCCGAGGCCTGGGCCGCGGTCTCGGCTCGCTGATCCCGACCGCCCCCCGGGCCGAGGGCGAGGTGCTGCACGAGGGCGAGGTCCTGGGCCGTGCGGAGCCCGGGTCGGCGCCGGTCGAGCCGACCGGGTCCTCGCAGACCTCGCTGGCCCCGGTCGACGGGGCCTACTTCGCCGAGCTCCCGGTCGAGGCGATCTCGCCCAACCCCCGGCAGCCGCGCCAGGTCTTCGACGAGGACGCGATGGCCGAGCTGGTGCACTCGGTGAAGGAGATCGGGCTCCTCCAGCCGATCGTGGTCCGGCCGCTGGGCGGGGACCGCTACGAGCTGATCATGGGCGAGCGGCGGTGGCGGGCGACCCAGGAGGCGGGGCTCGGCACCATCCCCGCCATCGTGCGGGAGACCGAGGACGACGCACTGCTGCGGGACGCCCTGCTCGAGAACCTGCACCGTGCCCAGCTGAACCCCCTCGAGGAGGCCGCCGCCTACCAGCAGCTGCTCGACGACTTCAGCTGCACGCACGAGGAGCTCGCCGCCCGGATCGGACGGAGCCGCCCGCAGATCAGCAACACGCTGCGGCTGCTGAGGCTCTCCCCCGAGGTGCAGCGGCGGGTGGCCGCGGGGGTGCTCTCCGCCGGCCACGCGCGCGCCCTGCTCGCGATCGAGAACGCCGACATCCAGGACCGGCTGGCCGCCCGGGTGGTGGCCGAGGGCATCTCCGTGCGCGCCTTGGAGGAGATCGTCGCCGTGGGTGAGCTCGGTTCGGGCCCCCGGCCCGCGGTCCGGCGCAACAAGCCCACCGCGCCCGGACTGGCCGATCTCG
This sequence comes from uncultured Actinomycetota bacterium, assembly GCA_963838025.1. Classification (GTDB taxonomy): domain Bacteria; phylum Actinomycetota; class Actinomycetes; order Propionibacteriales; family Nocardioidaceae; genus Nocardioides_B. The sequence continues at coordinate 251,122 of CAWIPF010000004.1, forward strand.
CCTCGCGGTTGTCGGACCGGCTGGAGACCCGGGTGAAGGTGGACCTCGGCAGGTCCAAGGGCAAGATCACCGTGGAGTTCGCCTCGCTGCCCGATCTGGAGCGGATCGTCGCGATCATGGACCCGAGGAACGACAAGCCGATCTAGCGACAAGTCGCTTTGTCGACAAAGCGACTTGTCGCCGAGTCGCCGATCGTCTCACCGGAGGAGGTCGAGCAGCTCGGTCTCGCGCGCCGGGGTGAGGCCGGCCCGACGGGACCGGTCGAGGCCGAGCTCGCGCTCCCACCGCAGCGCATCGGTCACGGTGTCGGCGACCGGGGTCAGCCGCAGGCCCGCAGCCTTGGCGGCGTCGTTGCGGCGGGTCATGAAGCCGGCGTACTCGGGCAGGGGCAGCCACAGCGGAAGGGACTCCGGGCCCATCCAGGGCTCGACGCCCTGCGCGGTCAGCCACTCGTCGTCGGCCTCCACGGGTGACGGCTGCCTGCCGGCAGCGCGTGCGCAGGCCGCGACCAGGTCCCGGAACGAGACCTGGTCACCCACCGCGTCGAAGGTGCCGACGGTCCGCCTCTCGACGACGTCGACGAGCCAGGCCGCGAGGTCACGCACGTCCACGACCTGGACCGGACGGTCGGTGGGGGTCAGCACGCGATCCCCGTCGGCCGCGGCCCGTGCGAGCCGGGCCGGCCAGTAGCCGAAGCGGTCGCTGGGGTCGCCGTGGCCGGCGATCAGCCCGGGCCGGCAGACGAACGCCCGGTCCACACCGACGCCCTCACGGACGGCCCGCTCGCAGGCGACCTTCGCCGGGCCGTAGCTCTCGACGTCGGCAGCGCCCGTCCCCGTCCAGGGGTCATGGAGCGCCGCCGACTCGTCCTGGCCCGGGGTGCTGTCGTCGGCGTACACCGAGCCGGAGGAGACGTAGAGCCAGCGCCGGGCACGCCCCCGAAGGGCCTCGACGGCCTCGCGCACCGGCCGCGGCTGCCAGCTGACCTCGAGCACCGCGTCCCACTCCCGGTCGGCCACCGCGTCGTAGGCACCGGGCCGCGCACGGTCGGCGGGCACGTGCGCTGCTCCGGGAGGAACGGGTCCGGACGTGCCCCGGGCCAGGCAGGTGACCCGGTGACCCCGGGCGGTGGCCAGCGCGGCGACGGCGCCGCCGAGCCATCCGGTGCCACCCAGCACCAGCAGGGACGACGACGAGCGGGCTCGGTCGGGAGTCATCCGGCGAGCGAACCACACGCGGAGGCGGGGCGCCAGCGGGCCGTGCCGCCGCGACCTGGGGGACAGGATCAGAGAGCCTATTGAAAGTTTCCTTTCGAAAGGATACCTTCAACACATGGAACCTTCCCGCCGCCGGATCACCGACCCCGGCGCCCTCAAGGCACTGGCCCACCCCGTCCGGGTCGCCCTCCTGGGCGCCCTGGTCACCGAGGGCCCGATGACCGCGAGCCAGGTCGCCGACCTGGTCGGTGAGTCACCGTCGAACTGCTCGTGGCACCTGCGCAAGCTCGCCGAGCACGGCTTCGTGGAGGAGGCGCCGGGCGGGACCGGCCGCAACCGGCCGTGGCGCGCGGCGGCCGACGGCCTGGAGTGGGGCGACGACGAGGAGGACCCCGCCACCCGCGTGGCCGCGGAGGCGCTCACCGACTTGTTTCTCGAGGGCGAGCTGCGGCGGCTGCGCGCCGCCCGCGCCGCCCGGGACCAGGAGCCCCGGCAGTGGCGGGACGCGACCGGCGTCGCCCAGGCGCAGCTGTGGCTGACCGCGGAGGAGACCGCCGGGCTGCGGGACCGGATGAGCGAAATCTTCTCCACGCACGTGGAGCGGCAGCACGACCCGGCATCTCGGCCCGACGGCGCCCGGCTGGTGACCCTGGTCGGCTGGCTGGTCCCGAGCGGCTCGCACAAACCGGATCGACCCGGGCAGGAACACGAAACATCACGACACGGACGAAACGAGGGGGAGAACTCATGAAGGCAGCCTTCGCCACCAGGGGCTTCAAGCGGCTGTACCTGGGCCTGACCGCAAGCATGTTCGGAGACTCGCTGATGCTGATCGTGCTCAGCATGTGGGTCAAGAGCCTGACCGGATCGAACGGGGCGGCGGGGATCACCTTCCTGTTCCTCGTCCTGCCGTCGCTGTTCGGCCCGTTGCTCGGCACCGTCGTCGATCGGGTGAAGCGGCGCCCGTTCCTGGTGGTGGCCAACCTGGTCTCCGCCGTCGCCGTGCTGCCGCTCCTGCTGGTCCGCGACGCCTCCGACGTGTGGATCATCTACACCGTCTCCTTCCTCTACGGCATCTCCTTCGTGGTGGTGCCCGCGGCGCTGAACGGACTGCTCAAGGACCTCCTGCCCGAGGAGGTCCTGGTCGACGCCAACGCGTCGCTGTCGGTGACCCGGGAGGCCTTGCGACTGGTCGGACCGCTGGCCGGGGCCAGCCTCTTCGCCCTCGTCGGCGGGGGCGCGGTCGCCCTGGTCGACGGAGTCTCCTTCGTGGTGGCCGCGCTGTCGGTGCTCGCGCTGACGGTCGTCGAGGCGCAGCACCCGCACGAGCGGATGCACTGGTGGGCCGAGGTCGCGGCCGGCGCGCGGCACATCCGCCGCACCCCGCTGCTGCTGCACCCGACCATCGCGCTCGGCCTCTGCCTGCTGGTGCTCGGCTTCTCGGAGTCGGCGGTCTACGCGGTGGTCGACGCGTTCGGCAAGCCGGTGGAGTTCGTCGGTCCGATCCTGACCGTGCAGGGGGTGGGCGCGATCGTCAGCGGCCTGACCGCCAGCCGGGTGATCCGGGCCCTCGGCGAGGCACGCGCGATCATCGTCGGCCTGGGCGTGCTCGCCGTGGGGCTGGCCGGTGTGGCGGTCGCGGTCGAGGTCTGGCAGCTGCTGGTGGCCACGGCGGTCCTCGGTGCCGGGATCCCGCTGATCCTGGTCGCCTACACCACGCTGCTCCAGAAGCAGACGCCCGGACACCTGATGGGCCGGGTGAGCACCACCACCGAGGTGCTGACCACGACCCCGCAGGCGGTCTCGATCGCGACCGGAGCGCTGCTGGTCACGCTCGTGGACTACCGGCTGATCTTCGCGCTGATGGTCGTCGGCAGCCTGGTCGGCGCGGTCTACCTGGCCGGTGCGCTGCGCGGGCGCCTGACCGCACCCGCCGACGGCCCGGCCGTCGGCCCGGTCACCGGCCCCGTGGTGGAGCCGCTCGCGCCGAAGCCGGCCACCGCCTCCGACGCGATCGGCTGACTGGTCGGCCGGGTGGTCAGCGGCGGGCGGCGCGGCGACGCTCCGCCCGCCGCCGCTTCTCCTCGGCGTCGAGGCGGAGCGCCTCCTCGGGCGTCGGCGCGCTGCCGCCGTACGACGCGGGCAGCCACCAGCTCCCCGGCGGCTGCTCCTCGGCCGGGTAGGCCCGGATCGTCTCGTCGAGCATGCGGCTCATCACCCGGTGGAGCTCGGCGGTCTCCTCGGCGGGGCTGGCCCCGTCCGGGTGAAGCGGCTCGCCCACGGTGATCGCGATCGTCTTGCCCCGGGAGAAGTCGCGGGGGTGGTCCTTGGTCATCATCCGCTGGGTCCCCCACAGGACCACCGGCACCAGAGGCACCCCCGCGGTGGCGGCGATCCTCGTCGCGCCGGTCTTGAGCTCCTTCACCTCGAAGCTGCGGGAGATCGTCGCCTCAGGAAAGATGCCGACCACCTCACCCATCTCCAGGTAGCGCAGCGCCTCCTGGTACGACGCGACGCCGTCCGCGCGGTCCACGTTGATGTGGTGCAGGGACCGCATCAGCGGACCGGTCACCTTGTGGTCGAAGATCTCCCGCTTGGCCATGAACCGGACCAGCCGCCGCGACGGTTGCGCGGCGAAGCCGCCGAGCACGAAGTCGACGTAGGAGATGTGGTTGAACGCCAGCAGGGCGGGGCCCGTGGTGGGAATGTTCTCGGTGCCCGTCATCGCGAAGCGCAGGCCGAGCGCCTTGAAGGCGATCTTGGCGGTGACGATGATCGGCGGGTAGGTGATGTCGCGCACGAGGCGATCCTTCCTCAGTCGGAGGTCGGGCGGGCCACAGCGATCCGCACCAGGTCGGCCATCAGCCGGCCGAGATCGAGTCCGGCGGCCTGCACCGCCAGCGGGACGGTGGAGGTCTCGGTCAGCCCGGGGGCCACGTTCACCTCGAGGAACCAGACCGTGCCGGCGGCGTCGATCATCAGGTCCGAGCGGGACAGGTCGCGCAGACCGAGCGCCTGGTGCGCGGCGACCGCGACCCGGGCGCACTCGGCGGCGACGGCGTCGTCCAGCTTGGCGGGGACGACGAACTCCGTGCTGCCGGCGGTGTAGCGCGCGGTGTAGTCGTAGACGCCCCCGTCGGGGAGGATCGACACGACCGGGAGCGCCCGGGGCCCCGAGCCGTCGTCGACGACCGGCACGGCCACCTCGACGCCCTCGACGAGCCGCTCGACGAGCGCGGTGTCGCCGTAGGCGAACGCGTGCACCATCGCACCCGGGAGGCCGGCGGCGTCGCGGACCACGGTGCAGCCCAGCGCGGAGCCGCCCTGGGTCGGCTTCACGATCAGCGGCAGGCCCAGCCTCGCCACGATCGCGTCCATCACCGCGGCCGCCCCGAGCTCGCGGAACGTCTCGTGGGGGAGCACCACGCTCTGCGGGGTGTGCAGCCCCGCCTGGGCGGCCACCGCCTTGGCCACCGGCTTGTCGAACGCGATCCGGCACGCCGCCGGCCGGGAGCCGACGTAGGGGACGCCCAGCAGCTCGAGCACCTCGCGGAGCGCTCCGTCCTCGCCGGACGCGCCGTGCAGCAGGGGCACCACGCAGTCGGGGTGGTCGTCGCGGAGCGCGGGCAGCAGCCCGGCGTCGACGTCGCGCTCCTCGACCTGCGCGCCGGCGTCACGCAGCGCCTCGGCGACCCGGCGGCCCGAGCGCAGCGACACGTCGCGCTCGTGGGAGAGACCGCCGGCCAGGACCACGACGCGGAGGTGCGGCGCCGCGGCGCTCGCGGTGCTGTCCACTGGGCTGTCCACTGGGCTGTCCACTGGGCTGTCGACTGTGCTGTCCACTGGGCTCATGCCGGGGTGCTCCTAGGTGAGGTCGGTGTTGGGGGCCTCGTAGCCGCGCCGGGTGATCTCCCCCTGCCCCCCGGCCGCGGTCCCGAAGGTGGCCCGCAGCTCGAGCTCCTCCTCGATGACGCCCACGAGCCGGCGCACGCCCTCGCGGATCCGCTCCGGCGTCGGGTAGCAGAACGACAGCCGCATGCTCTGGGACCCGAAGCCGTCGGCGAAGAAGGCGGTGCCCGGGACGTAGGCGACGCGCGCGGTGACCGCGCGCGGCAGCATCGCCTTGGCGTCCAGCCCTGCGGGCAGCGTCACCCACACGTAGAAGCCGCCCGTGGGGACGTTCCAGCGGGCGGTCGCCGGCATCAGGTCGGCGAGCGCCTCCACCATCGCGTCGCGCCGCTCGCGGTACATCTCCCGGAACTGCTTGATCTGGCCGAGCCAGTCGTGGTGCGTGAGGTACGCCGAGACCGCCATCTGCGAGAACGACGGCGGGCACAGCGTCGCGGACTCCTGCGCGAGGACCAGCTTCTCCCGGACGGCGTGCGGCGCCAGCGCCCAGCCGACCCGGAACCCCGGCGCGAAGGTCTTGGAGAACGAGCCCAGGTAGATCACCCCGTCGGCCTCGTCGGCGCGAAGCGCCCGGTGCGGCTCCTCGTCGAACCCGAGCAGGCCGTAGGGGTTGTCCTCGAGGATCAGCACGTCGGCCGCCCGGCAGATGTCGAGGATCTCGGTGCGCCGGGCGGCGGAGAGGGTCACACCCGCGGGGTTGTGGTAGTTCGGGATCGTGTAGAGGAACTTGATCCGGCGACCCGACGCCTCGACCGCGGCGATCGCCTGGCGCAGCGCCTCCGGCACCAGCCCGTCGCCGTCCATCTCCACGTGGACCACGTCGCACTGGTAGGCCTTGAACACGCCCAGGGCGCCGACGTAGGACGGCGCCTCGCAGATCACCACGTCGCCGGGGTCGCAGAAGATGCGGGTCACCAGGTCGACCGCCTGCTGGGAGCCGACCGTGACCACGACGTCGTCGGGATGCGCCGCGATCCCCTCCAGCCGCATCACCTCGCAGATCTGCTCGCGCAGCACCGGGTCGCCCTGGCCGGAGCCGTACTGCATGGCGGTCGCGCCGTTGGTGCGCACCAGGTCGTCGATGGCGCCGCCGACCACGTCGAGCGGCAGCCCGGAGATGTTCGGCATGCCCCCGGCGAGCGAGACCACCTCGGGCCGGCTGGCCACCGAGAACAGCGCGCGGATCTCCGAAGCGGTCATCCCCTGGGTGCGAGCGGCGTAGCGGTCGACGTAGCTGTCGAGCCGCGTGCTGCTGCGGGTGACGGGTTCGGACATGAGCACTCCTCACGGTGTCCCTCTAGGATGAGGCATCCGCCCGTGCTCGTCCTAGGAGGGGTCACGACATGGAACGAACCCGCGCAACGGACCCGGCGGCCTGACCATGGGACGCCGCCTGGCCCGGCTCACCGTGGACAACCTCGTCGACCTGCCGCTCGGCTGCGGCTCCTGCGTGTTCTGGGAGCTCGACCCGGTCCGCAGGGCCCGTGCGGAGCGCGCCGGCGAGGGCCGCTGCGAGAAGGAGGCCTGGGTCTCCCGGGTGCTGCTCGAGTGGGGGTCGTGCGGCCGGATCGCGTACGTCGACGGCGACCCGGCCGGCTTCGTCGTCTATGCCCCGCCGTCCTACCTGCCGGGGGCCGACGTCTTCCCGACCGCGCCGGCCGGCGAGGACGCGGTCCTGCTGGCCACCGCGATGGTCTACCCGGAGTACGCCGGCCAGGGCCTGGGCCGGGTGCTGATGCAGACGGTCGTCAAGGACCTGGTCAAGCGCGGCGGGATCCGGGCACTCGAGGCGTTCGGCGACAACCGCGCGCCGGCGGGCCCGGGCGAGGAGGCGGGCTACGGCCAGTGCGTGCTGCCGACCGACTACCTGCTCGCGGTGGGCTTCCGGACCCTGCGGCCGCATCCGCGCTACCCGCGGCTGCGGATGGACCTCCGCGCCGCGGTGACCTGGCGGGACGAGGTCGAGCAGGCCCTCGAGCGGCTGATGGGGGCGGTGCGCCCGCACCGGCCGGCGCCGGACCCGGCGCACCGGCTGCTCAGGAACGCTCGGCGCGAACCGCCGCCCGCAGCTCGCTGACCCGCAGCACCCCGGTCTTCGCGTCCGCGTCGGGCGCGAGGTAGACCCGCTGGACGGCGACCACGATCGCCTCCGCGACCACGTCGCGAAACGCCGGGTCCGACAGCCGGCCGGCGTCGCCGGGGTTGGTGATGTAGCCGACGTCGATGCGCACCGCGGGCATCCGGGTCCGCCGCAGCAGGTCCCACGTCTTCGGGTGGGAGCGGAGGTCGGCGAGGTCGGTGCGGGCCACGATCTCGCGCTGCACCAGGCCGGCGAACCGCTCGCCCACCGACGAGACCACGCCGTGCGCCTCGGACCCGTAGAAGTACGTCGAGACCCCGGACGCGTCCGGGGTGTCCGAGGCGTCGACGTGCAGGCTGATGCACAGGTGCGCCTCGGCGCGGTTGGCGAACTCGGCCCGCTCCACCTCGTCGGCGGCGGCCCCGGCGCCGCGGTGCGTGAGGAACGCCTGCACGCCGGTCGCCCCGAGCCGTCCCTCGACCCTCCGGGCCAGGTCGTGGGTGACCACGTCGGCCCGCGCCCGGAGGTCGATGTCCTCGATCCGGCCGATCGACGGGTCGATCACCACCACCTTGCCGGTCAGCTGCGGCCCGGCCCGGCGGATCCGTTCCTCGGCACGAAGCGCGTTGGGCTGGCCTCCGCGCACGATCGGGGCGAGCCGGGCCAGCGCCTTCAGGGTGGCCGGCCCGCAGGTCCCGTCGGCCGGGACGCCGATGTTGCGCTGGAAGTCACGCACCGCCTGCTCGGTGCGGTGCCCGAAGCGGCCGTCGACCCGGCCCACCTTGAACCCGAAGCCGAGCAGCCGTTGCTGCAGCGCGACCACGTCGTCCCCGGTGAGCAGGCTTCCGGGGACGTGGGTCAGCAACCGGTCCCCGAGCCGCCAGCGGGCCTCGTCGAGCACCCGGTACGTCGACGTACCGACGACGCCGTCGACGATCAGGCCGCGCTGCTGCTGGAACGCCCGGACCGCCTGGTCCAGGCGCTCGTCGAACGAGGACGGGTCGTCGGCAGCGTCGTCGAGGAGGCCCAGCTGCACCAGCCGGGAGCGGATCTCCGTGACCCCGGACCCCTGGTCCCCGAGCCGGACGGCCAGCGCTCCCGCGGATACGTCGGACACGAGCACTCCCTCGTTTCGGGCGGTTTGCGGCGATCCTGACTCTTGAACAGACCCACGCGAGATGTCAATGCCCGGGCACGGGAAAGGGGCGGGGCCGTGCGTCGAGGCACGGCCCCGCCCCGTCCGTGGCGGTGCGTGGGCTCAGCCGATGAAGTCGCTGAGCTCGTTGAGGAGCGCGGCCTTGGGCTTGGCGCCGACGATCTGCTTGACCACCTCGCCGTTCTGGTAGACGTTGAGCGTCGGGATGCCGGTCACCCGGTAGGTCGCCGGGGTGACCGGGTTCTCGTCGACGTTCATCTTCACGAAGTTGATCTTGTCGCTGTGGGCGGCCTTGATCTCGTTGAGGATCGGGTCCACCTGGCGGCACGGGCCGCACCACTCGGCCCAGAAGTCGACCAGCACGGGCTTGTCGGACTTGAGCACGACGGTCTCGAAGTCCGCGTCGGTCACTGCTTGCATGTCGGCCACGAGGCCTCCTTCTCGGTCAAACGCGGGTGATCAGGTCAGTAAACAACAGCGGTGGGACATTTCTTCCGCCCGGTCGTCGGCTCAGCCGTGGACGGTCTGCACCTGCTCGGCGAGCAGCTCGGCGGCCGTCTCGGTCGACCCGGTGGCACCGGCCTGGGCCACGTCGGCCAGGAACCGCTCCGCGTCCAGCGCCGCGGCGCAGCCGGTGCCGGCGGCGGTGATCGCCTGCCGGTACTGGTGGTCGACCAGGTCGCCGCAGGCGAAGACGCCGGGCAGGTTCGTGCGCGTGGACGGGTGGTCGACGAGGACGTAGCCCTCCTCGTCGAGCCGCACCTGGCCGTGAAGCAGCTCGGAGCGGGGGTCGTGGCCGATCGCGATGAACAGCCCGGTCACGTCGAGCTCGCGCTTGTCCCCGGTGACCGTGTCCACCAGGGTGATCCCGGTCAGCTTGTCCTCGCCGTGGATCTCGTCGACGGCGGAGTTCCACGCGAACTCGATCTTCGGGTCCGAGAAGGCGCGGTCCTGCATGATCTTCGACGCGCGGAGCTCGTCGCGCCGGTGGATCAGGGTCACCTTGGAGGCGAACCGGGACAGGAACGTGGCCTCCTCGAGCGCGGAGTCGCCACCGCCCACGACGGCGATGTGCTGCTCGCGGAAGAAGAACCCGTCGCAGGTCGCGCACCAGCTCACCCCGTGGCCGGAGAGCCGGTCCTCGTCGGGGATGCCGAGCTTGCGGTAGCCGGACCCGGTCGCCAGGATCACCGCGCGGGCGCGGTGCTCGTTGCCGGCGCCGTCGGTGACGACCTTGACCGCACCGGTCAGGTCGACCTTGGTCACGTCGTCGGTCACCAGCTCGGCGCCGAACCGCTCGGCCTGCGCGCGCATGCTGTCCATCAGCTCGGGGCCCATGATGCCGTCGCGGAAGCCGGGGAAGTTCTCCACCTCGGTGGTGTTCATGAGTGCGCCACCGGCGGTCACCGAGCCCTCGAACACCAGCGGCGCCAGGCTGGCGCGCGCCGCGTAGACCGCTGCGGTGTAGCCGGCCGGGCCGGACCCGATGACGATGACGTCGCGGACGTCGGACTGCTCGGACATGCGATGAACTCCTGCGGGTTTCGGCTACGGGTGCTGCCCCAGGTGGGGCCACCAGTTCAACCGATCCTAGGCGCGCCACATTCCCGGCGGGCGGGCGCCTCGCCAGCGGCCGGGCGCCGGGGTCACCGGCCGGGTCACTGGGCCGGGACGGGTACGGCGGCCAGCGGGGCCGTGACGTCGTCACACGCGTAGACCCGCGCCTCTCGGGCACCGTCGGTGGGCGGGTCGACCACCAGCGTGGCCGGCGCGCCGTCGAGTGTGACCGCGATCACCTGGGCGCGGGCGGTGTGCGGGGGGACCGTGCACGCGGGGGCCGGGACCGGTCTCGCACCCTGCTGGGAGGTGCCGTCGAGCTGCGCGGACCCGTAGGCCCGCGTCGCCTCGACCACGCGGCGCACGTCTCGGCGCAGGGTGCTCGACCGAAGCGGCGCCGGTTCGGCGGCGCCGCGGACGGCCGCCCCCGGCGACCCCTCGGACCTGGCGGGACCCTCGGGAGCCGAGGCGACCTGGCCGCCGGCCGAGGCCGCGGTGTCGCCGGTGCTCCGGGTGCCCGATCCCCAGCCGAGGGTGCCCACCCCGAGCGCGACGACGGACACCACCGCGGCCGCGACCAGCACCGCGGGCCAGCGCCGACGACGGGGGTCGGGCCGGTCGGCCTCGGGCCCGTCGCCGCCCTCCGGTGCGGACGGGCGACCGGCGACCAGCTCCCCCAGCACGCGGTCCAGCCGCGCGGCGACGTCGTCGGGCAGCGGGTCGGCGCCTGACCCGGCGGCGGCGAGCGCACGTCGTACCCGCTCCTCGTCGGCGGGGGAGAGGCCGTCGTCGGGGTCATCCGTCATGGCTGGTCACCTCCTTCGTCGCGGCCGGGTCCGCTCTCGTGGGTTCGACGTCCGGCCCCCGCGGCGGGTTCCCACCCAGCCCGCTCAGCAGCGGCAGCAGCCGGGCGCGGCCGCGTGAGCAGCGGCTCTTCACGGTGCCGGGGGCGCACTCCAGGATCGCCGCGGTCTCCTGCACCGAGTAGCCCTCCATGTCCACGAGCACCAGCGCCGCGCGCTGGTCGGGCGGCAGCCGGGCGAGGGCGGCGAGCACGGCGTCGCGGCGCTCGTGCGCCACGGTGGTGTCGGCCGGGTCGGGCGCCTGCTGGGCGATCTCGCCCCGGTCGTCGAGGTCGTCGGGCAGCGGGTCGGCGGCGCGGACCTGCCGGCGGCGCAGCCGGTCCAGGCACGCGTTGACCACGATCCGGTGCAGCCAGGTGCCGACGGCCGCGTCGCCGCGGAAGGACCCCGCCCGCCGGAACGCCGACACCATCGCGTCCTGGAGGGCGTCCGCGGCCTCCTCGCGGTCGCCGGTGGTCCGAAGCGCCACCGCCCACAGCCGGTCGCGGTGACGGCGGAAGAGCGTCCCGAAGGCGGTGTCGTCACCGGCGAGGTGCGCGGCAAGGAGGGCCCGGTCGTCGGGCGCGTCGTCCGGCACCCCGCCCGCCCCACCGGCGGTCATGACAGGACGCTCACCTCGGCGATCTGGCCCTTGAAGCCGCCGGAGACCGGAGGCAGTGAGGTCAGCCAGACCACCAGGTAGCGGGTGCTGGTCGGCTTGTCGAGGGTGAGGTCGACCTTGGTGCCGGCGCCGCTGCGCGCGGCCACCTTCGTGAGCCCGTCCGTGCTCGTGGGCTTGCCGGCCCCGTCGGGTGCGGCCAGCAGCTCGAGGTCGGTGGGGCTGCCGATCAGGGTGAGCCGCACCGCGGACACCTTCGTCGTACTGCCGAGGTCCAGGAGCAGCCCGACTCCGCTCTTGAGGCCGCCGAGGTCCGGGCGGCCCTTGTAGGTCAGGGTCTGCCAGGCGGTGCTCGGGTCGCCGTCGGTGGCGAGGGGCACCAGGTCGGGGTTCTCCTCGGGCGGGGTGGCCTCGGGGTCGAAGTCGGAGACCTGGGCGATGTCGACCGGGCGCGGCGGTTCGGGTGACGCGCCGGCGCTGCTTCCGTCGGTGGCGGACCTCGGGGTGTCCGAGCCGCGACCGAGGTTGAAGGCGACCACGAGCCCGACGACCAGGACCAGCACACCGGCCAGGATCGCGGCCAGCCGGAGCCAGCTGCGTCCGGGACGGTCTCCCGGCCGACCGGGCCCGGCCCAACCGGTGGTGTCGTCGGGCGGCTCCGCGTCGGCGTCCGGTCCCCACGCAGGCGGCAGGGACCCGTTGCCGTGACCGGTGCTGCGGACCGGGGCCTGCGCACCGGTGCTCCGCGGGGGACCGGGGGCGAACAGCGGCTTGGGCTCCGGCTCGGGCAGCACCGGGGGCGGCGGGGCGGACCGACCGGAGTCGTCGCTGCGCAGTCCCCGCTCCCGGGCGCCGGTCATCCAGCCGATCCCGGTGTCCTCGTCGTAGAACACCGGCACCCCGGCCTGGGTGGCCTCGGCGTCCCCGCCGGCGTTGCCGGGGTTGTCGGGGTTGCCGGCGTTGTCGGTGGCGCCCCCGTCCCCGCCGGCGTCAGAGGTGGCGTTGGGCCCGGTGGTGCCGTCCGCCCGGCCCGGCGCCGGGTGCAGCTGCGTGGGCGGCCCGTCGTCGTCGGCCGCAGCCGTCCGCGGGCCCGGACCGAGCACCGTCGTGGGTTCGTGGCCGACCTGGGGGACCACCGAGGGGTCCCCGACGTAGTCCGAGAGCGCGGCGTAGACCTCGTGGGCGGTCTCGATGGGCATCGCGCCGCCGTGCCCGCCCGGGTTCAGCACCCGCTCGCAGACCGCGTCGAGCGGCCGCGGCACGCCCGCGCGCACCTGGCGGGGACGGAGCACGTGCCCGTGGTCGGTGGGTGCGGTCGGCACCGTCGAACCCTCGGTGCCGGGCCACCGGCCGGTCAGTGCGGCATAGAGCAGCGCGGCCAGGTTGACCACGTCGGCCTCGTGCTCGCCGAGCGGCTGCCCCCCCGTGGACCGGATCGACTCGCGTCCTCGCAGCACGGCGTCGATGACGAAACCGATCAGCTTGACCGACCCGGCCTCGGTCACCATCACGTTCTCCGGCAGCAGCCGGCCGTGCGCGATGCCGTGCCGGTGCGCGGTGGAGATCGCCTCGGCGACCTCCTTGACCACCCACGCGGCCCGCCGCGGCGGCAGCGGCCCGTCCTCGAGCATCCGGTCCAGGGAGACCCCGGACCCCCACTCGTTGACCACGTAGACCACCCCGTCCTCGGCGGCCGCGTCGAGCACCCGGAGCAGGTGGCCGTCGGCGACGGTGGCCGACGTGCGGGCGGCGGCGAGCAGGGCGTCGGCGCGGCGGTCCTGCTGCGAGATCACGTGGACCGTCACGTTGCGCATCAGGGTCTGGTCCGTGGCCCGCCACAGGCGCGCCCCGGCGGTGTCCTCGAGCAGGTCCTCGAGCCGGAAGCGCCCGGCGAGGACGGTTCCCGGTCCGACCGGTTGCTCGACCACGTTCCTCCCTCACATCGTCGTCGGGGGTCCCAGACTCACGAAACTACATGTTAGGGGCAGCGCTCAGCGGTGCAGCCGACTCGTGATCAGTCCCATGACCCCGGTCACCTCCCTGACCCGCAGCAGCCGGGCCAGCAGCAGGAACACTCCCACGTCGACGAGCCCGACGGCGAGCAGCACGACCACCGCCTGCACCTTCCCGGTGTCCGGGGGCCAGGCCCGCTCGACGCCGTACCGGACCGCCCAGGCCACCAGCGTGGCGGCGCCGGCGGCGGCGAGCAACCGGCCCAGGAAGCGGAGCAGCGCCGGGGTCTCCAGCCCGCCGAGCACGCGCCGGAGCAGCGAGTACGACCCGATCGCGCCGACCAGGTAGGCGCCGCCGTAGGCGAGCACCAGCCCGGGCGCGGTGCCCGACGGCGGCACGTCGGCGGTGAGGACGATCGCCAGCCCGATGTTGGTGGCGGCCACGACGCACTGCACCCAGAACACGGTGCGGGTGCGCTCGAGGGCGTAGAAGCCGCGCAGCATCAGGTAGTGCGTGGTGAAGAACGCCAGGCCCGGGGCGAACAGCGCCAGGGCGGTGGCGAAGTCGGGCACGCTGGCCCGACCCGCGCCGTAGCCGTAGATGAGGTTGCTCACCGGAGTCGCCACGAGCGGGAGCAGCAGCACGAACGGGACGATCACCGCGTACGTCGTACGCAGCGTGGAGGCGACGTTGCGGGCCACCCCGGGCAGGTCGCCCTCGGCGGCGTGCCCGGACAGCCGCGGCAGCATCGCCGTCGCGAGCGAGACGGTCGCGATCGAGTGCGGCACCATCACCAGCAAGAACGCGAGGGAGTAGACCGTGTAGCCGCTGCCGGCCTCGCCCCCGGAGACCGCGTCCGCGGTGCCCTCCGAGGCGAGCTTGACCACGACCGTGTAGGCGACCTGGTTGACCACCACGAACAGCACCGTCCACACCCCCAGCCGGAGGGTGTGCCCGAGCCCGGTGCCGCGGAAGTCGAACCGGGCCCGGAACCGGAACCCGGCGCGCCTCAGGTAGGGCAGCAGCACCAGGAACTGGACCGCGATGCCGAGGGTCGACCCGAGGCCGAGCACCAGCTCCTGGGCGGAGGAGTAGCCGCCGACCAGCTCGGGGCCCTGCGCCTTCCCGAACGTCAGCAGGTAGCCGACCAGCACCGCCACCGAGACCACGTTGTTGGCGATCGGCGCCCACATCATCGGACCGAAGCTGCCGCGGGAGTTGAGCACCTGCCCGACCAGCACGAACATCCCGTAGAAGAACACCTGCGGCAGGCAGTAGCGGGCGAAGTCGATCGCGGACTCGCGCTGCGCGGAGAGCGCCGGGGTGAAGAACGAACCGTCCAGCATCACCCGCATCACCAGCGGGGCGGCCACCACCAGCAGAGCCGTCACCCCGGCCAGGAACAGGCCTGCCAGCGTGATGATCCGGTTGGTGTACGCCGTGCCCCGGTCGGCGTCGTTGCGCATCGCCCGCACCAGCTGCGGGACCAGGACCGCGTTGAACACGCCCCCGGCCAGCAGGATGTAGAGCATGTTCGGGATCGTGTTCGCGATCGTGAACACGTCGGCGTGCAGCTGCCCGCCGATCGCCGCGACGAGCAGGGCGTTGCGGACGAAGCCGCTGAGCCGGGAGACGACCGTGCCGGCCGCCATCACCGCGCTCGAGGACAGGATGCCGCCGCTGTCGTCGCTGGACGTGGACGTCTCGGCGCTCATCGGTTCCCTTCGGACTGCCTCGCGCGGCGGGTCCCGCGGCGGCGGACCCGGCGCAGCACCCGGGTGACGATCGCGGCGAGGAGCACGGCGCCGCCGGCGCCGATGATCAGCCAGATGACCAGCCCGACCTGGCTGGTGCGGACCGTGAACACGGCGGTGCTGCCCAACGGGTGCCCGGAGGCGTCGGTGGCCTCGAGCACCACCCGGTGGACCCCGAT
Organism: uncultured Actinomycetota bacterium; assembly: GCA_963838025.1. Taxonomy (GTDB): domain Bacteria; phylum Actinomycetota; class Actinomycetes; order Propionibacteriales; family Nocardioidaceae; genus Nocardioides_B. Next base: position 266,388 of record CAWIPF010000004.1, read on the forward strand.
GTCGCGGGCCTTGGCGGTGAGCCGGACCGACGCGCGGCGGCCGGGGCCGAGGGTCACCGGGTCGGACGAGGCGATGTGCAGGGAGCGGCTGCCGGTGTCGGCGTGCACCGCGACGGTCACCTCCTGGTCGAGCCCGTTGACCACGGTGATCTGGATCGGGCCGCGCTCGCTGGACATGGTCACGAACGGCGGGCCCTCGACCCGGACCTGGCCCATCAGCTCGCGCACCCGCCGGGTGGTGCTCCTGGCCCGGTTGAGCGCCGCGGTGGGCCGGCGGCGTGCGGTCCCGCCGGAGGCGAGCATGGCGACCGACGCCAGCTGCTGGTCGACGGTGTCGTTGCGGCTCAGCAGCCGGGAGAAGGTGTCGCCGGTGTCGATCAGGTTCCTCGTCGCGAGCAGGTTGGCGAACGGCACCTCGTGACGCTTGCGGGCCCGCCGGTAGACCGGTGCCTCCGGTGCCGGGCGGGGGGAGGCCTCGGCGACGACGGACGGGACGCCGACCAGCCGCAGCCAGGGGACGTCGAGGCCGCCGAAGAAGTCGGCCTGGCTCCAGCCGGGTCCCGGGTCCCAGTGCTGCGGGGTGCTCACCACCAGCGGTCGGCCGCGCTGGTCCGACAGGGCGTGCAGGGCGGCCTCGCTGAGGATCCGCTGCCGGACGGCGAGGGCCGAGAAGCGGCTTTCGGGGCTGGGACCCCCCGAGCCCGCCGCGGAGTCCATCAGGACGACGGGCGCGCCGCGACCCGTGGAGAGGACCGGGCCGGAGGCGGTGGGGAACGCGTGGTCGCGGAGCAGGATCGGGTGGTCCGGGGGCAGCCGGCGCAGCGCCTGGGCCGGCAGGTAGCCGTCGACCGGGGCCACCACCGGGGTGCCGCTCACCCCCAGGCCGGCCAGCGTCCCCGCGGACAGCCGGCGCCCCTCCGTCAGCAGCCCGCGGGCCCGGTGCCGCATCACCGCGGCCACGTCGAGGTCGCCGTACGGGAGCGTCAGGACCGTGTGCGAGGAGGCCTGGCCCTGGAAGAGCTGCAGCCAGGAGGCGGCATCCATTGCCCCCGCGGTTGTCTGCGGGCCCGAGCCGTCCGCCGGGGAGGGCTCCTCCGACGGAGAGGCCCCCGCCGAGGGGGAGGGGCTCTCCCCGCCCCCGTCGGTCGGGGCGATGTCCAGCGGCGGGTTCTGGCCGGCCACCGAGCGGACGGCGTCGAGCACCGCGGGGTCGACCACCCAGGTCAGCGGCTGGCCGGTCGCCTGGCTGCTCAGCCGCAGCAGCCGGGCCAGCCGGCCGTCGGCGTTCAGGGTCTTCTCCCAGGCGTCGAGGCCGAGGAGCTGGCCCTCGCGGTCGCGTCGCACCGGCTCGCGGATCGGCATCACCAGGGCCAGGCTGGTGCCGGGGGTGCGGCGCGGCAGCAGCGGGAGGAAGGTGCGCGACCGCCCGTCGGCGAGCCCGTCGCGGGCGCCGTTCTCCGCACCGAGCACGTGCACCCCGAACCAGTACACCCCCGGGTCGCCGCTGAGCCCCAGGTCGCGACGCGGCACGCTCAGCACGTACGACGTGCTCTCGCCCGGGGCCAGGTCGCCGACCTCGTCGTACAGGCCGGGGACGGCCAGCCGGCTGCCGACCTCGGAGGCCGGGTCGCTGGCGGCCGCGGCCGCCAGGTCCGCGCCGGAGGTGATCGGCGTGGTGGAGCGCAGCATGTAGACCTGGAGGTCGGTCCAGGTGCTGTCAGAGGTGTTCGTGATCTCGCCGGTGATCGTGACCACCCCGTGCGCGGGGACGGTGGAGGGCTGCAGGGTGTCGATGCTCACCCGCAGCGGCAGGGCGTCACCGGTCCGGGCAGTCCGGACCGCGGCCACGGCGCCGCCCGGGAACGCCGTCAGGACCGCCAGGACACCCGCGAGGAGGCATGCCGCGAGGCGGCCGACGGATGTCCGGGTCACACGGGCAAGGCTAGCCACCCCGAGTCCTGGCATAGAGTTGCCTCCCGTGTCCGACCAGCCCGAGACCCCGCGCCACGCGAGCCCGAACATGAGGGACGTGCAGCGGACCGCGATCCACGAGCTGATCCGCATCTCCCCGGTGATCGACGAGCTCGGCGCACGCTTCCGTGCCGCCGGCGAGCAGATCGCGCTCGTGGGCGGGCCGGTGCGCGACGCGATGCTGGGCCGCCTCCAGAACGACCTCGACTTCACCACCTCGGCACACCCGGACGTCACCGAGCGGCTGGTCGAGGGCTGGGCCGACGCGGTCTGGGACATGGGCCGCGCGTTCGGCACCATCGGCTGCCGCAAGGGGCCCTGGCAGGTGGAGATCACCACCTACCGGTCGGAGGAGTACGACCGGACCTCCCGGAAGCCGTCGGTCGACTTCGGTGACTCGCTGGCCGGGGACCTCGGCCGCCGCGACTTCACCGTGAACGCGATGGCGGTGACGCTGCCGGACCGGACGTTCGAGGACCCGTACGGCGGGGTGGTGGACCTCGCGCACCAGAGGCTGCGCACCCCCGGGCGACCGGAGGACTCGTTCTCCGACGACCCGCTGCGGATGATGCGTGCGGCGAGGTTCGCCGCCCAGCTCGGCTTCACCGTGGACCCGGCGGTGGTCGAGGCGATGACCGCGATGGCCGACCGCATCGAGATCGTCTCCGCGGAACGGGTCCGCGACGAGCTCGTGAAGCTGGTGGTCGCGCCGTACCCCCGGCTGGGGCTGAGGCTGCTGGTGGAGACCGGGCTGGCCGACCGGGTGCTGCCCGAGCTGCCGGCGCTGGCGCTCGAGCTCGACGAGCACCACCGGCACAAGGACGTCTACGAGCACACCCTGACCGTGCTCGAGCAGACGATCGACCTCGAGAGCCGGCTGCCCGGCGACGGCCCCGACTTCGTGGCCCGGTTCGCGGCGCTGATGCACGACGTCGGCAAGCCTCGCACCCGGCGCTTCTCGGGCGACGGCACCGGCACCGTGACGTTCCACCACCACGACGTGGTCGGCGCCAAGATCGTCCGCAAGCGGATGAAGGCGCTGCGGTTCTCCAACCACGACATCGACGCGGTCGCCAAGCTCGTGGAGCTGCACCTGCGCTTCCACGGCTACGGGTCCGGAGAGTGGACCGACGCCGCGGTGCGTCGCTACGTCCGGGACGCCGGGGACCAGCTCGAGCGGCTGCACGTGCTCACCCGCGCCGACAGCACCACCCGCAACCGCCGCAAGGCCGAGCGGCTGCAGCGCAGCTACGACCACCTCGAGGAGCGCATCGCCAAGCTCGCCGAGGAGGAGGAGCTGGCGTCGATCCGCCCGGATCTCGACGGCAACGAGATCATGCGGGCCCTCGGCCTCCGGCCCGGCCGCGAGGTGGGGGAGGCCTACGGCTTCCTGCTCGAGCTGCGCATGGACCGGGGCCCGATGTCGAAGGAGGAGGCCACCGAGGCTCTGCTGGCGTGGTGGGCCGCCCGGGGGCCGGCGGGCTGACCCGCCGCACTCACCAGCTGCCGCCGAAGACCACGAACGGGGCAGGCTCGTCCCCGGCCGCCAGCGCGTCGGCGAGCGCGGTCGCCGAGTCGGCCCCGGCGGCCATCCCGGTGTGCACCCGGGTCATGGTCTCGGCGGCAACGTCGTCGCGGACCCGAGCCACGCCCGCGATCACCGACCGGCTGCCCAGGTGCAGCAGCACGTGCGTGAGCCCGAGCCCCTCGTCGCCCGGGCGCAGCGTGGCGAGCCCGGCCTCGCAGGCGGAGAGCGTCACGCAGGCAGCGATGCCGGCCTCGGCGTCGAGCTCGTAGGCGTACAGCGGGCCGTCGGCGAGCCGCAGCGAGCTGAACAGCGGGCTGTCCGCACGGTGCTGCCCGTGCGCAGCGACGTGCAGCAGGTCGCTGGCGGCGAGGGCGGACCGAGCGGCGGCGGTCGTCGCCTCCTCGCCCACGAGGAGAGCGCTGCCCCAGATCCGGCTGATCTCCGCCGCCTCGTCCTCCGCGCGGTGCAGTCCCGGCCCGGCGACCGCGGCCACCCTCGGTCGGGTGGCCCGCCCGAGGTTGTTGCTGGTGCGCAACCAGGTCGCCGCGGCCGGCGTGACGACCGTCGGCAGGCCGGACCGCGAAGGCAGCAGGGACCAGGGCAGCACGGACAGCGGCCCGCTGCAGGAGAGCACGACGGACTCACCGTCCAGCCGGAGCGGCCGGAGGAGCAGCTCGTCGAGCCGCCGCAGGCAGGAGTCCAGGCTGGCCCGGACCGCTGTGGCGATCGGGCTGACCAACTGGGGCAGCGCCAGCGCGTCCAGGTCGGCGCGGACCCGGCGCACCAGGTCGGCCACCTCGGCGGTGGCCGCCAGGTCCACCAGCTCGGTGCCGCGGGGCCGCACCACCACTGCCAGCCACGAGCCCCGGTGCCGGGCGTAGCTCACGAAGGCGCAGCCACGCGCCCGGGCGGCTGCGCGCACCTGGGCCGCACGCGGCGGGGCGGGCGGCCGGGCGACCTGGCCCTCCTGCTGCCAGGCCCGGGCCCGGACGTCCCGCTGGAGAGCCGCGATCCGGGACCGGAGCCGGGCCGCCTCCTCGACCGCGGCGGGGTCGCCCTCCAGCGCCCGCGCCTCCTCCTCGGCCTGCCGCAGCTGCCCCACGAGCCGGGCGGTGACCTCGTCGGCGGGCGGCCGGACCTGCGGCAGCCGGGTGGAGATCGCGCGGGACTGCTCGACGGTCGCGAGTACGTCGGCCGGGGTGCCCCGGTCCCGGGAGACCGCGAGCCCGACCTGCGCCAGCGCGACACTGTGGATCGCGCTGGCCGTGCGCAGATCGAGGGATCCGAGGCTGCTCTGGTAGGACTCGAGCTCGGACAGGCCCCGGCGCACCTCCGCCCTGGCCACCGCCGCGTCACCGGCTGCTCCGGCGGCGAGGGCGCGCACCTTGCGCACCAGCAGCCGCGTGGTCAGCGCGTCGGCGGGCCGGACCCGCGGAGGGTGGAGGACGCCCGCGCCCGCCCGCAGCCGGCACTCGTCCGCGAGCAGGTCGGCCAAACGGGCCAGGTCGGGGCGGCCTTCCGCTCGACAGGTGGTGCCCAGGTCGGCGGCCCGCGCGGCGACGGACAGCAGACCACGGCGCACGCCGCGGTCGTCACGTTCCTCGAGCGCCGCCCACTCGCAGCGCAGCAGGAGCAGATCGGCCCGGCGCAGCCAGCGTTCGTTGCCACGGCGGGCGAAACGCCGCTGCGCGCTGGCGGCCAGGGCGCGGGCCTGACGGGGGTGGTCCTCCGCAAGCGCGCACTCGGCGCGGACCAGCTCGGTCTCGGCCAGGTCCTGGAACAGCCGCTGCTCGCGCAGCTCCACGGCCGACCGGGCGAGGATCTCGTCGGCATCACGCACCAGGCCCGCCTCCCGCAGCGCCCGGGCGTGGTCGAGCAGCATGGCCGGGTGCGCTCCGCCGGGGAACGTCCGGGCCGCCTCCTCGTAGGCCTCGAGGGCGCTCGGGATGCGCCCGGCCAGGAAGTCGACATAGCCCAGGTTGTGCCGTGCCATCGCACTCAGCCGGATGTCACCGGCCAGATCGGCGTACTCGACTGCCCGCTGGAGGTCCGCCCCGGCACGCGCCAGGTCACCCTGGTCGAGATGCGCGACGGCGCGGTTGACGAGCGTGCGCGCCCGGTCGCCGGGCGCGGAGTCGGGATGGAGCGACGCCGCGATGTCGAAGAGAGCCAGGGCCTGCTGATGGTTTCCGGACCGCAACAGGATGAGGGCCCGCTGGCCGGCCGCCTTGGCGGTCAACGCCGCGGAGCCGACCCGACGCCCGAGCTGCTCGGCCCGGTCGAGCAGGGCGAGCGCGGCGGTGAGGTCGCCGGTCATGTCGAACTGCGGTGCGGCCTCGCTGAGGTAGGTCCGCGCGACGACGGCCAGGACCGCGGGCTCGTCGGCGAGGCTCCGAGCGCGCCTGCGCACAGCGTGGAGCTGTCGGACGCACCCCGCGGGCCGACCGGCCCGGAACGCCTCGGCGGCTCGTTCCACCTGCGCCTCGAGGCGTGCCAGCACGTCTGGGGGAACCGGCCCGGCTCCGGTCTGCGGGCCGGGCGCGGGCTCCGTTGCTCCGTCCCGGCCCCGTGCCACGCAGGCGAAACTACAGCTTGAACAGGGGGGTCACCACCAGTTCGTCCTGGTCCCCCTGGTCCAGAGCGTGGAAAACCAGCTGCACGAAGCTCTCGCGGAGGTCGTCCACCGCGAACCGGCCCGCGTCGTCGGTGTCGACCTGCCGGTGGTTGCCCTGCATGCGTACGTCGACCCGCCGCCGCCCCAGCGGGCTGATCCAGCCGTCGATGCGGACCCGGCCGCCCCCGACCCTGGAGAGCGTGACCATGGCGGTGAGCCGCTCCGAGGAGAAGGTGAGCGTGTCGCTGCGCACGGTCCCGGCCACCTCGCTGCGGACGGCCAGCGCGTCGGTGGGCACCCGCGTCATCTCGGCCACCTCCTCGAAGACCTCGTCGAGCGCCAGGGCGAACCGCACCCGCTCGACAAGGTCCGTCGGCATCGGGTCCACGGCGGCGTACATCAGCGCCACGTCGCGCAGCAGCCCGGCGTCCGAGGCGTCGAGCGGTTCGTCCGCCCCTGGCAGGTGTCGTTCGTCGGTCATGACAGGTTTCCTTCCCACCGTGGGTCCTTCCCGAGCCGGTCCCGAAGCTTGGCGAGACAGCGGCCGCGGGTCGGGCCGATGCTTCCGACCGGCATGCCGAGTGCCTCGGCGAGCCGGGCGTAGTCCGGCCGGTCGGCGAAGGCGATGACGCCGATCAGCTGCCGGCAGCGCTCGGGGAGCCGGCGGACGTGTTCCCACAGCTGGCGCTGCCGGGTGTCACGGAGGACTGTCTCGTCCGGGAGCCCCTCCGGGTCGTCGGGCAGCTCGAGCGCCGGATCGCCGTCCTCATCGAGCGGGTCGGCCCGGCGGCTGCCGTCGGCCCGGGCCCGCTTCGCGACGCGCCAGGACTCGCGCCGGGCGGCGGTGATCAGCCACTTGACCACGGTCTGCGGGTCGCGGATCGAGTCCCTGCTGCGCAGCAGGCTGAGCCAGACGGTCTGGATGGCGTCCTCGGCGGCTCCGGTGTCGAGGCCGGCGCCGCGAACGACCCGCCAGAGCAGCGGGGTCACGGCCTCGACCAGCTCGTCGAGCGCCTCGCGGTCGCCGCCCTGGTAGCGGGCGAACGCGCCGGCTGCCCGACCGACCAGTGTCTCGCCGTCGGGGCGTGCGCCGATCACGGCTCGAGCCTCCGTCCGGGAAGCTGGTCGAGCAGGTCGCGCATGCGGGCGACCGCCGTGGCGGCGTCCTGGGCCTGGTCACCGGCGCGGTAGCGCGCGGCCAGGGCGGCGGCCACCTCGCCGGCCAGCACCGGAGCGGCGAACGACGTGCCGCTCCACACGCCGAAACCAGACCGGAAGTCGTCGGGGTCGAGGCCTGCGCGGGTCTGGCCGTCCTTCGTGACGCGCACGTTGGTCGGCCCCTGGGAGCCGTCCAGGCTCGGCGGGAAGGTGCTGACCAGCGAGGCGCCCGGGCGAAGGTACTTCACCCACAGTCCCTCATTGCTGAACAGCGCGATCGTGCCGTCCGGGTTGAGGGCCCCCACGGCGCTGACCGGCACCACCTCCGGGTCGTCGGGCACCGGCCCGCCGTCGTACGGCGCGAATGCCGCCGGGTAGGCCGGACGCGGGGTGGCGTCGTTGCCCGCGGAGACGACCACCGCGGCGCCGTACCGTCCGAGGAGCGCGATCGGGCCCAGGAGGAGCGCGTCGAAGGCGCTGTCCTCCGGTTGCTCGTGGTAGTAGCCGAGCGACAGTGTCACCACGTCGACCGCCTCGTAGTCGGCCACTCCGTTGCGGGCCAGCACCTGACGCAGCGCCAGCAGCTGGAGGCAGCGCAGCAAGTCCCACTCAGCGACCCGTCCGGTGGAGCCGTAGGCCGGCACGTCGAGCAGGAGTGCTTCGGGGCATGCCTGCCGGACCAGGCCGGCGATGAAGGTGCCGTGGCCGGCGTCCGGGTCGAGCTCGCCGACCAGGTCCTCCCGGACTCCCCGAAGGTCGGCCTCCACGGAGACCACGTCGATCCCGATGCGAGTCCCCATCACCTCGACGTCGTGCCGGACGAAGTCGTCCTCGAGCCAGGGGTGCTCGCCGATGCCCGTGTCCAGGACGGCCACGACCGGGCGCGGTGTCGCGCCCTTCGGGTCGTACGCCGGGGTCGGGTCGTCACCGAGCCAGGTGACGGGCTGGCGGCCGCCCCATCCCGGGGCGGAGTACCTGGCGAGCGCGTAGCCGGAGGTGATCGGGTAGCCGGAGGTGATCGGGTAGCCGGAGGTGATCGGGTAGCCGGAGGTGATCGGCTGCCCGGAGATGCCGGCGTCCGACACCACCGGGTGGTCGAGCGCGACGTCGCCGCGCCGAGGCGAGTCCCGGCCGACCCGCACCCGGAAGTCCTGCAGCAGGCGCCAGGCGTCGATGGGTTTGAAGACGCCGTCGCGACCGTCGACAGGCACCAGGCGGACCCGTCGGACCCAGACGTCCCGCAGGTGCTGCCGCTGCTCCTCGGTCAGCTCGGCCCGATCGAGGAGGTCGGAGATGTCGCCTTGCCGCTCCCAGTCGAGTCGGAACTCCGCGTCCGCGGCGGCGGCCTCGAGCGCCGCTCGGGTCTCGTCGTGGAAGCCGCGGACCAGCAGCGCGTCGGCGACGAAGTACGTGGGCTGGACAGCGGGCTGGTCGGTCACCCGGTAGGCGGTGACCGGGTCGAGGACCCGGACGTTGCTGTCCCCGCCGCGGTGGCCCGGTGGCCGGGCGTCGTTCCTGTGCCGCATCTGCTGTCCGCTTCCTCTCGTGTCCCCCGTGCGGAGCATATTGACCGTTGCGTTCCTGCGTCAGCGGTTGCGCGGACCGCGTCTCCGTGCGGGCCCGCCGGGGCCCCACCCCCGTGGAGGCTCCGGCGGGCCCGCACGGTCGCCGCACTGGTAGGTGTGCGGCGACCGACGGCCCGGTTCGGCGCCCCCCGCTCGAACCGGATGCCCCCCCTGTCACCAGGAGAGGAGGCCGCCGGCCGCGCGCTGATACGTCCCGGCCGAGAAACTGTCCGGCGCGCACGCCGGCAGCAGCGGGTCCGGGTCCGGCTAGACCCGCGTGGAGAGCACGACCGTCGTCCGATCGTGACGGGACAGGTGGGCGTAGCCCAGCGCGGTCAGCACGTAGCCGGCGGCGATCGCCCCGAGGACGACGTACGACTTGCCCGAGGCCGGCAGCACCACGGCGGCGATGGCGGCCGCGGCGACGAACGCGACGTTGAAGATCACGTCGTACAGGGAGAACACGCGGCCCCGGAAGGCGTCGTCGACGTGGGTCTGCACGAGCGTGTCGACGCAGATCTTGATGCCCTGGCTGGCCAGCCCGAGGAAGAACGCCGACACCAGCAGGGCCGGCTCGGTGTAGAGCGCACCGGGGACGACCTGCGTCACCGCGGCGCTCGAGAGCAGCACCAGGATCCAGGCGCGGGCGGTGATCCGCTCGGTGACCACGGGCGTCAGCACCGCCGCCGACACGAACCCCACGCCGGTGACCAGGACCGCCACCGACAGCTCGGTGAGTGCCGAGTCCGCCTCGGACGCCACGTGGAAGTAGTTGCGGTAGAGCAGGATCAGCGACACCGTCGTGATGCCGTAGAAGAACCGGTGGGCGCCGATCGCGAGCAGCCCGAGCGCGGCGGGGCGGCGGTCCCCGAGGTGCCGGATCCCCGCGACCAGGCCGCGGGCGACGTGGCGCACCGCCTCCCGGACCACCGGCCGGTCGGGATCGAAGTCGGGACCGAGCAGGTCACGGGGGATGCGCAGCGCGAGCGCGCCGGCAACGCCGTAGAGGACGGCCGCCACGGCGAGCACGCCCGCGTCGCTGTCGACGTGGAGCCGGTCCCAGCCGAGCCGGGCGCCGGTCCCCGCGGCCAGCCCGACCAGGAACGCCAGCGTGCCCGCCGTCGGCGTGAGCGCGTTGGCGGTGATCAGGTCGTCGGCGGACACCACGTGGGGCAGTGCGGCCGACAGCCCGGCCAAGCAGGAACCGGTTGACCGAGAGGGCGACCAGGATCAGCCCGAACAGCGCGGGCCCGGTGAGGCCGGCGTGCACGGCGACGGCGAGCACGCCGACCAGCCCGACGCGAGCGAAGTTCGACCAGGCCAGCACCTGCCGCCGGGACCAGCGGTCCAAGAAGACGCCGACGAACGGCCCGAGCGCGCTGAACGGCAGCAGTACGACGGCCAGGGTGCTGGCGATCGCGGCCGGGGAGGGCTGCCGTTCCGGCGAGAAGATCACGTAGGAGGCCAGCGCCACCTGGAAGACCCCGTCGGTGAGCTGGCTGGCCACCCGGACCGTGAACAGCCGGCGGAACCACCGCCCCCTGAGCAGGTGGGCGAGGTGGCGGGCGGCTCTCACGTCTCGATCCTCCCCGATCACCGGTTGGATTGCCGCATGTCGCCGCAAACGCCGCGAACCGCTGACAACCGTCCGGGAGCCGTTCTACGGTCGACGGGTACTGGCAACCACGGGAAGGGATCCATCAGATGAGGAAGTTCTTCGTCGTCGCGGCCGTCCCGGTCGCGCTGCTGCTCTCCGGCACCGCTCCGGCGTTCGCCGGCTCGGCGGGTGACGGCTCCGGCTACGGCACCCAGCCGGGCTACGAGGTCGCGAACGGCCACACCGTCTGCGCGGGCCACGGCTCCTTCGGTGCGTTCGGCAAGGACTACAACCTCGCCGGCGGTGCGAACGGACCGGCCACCGGCGCGAACAACTCCGGGCTCTGCGGGAACCCGCAGCGGCCCTGACGGTCGGAGCGCCCACGCAGAACTGCCGCTCCCCACAGTGAGCTCACCGTGGGGAGCGGCAGTTTCGCGACCTGCCGTTTGAACGGCTGGACCGTGGGTCAGCGCTCGACGTCGCCGCGGATGAACGCCTCGACCTGGGCGCGGCCCTGGTCGTCGGGCATCTGCACCGGCGGGGACTTCATCAGGTACGTCGACGCGGAGAGGATCGGGCCGCCGATGCCCCGGTCCAGGGCGATCTTGGCGGCGCGGACGGCGTCGATGATGATGCCGGCGCTGTTGGGGGAGTCCCAGACCTCGAGCTTGTACTCCATGTTCAGCGGCACGTCGCCGAACGCACGGCCCTCGAGGCGGACGTAGGCCCACTTGCGGTCGTCGAGCCACTGGACGTAGTCCGAGGGGCCGATGTGCACGTTGCGGGCGCCGAGGTCGTGCCCGATGTTCGAGGTCACCGACTGGGTCTTGGAGATCTTCTTCGACTGCAGGCGCTCACGCTCCAGCATGTTCTTGAAGTCCATGTTGCCGCCGACGTTGAGCTGGTAGGTGCGGTCGAGCACCACGCCGCGGTCCTCGAACAGCTTGGCCAGCACCCGGTGGGTGATGGTGGCGCCGACCTGCGACTTGATGTCGTCGCCGACGATCGGGATGCCCGCGTCCTCGAACTTCTTGGCCCACACCGGGTCGGAGGCGATGAACACCGGGAGCGCGTTGACGAAGGCCACGCCCGCGTCGATCGCGCACTGCGCGTAGAACTTGTCGGCCTCCTCGGAGCCCACGGGCAGGTAGGACACCAGGACGTCGGCCTTGGCCTCCTTGAGCGCGGCGACCACGTCGACCGCCTCGGCGTCCGACTCCTCGATGGTCTCGCGGTAGTACTTCCCGAGGCCGTCGTACGTCGGGCCGCGCTGGACGGTCACGCCGAGCGGCGGGACGTCGGTGATCTTGATGGTGTTGTTCTCCGAGGCCTGCGTCGCCTCGGAGAGGTCGAAGCCGACCTTCTTCGCGTCCACGTCGAAGGCGGCGACGAACTCGACGTCGGAGACGTGGTACTCACCGAACTTCACGTGCATCAGACCAGGGACCGAGCTCCCCGGGTCGGCGTTCTTGTAGTACTCGACGCCCTGGATGAGGGAGGTAGCACAGTTGCCGACCCCCGCGATTGCCACTCGTACCGAACCCATAGGGGTTGCTCCTCGCTTCTGGTGGTTCAACTCGTTCGTTGTTCTGGTGATGACCCGCGCCGCTCAGGACGACCCGGTCGGCGGATGTGCGTGGGGCTTGCCCGCCGTGTCCGGGGTGGGCGTGTCCCTCTCGGCGTTGATGAGGTCGGAGAGCCACCGCACTTCCGCCTCCACGGACTCCACGCCGTGTCGCTGCAGCTCCGTGGCGTACCGGTCCATCTGCCTCTGGGTGCGGTTCAGCTGCGACTGCACGCGGTCGAGCCGCTCCTGGAGGCGGGTACGCCGACCCTCGAGGATCCGTAGCCGGATCTCCATGTCCGTGCGGCTGAAGAACGCGAACCGCACGTCGAAGTTGTCGTCCTCCCAGGCCGAGGGCCCGGCGTCGGCCATCAGCTTGGTGAAGCGCTCGTCGCCGGCCGGGGTCAGCTCGTAGACGATGCGCTGCCGACGGCTGGTGGCCCCCGGCTCGGGCTGGGTCACGTGCTCGGCGATCCAGCCCGCCTTCAGCATCTTCTTCAGGGCCGGGTAGAGGGAGCCGTACGAGAGCAGCCGGCCCCAGCCGAGCACCGCGTTGAGCTGCTTGCGCAGCTCGTAGCCGTGCTGGGGCGACTCGTGCAGCAGCCCGAGGACCGCCAGCTCGAGCGTCTCACTACGACGGGGCACAGCACACCTTCTCCTCGGTCCCGGTCGGGACGACGTCAACTATCAACCGAACCTATCGTACCGATATATCGATCGGGTGCCACCCCCGGCCCCGCGCCGCCTGCCGGACGCACCGTGCGGCTGCGTTGTGACCTCCCCGTACCCTGTCGGGGGGTGTTCGCCGGGGCCGGCCGGGGAACACTGACCCTGCCCGACCCCGTCGTCCCCCGTCCTCGGAGAACCTTTGAGCGCACAGCGCAAGTCCACCGGGCCCAGCCATGGGCGCGGTGGCAACGGCAAGCAAGGTCCGAAGTCCCGCAAGGGCAGTGCGCCCAAGAGGAGCTGGCCGCGCCGGATCCTGCGGTGGGGTCTGTGGAGTGTGCTGGTGGGTTTCCTGCTGGGGTGTGCGGCGTTCGTGTACGGGTATGTGTCGACCGACATCCCGGATCCGAACAAGGACTTCCAGGCGCAGACCACGATGGTCTACTACAAGGACGGTCGGCATGTGATCGGCCGGTTCGCGACGCAGAACCGCACCAGCATCCCGTTGGCCGACGTGCCGCAGTATGTGCAGGACGAGGTGATCGCGGCGGAGGACCGGACGTTCTACACGAACAAGGGGATCGATCCGAAGGGGATCATCCGGGCGGCGTTCTCCAATGCCAGCGGCAACTCCACCCAGGGTGCCTCGACGATCACCCAGCAGTACGTGAAGGTCCTCTACCTCTCGCAGGAGCGCACGATCACCCGCAAGGTCAAGGAGGCGTTCTTGTCGTTGAAGATCCAGCGGGAGAAGTCGAAGAACGAGATCTTGCAGGGTTATCTGAACACGATCTACTTCGGGCGGGGTGCCTACGGGATCCAGGCGGCCGCGCAGGCGTACTTCGGCAAGGACGCCAAGGACCTCTCGGTGCGCGAGGGTGCGGTGCTGGCCTCGGTGCTGAACTCGCCGGGGAACCTGGACCCGGCGGAGAGCCCGGAGGCCAGGCAGCGGCTGGTCGGGCGCTACCGGTACGTGCTGGACGGGATGGCCAAGATGGGTTCGCTGCCCGCGGCGCGGGTGGTCACCGCGGAGCGGCGGTTGCCGCGGTTCCCCCAGATCAAGCAGAGCGACCAGTACGGCGGCCAGAAGGGCTACATGCTGGCGATGGTCAAGAAGGAGCTGTTGGCGCAGAACTTCACCGACGCCGAGATCGAGGGTGGTGGGCTGCGGGTGACCACGACGTTCACCCGGGGCGCGATGTCGGCCGCGGCCCACGCGGTCAGGCAGGAACGCCCCAAGGGCCTCAAGCAGCTGCACATCGGGGTCGCCTCGGTCGACCCGAGGTCGGGGGCGCTGCGCGGGTTCTACGCCGGCCAGGACTACCTGAAGTCCAACGGCGGCCTCAACTGGGCGCTGGCCGGCTCGAAGGACCACGGTGGCTCCACCGGTGGCGGTTCGCCGGGCTCGGCGTTCAAGCCGTTCGCGCTGACCGCGGGGATCAAGGACGGCTTCGGCCTCAAGAGCACCTTCCAGGGCAACTCGCCGTACGTGTTCCCCGACGGCAAGCACAAGGTGGTCAACGAGGGTCCCGGGGAGGGCAACGACTACGGCGCCAAGATCAGCCTGCTGAAGGCGACCGAGCAGTCGGTGAACACGGCGTACGTCGACCTGACCATGACGATGGAGCAGGGCGCGCAGAAGATCCTCGACACCGCGGTGACATGGGCGTGCCGAAGGACAGCCCGGGGCTGTCCGCGCAGTCCGGGATCTCGCTGGGCTCGGCGACCATCAGCCCGATCGACATGGCCAACGCCTACGGCACGATCGCCGACGGCGGCCGGGCCAAGAACTGGTTCGTGGTCTCCAAGGTGAGCTCGGCCGCGGGCGACAAGCTCTACGAGAAGAAGGTCGAGCCCAAGCGTGTCGTGCCCGGGAACATCGACCGTGACGTCAGCTACGCGCTGCAGCAGGTGGTGAAGAGCGGCACCGGGCGCAACGCCCTGGCGCTCGGCCGACCGGCGGCCGGCAAGACCGGGACCGCGACCAACGGCAACGGCGACGTCTCCTCCTCGTGGTTCGTCGGCTACACCCCGCAGCTGTCGACGGCGGTGATGTACGTGCGCGGCGACGGCAACGACGCCCTCAACGGCTACCTGCCCTCCTACTTCGGCGCCGACTACCCCACCCGCACCTGGACCGCGACGATGAAGGCGGCCCTCGACGGGCTCCCGGTCGTGGACTTCCCGCCACCGGCCTGGGTGAAGCCCACGAACACCGCGGCCGGGCACGCCCCGGCTCCGACGTTCACGCCGACGCCCACGCCGAAGCCGACGAAGTCGAAGTCGCCGACCCCGACGCCGACCCCGACGCCCACGCCGACGCCGACCCCGACGCCGACCCCGACGCCGACGCCCACGCCAAGGGTCCGACGGCAAGTGCGCCGCTGTGCACCATCGGAGCCCACCCCGACGGACGGCTCAGAGTCCGACTCCGAGCCCGCAGCGCGGAACCCCGGGACGGGAGCTTACCCTAGACTCCCCGGGTGACCTCCCCCGCCCGGCCGTCGCTCGACGACCCCTTCCTGACCGCCGCGAGCGAGGTGGTCGGCGGACCGGTCGGCGGGCACGCCGCGCCGCACCCGTGGTGGACCCCGGTGCGGGTGGTGCTGGCGCTGGCCTGCGTCACGTTCGTGCTGGGCATGGCGCAGAAGACGCCCTGCGTGCAGGACCACTGGGCCGGGGGCTCGGTCCGCTACGCCGAGATGTGCTACTCCGACGTGCCCTACCTCTACACCGGGCGCGGCTTCGCGGAGCGCACGGTGCCCTACACCGACACCGGCGGTCGCTACCAGGCGTTGGAGTACCCGGTCGTCATCGGCTACTTCGCCTACGGGGCGGCCCTCGTGACCCACGCGCTCAGCGGCTGGCCCGACATCTCGGGCCGCGCGTCCGTCCCGGCCGACCAGGTCTACGCGCAGCCCGGGGTGCCCGAGGAGTCCTGGCTCTACTTCAAGGTGACCGCGGTCCTGCTCGCGCCGTTCGCGCTGCTGGCCGCGTGGTTCCTGGCCGGCGCGCACCGTGGCCGACCGTGGGACGCGGCCCTGTTCGCCGCCGCGCCCACGCTCGCGCTCGCCGGCCTCATCAACTGGGACCTGCTGGCGGTGGCGGCCGTGGCCGGTGCGCTCTGGGCGTGGTCGCGGGGCCGGCCGGTCCTGAGCGGGGTGCTGGTGGGGCTGGGCACGGCCACCAAGCTCTACCCGGTGTTCCTGCTCGGTGCGCTCCTCGTGGTGTGCATCCGGAGGGCCCGGCTGCGCACCTTCGCGGTGACCGCGATCGCCGCCGCGGCCACGTGGCTGGTCGTGAACGCACCGGCGATGCTGCTCGACTTCGCCCAGTGGAAGGTGTTCTGGACGTTCAACAACCAGCGGGGGGCCGACCTCGGCTCGTTGTGGCTGGTCTGGCAGCAGGCCGGTCACACCGTCACCCCGGCGCTGATCAACCAGGTGTCCTGGCTGTTCTTCGGGGCCGTCTGCGTGGCGGTCCTCGTGCTCGGGCTCACCGCACGTCGTACGCCGCGGATCGGGCAGCTGGCCTTCCTGGTGGTGGCCGGGTTCCTGCTGGTCAACAAGGTGTACTCGCCGCAGTACGTCCTGTGGCTGCTGCCGCTCGCGGTGCTCGCCCGACCCCGCTGGCGGGACCTGCTGGTCTGGCAGGCCGGTGAGGTGTTCTACTTCGTGGCCGTCTGGTTCTACCTGGGCGAGTTCACCGCGTCGGGGTCGAGCGGGGTGCCGGACCACGCCTACTGGCTGGCGATCCTGGTGCGGGTGGCCGCCGAGCTGTACCTGGTCGCGGTCGTGGTGCGCGACATCCTGACGCCGTGGCGGGACCCGGTCCGCGCGGACGGCCTCACCGACGACCCCCTCCACCCCGATCCGTTGAGTGCTGCCAAATTCCGGCGTTGAGTGTTGGCTCGTTCGGCGTTGAGTGTTGGCTTGTTCGGTGTTGAGTGCGGGGTTGTTCCCCCACGGCACGAACAACCCGACACTCACCCGGGAACGAGCCAGCACTCATGGGGGATTAAGCCAACACTCAACGGGAGGGGGTATGACTGAGGGGTGCGCGCACTGACGACGATCCCCCTGCAGGCCGACAGCCTGGCGGTCACCGACATCCCCGAGCCCGAACGCCGCGACGGCGAGCTGCTGGTCGACGGGCTCGCCGTCGGGGTCTGCGGCACCGACCGCGAGATCGCGGCCGGCGACTACGGCTGGGCCCCGCCCGGCGAGCGGCGGCTGGTCCTCGGCCACGAGTCGCTCGGCAGGGTCCGCGAGGCTCCCGACGGTTCGGACTTCTCCCCCGGAGACCTCGTGGTCGGCGTGGTACGTCGACCCGACCCGGAGCCGTGCGGGGCGTGCGCCCACGGGGAGTTCGACATGTGCCGCAACGGGGAGTACACCGAGCGCGGCATCAAGCAGATCCACGGCTACGCAAGTGAACGCTGGACCGTCGAGGCCGACTACGCGGTGAGGCTCGACCCACGGCTCGGGGACGTCGGGATGCTGATGGAGCCGACGACCGTGGTGGCGAAGGCGTGGGAGCAGGTCGAGCAGGTGGGTGCCCGCTCCTGGTTCGAGCCGCGCCGCGTGCTGGTCACCGGGGCCGGCCCGATCGGGTTGCTCGCGGCGATGCTCGGGCAGCAGCGCGGGCTCGACGTGCACGTGCTCGACCGGGTCCGAGGCGGGCGGAAGCCGCGGCTCGTGCACGAGCTCGGCGCGACCTACCACTGGTCCGACATCGGCTCGGTCACCGACCGCATCAAGCCCGACGTGGTCATCGAGGGCACGGGCGTGCCGAGCGTGATCTTCGGCGCGATGGCCGGCACCGCGTCGTACGGCATCGTCTGCCTGACCGGGGTCTCGAGCGTCGGTCGGACGCTGCGCGTCGACGGCGGCGAGCTCAACCGCGACATCGTGCTCGAGAACGACGCGGTGGTGGGCTCGGTCAACGCGAACCTGCGCCACTACGCCCAGGCGGCCGAGGCCCTGGCGAAGGCGGACCTCGACTGGCTGGGCCGGCTGGTCTCGCGCCGGGTGCCGCTGGAGCGGTTCGCCGACGCCTTCGAGCGTCGCGACGACGACGTGAAGGTCGCCTTGACGCTCCAGCCCCCCACGGACGGGGTCAGCTGACGACGGTGCGGTCGAAGGTGGTCGTGGTGAACCGCACCCGCACGTCGACCTCGTCGCCGACCTCCGGCACCTCGGTGCCGCTGGGCAGGAACAGCATCGAGGCCTGCATGTGCGGTGGCTCGGCGAACAGCCGCCGCTTCCCGCCGATGGAGTACGGCGAGCGCACCAGGCCGGCCGCGTCCAGGCCGCCCTGCGCGATCCGGACCACCCGGTCCCGCATGGTGGCACCGCCGGTGGGCGCCTCCAGGCCGATCCCGTTCGAGGTCCCGCCCGAGACCACCACGACGGTGCCGTCCCGCGGCGCGGTCCTTCCCCGGTAGCCGAAGACGTCGCCCCGCTCGACCGGGTGCACGTCGAGCACGTCGGCGCGCACGTGCAACGCCCCGCGGGCACCCAGCCACAGCGCGGTGCCGATCCGCGGCCGGAACACGTAGTCGGGATAGGAGGCGCGCAACGCGGCGAGCTCCTCGTCGGTGAGGTGCGAGACGTAGACGCACCGGGTGTCGAGACCGGCCGCCACCACGTCGGTCATCAGCCGGCGCACCTCGGCCAGGTGCGAGGCGCTGGAGATCGGCAGGTGCATCGCCACCCCCTCGACCACCAGCGTGTCGCTGCCCGTGACGCCCTGGGCGGCGGCGCGCAGCTCGCGGGCGGTGAACCCGTGCCGCCGCATCGACGTCATCCGCTCGAGTACGACGCGCGTCCGGTCCTCGCGGGAGGCGAGGGCGCGCAGGTCTTCGAGCCGGCCCACGGTGTGCACCACCCGGTCTCCGTACACCGCCGAGGTGTCGAAGGGGCGCCACGGCGTGAGCACCAGGATCGAGCCGTCGAAGCCGGTGGCCGCCTTCGCGACCTCGTCGTAGGCGCCGACGGCCAGGGTGTCGACGCCCAGCCGGGAGGCCCTCTCGGCCAGCCGCTCGACCCCGAAGCCGTAGCCGTTCCCCTTCGCGACCGGCACGATGCCCGGGTGGGCGTCGTGCACGGCCTTGACGTGGGCGTCCCACCGGGGCCCGTCGACGTACAGCGTCAGTGCCATGCGATCACCGCCCCGAGCCCGAGCGGCGCTGCATGTAGAGCGAGAACGCCTTGTACACCAGCCTGTTCAGCGGCAGGTCCCACTCGCCGGCGTACTCGACGGCCTCCCCGCCGGTGCCCACCTTGAACTGGATCAGCCCGACGTGCGGGTCGTCGGGGTCGAGGGTGTCGGTGATCCCCCGCAGGTCGTAGACGTCGGCGCCGCAGGCCAGGGAGTCCGCGATCATTGCCCACTGGGCGGCGTTGGACCCGCGCACGTCGCGCTTCTCGGTCGAGGAGGCGCCGTAGGAGTACCAGGTGTGCCCGCCGACCCGCACCCAGATGGTGGCGGCCACCAGGTCGCCCTGGTGCCGGGCGAGGTAGAGCCGGATCCGGTCCGGCTCCTCGGCGAGCAGCGCGCGGAACATCGTCTGGAAGTAGGACAGCGGCCGCGGGGTGAAGTGGTCCCGCTCGGCGGTGTGCACGTAGAGGTCGTGGAAGGCCTTGAGGTCGGTCTCGAACGCGTCCGGGTCGGACCGGCTCACCTCGACCCCGGCCTTGGCCGCCTTCTTGATGTTGCGCCGCCACTGCTGGTTCATCCCGGCGAGCACGTCGTCCTCGGTGCGTGCCTCGCCGGTCTCGTCCCGCAGCGGGATCCAGAAGTTGTACCGCGGCTGGCCGGCCGCGAAGCCGCCCTCGACGGACTGGAGCCGCCAGTCGAGCTCCTGCAGCTGGGAGACCACCTGCGCGCCGACGCGGGACCGCTCGGAGGGCGCGACCTCGCCGAGGGTGCGCACGGTGTCGTCGGCGACCCCCTTCTTGACCGCGTCCGCGCCCCAGCGCCGGGTCACGACCGGCGGGCCCATGCGCACGCCGAAGGCGCCGGCCTTCCTCAGGTGGGCGGTCATCGGCGCCAGCCAGGCGTCCAGGCGGTCGCTGGACCAGTCGATCACCGGCCCCTCGGGCAGGTAGGCCAGGTAGCGCCGGACCTTCGGCAGCTGCCGGTAGAGGACCAGGCCGACCCCCACCAGCTCCTCGGAGGTGGCGCCCGCGGGGGCCCGGAACCAGCCGATGGACTCCCGGCGCCACTCGCTCTTCACCTCGCCCCAGGCGGGGGTCTGCAGGAAGCTGGCCGAACGCTGGGTGCGGAGGAAGTCGAGGTGCTCCTGCGGCGTGATGACGCGGACGGTCAGCCGGGCGGTCTCGTCGGGGGCAGTCACGTCTCCCGAGCCTAGGCCATGCCCGATCACAGGGGCCCGGTCACCGGGACCCGGTCACAGGGGCCCGCTCAGATCCGGGCACGCAGCCAGTCGAAGTCGGCCCGGTGCTCGGCGGCGCCGCCCGGGGTCTCGCACACGACGGGCGCGGCGGCGTCGCGGACCACGGCCGCCAGCTCCTCGGGGTCGATGTGGCCGGCGCCGAAGTTCGTGTGCCGGTCGGCGCCGGAGTCGAAGGCGTCCCGGCTGTCGTTGGCGTGCACCAGGTCGATCGTGCCGGTGATCTTGCGGACCTCCTCGACGACCGTGCCGAGGTCGTTGCCGCCGGCGTGGGCGTGGCAGGTGTCGAGGCAGAAGCCCACCATGTCGAAGCCCTCGGCGGCCGAGATCGCGTCCCACACCCGGCCGATCCGGTCCAGGTAGCGGGTCATGGCGTTGTCGCCGCCGGCGGTGTTCTCGATCAGCAGCGGCAGCTTCAGGTCGGTGGCCGCCACCGCCTTGCGCCAGTTGTCGAAGCCCTTCTCCGGGGAGTCGGCCTTGTTGACGTGCCCGCCGTGCACGATCAGGCCCTTCGCCCCGATCGCCGCGGCCGCGTCGACGTGCTGCTGGAGCAGCTTGCGGCTCGGGATCCGGATCCGGTTGTTCGTGGTGGCGACGTTGATGATGTACGGCGCGTGCACGTAGAGGTCGATGCCCTCCGCCTCGGCCGCCGCACGCAGGGCGTCCGCCCCGCCGTCGTACCGGACCTCGGGGCCCTTGTAGCCCTGCGGGTCGCCGAGGAAGAACTGCACCAGGTCCGCGCCGCGGGACTTCGCCTCCGCGATGGGGTCGGTCTGGTCGACGTGGGCACCGATCTTGAGGAGCTCAGGCATGCGGCCAGCCTACGCACGGCCGCCGACCGCGGGACCACGCCGCTGCCCCCGGCCGTCAGGAGGTCGGGGGCTCCTGCGGGCCGCCCTCGGGGTCGGTGTAGCTGGGCGCCTGCTGCGGGGTCGTGGCGTGCGTGTTCCAGCGGTTCGGGTTCTCGGTCATGGCCGTCCCGTACCCAACCGGTTCCCGGGCAAGGGAGCCGAAGGATGCGGTCGGCCCTGCCGCCGGCCGGACCACAGGAACAAGACGCCCGAGGCCACGAGGGGCACGAGCAGCAGCCCCACCGACAACGGCTCGTAGAAGTGGGAGGCTGCGCCCACCGCTGCCAGCAGGAGGGGCACCACACTCACGGTGAGAATGACGTAACCGGCCGCACGCGGACGGAACAGACCCGCCACGCCAGCCGGTGCACAAATGGCCATGACGAGCACCATCGACAGCGGGCCATGACCGTCCTCCCAGTCGTGAGCCGCGCCGTAGTCCACCAGGGACCACAGGCCAAAGGCCAAAGGAGCGCACGCGGCGACGGCGAGCACCACCAACGCAGCCCCGGGGCGGTAGAAGGCAAGCAGGGACAGTCCGAGCATGGCCAGCACCCAGACGGCCGTGCCCCCGATCCCCGCCCACCCACCGGGATCGGTCACGGCGTCCCCGCCGACGAACAGGGTCACCAGGCCAACGAACCCGAGTGTGACCGCCAGGGCGCTCCACCGGAGCGCATCCACACCCTCGACCCGAGCCGACAACCTCCGACCGAACTCGTTCATCGTCATCACCTTCTGCATCAAGGCTGGCAGGTGTCCACGCGAACGGGCCAGAGGCATTGGACCCACTTGGGCGCTGCTCACGGCTTCGCCCGCGAATCCGCGTTCCGTGCTGTTCGCGGCGTTCCGTGCTGTTCGCGGACGGTTCGGGCCGACGTGCACGAGGCTGTGGACGACGATTTCCGGCCGCTCCGCGTGCGCTGATACGCTGGCCCGGTCGGTCGGCTCGACCTCCAGGACATGACTGGGCGTCGGGCCGTTGACCCGCCGGGCCTCGTCGCGAGGTCGGCGGACGCAAGCCCTCCTGCCACGGAGATGCCGTGGCCGCCCGAGTCCGAAGGAGGTGGAGACCGCTTTGCGTGCATATGAAGTGATGGTCATCCTCGACCCCGATCTCGAAGAGCGCACCGTCGCGCCCTCGCTCGACACGTACCTCAACGTCGTCCGTCAGGACGGTGGAACGGTGGAGAACGTCGACGTCTGGGGACGTCGCCGGCTCGCCTACGAGATCGACAAGAAGCCCGAAGGCATCTACGCCGTCATCGCGCTGCAGGCCGAGCCGGCCACCGTGAAGGAGCTCGACCGTCAGCTCGGCCTGAACGAGTCGGTGCTGCGCACTAAGGTCATCCGTCCCGACGTTCGCTGACCGGTTCCACGGTCAGCACATCACCCAGACCAGGGAGTCCTGACATGGCAGGCGAAACACCGATCACCGTCGTCGGCAACCTGACCGCCGACCCCGAGCTGCGCTTCACCCCCTCGGGTGCCGCGGTCGCCAACTTCACGGTGGCCTCGACGCCGCGCACGTTCGACCGGCAGGCCAACGAGTGGAAGGACGGCGAGGCGCTGTTCCTCAACTGCTCGGTGTGGCGGCAGGCGGCCGAGAACGCCGCCGAGTCGCTGCAGCGCGGCATGCGGGTCATCGTCTCCGGCCGGCTGAAGGCTCGCTCCTACGAGACCCGTGAGGGCGAGAAGCGCACGGTCTTCGAGATCGACGTCGACGAGGTCGGCCCGAGCCTGAAGTACGCCACCGCCAAGGTCACCAAGACCACCCGCTCCGGCGGCGGTCAGGGTGGCGGCGGCTTCGGTGGCGACGACCCGTGGTCGGGCGGCAACCAGGGCGGAAACCAGGGTGCTGGAAGCCAGGGCGGCTCCTGGGGTGGCAACCAGGGTGCCGGCCAGGGCGGAAGCCAGGGCGGCGGCCGACCGGCCGGCGACCCCTGGGCCACGCCGGGTGTGGGCGGGTCCTCGGAGGAGCCCCCGTTCTGATCGGCCCGTCCCGATCACCGAACAGTCATAACCAACATCGACCATTCCGGCGCGAGCCGGGCTCACGAAAGGGAGCACCACAATGGCCAAGCCAGTACTTCGCAAGCCGAAGAAGAAGGTCTGCCAGTTCTGCAAGGAGAAGGTGTCCTACGTCGACTACAAGGACACCACGCTGCTGCGCAAGTTCATCTCCGACCGCGGCAAGATCCGCGCGCGGCGGGTGACCGGCAACTGCGTGCAGCACCAGCGCGACGTCGCCACCGCGGTCAAGAACGCCCGCGAGGTCGCACTCCTGCCCTACACGTCCACGGCCCGCTGAGAGGGGACTGAGAAGATGAAGCTCATCCTGACTCAGGAGGTCGACGGTCTCGGGGCCCCCGGGGACATCGTCGAGGTGCGGGACGGCTACGCCCGCAACTTCCTCGTCCCCCGCGGCTTCGCGATCCGCTGGACCCGCGGCGGCGAGCGGACCGTCGACTCGATCAAGGCGGCACGCTCCTCGCGTGAGGTCCGCGACCTCGACCACGCCAAGGAGATCAAGGCCAAGCTCGAGAGCACCCCGGTCGACCTGCCGGTTCGCGCCGGCCAGGGCGGCCGGCTGTTCGGCGCGGTCACCGTCAACGACATCGCCGGCGCCATCGCGCAGGCCGGCGCGCAGGTGGACAAGCGCAAGATCGTCCTCGGCAACCCGATCAAGTCCCTGGGCACGCACCAGGTGACGGTGAAGGTGCACGACGAGGTCGACGCGACGGTCAACCTCAACGTCGTACCCGCCTGACCGGCACGTTGCGAAAGGGGCCGCTCCTGACGGGGCGGCCCCTTCCTCTGCCCGGTCTCAGGGTGTGATCGGGCGTCCGCGGGTCTGACCATGCTCGGGTCCGACCCGGGAATCGTCCCACGGGCGGTTCGCGCCGGGGAACAGCGCCGGGCAAAAGTTGCGGATCCCTTCGGGAATTTCCGTCGGGACCCGGGGCCCTCAGGCGACCGCGAAAGGCCTCCTGGAGACCCGGAACAGCAGGTAGATGAAGTAGACGTCGGCCAGCACCGCGACCACGGCCGTCGGGGTGGTCAGCACGACCAGCCCACCGCCGAACACCAGCACCGGGGCCAGCGCGAGGGCCACGAACACCCAGCGCAGCGCCGCGAACCGGCCGGCCAGCTCCTCGGCGTGGTCCGCGAGCACGGAGCAGGTCAGGATGCTGAAGGCCAGCTGAGGCAGGGACAACAGCCACCCGAGGCTCGGGTCGAGGTGGGTGCCCACCTGGGGCGGGTAGGCGATCACGGAGACCGCTCCGGAGAGGACAGCAACCGCCAGCAGCGTCCCGGTCCCCCGCAGCCGCCGGCGCAGGGCGAGCAGGCCGACGACCACGAACGCCCAGCCGACCGGGTCGGGGAGGCCGTCGTACCCGCCGAAGGGTGCGTCCAGGAGCACGATCACGAGGCCCATCGCGACCTTCTGCAGCGGTGTCACCCGGCGAGCCTACGGCCCGGATCCGCGAGTCTCCTGCGCGGCCGGGCCGCCGCCCCTAGGATGGCCGGGCCTGCGGGGCACCACTCGGGTCACCCGCGCCATCCCGGGGGTGAGAGCCGTGAACCGTCTCGTTGCCGTCCTCGTGGCTCTCGCCGCGATGGTCGCTGCTGCGCTGGTGGCGCCGGGGGCCGCCTCGGCCTCGGGCACCGTCGGCACCACGGCACTCGTGACGTCTCTGCAGACCAGGCCGAAGTTCTCCCCGGGCCACTACACGCCGCCCGCGGGGCCCAAGTTCAACAACCCGCTCGGCACCACGTCGCAGCGGCGGACGATCCTGTCCCACGTGATCCGCACCATCAAGAGCGTCCGTGGCTACCGGATCCGCGACCCGCGCAACTGCCCGACCGACCCCGCGAGGTACCCGGGCGAGATCAAGATCGCGCTCTACTCCATCGCCGACCTGAGCTTCGTCGACAGCCTGGTCGCGGCGAACCGGCGGTGCGTGAGCGTGCAGGTGCTGATGAACGACCACCTGAGCGCGAAGACGTCGCGGTCCTGGGCCCGGCTGTGGCACGCCCTCGGCGGCAACCGGAGGGCGCGGAGCTTCGCGTACCGCTGCCACAACTCGTGCCGGGGCGCGTCCGTCCTGCACTCGAAGTTCTACCTGTTCAGCCAGGCCGGCAAGGCGCGCCACACGGTCATGGTCGGGTCCTCGAACATGACGACCAACGCCGCCCGGGTGCAGTGGAACGACCTGCTGACGGTCAACAACAACAGGACGCTCTACGGCCAGTACCGCTCGGTGTTCGAGGAGATGGTCCCCGACGTCAAGGTGCACCACCCGCTCCGCGTCTTCGCGACCGGCCGCTACCAGACGGTGTTCTTCCCGCAGCCCGGTGCGACGGCGAGGACCGACGAGGCCGTCCGGCTGCTCGACAGCATCCACTGCCGCGGGGCGCGGGACGGCGCCGGCTCCGGCGGGCGCACCGTGGTCAACATCAACATGCACGCCTGGGCGGGCACCCGCGGCATGTACCTCGCGCGCAAGGTCCGCGGGCTCTACGACAGCGGGTGCATCGTGAAGATCCTCTACAGCTTCCTCGCCCACGACAAGTACCGGGTGCTCACGAACGGCACCGGCCCCCGGATGCAGGCGCGCCGGACGATCTTCCCGCACCCGGGCACCAGCACGGCGGCGATCTACTCGCACGAGAAGACCATCGCGGTCTCCGGGAACGTCGGCGACGACCCGTCGGCCTGGGTGGTGTGGGTCGGCTCGGACAACTTCACGAACCTGGGCATCCACAGCGACGAGGTCACGATGCGGACCTTCTCGCATCGGCTCTACGACAAGTACACCGCCCGCAACGCCTTCATCCGGAGGGTGAAGTCGTCTCCGACCTGGGCGATCTACAACGAGCCCAGCGGCGGGGGCCGGGCGCCCTGACCCCGGAGGTCAGGCGCCGGTGACCATCCAGGCGGTGCCGCGTGCCCGCAGCAGCAGCACGACGGCTCGGCTGGTCATGAACGCGGCCCCGAAGACCAGCCAGAGCAGGGTCAGGCCGGTGCCCTCGAGGTGCACGACGGCCAGCGCGAGGGGTGCGAACACGGCGAGCACCACGAGGCCGCCCCACGCCAGGTAGCGGCCGTCGCCCGCACCGATGAGCACCCCGTCGAGCACGAAGACCACGCCGGCGACCGGCTGGAAGAGGGCCGCCACGAGCAGCACCGGCGTCAGCAGGGACCGCACCGCGGGGTCGGTGGTGAAGAGGTTGCCGACGACCGGTGAGGAGGCGGCCAGCAGCGCCCCGGTGACCACGCCGGACCACAGGCCCCAACGGGTCATCCGATCGGTGACCGCGCGGGTCGCGCCGAGGTCGCCGGCGCCGAGGTAGCGGCCGGTGATCGCCTGGGCCGCGATCGCGATCGCGTCGAGCGAGAACGCCAGGAACGTCCACAACGTGCTGGCCAGCTGGTGGGCGGCCACCGACGTGGCGCCCAGGGTCGCGGCCCCGTAGGTCATGACCAGCAGGGAGGCGCGCAGCGTGATGGTCCGGACCACCAGGGCGAGCCCGGCGTGGGCGGCGCGCAGGACGCCGGGAAGGTCGGGGGTCAGCGGCGCGCCGGCCCGCCGAGCGGCTCGGGCGACCACCCAGGTCAGCGCCACCGCGGAGCCGAGCTGGGCCAGGTCGGTGCCGACGGCGGACCCGGCGATGCCGAGACCGGCGCCGTAGACCAGCGCGTAGTTCAGGCCGACGTTGGCGAGGTTGCCGACCACCGCGACCAGCAACGGGGTGCGGGTGTCCTGGAGTCCGCGCAGGATGCCGGTGCCGGCCAGCATCACCAGCAGCGGGACGACGCCGGGGAAGGCCCAGCGCAGGTACGTCAGCGCAAAGGCCCGCACCTGCGGGTCGGGTCCGAACAAGCCGACCAGCGGGTCGGCGAGCAGCAGCCCGAGGACGGTGGTCACCGTCCCGATCAGGACGGCGAGCCAGACCCCGTCGATGCCCTGGGCCAGCGCACCGCGCCGGTCGCCGGCACCCAGCCGACGAGCCACCGAGGCGGTGGTGCCGTAGGCCAGGAACACGCACAGGCCCACCGCCGTCTGGACCACCGCCCCGGCGATCCCCAGGCCGGCCAGCTGTGGGGTCCCGAGGTGGCCGACGATCGCGGCGTCCGCGAGCAGGAACACCGGTTCGGCGACCAGCGCGAGGAAGGCGGGGACGGCCAGCCGGAGGATCTCGCGGTCCTGTGCGGAGCGGGCGGACCGGGGCGCGGGCACCCGATGAGGGTAGCCCAGCCGACTATCCCGAATGTCCGTTCGGTCCCGGTCGATCTAGTCATTGTGGGCTGTGCGTAACTAGTCATTTCCTGGGGATAGCCGATCGTCGCGCGCCCCATTGTCGACTTGGAGACAGGCCAACGGCGGCCGACCGGCGGGTGAACGAGAATCTTCCAAACTTTCTTCGGTCCACATCCGGTGAACAGCGTTTCCGCAGGTCAGAGGCTCTCCCGGGAGACTTTACCCAGCGTCATCCACAGGTGTGTAAACATCCTGTGCACAGTCGTGGCGGCGTGTTCCACACGGCCGCGCCGGTTATCCCCAGGGCCTGTGGACCACCGGCTGTCCGGGGGTCGCCCGCGGGCGTAGCGTCAGCGCTCGCAGTGTCGCGCTTCATGATGGCCGGGCCCGGTTTCGGGGGTGGGCGTTCGTAGTGTGATCGGCAGCCGACGAAAGGTGCACCATTCGTGAGCGTCGCCAGCTCGAGCCCGGGCTTTCCCCGCGATCCCGCCGAGGGATTCGATCCGGGAGGCTCCTGGGACACCGGGGGACCGAGCCAGCAGGGCGGCTACAGCGGCGACCGCACCCCTCCGCAGGACAACGACGCCGAGCAGAGCGTCCTCGGCTCGATGCTGCTGTCCAAGGACGCCATCGCCGACGTGATCGAGTCGGTCCGTGGCACCGACTTCTACCGGCCGGCCCACGAGACCATCTTCGACGCGGTGGTCGACCTCTACGGCCGCGGCGAGCCGGTCGACCCGGTGACCACCGCCGCCGAGCTGCAGCGGCGCGGCGACCTGGTCAGGATCGGCGGCGCGCCGTACCTCCACACGCTGTCGGCGAGCGTGCCGATCGCCGCCAACGCCGGCTACTACGCGGAGATCGTCCGCGAGAAGGCCATCCTCCGCCGCCTGGTCGACGCCGGCACCCGGATCGCGCAGATGGGCTACGCCGGCGAGGGCCAGGTCGACGAGGTCGTCGACCGTGCCCAGGCGGAGGTCTACGCCGTCACCGACAAGCGCACGTCGGAGGACTACGCACCGCTGTCCTCGATCATGGAGGCGACGCTCGACGAGATCGAGGCGATCTCCAACCGCGACGGCGACATGGTGGGCGTGCCCACCGGCTTCGCCGACCTCGACGAGCTGACCAACGGTCTGCACGGCGGCCAGATGATCATCATCGCCGCCCGGCCGGCCGTGGGGAAGTCGACCCTCGGCCTCGACATCTGCCGGTCGGCCTCCATCCACCACAACATGACCAGCGTGATCTTCTCGCTCGAGATGACCCGCAACGAGATCACCATGCGCATGCTCTCGGCGGAGGCCCGGATCCCCCTCAACCACATGCGCAACGGCCACATGAACGACGAGGACTGGGCCAAGCTCGCCCGCAAGATGGGCGAGGTGTCCTCCGCCCCGATGTTCATCGACGACTCGCCCAACATGACCATGATGGAGATCCGCGCCAAGGCCCGGCGGCTCAAGCAGCGCCACGACCTGCGGCTGATCGTCATCGACTACCTCCAGCTGATGAGCTCGGGCAAGAAGGTCGAGTCGCGCCAGCTCGAGGTGTCGGAGTTCTCCCGGCAGATCAAGCTCCTCGCCAAGGAGCTCAACGTGCCGATCATCGCGCTCTCCCAGCTCAACCGTGGACCCGAGCAGCGCTCCGACAAGCGGCCGATGATGTCCGACCTCCGTGAGTCCGGTTCGATCGAGCAGGACGCCGACATGGTGGTGCTGCTGCACCGCGAGGACGTCTACGAGAAGGAGTCCACCCGACCCGGTGAGGCGGACCTGATCGTGGCCAAGCACCGCAACGGTCCCACCCGCGACGTCGTGGTGGCCTTCCAGGGCCACTACTCCCGCTTCGTGGACATGGCGCACGGCTGAGCGGCCACGGCTTCGCTGTTTTCGTCGCGGCCCTCGGCGTGGTCTTCGCAGATCGGGCACGCCGAGCCCTTCGCCAGGAAACTCTGGATGGCCGGCGCCGGCGCCTCTCCCAGCAGTGAGCCCTACGCTGCGCGTTGCTCCCGTTTCGACGTCCGGGTGACCGCCGGACGACCGTCGCCTGGTCTAGGTTCGAAGTCGTGACCGACGACCCCGCGGCCCCGACGATCCGCCGGGCGACGGAGCGCGGCGATGCCCTAGCGTGCTGCACGACAAGCAGACCGCCGGCACCGACAACGGGGAGCCCAGCCGCCATGTTCATGAAGCAGTTCCAGATCTTCTCCGTCTCGCTGATGGCGGCGCTCGTGGTCATGGGGCTCGCCGTCTGGTTCGTCATCCTGCCCCCGAGCGGCGACCGGCTCGCCGCACCGCCGTTGCTGCTGGTCGTGGCCCAGGTGGTCGCCGGGGCGCTCGTCCACCTCTTCTGCGAGACCGTCGGCTACCGGATGCAGCCGGTCCAGCCTGGCCTGCGCCGCAAGGCCGCCGCCACGCAGGCGATCACCCGCTACCAGTCGGCCATGATCGTCCGGTTCGCCATGATCGAGCTGATCGCCGTCGCCTCCCTGGTCGTCGCGTTCGTCGTGACGGAGGGGGGATTCCTCGGCTACGTCACCGGCGCGGCGGTCAGCGAGATCCTGATGGCGGTCCACGTGTTCCCGTGGTCGCGTCCGGTCGACCGGAGCCAGGAAGTGCTGGAGAAGCGGGGCGAGCCGTCCTACCTGCGTGAGCTGTTCGGCCTCGACCCGTGGACCGGCACCGAGGACGACCGGCCCGGGATCGCCGGCGACCGCGCCGGAACCTGACCCGGAGGCCCGGGCAGCCAAGCCTGCCGGGACCTACCCGACGTGCGTGCCCGAGAGGGCGTCCATCACGAGGTAGATGACGTCGGCGGCGAAGAGCAGGGCCACGATCAGCCAGGCCCACCACGGCACCTTGGGCCGGCTGTGAGCAGGACCGTAGGCCATGAGACCTCCTTCGTCGCGATCGCCCGGACCAGCCGGACGACAACAGCCTGCCGGTGGCTGCCGGGGGACGACAGGGGAGCATGTCCCGCACGCGGGGGTCGGACGGCCCGCGCAGCCCCAGGACGGGCCGTCCGACCCTACGCAGCCGCGTCGGGTGGGAGTCACCATGACGCCTATGACCGAAGAACTGCCCCCCGCCACCCCGTGGCAGACGCTCACCTCGGCGGCGGCGGACGTCGCCGTCATCAACACCGCGGGAGTCGCCGCCGGGCTGCTGGCGCGACTCGGCACCGGCCAGGACAGCTACGCCCCGGTGCTGGTCTGGCTGGCCGTCGCCCTGGTGCTGCACGTCGTCAACGGTGTCTGGCTGACCGGACGCAGCGGTCAGTCCGTCGGTGACCGGGTCGCACGGATCGCCTCCGTGTCGCCCGCCACGGGTCGGCCGGCCGGCGTGGCCACCGTCGCCCGCGTGTCCTGGCTGGGTGCAGGCGGGCGGGACGGACGCCTGGCCCGGGTGTCGGTGGCGCGGGAGCCCGACCGAGAAGCTGACCGCTGACCGGCCGGGCTGCCGACCACCACGGTGGCGGACAGCTCCTCGGCCTGCTCCACCCGTGGGGTGAGCCCGTGCCGCGCGAACGCCGCGGCGACCGCGGGCGCCTGGTGGCCGCCGGTCTCGACCAGCAGGTGACCTCCGGGCGCCAGCCAGCGGGGTGCGAGCTCGGCGAGCCGGCGGGTCAGGTGCAGCCCGTCGGAGCCGCCGTCGAGCGCGACCCGCGGCTCATGGTCGCGGGCCTCGGGCGGCATCATCGTGATCTCGTCGGTGGGGACGTACGGCGGGCACGCCACCAGGATGTCGACGCGGCCGCGCAGGCCCGGCGGCAGCGGGGCATCGAGGTCGCCCACGAAGACCTCCCCGCCCGCCTCCGCGACGTTGCGGCGGGCGCACCGCACCGCCGCGGGGTCCACGTCCACGGCGTACAGCTCGATGCGGCCCAGCGCGGCCCCGAGCGCGGCCCCCACCGCTCCGGAGCCGCAGCACAGGTCGACCACGACGGCGCCGGGGCCGCTCAGGGCCACGCCGAGCGTGACCAGCAGCTCGGTGCGACGCCGGGGCACGAAGACGCCGGGCTCGACCGCGACCCGCAGGCCGCAGAACTCCGCCCAGCCGAGGACCTGCTCGAGCGGGAGCCCCGCCACCCGGCGGCGGACCAGGTCCTCGAGCGCGGCCGGGGTCGTGGCGGCGGCCACCAGCAGGGCCGCCTCCTCCTCCGCGAAGACGCAGCCGGCGGCCCGGAGCCGCGCGACGAGGGCCGCCGGCGGGTGGGCCGACCGGGGCGAGGTCGTCACTGAGGGGACGGGCTCGCGGACGCGGTCGGGGAGGCCGGCTTTCCCACGAGGTGCGCCTCGCTGACGATCATCGGGTGGTCGCTGGTGTGCCGGACGAACTGGCTGGCGTCCTCGAGGTAGCCGCTGAACGTCACGTCCTGCGAACCGAAGATCCAGTCCACGTAACGGATCCGGGGCGGGTGGCACGCCCCGTCGTTCGAACCGCCCAGGGCAGCCTCGAGGTCGGTGCCGCCGGTCATCGCGCAGAAGTACTCCGCGCGCTCGTTCATGTCCCCGGTGATGAACACCGGCAGGCCGGTCTCGGCGCGCAGCTGGTTGGCGATCAGGATCTCCTTGCCGGTGGCCACGGTCCGCCAGTGCTGGTTGTGGCCCCACTGCCGGGTGTCGGCGGGGTTGTGGAAGTTCGCGAACCACGCCTCGATGCCCGTCGCCGGGTTGCGCAGCCGCACCACCGGCATCAACCGCTGGTGGCCGCGGAAGTAGGGGATCGAGACCGGCCGCTTCTCCACCAGCTGCCAGGTGTCGGTGCGCCACGCGATGGAGTTCTCGGTGTTCAGCCGACCGAGCTCGAAGCCGGGGTACGCCGCGAACCGCCCACCGGTCGCCCGCTGGAAGGAGGCCAGCTGGTCGGCCTGCATCTCCTGGAAGCCGACCACCTCGACGCCGTGGCTGAGGACCAGCGAGGCCGCTCTGCGGGCCCGCTCCGGGCCGGGGCCGAAGCGGGCGTGGGTGCCGCCGGAGCGGGTGTGGCTGCTGCCCAGCACGTTGAAGGAGCTGATCGTGAAGTCCAGCGTGGGCGGCGGCAGGATCTTCGGCTTGGGCCTCTTGGTGAGCGTGACCGCGCGGCCGATCCTGGGAGCGGCAACCAGCTCGGTCGTCGGCAGCGCGCTCTGCGACGGCGCGAGGCTGCCCTCGGGCGGGTGCAGCGCCACCGCACTCAGCTGGGCGCGGTCGTTCTGCGGGGTGACGAAGAACCCGGCGAGCACGACGAGGCCGGTGACGGCGCAAGCCGCGGCCAGCAGACCCCAAAGACCCGACTTCTCGCCCACGAAACCACGTTACCCCCTGAGCCACGGACCCGAACCCCCGCCGGGATATCCGGTCGGATCGACGGTGGGAGCGACTGGCTAGGCTCGCACCGATGAGCGAGCACGTCGACGTCCTGATCGTCGGTGCCGGGCTGTCCGGCATCGGCGCCGCGTGCCACCTGGTGGACCGCCGCCCCGGCAGCAGCTTCCTGCTCCTCGAGGCACGCGCGGCCAGCGGCGGCACCTGGGACCTGTTCCGCTACCCCGGCATCCGCTCGGACTCGGACATGTTCACGCTCGGCTACCGGTTCCGCCCGTGGACCGAGGAGAAGGCGATCGCCGACGGCCCGTCGATCCTGCGCTACGTCCGCGAGACCGCGAAGGAGTACGGCGTCGACGAGAGGATCCGCTACGGCCTCAAGGTGGTCAGGGCCGCGTGGTCCTCGGAGGACGCGCGCTGGACGGTCGACGCCGTACGCACCGGGACCGGCGAGACGGTGACGCTCACCTGCGGGTTCTTGTGGTCCTGCAGCGGCTACTACGACTACGACCGGGGTTACCGGCCGGAGCTCGAGGGCGCGGACCGGTTCGAGGGCCGGATCGTGCACCCCCAGGCCTGGCCGGACGACCTCGACTACGCCGGCAAGCGGGTGGTGGTGGTCGGCAGCGGCGCGACCGCGGTCACCCTGGTGCCCGCGATGGCCACCGACGCGGCGCACGTGACGATGCTGCAGCGGTCCCCGACGTACATCGTCTCGCTGCCCGGGGTCGACCGGGTCGCCCAGAGGCTGCGCGCCCGCCTCCCGGGCCGGGCGGCCTACGCGGTCACGCGCTGGAAGAACGTGCTGGTGTCGACCGGCCTCTACCAGCTCAGCCGGCGCCGGCCGGACCTCATGCGAGCGCTGATCCGCAAGGGCACGGTCAAGCAGCTCCCCGACGGCTACGACGTGGACACGCACTTCAAGCCGGCCTACAACCCCTGGGACCAGCGGCTGTGCCTGGTGCCGGACGGCGACCTGTTCCGGGCGATCCGGCGGGGCGACGTGGACGTGGTCACCGACCACGTCGAGACGTTCACCGAGCACGGCATCCGGCTCAGGTCGGGCCGGCGGCTCGACGCCGACGTCGTCGTGACCGCGACCGGGTTGAACCTGCTGGCCTTCGGGGGGATGGACCTGGTCGTCGACGGCCGCCCGGTGCACCTGCCGCAGACCATGGCCTACAAGGGCATGATGCTCTCCGGGGTGCCGAACTTCGCCTACGTCGTCGGCTACACCAACGCCTCCTGGACGCTCAAGGCGGACCTGGTCAGCGAGTACGTCTGCCGGCTGCTGACCCGCATGGAGCGCGACGGCCGCCGGGTCTGCGTCCCGGAGCGGGACCCGGAGGTCGCGGAGGAGCCGTTCCTGGACTTCGCCTCGGGCTACGTGCAGCGGTCGATCGACGCGTTCCCGAAGCAGGGCGCGAAGGCGCCGTGGCGGCTGCGGATGAACTACCTGCGCGACGTGGTCGCGCTGCGCCACGGCCGGCTGGACGACGGCGCGATGCGCTTCCGATGAGCGGCTCACTCCCGCGTGGCCGGTCCCGCCGGGGTGGCGCAAACGGCTTTGACGCCGCCGACCCGGCATGGTCGGATCATCCCGTGGGAAGTCGTCGCACCCTTCTGGCCACCCTCTCCTCGCTGACCGTGCTCGCCGTGCTGGCCACGGGCTGCACGGGGGGCGCCGAGCAGGAGACCGCCCAGCAGGCCGCGGACCGGCTGGCCCGCGGGCTCGGCGCCGGCCGGCTCGCGCAGGTCCGCTTCGACGGCACGCCCGGCGCGAGGGCGCAACGCTGGTGGAAGCGCACCGTCGCCGGCATGGGCACCTCCTCGCGCAAGGTCGCCGCCACCGAGGTCAGCGAGGCCAAGGACGGGAACCACGCGACCGCGACCCTGCACTACACCTGGACGCTGGCGGGGACCGACCAGACCTGGAGCTACGACACCTCCGCGGCGTTGACGCGAGGTGCCGGGGGCCGCTGGCTCACGACGCTCTCGCCCACGCTCCTCGGCCCGACCCTGAAGCCGGGTGAGCGGCTCGACCTCGCCACCAAGGCGGCCCCGCGCGCCGACATCCTCGGCGCCGGCGACGCACCCCTGGTGACCGAGAGGCCGGTCTACCGCTTCGGGATCGACAAGTCCCGGGTTGCCACCAAGCGCCAGGCCGGCTCCGCGAGGAGGCTCGCGAAGCTGCTCGGGGTCGACCCGGCCGCGTTCGTGGCCCGGGTCAGGGCCGCGGGCGACAAGGCGTTCGTGGAGGCGCTGGTGCTCCGCACCGGTGACGCCACCGCGGCGATCATGCGCGGCTACAAGACCATCCCCGGGGCCATCGCGGTCCCGGGCACGATGCCGCTGGCCCCCACCCGCGAGTTCGCGCGCCCGATCCTCGGCACCGTCGGCCCGGTCACCGCCGAGATCGTCAAGAAGTCGCAGGGCGCCTACCGCGCCGGGGACGAGGCCGGCCTCTCCGGCCTCGAGCAGAGGTACGACGAGCAGCTGCGCGGCACCCCGGGCGTGGCGGTGGATGCGGTGCCGCGCACCGGCGAGCCACGCGAGCTGTTCAGCACCCGCCCGGTCCCCGGCAAGCCGCTGCGCATCACGCTCGACCCGGACCTGCAGGCCCTCGCGGAACGACTGCTCGGCCCGGTCGGTCCGGCCAGCGCGGTGGTCGCCGTACGTCCGTCGGACGGCAACGTGCTCGCGGCGGCGAGCGGGCCGGGGGGCGGGGGCTACTCGACCGCGACGCTCGGCCGCTATGCGCCGGGATCCACGTTCAAGGTGGTCAGCAGCCTGGCGCTGCTGCGGTCGGGACTGACGCCGAGCAGCATGCTGCCGTGCACCCCGACGGTCGTCGTCAACGGCAAGTCGTTCAAGAACTACAGCGACTACCCCGCGTCGGGCCTCGGCCGGATCCCGTTGAGCACCGCCGTGGCCAACTCGTGCAACACCGCCTTCGTCTCCCAGCAGGCGAAGGTCTCCGATGCCCGGCTGTCCTCGGCGGCCGCAGCGCTGGGCCTGGGGGTCGACCACGACCTCGGCTTCCCGGTGTTCTTGGGCTCGGTCCCGCCCAGCGCCTCGGAGACCGGCCATGCGGCGGCCATGATCGGGCAGGGGCAGGTGCTGGCCTCACCGATCGCGATGGCGACGGTCGCGGCGTCGGTGGCCGCCGGCCGGACCGTCGTACCCCGGCTGGTGCCGGCCGTCACCCCCGACGACGCCCCGCCCGAGGAACCGCTCAAGGCGGCCGAGGCGCGCGAGCTGCGGACCCTGATGCGGGGCGTGGTGACCCGGGGGAGCGGGAGGCTGCTCGCCGGGCTCCCGGGCCCGCCGGTGCTCGCCAAGACCGGGACCGCGGAGTTCGGGGACAAGCGTCCACCGCAGACGCACGCGTGGATGATCGCGGTGCACGGCGACCTGGCGGTCGCGGTGTTCGTCGACGTCGGAGAGTCCGGCTCCGGCACCGCCGGGCCGATCCTCGAGCAGTTCCTGCGCGGGGCGAGATGACGACGCGCCCGGCCGGTCCACCGGCCGGGCGCGCAGACGATGCGGCGGCCCGCCTCAGCCGATCTTGACCACCCGGGTGCCGCCGGCGAAATCGTCGTGCCAGCCCTGCTTGGTCGGGGAGTTGTTGATCGTCACCGCGATCATGATCACCGCGGCCAGCTCGGCGAGGCCGCCGATGAAACCGCCGACGAACGGGATGACCGCGAGAGCGCCGAGCGCCACCCAGGCGTTGCGACGCAGTGCCTGCTCCATGGACGGCGGCCTCCCGTCGGGCCCCTGGGTCTGCAGCTTGAGCAGCATCTTCCCGAGCGTCTGACCGTTGCGGGACTCCAGGAACGCGAAGTAGCCGAGGTAGATGGCCGCGGAGAGCACCGAGCTGACGGCGTTGGCCGCGTAGTTCGAGCCGACGCCGAAGTAGCTGCCGCCGCTGCCCCAGATCGCGCCCACGATGATCGTGGTCACCACGATGCTGGTGACGATGCCGATGATGATCCCGTCGATCAGCCTCGCCAGGAAGCGCATCAGCAGGTCGGCGGGTTGGCCGACGCCGGACGGCGCCTGCATCGGCGGGGGCGGTGCCTGGTAGCCGGGCGGCGGAGCCTGGTAGCCCGGGGGCGGTGCCTGGTGGCCGGGCGGCGGTGTCTGCTCGTGGGGGGTGCCGGCGCCCTCGGGCGGGGTCGGCTGGTTCGGATCACTCATCGTGGGTCCTTCGTTGGGGGCCGGGTGCTTCCGGGGAGGTCGCCGAGAACCCTCCACGACCTACGACGCTAGTGACTGGCCACGCCGATGTCAGCGTTTGCGGCCAGTTCGTCGGTGCGTGGCGCCGGTCGCGCGGACCACGAGGGGGTGGCCGTGTGGGCCACCCCCTCGCTCGTCGTCGGACCCGGGGGCCCTCAGTTCACCGCGCTGATCCGGTCCGTCGGAGTCGGCGTGTACACGCCGCCGGGCTGGGCGGCCAGGTAGTTCGCGAGGCTGTCGATGTCGAGGCCCCCGAAGTACTTGCCCTCGCCCTGGGCGAGGGTCGCGAAACCGTCACCGCCGTCGGACAGGAACGAGTTGACCACGACCCGGTAGGACGCGCCCGGGTCGAGAGCGGCGCCGGCCACCTCGACCGAGCCGGGCACGATCGCGTCCACCCCGGTCTGCGCGGCCAGCGTGCGGTCCCAGGTGTAGGACAGGCCGGCCACCTGGAGGATCTTGTACGCGCTGGTGTCGACCTTCCCGGTGCTGTCGGTCTTGGCCTCGTTGCGGCCGTTCCACTGCTGGTTGAGCACGTCGAGCAGCTGCTGGCCGGTCAGGTTCATGGACACGACGTAGTTGTTGAACGGCTGCACCGTGAACGCGGCCCCGTAGGTCACGTTGCCGTCGCCGTCCTCGACGAGGTCGCCGCGGATGCCGCCGGGGTTCATCAGCGCGACCACGGGCGCCGTCCCGCCGGGCGGGATCGTGCTCGGGTCGGCGAGCTGACCCTCCGCGATCAGGTTCCCCAGCGGGGAGTCGCCCCCGTCGGCGTCCGGCGTCTTGCTGAGCGAGTTCTGCGTCGCGGCCGGCGCGATCTGGCCGAGGACCTTGCCGGCGATCGGAGCCACCAGGTCCGTGAACCGGGCGACCAGCGCGGAGACGTCCGGGTCGGCGGCGGTGCCGTCGCTGTTGGTGACGATCACGTTGTGCGCGGTCTCCAACGGCCGGACCACGTCACGGCTGTAGGGGTTGATCGTGAGCTGGATGTCGGTGACCAGCCGCCCGAACGACGACGCGCTGGTGAACAGCCTCGGCTTCCCGTCGGGGTCTTGCACCACGCAGTTGTAGGCCTGGTGGGTGTGGCCGGAGACCACCACGTCGATCTTGGGGCTCAGCGCCTCGGCGATGTCGCGGCCCGGCCCGGTGACGCCCACGCAGCCGTCGTACTGGCTGGTGTCGGTGGTGAACCCGCCCTGGTGGAGCAGCACCACGATGGACTTGACGCCCTGGCGGTACAGCTGGTTCGCGACCTTGTTCGCGGTGGTGACCTCGTCGGTGAACTCGAGTCCCTCGACGCCGGCCTTGGTCACGATGTTGGGGGTGTCCTGGAGGGTCATCCCGATGAAGCCGACCTTGACGCCGTCGACGTCCTTGACGGTGTAGGCGGGGAAGACCGTCTGCCCGGTGTCGGCGTACTTGACGTTCGCGGACAGGTACTGGAAGTCCGCGCCCTTGAACACCTCCCCGTCGGGGCAGGAGTTCTGGTTGTTCGCGCCGTCGGCCCCGTCGTCCAGGCAGCCGCCGTTCTGCATGCGGAGCAGCTCCTGGTAGCCCTCGTCGAACTCGTGGTTGCCCACCGAGGCGACCTGCAGGCCCATCATGTTCATCGCGGTGATGGTGGGCTCGTCGTGGAAGGCGGCCGAGAGCAGCGGGCTCGCCCCGATGATGTCGCCGGCGGCGACCGTGATGGTGTCGGCCCCCCGGGCCGCGGCGTCGGCGCGAAGCTCCTGGAGGTGGGTGGCCAGGTAGGCGGCGCCGCCGGCCGGCGTCGTGTTGATGCGGCCCGACGACGACAGCTTCGGGTCGACCTTCTCGAGGTTGCCGTGGAAGTCGTTGATGGCGAGCAGGTCGAGCTTGACCGGCTCCTTGCCGGCCTTGCCGTGCGCCGCGGCGGACGGCCGCGGTGCGTGGCCTGCGGCCTCGGCGCCTCCGGCGAGGACGAGCGGGCTCGCCACGAGGGCAAGACCGGCGGCCGCGGCGGCGAGGCGCGCGCCGCGGAGGGACGGAACTGACATGGGCTTTTCCCCCTGGATGCAAACTGCGTTGGACTGACCCTGGCACCGTAGCCCCACCCGGCGGTGTGGGGGCATCACTACGGTGGGCTACATGGACCTGCCCCGGATCGGTTCGCTGGAGAGTCTTCCGGCCCTTGCCCGTCCCGACCTTCTCGCCCCCACGGTCGCGGCCGCGCTGGCGGCGTGGCCGCACGGCGCGGAGGTCGCGGTGGTGGAGATCGACCCGGACCTGGCCGACACGGCGGCGCTGACCGAGGCCTACGACCTGCCCATGGCCGCGAGCGCGAACTGCGTCGTGGTGGCCGGTCGACGAGCCGGGGAGGAGCGGGTGGCGGCGTGCGTGGTGCGCGCGGACACCCGGGCCGACGTCAACAACCTGGTCAAGCGCACCCTCGACGTGCGCAAGGCCTCGTTCCTGCCCGTCGACCAGGCGGTCGAGCGCACCGGGATGGAGTACGGCGGCATCACCCCGCTGGGCCTTCCGGGCGGATGGCGGCTGCTCGTCGACGGCGCCACGCTCGACATCGAGACGGCCGTGATCGGCTCCGGGGTCCGGCGCTCGAAGCTGCTGCTGCCCGGGCACCTGCTCGGGGAGCTGCCCGCGGGCGAGGTCGCGGAGGGTCTCGGCATCTGAGCCTCGGGGTGGTTGAGTGGGTCCCGTGACATCAACCCAGACGCCCGAGACGGTCGTGCTGCCGGAGCTTGCCGAGCAGCTCATCGCCGACCTGCCCAACCACCCGTCCGGACGCACCGCGCGCACGGTGCTGTCGGGGTCGGTGATGCGCGCGGTCGTGATCGCACTTCACGAGGGGGTGGAGATGGCCGAGCACGACTCGCCGAACGGCGCCACCCTCCAGGTGATCAGCGGTGACGTCACCCTGCGGGCCGGCGAGCGCGAGTGGCCGGTCCGGCCGGGTCAGCTGGTCGCGGTGCCGCCGCAGCGGCACGCGGTCGTGGCCCACACCGACTCGGCGCTGCTGCTCACCGTCGCGCTGCGCTGAGCGAGAGCGCCCGCTCGGCGGCGGGCCCGGCGGCGGCCCGGTCGTCGGGAACCAGCCCGACCCGGGTGCGCCGGTCCAGCAGGTCGCCGACGTCGAGGGCGCCCTCGTGGGTGACCCCCCACAGCAGCTCGGCCAGCGTGGTCGGCACGCCGTCACACACGGGAGCGAGCAGCTCCTGGTCCGGCAGACCCGACAGGGCGCGCGCACCGGCCAGGACGTCGCACGCCTCGGTGCCGTAGCGACGGACCAGCCGCTCGGGCGCCTCGATCCTCAGGAGCACGTCGCGCGGGGCCGCGCCGACCAGCGGCAGCCGCGCGGTCCGGCACGGGGCGGCCGCGAGCCCGGCGCGGGCGACCGCGGTGTCCACGGCGTCCTCGGCCATCCGCCGGTAGGTGGTGAGCTTGCCCCCGACCACCGTGACCACCCCGGACCCGGACACGAGCACGGCATGCCGCCGGGACAGGTCCGCGGTCCGGCCCTCCGCGTCGAGCAGCGGCCGGAGCCCGGCGTACGCGCCGACCACGTCGGCCCGGCGCGGGGGACGCTCGAAGACCGCGGAGATCACGTCCAGCAGGAAGCCGATCTCGCTCTCGGTCGGCACGGGCACGTCGGGCACCGGCCCGTCGGCGGGCTCGTCGGTGAGGCCGACGTAGACCAGGCCGTCGGGCTGCGGCAGCGCGAACACGAAGCGGTTGCTCTCGCCGGGGACGGGTGCCATCACCGCGACCTCCAGCCGCGGGAAGGCGGCGCGGCGCAGCACCAGGTGCGTGCCCCGCGACGGCCGCAGCCGCACCTCCGGCACCAGGTCGCCGGCCCAGACGCCGGCGGCGTTGACCACGCTGCGCGCGTGGATGCGCGCGGTGGCCCCGGTGAGCTCGTCGCGGACGGTGGCGCCGGTGCCGTCCACGGCGGTCACCCGGGTCCGGGTGAGCACCCGCGCGCCGTGGGCGGCGGCGGTGCGCGCCAGCGCCACGACCAGCCGGGCGTCGTCCTCGAGCTGGCCGTCCCACCACAGCAGCCCGCCCCGGAGGCCGCGCGAGCGGAGGTCGGGGGCGAGCGCCAGGGTCTCGGTGCGCGACAGCCTCCGGGGGCGGGGCAGCACCGCGCGGGGGGTGCGGGCGGCGGCCCGGAGCAGGTCGCCGGCGACCACTCCGGCGCGGGTGGTGGCGGCCTGCCCCCGGGTGACCATCGGCACCAGCGGCACCAGCTCGGGGATGGCCCGGGTGAGATGCGGGGCGGTGCGAGTCATCAGGATGTCGCGCTCGACGGCGCTCTCGTGGGCCACCCCCAGCTGCCCGTGCGCGAGGTAGCGCAGCCCGCCGTGCACGAGCTTCGAGCTCCACCGCGACGTGCCGAACGCGAGGTCGTGCGCGTCGACCGCGACCACGTCGAGCCCGCGGGCCGCGGCGTCCAGGGCGACGCCGGCGCCGGTGACGCCCAGGCCCACGACGAGCAGGTCGACGGTGCGCCCGTCGGTGGCCTCGGCGAGCTCCCGCTCGCGTCGTACGGCGGTCAGCGCGGCGTCGCCGCCGGGGCGCGGGGGGCCGCTCATGGCGCGAGGTAGCGGTCGACCAGGACCCGCAGCTCCTCGTCGAGGCCGGCCAGGGTGGGGCCGCCGGGCTCGGCCATGGTCTCGGCCGACAGCGCGAAGCCGTGCGCGGCGAGCAGCAGTGACCGGGCCAGCAGCGTCGGGTCGCCCGGTCGCACGGAGCCGTCGGCCTGGCCCTCGGCCACGCCGTCGGCGAGCAGCGCGAGCAGCGAGTCCTGGGTGCGCCCCCGGCGGTCGAGCAGGTAGGGCAGCAGCAGCTCGGGGTCGACGCGCACGATCTTGGCGAACAGGTCGTTGGCGCGCAGCGCGGAGACGGTGGCGGCCACGCCCCCGGCGAGCCGGGCGCGGGCGGGTGCCCGGCCGTCGCCCGCCGCGTCGAGGACGAGGCCGGACCACTCGCGGGTCATCAGGTCCGCGAGCAGCGTCTGCATGTCGGGCCAGCGGCGGTAGAGGGTCATCCGGGAGACGCCGGCGCGGCGGGCGACGTCGGTGAGCGTGGTGCGCCGCCAGCCGACGGCCAAGATGGCCTCCCGCGCAGCGTCGAGCAGGGCGTCGTCGGCGCCGGGCCGCGGTCCGGCCGTGGCATCGTTGTGACGAATGGACGTCATATGTCACACTGTAACACATGACGAACCCGATGCACTGGGCCCGCTGGGGCGACCCGGCCGAGGCCGCACCGCTGCCGGACGCGGCCCGAGCGCTGGTCGAGATGGCCTTCGGCCCGGCCGTCGACCACCCGACCGCCCCCCTGGCCGACGTCCGGCTCCCCGACCCGGCGCTGACCGCCGACCTGCTCGCGGGGCTGCGGGGGCTGGTCGGCGAGGAGCACGTGCACGTCGACCACGAGACCCGGGTGCGGCACACCCGCGGCAAGTCGACGCCGGACCTGCTGCGGATGCGGGCCGGGGACGGCGGCGACGCCCCGGACGCCGTGGTGCGACCGGCCGGTCACGACGAGGTCGCCGCGGTGGTGTCCTGGTGCAACGAGCACCGGGTGGCGCTGGTGCCCTTCGGCGGCGGCACCTCGGTGGTCGGCGGCCTGGCCGCGCGCCGGGACGGCCTCGCCGGGGTGGTGGCGCTGGACCTGGGGCGGATGGACCGGCTGCTCGCGGTCGACGCCGAGTCGCGGACCGCCGTACTCGAGGCGGGGATGCTGGGACCGCGGGCCGAAGCGCTGCTGGGGGAGCACGGAATGACCCTCGGCCACTTCCCGCAGTCGTTCGAGTACGCCTCGGTCGGGGGCTTCGCGGCGACCCGGTCCAGCGGCCAGGCGTCCGCGGGCTACGGCCGCTTCGACTCCCTCGTCGTCGGGCTCAAGGTGGCCACCCCGATCGGGACGCTCGATCTCGGCAGCGCGCCCGCCAGCGCCGCCGGCCCGGACCTGCGCCAGCTCGTGCTCGGCTCGGAGGGCGCGTTTGGGGTGATCACCGAGGTGACCGTGCGGGTGCGTGCCGTCCCCGAGGAGCGCGTCTACGAGGCGTGGCGCTTCGAGACCTTCGCCGAGGGGACCGTCGCGATGCGCGAGGTCGTCCAGGCCGGCCTCGCGCCCACGGTCCTGCGGCTCTCGGACGAGAACGAGACCGCGATCAACCTCGCCAAGCCGGCCGAGGTCGGCGGGGAGAGCGTCGGGGGCGTGCTGATGGTGACCGGCTACGAGGGCGACCGGGAGGTCGTCGAGGCGAGGCGTGCCGCGGTGGCGGCCCGGTTCGCGGCGTGCGGCGGCACCGGCCTCGGGGAGGAGGGCGGCCTGGCCTGGCTCGCCGGCCGGTTCCACGGGCCGTACCTGCGCGACTCCCTGCTCGACGTGGGGGTGCTGGTCGAGACCCTCGAGACCGCGACGTTCTGGTCGAGGCTCGACCGGGTGTACGCCGCGGTCAGCGGCGCGCTCGCCGACGCGCTGGGAGCGCAGGGCAGCCCGCCGCTCGTGCTCTGCCACGTCTCGCACGTCTACGAGACCGGGGCCTCCCTCTACTTCACGGTGGCGGCCAAGCAGGTCGGCGACGGGCTCGACCAGTGGGCCCGCGCCAAGGCCGCGGCCTCCGACGCGATGCTCGACGCCGGTGCCACGATCACCCACCACCACGCCGTCGGCCGCGACCACCGGCCGTGGCTCGCGCGCGAGATCGGACCGGTGGGCGTGGAGATGCTGCGCGCACTGAAGTTGCGGATCGACCCACGCGGGGTGATGAACCCGGGGATCCTGGTCCCATGAGGAGCTTCCACCTGCTGGTGAACCCGACCTCCGGGACCGGTGGGGCCCCCGCCTCGGCGGTCCCGGTCGCCCGGCTCCTGCGGGAGGCCGGGGCAGCGGTCGAGCTCACCCACAGTCCCGGGCAGGTGGCCTGCGCGGAGCTCGCGGAGGCCTCCGCGGCCCGCGGCGACGTGGTGGTCGCGGTCGGTGGCGACGGGATGGTGTCCTCGGTGGCCGGCGCGGTGGCCGGAGCGGGCGGGGTGCTCGGCATCGTGCCCTCGGGGCGCGGTGACGACTTCGCCCGGATGCTGGGCATCGCCGACGACCCCGAGGTGATCGCCAAGACGCTGTTGCACGGCGAGCCCGGCGAGGTCGACGTGATCGAGACCGGCCGCCGGGTCGTGCTCGGCAGCGTCTACGCCGGCGTCGACTCGCTGGCCTCCGAGATCGTGGAACGGGTCCGCCGGCTGCCGGTGTCGACGCAGTACGCCTACGCCGGCGTCCGCGCCCTGCTCGGGTTCTCGCCGACGGAGTACACCCTCGAGGTCGACGGCAGCCGCTACCGCGAGGAGGGCTACACCGTCGTGGTCGCGAACTCGGCGTACTACGGCGGCGGCATGAAGATCGCCCCGGCCGCCTCGCTCACCGACGGCCTGCTCGACGTGATCGTGATCCGGGCCGCGTCCAAGCTGCGGCTGATCCGGTCGATGCCCCGGCTGTACGACGGGTCTCACGTCGACCTCGACGACGTGCTCGTGCTCACCGGCAGGGAGGTCCGGCTGTCGAGCGCGGCGCCCGTGGTGGCCTACGGCGACGGCGAGCGGCTGGCGCCCTTGCCGGTCCTGGCCCGGGTGCGGCCGCGCGCGCTGCGGGTGCTCGCCTGAGGCCTCCTCTAGCTCGGCGGCGTGCCGGTCGCGACCGCGCTGTCCCTGCGCACCGGTCTGCCGGCCGCCGGCCGACGTGGCCGGCATCGAGCTGCGGGCGCTGTTCACCGCCGCGGACCTGGCCTGCGCGGCCACGTCCTGAGGCGGTGACTCTGGCTCCTCGCGCGTCCAGCACGTGCGGACCGGACCGATCGTTTCCGTCGGTGCAGGCGACTATTCTCGAACACATGTTCGATCTCGACTGGGTCTCGGAGCTGGACGGCGACACCGCGTGCGACGCGGTCGCGGCCGCCCACCGGGACCTGATGGAGGTCGAGTGCCGGCAGCTGGTGCTGGCCGCGCACTGGATCGACCTGCACGCGCCGGCGGACGAGCCCGACGGGCACGAGCGGGGCGCGCTGCCGGGCCTGGAGCGGACGGTCCGAGTGGGGGCCGACGGCACCCCGGAGATCGGGGAGTTCGCCTGCGCGGAGTTCGCGGCCCTGCAGGACATGCACCCGATGGCCGGCGCGAGCCTGCTGCGCAAGGTGGCGAACCTCC
The DNA here is from genome assembly GCA_963838025.1 of uncultured Actinomycetota bacterium. Taxonomy (GTDB): domain Bacteria; phylum Actinomycetota; class Actinomycetes; order Propionibacteriales; family Nocardioidaceae; genus Nocardioides_B. Next base: position 311,318 of record CAWIPF010000004.1, read on the forward strand.
GGGACCGGCACCCGCTGCTGTGGACCAGGGTCCGGCGGGGGGAGGTCCGCGGCTGGAAGGCGCTCGAGGTCGCCAGGATCGTGGGCAAGGAGGACTACACCCTCTCGCTCGAGCAGGCCCGCTGGGTCGACGCCCAGACGCACGAGTGGATCGACACTCTGCCGTGGGGGCAGTTCCTCGACCTCGTCGAGGCCAGGATCATCGCCTGCGACCCGGAGGCGGCCGAGGTCCGCCGCAAGGAGGCGGAGTCGAGACGCTACGTGAGCGTCGGCCGCGCCAACGAGCACGGCCTCAAGACGCTCATCGCCCAGGCACGAGCCGGCGACGTGCTCCGGCTGGTCGCCCTCTGCGACCGGATCGCCGAGATCCTCGAGGCGCGCGGTGACAAGGACCCCGTCGCCGCGCGTCGCGCCACCGCGCTCGGGATCCTCGCGAATCCCGCCCAGGCCCTCGCCCTGCTGCTCGGGGCCCGCGCCTCCGGTGACGGCCGCGCCGACGGGTCTGATGACCCGCACGGCGTGCCCGACCCGCGCGAGGGCCCCCACGACCACGGAGAGCCGGACCAGCCCGCCGGCGACGACCCCACGGCCTTCGTCCGGCCGCTGCCCAAGGACCTCGGTGCACTCGTGCCCAGAGGCATGCTCTACATCCACCTCACCCAGCGGGCCTTCGAGACCGGTGAGGGGGTGGGCCGGATGGAAGGCGTCGGGCCGGTCACCGTCGGCCAGGTGCGCAGGTTCCTGCGCCACTCCAAGGTCACCCCGGTGCGCGTCATCGACGTCGATGCGCGGCGTCCCGTCGACGGCTACGAGTTCCCCAGCTCGCTGCGCGAGGCAGCCCTGCTGACCAGTCCTCGCGACGTCTTCCCGTGGGGGACGAGCACCGGCCGGCGCAAGGATCTCGACCACGCGACGCCGTACCTGTCTCCCGCGCGCGGCGGCCCACCCGGCCAGACCCGCACCGACAACGCCGCCCCGATGGTTCGCTTCCACCACCGGCTCAAGACGCACGGCGGCTGGGGCGTGCGACAACCCGAGCCAGGGACCCATCTCTGGCGATCACCGCACGGGCACTTCTGGCTCACCACCCACACCGGCACCCACCCGTTGTCGAAGACCGTTGGCCAGATGCTGTGGGCCGCCCTCGCGACGTCCGCGAGTCGAGCCGGTTAGGCCGGCTCGACCAGGGCGGGGAGCTCGCCGGCCAGCACCGTGCGGGACAGCCGGCCGCGCTTGGCGGCGTACTGGGCCCGGTCGGCGGCGATGAACAGCTCCGCCGGGGTGACGTCGCGTTCGCTCGTCAGCACGGCCGTGGCGGCGCCGCAGGACACCCCGGCGCCGGGACCGGCGTTCCAGGCCTTCCGGCACACCTCGTCGCCCATCGCGATCACCGTGGCCGGGTCGTGGCGCGGGACCAGGACGCAGAACTCGTCGCCGCCGATCCGGGCGATCAGCGCGCCAGGGAAGCGCGAGAAGTGCTTGGTCAGGGCGCGGGCCACCGACTGGATCAGGCGGTCGCCGGCCACGTGGCCCTGGGAGTCGTTGACCTCCTTGAGCCCGTTGATGTCGACCGCGAGGGCGGTGACGGTGTGCGCGACGCCCGGCGGGACCTCGAAGGTCTTCGTGGCCCTCTCGTCGAGTGCCCGCCGGTTCAGCAGGCCGGTGAGCGGGTCCTGGAAGGCCAGCTGCTCGAGGGACTCCTCGCGCAGGGACCGCGAGATCGCGCCGGCCAGGATGGCGACCATCGCCTCCGCGTAGCACCTCTCCGCCTCGCCGAAGATCGGCTCGCCCCGGTGCCGGGTGGCGTAGAACTCGCCCCAGAGCCGTCCGTCGACGACGACCGGCGCGCCCAGCGAGCAGCCCTTGTCCAGCTCGGCCAGCAGCGCCAGCTCCCCCGGTTCGCAGTCCGGGTCGCCGATGTCTGCCACCCAGATGTCCAGGCGGTCGACGGCCAGGTCGAGGACGGCGAACTCCTCGATCGTGTGGAGCTCGTCCTCGGGCCAGCGCACCTCGTGGGGGCCGAGGTCGCCGACGTTGACGATCGTGCGGACGTCGAGCGTGCCCTGCTCGAGCCGGCTGACCGAGATGCTGGCCGCGTCGAGCGCGGTGCGGGCGCCCTCGGCGGCCGCCTCGAGGAGCCGGAACAGCGGTTGGGAGCGCCCGAGCGTTCGCGCGAGCGCCGCAAGGCTGCGGATCCGCGTCTCCTCGGGCGCCATGGCGTCACCTCTCCCCAGCGACCCCCCCGGGTCAAGGAGATCATCGGCAGCCGGCGACCCGGCCTTGAGGCCCTGGCCCGGCCGGCTCAGTCCCGCAGCAGCGTGACCCCGAGCGTGCCGCTGTTGTCGCGGTGGTCCAGGTCGAGCACCGCGAACCTCAGCGGGCCGTCCTTGCGGGCGGTGAAGCGGGTGCTGTAGGCATGCTCGTCGGAGCAGCCGGGGGTCCGCCCGAGCGCACGCCAGGTCACCGGCGACCCGTCGACCCACACGTCGAGAGGGTCCTGGTCGAGGGCCATCCCCGGGTCCCTGGGCAGCCACCCCCCGGAGGTCTGCACGCACGAGGCGTCGGCCGGCGTGGACCCGCTGCGCTGCGTGCCCCGGACCACCACCTCCACGGTCTCGCCCTTCCGCAGCCGCATCGTCGAGGTGACGCCATCGGCCCGGTCGGAGGCCAGGGCGAACCAGTCGCGGCCCTGCTGCCAGGCCCAGGTACGACGTGGTGCTCTCGCGGCGGCCGCGGTCGGCACCGGGATCGCGGTGAGCCGCTGCACCTGCACAATGAGGGCGCCGCTGTTGTCGCGGCGGGTCAGCGGGTCCCACAGCGACAGCCGCAACCGGCCGGTGCGCGTGGCGGTGAGGCTCGTGGTGTGCCGGTGCGTGCCGCAGCCGCCGGCGCCCGCGAACGGCACCCCGTCGACGTACAGGCGGCCGTGCCGCTGGTCGGGGAAGCGCGGATCCAGGGAGGCGCTGGCGTACCACGAGCCGCGGACCTTGACGCACGCGCCGTCGGACCGGGCATGGCCGAGACCCACGGTGCCCGACACGGTCACCCGGTACGTGGCGCCCGCCTGGACCTCGCCGGCCGTCGAGGCTCCCTCGCTGCCGGCCGGGACCGCGACGGTCTCCGACAGCAGGCCGAACCCGCGGCTGGGCCGGGTGCTCGGCGCGGGCGCCGGCCGCAGTGCCGGGTAGGTCGGCAGCGCCGCCGTCACGTCCACGCCCCGGCGGTCGGACACGGTCACCACCAGGCGGCCGGACCCGTTTCCGCGGTTGGCCACCGCCAGCGACAGTGTCCGCGTGTGCTTCGGGACGAAGACGGCCCGGTAGACGTGCGAGGCCGGGTGGCAGACGCCGCCGAACGGCTTGGTGCCGTTCACCCGCAGGTCGAGGCTGCCGTGCCGGCGGCCCACGGACCGGCTGGGGTGCGGCCGCCAGCCCCGGGCCCGCACCGACCACACGCACGCCGGGTCGGCCACCTGCCGGGGCGTGCCGTAGGTGAAGACGCCGGCCGCGGTGATCGTGTAGCGGTGCCCGGCGAGGAGCTCATAGTGCGTGGCGCGGACCCGGCCGTCGGTCGGGACGGTGAGCCGGGTGTACGCCGGCGCCGGCGGCTTGGTCGCCCGCTTCGGGGCGGGCTTGGGGGCGGGCCTGACCGCGGGCCTGGGTGCCGGCTTGGCGGGGGGCTTGGCGGCGGGCTTGGCGGCGGGCTTGCTGGGCGCCCGCTTGGTGTACCAGCTGGTCAGGCCCTTGCCGCCGCGACGGGTCAACGAGATGTGCACGTGGTCGCGGTGCCGCAGGGTCTGCGAGCAGTGCCTGCGCGAGCGGCACCCGGAGTTGAGGTAGGCACGCTTGCGGAAGCCGGAGTAGGAGCCGTAGATGTGGTCGTTCCAGATCAGGTACATGATCCCCATCCGGCGGGCCAGCGCGTCGGCGTTCCCGGCCGCGTCGGTGGCGAAGATGCGGCTCATGAAGTCGCGGACGTAGCCGCGGTCGCGGGCGGAGTGCACGCTCACCTCCCAGTCGAACGCGCGCCCCTCCTTGTGCTCGGACACCCCACCGTCCCGGCACGAGCGGGAGATCCCGAGCGAGCCGGAGCCGGGATACTTCCGCTGCAGCCAGGCCGCGAGCCGGAGCGTGCCCGGCTTGGGGTGCGGGCTGCAGTGGGTCTGCGGCTGGTAGCGCGCGAAGCCCTCGATGGGCATCGCGGTGGCCGCCTGTGGCAGGAGCACCAGCACGGTGACGACGAGGATGAGCAGTCGGCGGATCGGCATGCGCGGGTCCCAGCTAGGTAAAGTAAAGGCGACGCCGCGAGGGTATGTCGGCCTTGACGGGGATGTCCGGCCTTTGCCCGATTTGCTGCCTGCGATGATGGGCCGATGAAGAGGATGCTGCCCCTGGCACTCGGTGCCCTGCTGCTCGTGGTCGGTGCCCTGTGGACCTTCCAGGGCCTGGGCTACGTCGGGGGCAGCCCGATGACGGGCGTCGAGGTGTGGGCCATCATCGGCCCGATCGTCGCCGGCCTCGGGGTCGCGCTGATGATCGTCGCGGCGCGCGGCTCCTCCCCGCGCCGCTGACCGCTCACGCCGCGGACGTCCCGAACGGGAACGTCGCCAGGGTGCGCGTCCCGCCGTCCTCGAACCAGACCAGCGCCGCCTCCGCGGCCCGCACCTGCGTCGGCAGCCACGCGGCCAGCCGCAGCTGCACGGCGTCGGGGTCCTCGTCGTGGGCGACCGAGACGTGCGGGACCACGTCGTCGAACTCGTTGGCGTAGGGCGGGTACTCGGGGAAGCGGCGGAACAGCTCGTGGGTGAGGGACCGGAACGGCGCGGCCGGGTGCGGCGGGAGGTAGACGGTCCCGCCGGGGAACCTCGAGACCCGGTCCAGCCGGAACTCGAAGGGGGTCACGTCGCCGAAGAACTCCTCCAGCTCCGAGAGCAGCCCGTCGGTGACCTCCTCGCGGCCGGCGAACGGACCCAGCAGGGTCAGGTGCGCTGCCGGGACCACCCGCTCGAGCTGGGGCACGGGGATCAGCAGGACGGAGTGCGCCACGGGACCATCCTCACAGGTCCGCGGCCAGTCGGGTGCCCTGCTCGATGGCACGTTTCGCGTCGAGCTCGGCCGCGACGTCCGCCCCGCCGATGAGATGGCTCGAGACGCCTCTGCCGGCCAGCTCGTCGTGGAGGTCGCGCACCGACTCCTGGCCGGCGCACACCACCACGTGGTCGACGTCGAGCAGCCGCGGCTCGCCCGGCCCGGCGCCGTCCGCGTCCACCCGGATGTGCAGCCCCGCGTCGTCGACCCGGTCGTAGGCCACCCCCGGCAGCATCCGCACGCCGGAGTCCTTGAGCACCGCCCGGTGCGCCCAGCCCGAGGTCTTGCCCAGGCCCTTGCCGATCGAGGAGGTCTTGCGCTGGAGCAGGAACACGTCCCGGGCCGGGACGCGCGGCCGCTTCTCGGTGATGCCGCCCGGGTGGACGGCGGGGTCGCCGACGCCCCAGTGCGCGTACCAGTCCTCGTCCGTCGCGTCCCGGTCGTGGGTCAGGAAGTGGCTGACGTCGACGCCGATGCCGCCCGCACCGACCACCGCGACCCGCCGTCCCACGGTCACGGAGCCGTCGAGGACGTCGGCGTAGGAGACCACCTTGGGGTGGTCGTGCCCGTCGAACGAGACGGCCCGGGGGGCCACGCCGGTGGCGACCACCACCTCGTCGTACCCCTCGAGGTCGGCGGCGGACGCCCGCGTCGCGAGGCGTACGTCGACCCCGAGCACGTCGAGGCGACGCCCGTAGTACCGCAGCGTCTCGGCGAACTCCTCCTTGCCGGGGACCCGCATCGCGAGCCGGAACTGGCCGCCGATCGCGGCGCCGGCCTCGAACAGGGTGACGGCGTGCCCGCGCTCGGCGGCCGAGACCGCGGTGGCCAGCCCGGCGGGCCCGGCGCCGACGACGGCCACCCGCCTGCGGGTGCGTGTCGGCGCGAGGACCAGCGTGGTCTCCCGGCACGCGCGCGGGTTGACCAGGCAGGAGGCCCGCTTGTTCGCGAAGGTGTGGTCCAGGCACGCCTGGTTGCAGGCGATGCAGGTGTTGATCTCGTCGGCGCGGCCGGCCGCGGCCTTGGCGACGAGGTCGGGGTCGGCGAGCAGCGGCCGGGCCATCGACACCAGGTCCGCCTGGCCCTCGGCGAGCAGCCGCTCGGCGACGTCGGGGGTGTTGATCCGGTTCGAGGCGCACACCGGGATGCCCACCTCGGGGCGCAGCCGGCCGGTGGTCGACGCCCAGGCCGCGCGCGGGACCTGGGTCAGGATCGTCGGGACCCGGGCCTCGTGCCAGCCGATGCCGGTGTTGATCACCGACGCCCCGGCGGCCTCGACCGCCTTCGCGAGGGCGACCGTCTCCTCCCAGGTCTGGCCGTCCGGGACCAGGTCGAGCAGCGACATCCGGTACATCACCAGGAAGTCGTCGCCCAGCGCCTCGCGGGTCCGTCGGACGATCTCGACTCCGAACCGCATCCGGTTCTCGGCGCTGCCGCCCCACCTGTCGGTGCGCCGGTTGGTGTGGGGGGCGAGGAACTGGTTGACCAGGTAGCCCTCGGAGCCCATGATCTCGATGCCGTCGTAGCCGGCCCGGCGGGCCAGCCGGGCGGCGTCCACGAAGTCGCCGATGGTGCGTTCGACGCCCCGGCTGCTGAGCGCGCCGGCCTTGAACGGGGTGATCGGCGACTTGGTCGCCGAGGCGCTGACGTTGAGCGGGGTGTAGCCGTAGCGACCGGCGTGCAGGAGCTGCAGGGCGATCGCGCCGCCCTCCGCGTGCACCGCGTCGGTGACCCGGCGGTGCCGGTCGGCGTGCCCGCGCCGGGTCATCATCGAGCCGAACGGCAGCAGCCAGCCGCGCACGTTGGGGCTGTAGCCGCCGGTGACGATCAGGCCGACGCCGCCGCGGGCCCGCTCGGCGAAGTAGCCGGCGAGCTCGGGCAGGTGCCTGGCGCGGTCCTCGAGTCCGGTGTGCATCGAGCCCATCACCACCCGGTTGCGCAGGGTGGTGCCGCCGAGGGTGAGCGGCTGGAGGAGATGCGGGTACGTCGTCACGGTGTCCGTCCTTGCCGGGGTTGGTGGGCGTCGAGGTACTCGGTGAGCCAGTCGACCCAGAACCGCTCGAGCCGGATGCCGCCGCGCAGCACCAGGTACACGTCGAGCTGCTGCGCGTCGAGGCCGGCGCTGCCGTCGGGGTAGTCGCGGGTGGCGAGCTGCTCGTAGTGCGCCAGCCGGGTCGCGTGCTCGGCACGGTGCTCGGCGACCTCGGCCAGCACGGCCGCCCGGTCGCCGTAGGAGGCGGCACGCAGCTTCACCGCGAGGTCGGAGCGGTGGGCCTCCGGGGGCACCGGTGCGGCGATCCAGCGGGCCAGCTCCTCGCGGCCCGCGGCGGCCACGTCGTACACCTTCTTGTCCGCGCGGCCCTGCTGGACGACGCGCTCGGAGCGCACCCAGCGCTCGGCCTCCATCCGCGCCAGCACCCGGTAGATCTGCTGGTGGGTGGCGCTCCAGAAGAAGCCGATGGAGGCGTCGAAGCGCCGGGTCAGGTCCAGTCCGGAGGCGCGCCGCTCGCTGAGCGAGACCAGGATCGCGTGCTCGAGGGCCATGGGCACCACTCTCGGCCGTCCCGCGCCCCTATGCAACTAGTTGCAGGGGTGATCCGCACCACCCTGGACCACCCCTGGACCACCCCTGGACCACCCCTAGACCACCCGGGAGATGCCCGGCACCCGGGTGAGGACGTGGCCCACCGCGAAGCAGGCGGGCACGCCCACGGCGGCGACCAGCACGAACTTGACCACGGGGGCCAGTGCGGCGGTGGCGAGCAGCAGCATCAGCGTGGTCAGCACCAGGGGGTGCAGCACATAGGCGGCGTACGACGCCCGGGCCGCCCGGTCGAGCACCCGGCCGTGGCCGTCCCACCGCCTCCGGAACCAGCAGACGAACCAGAGGCTCCAGGTCACCGCGACGAGACCGTCGAGCACCGCGAAGCTCGCCGTCGGCCAGTCGAGGCTCGCGAGCAGCTCCTCGGGCGACCCGGCCTGGGACATGCCCAGGGCCACCAGCCCGACCATGAGGGCGGCGGCCCCGGCGGCGACCCATCCGATCCGCCGGACCAGGGCTCGCGGCAGGGCATCGACCCAGCCGGTCTCGCCGGCGAGCACGCCGAGGGCGAACAGTGCCGCGCCCTGCGGCCACTCACCGACCTTGAGGTTCAGCACCATCTCCTCGAGCACCGGCCACACCTGCCAGACCGCGAGCGAGACCGCGGCGGTGACCGCGGCCGCCAGGCCCAGCAGGGCGACCGGCGCGGGTCGCCGGCTGGTCGGCGGGCGGACGGCACGCAGCGCCGCGTAGGCGAGGGAGAACACCAGCAGGGCAGCGACGAACCACATCGGGCCGACCTCGGTGCGGGCGAGGTAGAACAAGAAGCTGCCCCTCTCGTCCCTGAGGTTGCCGACGTAGTCGGTCAGCGGCTGGACGACGAGGACGAAGGTGAGCAGCGGCACCCCCAGCCGCAACAGCCGCCCGCGGGCGAACCCGCCGGGCCCGCTCCGGGCCAGCGAGCGCACCGAGAACCACCCGGCGACCAGGAACAGCGGCCCGAGCCAGAACAGCCCCCCGGCAAACACCGGGAAGCCGACCACGACGGACCAGAAGCCGGAGGTGGCCCGTTCGTCGTCGTAGTACCAGGGGATGTCCACGAGGTAGCCGGTTGCGGTGTGCACGACGATGACGCCGGTGATCGCGACCACCCGCAGGTTGTCGGCCCACCACTCTCGGGCGCGGCCCGTGTCGTCGGTGTTCGTCGAGGTGCCCGTCGATGAGGCCATGACCCACCTCCGCGATCGGCTCCAGCGTGCGCCCGCGGGTGACGTCCGTCCCAGGGGCGAACGTCACTTCAGTCGTCGGTGCGGCGGCATCAGGCCTGGACGACGGCTCCGCCGGCGATCAGCTCCTCGACGTTCTCCACGCCCCAGGCGGCGAGCGCCTCGCGGCTCTGACCCCCGGCGGCGGTCGGCCCGGTGGTCAGGGTGGCCGCGGTGCGCGAGAACCGCGGCGCCGGTGCGGGCTGCAGGATCCCGTCGCGCTCGACGTAGGTGCCCCGGGCCTTCAGGTGCGGGTGCTCGGCGGCCTCGCTGAGCGGGAGGACGGGCACGCAGCACGCGTCGGTGCCGTCGAAGACCGCCGTCCACTCGGCCTGGGTCTTCTCCCTGAACCGCGCGGTGAGGGTCTCCCGCAGCGCCGGCCACTGGGCCGGGTCCCGGCGGTCCGGCGCGGTCTCGGTGAGCTCGAGCCCCTCGAGCAGCGCGTCGTAGAACTGCGGCTCGAGCGCCCCGACCGACATGTGCCGCCCGTCGGCGGTCTCGTAGACGTCGTAGAACGGCGCGCCGCCGTCGAGCAGGTTCGCGGCGCGCCGCTCGTGCGCGGAGCCGCCGGCCAGCATGCTCGCGAACATCGCGTTCAGGTGCGCGGTGCCGTCCACGATCGCGGCGTCGACCACCTGTCCCTGCCCGCTGGTGCGCGCTTCGAGCAGCGCCGCGAGCACGCCGATCACGAGGTAGGTCGACCCGCCGCCGAAGTCGCCGACCAGGTTGCTCGGGAACTGCGGACGGTCGGGGGTCTGGCCCAGGCCGTGCAGCGCGCCGGCGAGCGAGATGTAGTTCATGTCGTGCCCCGCGGTGTGCGCCAGCGGACCGTCCTGCCCCCAGCCGGTCATCCGGCCGTAGACCAGGCGCGGGTTGCGGGCCAGGCAGGTGTCCGGACCGAGACCGAGTCGCTCGGCGGCGCCGGGGCGCATCCCCTCGACGAGCACGTCGGCGCCCTCGACCAGGGCGAGCACCGTCTCCACCGCGCGGGCATCCTTCAGGTCCATCGCCACGCTGGGACGGCCCCGGGTGAGCAGGTCGGTGTCACGCCCGCCGGCGCTGGCCGCGCCGCCCGGCCGCTCCACCCGGATGACGTCGGCGCCGAGGTCGGCGAGGAGGGTCGCGGCGTGCGGTCCGGGTCCGATCCCGGCCAGCTCCACGACGCGGACTCCCCTCAGCGGCCCGGTCCCCTGGCCCAGTGCGTAGCTGTTCGTCATGTGCGGCATTGTGACAGCAGCACTGTCAACGTGGACAGGGCGACCCCGCCGGGGCCGCCCGGTCAGCGGGCACGACGGGCGACCGACTCGCGCTTGGTCTCGGTGACGGCGGTCTCGTAGGCGTGCACCAGCGCCGCGATGGAGACCGGCTTGAACCGCTCGACCGCCTCGCGGAGCTCCTCGGGCGTGGTGCCACCCTCCTTGTAGGCCGGCCACACCTTGAGCCGGAACAGCTCGGCGAGCTCCTCGGCGATCGCCCGCCCGTGCGCGGCGAAGATGTCCTGGGTGGCCAGCGCGGCCTCCAGCGGCATCCCGAGCTCGAGCAGCGCGACGCCGACGGACAGGTGCGCGATCGCGACCTCGAACCTGCCCTGCTTGGTGGGGTAGACGATCCCCAGCGCGTGCAGCGTGTCCAGGTCGTCGTCGGAGAGCTGCCGGCCGGCGCGGCGGACCAGCTCCCGACGGGAGAGGGTCTCGGGAAGCTCGGCCATCCAGGGCGCGAGCAGCGTCCGGTGCAGCGCGATGGTCTCGGGGCTGGCGTCCGCCGGGATCCGGGCCAGGTACCGCTCGATGGCGGCCAGCGTGAACCCGTGCGCCTGCAGCTCGCGCACCAGCTCCAGCCGGACCACGTGGTCCGGCGAGTAGTACCCCGACCGCCCCCGGCGGATGGGCGGCGGGACCAGCCCCTTGCTGGTGTAGAAGCGCACGTTGCGCACGCTGGTGCCGACCCGCTCGGTGAGCTCCTCGAGCGTGAGCAGCTCGCGGTCGTCGTCGGGTTCGGGGGCCATGGCGGGTGCTTTCCTGGGGAGGGTGGGCTCGGGCGCGACGCAGATCACATGCTCCGGTCGGTTGACGACGCTAACAGCAGAAGTGTCACAATCGAAACACCGTCCGCTTCCGAGAGTTGGGAACGTCTCCCTCATGAGCACACAGGCTGACCGGCCACAAGCATTCGTGTACGACGCCATCCGCACCCCGCGCGGCAAGGGCAAGAAGAACGGCTCGCTCCACGAGGTGAAGCCGGTCGACCTGGTGGTCGGGCTGCTCGACGAGATCAAGGAGCGCAACCCCGGACTGGACCCGCACCGGGTCGACGACGTCGTGCTCGGCGTGGTGTCCCCGATCGGCGACCAGGGCGGCGACATCGCGAAGACCGCGGCGCTGGCCGCCGGCTACCCGGAGACCGTCGCCGGGGTGCAGCTGAACCGGTTCTGCGCCTCGGGCCTGGAGGCGGTCAACCAGGCGGCGGCCCGGGTCCGCTCCGGCTTCGAGGACCTCATCCTCGCCGGCGGCGTCGAGTCGATGTCGCGGGTGCCGATGGGCTCCGACGGCGGCTCCTGGGCGTCGGACCCGGCCACCGCGCTCAGCACGTCGTTCGTGCCGCAGGGCATCGGCGCGGACCTGATCGCCACCCTCGAGGGCTTCAGCCGCGAGGACGTGGACGCCTTCGCCGCGGAGTCGCAGGCGCGGGCCGCCAAGGCACAGGCCAACGGCTACTTCGACCGCTCGGTCGTGCCGGTCAAGGACCTCAACGGCCTGACCGTCCTGGACAAGGACGAGTTCATCCGCCCCGGCACCACCGTGGAGTCCCTGGCCGGCCTCAAGCCGAGCTTCGCCGACATCGGCGAGCAGGGCGGCTTCGACGCGGTCGCGCTGGAGAAGTACCACTGGGTCGAGCGGATCGACCACGTCCACCACGCCGGGAACTCCTCCGGCATCGTCGACGGGGCGTCGCTGATGGCGATCGGCACCGAGCAGGTCGGCACCGACCTCGGGCTCACCCCCCGGGCCCGGATCCTGGCCGCGGCGGTCTCCGGCGCCGACCCGACGATCATGCTGACCGGCCCGGCGCCGGCCTCGCGCAAGGCGCTGGCCAAGGCCGGGCTGACCGCGGAGGACATCGACCTGTTCGAGATCAACGAGGCGTTCGCCGCGGTCGCGATGCGCTTCATGCGCGACCTCGACCTGCCGCACGAGAAGGTCAACGTCAACGGCGGGGCGATCGCGATGGGCCACCCGCTCGGGGCCACCGGGGCGATGATCCTCGGCACCCTCATCGACGAGCTCGAGCGCCGCGACCTGCGCTACGGCCTGGCCACGCTGTGCGTCGGTGGCGGCATGGGCATCGCCACCGTCGTCGAACGCATCTGACCGCCTCCCGCGACCCACGAAGGACTCCCCACACCCATGACTGACACCCAGCAGCAGAGCGCGGTCCGCTACGAGAAGGACGGCGACGGCATCGTCACCCTGACCCTCGACGACCCCACGGCCGGCGCCAACACCATGAACGAGCTCTACAAGGAGTCGATGGACGCCGTCGTGCGGCCGGCTCGAGGCGGAGCGCGAGGACATCACCGGCGTGGTGGTCACCTCCGCCAAGAAGACGTTCTTCGCCGGCGGCAACCTCAAGGCCATGATGAAGGCCACGCCGGAGGACGCCCCGACCCTCTTCGCGACGTCCGAGGCGATCAAGGCCCAGCTTCGCCGCCTGGAGACGCTCGGCAAGCCGGTCGTGGCCGCCATCAACGGCAGCGCCCTCGGGGGCGGGCTCGAGATCGCCCTCGCCTGCCACCACCGCATCGCCGTCGACGACCCGAGGATCGAGCTCGGCCTCCCGGAGGTGACCCTCGGCCTGCTCCCCGGCGGTGGTGGTGTCACCCGCACGGTGCGGATGCTCGGCCTGTCCAGCGCGCTGCTCGACGTCCTGCTGCAGGGCCCGCGGATGAAGCCGGCCGTGGCCAAGGAGAAGGGCCTCGTCGACGAGCTCGTGGCGCGCGAGGACCTGCTGACCGCGGCGAAGGCCTGGGTCCGCGACAACCGCGACAACCCCGAGGCCGCCACCCAGCCGTGGGACCGCCCCGGCTACCGGATGCCCGGCGGCACCCCGTCGAGCCCGAAGCTGGCCGCCTTCCTGCCGGCCTTCCCCGCCAACCTGCGCAAGCAGCTCAAGGGCGCGAACTACCCGGCCCCCAAGGCGATCATGTCGGCGGCCGTCGAGGGCGCACAGGTCGACTTCGACACCGCCGGCCGGATCGAGTCGCGCTACTTCACCAGCCTGGTGACCGGCCAGAACGCCAAGAACATGATCCAGGCGTTCTTCTTCGACCTGCAGGCGATCAACGCAGGGTCGCTGCGCCCGGAGGGCCACGAGAAGTTCACGCCCACGCGGGTCGGCGTCCTCGGCGCCGGGATGATGGGCGCCGGCATCGCCTACTCGTGCGCCCGCGCCGGTCTCGAGGTGGTCCTCAAGGACGTCAGCGTCGAGAACGCCGAGAAGGGCAAGGCCTACTCGGTCAGGCTCCTCGACAAGGCCGTCGAGCGCGGCCGGACGACACCGCAGCAGCGTGAGGAGATCCTGGGCCGGATCACCCCGACCGGGGAACCCGCCGACCTCAAGGGCTGCGACCTCGTCATCGAGGCGGTCTTCGAGGACCCGGACCTGAAGAACAAGGTGTTCGCCGAGGTGCTCGACGTGGTCGAGCCCGGTGCGCTGCTCTGCTCCAACACCAGCACGCTGCCGATCACCGGGCTCGCCGAGGGCGTCGACCGCCCCGAGGACTTCATCGGCCTGCACTTCTTCTCACCCGTGGACAAGATGCCGCTCGTCGAGATCATCCGCGGCGAGAAGACGTCCGACGCCACCGTGGCTCGGGCCGTCGACGTGGTGCAGAAGATCCGCAAGACCCCGATCGTGGTCAACGACAGCCGCGGCTTCTACACCTCGCGCGTCATCGGCACCCAGATCAACGAGGGCCTCGCGATGCTGGGCGAGGGGGTGCGCCCGATGAGCATCGAGCGCGCCGCGACCCAGGCCGGCTACCCCGTGGGTCCGCTGCAGATCAGCGACGAGCTCAACATGGAGCTGATGGTCAAGATCCGCAACGCCACCAGGGCCGCGGTCGAGCGCGAGGGCGGCACCTACACGCCGCACCCGGCCGAGCAGGTGATCACCACCATGATCGAGGCCGGTCGGCCGAGCAAGCTCAAGGGTGCCGGCTTCTACGAGTACGACGAGTCGGGGCGTCGGCTCGGCCTCTGGAAGGGTCTGGCCGAGACCTTCCCGCCGGCCGAGGACCAGCCGGACCTCGCCGACCTCGAGGACCGCTTCCTGTTCATCGAGGCGATCGAGACGGCCAAGTGCTTCGAGGAGGGCGTCATCGAGTCCGCCGCCGCCGCGAACATCGGCTCGATCATGGGCATCGGCTACCCGCCGAACACCGGTGGTGCCGTGCAGTTCATGCAGGGCTACCCGGGTGGGCTGGGCGGGTTCGTGGCGCGTGCCCGCGAGCTCGCGGCGACGTACGGCGACCGGTTCGCGCCGCCGGCGTACCTGGTGGGCCTCGCCGAGAAGGGCGAGCGCTTCCCCGCCTGAGCCGGCGCCGGTCCCGGCGAACCCCCCACGGACACGGCCGACCTGGGTCAGAATGACGCGGTGACTTCCGCCCTGGTCGACGTGCGCGCGCTGCGGGTCCGCTTCGGCAGCGTCGAGGCGGTCCGCGGCATCGACTTCGCCGTGCAGCCGGGCGCCGGGACCGCCCTGCTCGGCCGCAACGGGGCGGGCAAGTCGACCACGATGCGGGTGCTGGCCGGGGTGATCCCGCCGACCGAGGGGACCGTCACCGTGGCCGGCCTCGACGTGCGCACCCACGCGCTGGCGGTCAAGCGGCAGGTGGGCTACTGCCCGGACGTCGGGGGACTGGTGCCCCGCGCGACACCGTGGGAGCACCTCCAGCTCGCGTCCCGGCTGCGCCGCCTGCCCGACGGGTGGGAGGACCGCGCCCGCGACCTGCTGGAGCGGTTCGAGCTGGGCGGCGCCGCCCACCGGGTCACCGCGGGCTTCAGCCACGGCATGGGCCGTCGGATGTCGGTGCTGCTGGCGGCCTTCCACCAGCCGCGGGTGCTGCTGCTCGACGAGCCCTTCGACGGCGTCGACCCGCTGGGGGTCGAGGCCACCATGGAGGTGATCGCCGACGCGCGGGCCTCCGGGGCCGCGGTCTTGGTGTCCACGCACCTGCGCGAGCTCGCGGTGCAGGTGTGCCAGGACGCGGTGGTGCTGCGGGGCGGGTCCGCGGTGGCGGCGGTGCCCGCCCACGAGATGGCCGGGGAGACGGGTGCCGGTGCCTACCGCGACCTCCTCGAGTAGCGCCACCGAGGCCTGGCGCGCGGTCGCCGACCTGCGACCGCTGCTCCAGTTCCGCGCGGCGAGCCTGCGCGGCCGGGCGCGGGTCGGGGCGCCGCTCGCCTTCGGGCTGATCGTGCTGCTGTCCGTGGCCTCCGCCTGGCTTCCGGCGTACCTCGACGCGCCGCGGTTCCGGCACAGCGACGTGCTGCTGCTGCTGCCCACCGGCTGCGTGAGCGTGCTGGTGATCTCGATCGTGTCCGCCGCCGCGTCCGGCGGCGGCCGCGAGCTGCTCAACCGTGAGCAGGCGGTCGCATTCCCGGTCAGCCCCACCACCGACCACCTGGGCGCGCTGCTGATGGCGCCGTTGAACATCGCCTGGCTGCTGCAGAGCTGGGCGCTGCTCGGCGCCACGGCCTACGCGATCGGGCCGCGCCCGACGCTGCCGGCCGCCCAGCTGCCGATCCTGCTCTGGCTGGTGACCTCGACGGCGATCGCGCAGCTGGTGGCCTGGTCGGTCGAGTGGCTGCGCCGCGGTCCGCACGGTCGCGCGGTCGTGCGCCTCGGCCTGGCCGCGGTCACGCTGGGCTTCGGCTACCTCGTGCTCGCCGACCGGCTGGTGCCGATCCTGGACAACAGCCCGACGCTGCGGATCGCCATCGGTGTCCTCGACGGCGCCAACGCCCAGTGGGCTGCGTGGCTGCGGGTGGTCGGCGGACTCGCGCTGCTGGCGACCGCGACGGTGGTGCTCGGCGGCGCCGTCAACAGGGCCGTGGTGCGCCGGCCGCCACGCGACGAGGCCCGGGTGGAGACCTCGGTCCAGGCGCCGCGGGCCAACCCCGTCTCCGACTTCGTCGCGGTCCTCCGGATCGACCGGGCGAGCGTGTGGCGGTCGGTGCCCCTGCGCCGCGGGCTGGGGGTGCTGGCGATCCTGCCCGGCCTCGTCGCGCTCGCCAGCGCCCTGGACTGGAACATGCTGTGCGTGATGCCCGGGCTGGTCGCCTCCGGCGGTGCGCTGCTGTTCGGCGTCAACGCCTGGTGCCTCGACGGGCGGGGCGCGTTGTGGCGGGAGAGCCTGCCGGCGCCGCCGGCGCTGGTCTTCTACGCGCGGGCCGTGGTGCTGGCCGAGGTGCTGCTGCTGGCGACGGCGCTGACGATGACGATGGCCGGGCTCCGCGCCGGCGTGCCCACGCTGGCCGAGGCGACCGCCGCGGTGTGCAGCGCGCTGGTGGTCACCCTCCAGGTGGTGTCGGGCTCGCTCCGCTGGTCGGTGCGCCGTCCCTTCGCGGTCGACCTGCGCAGTGCCCGGGCCACGCCGGCGCCGCCGCTGGTCATGGTCGGCTACTCCGCGCGGCTGGCCCTGGTCACCACCACGACCGGGCTGCTGTTCGCCGCGGTCGCGATGATGCCCGGCATGTGGGCGGTGACCCTCGCGCTGCCGTTCCTGCTGGTGTCCGGCTTCCGGCTGCTGCGCACCGCCGACAGCTGGGACGAGCCGGGCACCCGCGCCCGCGTGGTCGCCACCGTCGCCAGCTGAGCGGCTGTGGAAGGGTCGGGGCCGGCCCGCGTCGACTGTCCGTGCACGGTGATGGGGTCTCGGCATCGCCCCCGACCCCGAGAGGACCACCGATGACCCACCGCATGGACGCGGCGATGCTCGCCAAGATCCGCAAGCTGCTGGCCAAGGCCGAGGACCCGGCCACCACGCCCGCGGAGGCGGAGACCTACACCGCGAAGGCCGCCGAGCTGGTCGCCGCCTACGGCATCGACCGGGCCCTGCTGGCGGCCGCGGACCCCGGCTCGGACGCCGTCGGCGACCGGGTGGTGGTCCTGGACCCGCCCTACAGCCGCGACAAGGCGGACCTGCTCTCCACGGTCGCCGGTGCGTTGCGCTGCCAGGTGGTGCAGCGCCGGCGCTGGGTCGACGGCGCGAAGCAGATCTCCCTGCACCTGTTCGGCTTCGGGTCCGACCTCGAGCGGGCCGAGCTGCTCTACACGAGCCTGCTGCTGCAGGCCGGCGGCTCGATCGCCCGGGCCGCGGTGCCGCCCGGGGAGTCCGTCGCGGCCTACCGGCGCTCGTGGCTGGCGGGGTTCTCCGGTGCCGTCGGGCAGCGGCTGCGCCAGGCCGAGCGAGCCGCGGAGTCGGCCGCGTCGGCTGCCGGGCCGGCTACTGGGCCGGCTGCTGGGCCGGCTGCTGGGCCGGCCACTGGGCAGGGCGCGGCGGGCGGCGCCGGGACCGGCCGGCCGGTCGCGCTGGTGCTCGCCGCCCGCGGGGCGCGGGTGGACGAGGCGTTGCACCGGGAGTACCCGTCACTGGGCCGGGGCCGGGCCAGGACCCTCTCGGGCAGCGGAGCGCGGTCCGGCTGGGCGGCCGGGCAACGCGCCGACCTCGGCGGCTCCCGCGTGGACGGCGCACGGTCGGGTGCACTGACCGGGTGAGGCCCGGTGCCGTGCTCAGCCCGCGGGCGAGGGACCCGCGGCGCACTTCATCAGCGCGGCGGTCAGGTCCTGGGTCGCGGCCTGCTGCTTGCCGCTGAACATCGAGACGAACATCTGGTGCACGGCGTCCTTGGTCAGCGCCTTGTCGATGCAGGCCGAGACCTTGGGGTCGATGTTCCCGCCCTGGCGCATCGCCTTGTTGATCATGCCCATGACGTCGGTGCAGGCGAAGAACGTGTCCGCCGACGCGTTGGCGTCCTCGGCCGACATGTGCACGGCGGTGACGTCCTTGTTCATCTGGAGATCCTTGGTCAGCAGCCCGTACTTGCGCAGCTTGTCGGTGCCGACCCGGTCCACGAGACCCTTGCCGATGCAGTCCGCGTCCTTCTGGTCCATCGACAACACCGAGCTCGACCCGGCCTGCTGGTCCTTCATGATCGAGTCGGAGATCGACTTCGCGGCCGTCGCGTCGTCCTTGTTGCCGCAGGCGCTGGTCGTCAGGGCCAGGGCCGTGAGGACCGCGGCTACCAGGAGCTTCTTCATGTCATCTCGCTTCCATCGCTTCGGGGGAGCATAACCTCGGTACGTGAACCGGCCCGACCGGTCCCACCGGCGAGATCGAGCAGCGCGTCCAGCGCCGCGACGCCGTGCCCCACGACCTCCTCCAGGGTCTCGCCGCGCTCCTCGGGAGCGACCGCCGACCAGGACAGCACCAGGTCCTCGACGTAGGCCCACCACGCGTGCACCACCGGGCGGGCGGGCGGGCCCAGCCCCAGGGCGGTCAGCACCCGCGACGTCGCCTCGTCCCAGATCGCGTCGTACACCTCGACCAGGGAGACGTCACCCGCGCCGGTGCCGTGCAGCAGCGAGAGGTAGAAGGCGCGCCGGCGGTCGATCTGCTCCACGAACAGCCGGACCATCGCCTCGACCTGCTGCTCGGGCGGGAGCGCGGGGTCGGCCGCGGTGTTGCGCAGGATCCGCCGCCCGGCCGCCTCGATGCAGGCGACGTAGTAGTCGCGCTTGGTGGGGAAGTAGTGGAACAGCAGCCCGCGCGAGATGCCCGCCTCGGCGGCCACCTCGTCGATCGACAGGTCCTGGATCGGCTTGTCGACCAGCTTCGCCAGCCCGATCCCCAGCAGCTGGCGGCGGCGGTCGCCGTGGGCGAGCCGGGTCCGCCGTACCGGCGGCCCAGCAGACGGCCCAGCAGACGGCCCGGCAGACGGGCCGGCGGTCGGCGGAGCGGGCGGCGACAGGGGCTCGGACACGCTATTGAGCATTGCTCAACAACGTTCTAGGGTCAATCCCATGGACTTCAGCCCCTCGCCCCGCGCCGCGGACCTCGCCGCGCGGGTGCGCGCCTTCATCGACACCGAGATCGAGCCGGTCGAGCCCGGCTACCAGCGCGAGATCACCCGGCTCCGCGAGTCCGGCGGTGACCCCTGGGCGCCGCAGCCGCTGGTCAAGGAGCTCCAGGCGAAGGCGCGCGCCCAGGGCCTGTGGAACCTCTTCCTCCCGGCCGGTCACGAGCGCGACTACGCCGAGCGGTTCGGCACCGACGGCGGCACCGGGCTGAGCAACGTCGACTACGCGCACGTCGCGGAGCAGACCGGCCGGTCGTTCCTGGCGCCGCTGGTGTTCAACTGCAACGCGCCGGACACCGGGAACATGGAGGTGGTGCTGAAGTACGGCACCGACGCGCAGCGCGCCGAGTGGCTCGAGCCGCTCCTCGACGGCCGGATCCGCAGCGGCTTCGCGATGACCGAGCCCGGGGTGGCCTCCTCCGACGCCACCAACATGGAGGCGACCGCGGTGCTCGACGGCGACGAGGTGGTCATCAACGGCACCAAGTGGTGGACCACCGGCGCGGCCAACCCCGAGTGCAAGATCTTCGTCTTCATGGGGCTCACGGACCCGGACGCGCACCGGCACGCCCGGCACACGATGGTGCTCGTGCCCCGCGACGCCCCCGGGGTGAAGGTGGAGCGCGCGCTCACCGCGATGGGGATGTACGACGAGCCGCTCGGCCACGCGGAGGTGTCGTTCACCGACGTGCGCGTGCCGGCGTCGAACATCCTGCTCGGTCCGGGCCGCGCCTTCGAGATCGCCCAGGGCCGGCTCGGTCCCGGGCGGGTGCACCACTGCATGCGGCTGGTCGGCCTGGCCGAGAAGGCGCTGGAGCTGGCCTGCATCCGGGCGACGACCCGGGTGGCGTTCGGTCGGCCGCTGGCCAAGCTCGGCGGCAATGCGGAGCGGATCGCCGACGCCCGGATCGCCATCGACCAGGCCCGTCTGCTGGTGCACCACGCGGCCTGGAAGCTCGACACCGCCGGGTCGGCCGGGTCGCTCAAGGAGGTCAGCGCGATCAAGGTCGCGGTGCCCAACATGGCCCAGCAGGTGATCGACATGGCCATCCAGCTGCACGGCGGGGGCGGGGTGTCGGAGGACTTCCCGCTCGCGGCGGCGTGGACGTCGGCGCGGACGCTCCGGCTCGCCGACGGGCCCGACGAGGTGCACCGGGGCGTGATCGCGAAGCTCGAGCTGAAGAAGTACCTGTGAGCGCCGGCACCACCGGCCGCCGGGTGCTCGTCACCGGCGCCGCCTCGGGTCTCGGCGCCGCGCTCGTCTCGGCCTTCGTCGCGCGCGGCGACCGGGTCCTGGCCACCGACGTCGCACCTGCGGACACCGACGACCGGGCCGGGGTGGACTGGCTGCGGCTCGACGTCCGCTCCGACGACGACTGGGCGGCGGCGCTGGCCTGGGTCGAGCGCGAGTGGGACGGCCTGGACCTGCTGCTGAACAACGCCGGTGTGGCCGGCGGCGGCCGGGTCGACCTGTGCACGATGGCCGAGTGGGCGCTGCTGACCGAGGTCAACCTGTTCGGCGTCGTGCGCGGCGCCCGGACGTTCACCCCGCTGCTGAAGCGGCAGGGGTCCGGCCGGATCGTCAACACCGCCTCGCTCGCCGGGCTGGTGCACCCGCCGGGGATGGGGTCCTACAACGCGGTGAAGGCGGCGGTGGTGGCCTTCTCCGAGACGCTGTCCCACGAGCTGGCGCCCTACGGCGTGGGCTGCTCGGCGGTCTGTCCGTCGTACTTCCGGACCAACCTGACCGCCTCCCTGCGCGGCACCGACACCGACGTCGCGGCGAAGGTGGCGGCGATGGTCGAGCAGTCCCCGATCAGCGCCGAGGACATCGCGGCCGCGGTGCTGGCCGGGATCGACGACGGCGTGGAGCTGATCGTGCCGGACGAGCCGGCGCGCGCGGCGTACGACCTCAAGCTGCACCGCCGCGGCGCCTACGACGCCGAGATGCGCCGGACCGCGGCGCGGATGAAGGAACGTGCCGATGGTTGAGACCAACCCCGCCGGAGAGGTCCGCGCCGAGGACGCGTTCGACGCCGACGCGGTCGCCGCCTGGCTGCGCGAGCACGCCGCCGACCCGGGTCTCCGCGGCGACCTGGTCGGCACCCCGGAGGTCCGCCAGTTCGCGGGCGGCGCCTCGAACCTCACCTTCCAGCTCGGCTGGCCGGGCCGCACGTTGATCCTGCGCCGGCCGCCGCGGGGGTCGAAGGCCAAGAGCGCCCACGACATGGGCCGCGAGTTCACGATCCAGTCGCGGCTCGCTCCGGTCTTCCCCTACGTCGCGCCGATGGTGGCGTTCTGCGAGGACCTCGACGTCATCGGCTCGGAGTTCTACGTGATGGAGCGGCTCGAGGGCACCATCTTGCGCGCGGACCTGCCGGAGGGGATGTCGCTCACGCCCGCCGAGGCCCGCACGCTGTGCACGAACTTCCTCGACGTCCTCGTCGAGCTGCACGCCGTCGACCCCGACGCCGCCGGGCTCGGCGACCTCGGGAAGGGGCGCGGCTACGTCGGGCGCCAGGTCGCCGGCTGGTCGGACCGGTTCCGCAAGGCGCGCACCGACAACGTCGGCGACTTCGAGGCGACGATGGCCTGGCTGGACGCGCACCAGCCCGACGACGTGGCGACCTGCGTGATCCACAACGACTTCCGGCTCGACAACGTGGTGCTCGACCCCGACGACCCGCTGACCGTCCGTGGGGTGCTCGACTGGGAGATGGCCACGCTCGGCGACCCGTTCATGGACCTCGGCGGGGCGATGGCCTACTGGATCCAGGCCGACGACGACGAGCACTTCCGGCAGTTCCGGCGCCAGCCGTCCGACCTGCCGGGCATGCTCACCCGCTGGGAGATGGTCGAGCACTACGCCGCCCGGACCGGCCGCTCGGTCACCCCCGAGCAGTGGATGTTCTACGAGGTGTTCGGGCTGTTCCGCCTCGCGGTGATCGCCCAGCAGATCTACTACCGGTTCCACCAGGGGCAGACCACCAACGAGGCGTACGCCGGATTCCTTCCCGTCGTGCAGTACCTCGACCACCGGTGCGCCGCGCTCATCGCCGCCACCGAGCGGTCGGGGAGCGCCGGATGAGCCAGGTGCTGCTCGTCCGGCACGGCCAGGCCTCCTGGGGTGCGGACGACTACGACGTGCTCTCCGACCTCGGTGGGCGGCAGGCGACGGTGCTCGGGGCGGCGCTCGCCTCGCGGGGAGTCGCGCCCGACGTGGTCCTGCACGGGCGGATGCAGCGGCAGCGCGAGACGGCCCGGCTGATGGCCTCGGCGGCGGGCTGGCCGGCCGGTTCGGAGGACGACGCCTGGGACGAGATGAACCACGAGGAGGTGCTGCGCCGCCAGCCGCACACCTTCTCCGGCGACACCCCGTCGAAACGGGAGTTCCAGGTCTGGTTCGAGGCCGCCACCGACCGGTGGACCGCCGGGCGGCACGACCACGAGTACACCGAGTCGTTCTCGGCGTTCGGGGACCGGGTGCTCGGCGCGCTCGACGGGCTGGCCGGGACACTGGGCTCCGGGGGCACGGCGGTCGTGGTCACCTCCGGCGGACCGATCGCCCGGATCACCGCCGAGCTGCTCGGCGGAGGCGCCGACCTGCACCGCCGGATCGCTCCGGTGGTGGTGAACGCGTCGGTCACGAAGATCGTGGTCGGGCAGCGCGGCGCCACGCTGGTCTCCTTCAACGAGCACAGCCACCTCGAGGTCGACCCCGGCCTCGTCACCTACCGTTAGGACCCTGATGCGCAAGACGATCCTGATCACCGGTGCGAGCTCCGGGCTCGGCGCGGAGATGGCGCGGCAGTTCGCGGCGCGCGGCCACGACCTCGCGCTGTGCGCCCGCCGTACCGAGAAGCTGGAGGCGCTGCGCGAGGAGATCAAGACCGCGCACGCCGAGCGTCGCGTCGAGGTCCGCGCGCTGGACGTCGACGACCACGAGCAGGTCTTCGAGGTCTTCCGCGCCTTCCGGGAGGACTTCGGCACGCTCGACCGGGTGGTCGTCAACGCCGGCCTGGGCAAGGGGGCCCCGCTCGGCACCGGTCGGTTCGACGCCAACCGGGCGACCGCGATGACGAACTTCGTCGGCGCGCTCGCCCAGACCGAGGCCGCGCTGGAGATCTTCCGCGCGCAGAACGCCGGGCACCTGGTGATGATCTCCTCGATGTCGGCGATGCGGGGCATGCCGAAGACCGCCACGACGTACGCCGCGACCAAGGCCGGCGTGGCGCACCTGGCCGAGGGCGTGCGCGCCGACGTCATGGGCACCCCGATCAAGGTGTCGGTGATCTACCCGGGCTACATCCGCTCGGAGATGAACGAACGGGTCAAGAACGCGCCGTTCATCGTGGGGACGGAGGAGGGCGTGGCCGCGATCGTCGAGGCGATCGAGAAGGAGAAGCCGCGCGCGCACGTGCCACCGTGGCCGTGGGTGCCGATGGGGTTCGCGCTGAAGCACCTCCCGCTGCCCGTCGCCCGCCGCTTCATGGGCTGACCCCCCCTCCGATTCGTCTGCGAGATAGCGGGGGATCTACGGAGGAAGACCGCAGACGAATCGGAGGTGGGGGTCAGTCGCGCGAGCGCCAGTTGGCGGCGCCGACGACGATCATCCGCAGTTGCTGCTCGACCGTTCGGATGATCGCCCGCTCGACGTCGGGCCGGCCGGCCGGCGCGTCGATGACCGCCTCGGCCGTCGAGACCATGGTCGTCACGATCAGGTTCGCCATGACCCGCAGGTCCTCCCCGGACCACGCCTCGGCGTTCGGGAGTCGCGCGAGGTCGGTGGCGAGCTCGCGCTCGAACAGCTCCAGGCCGTGCCGGATGGCCTCGCGGACGACCGGCGGCCCCCCGACCCGCTCCCGGGCGATGAACCGGAAGTGCGCCTCCTGGCGGTGGGCGTGGTCGACCAGGACCGCCACCGAGCCGTGGATCACCCCGCGCAGCTCGGGGGTGCCGCGCCGGACGTCGCGCAGCATCTGCCGCAGGGACCCGAACGCCTCGTCGACCAGCGCGAGGCCGACCTCCTCGATCGAGGCGAAGTGCCGGTAGAACCCGGTCGGCACGATGCCCGCCTCGCGCGCCACCTGACGCAGGGACACGGTGGCGAGGCTGCCGAGATCGGCGCTCGCGAGCGTGGCGTCGAGGATCGCCCGCCGGGTGCGCTCCTTGCGCGCGTGCCGGGTCTCCCCGGACTCCGCGGCGGCGCTGCTCATGTCCCCCAGTCTAGGCGCCAGTCTAGGCGCGGGTGCACACCTGTGCCCCGAGCCGTGCCGGGGACCCGCGAGCGCCTCCCGGGAAGGGGCGTCGGGCCGGGGACGTGGGCGGGGTCACCCCGCGCGACGGTTGCCATACCGGCGGTATGCCTGGCAGAGTTTCAGTGCACGGTTGTTCACTGAAAGGAATGACCCCCATGACACCGACCAGGAGTCTGACCCAGACCCTGCTCCGGTCGCCGGTGGTCGCGGCGCTCACCTCGCCGCACCCGGTCGACCGTTACCTCGAGCTGGTCAACCCGATGTGGGCGGCGCACGAGGTGCGCGCCCGCGTTGTCGACGTCCACCGCGAGGTCGACGTCCCCGGCCACCCGCCGGTGGCGACCCTGACCCTCCAGCCCACCGCGACCTGGCGCGGGCACGCCGCCGGGCAGCACGTCCAGGTCGGCGTCGAGGTCGACGGCGCCCGCCGTACGACCCGCGTCTTCTCGATCTCCAGCCCCGCCTCCGGGCCCGGCGAGCGGTTCACGATCACGCTGCGGGCCAACCCCGACGGCGTGGTGTCGCGCTACCTCGTCGAGCGCGCCCGGCCCGGCCAGCTGCTGCACCTCTCGCAGGCGCAGGGCGACTTCGTGCTGCCGGACCGGGTGCCCGATCACGTCCTGCTGCTGTCGGGTGGTTCCGGCATCACCCCGGTGATGTCGATGCTGCGGACGCTGCAGCGTCGTACCCACCGCGGCCGGGTGACCTTCCTGCACTACGCGCAGAGCCCCGACCACCAGATCTTCGCCGACGAGCTCGCGGAGGTCCGCGGCACCGGGTACGGCGTCGACGTGCACCTGCTGCACCCCGAGCTCGGCGACCCGGCGCTCAGCCCGGCCTTCCTCGAGCGGCTGGTGCCCGGCTACCGCGACGTCCCGACCTGGGCGTGCGGGCCGGCCCCGCTCGTCGAGGCGGTCAAGGCGGCGTACGACGGGTCCGACCAGCTGCGCCTGGAGTACTTCAAGACGCCCGCCGTCAGCACCGGGGACGCCGAGGGCAGCGTCACGTTCACCCGCTCCGGCACCGCCGCGGCCAACACCGGCGCCACCCTGCTCGAGCAGGCCGAGGCCGCCGGGCTCACGCCGGAGTACGGCTGCCGCATGGGCATCTGCTTCTCCTGCACCGCCCGCAAGGGCGAAGGCACGGTGCGCAACGTCGTCACCGGTGCCGAGTCCTCGCTGCCCGACGAGGACATCCAGATCTGCGTCAACCAGCCCGTCGGCGACTGCGCCGTCGAGCTCTAGACCGTCCCCGCTGGTCGAGGAGCGAGCGGAGCGAACGTCTCGGGACCGAGGTGGTTTCGAGACGCCTCGCAGGCTCGGCTCCCTTCGAGACGGGCTCGTACCTCGCCCTCCTCAGGGCAGCGCCTCAACCACCGACAGAAGGAGAACCATGACCACCACCACCGTCAGCTCGATCACCGGCATGACGCCGGAGCAGATCGAGGAGTTCGGCGCCGAGATGGACGCCATCCGCAAGCGCCTCGTCGACAGCCTCGGGGAGGAGGACGCCGACTACATCCGCACCGTCGTCAAGGCCCAGCGCGCCTTCGAGGTCGCGGGCCGGGCGCTGTTCTACCTGCCGCCGGCCTGGCCGCTCGCCGTCGCCGCGCTGAGCGTCAGCAAGATCCTCGACAACATGGAGATCGGCCACAACGTCATGCACGGCCAGTACGACTGGATGGGCGACCCCGGCCTGAACTCCCGCATGTACGAGTGGGACACCGTCTGCCCGAGCGAGCAGTGGAAGTACTCCCACAACTACATCCACCACACCTTCACCAACATCCTCGGCAAGGACCGTGACGTCGGCTACGGCGTCCTGCGCATGGACGAGGACCAGCCGTGGCGCCCCTACTACCTCGGCAACCCGCTCTACGCGTTCTTGCTGATGATGTTCTTCGAGTGGGGCGTGGCTCTGCACGACCTCGAGGTCGAGAACATCGTGGCCGGCCGACGCAGCCTCGCGGACAACAAGCCGCTCTACCCGGGCCTGCTGCGCAAGATCCGCCGCCAGGCGGTGAAGGACTACGTGCTGTTCCCGGCGCTGACCGGCCCGCTGTTCCCGATGACGCTCGCCGGCAATGTGACGGCCAACCTGGTGCGCAACGTGTGGGCGTTCGGGATCATCTTCTGTGGCCACTTCCCGGCCGGCGTCGCGACGTTCTCCGCCGAGGACACCGAGGACGAGAGCCGCGGCCAGTGGTACGTCCGTCAGCTGCTCGGCTCGGCCAACATCACCGGCAGCAGGCTCTTCCACGTGATGACCGGCAACCTCTCCCACCAGATCGAGCACCACCTGTTCCCCGACCTGCCGGCGCGGCGCTACCCGCAGGTGGCCGCCGAGGTGCAGGCGCTGTGCGAGAAGTACGGTCTGGCCTACAACACCGGCCCGCTGCGCCGCCAGCTCGGCAGCGTGGCCAAGAAGATCTGCCGGCTCGCGCTGCCGGGTCGCAGGTCCCAGGATCCGGTGCCGGCCACCGAGCTGCGCCCGGCTGCGTGAGACTGGCGTCGGTGGTGGGTACGACGTGACCACACCACCGACGAGGAGAGCGATGAAGGACCACATCAGCCGCGGGGAGATCCGCAAGGACGCGCTGCAGGACTCCGTCGAGGCGACCGCGACGGCCGTGGGGGCGGTGACCACCATCGTCACCGCGGCCGTGCGTGACGCCGCGCGGACGCTCGGAGGTCTGGCGACCGAGCTGTTCGAGATCCGCGAGTCGGCCCGGCGCGCGTCCGCCGACAACGAGACCGCCGGCTCGGACCCGGACTGACCCGCCGGGACAGGGATCGCTGAGCAGGGCGGTCGTGCGCAGGAGAATCGCGCACAGGCGCCGCCGGCTCACGCGGTCAGGTCCCGCCCGGTGCGAGAATCGCGCACGGGCGTGACCGCCGCTCAGCCCAGGAGCTCAAGGTCCACCGGCGTCAGCCGGATCGCCCCGGCCGCGACGTTCTCCTCGACGTGGTCCGGGTCGCCGGTGCCGGGGATCGCGAGCACGTGCTCACCGCGGTGCAGCGTCCAGGCGAGCCGGACCTGCTGCTCGGTGACCTCGTGCCGCGCGGCGACGGTCTGCAGCGCCTCGTCGTGCTCATCGGCGGCCCCGGACTCGCGACCGGTCCCCGCGATCGCGAAGAACGGCACGAACGCGATGCCGCGCTCGGCGCACGCGGCGAGCACGTCCTCGTCGCGGCGCAGGTCCAGCGCGTAGGCGTTCTGCACGCACACCACCGGGGCGATCGCCTGGGCCTCGTCGATGTGGTCCACGCGCACGTTGGAGAGGCCGAGGTGGCGGATCATCCCGGCCGTACGCATCTCGGCGAGCGCGCCGAACCGCTCGGCCACCGAGTCGGCGCCCGCCTTGCGGATGATCCGGAGGTTCACCAGGTCGAGCTGGTCGCGACCGAGCCTGCGAAGGTTCTCCTCGACCTGCGAGCGGAGCTGGGCCGCGGTGGTGGCCTGGTAGAACTCGCCCGACTCGTCGACGCCCGGACCGACCTTCGTGGCGACGAACAGGTCGTCGGGGCGGGGGCCGAGCGCGTCGCGGATCAGCTCCGTCGCATAGCGAGTCGGTCCGCCCTGCACGTCGAGCAGTCCGCCGGGGGAGAAGTAGAACGCGGCGGTGTCGATGTGGTTGACGCCGAGCTCGACGGCCCGGCGCAGCACGCGCACGGCGCGGTCCCGGT
The DNA here is from genome assembly GCA_963838025.1 of uncultured Actinomycetota bacterium. Taxonomy (GTDB): domain Bacteria; phylum Actinomycetota; class Actinomycetes; order Propionibacteriales; family Nocardioidaceae; genus Nocardioides_B. The sequence goes on from CAWIPF010000004.1 coordinate 339,294, forward strand.
CGGCGTCGGCGGTGATCCGCATCGAGCCGAAGCCCATCCGGCGCACCTCGTGGTCGCCCAGCGTCCAGACGCCGGTAGCGGCGGCGTCGACCCGAGGAGATCGCATCCGGCGACCCTAGCGTCGCCACCCCCGATTCGTCTGCGGTGGGTCAGCGAGAATCACCCCAGAGATCGCAGACGAATCGGGGTTGGCGTCAGCCGAACCGCAGCCGGACGTCGGTCAGCCGGAACGACGCGAGCGGCGACCGGCCGTGCAGGAACCCGAGCGGCCCGTCGGCCGCGAACTCCCAGCTGCCCAGAGCCGGCAGGGTCCGCGCGCTGCCGGTCATCGGCGTGACCACCTCGGCGCCCCGCTGTCTCGGGGCGGCCCCGGGACGGACCTGCGAGGTCGTCGCGCGGAACGGTGTGCGCACCAGCGCCGCCCCGGGGAGCGCCGCGAACGCGCCGGAGGCGACCTCCCGGCCGTCGAGGCGCCCGGCGAACTCGGTGTGCGACGTCGGCCCGAGCCGGCGGTCGTCGAGCTCGAGCTCGGCCAGGTCCTTCGGGATCGCCCACAGCGCCCGGCCGCCGGCCATCGACTCCGCCGAGTCGACCCAGATGTCGGTGATCCGGACCTGCCGGGCCCGGGCGTCGAGCAGCCGCGCGACGAGCAGCTCGAGGTAGGTCAGCGGGCTGCCCTCCTCGTAGGACACGAACGCCGCGCCGTACAGGCCGTCGGGGCGGTCGGCCCGGCCGGTGTCACGGACCCGGAACAGCGAGAGCCACATCTGTGCGTTCATCTGCCAGGGCGGGGAGGGGAAGGGCACGACCGAAGGCTAGAACAGGTTCTGGCACTCTGGTAGGACTCGTCTCACGACCGTGCGCGGACGACCGATCCCGCCGGGCCAGGAGGAACCGCCCATGGACAAGCGCGTCGCCATCATCGGAGCCGGCTCGTCGGGCATCGCCGCCGCCCAGGTGCTGCACGCGCGGGGCATCGACTTCGACTGCTTCGAGGTGGGCAGCCAGGTCGGCGGCAACTGGCGCTACCAGAACGACAACGGGATGTCGTCGGCCTACCGGTCCCTGCACATCAACACGTCCCGGCAGCTGATGGAGTACAAGACCTTCCCGATGCCCGCGGACTACCCCGACTACCCGAGCCACTGGCAGATCGCGGCGTACTTCGACGCCTACGTCGACCACTTCGGGTTCCGCGACCTGATCCGGTTCCGCACCGAGGTGGTGAAGGTCGAGCCGGTGGGGCCCACCGGCGGGGCCGCGGACGGCGCGCGCTACGAGGTCACGGTCCGCACCCGCAACGAGCACGGCGACCCGAGTGAGCCCGAGGTGCTGCGCTACGAGAGCGTGGTCGTCGCGAACGGCCACCACTGGGACCCGCGCTGGCCCGAGCCGTCCTACCCGGGGTCGGAGACGTTCCCGGGCGAGCAGATCCACGCGCACTACTACAAGACGCCCGACGCGCTCGAGGGCAAGCGCGTGCTGGTGCTGGGCATCGGCAACTCGGCCACCGACATCGCGGTCGAGTCCTCGCGCGTCGCACAGCGGACCTACCTGGCGATGCGGCGCGGGGCGCACATCGTCCCGAAGTTCATGTTCGGCGTCCCGACCGACCGGCTCACCGACTCGCCGCTGGCACGCGGCCCGCTCAAGGTGCAGCAGCTGGCCATGGCCGGGCTGCTGCGGCTCACCCAGGGCCGGCTCACCGACTACGGCCTGCCCGAGCCCGACCACGCCGTGCTGCACGCGCACCCGACGGTCAGCGACGACCTGCTCACCCGCCTCGGCCACGGCGACATCACCGTGAAGCCGAACATCGACCGCTTCGAGGGCGCCAAGGTGTTCTTCACCGACGGGTCGGCCGTGGAGGTGGACACGGTGGTCTACTGCACCGGCTACAAGGTCAGCTTCCCGTTCCTGTCCGACAAGGTGGTCCGCACCGAGTCCAACCACGTCGACCTCTACCGCCGGGTGGTCGACCCCGACCACCCGGGCCTGTACTTCGTCGGCCTGATCCAGCCGATCGGCGCGATCATGCCTCTCGCCGAGGTGCAGTCGGAGTGGGTCGGTGACCTGCTCGAGGGCCGCGGCGTGCTCCCGTCGTACGACGCGATGCGGGCGCAGATCCGTGAGTACGACGAACGGCTGAGGAAGCGTTACGTCGCGTCCAAGCGGCACACCATCCAGGTGGACTTCCACGCCTACTTCGCCGAGATCGAGCGGGAGCGCCGTGCGTCGCGGGCCCGGGCCCAGGGGATGCCCGCGAGCCGGCCCGGGCTGCTCGGCCGGATCGCGGAGGCCGTGGGGCGCTGACCCCCTGACCGGCGCGCCTCAGCCGCCGGCCGCCGGGCCTTCCCGGGCGGGCACCGCGACCGTCCCGCAGACCGTCCCGCGCGGCATCCCCAGGAAGCTGACCGCGCCGCCGGCCACCAGCAGGACCGTGCAGACCAGCATCGCCTCCCGGTAGCCGGCGGTGAGCGTGGCGGGGTCCTGGTAGTCGGCTCCGGCGATCCCGACCAGTGCGGGCAGGGCGGCGACCGCGAGCAGCGATCCGGTGCGTGCGACCGCGTTGTTGACGCCGCTGGCGGCTCCCGCGAACCGGTCCGGTGCCGCGGCCAGCACGGTCGCGGTGAGCGGCGCGACCAGTGCGACCAGCCCCAGCGAGAACACCACCAGCCCCGGCAGTACGTCGACCCAGTAGCCGCTGCGCGCCGACACGTCGCGCAGCAGCAGGGTGCCCGCGCCGCACACGACCGGGCCGGCCGACATCTGCAGGCGCGGCCCGACCCGCGACGCGAGCTGGCCGGACCGCGACGAGCCGACCAGCATGACGACGGTGAGCGGGACGGTCGCGAGGCCGGCCTGCAGGGGGGAGTACCCGGCGGTGACCTGGAGCTGGAGCACCAGGAACAGCGTCATCGCCCCCAGTGCCCCGTAGACCACCAGCGTCATCGCGTTCGCCACCGAGAACACCCGCGAGCCGAACAGCCCCAGCGGCACCAGCGGGTGGGCCGACCGGTGCTCGACGACCACGAGCGCGAGCAGCGCGGCCGCCCCGACGCCGGCCGCGGGGCCGGCGTACGGGGAGCGGGTCTGGATCAGCGCGAACGTGAGGCCGCCGAGACCGGCCGCGCCCAGCGCCGCGCCGGCGACGTCGAAGGCGCGGGCAGAGGCCGGGTCGCGGCTCTCGGGGACGTGCCGGAGGGCCACGAGCAGCACCAGGGCCGCGACCGGCACGTTCAGCCAGAAGATCCAACGCCAGCTCGCGACCTCGATGACCCAGCCGCCGAGCAGCGGCCCGACCGCGGCGGCGATGCCGCCGAGGCCCGCCCACCTGCCGATCACCCGGGCCCGGTCCGCGGGCCGGAACGACCCCTGGATCATCGCCAGGCTGCCGGGGGTGAGCAGCGCCGCGCCGACCCCCTGGAGCAGCCGCGCACCGACCAGCTGCCCGGGGGTCCCGGCCGCGCCGCACAGGGCGGAGGCGACGGCGAACCAGGCCACCCCGACCAGGAACGTCCGGCGGCGACCCAGCCGGTCGCCGAGCGAGCCGCCGACGAGGATCAGGGAGGCCAGCGCCAGCAGGTAGGCGTTGACCACCCACTGCAGCTGCGCGACGGTGGCGCCGAGGCCGTCGCCGATGCTGCGCAGTGCGATGTTGACCACGGTGCCGTCGAGCAGTGCCATGCCCGAGCCGAGCACCGCGGCCAGGAGCACCCACCTCCCCTGGGGACTGTCGCCTCGGAGCGTGGCCGCCACGGGATCAGCGTTCGGACGCCACGAGGAGCCGCGTGTAGCGCATCTCGACCGGGTGCGGCGGCCAGGGGGCGGGGCGCCGGTCCGCGGTCGAGCGCCAGCCCAGGTGCTCGTAGAGCCGCCGGGCCCGATGGTTGCGCTCCAGGCACCACAGCTCGGCGAGGGCGGCGCCGCGGCGGTCCATCGCGTGCAGGGCCGCCCCGATCGCGGCCGTCGCGATGCCGTGGCCCCAGTGGTCGGGGTGCACGGCCAGGTGCCGCAGCGAGCGGTCGTCGTGGGCGGCGCAGGCGACGAGCCCGTCGTCCCCGTCGAGCACGAGGACGTCGACGGTGGGGTCCTCGAGCACCAGCGCCCAGCGGGCGAGCACGTCGTCGTCGGGGAACGGGTAGCGCTCCGGCGGGAACACGTGGCCGAGCCCGGCCAGGTTCGCGGCACGCTCCAGGTCGCGCAACGCGACCAGGTCGACGTACGTCGCGGAGCGGAAGCCGGCGCGGGCCATCCCCCCATGCTGCCACCCGCCCCCCACCCCGTTGAGTGCTGGCTTGTTCCCGGTCGAGTGGGGGCTTGTTCCCGGTTGAGTGCGGGGTTCTTCTCGGGCGCCGGGCGCCGGGCGCGGGGCAGCGGGTGCCTGGTGCGGGTCGGAGGCGGAACAACCCAGCACTCAACGCTGAACAACCCCACACTCGACGCTGAACAACCCCACACTCAACGATGAGGGGCTCGCCGAGCCGCGGCTAAACAGTCAGGCTTGACTGTTTGTTTATGCGAAGGCCAGGATGGTGCGGGTGACCACCTCGACCGCACGCGTGCCTCAGGAGGAGCGCACCCGGGTGATGCGTCAGCGGCTGCTCGACGCGACCGTGGAGTGCCTGGTCGAGTTCGGCTGGAGCGGTACGTCGACCACGCTGGTGTCCCAGCGTGCCGGGGTGAGCCGGGGCGCGCAGCTGCACCACTTCCCCACCAAGAACGACCTGGTGCTGGCCGCCGTCGAGCACCTGTCGGAGGTCCGGGGGGCCGAGCTGCGCGACGCGGCGACCAGGCTGCCCGAGGGCGGGCGTCGCACCCGGGCCGTGCTCGGGATGCTCGCCGACCACTTCACCAGCCCGGTGTTCACCGCGGCGCTCGAGCTGTGGGTGGCCGCACGCACCGACGCCACCCTGCGCGGCGCGCTGGCCCCGCTGGAGCAGCGGATCGGCCGCGAGGTGCACCGCTCCACCGTCGAGCTGCTCGGTGTGGACGAGAGCCGGCCGGGTGCCCGCGAGCTGGTGCAGGCCACGCTCGACCTCACCCGCGGCCTCGGCCTGGCGAACACGATCACCGACGACACCGCACGGCGCGGCAGGATCCTCGACCACTGGGCCGACGTACTCGACGCCACCACCACCGATTCGTCTGCGCAAGCCCTCCGTGAAACCCCCGAGCCAGCGCAGACGAATCGGGAGGGGAGGAGCCGATGAGCACGTTGACCGAGGTTCTCGAGGACCTGCGGCGCGAGGGTGACCGGCTCGACGCGCTCGTCGCGCCGCTCGACGACGCCGGCTGGCGCACGCCCACCCCCGCCTCCGGCTGGACCGTCGCCCACCAGGTGGCCCACCTGGCCTGGACCGACGAGGTCGCCGTGAAGGCCGCCACCGACAAGGCCGCCTGGGACGAGGTCGTGCTCGAGGCGATCAACGACCCGGACGGGTTCGTCGACGCCGAGGCGGAGGCCGGCGCGCAGGCCACCCCGGCCGAGCTCCTCGAGCGCTGGCGAACCGCGCGGGCGACCCTCGCGAAGGTGCTGCGCGAGTGCCCGGACGGGGAGAAGCTGCCGTGGTTCGGGCCGCCGATGTCGGCCACCTCGATGGCCACCGCGCGGTTCATGGAGACCTGGGCACACGGCCGGGACGTCGCGGACGCGCTCGGTGCCACGCCCTGGCGCGACGACTCGGTCCGGCACGTCGTCCACCTGGGCGTGCGCACCCGCGGCTACGCGTTCGCCAACAACGGCCTCGAGCCGCCGGCCGCGCCGATCCTGGTCTCGCTCACGCTGCCGGGCGGCGGGGTGTTCGCGCAAGGGCCCGAGGACGCCGCGCAGTCGGTGACCGGGTCGGCGTACGACTTCGCCCTGCTCGTCACCCAACGCGCCCACCGCGCCGACCTCGAGCTGACCGCGACCGGTCCCGACGCCGACCGGTGGCTCGACATCGCCCAGGCGTTCGCCGGTCCCACCGGCAGCGGCCGCGAGCCGAAGGGCGCGGCGTGACCGGCGACGTGCTGCGGGTCGGCAACTGCAGCGGCTTCTACGGGGACCGGCTCTCGGCGATGCGGGAGATGCTCGAGGGCGGCCGCCTCGACGTGCTGACCGGCGACTACCTGGCCGAGCTGACCATGCTGATCCTCGGCAAGGACGTGATGAAGGACCCGTCGCTGGGCTACGCCCGCACCTTCCTCCGGCAGGCCGAGGACTGTCTCGGGCTCGCGGTCGAGAAGGGGGTCAGGCTCGTCGCCAACGCCGGCGGCCTGAACCCGGCCGGGCTGGCCGAGAGGCTGCGCGAGGTGGCGACCGGCCTCGGTCTCGACGTCACCGTCGCGCACCTCGAGGGCGACAACCTGCTCGACCGGGTCGACGAGCTCGGCCTGGTCGACCCCGAGCTCGGCAAGCCACTGACCGCGAACGCCTACCTCGGCGCGTTCGGCATCGCCGCGGCGCTCGAGGCCGGGGCCGACGTGGTCGTCACCGGCCGGGTCACGGACGCGTCGCTGGTGGTCGGGCCGGCCGTGTCGCGGTTCGGCTGGGCGCGGTCGTCGTACGACGAGCTGGCGGGCGCGACCGTCGCCGGCCACGTCGTCGAGTGCGGGACCCAGGCCACCGGCGGGAACTTCTCCGGCTTCCGCGCGCTCGCGCACCGCGCCGCGCCGCTGGGGTTCCCGGTCGCCGAGATCGGAGCAGACGGGTCGTGCGTGATCACCAAGCACGACGGCACCGGCGGGGCGGTCACCGTCGACACCGTGACGGCGCAGCTGATGTACGAGATCCAGTCCACCCGCTACCTCGGCCCCGACGTGACCACGCACCTCGACACGGTCGCGCTGGCCGAGGACGGCCCCGACCGGGTGCGGGTCTCCGGGGTCCGCGGATCCGCGCCGCCGGAGACCCTCAAGGCCTGCCTGAACTTCCTCGGCGGGTTCCGCAACAGCGCCGAGTTCGTGCTGGTCGGGCTCGACATCGACGCGAAGGCCGACTGGGTCCGCGACCAGGTGGAGGCGACGCTCGCGCAGCGGCCCCCCACCGACATCGAGTGGTCGCTGGCCCGGACCGACCGGGAGGACGCCGCGACCGAGGAGGCGGCGTCGTGCCGGCTGCGGGTCACCGTCCGCGACGCCGACCCGGTCGTTGCCGGCAAGGGCTTCACCGCGCCGCTGGTCGAGCTGGCGCTCGCGTCGTACCCGGGCTTCACCCTGACCGCGCCGCCCGCGCCCGCCACGCCGTACGGCGTCTACCGCCCCGGCTACGTCCCCCGCGACGCGGTTGAGGAGCGGGTAGTCCTCGACGGCTACCCGCTGGTTGAGGAGGGCGAGGCGCTGGCCGAGCCCGTCTCGAAACCACCGACCGGGCGCGCAGACGATGGTGGTTTCGAGACGCTCGCTTCGCTCGCTCCTCAACCACCGAGTGTGACCCCGACCCGCCGGCTCCCGCTGGGCTCGATCGTGCACGCCCGGTCGGGCGACAAGGGCGGCGACGCCAACATCGGCCTCTGGGCGATGGACGCCGCGGCCCGGCCCGACCGGGTCGCCTGGCTGGTCGACGCCGTGACCCCTGAGCTCGTCAGGCGGCTGCTGCCCGAGGCCGCCGACCTCGACGTCGAGGTGTTCGCCCTGCCGAACCTCGGCGGCGTCAACGTGCTGGTGCGGGGCCTGCTCGGCGACGGGGTCGCGGCGTCCAGCCGGTTCGACCCGCAGGCCAAGGCGCTCGGTGAGTGGATCCGCTCGCGGCACGTCGACATCCCGGAGGACTTGCTGCGATGAGCTTCTGGACCGAGGAGCAGCAGGCGCTGCGCGAGAGCGCCCGGTCGTTCGTGCGCACCGAGGTGGTGCCCCACCTGCAGGCGTGGGAGGACGCCGGCGAGGTCCCGCGCGACCTGCACGCCAAGGCGGCCAAGCTCGGGTTCCTCGGGCTCGGTGTCCCGGAGGAGTACGGCGGCAGCGGCGGGACGTTCCTCGACGCGCTGGCGTGCTCGGAGGCGTTCACCGACGCCGGTGCGTCCAGCGGCCTGCTGGCGGCGCTGTTCACCAGCGGCATCGCGTTGCCGCACATCATCGCCACCGGGGACACCGACCTGATCGACCGGTTCGTGCGCCCGACCCTGGCCGGCGAGACCATCGGCTCGCTGGCGGTCACCGAGCCGGGCGGCGGGTCCGACGTCGCCAACATCCGGACCACCGCTCGTCGCGAGGGCCACACCTACGTGGTCAACGGCGCCAAGACGTTCATCACCTCCGGCGTACGCGCCGACTTCGTGACGACCGCGGTCCGCACCGGCGGCCCGGGCCACGCCGGCATCTCGCTGCTCGTCGTGGAGAAGGGCACGCCCGGCTTCGAGGTGACCCGGTCGCTGACCAAGATGGGCTGGCACTGCTCGGACACCGCCGAGCTGTCCTACGTCGACGTCCGGGTGCCCGCGAGCAACCTCGTGGGCCCGGAGAACTCCGGTTTCGCGCAGATCGCGAACGCCTTCGTGGTCGAGCGGCTCGCGTTGGCGGCGCACGGCTACGGCATCGCGTCACGGTCGGTCGACCTCGCCGCGGCGTACGCCAAGGATCGCGAGACCTTCGGCAAGCCGCTCGCGGCCAACCAGGTGGTCCGGCACCGGCTCGTCGACATGCACCGACGTGTCGACGTCGCGCGGACCTACACCCGTGAGGTGGCCCGCCGGTACGTCGCCGGCGAGTCGCCGCTCGTCGAGGCGCTGCACGCCAAGGCGACCGCCGTGGAGACCGCGGAGTGGGTCTGCAGCCAGGCCGTGCAGCTGTTCGGCGGCACCGGATACATGCACGGGACCGAGGTGGAGCGGCACTACCGCGACGCCCGGATCCTCGGAATCGGAGGAGGAGCCACCGAGGTGCTCAACGACCTGAACGCACGACTGCTGGGGTTCACGCCATGACCGCCGTGGACGCTGTCGGCGCCGGCCCGCGCCGCGCCGCGATGCTGGAGAAGCTCGCCGCGCTCGACGCCGAGCACGCCAAGGCCGTGGCCGGCGGTGGCGAGAAGTACGTCGCCCGGCACCGCGAGCGCGGGAAGCTGACCGCCCGTGAGCGGGTCGAGCTGCTCGTCGACGAGGGATCGGCATTCCTGGAGCTGTCGCCGCTGGCCGGCTGGGGGTCGGACTTCGCGGTCGGCGCCTCCGTGGTCACCGGCATCGGTGTGGTCGAGGGCGTCGAGTGCATGATCGTCGCCAATGACCCGACCGTGCGGGGCGGCGCGAGCAACCCGTGGACGGTGAAGAAGATCTTCCGCGCCGCGCAGATCGCCCGCGAGAACCGGCTGCCGAGCATCAACCTCGTCGAGTCCGGCGGGGCGGACCTGCCGACCCAGAAGGAGATCTTCATCCCGGGCGGCGACCTGTTCCGCGGGCTGACCCGGGCCAGCGCCGCGAAGACGCCGACGATCGCGCTGGTGTTCGGCAACTCGACGGCCGGCGGCGCCTATGTCCCGGGCATGAGCGACTACGTGGTGATGGTCAAGGAGCAGGCCAAGGTGTTCCTCGGCGGGCCGCCGCTGGTGAAGATGGCCACCGGCGAGGAGTCCGACGACGAGTCGCTCGGCGGTGCGGAGATGCACGCGCGTACGTCCGGGCTGGCCGACTACCTCGCGCTCGACGAGCGCGACGCCATCCGGATCGGGCGGCGGATCGTGGCCCGGCTCAACTGGCGCAAGCCGGTCGGCTCGGCGGTCCAGGAGCGAGCGCGGCGAGCGTCTCGAGACCTTGCGACGGGTGGTTTCGAGACGCCTCGCAGGCTCGGCTCCTCAACCACCGGGTATGCCGAGCCGGACGCCGATCCGGAGGGGCTGCTCGACCTGATCCCCGAGGACCTCAAGGAGCCGTTCGACCCGCGCGAGGTGATCGCCCGGATCTGCGACGGCGCCGGCGCCGGCAACGAGGTGGTCTTCGACGAGTTCAAGCCGCTCTACGGACCCTCGCTGGTCACCGGCTGGGCGAAGGTGCACGGCCGCCAGATCGGCATCCTCGCCAACGCCCAGGGCGTGCTGTTCAGCGAGGAGTCCCAGAAGGCCGCCCAGTTCATCCAGCTCGCCAACCAGATCGACGTACCCCTGCTGTTCCTGCACAACACCACCGGCTACATGGTCGGCAAGGAGTACGAGCAGCGCGGCATCATCAAGCACGGCGCGATGATGATCAACGCGGTCAGCAACTCCACCGTGCCGCACATCTCGATCATGATGGGCGCCTCCTACGGCGCCGGGAACTACGGCATGTGCGGCCGGGCCTACGACCCCCGGTTCCTGTTCACGTGGCCCTCGGCGAAGTCGGCCGTGATGGGCCCGGCGCAGCTCGCCGGGGTGCTGTCGATCGTCGCGCGTCAGGCCGCCGAGGCGAAGGGCAAGCCGTACGACGAGGAGGCCGACGCCGGGATGCGCGCGTTCGTCGAGCAGTCCGTCGAGGAGCAGAGCCTGCCGTTCTTCCTCTCCGGGATGGTGTACGACGACGGGGTGATCGACCCGCGCGACACCCGGACCGTGCTGGGGATCTGCCTGTCCGTGATCGAGAACGCGCCCGTCGAGGGCACCGACCGCTTCGGCGTCTTCAGGATGTGAGATGACCCAGATCAAGAGACTGCTCGTGGCCAACCGCGGCGAGATCGCGCGCCGGGTCTTCCGGACCTGCCGGGACCTCGGGATCGAGACGGTGGCGGTGCACTCAGACGCCGACGCCGGGATGCGGTTCGTCGCCGAGGCCGATGTCGCGGTGCTGCTGCCGGGCAGCAGCCCGGCCGAGACCTACCTGCGCGGCGACCTGGTCGTCGAGGCGGCCCTGCGCGCCGGGGCCGACGCCGTCCACCCCGGCTACGGGTTCCTGTCCGAGAACGCCGACTTCGCCCGCCGGGTCCTGGCCGCCGGGCTGACCTGGGTGGGGCCGCGACCCGAGTCGATCGAGCAGATGGGTTCGAAGGTGGAGGCCAAGAAGCTGGTCGCCGCCTCGGACGTCCCCGTGCTCGCCGAGCTGAGCCCCGCGGCGGTCACCCAGGACGACCTCCCGCTGCTGGTGAAGGCGTCCGCGGGCGGCGGCGGACGGGGGATGCGCGTGGTGCGCGACCTCGACCAGGTCGCCGCACAGGTGGCGCAGGCCGCCGACGAAGCCGCGTCCGCCTTCGGCGACCCGACCGTGTTCTGCGAGCCGTACGTCGAGCACGGCCGGCACGTCGAGGTCCAGGTCGTCGCCGACCGCCACGGCACCGTGCTCGTCCTCGGCGAACGGGACTGCTCGATCCAGCGCAGGCACCAGAAGGTCGTGGAGGAGACACCCGCACCGGGGCTGTCCGACCGGACCCGCCGGGCGCTGCACGACGCGGCCCGGGCGACCGCGGAGTCGGTGGACTACGTGGGTGCGGGGACGGTGGAGTTCCTGCTCGACCCGTCGACGGACAGGTTCTGGTTCCTGGAGATGAACACCCGCCTCCAGGTGGAGCACCCGGTCACCGAGTGCGTCTACGGCATCGACCTGGTCGCCCTGCAGATCGCGGTCGCCGAAGGCCGCCCCCTCTCCGGATTCGTCAGCGGAAGCTCGGGCTCGTCACGCGGGGCCATCGCTGACGAATCGGGGTGGGAGCCGCGCGGGCACGCCGTCGAGGCCCGGCTCTACGCCGAGGACCCCGCGGCCGGGTGGCAGCCGCAGAGCGGTCGGCTCACCCGGTTCGACATCCCCGGGGTCTGCGCCGAGCTGGCCGTGCCCGCGTCGTACGGCGTCCGGCTGGACGCGGGGTTCGTCGCCGGCGACGAGGTCGGCACCCACTACGACGCGATGCTCGCCAAGGTCGTCGCCTGGGCACCGACGCGTGAGGACGCGTTGCGTCGCCTCGCCGGGACGCTGGCCCACGCGCGCCTGCACGGGGTGCGCACGAACCGCGACCTGCTGGTCAACGTGCTGCGGCACGAGGCCGTGCTCGCCGGCGAGGTGAGCACCGACTTCTTCGACCGGCACGGGCTCGACGAGCTCGCGACCCCGCCGGCCGGTGAGGAGGCAGTCGCGCTGAGCGCCTTCGCGGCGACCGTGGCCGGAGCCGAGCGGGACAGGGCCGCCCGGACCGTCCAGCCGCGGATCCCGGTCGGCTGGCGCAACGTCGTCTCGGCCCCGCACCTCACCCGATTCGTCTGTGCAGGTTCGTCTGTTTCCAGCGGGGCGGTCGCAGACGAATCGGGGGGCGGCGGCGCGGTCGAGGTCCGGTGGTACGGCGGCCGCGACGGCTACACCCACGCCGACCTCGACGTGCGAGTGGTCGACGCCGGAGCGGACCGGGTCGTCCTCGAGCACGACGGGATGCGCCGCGTCTTCGAGGTGCTCGTCGAGTCCGACGGGTCCGTCGACGTCGAGTCGTCGCTCGGGCACGTGGCCCTGCGCCGTACCCCTCGCTTCGTCGACCCCGCCGACCAGGTGGCCACCGGGTCGCTGCTCGCGCCGATGCCCGGCACCGTCGTCTCCGTGGCCGTCGCCGTCGGGGACGAGGTCGCCGCCGGGCAGCCGGTGCTCGTCCTCGAGGCGATGAAGATGCAGCACACCGTCTGCGCCCCCCACGACGGCGTCGTCGCCGAGATCGACGTCTCCACCGGCGATCAGGTCGCCGCCGGCTCCGTCCTGGCCGTCGTCTCCGAGGGCGAGACGGAGGTTTCGAGACGCTCGCAGGCTCGCTCCCTTCGAGACGGGCTCGTTCCTCACCCTCCTCAGGACACCGCCTCAACCACCGAACAGGGAGAAACAGCATGACCGAGATCGCGTTCACCGAGACCGACGAGCGCCGGGCGCTGCGCCAGGCGGTCGCCAAGCTCGCGGGCGGCTACGGCCGCGAGTACTTCACCAAGCAGGCCCGCGCCGGCGGGAAGACCACTGACCTGTGGCTGGAGATCGGCAAGCACGGCTACCTCGGCATCAACATCCCCGAGGAGTACGGCGGCGGCGGGGGCGGCATCGGCGACATCGCCGCGGTCTGCGAGGAGCTCGCGGCCCAGGGCTGCCCGCTGCTGATGATGGTGGTCAGCCCGGCGATCTGCGGCACGGTGATCAGCCGGTTCGGCACCGAGGAGCAGAAGCAGCGCTGGCTGCCCGGGATCTGCGACGGCACCGCGACGATGGCGTTCGCGATCACCGAGCCCGATGCCGGCACCAACTCCCACAACATCACCACGACCGCCCGCCGGGACGGGGACGGCTGGGTCCTCAAGGGCCGCAAGATCTACATCTCCGGCGTCGACGAGGCCAAGAACGTGCTCGTGGTCGCGCGGACCGAGGACGCGAAGACCGGCAAGCTCAAGCCGTGCCTGTTCGTCGTACCGACCGACGCCCCCGGCTTCGAGGCGACCGCGATCCCGATGGAGATCGTCAGCCCCGAGCAGCAGTTCGCCGTGTTCATCGACGACGTGAAGCTGCCCGGTGACGCGCTGGTCGGGGACCCCGGAAATGCCGACGCCGGGCTCCTTCAACTCTTCGCGGGCCTCAACCCCGAGCGGATCATGGCCGCGTCGTTCTCGACCGGGCTCGCCCGCTACGCCCTCGACAAGGCGGTCGCCTACGTGAAGGAGCGGGAGGTGTTCGGCGCGCCGATCGGCACCCACCAGGGCCTCGCGCACCCGCTGGCGCAGTCGAAGATCGAGATCGAGCTCGCGCGGCTGATGACCCAGAAGGCGGCGGCGCTCTACGACGCCGGCGACGACATGGGCGCGGGCGAGGCGGCCAACATGGCGAAGTACGCCGCCGCCGAGGCCGCCTGCGACGCCGCCGATCGCGCCGTACAGGCGCACGGGGGCAACGGCATCACCCAGGAGTACGGCGTGGCCGGCCTGCTGGTCGCCGCGCGCGCCGGTCGGATCGCCCCCGTGTCGCGGGAGATGATCTTGAACTTCGTGGGCATGCACTCGCTCGGCCTGCCGAAGTCGTACTGACCGTTGAGTGCTGGCAAAGTTGGCGTTGAGTGCTGGCAAAGTTGGCGTTGAGTGCTGGGAAAGTTGGCGTTGAGTGCTGGCAAAGTTGGCGTTGAGTGTCGGCTTGTTCGCGCCGCGGGGCGGAACAACCCAGCACTCAATGCTGAACAAGCCAGCACTCAACGGGGAACAAGCCAGCACTCAACGGGGAACAAGCCAGCACTCAACGGGGAACAAGCCAGCACTCAACGGTGGGGGCGAGGAGAGGACGACGTGAGCGAGCAGGATGACCGGGGGCAGCAGCCGGACGAGCTGGTCCACTACCGGGTCGACGACCACGTCGCGTCGCTGGTGCTCGACAGCCAGCACAACCGCAACGCGCTGTCGCGACGGCTGGTGGGCGAGCTGTTCGAGGGCCTGGCGCGGGCCGAGGCCGACGACGACGTCAAGGTGGTGCTGATCCGGGCCGAGGGCCGGACGTTCTGCTCCGGCGCCGACCTCTCGGAGGCGAGCGGGGACGGCATGGAGAAGGCCGCCGGCGTGCTCGTCGACCTGCAGCGACGCCTCGCGACCCTGGCCAAGCCCGTGGTCACCCGGGTGCACGGCAACGTGCGCGCCGGGGGGATCGGCATCGTCGCCGCCTCCGACATCGCGATCAGCGCCACCGACGCGACCTACGCCTTCACCGAGGTCCGGCTCGGCCTCACCCCGGCCGCGATCTCGCTGTCGGTGCTGCCCCGGATGACCGACCGCGCGGCGGCCCGCACGTTCCTCACCGGGGAGGTCTTCGACGGCCGCGCCGCCGAGCGGATGGGCCTGGTGACCGCCGCGGTGCCCGAGGACGAGCTGAACGTCGAGGTCGACGAGGTCTGCGCGGCGCTGGCGAAGGGCAACCCGCAGGGGCTGCGCGAGACCAAGCGGCTCATCGGCGCTCACCTCGTCGAACGCATCGAGAGCCAGGGCGACGACCTGGCCAGGCTGTCGGCCCGGCTGTTCGGCTCCGAGGAGGCCAAGGAGGCGATGCTCGCCTTCCTCAACCGGAAGAAGTAGCCGGCCGCATCCGCAGCGCCACCACCAGCGGAGGGTTTTCGGCACGGCAGAGTGTCGCGCCGGGGTAGAGTTGACGACTTGCCCAACCGGTTCGCACCAGCCAGGAGACGGTGAAGTCCTTGTCCGTTGAGGTCGCCCAGGATGCCGTGACACAGCAGGAGATCGCCCACGAGCAGCGGTTCGTGGACCGGGTCTACCGCCAGCTCGAGACGTCCACGAAGAACGCCGAGGCGCTCGCCCGCGAGGGACACGGGCGCGGCAGCCTCGGCCACGAGGGTGGCCTCGTCGAGCGCGACGCGATGGTGTTCCAGGCCGCGAAGCGCATCGCCACCCTGAACGCCGCGCACGAGGGGCTGGTCTTCGGCCGGCTCGACCTCGGCGCGGCCGAGGAGAGCCCCCGCTACATCGGCCGGATCGGCCTGCGCGACGAGAACCGCGACTCGCTGCTCGTGGACTGGCGGGCGCCGGCCGCGGCGGTCTTCTACCAGGCCACGGCCGCCGACCCCCAGGGCGTCCTGCGGCGCCGGGTGCTGCGCTGCTCGGGGCCGAGGGTGGTCGCCGTCGAGGACGACCTGCTCGACTCGCGGGCCGACACCGACCTGGTGATCGTCGGCGAGGGCGCGCTGATGGCGCAGCTGTCCCGGGCGCGCGACCGCACCATGCACTCGATCGTGGCCACCATCCAGGCCGAGCAGGACAAGGCGATCCGCGCGCCCAGCAAGGGCGTGGTGTCGATCTCCGGAGGCCCCGGCACCGGCAAGACGGTGGTGGCGCTGCACCGGGCCGCCTACCTGCTCTACTCCGACCGGCGCCGCTACGAGACCGGGGGTGTGCTGGTCGTGGGGCCCTCGGGGGTGTTCATGCGCTACATCGAGCGGGTGCTCCCATCGCTGGGCGAGACCTCGGTCGCGCTCCGCTCGCTCGGCGAGGTCGTCGACGGCGTGAAGGCGGTCCGGCACGACGAGCCGGCGGTCGCCGACGTCAAGGGCGCGGCGCGGATGGCCGAGCTGATGCGTCGTACGGCGCGCCAGCCGGTGCCCACGGCGCCGCGCGAGCTGCGGCTGTTCTACCGCGACGACAGCCTCGTGCTCGGCGACCGGGAGCTCAACGCGCTGCGCCGCCACCTGCTCGGCCAGGGCAAGCGCAACCGGCAGCTGCCCCGGGTGGCCCACGCGCTGATCGACGCGCTGTGGCGGCAGGTCACCGGCGAGCGGGGTCGGGCGCGCGGCAAGGAGGAGTTCACCGACGAGGTGCTCGGCAACCGCGCCTTCGTCGAGTTCGCGCTCGCGTGGTGGCCGGCGCTCGACGCGACCGAGGTGCTCGCCTGGCTGCGGGACCCGCAGCTGCTCGACCGGGTCGCCGAGGGCGTGCTGTCGGACCGGGACCGGGCGCTGCTCGCGCGGTCCTGGACCGGTGCGTCGGACCTCTCGGTGGAGGACGTGGCCCTCGTCGACGAGCTGCGCTACCTGCTCGGCGACCGGCCCGAGCCCACCGAGCACGAGCCGGACCCGCTCGCGGACCTCGTCGACGAGAACATGCCCGAGCTCACCACGATCACGGATCGCGCCTACTCACGGGGCCCGCGGCCCACGGTGCGCACGGAAGACGACAGCTACGCCCACATCCTGGTCGACGAGGCGCAGGACCTCACCCCGATGCAGTGGCGGATGGTGGGGCGCCGCGGCCGGATGGCGACCTGGACGATCGTCGGCGACCCGGCCCAGTCGTCGTGGCCCGACCCGGCGGAGGCGTCGCGGGCCCGCGAGGAGGCGCTCGGCGACAAGCCGCGGCACGAGTTCCACCTGTCCACCAACTACCGCAACAGCGCCGAGATCTACGACTACGCCGCCCGCTACGCCGAGCGGGCCGGGCTCCACGCGGACCTGCCCCACGCGGTGCGCTCCACCGGCGTCGAGCCCGAGGAGCGGCCGGTCGGCCACCTCGAGAGCGGGGTCCGCGAGGCCGTCACCGAGCTCGCCGGGGCGGTCGAGGGGACGGTCGGGATCGTGGTCCCGGTCGCCCGCCGCGCCGAGGTGGAAGGCTGGCTGGCGTCGTGGCCCGAGCACGCCGAGGCGGCCGCGGGTGGTGCGAACGCGCGCATCGCGGTGCTCACCGGCCTCGACACCAAGGGTCTCGAGTTCGACGCGATCGTGGTCGTGGCACCCCCCGAGATCGAGGCCGAGTCGGCGACCGGCCGGGCCACCCTGTACGTCGTACTCACCCGGGCGACGCAGCGGATGGTCCTGGTCGAGCAGCGCTGACCAGCCGGGCGGTGATCGCCGCGCGCAGCGCGTCGTGCCGCGGCCCCAGGGCGTGGTCCGGGTCGGACCAGTGCCCGCGGGGGTAGCCCCACACGGGTCCGCCGACGAGGTCGTCCGGCTCCCAGGAGTAGCGCGGCCACACGTGGGCGTGCAGGTACGGGTCGGTGTTGCCGAGGATCTCGAGGTTCACCCGGCGGAAGGCGGGGTCGCGCTCGGCGCAGGCCCGTTCGACCGCCTCGCCGAGCGCGGCCATGCTCTCCAGGAAGTCCGTCCGGGCGCTCCGGGAGAGGTCGGACAGCCGCTCGACCGTCGGGTCGTCGGTGAGCAGCACGCAGTAGCCCGGGAGCCACTGCACGTCGCCGATGGCCGCGAAGCCGCCCGGGACGCGGGCCATCACCGTGGGGTTCTCCCCGCGCAGAGCCGTGCCGATGCGGTCCGCTCGCCAGTCCGTCACCGGCCGCATTGTGCCAGAGCGGCCGGTCGCGGGCCTTGTCCTCCGGCCCCGGACCGATAGCGTCGGGTCATGCGCGCGATCGAGTACAGCCAGACCGGTGACCCCGACGTCCTCCGGCTCGTGGACCGGCCCCTGCCCGAGCCCGGACCCGACGAGGTGCGGGTCCGCATCCACCGCTCCGGGGTCAACCCGACGGACTGGAAGTCGCGCCGGGGTGCCGAGCCGGGGACCGTCGTCGACCCGCCGCAGGTGCCGAACCAGGACGGAGCCGGCGTGGTGGACGCGCTCGGGGCCGGGGTCGAGCCGGCCCTGCTGGGGCTCCGCGTCTGGCTGTGGGAGGCGGCGCACCAGCGTCCCTCCGGCGGCACCGCCCAGGACTACGCCGTGCTGCCGGCCCGTCACGTCGTCCCGCTCCCGGAGGAGGCGTCCTTCGACCTCGGGGCCAGCCTCGGGGTGCCGTTCCTCACCGCGCACCGCTGCCTGACCGTGACCGAGGACGGGCCCACCCGGCTCGGGCCCGGCGCGCTCGCGGGGCGCACGGTGCTCGTGTCGGGCGGCGCCGGCGCGGTCGGCAACGCCGCGATCCAGCTCGCCCGCTGGGCCGGTGGCACCGTCGTCACCACGGTGAGCAGCCCCGAGAAGGCCGCCCTGGCCGCCCGGGCCGGGGCCGACCACGTGATCGACTACCGGCGCCAGGACGTCGTGCGCGAGATCCGGGCCGTCGCCCCCGACGGGGTGAACACGATCGTGGAGGTCGCCGCGGCCGCGAACGCCGGGATCGACGTGCAGGTCCTCGCCCGGCACGGCTCCGTCGCGGTGTACGCCGACGACGGTGGCCGCCCGCTCGAGCTGCCGGTCCGCCCGTCGATGGTGCCCAACACCCGCTGGCAGTTCGTGCTGGTCTACAACGCGCCGGAGGCCTGGCGCGACCGGGCGCTGGACGACGTCGCCACGGCGGTCCGGGAGGGAGCCGTGCGCGTCGGGGAGGAGGCCGGGCTCCCGCTGCACCACTTCGCCCTCGAGCACACGGCCGCGGCGCACGCCGCCGTCGAGCAGGGCGCGGTCGGCAAGGTGCTCGTCGACGTCCTCCCGTAGCGCTCCTCGGCCGCGCTGAGACCGGCGCGGGCGCCGGCGCGACCGTTGGTAGCGTTCCGGCATGACAGCCCCCGTCCGCGACGCCGCCGCCGCCCTGCGCGCCGTGCAGGAGCACGAGGCGTGGGCGGTGGTCCGGCTGCGCGACTCCGCCTCGGTGACCCTGGTCGGCGGCTCCCGGTCGGTCGTCGACTCACTGCTCGACGTGCCCCTGGAGGAGGGGCCGCCCCCGCCCGGGCGCCGGTTCGACCGGCTGCTGGCGGTGCCGTTCCGCCAGGTCGCCGAGCGCGGCTTCGTCGCCCACGACGACGGCACCCCGCTCACGGTCGTCGACCTCGAGACCGAGGTCGAGATCGCGGTGCCGGAGCTGCTCGCGGCGCTGCCCGACGAGCCGGTCGCGTTCGAGGACACCGGTGGGTTCGAGACCACCGACGAGGAGTACGGCGCGGTCGTCGACGCCATCATCGCCGACGAGATCGGCAACGGGGAGGGCGCGAACCTCGTCGTCGGCCGGCACTACCGGGCGCAGCTGACGGACTGGGGCGCGGCCAAGGCGCTGACCGTGTTCCGCAGGCTTCTCGAGCGTGAGCGGGGGGCGTACTGGACCTACGTCTTCTTCACCGGCGACCGCTACCTGGTCGGCGCCAGCCCGGAGCGGCACGTGTCGGTGCACGGCGGCGACGTCCGGATGAACCCGATCAGCGGCACCTTCCGGCTCAAGGGGCTGACCGACCCCGACGAGCGGAAGCAGCGGCTGCTGGAGTTCCTGGCCGACGAGAAGGAGATCTACGAGCTCTTCATGGTCGTCGACGAGGAGCTGAAGATGATGTGCGACATCTGCAACGAGGGCGGACAGGTGCTCGGCCCGTTCCTCAAGCCGATGACGCACCTGGTGCACACCGAGTACCTGCTCGCGGGCCGCACGACCCGCGACGTCCGGGAGGTGCTGCGCGACACCATGTACGCCGCGACCGTGACCGGGTCGCCGGTGGAGAACGCCTGCCGGCTCATCGCGACGTACGAGACCGAGGGCCGCGGCTACTACGGGGCGGCGCTGGCGCTGCTCGGCCGGGACCGGGACGGGCAGCCTACCGCCGACTCGCCGATCGTGATCCGCACCGCCGACGTGAGCCCGGACGGCGCCTTGAAGGTGACCGCCGGGGCCACCCTGGTGCGGGACTCGGTCGCGGCGTACGAGGTGGCGGAGACGCACGCCAAGGCGGCGGGCATCCTGACCGCCTTCGGCCTGGTGGCGGGCCCGACCGAGGCGCCGGAAGGGGTCGCCGAGCTCACCCGCGACGAGGACGTGCTGATCGCGCTGGCGTCGCGCAACCAGCGGCTGAGCAAGTTCTGGCTGACCGACCAGGGTGGGTCGCCGCCCGCGCCGGAGCTCGCGGGGCGGACCGTCGTCATCCTGGACGGCGAGGACGACTTCGTGAACATGCTGCGGCACGTGCTCGCGGTGATGGGGATGACGTCCAGCGTGGTCCGCCACGAGGACTTCACCCCCGAGTCGATCGAGGGCTACGACCTGGTGATCGTCGGCCCGGGACCCGGAGACCCGCGGGACACGGGATCGGCGAAGATCGCGACCTTCCGACGTGCGGTCGACGGTCTGCTCGCCTCCGGGCAGCCGTTCCTGTCGGTCTGCCTGGGCCACCAGGTGCTGTGCGACCGGCTCGGGATCCCCCTGGTCTACAAGGACATCGTCTTCCAGGGCACCCAGTCCCGCGTCGAGCTGGCGACCGGTGACGAGCCCCCGCACGTGGAGAACGTCGGCTTCTACAACACCTTCGTCGGCCGTGCCCCCGCGGACCTGCCCGGGGGCGTCCGCGTCGCCGCCGACCCGGCCACCGGCGACATCCACCTCGTGGTCGGCCCCCACTTCCGGGGCATCCAGTTCCACGCCGAGTCGATCCTGACCGAGCACGGCTACGACCTCATCCACGACCTGGTCCGGGACCTCCTGGTGTGAACGCCGAGGAGGCCCCGGCCGGTCCGTCCCCGCGACCTTCCGAGCGGTCCGTCGCCCCGTGGCGGGTCCTTGTCGTGGACCACCACGACTCCTACACGTGGAACCTCGTGCACCTGGTCGCCTCGGTCACCGGCACGCTGCCGGACGTGGCCGAGCACGACGAGGTGAGCGCCGAGGAGGTCCTGTCCGGCGGGTTCACCCACATCGTGCTGTCCCCGGGGCCGGGCAGCCCCGACGACGTGCGCGACTTCTCGGTGGGGCGGGACGTGCTCCTCGCGGCCACCGTCCCCGTGCTCGGGGTGTGCCTGGGCATGCAGGGCCTGGTCTCGGCGTACGGCGGGCGGGTGGGTCGGGTCACGCCGGCGCACGGCGAGGTGGCCGCCGTGTCGCACGACGGCACCGGGCTGTTCGCGGGGGTGCCGACGCCGTTCCGGGCGGTGCGCTACCACTCCCTGGCCGCGGTCGCCCTGCCCGACGTGCTCGCCGCGACGGCATGGTGCGCCGGCGAGGACGGGCCGGTGGTGATGGCGGTGGCGCACCGCGAGAAGCCGTTGTGGGGCGTGCAGTTCCACCCCGAGTCGGTGCTCACCGAGCACGGCGCCGTCCTCGTCGCGAACTTCCTGGGGTCGTGGTGACCGGCGGCCCGGAGGAGACGTTCCGGCGGCTCGCGGCGGGGCACGACCGGATGTTCTGGCTCGACGGGGGCGGCTCGCGGGGCTGGTCGGGGCGGCGGTCGCTGCTGGGCGCGCTGACCGACGACGACGTGTCGCTGACCTACGACGCGGCGGCTCGCCGGGTGACCCGGCACCGGGGCGGCCGGAGCACCATCGTCGGGGAGGACGTCTTCGGCTGCCTCGAGGAGGCGGTCGCCGGGGACTCGGGTGACCCGCGGGTCAGCTGGGTCGGCTACCTGGGCTACGCCTGCCGGCCCGACCTGCCCGCCCGGGTCACCCCTGCCGAGCAGCCGGGCCGGGTCCCCGACGCGGTCTGGATGCGGGTCCGCGACCCGCTGGTGTTCGACCACCCCGAGCCACCGATGTCGGAGGCGAGACGTGACCTGGGGGTCACCCCCGAGCCACCGATGTCGGAGGTGGGGGGTGGCCGGGTGCCGGGGTGGTACCGGCGGGGGTACGACGAGGTGCAGCGGCAGCTGCGGGCCGGCAACAGCTACGAGGTCAACCTGACCTACCGCGAGTCGGTCCGCTCCGGGGTCGACCCGGTCGCGGCGTACCTGCGCCTGCGCGCGCTCAACCCGGCCCCCTACGCAGGCTTCCTGCGCCACCACGGCGTCCGGCTGCTCAGCTCGAGCCCCGAGCGCTACGCGACCCTCGACCGGCACCGGTGGCTGGAGACCCGCCCGATCAAGGGCACCACCCCGCGAGGCCGCACCCCGGGGGAGGACGAGCGGCAGCGGCGGATGCTCGTCGAGGAGCCGCGCTACCGGGCCGAGAACCTGATGATCGTCGACCTCCTCCGCAACGACCTGTCCCTCGTCTGCGAACCGGGGTCGGTCACGGTCCCCGACCTGATGACGGTCGAGTCCTACCCGACCGTGCACCAGCTGGTCTCCACGGTCCGCGGCCACGTGCGTGACGGGGTCTCGACCGTCGCGGCGCTCCGCGCGCTGTTCCCGGCGGGGTCGATGACGGGGGCGCCGAAGCTGCGCACGATGGCGGTGATCGGCGACGTCGAGACCACCCCACGCGGGGTGTACGCCGGCGCCTTCGGGTGGATCTCGGGCGACGGGCGAGCCGACCTCGGCGTGGTGATCCGGAGCCTCGTCGCCACGGAGACGACGGGGGGCTACCGCTACGAGCTCGGCACCGGCGGCGGGATCACGGTGCGCTCGGACGCGGAGTCGGAGTACGCCGAGTCCCGCTGGAAGGCCGCCCGGCTCAGGTCCGCCCCGGCCGGCCGGGGCACCGACCCGTGGGTCCGCCGCTGAGGGGGGAAGGGCGGCGGCCCCACGGAACCCGAGGGCTCAGGACGACGCCGAGCCGCCGTCGCTGTCCAGCGTCACCTTCACGGTGTGCTGGCGGTTGCCGCTGCTCACCACGGTCAGCGTCACCGTGTCGCCGGGCCGGTGGCCGCGGATGGTCGCGACCAGCGACTCGGAGCTGCTGACGATCTCGCCGTCGACCTTGGTGATGACGTCGCCGCGCTTCAGGCCCGCCTTCTGCGCCGCGGACCCGGCGTTCACCGACTCGATGCCGGCGCCGCTCAGCAGCCCGTTCTTGCTGGAGGCGTCCGTGACGGAGACGCCGAGCCGTGCGTGCGTGGGCGTCACGCCCTCCCGCAGCTGCTTGACCACGGGCCACACCTTGTCGATCGGGATCGCGAAGCCGAGACCGATCGAGCCGCCTGCGCTGCTGCCGCCGAACGGGTCGCTCGAGGACGCGGTGCGGATCGAGGAGTTGATGCCGATCACCTCGCCGGCCATGTTCACCAGCGGGCCGCCGGAGTTGCCGGGGTTGATCGCGGCGTCGGTCTGGATGGCCGGGTACGTCGTGGACGTGCCCTGGCTCTCACCGACCGAGACCGGCCGGTTGACGGCGCTGACGATGCCGCTGGTCACGGTGGCCTGGAGGCCGAACGGCGACCCGACCGCGACCACGGCCTCCCCGACGGCGACGTTGCCGGAGGTGTCGATGGTGGCGGGGTGCAGGCCGGAGACGTTCTGCGCCTTGATGACGGCGAGGTCGGTGACCGGGTCGGTGCCGACGACGGTGGCCCGCCGGGCGGTGCCGTCGTTGAAGTTGACCGAGATCGACCCACCCTGGCCGGCCACCGCGACGACGTGGTTGTTGGTCAGGATCTCGCCGTCGGAGCTGAGGATGACCCCCGAGCCGGAGCCCTGGCCCTGCGCGCCGCTGACGTTGATCTTGACGACCGACGGCAGCACCGCGTTGGCCACCTGCTCGGCCGAGCCCTTGGGGGCCGGCGCGCTCTTGCCGTTCGTGACCGGCGCGTCCACGACTCCGGTCGAGGACGGCGAGGAGCCGCCCCCGACCAGGCCGTCGACCACGGTGAACCCGGCTGCGCCAGCCAAGCCGCCGAGTCCACCGACGACCAGGGCGGCCGCGAGGATCGCTGCCACCACACCGCCACCCGGACGAGCGGACCTCTGCTGGTCCCGCTGCGGCTGGCCGGTGAACCCGTAGGGGTACGTCGACCCGGTCGGCTCACCGGCGTCGTACCGGTGGGTGGTCTCTTCCGGCCGGATGTCGTCGTACCTGGTGGTCTGGTCGTGCTCGTTCATGTCTCCAGCATGCAGGGCCTACCTTAATCCGGACTGAGAGCCGACTGGATATCGGGTGGACGTCTCACCGGGTCCTCGGCCGCGGTCAGACCGGTTCGGCGGCCCGCCGTGCCGGCTCGCCGACGGCCGTGGCGGACCCTGGGACGTGCAGGGAGAACAACGCGCCCCCGTCGCGCGAGCGGCCCGCGCGGACGCTGCCGCCGTGCCGCTCGGCCACCTGCCGGACGATCGAGAGCCCCAGCCCGGACCCGGGCATCGTGCGCGCCTCCGACGAGCGGTAGAACCGGTCGAACACGTGCGGCAGGTCGGCGTCGGAGATTCCCCGGCCCTGGTCCTCGACGACGAGCGTGCCCTGGGTGAGCCGCACCGTCACGGTGCCCAGGGGCGGGCTCCACTTCGCGGCGTTGTCGAGCAGGTTCGTCACCGCCCGTTCCAGCGCCGCCGCCTCGCCGGTGACCCACCACGGCTCGGTGCGTACGTCGAACTGCAGGGTGGGCGCGCGCCGCCGGACGCGTTGGACGGCGTGGTCGGTGACCTCGGCCAGTTCGACCGGCTCCAGGGTGACCTGGGGCAGCTCCTCGCGGGCCAGCTCGGTGAGGTCGCCGATCAGCGTGGTGAGCTCCGCGATCTGGAACTTCACGTCGTCCATCAGCTCGGTGCGGGACGCCTCGGAGAGGCCGCCGCGGGCGTCGGCCTGGCCGAGCAGGTCGAGGTTCGTGCGCAGCGAGGTGAGCGGCGTGCGCAGCTCGTGGCCGGCGTCGGCGACCAGCTGCCGCTGCCGGTCGCGTGAGGCGGACAGCGCCGCGAGCATCGCGTTGAAGGACCGGGCCAGCCGGGCGATCTCGTCGTTGCCCTCGACCTCGATCGGGTCCAGCTTCTCGGTGCGCGCGATCTCCTCGGCGGCGTCGGTGAGCCGGCGCACCGGGCGCAGGCCGTTGCGGGCCACCGCCCAGCCGGCCGCGGACGCGGTGATCACGCCGGCGACGCCGAAGATCAGCAGCACCAGGCCGAGCTGGTCCAGCGCCTCGTCGGTCGGGGCCAGGGACTGGGCCAGCACCAGCGCGGTCCCCTCGGTGTTGCCCGGGACCGCGGCGACCCGGTAGCGGCCCTTCTCGGTCGCGATCGTGCGGGCCGACCAGGTGCTCTGGCCGCGCGCCACCCGCAGCTCGGGCGCCCCGAGCTGGAGGACGTCGTTCGAGGTGGCGCCCTCGGAGCTGAACACCGCGCTGTCGGCGTACAGCAGACCGATCTTGACGTCGGCGGCGCCGAGCATCCACGGCGGCACCCGGTTGAGGGTCAGCTGGCTCAGCGCGGCCGAGCGGGAGGCGCCGTGGGCGCGCTCGTACAGCGAGTGGTCGAGGCTGGCGATCAGCTGGTGGCGGGTGGTGAAGTAGCCGGCGAGCGCCATCGCGGCCACCGACAAGCCGACCGCCAGTGTCGCCAGCAGCGTGACCCTGCTGGCCAGCGACCTCCGGTAGTGCAGGCCCATCAGGCTTCCTTGAGCACGTACCCCACACCGCGGACGGTGTGGATCAGCCGCGGCTCTCCCTCCACCTCGGTCTTGCGGCGCAGGTACCCGACGTAGACCTCCAGGGAGTTCGCGGTGGTCGGGAAGTCGTAGCCCCACACCTCCTCGAGGATGAACGAGCGGTCCAGCACCCGACGGGGCCGGCGCAGGAACATCTCGAGCAGCGTGAACTCGGTGCGGGTGAGCTCGATGGACCGCTCCCCACGGCGCACCTCGCGGGTGGCGACGTTGAGGCTGAGGTCGGAGAACGAGAGCACCTCGTCCTCCAGGTCGTCGTCGGCCGAGATGTGCGCGCGCCGCAGCAGCGCCCGAAGCCGGGCCAGCAGCTCGTCGAGCGAGAACGGCTTGGTGAGGTAGTCGTCGGCGCCCGCGTCGAGGCCCTCGACCCGGTCGCCGACCGAGTCGCGGGCGGTCAGCACCAGGATCGGCAGGTCATTGCCCGCGCTCCGCAGCGCGCGGGTGGTCTCGATCCCGTCCAGGCGCGGCATCATCACGTCGATCACGAGCACGTCGGGAGCGCTGCCGGCGATGCTGGCAAGCGCCTCCGCGCCGTCGCTGGCCAGGCTGACCGCGTAGCCGTTGAACTCCAGCGAGCGGCGCAGCGAGTCGCGCACCGCCCGGTCGTCGTCGACGACGAGGACGCGTTGGGTCTGCTGCTCGGTGCCGGTGGCCACCCCACCAGACTGCCACGTGCCCCTGAGACGGGGCTTAGAACCGGCGGTTCCCGGCCGGGCTCACAGCAGCGAGCGCGCCGCCTCGCCGGCCCGGGCGCCGTAGCCGGACCCGCCGGTGCCGCCCCCGAAGAGGCAGGCGTGCACGAGCAGCGGGAACAGCTGGTGCAGGGCCACCCGGTCCTGCCAGCCGTCGGCGAGCGGGGACGTCTCGTGGTAGGCGTCGAGGACGCGGGGAAGCTGGGGGCAGCCGAACAGGCTGAGCATGGCCAGGTCGGTCTCGCGGTGGCCGCCGTGGGCCGCGGGGTCGACGAGCCACACCCGGGCGCCGACCCCCCAGACCAGGTTCCCCGACCAGAGGTCGCCGTGCAGCCGGGCCGGGGCCTCGGCCGGGCCGGCCAGGTCCCGGACGCGGTGCACCACCTTCTCGACGTCGTCGGCGTCCGCGGCCGAGATGCCGCCGCGGTCGCGGGCCAGCTTGAGGTAGGGGAGCACCCGCCGGGTCGCGTAGAACTCCGGCCAGCCGTCGACCGGCCGGTTCGGCAGCGGCAGCACCCCGATGTAGCCGCCGGTGCCGTCCGCGGTGCCGAACGTCGGCGCGCCTGCCCGGTGCGTGGCGGCCAGCCCGCGCCCGAGCTGCTCGGCGGCCTCCACCGACGGGCGGGCGCTCTCCACCCACTCCAGGACCAGGCAGTCGTCCTCGGCGGCGAGCACCTCGGGCACGTCCACCCCGGCGGCGTCCCGGAGCCAGCGCAGGCCGTCGGCCTCGACCCGGAAGAAGTCGGCGGGGGCGTGCGGGCGGGTCTTCATCAGCACCGAGGCCCCGGTGGACAGCCGCAGCCGCGTCGAGGTGCAGATGTCTCCTCCGGCGACCGGCGAGGTGGCGACGACGGGCGTGCCGAGCAGGGTCTCCGCCCGGTTCGCGACCGCTCCCAACCGCGCCATCGTCAGCCGGCCCCCTCCGGTACGACGTGCCCGGCCAGCGCCTCGACCAGCGTGTCGGCGGTGCGCTCGACCATCGACAGGACGGCCTCGAAGCCGTCGTCGCCACCGAAGTAGGGGTCGGGCACCTCCCGGTCGCCGACCTCGGCGCGGGGGTCGAAGTCGCGGAACATCCGGACCCGGTCGGGCTCGCCGAGCGCGGTGATGTCGGCGTGGTTGTCGGCGTCCATGGCCAGGATCAGGTCGCAGTCGTCGAACCAGCCGGCGTCGAAGCGGCGGGCCCGGTGCCGGCTCGCGTCGTACCCACGGGCGGTGAGGGCGACGGCGGCGCGCCGGTCCATGGGGTCCCCGACGTGCCAGCCGCCGGTGCCGGAGCTGACCACCTCGACGGCGCCGGACAGGCCGGCGCTCTCGATCCGGTCGGAGAGCACGACCTCGGCCATCGGGGAGCGGCAGATGTTGCCCAGGCACACGAGGGCGACCCGGTAGCGGCTGTCCCGGCGCGGTGGCGGCAGCAGCGGCGACGTCATCGGGTCAGCGTCTCCTGCCGTCGGGGAGCACCAGCTCGAGCAGCCAGGTCGCGACGGTGATCACGATCGCGCCGAGGAGCGCGGTCCAGAACCCGTCGACGTGGAAGCCCAGACCGATCTGCCCGGAGATCCACGACGTCAGCAGCAGCATCAGTGCGTTGATGACGAAGACCAGCAGCCCCAGGGTCAAGACGATGAACGGCAACGACAGGAGGCTCACCACCGGCCGGACCACGGCGTTGACCACGCCGAACACCAGCGCGACCAGGATCAGGTGCAGCACCTGGTTCTGGCCGGTCAGCCGGATCCCGTCGAGCAGCCAGGCGGCGGCGGCCAACGCCAAGGCGTTGACGGCGACCCAGATAAGGAATCTCACGGGGTCGATACTGCCATCTCAGGAGTGGTCCGGGGACTCCTCGTCCAGGTGCAGGGCGGCGAGCATCGAGGTCTCCGCGTGCGCGAGGTGCTCCTCGAGCTCGGTGGCCGCCGCCTCGACGTCGCCGCGCTCGAGGAGGCTCAGCAGCGCCCGGTGCGAGGCGACCTGGTCGTGCGCGTTGCGACGGATCCGGTCGACCTTGGCCAGGCCGAGGCGGATCTCGGCGGTGAGCGAGTCGGCGAGCGCGACCAGCCGGGGCGACTCGGTCAGCGCGGCGAAGGCCCGGTGGATGGCCAGGTGAGCGGCGGTCAGCTCGGCGGGGCTGGCCCCCGACTGCGCGGCGACGGTGAAGTCCACCAGCGCCCGTCGTACGGCGTCGCGCGCCTCCTCGCCGGCGGCGGCCCACCGCCGCACGCCGGCGACCTCCACGACCGCGCGGGAGACGCTCACGTCGTGCACGGACTCGGGGTCGAGCGCGGTCACGTGCACCCCGCGGTTGGGCTCGCGGGTGGCCAGCCCCTCGGCGACCAGCACCGCGAGGGCCTCCCGGATCGTGGAGCGGCTGACGCCCATCGCCTCGGCGAGGGCCAACTCGCGCAGCGGGGTGCCGGCCTCGACCTCGCCGTCGAACAGGGCGCGCCGCAGCTCGTCGACGACCCGGTCGACGGTCGAGGAGTGCTCCAGCGACAGCGAGCCGAACGGTCCCGGGGGGTGCTGGTCAGGCGCCATGCACCGATTGTCCGACAACGGCTTGACTTCGGCATCCTCCCGTCCCACACTGGCGCTCGGTCTGATTGTCGGACAATCGGACGTGATCACCTCGACAGGGAAGGACGGGAGCATGGGCCGGCAACTGCAGTGGGGTCGTCGCTACCTGATGGTGGCGCCCGACCACTTCCGGGTGGACTACGCGATCAACCCGTTCATGGACGTCCGCGAGCAGCCCGACCCGGAGCGCGCTCGGCAGCAGTGGCAGGGGCTGGCGGACGCGATCGGCGCCGCCGGTGGCGAGGTCGACGTGCTCGCCCAGCGCCCGGACGCCCCGGACATGGTCTACGCGATGAACCTCGGCCTGGTGGTCAACCGGGAGGACCGCCGCCACGCGGTGATGTCGCACATGCGCTTCGCCGAGCGGCGGATGGAGACGCTCTCGGCCGAGCCCTGGTTCGCCGGGCACGGCTTCGCCACCTCCTACGTCGGACGGGAGGGCATCGGGGCGCACCTGGAGGCGGGCGACATCTTCCCCTTCGGGGACGCGCTGGTGGCCGGCTACGGCCCGCGCAGCGAGGAGCTCGCCCTCAAGCACCTCGCGGTCGGGCTCGACGTACGGGTGCGCGGTCTGCGGATCACCCACCCGGGGATGTACCACCTCGACCTGGCGTTCTGCCCGCTCGACGAGACCCGCGCGATGGTGGCCCCGTCGGCCTTCGACGCCGAGTCCGCGCGGGCCGCCCTCGACCTGGTGCCCGAGCCGCTCGTGCTGACCGAGGAGGAGGCGCTGACCTTCTGCGCGAACTCGGTCGTGCTGGGCCGGACGATCCTGATGCCGGCGTGTCCCGACCGGGTGCGTGCCCGGCTCGAGGGGTGGGGCTTCGAGATCGTGCTCGTCGACGTCACCGAGTTCCACAAGGGCGGGGGCTCGGTCCGCTGCCTGACCAACCCGCTCGACATCCTGGTGGGCCGGGACCTGCCCGAGGTCCCCGGCGGCGAGCTCCTCCTCCCCTGACCTCCGACATCGGAGGCTGGGCGGCTAGCCGGCGGGGGTGTTGCGCTCGGGGGCGGCGGTCCGCACCTCGGGGCCCGGCTCCGGGGACCACTGCCAGTCCTGCACCTCGGGCAGGTCCTCGCCGTGGGTGCGGACGTAGATGCGGTGCTCGATGAGCTTGTTCTTCAGGGTCTCGCGGGCGTAGCCGGAGGTGGCCTGGAGCCGCGGCACCCGGTCGATCACGTCCATCGCCAGGTCGAACCGGTCCACCTGGTTGAGCACGGTCATGTCGAACGGCGTGGTGGTGGTGCCCTCCTCCTTGTAGCCGCGGACGTGGATGTTGTCGTGGTTGGCGCGCCGGTAGGTCAGCCGGTGGATCAGCCACGGGTAGCCGTGGTAGGCGAAGACCACCGGCCTGTCCTTCGTGAACAGCGCGTCGAAGTCCGCGTCGGAGAGCCCGTGCGGGTGCTCCTTGTCGTCCTGCAGCCGCATCAGGTCGACCACGTTGACGAAGCGGACCCGGATGTCGGGGAAGAACCCCCGCAGCAGCTGCACCGCGGCCAGCGCCTCCATCGTGGGCACGTCGCCCGCGCACGCCATCACCACGTCGGGCTCCTCGCCCCTGCTGCTGCTCGCCCACTCCCAGATGCCGATGCCCTTGGTGCAGTGCACGATCGCCTCGTCCATGTCGAGGTACTGCAGCGCGGGCTGCTTCCCGGCGACGATGACGTTGACGTACTGCCGGCTGCGCAGGCAGTGGTCGGCCACCGACAGCAGGCAGTTGGCGTCCGGCGGCAGGTACACCCGGATCACGTCCGCCTTCTTGTTGACCACGTGGTCGATGAACCCCGGGTCCTGGTGGGAGAAGCCGTTGTGGTCCTGGCGCCACACGTGCGAGGTGAGCAGGTAGTTCAGCGACGCGATCGGACGCCGCCAGGTGATGTCGTCGGTGGTCTTCAGCCACTTGGCGTGCTGGTTGAACATCGAGTCGATGATGTGGATGAACGCCTCGTAGCAGGAGAACAGCCCGTGCCGGCCGGTGAGCAGGTAGCCCTCGAGCCAGCCCTCGCAGGTGTGCTCGGAGAGCACCTCCATCACCCGGCCGTCGATCGCGAGGTGGTCGTCGTACGGCAGCGTCTCGGCGTTCCACGTCCGGTTGGTCACCTCCAGGACGTCCTGGAGACGGTTGGAGTTGTTCTCATCGGGGGCGAACATCCGGAAGCTGTCCAAGTTGGCGGCCATCACGTCCCGCAGGAACGACCCGAGCACCCGGGTGGACTCCACCGCGCCGGTGCCCGGAGACTCGACCGGGACCGCGTAGTCGCGGAAGTCCGGCATCCTCAGGTCGCGCAGCAGCGCGCCGCCGTTGCTGTGCGGGTTCGCGCTCATCCGCCGCTCGCCGGCGGGGTGCAGGTCGCGGATCTCGGGGACCGGGGCACCGGTGGCGTCGAACAGCTCCTCCGGCCGGTAGCTCCTCATCCACTCCTCGAGCACCGCGCGGTGCCCGTCGTCCTTGCGGGCGTCGGCGAACGGCACCTGGTGGGAGCGCCAGTAGTCCTCCACCTTGTGGCCGTCGACCTCCTTCGGGCCGGTCCAGCCCTTCGGGGAGCGCAGCACGATCATCGGCCAGGGCCGGCGTCGCGCGGCCGCGGGCGGCCCCGAGCGCGCCTCGTCCTGGATGGCGCGGATCTCGTCGAGGCACCGGTCCAGCGTGGCCGCGAACGCCTGGTGCATCTCCGCCGGCTCCGAGCCCTCCACGAAGTACGGCGTCCAGCCGTAGCCGCGCATCAGCGCGTCGAGCTCGTCGTGCGGGATCCGGGCGAGCACCGTGGGGTTGGCGATCTTGTAGCCGTTGAGGTGCAGGATCGGCAGCACCGCCCCGTCGCGGCGGGGGTCGAGGAACTTGTTGGAGTGCCAGCTGGTCGCGAGCGGCCCGGTCTCGGCCTCACCGTCCCCGACCACGGTCGCGACCACCAGGTCGGGGTTGTCGAACGCCGCCCCGAACGCGTGCGAGATCGAGTAGCCGAGCTCGCCGCCCTCGTGGATCGACCCCGGGGTCTCGGGCGCCACGTGGCTCGGGATCCCACCGGGGAAGGAGAACTGGGTGAACAGCCGGTGCATCCCCTCCTCGTCCAGGCTGACGTTGGGGTAGACCTCGCTGTAGGTGCCCTCGAGCCAGGCCGACGCGACGATGCCGGGGCCGCCGTGCCCGGGGCCGATGACGTAGATCATGTCGAGGTCGCGGGCCATGATCGCCCGGTTGAGGTGGGCGTAGACGAAGTTCAGGCCCGGGGTGGTGCCCCAGTGCCCCAGCAGCCGCGGCTTGACGTGGCCGGGCACCAGCGGCTCGCGCAGCAGCGGGTTGTCCATCAGGTAGATCTGGCCGACCGACAGGTAGTTCGCGGCCCGCCACCAGGCGTCGATGCGGCGCAGCTCGTCGTCGCCGAGCGGACGACCGGTGACGGTCGCGCCGTTGCGCTCGGTGGTCTCGGTCATGTCCCCACTCCCTCTCCTCGCCCGCGGCGTACACCTCTGACCGTAGCCACCTGGGGGTGCGCGTCACCAGGGCCGGGCCGGCGGGAGCCCCTGCTCAGTCGTCGGAGGCGGGCGGGGGAGCGGCGTCGGCGACCAGCCGGGAGAGGCCGGCGACCGCGTCCGGGCTCGGCGAGGCCGCGGCCCGGTTGGTCTCCTCGAGCGCGACCAGGAGCTCCTGGCGCCGGACCTGGACGTGGCGCGGCGCGTCCACGCCGACCCTGACCACGTCGCCGCGGACCTCGAGCACGGTGACCACCACGTCGTCGCCGATCACGATGCTCTCGCCCACACGGCGGCTCAGCACCAGCATCAGGTCACTCCTGTCGGACGGGACGGTCGATCGGCCCCAGTCTGTCGGGTCAGGCGCCCGCGTGCCGAACCGGGGTCAGCGGCGCGCGCAGGGGCAGGTCGGGGTCGTCGAGCACGACCTGCGCGGCGCGCCGGGTGCGATGGTTGACGACCACGGGCGCCATCAGGTTCGCGGTCGCGTCGCCGGGCTCGGTCCCCAAGGTGACCACCGCGAGCAGCAGCAGGTCGTCCTCGCCGTCCGCGCCGAGCGCCGTCACCAGGTCGTCGTCGACCTCCGGTGCGTAGTCGGAGAAGAACATCGCCGGCGGTACGACGACGAACCGCAGGTCCTCGTCGAGGGAGCGCAGGTCGCACACCACCCCCGCCTCGTCGAGCCGCGCGAGCGCGAACCGCCGCAGCTCGGGAAAGCCGACCATCGGCCGCACCATCTCGAGCACCGGGATGTCACCGGTCACGTCACCGGGCACGTCATCAGCCTCCTGGGCGTGGAACGGTCGCGTCGTGGGTGTCATGGTTGTCGTGGTTGTCATCGACACCTCAGCGCAGGAAGTCCAGCAGCGAGGGCTGGATCACCTTGGCCGTGGCGCCGAGCGACGCCTGGTAGGCGACCTGCTGCAGCTGGAGGTCCACGACGGCCTTGGCCATGTCGACGTTCTCCACCTCCGAGAGGGCCGACTGGTTGTCGAGCGTGGTGCCGTTCAGCTGGGTGAGCGTCGACTCCAGCCGACCATACCGGGTGCCCACCTCCGCGTGCGCGGTCTTCATCTGCGCGGTCACCGTGTCGAGCCGGTCGAGAGTGCCGCCGAGCGCCCCGGGGCTGCCCTGGAGCTGGCCGATGGCGTCGCCGAGGACCTTGAACAGGTCGTCGGCGCCGGTCGAGAAGGCTGCCGGACCGGCGACGTTGACCTGCACGCTCACCCCCTCGCCCACCGAGCGGTTGACGGGGTGGGAGTCGCCCTGGAAGGTCACGTTGCCGGCGGCATCCTGCGTGTAGGCGGCGGTGCTGCCGGTCGTCCCTCCGAAGATCGGGCGGCCGAGGTACTGGGTGTTCGCCAGGCCGACCAGGGAGTCGCGGATCTGGCCGAGCTCGGAGGCGATCGCGGCCCGCGACTCGTTGTCGCTGCTGCCCGTCGTGGCCCCCTGGACCAGCAGGTCGCGTGCCCGGCGGACGCTGTCGGTCATCGAGGTCAGCGTCGAGTCGGTCATGCCGAGCCAGGCGAGACCGTCCTGGGCGTTGCGGGCGTGCTGGCTGTCGGCGGCGAGCTGGGCACGCAGCCGCATGGCGTCGTTGGTGCCGGTCGGGGAGTCCGAGGGCCGGTTGATCTGGCGTCCGGTGGAGAGCTTCTCCTGGGTGTCGGCCAGGCGGCCGAGCCCGAGCTGCAGGGCCGACAGCGAGTGCTCGACCATCAGGCGCTGGGTGATCCGCGGGCTGCTCATCAGCGCACCAGCCCGGTCCGGTTGATCAGGGTGTCGAGCATCGAGTCGACCGTGGTCATCACCCGCGCGGCGCCTTCGTAGCCGCGCTGCGCGGCCATCAGGTTCACCATCTCCTCGTCGACGCTGATCCCCGAGAGGGCCTCCCGCGACGCGTCCACCTGGGCGGCGAGCACCCCCTGGTTGGCCGACACCTGCTTGACCGACGAGACGGTGACCCCGAACGAGGTGACCAGCGCCCGGTAGTCGCCCGCCCCGAGGTCGAGGGAGCCCAGGACGTCGGCGTTGCTGCTGTCCAGCAGACCCTTGGTCGGGTCCGCGGCGGCGACCTTGCCGGGGTCGGTGAACGCCAACGCCAGCGTTGCGGCGGTGGTCCCGGTGAAGAAGGCGCCCCCGGGCGCACCGGTCAGGTCCGCGCCGGCCTGGTGCTGGGCGTTGACGGCGCCGGCGAGCGTCGCGGCGAACGCGTCGAGCCCGCCGAGGTAGTCGGGAAGGTCCCGGGTCAGCACCTGCTGGGCACCGCCGAGCTCGCCCGCGGGCACGGTGACCGCGGTGCCGTCGACGGTGACGCTGATGGGATCGGCGCCGCTCCCGGCGATGTCGCGGGCGCCGCCGACCGTGACCGCGTGGGCGACCGTGCCCTGCACCAGGGACTGCCCGGCGACCTTGACGTCCACGGTGGTGTCGTCGTTGATCGTCGTGGTGCCGCCGGCGAGCTCGGCGAGGCGCAGCGCGAGCTGGTCGCGCTGGTCCAGGAGCGTGCCGGCGTCGGTGCCCGCGACGTACGCCGAGCGGAGTCCCTCGTTGAGACGGGCAAGGTTGCCGGCCACCTCGTTGACCTCGGCACCGAGG
This sequence comes from uncultured Actinomycetota bacterium, assembly GCA_963838025.1. Classification (GTDB taxonomy): domain Bacteria; phylum Actinomycetota; class Actinomycetes; order Propionibacteriales; family Nocardioidaceae; genus Nocardioides_B. The sequence goes on from CAWIPF010000004.1 coordinate 374,158, forward strand.
GCGTCGAGGCGGCTGCGCTGGTCCGACCACTCCGTGCCCACCGCGCGGGCCTGGGTGTTCACCGCGGAGGCGAGCGTCTGCCCCCGGGCGATCAGCTGGCTGCGCGCCGCGCCGTCGCCGGGGTTGTTGGCCACGTCGTGCCAGCCCTGCTTGAACGCCGACAGCGCCGCGGCCACGCCGTTGTCCCCGGGCTCGCCGAGGGTGGTCTCGAAGCGCACCAGCGAGGTGGCGCGGGCGTCGAGGAAGGACGACGAGGCGTGCTCGGTGCGGGCGCGGGCGTCGAGCAGCGGGTCGACCATCCGGTGCACCCCGCCGGCCTCGACGCCGTCGCCGGCGCCGTCCCAGCGCGACCAGATGGCCGGCACGGACGGTGCCCCGGTGGACTGGGCGATCACCTGGCGGCGGGCGTAGCCCGCGGTGCCGGCGTTGGCGACGTTGCCGCTCGCCACGTCCATGGCCACCTGGTTGTAGCGCAGCGCGGAGAGCGCGTTGGACAGTGAGGAGAAGGTGCCGGACATGTCACAGGCTCCGGTCGACGAGGCGGTGCCGGCGGTCGGGGTCGACCGACCCGTCGGCGGCGTAGGTGCCCGGGCCTTCCGTCATCGACAGGAGGGTGGCCTGCGCGGCCTGGTAGCCGGCGGTCAGCAGGTCCCGGTTGCTCTCCGACATCTTCGAGATCTCGGTCGCGACCGTGGTGAAGGCCGCGCGGTGGTCCAGCCAGATGCCGCGCCAGGGGTCCTCGCACCGGTCGGCGATCTCGTGCAGCCCCGGGTTCGGCTCCAGGCCGAGCTCGCGCGCCACCTCGTCCACCTCCACGGCGCGCAGCAGCTCGACGTCGCGGATCAGCTCCAGGACGTCGTCGATCTCCCGGGCGGCCGCGGCCAGCCAGTGGGTGCGGCCGGTGGCGAGCACCAGCTGCTCGACCTCCAGCTTGTAGAGCAAGGTGTCGAGGAGCTCGCGCTCGCGCCACAGCACCGACGACAGATCCTCCATCGACATGGCGTTGCTCCCTGCGTTCGTGTGCCTCCTGCACCCCCACCATCGGCCGCGCCGTCCGTCGCCTGAGGAGAATCCGCGATCCGCGCCGCCGCCGGGGGACGGCGAACGGTGGAGGGCGGTCTAGTCCGGAGGGACTATGTCCGTTTTGGTCGATTCGGGGGAGATTCCCGTCGCGCCCTACATATGGCAAGCCCAACCGTCGAAGATCCGGGCGTGCCCCCCACCATGACCTCGCCCCAGGTCCGGCCGTCGCGCGACGACCTGGTCCGTCAGACGCTCCCGCTCGTCGGCCACATCGTCCGCGACATGCTCGGCCGGGTGCCGGCCCACGTGTCCCGCGACGACCTGATGTCCGCGGGGTTGATGGCCCTCGTCCAGGCGGCCGGGGCCTTCGACCCCGAGCGCGGCGTGAGCTTCCCCGGCTACGCCTCGACCAGGATCCGGGGGGCGGTCATCGACGAGCTGCGCGGCCTCGACTGGGCCAGCCGTTCGGTACGTCGGCTGGCCCGCCAGGTCGAGGAGGCCCGCAACACGCTCGCCGTGGCCCTGGGCCGGGTGGCCACCGACGCGGAGGTGGCCGCCGCCCTCGGCATCGGCACCGCGGAGCTGAGCGCGCACCGCGAGGACATGTCCCGCGCCACGGTGATGTCCCTGCACGGTCTCGAGGACGGCGCCGTCGACGAGGTGCTCCCCGCCACCGGGCTGACCCCGGTCGAGGTGCTCGAGCAGCGCGAGCGCATCGCCTACCTGCACGACGGTGTCGAGCGGCTGCCCGAGCGGCTGCGTGCGGTGGTGGAGGGCTACTTCTTCGAGAGCCGCCCGATGGCCGAGATCGCCGAGGAGCTCGGGGTCACCGAGTCGCGGGTCTCGCAGCTGCGGGCCGAGGCGGTGGCGCTGCTCCGCGGCGCCCTCACCGCCGCGCTCGAGCCGGACCTGCGGGAGACCCACGAGCGCCCGGACGGCTGCGTGGCCAGGCGCAAGGAGTCCTACTACGCCAGCGTCGCCGCGCACCGCAGCTTCGCCGCCCGGCTCACCCCGGGGTTCCCCGAGACGCACCCGGCCTGACCCGCCGACGTCGCGGGCCGCCTCGGAGAAGCCCGTCCGGCAAACCCCTCAGGTCGGGAGACGGCCGGCCGATCACACCGGTATCGCGGCCCATGGACGGGCCGATCGACCCACTCAGGGAGGAACTCATCATGGGTCTTCGCATCAACCAGAACATCGCGGCGATGAACGCGTACCGCAACCTGTCCGTCACCGACGGCCAGATGGCCAAGTCGCTGGAGAAGCTGTCCAGCGGCTTCCGGATCAACCGGGCCGCCGACGACGCGGCCGGCCTCGCGATCTCGGAGGGCCTGCGCTCGCAGGTCGGGGGCCTCAAGGTCGCCGTCCGCAACGCCCAGGACGGCATCTCGGTCGTCCAGACCGCGGAAGGTGCGCTCACCGAGACGCACTCGATCCTGCAGCGCATGCGCGACCTGGCGGTCCAGGCCGCCAACGCCGGGTCCAACGACACCAACTCCACCGGCGACATGCAGAAGGAGGCGGACGCGCTCGCCTCGGAGCTCGACCGCATCGCGAGCAAGACCACGTTCAACAACGTGAACCTGCTCGACGGGTCCTACGGCGACGTCTCCGGGAACTCGGGCGTCTTCCAGGTCGGCTACGCCTCCGGCGACACGATCACGGTGGCCATCAACAACGGGACGGCCGGCGCCGGTGGCGGCTTCTCGTCCGCGGACCTGGCCGTCCAGGGTGCGGCTGCCGGCCAGGCGATCGACCTGACCAGCGCCACCGCCATCACCTCGATCGACACCGCCATCCAGACGGTCTCGACCGCCCGGGCCGGCCTCGGTGCCACGCAGAACCGGTTCGAGCACGTGGTGAACAGCGTCAACGTCGCCGTCGAGAACCTGTCGGCGTCCGAGAGCCGGATCCGGGACACCGACATGGCCGCGGAGATGACGAACTACACCCGCACGCAGATCCTGTCGCAGGCGGGCACCGCGATGCTGGCCCAGGCCAACCAGGCGCCCCAGGGCGTGCTGCGCCTGCTCCAGTGATGACTCGGTGACGCCGGGCCTGTGCCGGCGTCACCGACCGTCGCTCCGGTGGGGGCGCGTGCGCACCCATGCGCCCCCACCGGGCACCACCACCCGACCGGCCTGTCCGTCCCGAGCCCGAGGAGCCCCAGATGGCCAACACCAGCATCGGCGGGCTCGTCAGCGGTCTCGACACCGCCTCGATCATCAGCCAGCTGATCCAGATCGAGGCGCAGCCGCAGACGAACCTGAAGAACCGGGTCTCCGCCGAGCAGAAGGTCGTCACGGCGCTCCAGGCCATCAACGCCAAGTTCGCCGGCATCGCCACCAAGGCCGCCGCACTCTCCTCGCCCTCGGCGTGGAAGCCGATGGCGGCGACCAGCAGCAACACCTCGGTGACCGCGACCGCCGGCAGCGGTGCGGCGCCGTCGACGCTGACGCTGACCGTGGGCCGGCTGGCCACCGCCTCCACGCTGACCTCCGACCCGCACGCACTGACCGACAAGGTCCTCAGCGACGGGTCCACGGTGGTCGCCCTCACCCAGCCCGACGGCACGACCGTCGACATCGACACCGGCGACGGCACCCTCCAGGGCCTCGCGAACGCGATCAACGCGGGCAGCTACGGCGCCAGCGCCACCCTCGTCCAGGTGTCCGCCGGCTCCTACCGGCTGCAGATCGGCTCGCTCACGACCGGAGCCAAGCCCCTCGCCCTCGCGCCGGGCTCCACGGCAGCCTCCACGACCACGTTGGCCATCACCGACACCTACGCCGCCGGGCAGCAGGCGCAGATCACGGTGGGCGCCGACACCATCACCTCCGACACCAACACCTTCACGGGGCTGATGTCGGGGGTCGACGTCACGCTCCAGCCGGGGGCGACCGGGACCGCGACGATCACGGTGGCCCGCGACGCGAAGGGGATGTCCGACTCGGTCAAGGCGATGGTCGACGCCGTCAACTCGGTCCTGTCCGACATCGACACCCAGACCGGCTACAACGCCGACAGCAAGACGTCCGGCCCCCTTGCCGGCGAGTCCCTGCTCCGGGACGTGCGCGACCGGCTGCTGTCCGCGGTGACGAACGGACTCGGCGGGTCGAGCGGCGTGGTCGGCACGTCGTACGCCGACGTCGGGATCCAGGTCGACCGCAACGGCAAGCTCGTCTTCGACGAGGCGAAGTTCCAGGCCGCGTACGCCGCGGACCCCAACGGTGTCGCCGCGGACTTCGTCGACAGCACCACCACCCCGACCACGACCCCGCAGGGGCTGGCCTCGACGTTCGCCGCGATCACGAAGACCGCGAGCGACCCGCTCGAGGGCACCCTGACGCTCTCGATCAAGGGGCACGACACCGAGATCAGCGGCATGCAGCGCGACATCGACGACTGGGACGTGCGGCTGGCGCTGAAGCAGCAGTCGCTGCAGCGTCAGTACGGCGCCATGGAGGTGGCCCTCGGCAAGCTGCAGGACCAGGCCTCCTGGCTCAACGGCCAGATCAGCTCGCTCCCGAAGATCGGTTAGGAGAGCACGACATGTACTCCACCGCCCGCAGCACGTACGTCGACCAGATGGTGGCCACGGCCAGCCCGGCCAAGCTGCTCGTCCTGCTGCTCGACCGGCTCGTGCTCGACGTGCAGCGCGCGCAGGGGTGCCAGGAGGAGGGCGATGCCGTCGCGGCCGGCCCGCACCTGCTGCACGCGCAGGAGATCGTCCTGGAGCTCAGGTCCTCGCTGCGGCTCGACCTCTGGGAGGGAGCCGAGCAGCTGGCCGGCATCTACGGCTGGCTGTACCAGCAGCTGATCAGGGCCAACGTGTCCCGCGACGTCGCGGTGACCAGGGACTGCCTGCGGATCATCGAGCCGCTCGCCGAGACCTGGCGCGAGGCCGCCCTCGTGTCGCTGGCGGGCTGAGGGGTGAACGACGCCTGGCACGCCGCCTGGGTCGCCGCGCTCGACGAGCTCGAGCTCACCGTGGAGGACACCGAGCGGCTGCTGCGCAGCGGCCCCTCCGCGCAGGTCGTGATCCCGCTCTGGACGCCGCCCCGGATCGCCGCGCCGATACCCGACGAGCTGCTCCCTCGGGCGCACGAGCTCATCGGCCGGCAGCGCGAGGTGATCGCCGCGACGCTGGAGGCGATGGTCGGCGCGAAGCAGCAGCTCGACCTCGTCGACAAGGTCGCGGGCCTGCGCGGCGCGCGCCAGGCCGACCGTTCGGCGTACGTCGACCTCACCGCCTGACGCCTCAAGGTAAAAGGTTCGGCGAGTCTGCTCAGGTCTGGACCAGTGGTGCCGAAGTGACCTGCTGAGCAAGGACTGCTCGCTTCCCGCCGACGGACCGGCCCGCTCGAACACGGAGAACCGGTCATGTCCCTCTCTGCGTCGGATCCCGTCGCGGCCGCGCTGTCGACGGCGCTCGACGGCCTCGCCCTGCGCCAGCGGGTGGCCGCGGACAACATCGCGAACATCGACACCCCGGGCTTCCAGGCGTCGAAGGTCGACTTCGAGGACTCCCTGCGCTCCGCCCTCGACGACGGGTCGCTGACCGGCGGGCCCCTCGGTGCGAGCCCGGGCCTGGCCACCGTCGTGCCGACGTCGGGCCCCCCGAGCGCGAACGGCAACAACGTCGACCTCGGCACCGAGCAGATGACCGCGATGCAGGCCACCTTCCGCTACCAGCTGCTCTCGCGCGCCGTCGGCGACCGGTACGGCCTGATCAGCACCGCCATCGGAGGCATGTGATGGGTGCCTTCGACCTGCTGAACGTCGCCGGCACCGGGTTGGCGATGCACCAGACGTGGCTGGACTGCCTGTCGTTCAACATCGCCAACGTCAACACCGCACGGCCCACCAGCGGGTCGGCCTTCCAGGCGCAGTACGCGATGGCGCAGTCGCTGGGCAACGGCGGCGGGGTGCGGGTCTCCGGCATCGCCCTCGGCGACCCCACCGGCCGGGTCGTCTACCAGCCCGACAACCCGATGGCCGACGCGTCCGGCTACGTCCGGATGCCCGACATCGACCTGGGCAGCCAGATGAGCCAGCTGATCATGGCGCAGCGGGGCTTCCAGGCCCAGGCGGCGGTGGTCCGCAACGCCCAGGACGTCTACTCCAGCGCACTCTCGATCGGCAGGAACTCATGAGCATCCCCGCGATCGGCGCGGTCGGCTTCACCCCGACGGTGCCCCAGACGCTCCCTGCCGCCGGCATCTCCGGCCTGCAGGGCACCGACCCGACCGCCGCCGCCACCGGCGCGTCGGCGGCCGGCGGCGCGGACTTCGGCCAGATCCTCAGCCGGGGCATCGAGAACCTGCAGGGCCTGCACGAGCGGACCGACCAGCTCGCGGTGCAGGCCGCCACCGGTGACCTCAACGCGATCCACGACTACACGATCACCGCGACCGAGGCCTCGGTCGCCACCCAGCTCACCACCGCCGTCCGCAACAAGGCACTCGAGGCCTTCCAGGAGATCATGCGGATGTCGGTCTGATGCGCCAGCAGATCGCCGGTCGGCTGGCGCGGCTCCAGCGGACGTTCGCGGAGTTCCCTCCCGGCCAGAAGACGGTCGCGGTCATCGGCGGCCTCGCGCTCGTGCTGGCGGCGGTCATGGTGTTCCGGTGGGCGTCGACCCCGGCCTACGCGCCGCTGTTCACGAACCTGGCCCCCGCGGACGCCTCGGCCGTCATCGACAAGCTCGACGCGCAGGGCACGCCGTACGAGCTGGCCGACGGCGGCAACACCATCCTGGTGCCGCAGAAGGACGTGTACGACGCGCGGATCAAGCTCAGCGGCGACGGGCTCCCGAGCAAGAGCTCGGACGGCTACTCGCTGCTGGACAACCAGAGCCTGTCGACGTCGCAGTTCCAGGAGCAGACCAGCTACAAGCGCGCGATCGAGGGCGAGCTGCAGAAGACGATCGAGGCGCTCGACGCCGTGGACACCGCGGTCGTGCACGTCGCGATGCCGCAGGAGACGCTCTTCCAGAGCGACAAGCAGCCGACCACGGCCTCGGTGCTCGTGGCCACCCGTCCCGGGGTGACCCTCACCAGCGGCCAGGTGCAGGCGATCGTGCACCTCGTCGCCTCCAGCGTCGAGGGGCTCGACCCCAAGCAGGTCACCGTCACCGACGCCGCGGGAGACGTGCTCTCCGCCGCCGGCGACGGCGTCGACACCATCGGCGACACCCGGGCGCAGCAGGTGAAGGCGTTCGAGGACCGGATGAGCGGCTCGGTCTCGAGCATGCTGGACCGGGTCGTCGGTCCCGGGAACTCCGCGGTGGAGGTCACCGCCGACCTCAACTTCGACCAGACCACCACGAACACCACCCGGTACTTCACCGACCCGAACGCGGTGCCGCTGACCGACAGCATCACCACGGAGAAGTACAAGGCTCCGGGCGGCGGCGCGGGTGCGACCGGAGGCGTGGTCGGCCCGGACGGCCAGCTCGTCCCCGGCGGCACACTCCCGGGCGGGGCCACCTCCTACCACAAGCAGCAGCGCACCTCCGACAACGCGGTCGGCCAGACCGTCGAGCAGCGCGAGGCCGCCCCCGGCAACGTGCAGAGCCTCCACGTGGGGATCGTGCTCGACGGCAGTGCCGCGGGCGGCAAGAACCCGGCCGCGGTGCAGCAGCTGGTCAGCTCGGCGCTGGGCATCAACCCCAAGCGCGGCGACACGGTCACGGTCACGTCGATGCCCTTCGACCGCACCCAGGAGAAGGCCGCGGCGGCCGCCCTGGCCGCGGCGCAGAAGGCCGACAACCAGGCCCGCATGCTGTCGCTGGGGCGCACCGGAGGCCTGCTGATCGTGCTGGCCCTGATCTTCTTCGCCGCCTGGCGCCGCAGCCGCAAGCGCGAGCGGCTCCGGGAGCAGGCCACCACCTACATGGTCGAGCAGCTGCGCCGCAACAACGAGCCGGCCACGGCGGTGATGGCGGCGCCGCCGGCCCCCGAGCTGATGGGACCGGACCACGGCGAGCTCCGGCTGGCGGCCCGCGACGAGATCGCCGCCCTCGTCGAGCGGCAGCCCGAGGAGGTCGCGCAGCTGCTGCGCGGCTGGCTCGTCGAGGCGGAGCACTGACATGAACCGGACCCTGTCCGACACCGGTGTGCGCAAGGCCGCCATCCTGCTGGTCCAGATCGGCCAGGAGAAGGCCGCCAAGGTGCTCGCCCACCTGCGGGAGAGCGAGGTCGAGGCGATCTCGGCCGAGATCTCCCAGCTCGAGGCGCTGGGGGCCGAGGAGACCGAGGGCGTGGTCCGCGAGTTCCGGGAGCTCGCCAGCGCCCAGATCAACATCAGCCGCGGCGGGCCCGCGTTCGCGCGCGCGATCCTCCAGGACTCGCTGGGCGCCGATCGCGCGGAGTCGATCATGAACCGGCTCGCGGCGTCGGCCCTCCAGCTGCCGTTCCAGTTCCTGCACCGGGCCGACCCCCGTCAGCTGCTGTCGTTCATCGCCGGCGAGCACGCCCAGGTGATCGCCCTGGTGCTCGCGCACCTGCCCAGCGACAAGGCCACCAGCGTGCTGTCCGGGCTGGCCCCCGAGCGCCAGGCCGAGGTCGCGCACCGGATCGCGGTGATGGACCGCACCTCCCCGGAGATCCTCGAGGCCCTCGAGTCGGCCCTGGAGCGGAAGATGTCCTCGGTGCTCCAGCCGGTGGACATCTCGAACGTCGGCGGCCTGGACCCGCTGATCCAGATCATCAACCGCTCGGACCGGACCACCGAACGGCTCATCGTCGAGGGACTCCAGGAGCGCGACCCCGAGCTCGCCGAAGAGGTCAAGAGCCGGATGTTCCTGTTCGACGACATCACCCTGCTCGAGGACCGGGACATGCAGCTCGTGCTCCGCCAGGTGGAGGGCGCCGACCTCGCGCTGGCGCTGAAGGGCGTCACCGACGAGGTCCGGACCAAGGTCACCCGCAACATGTCCGAGCGGGCCGCGACCACGCTGCTCGAGGACGTCGAGCTGCTCGGCCCGGTCCTGCTCCGGCAGGTCGAGGAGGCCCAGCAGAAGGTCATCCTCGTCATCCGCCGCCTCGAGGACTCCGGCGACATCGTGCTGAGGAGGGGCGCCGATGACGAGTACGTCGTCTGAGCCGGTCGTGCTCCGCGACCTGCCCGCCGGTGCCGTGGACAGCTCCGGGGCTGGCGCCGACCTCCGCTCGGGGACCTGGACCCGGCTCGGGGGCAGCGCCGTCCTGGGCGACGCGGTGACCGAGGTGACCCTCGCGGCTCTCGCCGAGAGCACCCGGGACGCGGCCCGCGCCCAGGGCTACGCTGCCGGGTGGGCCCAGGGACGCCGCGCCTACCTGGAGGCCGCGGAGGCCGCCGAGGCCGAACGGGGCGTGCGGCAGGCCGCCGACCGGGCCCGGGCCGCCGCCGAGCGGGACGCCGCCACCGCGGCGCTGGGCCGTGCCGTCGCCGGAAGCCAGGCCCGGGTGGAGCAGGCCTGGGCCGAGCTCGCCGACCAGGCCGTGACCCTGGCGGTCCGGATCGCCGAGGCGATCCTCGCCCGGGAGGTCGCCACCTCCCCCGACGCCGGGGCGGACGCCCTGCGCCGGGCGCTCACCGAGGTGCCCGCGCTGGTGCCGGTCACCGTGCGGATGCATCCGGCGGACCGGGCGGCGCTGGACCTCGACGTGCTCGAGGGCCGGCCGGTCGGCTTCGTCGACGACCCGGCGCTCGCCCGCGGCGACGCGGTGGTCGAGACCGAGCACGGTGTCGTGGACGCGACGGTCGCGGCCGCGCTCGAACGGGTCCGGGAGGTGCTCGCGCGATGACCGCGGACCTCGTGGACGACACGCGACTGGCCCGGGCGCTGGCCGAGGCGCGCCCCCGCGCCTACGGGCGGCTGGTGGAGCTGAAGGGGCTGCACCTGCTGGCCCGGGGCGTCGACGCGGCCGTCGGGGAGCTGCTGGAGATCGACTCGGACGCCGCGGCCGTGCCCGCCGAGGTGGTGGCCAGCACCCCCGAGGGCATCGTGTGCCTGCCGCTCGGATCCACCCACGGGCTGCGGGCCGGCGCGCGGGTGCGCGCCACCGGCGCGCCACTGCACCTGCCCGTCGGCCGTGAGCTGGTCGGCCGCGTGCTGGGCGGGCTCGGCCGGCCGATCGACGGCGGGCCGTCGCTGGCCTCGCTCCCGCAGGTCCCGGTCGAGAATCGTGCCCCCCACGCGCTGCACCGCCGGCTCGTGGACCGCCAGGTCGGCCTCGGGGTGCGGGCGCTCGACGCCCTGGTCCCCTGCGGGCGCGGCCAGCGCATCGGCATCATGGCAGGCTCGGGGGTCGGCAAGTCGACGCTGCTGTCGATGGTGGCCCGCGGCACCGAGGCCGCGATCTCGGTGATCGCGCTCGTGGGCGAGCGCGGCCGCGAGGTGCGCGAGTTCCTCGAGAACGACCTCGGCCCCGAGGGCCTCGCCCGGTCGGTGGTGGTGGTGGCCACCTCGGACGCTCCGCCGGTCGAGCGGCTGCGCGCCGCGTTCGTCGCGACGCGGATCGCCGAGTGGTTCCGCGACGCCGGCGAGGACGTCGTCTTGATGATGGACAGCCTCACCCGCGTCGCGATGGCCCAGCGGGAGATCGGCCTGTCGGCGGGCGAGCCGCCGGCGACCCGGGGCTACCCGCCCAGCGTCTTCGGGATCCTGCCCCGGCTGCTCGAGCGGGCCGGCCCGGGGGTGGAGGGCAGCATCACCGGTCTCTACACGGTGCTCGTCGAGGGCGACGACATGCAGGACCCGATCGGGGACACCGCCCGCAGCATCCTCGACGGCCACGTGGTGCTGTCCCGCCGGCTGGCCACCAGCGGGTACTACCCGAGCATCGACGTGCTGGAGTCCCTCTCCCGGGTGGTCAACGCGGTCACCACGCCCGAGCAGCGCGCGGACGCCGTCACCCTGCGTCGGCTGCTCGCGGCCCACCGGGACGTCCGCGAGCTCGTCGAGATCGGCGCCTACGCCCCCGGCAGCTCCCCCGACGCCGACCGCGCCATCGCCCTGATGCCGCGGATCGAGGACTTCCTCCGCCAGGGCGTCGACGAGCCCACCGGCTCCGCCGAGACCTGGCGCAGGCTCCACGACCTGGTGGGTGGGTCGTGAGCCGCCCCCACGAGGCGGACCGCGCCCTGGCCGCCGTACGACGGGTGCGCGCCGCCCGCGAGCAGGACAGCAGGATCGGCCTGCAGCAGGCGCTCGCGACGAGCCGGGCACGGACCGCGGAGGCGGAGCGGGCGCACGACGCCCTGGTGGAGGCGCCGGTGTTCGCCGCCGGTTCGCTTCGCGACTTCCGCGCCCACGTCGTCCACGTCACCGCGCTGGCCTGCGCCGAGCAGGCGGCCGCCGACCGCGCGGCCGGCAGCCGCGCCGTCGCGGCCGAGGCGACCCTGCGCTGGCAGCGCGACCGCGCCCGGCTGCGCGTGGCGCTCCTGCTGCTCGAGCGCCGTGCCGACGAGCGGGCGCGCGAGCGCGACCGGCGCGAGGCCCGCGAGCTCGACGACCTCGCGGCGCAGGGCTGGCTGCGGTCGGCCACCGCCGCGCCGCCGGCCGACCGGGGGGCCGACCAATGAGCGTCTCCGACGTCGCGGCACGCATCGCGCAGATCCAGGGCCAGTTCGCCCTGCTCGGCTCCGGGGCCCCCGCACCGCGCGCCGTCCCCGTCGTCGCCGGCGGGACCACCTTCGCCGACGCGCTCTCCGGGGCTGCCGCCGCCGACCCCAGCGGGTCGAGCGCGCCCACGACGGTCCTGGCCGGCACGGCCGCCGCGACCGCGGGAGCCGCGCCCGCCGGCCCGGACGCGGGCCAGGCCGCCGTCGACGCGGCCCGCACCTACCTCGGCGTGCCCTACGTGTGGGGCGGCACCGACCCGGCCACCGGCCTCGACTGCTCCGGCCTGGTGCAGCTGGCCTACAAGAAGGTCGGCGTGGACCTGCCCCGGGTGTCCTCCGAGCAGGCCCGTGCGGGGCAGCCGGTCCCGAGCCTCGCGCAGGCGCGGCCCGGCGACCTGCTCGCGTTCGGCAGCCCCGTGCACCACATCGCGATCTACATGGGCGGCGGGAAGATGATCGAGGCCCCCCGGCCGGGGCTCGACGTGCGCATCTCCGACGTCTACGAGACGCCGAGCGCGATCCGCCGGGTGCTCCCGCAGCCGGCCGCGGGAGCATCCGGCGTCCCCGCGAGCCTGTCCTCGACGCCGTACGCCGCGCTGTTCGAGGCCGCCCAGCGAAAGTACGGCGTCCCGGCCACGCTGCTCGCCGCGGTGGCGCACCAGGAGTCGGGCTTCTCGCCGCAGGCGGTCAGCCCGGCGGGTGCGCGGGGCCTGATGCAGCTGATGCCCGGCACCGCCAAGGGCCTGGGGGTCAACCCCGACGACCCGGCCCAGGCCGTGGACGGGGCCGCGCGGATGCTGCGGAACCTGATCACGGAGTTCGGCCGGGTCGACCACGCGGTCGCCGCCTACAACGCCGGCCCCGGAGCGGTCCACCGTTACCGGGGCATCCCGCCCTACCCCGAGACCCGGCGCTACGTCCCGGCGGTGCTCGGCTACCAGCACGCCTTGGAGGCCTCATGACGATCACGCCCGTGCCGAAGGCCCCGACCGCACCGCCGGCCACGCGGGCCGGCGTGCGCTCGGCGCCGGACGCCGACGCCGGGGCGGGGGAGTTCCAGGCGATGGTGCAGCGGCACCTCGACTCCTTGCCGTCGCGCGGGCGGTCGCGCGGGCCGTCGCACAGCCCGGCGCCCGCGCCCGCACCCGGCCAGGGCCGACACTCCGAGCCGGGCCACGCTCAGCCGGCCCAGCCCGCCAAGTCGTCCAGCCAGTCGAAGCAGGCGAAGCAGTCGAAGCAGTCGAAGCCGGCGGCCGGCGACGACCCGCAGGCTCCGGCGCCGGGCGGTGCGGGTCTCGACAGCCCGCTCACGGCGTCCACGGCGTCCACGGCGTCCACGGTCGGGCCTGGTCGCCGGCCCGGCGCCCACGCCGGCCGCGGCGGAGGGTGCGGCCGGTGCCTCGCCCCCTCCGGGTCCGGGCGCTGCCGGGGGAGCCCTGGGCCCGGTGACCGCGCCCTCACCGGCGACGCCGGCGACGCCGGCTGCCGCCGCAACGGCCGCCCCTGCCGCCCCTGCCGCCCCTGCCGCCGGTGCCGCCGGTGCTGTCGGTGCGCCGGCCACGACCCGACCGGGTCGGCTGCCGACCGCGACCGGTGCCCCCGCGGCGACCGGCGCGGCGCGGCGCACCGCCGGCGACCTGCCGGTCGACCCCGGCCCCGAGGGGGCGGCCGCGGACGGACCCGGCGCGCCGCCCACGTCCGCACTGCCCGGGCAGCCGCACCCGGCCGGGTCCTCGTCGGCGCCGGTCGCCGGGGCCGGTGGCGCCGCGGGGCACAGCACCCACGGCACCCAGGCGGCCCGTTCGGCGGTGCTGGACCAGGTCCTGCCGTCGGTCCCCCGGCTGGTCAGCCGGGGCGACGGCACCCACCGGCTCACCCTCCGGCTGCACCCCGCCGACCTGGGGGAGGTCCGGCTGACCGTGACGGTGCGGGCCGGGTCCGTCGATGTCACCGTGACCGCCGGCCAGGCCGCCCGGGACGCGCTTCGCGACGGGTCCTCACAGCTGCGGTCCCTGCTCGAGCTCACCGGGCACACCGCCGGCGAGCTGGTGATCCGCGACCCCGGTGGGTCCGTGGTGGCCACGAGCGCCGCGGCCCAGGGCGGCGCCTCGACGGGCACCGGTGGCCAGCCCTCCGCCCAGGGCCACGGTCAGCCCCAGCAGCCCCAGCCCCAGTCCCCGCCGCCCGCGCAGGGCGGCGGGGACCACGCGGCCACGCCGTTCGGCGATCAGGGGACGCCCGGCCGGCACGGCGGGGGCTCGGCCCGCCCCGACATCCCGGTGGCCGCGGTGCCCGGCGGCCCGGGCGGTCCCGCCCGGCAGCCGCACGAACCCGGGTCGGCCCCGACCACCGCCAGCAGCGCCAGCGCACTCGACGTCAGGATCTAGGAGGACCCATGAGCATCTCCGCCCCCGAACCGGTTCCGACCGGCCTCACCGGCCTCACCGGCACCCCCGCGGCCACGACCGCCGCCACCGGCGCGACGGCGAGCGCGACGCCGACCGACCAGATGGGCAAGGACACCTTCCTCAAGCTGATGGTGGCCCAGCTGCGCAACCAGGACCCGATGAACCCGACGGACTCCACCGCGTTCCTCGCCCAGACCGCGCAGTTCACCTCGCTCGAGAAGATGCAGGACCTCGCGGACCGCAGCGCGCAGGCCCTGTCCGCCCAGATGGCGTTCGGCGCGAGCGGGCTGGTCGGCAAGCCGGTCACCTTCCTCGCCGAGGACGGCACGGAGACCGACGGGTCGGTGAGCTCGGTGCGGTTCACCGCGTCCGGCCCGTTGCTGCACGTCAACGACCTGGACGTCCCGCTCAGCAGCATCGTCACCGTCAACGCCTGACCCACCCCGCACGTCGTACCCGAAAGGAACCACCATGCTTCGCTCGCTCTTCTCCGCCATCAGCGGACTCCGCGCCAACCAGACCATGCTCGACGTCACCGGCAACAACATCGCGAACGCGAACACCGTCGGCTTCAAGTCCAGCAACATCGTCTTCCAGGACACCCTGAGCCAGATGCTGACCGCGGCCGGGTCGCCCACCCCCACCAAGGGCGGCACGAACCCGATCCAGGTCGGCCTCGGGGTGCAGGTCGGCGGCATCACCACCAGCTTCAACCAGGGCTCGGCCCAGGTGACCGGCCGCGCCACCAACCTGATGATCTCCGGCGACGGCTTCTTCGTGGTGAAGCGCTCCGGCGAGGACCTGTTCACCCGCGCCGGCGCGTTCAACTTCGACAGCGCCGGCAACCTGGTGACCCTCGACGGCGACATCGTCGAGGGCTACCCGGCGGACGCCTCCGGCACCATCACCGCGAGCGGGGCCCCGTCGCCGATCACCATCCCGGACATGGCCAACGAGAACGCCACGAACCCGCTGCGGTCCTACAACATCGGCTCCGACGGCGTGATCACCGGCATCTACGCCGACGGCACGAAGCAGCCGCTGTTCCAGGTCGCCCTCGGCAACTTCCCCAACCCCGAGGGCCTGGAGAAGGTGGGCGACACCTCGTTCCGGCCGACCACGAACTCGGGTCTCGTGCAGATGGGCGCCCCGGCCACCGGACGCCGCGGCCAGCTGGTCGGCGGATCGCTGGAGATGTCGAACGTCGACCTCGCCCAGGAGTTCACGAACCTGATCATCGCCCAGCGCGGCTTCCAGGCCACCTCCCGGGTGATCACCACCTCCGACCAGGTGCTCGAGGAGCTGGTGAACATCAAGCGCTGACCTCGCTCCCGGACGCGACCCCGATTCGCTCAGGTCGGGGAACGTCCCGCCGATCAGAGGGGTGCAGGCCACGGATGGCCGGCACGTTCGACCGCACAAGGATGGTGCACCGATGGTTCCGCTCACCCGTCTCACGGGCGTCCAGTTCGCCCTGAACCCGGACCTGATCGAACGCGTCGACCGCACCCCCGACACGGTCATCACCCTCGTCGACGGCACCAAGTACCTGGTCACCGAGTCCCTCGACGAGATCGTGGCCCTGATCCTCGAGTACCGCGCCCAGGTCCTCGCCGTCGCCGGTGCCCTGGAGCGCGTCGGCGACGTCGCCTCCCGGAGGGTGCGGCTCGCGGCGGTCCCCGCCGACGGGGAGCCGGCCGGGAGCCCGGACGGGCCGGTCCGGCCGCTCTCCCCGAGGGGGCGATGATGGACCGCGCGACCCTGATCGGGGTCGGCCTCGGCCTCTCGATCATCATCGGCGCAAACGTCATGGAGGGCGGCCACCCCACCTCGCTGCTGATCCTGCCGGCGATGCTGCTGGTCTTCGGCGGCACCATCGGCGCCGCGGTGGCGGGCGGCACGATGACCGACGCGAAGAACGCGGTGCGCTCGCTCAAGCGGGCGTTCACCTGGAAACCGGTGCCCCCCTCGGAGCTGGTCCCGGTCGTCGTCACGCTCGCGGACAAGGCGCGCCGAGAGGGCCTGCTGACCCTCGAGCAGGCCGTCAGCGAGGTCGGCGACGACTTCCTCAGCCGGGGCGTCGCCCTGGCCGTGGACGGCACCGACCCGGAGGAGCTGCGCGAGATCCTGGAGGCCGAGCTCTACGCGAAGAAGGCCGCGGACCGGCACGCCGCCAAGTTCTTCAACGACATGGGTGGCTACGCGCCGACCATCGGCATCATCGGCACGGTCATGGGCCTGGTGCACGTGCTGGAGAACCTGTCCCAGCCCGACCAGCTCGGGCACCTGATCGCGGGGGCGTTCGTCGCGACGCTCTGGGGCGTGATGACCGCCAACATCCTGTGGCTCCCGATCGGCAGCCGGCTGAGCCGGCTCGGCGAGCTCGAGGCGGCCCGGATGGAGATGGTGATCGAGGGCGTGCTCGCGGTGCAGGCGGGCGCCAACCCGCGGGTGGTCGCGCAGCGGCTGCGGTCCCTGCTGCCCGAGGGTGAGCGCGACACCGAGCCGAAGGCCGCCTGAGATGGCCCGGTCGAGACGGCGTGAGCCTGCCGAGGAGCCGCACACCAGCCACGAGCGCTGGCTGATCACCTACGCCGACATGATCACGCTGCTGATGGTGCTGTTCATCGTGCTGTTCGCGATCAGCCAGGTCGACCAGAAGCGCTTCGACATGCTCAAGGAGGGGATGGCCGCCGGGTTCGGCCAGAGCTCGTCACCGTTCCAGGGCAACCGGTCGGTGATGTCCGAGGCCGGGCTGGAGCCGTTCGCGGCGGTCCAGCCGACCCTCGACCAGGCCCGGCCCGACCGGGTCGACCTGAAGCAGCAGAGCCGCTCGGCGGCGCAGACGGCCACCCGCGACCCCTACGCCGAGGCGGCCGCGGAGGTGCGCCGGCTCAGCGCGCTGCGGCGCCGGATCCTCGCGGTCCTGACCGCGCACGGGTTCCAGCACGACGTGGCGATGCGCATCGACGAGCGCGGGCTGCGGATCAGCCTGGTCTCGAGGCACATCGTCTTCGCGGCGAACGTGGCGGACCTGACCTCGCGGGGCGAACGGGTCCTCGACGTGCTGGCACCGATCCTGCACGACCTGCCGAACCAGATCGACATCGACGGGCACACCAACCAGATCCGGGTGAAGCCGAAGTACTACCCCACGGACTGGGAGCTGTCCGCGGCCCGGGCGGTCGCCGTGCTCCGCTACCTGCACGAGCACGGGAAGGTGCCGGCCCAGCACATGTCCGCGGTTGCCTACGGACACGAGAAGCCGCTGATGGACCCGTCGCTTCCCGGCTCGCAGGCCCTGAACAAGCGGGTGGACATCGTGGTCCTCTCCGGTGCCAGCGAGGACGCGCGGAAGCTGTTCCACAGGGTCCTCGCGGACCGGAGAAGCCAGACGAGGGAGGGACAGGGATGAGCATCGCCACCCCTGCGGCCGCGGCCGGGCAGGACGAGCCGGCCGGTGGGTCGCGCAAGAAGATGGTGCTGATCGGCCTGCTGGTCGTGGCGCTCGGCGCCGGCGCGGCGTGGTGGTTCATGCTGCGGCCGGCCGCCGCGAACGAGGCCCCCCAGCCGGGCGCCGTGGTCAAGCTGGAGCCGATCCAGGTCAACCTCGCCGGCGGGCACTACCTCCGGGTGGGCATCGCGCTCCAGGCCAGCAAGGACGCGGGCACCGACCTCGACGGGAGCAAGGCGCTGGACGCGACCATCGAGCTGTTCAGCGGCCAGCCGGTCGACGCGCTGGCGAACAAGGCCGCACGCGACCGGCTGAAGAAGAGGCTCGAGAGCACGCTCGACACGGCTTACGACGGCGAGGTGATCGGGGTCTACTTCACCGACTTCGTCACCCAGTAGCACCACGCTCCCGGACGCCGCCGTGCCGGCCGCCGGGAACGTCTCCGAGGTATCGCCACGATTTGGCTCAGGTCCGGTCCGCCCCGACCGATTGAGCAGGTCGTGACCACCCCTGCCCCCGTGTCCCCGCCGGCGCCGCGGCCTGCCGGCGCGCAGGAGCAACGGCGCCGGCGCGGGACCGTGGTGACGCCGTACGACTTCCGTCGGCCGGTGAAGCTCTCTCGCGAGAACTCCCGGACCCTCCAGATCGCCTTCGAGACCTTCGCCCGCCAGGCCTCGACGGTGATGACGTCGATGCTGCGCTCGGTCTGCCAGATCAGCCTCGTCGACGTCGAGCAGCAGACCTACTCCGAGTACGTCGAGTCGCTGGGCGCGATGACCCACATGACGGTGTTCTCCGTCGAGCCCGTCCAGCAGTCCGCGGTGCTGCAGATGCCGCTGCCCGTGGTGATGTCGTGCGTCGACCACCTGCTCGGCGGGCCGGGCACCGGTGAGCAGCCCGACCGGCCGCTGACCGACCTCGAGGGCGTCGTGGTCAGGGGACTGTACGAGCGGCTCGTGGCCGAGGTCCGCTACGCCTTCTCCTCCCTGGTCGCGCTCGAGCCCGTCGTGGTCGGGGTGGAGTACAGCCCCCAGCTCGCGCAGGTCGCCAACGCGGCCGACGCGATGGTGGTGGCCCGCTTCTCCCTGCTGCGCGGCGAGGTCGAGCACCCGCTGACCCTGTGCCTGTCGTTCAACGGCCTGCTGCCCTACCTGAACGCCTCCGGGGGGAACGGCGTGGTCAGCGAGCGTGAGCGCCGGCAGCGCGCGGAGTCGTCCGCGCGCCTGGCCGCCGGGTTCCAGCAGGTCCCGGTCGAGGTGGCGGTGCGCTTCCGCCGCACGGCCGCGGACCCGGTCGAGCTCTCCGGGCTCCGCGTCGGTGACGTGGTCCGGCTCAAGCATCCCGCCCAGGCGCCCCTCGACGTGACCGCGGCCGACGTCGTCTTCGCCCACGCCACCCCCGGCAGCCAGGGGACCCGCCTGGCCGCCCTCGTCGTTGCACCGCCCCCTCAGGAGACCCGATGACCGACACCGCGCCCACCGCCGTGCTGCCCGACGCTCAGCGTGCCGACCAGGCGGCCGGCGTGGCCGCCGCGGTGGCCCCCCTGCTGCCCTCGGCGCAGGTGCTGCTCCCGGGCCCGGTGCGTGCGGCCCACGAGCTGGACCCCGCCGACTGGTCGGTGGCCGCGGTGGCCGACCTGGGCTCGGGCACCTCGGCCATCGGCGTGCTGGTCAAGGACGACCTCGCCGCCGCGCTCGCGGCCGCCCCCCAGGGCGGCCTCGACCTCGGCGCGGCCCTGCAGCCGGCACTCGACGCGGGCGCCGCGGCCATGGGCGAGCGTGCGGGAGCCGGAGAGACGCTGAGCGGCGACGCGCTGGCCACCGCGCTGGCCGCCGCGACCGTGGCGGTCCCGCTGCTCGCCGGCACCGAGGTGGAGGCGGTGCTCTTCCTGGCCCCGCAGAGCGCGACCCGCCTGCGCAGCGTCGCGGCCGCGCCGGGGGTCACCCCGGTGCGCGGCGTCGAGCTCCTGCACGGGGTGGCCATGGAGGTCACCGTGGAGCTCGGCCGCACGCGGCTCTCGGTCCGTGAGCTGCTCGCGCTCGCCCCGGGCGACGTGCTCGAGCTGGACCGTGCCGCGGGCAGCCCCGCCGACCTGCTCGTGAACGGCCGGCTGATCGCCCGCGGCGAGGTGGTCGTCGTCGACGAGGACTTCGCCCTGCGGGTGACCGAGATCGTCGCGCACGCGTCTGCGGGCTGAGCATGCTCGAGCTCGCACTTCGCGTCGTCATCTCCCTGGGCGTCGTGCTCGGCCTGTTCTGGCTGGTGGCACGCACCGGGTCCCGACGGTTCTCGGGAGGCACCCGGACCCTGGTCCGGGTGCGCGGGCGCCAGTCCCTGTCGCGCACGTCGTCCGTCGCGGTCGTGGAGGTCGGCAGCCGGGTGCTGGTGGTCGGCGTCAGCGACGGCGGGGTGCGCCTGCTCACGGAGCTGGACCCCGCCGAGATCGAGGAGCCGGCAGGAGACCGGTCCGGGTCGCGGGACCCCGCCGACGCCGAAGGGGCCGCGGCGCCGGCCGGACCGGTTCTGGCGGGATCGGTCCTGGCGGGATCGGTCCTGTCCGGGCAGACCTGGAAGCAGGTGTGGGCGGCCGCCCAGAAGGGCGAGCGACGGGTCCGCGGGCCGCACCGCTCCCGCGAGCGGGGCGCCGCGTGAGCAGCCGGCGCCGCCGCCCCGGCCTGGGCCGCTGGTGGGCGACGTTGCTCCTCGCGCTGTTCGTCGGCCCGCTGCTCGGCGGCGCGTCCGCGGCCGCCGCCCCGGCCGCGCCGACCCGTGCCACCGCGGTCGCGGGCGCTGCGGCGCCGGCGGCGGCTCCGGTCCCGGCCGCGCCGCGGGGACCGCACGGGCCCCGCGGGCCCAAGCAGCGCAACCAGGGCGACGTCACCGTCAAGTTCGACAACCTCACGAAGAAGCCCAGCACGCCGATCCTGGTCCTGCTCGGCCTCACCCTGCTGTCGCTGGTGCCGGCCATCCTGCTCACCTGCACGAGCTTCACCAAGATCCTGGTGGTGCTCGGACTGACCCGCAACGCGCTGGGCCTGCAGCAGATCCCGCCGAACCAGGTCCTCGCCGGCCTCGCGCTGTTCCTCAGCCTGTTCATCATGGCCCCCGTCCTGGGGCAGATCAACCACGACGGCGTGCAGCCCTACCTGCACGGGAGCAAGACCCAGACCCAGGCGTGGGACGACGGCATCGAGCCGCTGCGCGGCTTCATGCTGCGCCAGACCGGCGACAAGGAGATCGCCCTGCTGACCGACGTCGCCCGCCGCCCCAAGCCGGACCGACCCTCGGACGTGGCGCTCACCACGCTGATCCCGGCGTTCATCCTCAGCGAGCTCAAACAGGCGTTCATCATCGGGTTCATGGTGTTCATCCCGTTCCTGGTGATCGACATCGTGGTCAGCGCCGGCCTGATGTCCCTGGGCATGATGATGATGCCGCCGGTGATGGTGTCGCTGCCGTTCAAGCTGCTGCTGTTCGTCATGGTCGACGGCTGGGGCCTGATCGTCACCTCGCTGGTCAAGAGCTACGGCGGATGAGCCGATGACCGACAGCGCCGTCCTGGACATCGCCCTGCAGACCATGCTGGTCGCGCTCAAGCTGACCGCCCCCATCCTGCTGCCGGCACTGGTCATCGGATTCGTCATCTCCCTGGTCCAGTCGATGACCCAGATCCAGGAGTTCACGCTCGCGTTCGTGCCGAAGCTGATCGGGGTCGGCATCTCGCTGCTGATCTCGGGCAACTGGATGCTGCACACGCTCGTCACCTACACGCAGGACCTGTTCGCGCGGCTCCCGGGCCTCCTGGGGTAGCCGATGCCTCGTCGTCTCCGGGGCCGACCGTGGTCGTGACCGTCGCGGGAGCGCCCGTGATCGCCTACGTGCTGGCCTCCGTGCGCCTGGTCGCCTGGCTGCTCGTGGTCCCGCCGTTCTCCTCGCGCGCGGTGCCGGTGCTGGCCAAGACCCTGCTCGCGCTGGGCCTGGCCCTGTCCGTGGCGCCGGCGCTCGCCGGGCGGCAGCCCCCGGCGGACACCGTCGCGCTGCTCGCGACCGCGGCGCAGGAGGCCCTGATCGGAGCCACCATGGGCTTCGTGACCTTCCTGGTCTTCGCCGCCGTGCAGGCCGCGGGGGACCTCGTCGACGTCTTCGGCGGCTTCAGCCTGGCGGCCGCGTTCGATCCGCTGTCGCAGAACATGAACTCGGTCAACGGCAAGCTCTTCTCGATGCTCGCGATGATGCTGCTGTTCGCGACCGACGCGCACCTGTTGATCATCGGTGGCCTGCTGCGGTCGTTCGACACCCTGCCGGTCGGCAGCGCCTGGCAGCCCACGGGGGTCACCGAGGTGGTCACGACCGCGTTCGGGATGTTCTTCACCTCGGCGGTGCAGATCGCCCTCCCGATGATCGCGGTCCTCTTCCTCGCCGACCTGGGCCTCGCGCTGCTCACCCGGGTGGCGCCCCAGCTCAACGCGATCGGCATCATGTTCCCGGCGAAGATCGGCCTGACCCTGATGCTGGTGGGACTCTCGTTCGCGGTGCTGCCCAATGCCCTGACCCGGCTCCTGGAGGTCCTCTCCCAGGCGATGGACGCGCTGACGTGAGCCCGGCATGAGCGAGGAGCGCACCGAGAAGGCCACCCCGCGAAAGCTCAAGGAGAGCCGCAAGGAGGGCCGGGTCGCGCGCACCCCCGAGCTGGGTGCGTGGGCGGCCATCCTGGTGGTGGCGGTCAGCCTGCACTGGCTGGCCGGCCGCGGGCTCGACTCGGTCCGCGCCCTGCTGACCCGCACGCTGGCGATGACCGCCCGGCCGGACACCGCGAGCGCGCTGACCCTGCTCCACGACGGCACCACCCTGACCCTGGTGCTGTCGGTCTGCCTGGGCTCCGGCGTGCTGCTCATCTCGGTGGCCGCGGCGACCGCCCAGGGCGGCCTGTTCATCGCCACCAAGGCGCTCAAGCCGAAGTGGTCGCACCTCAACCCGATCCAGGGCGCCAAGCGGCTGTTCGGCCCGCACGCGCTGTGGGAGGGCGCGAAGATGCTCGTGAAGAGCAGCCTGGTGGCCTTCTTCGTCTGGCGCGCGGTGATGGCCCTGATGCCGGTGGTGGGCGGGCTGCTGCCGATCCACGTCGCGCTGGATCTCGCCGCGAGCGCGGCCACGGGGTTGATGCGCGACGTCGCGTTCGCCGGGCTGCTGGCCGCCGGCGCCGACTACGCGGTGCAGCGTCGCCGGACCGGCAAGCAGGTGCGGATGACCAAGAAGGAGGTCCGCGACGAGCACCGGCAGAGCGAGGGCGACCCGATGGTCCGCAGCGCCCTGCGCTCGCGCGCCCTCGCGGCCGCGCGCAACCGGATGATGGCCGACGTACCCACCGCCGACGTGGTGCTGGTCAACCCGACGCACGTGGCCGTGGCGCTGAGGTACGACCCCGCCCAGGGCACGCCGCGCGTCGTCGCGAAGGGCGCGGGGGTGGTCGCCGCCCGCATCCGGGAGCTGGCGGTCGAGAGCAGGGTCGCGCTCGTGGAGGACGTGCCGCTCGCCCGGGCCCTGCACGCGAGCTGCGCGGTGGGGCAGGAGATCCCGCGCGAGCTCTACCACGCCGTCGCCCAGGTGCTCGCCTTCGTGCTCAGCCGCCGCGCGGCGGGGGCCGGGGCCGGCCGGCACCGCAGCCCGCGTGACCCCGCGCCGCTCCCGGAGCTTCCGCGCGCCGGCCGGCGGGTCCCACCCGCGCCCGAGGACTCCTCAGGTCCGGGCCCGACCGGCCGATAAGGACGCTGCCAGGACGGCAGCCCAGTCGCACCACGGACGGTGCTCCGCTCAGGCAACCCGAAAGGCCCAGCGTGGCACCCACCCCAGCGGCCGCTCCCCTCTCGTCCCAGCGGCGGATGGCGGCGGTCGGCGTCCCGGTCGCGGTCGTCGCCATCGTGGTGATGCTCGTCGTCCCGCTCCCGGCGATGCTGCTGGACCTGCTGATCGCGCTGAACATCACCGCGGCACTGCTGATCCTGCTCACCGCGATGTTCGTGCACCGGCCGTTGGACTTCTCGTCCTTCCCGGCGCTGATCTTGGTGGCCACGTTGTTCCGGCTCGCGCTCAACGTGAGCGCCAGCCGGCTGGTGCTGCTCGACGGCTACGCCGGCAAGGTCATCGACACGTTCGGGCACTTCGTCATCGGCGGCTCGCTGGTCGTCGGCATCATCGTGTTCGCGATCCTGGTCGTGATCCAGTTCGTGGTGGTCACCAACGGTGCCGGACGGGTGGCCGAGGTGGGTGCCCGGTTCACCCTGGACGCGATGCCGGGCAAGCAGATGGCCATCGACGCCGATCTCAACTCGGGGCTGATCGACGACGACGAGGCGCGGCGGCGCCGGGCCGAGGTGGCCGGCGAGGCGGACTTCTACGGCGCGATGGACGGCGCGTCGAAGTTCGTGAAGGGCGACGCGATCGCGGCCATCATCATCACGCTGGTCAACCTCATCGGCGGCTTCACCGTCGGGGTGGCCCAGCACGGCATGTCGCTCGGCGACGCGGTCCAGACCTACAGCCTGCTCACGATCGGCGACGGGCTGGTCTCCCAGATCCCGGCGCTGCTGCTGTCGGTCGCCACCGGCCTGATCGTCACCCGGGCCACCGGCGACGCGGACATGGGCTCGGACCTGATCCTCCAGATGACCCGGCACCGGCAGCCGCTGCGGATCGCGGGGCTGGCCGCGCTCGGGCTGTGCCTGATCCCGGGGATCCCCAAGATCCCGTTCCTGGTCGCCGGTGGCACCGTCCTGTTCCTCTCCACGCGCGTGACCGGCGAGGAGCCGGCGGCCGAGGTGACCGCGATCGCGCCCACCCCGGCTCCCGGACCCGACTCCGTCGAGTCGCTGATGGAGGAGATCCGCGTGGACCCGCTCGAGCTCGAGCTGGCCGCGGACCTGATCGACCTCGTCGACACCACCAGCGGCGGCGACCTGCTCGACCGGGTGAAGGCGCTGCGCCGCAAGATCGCGACCGACCTCGGGGTCGTGGTCCCGCCGGTGCGCACCCGGGACAACCTCGACCTGCCGCTCGGCAGCTACGCGATCCGGCTGTTCGGGGTCGAGGTGGCGCGCGGCGAGGCACCGCCCGGGACCGTCCTCGCGATCGGCGACCGGCTCGACGGCCTGCCCGGCCGCCGCACCCAGGAGCCGGTGTTCGGGCTGGCCGCGGTCTGGGTCCCGGTCGAGCTGCGCAGCCAGGCCGAGCTGGCCGGCGCCACCGTGGTCGACCGCTCGTCGGTGCTGACCACCCACCTCGCCGAGGTGGTCCGCGACTACGCGTCCCGGCTGCTGGGGCGCGAGGACGTCAAGCTGCTCACCGAGGCGGTGCGCCGCACGAACCCGGCGGTCATCGAGGAGCTCACCCCCTCCCAGCTCAGCCTCGGCGAGATCCAGCGCGTGCTGCAGGCACTCCTCGAGGAGCAGGTGTCCATCCGCGACCTCGCCCGGATCTTCGAGGCGCTGTCGCTGCGCGCCCGGGCCGGCAAGGACATCGACGGCCTGGTGGAGGCGGCCCGCAACACGCTCGGGCCCGCCGTCGTCGCGCCGTACGTGCAGGACGGGAGCATCCACGTGATCAGCCTCGACCCGACGCTGGAGCAGCGGCTGCTCGAGGGGCTGCGCGCCGGGGAGGCCGGCGGGTTCCTGGCCGTGGACGGCGACCTGTCGCAGGCGGTGCTCAACCAGCTGATCGCACTGAGCGAGAGCGCCGAGCAGCAGAACGTCACCCCGGTGCTGGTGTGCGCCCCGCAGCTGCGGTCCGCCGTGCGCCGGATGGTCAGCCCGGTCCTGCCGAGGGCGACGGTGCTGTCCTACAGCGAGCTGTCCGGCCCGATCCAGATCCGGTCGGCCGGAGTCATCGCCGGCCACGCGCAGCTGGACCAGAACGCGATGTCGGTGTCGTGAGAGGAGTGTGGCGGTGATGAGTCCGTTGTCCGCGCCGGTGCTCGGCGGGGCCGCGCTGGTGAGCTCGCCGGCCCTGTGGAGCGCGCTCGTCGAGGGAACCAGCTCTCCGGGCTTCGCGCTGTCGCGCTACCTGGTCAGCGTCCTCGTGTGCTGGCTGGCCCTCGAGGCCGTGGGCCTGCTCGTCGGCCCGATGGCCGCACCGGAACCGTCCGGCACGGATCCGGACGCCGACGACGCGGACGGCTGAGGAGCGGCACCGAGGACCGAGGAGCGTCGGGTCCGCCGCTCAGGTCGCGTTCGGCGGCTCGATCAGCACCGGCACCCGGCGGGCGGTCTGGGCGAGCACGATGCCGGCCACCACCGCGACGCCGCCGACGAGCGCGATCGTGTCCAGGGACTCGTAGAACCAGACCCAGCCCAGGGCGTTGACCCCCACCGGTTCGAGCATCGCCACCATCGTCACCGTGGTCGCCCGCAGGTGCCGCAGCGCGAACAGCTCCACCCCGAACGGCAGCACGGTCCCCAACACCACCACCCACAGCAGCACCAGCCAGACCGGCGCGGTGTGCCCGGCCAGCCGGCCGAGCAGCGGTGCCGGGTCGGCGAGGCGCTCCAGCGGGAAGCCGGCGACCGGGTGCACGACGTTGAGGGCGAGCGTCGCCACCAGGAACGACCAGAGGATCACCCGCAGCGGGTCGAGCCGGCCCACGCCGTGCTCGCCGATGAGGAAGTACGCCGCGAAGCACACCGCCGCACCGAGCCCGGCCGCGATGCCGACCGGGTCGAAGGCGACACCGCGGCTGATCCCGGTCGCGGCGGCGAGCCCGCCCCAGGCCAGGGCCAGCCCGACCCACATCCGGCCGCGCACCTGCTCGTGCTGCACGAACCGGGCCCACAGGGCGACCAGGATCGGCGCCTGGTACTCCAGCAGCAGCGCCATGCCGATCGGGAGCCGGTCGATCGCGACGAAGTAGGTCCACTGCAGGGCCGCGACGCCGACCAGGCCGTGCGCGCCGACCAGCAGCGCGAGCCGGCCCTGGGGCGGTCGCAGCGCGTCCCGGCGGAACAACGCGGCGACGGCCAGCAGCAGCAGGAAGGTGCCGGTGACCCGGATGGTGGTCAGCATGACCGGGTCCACGCCCGCCCGCAGGGCCACCCGGGAGACCCCCGCGTTCACGATGAACAGGGTGGCCCCGAGCACCACGAGGGCGAGACCGAGCGGCGGGTTGCGGGTGTGCACCGCACGAGTGTAAGGGGTGAACCTCGGGCATGGTCCTGTCCCACCGACCGCCGGGATTGGCTAGGGTTCGGGGCATGAGCAAGCCCCAGGTGCGCCCGGTCGTTCTCGACATCCCCGCCTACGTCCCCGGCCGGCCGCCGGCGCCGCGTGAGGGGGTCACGACGTACAAGCTCTCCTCGAACGAGAACCCGAACGCGCCGCTGCCCGGCGTCCTCGAGGCGGCGGTCGAGGCGGCCGGGTCCATGAACCGCTACCCGGACATGGGCTGCACCGCGCTCTACGAGGCGCTCGCCGCCCGGCTCGGCGTGCCGACCACCCACCTCGCCGCCGGCACCGGGTCGGTCGCCGTGCTCTACCACCTGCTGCAGGCGTTCTGCGAGGCCGGTGACGAGGTCGTCTACGCCTGGCGCTCGTTCGAGGCGTACCCGATCGCGGTCGCGGTCACCGGCGCCACGTCGGTCCGGGTGCCGCTCACGAGCGACGCGCGGCACGACCTCGACGCGATGGCGGCGGCGGTGACCGAGCGCACCAAGGTGGTGATCGTGTGCAGCCCGAACAACCCGACCGGCCCGGCCGTGACCCGGTCCGAGCTCGAGGCCTTCCTCGCCAAGGTGCCCGCGCACGTGGTCGTGGTCCTCGACGAGGCCTACCGCGAGTTCGTGCGCAGCGAGGACCCCTTCGACGGGGTCGAGGTCTACCGCGACCGGGAGAACGTGGTGGCGATGCGGACGTTCGCCAAGGCCTACGGGCTCGCCGGCTTCCGCGTCGGCTACGCGGTGGCGCCGGAGCCGATCGCCGCGGCGGTGCGCGCGTGCGCGCTGCCCTTCGGCGTCTCGTCGGTCGCCCAGGCCGCCGCGCTCGCCTCCCTGGAGCGGGAGCCGGAGCTGCTCGCACGCGTCGAGGGGGTGGTGGCCGAGCGGGAGCGCGTGGTGTCCGCGTTGCGTGAGCAGGGCTGGCCGATCCCCGACGCCCAGGGGAACTTCGTGTGGCTCGCGCTCGGCGACCGGACCGCGGGCTTCGCCGCGGCCGCCGAGGAGGCCGGGATCATGGTGCGCCCGTTCGCCGGCGAGGGCGTCCGGGTGACGATCGGTGAGCGGGAGGCCAACGACATCCTCCTGCGACTGGCCGAGGGGCAAGTCGGTCACCTAGCCGGGTGACTAGCCAATTCGTGCATTTCGGCATGGCACGGACGGGCTAGTCGCTGCCGGACTTGATCCCCCTTTCGAATGAATAGCAGGTCAATTCGGGCAGCGGGTCTTCTGCCGGACTCCAGGGGTGGGCAATGCTGAGCCAGGAACCGGGCTGGGGGCAGTCGCCGGTTCCCGTCCAAGACGGACCGCCGGGCCACCGGCGGACCGCCCGCAACAGCCGTCCCGGTCAGCCCTGACCGCGGGCACCGAAGAACGCCACCTTGGGGGGCCTTGGTGGGGGGTCAGCAGCTTGCCGTTCGACGACGCGGGGACCCGTGTCGCCGAACGGTCCGTGCTCGTCGCCTCGTCATGTCTCCCCTCGGTCGCCAAGCTGACCCCTGGGGGGGATCATGGCCAGTCACCTGGACAACCGCCGGCCGCACTCGGGCGCCGTCCGCCACGGGCTGTGGAGCCTGCCGCTCCGCGTCCTGGTCGCGCTCGCGATCGCGCTCCTGACGCTGCCGGTGCTGGACAGCCCCGCGTCCGCGGACGGCGGCGCCACCGCGCCCGACACCACGGTCGCGGCCGACCAGGCCGCCGGCACCGCTCCCGCCGCGAGCACGGCCACCGACGCCACACCGGCCGCCGACCCCGCGTCCGACCCGACCACGGCCACGCCGGCCGCCGACCCCGCGTCGGGCCCGACGACGGGCACGGCCGACCCGTCGGCCCCGGCGAGCGCCTCGTCGCAGTCGGGCACCGGCTCGACCACCTCGACCCAGGGCGGCACCCAGCCGAAGACGACGAGCAGGTCCACGACCACCAG
This sequence comes from uncultured Actinomycetota bacterium, assembly GCA_963838025.1. GTDB lineage: Bacteria > Actinomycetota > Actinomycetes > Propionibacteriales > Nocardioidaceae > Nocardioides_B. Next base: position 402,775 of record CAWIPF010000004.1, read on the forward strand.
CCCGCTGTCGATGACCACGCTGCTCGCACCGGTGCTGGCCGCCCTCGCCGCCCCGGTGACGAGCACCGGCGGGTTCGAGATCGACGGGGACACCGCGCAGAACAACGGTGGTGACGACTGGGCCAACAAGGGGACGGTCCGCGACGACACCTTCGACGACGCCACCCAGTTCACGTCGGGCTCGAAGGAGTACGAGCACCCGAGCAACTGGGTCACCGGCAGCGGCACCTCGCCCGGCAAGGACGACGTCGGCAACGTCTACAGCTACAACACGACCTACGGCGGCGACGTGTGGTCGTTCTTCGGCTTCGTCAGGGACGCGAACACCGGCACCACGCTGTACGACGTGGAGTACAACCAGCTCGCGAACACCTCGGCCAACCCCCCGCGCCCGCACCGCTCGCCCGGCGACCTGATGGTGCAGCTGACCCAGAACGGCAACAGCGACTTCTCGGTCCACAAGGTCTTCTTGTGGACCCTGCAGTCCGACGCCGGCTGGCACGACGGCAACAAGGACGCCGACCCCTGCATCACGGTCACGGGCTACACGCCCGCCGCCGGCTGGTGCCCCACGACGGTGCCGGGCGGCGCCTTCACCGGTGCGGTCAGCGCGGACGGCAAGTTCGCCGAGGGGGCCCTGAACATCAGCGCGCTGTTCGGCAGCGGCACCTGCCGCGGCGACTTCGGCGTGATCAACATCCGCTCCCGCTCGTCCGACTCCAACACCGCCGCGGTCAAGGACTGGGTCGCGCCGATCGGCGTGAACATCCCGGGCAGCTGCGCCAAGATCGTGATCCAGAAGCAGGACCTCGACGGCAACCCGCTGGCCGGCGCGACGTTCAAGATCACGCCCGACCCGACCCCCGGCGTCTCCGGCGGCAGCCTGACCGTCCAGGACAACGACGCCACCGACAAGGACCCCGCCGCCGGCGTCATCAAGATCGACCCGGTCGAGCCCGACTCCTACACGGTCGAGGAGACCGGCGCGCCCCCCGGCTACTTCTTCCCGAAGGACCGGTCGATCGGTCCGCGGGCACTTGACGCGGGCTCGTCGCCGGCGACGTACACGTTCACGTTCAAGGACCCCGCGAAGTGGGCGGACCTGACCGCGACGAAGACCGCCACCGCGACGTACGACGCGGCCTACGCCTGGTCCCTCGACAAGTCGGTGAGCTCGAAGGAGCAGCACGTCCCCGAAGGCACCTCCGCGTCCTTCGACTACAAGGTGAAGGTCACCGAGGGCGCCCGGACGACGTCGAACTGGAAGGTCACGGGCAAGGTCAGCGTGACCAACCCCAACCACTCCGCGATGGTCGCCACCCTGGACGACTCGGTGGCCGACGGCGGCAGCTGCACCTTCGCGGCGGCCGACATCTCGGGCGACCCGGGCACGCAGGTCTCCGTCCCGGCGGGGAGCACCGACTACGGCTACACCTGCAGCTACGCCACCGCGCCGTCCTCGCTGAGCGGTGGGGGCACCAACACCGCGACGGTGACCTGGTCGCGCGCGGACTACCCGAAGACGCAGGCCGACGTCGACGACCCCGCCTCGGCGGGTGTGGGGACCGCGACCGCCACCAAGAGCTACACCTGGTCGGTCGCGAACGAGGCGAACAAGACCGTCACGGTCACCGACACGCAGACCACCTTCGACCCGGCCTGGACCATCACCTGGTCCGCCGAGGGCACCGTGTCGGAGCGGACCTACACCAAGAGCTTCGCCGGGGTGCCCGGGGAGTGCACCAGCTACCCCAACACCGCCAAGCTCTTCGGGGACGGCGACGTCAAGCTCGCCGAGGACTCCGAGTCGGTGAAGGTCTGCGTCGGCAGCGACCTGTCGGTGACCAAGAACGTGGTCTCCAGCCTGACCCGGACCTACGACTGGGGCATCGCGAAGAAGGCCGACAAGACCGAGCTGGTCGTCGACCCCTCGACCGGAGAGGCCACCGCGAACTACACGGTGACCGTGACGGCGCTGCCCTACAGCGACAGCCAGTGGGCGATGTCGGGGAAGATCTCGGTGACCAACCCGAACAAGTGGGAGGACGTCACCCTCACCGACCTGACCGACGTCTACGACGGCGGCGGCACCTGCTCGGTGAGCGACTTCGGGGACGGGAAGATCACCGCGGACAGCACGCGCGACTTCCACTACACGTGCCTGTTCGGCGACACCAAGCCCGTGTACGACGGGACCAACACCGCGACGGCCACCTGGGACGAGTCCGCCTACGCCACGCCGCAGGGCACCGCTGACGGCACCGTCGACGTGGTCGAGTCGCAGTGGGACAAGACGTCCATCGACCAGACCATCACGGTCAAGGACGACAAGACCGTCGACGGGGCCGCCCACGTGCTCGGCACGGTGGACTGGAGCCCCGGCCTGGTGCAGGACTTCACCTACTCCGTCGACCTGGCGGGCGTCCCGGGTGACTGCAAGACCTACACCAACAACGCGTGGATCGACCAGCTGCCCGAGAAGACCGCGTCCAGCTCGGTCGAGGTCTGCTGGCCGCTCGACGTCACCGTCGCCAAGACCGCGGCCGGCACCTACCACCGCGACTACACGTGGGACCTGAAGAAGGAGGTCGCGGAGACGAAGGTGACCATCTCCGGCGGCGTCGCCACCTTCCACTACACGGTCACCGCGACGCCGAAGTCCTTCGTCGACAGCGGCTGGGCGATGGGCGGCACCATCACGGTGTCCAACCCGAACCTGTACAAGGCCGTGTCGGTGGACCTGACCGACGCGCCCGCCGTGGGCGGCGGAGCCACCTGTGCGGTCACGAACGGGACCGGCGTGGTCATCCCGGTCGCGCACGAGAACGCCGTGGGTGAGCTCGTGCTCGGCACCGCGACCCGCGACTACACCTGCACGGTCCCGAGCAAGCCGACCAGCTACACCGACGGCACGAACGTGGCCACGGCGTCGTACGACGGGAAGGCGATCGACTCGCCGGCCGTCAAGGTGCCGTTCACCCTCCCGGAGGAGAACAAGACCAACGAGACGGTGCACGTGACCGACGACAAGACCACTGGCACCCAGGTCGCGCTCGGCACGGCGACCTGGAACGACGCCAAGACCCCGGCGACCTTCAGCTACACCGTCGACAAGGCCGGCGTGCTCGGGCAGTGCACGACCTACGACAACACCGCCGAGATCACCGAGACGGAGCAGCAGGCGAAGGCCTCCGTGGAGCTCTGCGTGCAGACCGGCCTGGTCGTGACCAAGGACGCGCACACGTCGTTCGACCGGCTGTACAAGTGGAAGGTCGCCAAGGCGGTCGAGGACCCCGCCAGCGTGGAGATCGCGCAGGGCGGAGACCACACCTTCCACTACACGGTGACGGCCACGCCCGAGGGCTACGTGGACAGCAACTGGACGCTGGACGGGACGATCACGGTCGAGAACCCGAACGCGGCCGGCCTGGCCGACATCACCGCCGCGGTCACCGACGTGCCCTCGGGAGTCGGGGGCGGGGTGCAGTGCACGGTCACCGGCGGCGACAGCGTCACGCTGGCGTCGGGCGAGCAGACCACGCTGCCCTACGCGTGCACGTTCGCGAGCAGGCCGGCGTACACCGGCGGCACCAACACGGCCTACGCCACCTGGCAGTCGCCCGGTGGGGAGGCCTCGGCGCAGGGCTCGGCGGCGGTGACGTTCACCGACCCGGCCGAGACCGACAAGACGGTCACCGTCACCGACGACAAGACCACCGGCACCCAGGGCACCCTGGGCACCGCGACCTGGAACGGCACCGAGCAGGGGCCGGGTGAGCCGACCGTCTTCTACTACGACGTCACGCTCTCCGGGGAGCCGGGGGTCTGCACGGACTACCCGAACACCGCGAAGATCGAGGGCGCCGCGGGCACCCTCGACGAGGCGACGAAGACGGTGACGGTCTGCTCGGAGAAGCCGCTCGTCGTGGAGAAGACCGCCGACGCGTCGTTCGACCGCACCTACAACTGGCTGATCGACAAGTCGGTCGACCAGACCCGGGTCGAGGTGGACAAGAACGGGCAGGCGAACTTCCACTACACCGTCACGGCCACCCCGAACGGCTACACCGACGGCAACTGGAAGATGTCCGGTGACGTGACCCTCACGAACCCGAACACCTACGAAGGCGGCGGCATCGTGGCCACCGTCACCGACGTCCCGCACGTGGGCGGCGGGACCAGCTGCCTGGTCACCGGCGGCGACCAGGGCACCAACGTGGTGACGCTGGCGCCGGGCGCGACCAAGACGCTGACCTACGACTGCGACGTGCCGACCCAGCCGGCGTACGACGGCACCAACGACGCCACGGCGACGTGGCAGGGGCCGGCCGGCGAGCGCAGCGTCACGGGCAGCACGGCGGTCTCGTTCGGCCAGGCCACCTGGACCGACTACGAGGTGCAGGTGACCGACGACAAGGTCACCCACACCGACAACCCGGACGTGCTCGGGAACGCCCAGTGGAACGGGAGCCAGCAGGGCCCCGGTGAGCCGACCTCGTTCGAGTACGACCTGACCCTGCCCGGCACGGTCGGCGAGTGCACGACGTACGACAACACGGCCTACCTGGACGAGGCGCCCTCGGGCGAGGCCGCCACGTCCGCCGAGGGCCAGTGGGGCTCGCTCGGGCAGGCACAGGCAAGCGTGGACGTGTGCCGGCAGGGCGACCTGACGATCGTCAACGCCGCAGAGGCGTCCTACGACACCAGCTACGACTGGACGATCACGAAGGACTCGGCGAAGACGCGGTACGACGTCCCCGGCGACCACGCCACGGTCGACTACACGGTGACGGCGACGCCGGGTGCGGCCACCGACTCCGCGTGGACGATGACCGGGGCGCTCACGGTGGCCAACCCGAACGGCTACAAGGACGTCACCGTGTCGGTCGCGCAGACCACCGACCTCGGGCCCAACGTGAGCTGTGCGCTCGACCCGGGGCAGGACATGGTGGTGCCGAAGGGCGGGTCCACGACCCTCACCTACACCTGCCAGTTCAACGGTGCCCCGTCCGCCAAGAGCGGCAAGGAGTCCGCGACGGTCACCTGGGACAAGGGCAACGTCCAGCTCGACTCGCCGGTGTCGTTCTCGGTGGGCAAGGAGACCAACAAGGTCGTCGACGTGGTCGATGACAAGACGGTCCCCGGCAACAAGAAGGCGCTGGGCCAGGCGACCTGGAACGAGGCCGGCACGCCGACCGACTTCAGCTACTCGCTCGACCTGCCCGCCAAGCCGGGCTGCACGGACTACGACAACACCGCCACGATCGTGCAGGCCGAGCTGTCGGCCGACGCCCCGGTGACCGTCTGCGCTCCCGAGGTGCTGCCCCGGGAGCAGGTCAGGCCGCGGCCCCCGCTCGTCAAGGGCGTCGAGCTGCCCGCGACGGGTGCGCCCGCCGACAGCGGGTGGCTGCTGACGGCCGGCGGTCTGGCGGTCGTGCTCGGTGCCTGGCTGGCACTGCGCAGCCGTCGCCGTTGGAGCTGACCGACCGCGCCGGACCCGGGCCCGGGACGCATCGCGTCCCGGGCCTCGGGCACGCCCGGGGGCGGTGCGGAAACCGGTTGGGGAGTGTCAGAGCCAGCAGGTAATCTGTGCCTTACACGCATCATCGCCCGTCAGACCCGTGCCACCAGCGCGCTCTCGGCGCGGCCGAACGAGGGGACTGCGACCAGCAGATGTCGAGCACGCTGCCCGAGACGACGGGACCGAACGACCATCCACCCGCCGGAGTGCACTCGCTGTGGCGGCTGCGGGGCTACCTCCGGCCGCACCGGGTGTCGCTGGTCGTCATGCTGGTCACCGCGCTCGCCGGGGTCGGGCTCTCGATCGCGATCCCCCTGGTCACCAAGGCGATGATCGACGGGCCGATCGCCCACCACGACATCGGTCCGGTGCTGCCGCTGGGGCTGCTCGCCCTCGTCCTCGGCGTGCTGGAGGCGGCGCTGATCTTCTGGCGCCGGTGGGTGCAGTCCAACGCCGTGCTCGAGGTGGAGACCGCGATGCGGCACGACCTCTACGAGCGGCTCCAGGCGCTGCCGATGGGCTTCCACGGCCAGTGGCAGTCGGGACAGCTGCTGTCGCGGGTCACGACCGACCTCTCCAGCATCCGGCGGTTCTTCGGGTTCGGGATGCTGTTCCTGCTGATCAACGTGGTGCAGCTGCTCGTGGTCACCGGCGTGCTGCTGGAGATGTACTGGCCGCTCGGCCTGGTCGTCGCGGCGGTCGCGGCGCCGATCGTGATGCTCTCCAACCGGTTCGAGAGCCGCTACGTGCTGGTCTCGAGGCGGGTGCAGGACGAGCAGGGCGACCTGGCCACCCTCGCCGAGGAGGGCGCGGTCGGCATCCGGGTGATCCGCTCCTTCGGTCGCAGCCGCTACGTCTCGGAGAAGTACGACGCCGCCGCGCGCAAGCTCTACGAGACCTCGATGGACAAGGTCCGGCTGTCCTCGAAGTTCTGGACCTTCCTCGAGGTGATCCCGAACTTCGCGGTCGTGGTCGTGCTGCTGCTCGGCGCCTACGGTGTGGGCACCGGGCACCTGACCCTCGGCACGCTGGTCGCCTTCATCACGCTGATGCTCTCGCTGGTCTGGCCGATCGCGGCCCTCGGCTACATCCTCGCGATGGCGCAGGAGGCGATGACCGCGGCGGCCCGCGTCCTGGAGATCTTCGACACCCGGCCCTCGATCGTCTCCGGCTCCACCGTCCTGGAGAACCCCCGCGGCCGGTTGCGCTTCGAGCACGTCGACTTCGCCTTCCCCGACCAGCCCGACGAGCCGGTGCTGCACGACGTGAACCTCGAGGTCTCGCCCGGCGAGACCGTCGCGGTGGTCGGCGCGACCGGGTCCGGCAAGACCACGTTGACCGCGCTGGTGCCTCGGCTCTACGACGTCACGGGCGGCCGGATCACCATCGACGGGGTCGACGTACGCGACCTGGAGCTGGGCAACCTGCGCAGGATCGTGGCCACCGCCTTCGAGGAGCCCACGCTGTTCTCGATGAGCGCCCGGGAGAACCTCACCCTGGGCCGGCGCGACGCGACCGACGCCGACATCGAGGCCGCGGTCGCGGTGGCCCAGGCCGGATTCGTGCACGACCTGCCCTGGGGGCTCGACACCCGCATCGGCGAGCAGGGCATGTCCCTGTCCGGCGGGCAACGGCAGCGGCTGGCGCTCGCGCGCGCGGTGCTGGCCGAGCCGCGGATCCTGGTGCTCGACGACACCCTCTCCGCGCTCGACATCCACACCGAGAAGCTCGTGGAGGAGGCGCTGCGCCGGGTGCTCGCCGACGCCACCGGGATCGTGGTCGCGCACCGCGCCTCGACGGTGCTGCTCGCCGACAAGGTGGCGCTGATCCAGGACGGCACCATCACGCACGTGGGCGACCACAGCGAGCTGCTCGCGACCGTGCCCGCCTACCGGGAGCTGCTGGCCGCGGACGCCGAGTCCGACGCCGACCTCGAGGGGGTGTCGGCATGAGTGAGGCCCCGACCCAGGTCCCCGCGGACGCCGAGGTCGTCGTCCCCGACGAGGAGTGGCGCGGCGTCGCCGCCGAGCACCGCGCGGACGAGATGACCGCCGCGGTGTCCGGCCTGCTCCAGGCACGCTCGCGCCGGCTGCTCGGCGACCTGCTCCGCCCGCACAAGAAGCTGATCTGGCTGCTGGTCGCGATCGTGCTGGTGGAGAACGTCTCCCGGCTGTCGATCCCCTACCTGGTCAAGGAGGGCATCGACCGGGGCATCCCGCCGATCCGCGCCACCGGCGACACCGGCGTGCTGTTCACGATCGTCGCGATCGTGCTGGCGGCGACGATCGTCCAGGCGGTCTCCCGCCGGACGTTCCTGATGATGTCCGGGCGGATCGGTCAGGACATGCTGTTCGAGGTCCGGCGTCGGGTGTTCCGGCACTTCCAGCGGCTCAGCCCAGCCTTCCACGACGAGTACACCTCCGGCCGGGTGATCTCCCGGCAGACCTCCGACGTCGACGCGATCTACGAGATGCTCGAGACCGGCTTCGACGGCCTGGTCACCGCGGTGCTCACGCTGGTCGGGGTCGCCGTACTGCTGCTGACCCTGGACGTGAAGCTGGCGCTGGTGGCGCTGGTGTGCTTCCCGTTCCTGCTCGCGCTCACCAACTGGTTCCGCAAGGAGTCGGCCAAGACCTACCGGGTCACCCGGGAGAAGGTCGCGCTGGTGATCGTGCACTTCGTCGAGTCGATGCTCGGCATCCGCGCGGTGCAGGCGTTCCGCCGCGAGCACCGCAACCAGCAGATCTTCGACGAGGTCAACGAGCAGTACCGGCTGGCCAACCTGCGCGCGTTCCGGCTGGTCGCCTGGTTCATGCCGGGCATCAAGCTGATCGGCAACATCACGATCGCGGTGGTGCTGCTCTACGGCGCGCACCTGGCGTTCAACGGCGAGGTGACCGTCGGAGTGCTCGCCGCGTTCCTGCTCTACCTGCGCCAGTTCTTCGAGCCCATGCAGGAGATCTCGCAGTTCTACAACACCTTCCAGTCCGCCTCGGCCGCGCTGGAGAAGCTGTCCGGCGTGCTCGAGGAGGAGCCGACCGTGCCCGAGCCGGGCCGGCCGGTGCCGATGGGCTCCGTCGACGGCGAGGTCCGGTTCGAGGACGTCCGCTTCGAGTACGTCGACGGCGTCCCGGTGCTGCCCGAGCTCGAGCTCACCGTCCCCGCCGGCCAGACCGTGGCGCTGGTCGGCACCACCGGGGCGGGCAAGACCACGATCGCCAAGCTGCTGTCCCGGTTCTACGACCCGGTGAGCGGCCAGGTCCTGCTCGACGGGGTCGACCTGCGTGACCTCGACGAGCCGACGCTGCGCGCGTCGGTGGTGATGGTCACCCAGGAGAACTACATGTTCAGCGGCACCGTGGCCGACAACATCCGCTTCGGACGCCCGGACGCCTCGATGGACGACGTCATCGCCGCGGCCCGGGCGATCGGCGCGCACGACTTCATCATGAAGCTGCCCCAGGGCTATGACACCGACGTGGCCAACAAGGGCGGCCGGCTGTCGGCGGGGCAGCGCCAGCTGGTGGCGTTCGCCCGGGCGTTCCTCGCCGACCCCGACGTGCTGATCCTCGACGAGGCGACGTCCTCGCTCGACGTACCCTCCGAGCGGCTGGTCCAGCGCGCGCTGCGCACCATCCTGGCCGACCGGACCGCGGTGATCATCGCGCACCGGCTGTCGACGGTGGAGATCGCCGACCGGGTGCTGGTGCTCGAGCACGGCCGGATCGTCGAGGACGGCTCCCCGGCGGCGCTGATCGACGAGGGGTCGGGTCGGTTCTCCGACCTGCACGACGCCTGGCTCGAGTCCCTCGCCTGACGGGCCCACCAATTACCAAGGTATGCAGGGGAACTGTCACTCCCCGTGGTGATCTTGCCCGGGGGAGTGACGGTTTCCCGAGGTAGGTGGGACGGGGACCGCCGCGACCTTGCCCGCCGCGACCTTGCCCGCCGCGACCTTGCCCGCCACGACCCAGCCCGCCACGACCTAGCCCTCGAACCGGCCGTGCCGGCCCTCACCCGCGGCGAACCTGCGCGCCCCGTCGAGTGCGTCGGAATCCAGCGAGACCAGCCCGTGCTCGAGCTCTCGGGCGAGCGCCGCCTCCTCGTCGAGTCCGGCCTGCTCGAGCACCGAGAGCCGGTCCTGTCGCAGACAGGTCTGCGGGAAGCCGGCGATCAGGCCGGCCAGCGCCTCCGCCTCGGCGCGCACGGTGCCCGGCGCGACCACGCGGTTGGCCAGGCCGATCGCGAGCGCCTCCGCGGCGTCGACCGGCCGGCCGGTGAGGATCAGATCGAGCGCGCGGCTCTCGCCGATCAGCCGGGGCAGCCGCACCGTGCCCCCGTCGATGAGCGGCACCCCCCAGCGTCGGCAGAACACCCCGAGTACGGCGTCCTCCTCGACCACCCGCAGGTCGCACCACAGCGCCAGTTCCAGCCCACCGGCCACGGCGTGACCTGCGACCGCGGCGACCACCGGCTTGGACAGCCGCAGCCGGGTCGGGCCCATCGGACCGTCGCCCTCCGGCGCGACCGTGTTCTGCCGATCCGTGCCGAGCGCCTTGAGGTCCGCCCCGGCGCAGAACGTCCCACCGTCGCCGTACAGCACGGCGACCGCGCTCGAGTCGTCCGCGTCGAACGAGCGGAAGGCGTCCGCGAGCGCGGCGGCGGTCGGCCCGTCCACGGCGTTGCGGGCCGCCGGCCGAGAGAGGATGACGGTCGTCACGGGGCCCTTCCGCTCGACGCGTACGGCGTCGCCGGCGGTGTCGTGGTCTGCCATGGTCGCCATGATCCCAGGCTCACGCCCGGACCACCGATATGCGGAGGGGGGCGGGGTCAGGACGGCGCGCCGGGAAGCGGGGGGACCCCGGGCGGCGGCTCGCCGTGCCGGGCGACGTACGCCTCGACGTAGCCGGCGACCGCGGTCGGGAGCGTCATGTAGAACCGGTCCGCGCCGACCCGGTCGGTGAAGCCCGCCGCGTCGAGGTCCTCGCGCAGCTCCTGCTTGACCCGCGCGAGGGCGAGCACGATCCCGCGGCCGGCCAGCTCCGAGCGGACCTCCTCCAGCGCGTCCAGCCCGGTGAGGTCGACGTCGATGTTGGCCTCCGCGTTGAGCAGGAGCCACTCGACCGGCCACGGAGCGTGGTCGACCGCGGCCAGGACCCGGCGCCGGAAGTCCTCGGCGTTGGCGAAGAACAGCGGGGAGTCGTAGCGGTAGACGACCAGCCCGGGCACGGTCACCGCATCGGGGTAGTCGTCGACGTCGTGCATCCCCGCCACCCCCGGCGCGTACCCGAGGACGCCGTCGTGCGGCCGGGCGACCCGGTGCAGCACGCCGAGGATCGAGAGCCCCACCGCGACGCCGATCCCGGGCAGCACCCCCAGCACCAGCACCCCGACGGTCGTCGACAGCGCCACCAGCAGCTCGCTGCGCCGGAAACGCGCGATGCGCCGCAGCTCCGGTACGTCGACCAGGCGGAGCGCCGCATAGACCACCACGCCGCCGAGCGCGGCCAGCGGGAAGGCACCGAGCACGGGGCCGAGGGCGACGAGGCTGACCAGCACCCCGGCCAGCGCCACCAGGGAGTAGAGCTGGGTGCGGCTGCCGAGCGAGTCGCCGATCGCGGTGCGGCTCGCACTGCTGCTGACCGGGAACCCGTGCAGGGCGGCGGAGGCCAGGTTGGCCGCACCGAGCGCGAGGAACTCCTGGTTGGCGTCGATCCGTTCGTGCCGGCGGAACGCGAAGGCCCGGGCGGTGAGCACGTTGTCGGAGTAGCCGACCACCGCCACCCCGACGGCCGGCAGCGCGAGGGCCAGCACGTCCTGGACGCGGACCCCCACCAGACCCGGGACCGGCAGTGCCCGGGGGATCGCCCCGACCGTCGCGACGCCCACCCGATCCAGGTGGAACACCGCGGTGACGACCGTCGCGAGCAGCACCGCCAGCAACGGGTTGGGCCAGCGCGGCCGGATCCGCTGGGCCACCAGCAGCAGGAGCAGGACCCCGAGCGCCATCGAGAGCGTCGGCACCCGCACCTCGCCGAGGTGGCGCAGGGTGTAGCCGGCCTGCTTCAGGGGGGCGTCCGCCGGCACCACCACCCCGGTGAGCTTGCCGAGCTGGCTGACCACCATCAGCACCGCGATCCCCGCCATGTAGCCGACGAGGACCGGGCGGGACAACAGGTCGGCCAGGAAGCCCAGGCGGCCCACCCAGCCGAGCAGGCAGATCACCCCGACGGCCAGCGCCAGGGCGGTCGCGGCGGCGGCGTAGCGGGCCGGATCGCCGGCGGTCATCGCGCCGACCGCGGCGGCGGTCATCAGGGCGGTCGTGGACTCCGGCCCGATCGAGAGCCGGCGCGACGAGCCCAGCAGCGCGTAGACCAGCAGCGGCCCGATGCTGGCCCACAGGCCGGTGACCGGGGGAAGCCCGGCGATCACCGAGTAGGCCATCACCTGGGGCACCAGGTAGGCGGCCACGGTCACCCCGCCGAGCAGGTCCCCGCCGAGCCAGGCCCGCTGGTAGTTCCGCAGCACGGTCAGCCCGGGGAGCAGCCGGTCCGGCGTCGAACCGGACTCGGTGTCCCACCCGTTGCTGCCCACGAGGAGAGTCAACCGGGTTCGGGGGGGCGCTGCGACCGGTTCGGCTCAGCCCGCGGCGTCGGCCTCGGCCGCGGCCTTGAGCCGGACCAGCGTCTCGTCGATCCCGCGGCGGTTCCGGCCGGGAAAGCCCGCAGCGGTGATGATCGCGGTGGCCACCGGTCCGTAGCGGGTGTAGTCGAACGTCTCGGTCACCCGGGTGCCGCCGCCGTCGGTGGGCTCGAGCTCGTAGCGCCAGCGGTGCCCCCCGAAGTGCCGCCAGGCGATCCGGCGCCCCTCCTCGAACTCCACGACCCGGTTGGTGATCCGGTAGGGCAGCCCGAACAGCCTCATCGAGACCCCGAACCGCGCGCCCTCGGACAGCCTGTCCGGGCCCTCGACGAGCGCCTGGACCGAGCCGGACCCGTCGATGCGGCTGTGCTGGCGGGGGTCGGCGACGATCGCGAACACCACCTCGGGCGGCGCCTGGATCGACGTACTGGCGGAGACGGTCTTGTCGGTCATGAGCGCCACGCTAGCGGCCGGGCGGGACCGGTCAGCTCGCAGCCTCGGCGGCCGGCAGCGCCGGACCGGGCTCGCCCGTGACCGCCACCTCCGCCTCGGCGAGACGCCGGGGCCGCTCGGCGCTGATGACGATCGCCACCGCGAGCACGACGACCGTCCCCCCGACCAGCACCGCGAGGGTGACCGGCTCGGAGAGCACCAGCCAGCCGAGGAACACCGCGACCACCGGGTTCACGTAGGCGTACGTCGCGACCAGGCTGATCGGCGCGTTCGCCAGCAGCCACACGTAGGAGGTGAACGCCACCACGGACCCGAACGCCACCAGGTAGCCCAGCGCCACCCAGGTCCGCGGGGCGTAGTCGAAGGTGAACCGCTCCCCGGCGGACTGCCCCACGGTGAGCAGGATCAGACCGCCGAAGAGCATCTCGTAGACGGTGGTGACGAAGACGTCGCGGGGAAGCCACAGCCGCGGCTGCAGGTAGGAGCCGAGCGCCCAGCAGGTCGACGCGGCCACCACGATCAGCCCGGCACCCGCGGGGAAGCCCCGAGCGTGGGCCCCGCCGTGGCCGACGACGACCAGGAACGTGAGCCCGGCGAAGCCGAGCAGCACCCCGAGCACGGTCATCGCCCGGGGCCGGTCGCCCTCGACGAGCCGGAACACCACGATCATCAGCGGGGCCACCGCGATCAGCAGCGCCGCCACGCCCGACGGGGCGCCGAGGTTCTCCCCGACCGACACCATCCCGTTGCCGAGCATCGGCAGCATCAGCCCCAGGAACGCCGTACCCACCGCCTGGCGGCCGGTGAGCCGGAGCCGGCGGGGGCCGCCGCGCAGGGTGAGGATGCCCGCGAGCAGGACCCCCGCGGTGAGGTAGCGCAGCCCCATCGAGGTCAGCGGCGGCGCCTGCTCGACGACGATCCGGATGCCGAGGTACGTCGACCCCCAGACCAGGTAGACGACGCCGAGGGCGGCGACGACGAGCCCGAAGGCGGGGGCGACCTTGGTCGCGGACGACGCCGGTGGGGTCATGACCGTCCTCTCCGATGACTCCTGACATGCTACGACGGCGCGGCGTGCCGGGTCGCGCGGATTCCGGACACCTGACCGTCGAGATCCGGCCACGCCGGCCCCGGGCCGCGGGTCCGCGAAAAGCCGTCGGGCACCCGGGGGCGGGATTATGTTGGGAGGCGAGCGACCGGTACCTTATGAGCCGAAGGCCGGTGTGGTACCGGTCACAGCACGGTCACCCGCACGGTCGCGACGCACACCCTCGCGCACGAGCGTGAGGTGGACCGCGAGCTCCCAGGGTCGCGAAGGCGGCCCTGCAGCCGGTGGCGGAGACCCCGCCCAACCGACGAGACGAAGGAGTGCAGGTGAGCGAGACAGTGTCGAGCAAAGGCGGGTCGGACTTCGGTCCCGACCTCGGTGAGGTCTTCGGGCCCTCCCACGCGGACGGCGGCCCCGAGCTGGTGCAGCTGCTGACGCCCGAGGGCGAACGGGTGGAGCACCCGGAGTTCTCCTTCGGCGAGGGCCTGACCGCCGACGAGGAGGCCGAGACGATCCGCGGCTTCTACCGTGACATGGTGCTGACCCGCCGTATCGACACGGAGTCCACCGCGCTCCAGCGGCACGGCGAGCTCGGCATCTGGGCCCAGCTCCTCGGCCAGGAGGCCGCACAGATCGGCTCCGGCCGCGCGCTGCGTCCGCAGGACTTCGTCTTCCCGACCTACCGCGAGCACGGCGTGGCCTACTGCCGGGGCATCGACCCGCTGCGGCTGCTCGGCCTCTTCCGCGGCGTCGACCAGGGCGGCTGGGACCCGAACGACAACAACTTCGGCCTCTACACGATCGTCATCGGGGCCCAGACCCTGCACGCGACCGGCTACGCGATGGGCATGCAGCGCGACGGCGTCGTCGGCACCGGGGACGCCGACCGGGACGCCGCCGTGGTGGCCTACTTCGGCGACGGCGCCAGCAGCCAGGGCGACGTCAACGAGTCGTTCATCTTCGCCGCGTCCTACAACGCGCCGGTCGTCTTCTTCTGCCAGAACAACCAGTGGGCGATCTCCGAGCCCATCGAGCGGCAGACCCGGATCCCGCTCTACCAGCGGGCGCTGGGCTTCGGCTTCCCCGGCGTCCGCGTGGACGGCAACGACGTGCTCGCGTCGTACGCCGTGACGCAGGCCGCGCTCCAGCGGGCCCGCGAGGGCCAGGGGCCGACGCTCGTGGAGGCCTACACCTACCGCATGGGCGCGCACACGACCACCGACGACCCGACCCGCTACCGGCTGTCGGCGGACGTCGAGAACTGGAAGCTCAAGGACCCGATCGCCCGGGTCAAGGTCTACCTCACCCGCAACGGGCTGGCCGACCAGGAGTTCTTCGAGGAGGTCGACCGCGAGGCCGAGCAGCTCGGCGAGCACCTCCGCGAGGGCTGCCGGGCGCTGCCGGAGCCGAACATCCTCGACGTCTTCGACCAGGTGTACGCGGAGCAGACCCCCGAGCTGGAGGAGCAGAAGGCCGGCTACGCGGCCTACCTCGACTCCTTCGAGGTCGACGACAAGGCAGGAGCGCACCGATGAGCAAGATCACCCTGGCCAAGGGCCTCAACGCCGGACTGCGCAAGGCCATGGAGGACGACCCGAAGGTCCTCATCATGGGCGAGGACGTCGGCAAGCTCGGCGGCGTCTTCCGGATCACCGACGGGCTGCAGAAGGACTTCGGCGAGGACCGGGTCATCGACACCCCGCTGGCCGAGTCGGGGATCCTCGGCACGGCGGTCGGGCTGGCCATGCGCGGCTACCGTCCCGTCTGCGAGATCCAGTTCGACGGGTTCGTCTACCCGGCGTACGACCAGATCGTCAGCCAGGTGGCGAAGATCCACTTCCGCAGCCAGGGCAAGGTCAAGATGCCCATCGTCATCCGGATCCCGTTCGGGGGCGGCATCGGTGCCGTCGAGCACCACTCCGAGAGCCCCGAGGCGCAGTTCGCGCACACGCCGGGCCTGAAGGTCGTCGCCTGCTCCAACCCCGTCGACGGCTACTGGATGATCCAGCAGGCGATCAAGAGCGACGACCCGGTGGTCTTCCTCGAGCCGAAGCGGCAGTACCACGCCGACAAGGCCGAGCTCGACGAGACCGCGGCGCCGCAGCCGCTGTTCACCTCGCGGGTGGTGCGGGGGGGCAGCGACCTGACGCTGCTCGCCTACGGCCCGATGGTGAAGACCTGTCTGCAGAGCGCGGAGGCCGCCGCGGGCGAGGGCCGCAGCATCGAGGTCATCGACCTGCGCACGCTGTCCCCGCTCGACATGGGCCCGGTGCTCGAGTCGGTCCGCAAGACCGGCCGCGCGGTCGTCGCCCACGAGGCCCACGCGAACCTCGGCATGGGGGCGGAGGTGGCGGCCCGGATCACGGAGGCGTGCTTCTACGAGCTCGAGGCTCCCGTGCTGCGCGTCGGGGGCTTCGACACGCCGTACCCGCCCAGCCGGGTCGAGGAGCAGTGGCTGCCGGACCTCGACCGGGTGCTGGACGCCGTCGACCGCTCGCTCGCCTACTGACCGCCGACAGGAGAACCGTGAACGAGTACAAGCTTCCCGACGTCGGCGAGGGCCTGACCGAGGCCGAGATCGTCACCTGGAAGGTGAAGGTCGGCGACGTCATCAAGGTCAACGACATCGTGGTGGAGATCGAGACGGCGAAGTCGCTGGTCGAGCTGCCCTCGCCGTACGCCGGCACCGTGCAGGCCCTCCTCGTCCCCGAGGGGGAGACCGTCGCGGTCGGGACACCCCTGATCCGGATCGGCGAGGGGGCGGCCGCTCCGGCGGCCGAGGACGGCGGCGGCCCGGCGATGGCCGGCGAGGGCGACCCCTACCTGCACCTCGCCCAGCGGGCCGAGGAGATCGACATGTCGAACCCCGCCGCGACCGGTGGCGGGGAGAACCAGACCCTGGTGGGCTACGGCCCGCGCGAGACGCACGCCAAGCGCCGCGCCCGGCGCGGGGCGGCGACCGCGGCCACCGACGCGGGGGCGGCCAGCCAGCTGCAGGTGCAGGGGGCGTTCGCGCCCGGGGGCGCGCAGAGCAGCGACGTGGCGGAGGCCGACGAGGCGCCGGTTCCGGCGACGCCCGCGGCCCGGTCCGGCGAGCCCGGCACCGTGCGGGTGCTGGCCAAGCCGCCGGTGCGCAAGCTGGCCAAGGACCTCGGCGTCGACCTCACCACGCTGACGCCCACCGGCCCGAACGGCACCGTGACCCGCGAGGACGTGCAGTCCGCCTCCTCGGCGGTCGAGCCCGGACCGAGCGCCGAGAGCGGTCCGGTCACCTCCGGGGAGCGCGAGCGGCGAGAGCCGATCAAGGGCGTGCGCAAGATGATGGCCCAGGCGATGGTCGGATCGGCCTTCACCGCCCCGCACGTCACCGAGTGGGTGACCTGCGACGTCACCCGGACGATGAAGTACGTCGAGAAGCTCAGGTCGCACCGCGACTTCCGGGAGATCAAGGTCTCCCCGCTGCTCGTGGTCGCCAAGGCGGTGTGCCTGGCGGCGCGCCGTACTCCGGAGGTCAACGCCACCTGGGACGACGCCGCGCAGGAGGTCGTCTACAAGAGCTACGTGAACCTCGGCATCGCCGCGGCCACCCCCCGCGGTCTCGTCGTACCCAACGTCAGGGACGCCGACGTGATGACCCTCGCCGAGCTCGGGGCGGCGATCAACGACCTCGCGCGGACCGCGCGCGAGGGTCGCACGCAGCCGGCGGAGATGAGCGGCGGCACGTTCACGATCACGAACGTGGGCGTATTCGGCGTCGACTCCGGGACCCCGATCATCAACCCGGGCGAGTCCGCGATCTTGGCCTTCGGGGCGGTGCGCAAGCAGCCGTGGGTGCACAAGGGCAAGGTCAAGGTCCGGGACGTGACCACCTTGGCGCTGTCGTTCGACCACCGGCTGATCGACGGCGAGAAGGGCTCCCGCTTCCTGGCCGACGTGGCCGGGATCCTCGAGGACCCGGCCAGCACCCTGCTCTTCTGAGCCGCCCCCATCCCGTTGAGTGCTGGCTTGTTCAGTGTTGAGTGTTGGGTTAATCGGGTAGTGAGTGCTGGCTCGGTCGCCGTTGAGTGCCGGGTCGGGAACAAGCCAGCACTCGACGGGGAACAAGCCAGCACTCAACGGGGAACAAGCCAGCACTCAACGGGAGGGGAAGGCCTCGGGGCGCAGCGGGTGCATGATCGCGTCGGTGCCGCCGTCGAGGAACAACGTGGCGCCGACCACCAGGCTCGCCTGAGCGGACAGCAGGAACGCGATCGCGTTCGCGACCTCCTCCGGCCGTCCGGGCCGGCCGATCGCGGTCGGGTAGGCGTCGGCGAACACGCCGAGCTGCGCGTCGGCGCGCAGCTGCTCGGTCATCGCCGTGTCCACCATGCCCGGGGCCACCGCGTTGAGGCGGATCCCGGCGCCGATCCACTCCGCGCGCACGCCCTCGCGGCGCGCCCACCAGGCGAGCGCGGCCTTCGTCGCCGGGTAGACGTGGACGGCCTCCCTGGCCGCCGCGGCGGTCCGTGCGCCCGGCTCGTCGCCCTCCAGGCAGAGCTCGGCCACGTCACCGGCCCAGCCGGGCTGGCAGGTGACGGAGTTCGAGGAGAGCAGCACGACGGCCGCCGGCTCGCCGTTCGCGGCCGCCGCGGCCAGCAGCGGCCGCAGGCCGGTGGCCACCTCGACGGCGCCGAAGTAGTTCACCGACGTGAGCAGCGCGCTGTCGGTGCCGGTGAAGCCGCCCAGCCCCGCACAGGGCACCAGGCCGGCGACGCCGTCGGGGGCCAGCGCGGTGACGGCCCGGACCGCCTCGTCGCGGCCCTCCCGGGTGCCGAGGTCGACCGTCACGTCGGACGGCGTGCGGTCGACGCCGATCACCCGGTGCCCGTCGGCGCGCAGCCGGGCCACGGTCGCCGCGCCGATGCCCGACTCCGACCCGGTCACGACGTAGCAGCTCACGGGTTGTCTCCGTCCTCGAGCCTGACCAGGCCCGCGAGGGTGGCCACGTAGGCGGTGCCGTCGGGCCCCAGGTAGATCGCAGCGTAGTGGTTGTTCCACTGCGCCCCGGTCCCGGTCAGCCTCCGGTACGTCGTCCGCCCCGTCCGTACGTCGACCGCGGTGAAGTACCACGGGTCGGAGGCGACGCCGCGAGGCTTCGCGTAGACGTAGAGCAGCCCGTTCGCGAGCGAGACCTTCGGCACCGAGGTGGGCGCCGACTCGCGCGAGGTCCACCGGGTGCCGCAGCCGCGGCGGCCGACGCCGACCCGGGCGATGCCCGGCGCCGTGGACCCGCCGTTCACGGTCGAGGCGGGCCCGGTGTACCCGTAGTTGTTCTCCACGATCACCGACCGCCCCACCGCGACGATGCTGTTCTCGGTGTCGCTGGTGCCCCTGCCGAAGACCGCCTGCCGGCACACCCGGCGGTGCGCGACGTGCGCCGCGGTCCGGCGGAACGACAGCACGTGCATCCGCGGGTCGGCGTTGTCGGTGATCACCACGAGGTCCTTGCCGACCAGCGTGGGCGTGGTGCCCGAGCCGCGGGACAGCTGGCCGGGCTTGCGGACCGACCCGCGGTCGTAGCGCCGCCGCCAGGTGACCTCGGGCCGGCCGCGGCGGCCCCGGTCGAAGCGGTACAGGGCGTGGTCGCTGACGATGAACACGCCGCCGGTCTCGTCGGTGGCGAACGAGTTCACGATCGCCTCGCCCGGGAGCCGGAGGCTGCGGACCGCCCCGCTCCGGGGGTTCAGCGTGCCCACGCCGCCCTGCTCGGTGACGAACCAGATCCAGCCGTCCCAGTCGGGCATCAGCGCGATCAGGCAGTCCCCGTCCGGGACCGCCGAGGACACGTCGTAGCTGCGGGCCAGGGCAAACGTCGTACCGAGGGGGGAGCGTCGCTGGGCGACCACCCAGACGTGCGCGTCGGTGGTCTCGATCACGGCCCGGTCGCGGTCGTCGAGGTAGAAGTAGGCGCCTCCGCACAGGTCCTCGGTCGGCAGCGTCGTGCCGGGCTTGCGGGGAGGCAGCGGGAACGCGGCGAGCACGTCGAGCGACGCGGGGTCGAGCAGCATCAGGCGCGAGCCCTCGAGGCCGCCGCACAGGGCCTCGATCCGGCCCCGCCGGTCGAACGCCATCGTCGCGCACTCCTCGACGCCGTAGCTGGCGGAGTCGACCCGAAGGTGCCGCCCGAGCGGGCCGCCGACGGCGTAGGCGTCGGAGGCGTAGGCGTCGTCGTGCATGCTGCTCGCGCCGTTGGCGGCCAGGTGCGGGTCGCGCGGCACGGGGCGGGCCCGCACCGGGCGTGCCTCGGCCGCGGTGCCCTCGAACTGCGGCACCGCACCGTCGCCCGGACCGGGCGGGATCGGCACCCCGAGCGCGGGAGCGGCCCCGACGACCAGCAGTACGACGGTCAGGGCGGCCGGCCAGCGGCGAACTAGAACGTGTTTCACGTCCGGTCAACGAGCAACGCGAACCGGGAGTTACGGTCCCGTCCTCCTAGGATGGGGCCACGATGAGCCAGCCCTCCGTGCCCGCGCCCGGGTCCGCCGCCGCGCGGGCCTACGACTTCGCGAAGTGGGGGATCCTCAACGGGGTCTACCACGGCGGCGAGGTCGTCACCGAGGCCGGGCTCGCCCACGAGCTCGGGCTGAGCCGGACCCCCGTCCGGGAGGCGCTGCTGCGGCTCGAGGCCGAGGGGCTGGTCCGGCTCCAGCCACGTCGCGGTGCCGTGGTCGCGGAGTTCTCCGTGCGCGACGTCGAGGACGTCCTCGAGGCGCGGGCGATCCTCGAGAAGGACACCGCGGCCAAGTCGTTCGCCGCCCGCCGGGCCCTGCTCCCGCGGGTCGAGGCGGCGCACCGGGCGATGGTCAAGAGCCGCCAGGAGCAGGACACCGCGGCGTTCACCACCTGGGACCGGCTCTTCCACGAGGCGATC
Organism: uncultured Actinomycetota bacterium; assembly: GCA_963838025.1. GTDB lineage: Bacteria > Actinomycetota > Actinomycetes > Propionibacteriales > Nocardioidaceae > Nocardioides_B. The sequence continues at coordinate 423,349 of CAWIPF010000004.1, forward strand.
GTCGACGCCGCCGACAACGCGGTGCTGTCCTCGGTCTACCGCACCCTCCGGGAGCGGCAGACCCTGTTCACGTCGGCGATCATGCGCGGCCGCACCGACCGCATGGACGCAACCATCGCCGAGCACGAGCGCATCCTCGAGGCGCTCCGCGGCGACGACGCCGCGGCGTTCTGCGCGGTCGTCGAGGCCCACCTGCGCTGGTCGGTCGACCTGGCCCGGGAGTCGCGCTGAGCGGCGGCGCGCCCGCGGCCCGACCGGCCCGACCCGACCCACCCGGCCGCCGGCGTGCGCGTGCGGTCTGGGGCACCGCGGTGGCGGTGTACTTCCTGGCCGTCTTCCACCGCTCGTCGCTCGGCGTCGCGGGCCTGGTGGCGGCCGACCGCTTCCAGATCTCCGCCTCCGAGCTGTCCACGTTCACGGTGCTCCAGCTGCTGGTCTACGCCGGCATGCAGATCCCCGTCGGGGTCCTGCTCGACCGGTACGGCCCGCAGAGGCTGCTGTTCACCGGCGCGGTCACGATGACGGTCGCGCAGGTCGGCTTCGCGTTCACCGGCAGCTTCGCCGGGGCCCTCGTCGCGCGGGTCTTCGTCGGCATGGGCGACGCGATGGTGTTCATCAGCGTGCTGCGGATCATCGCCTCGTGGTTCCCGGCGCGGCGCAACGCGATCCTCACTGCCTGGACCGCCCTGCTCGGCCAGTGCGGGGCGCTGGTGGCCGCGATCCCGCTGGCCCGTTCGCTGTCCCGATTCGGGTGGACGCCGACGTTCGTGGCCAGCGCCGCGCTCGGCCTCGTGCTCGGTCTCCTGGTGGTCGCGGTGGTCCGCGACGTGCCCCCCGGCGCGCCGCCCTCGCGGACCGTCAAGGACGTCCGCACCGTCGCCCGCGACCTGCGGCTGGCCTGGCTCGACCCGGGCACGCGGCTGGGCCTGTGGTCGCACTTCACCGCCCAGTTCGCCGCGAACGTGATGGGCCTGCTGTGGGGCTACCCGTTCTTCGTGCACGCCGAGCACACCGGCACGACGGTCGCCGGGCTGCTGCTCTCGCTGCTCGTGGTCACGATGATGGTCGGCGGCCCGGTCGTCGGCGGCTACATCGCGCGCAACCCCTGGCAGCGCTCCACCGTCGTGCTCGGCATCGTGGCCTCGATGATGCTGGCCTGGGCGATCGTGCTGCTGTGGCCGGGCGACGCCCCGGTCTGGATGCTCGCCGTGCTGGTCGTCGCGACCGGCCTCGGCGGACCGGGCTCGATGGTCGGCTTCGACGTGGCCCGCACCTTCGCCCCCGCCTCGCGCCTCGGCTCGGCCACCGGGATCGTCAACGTCGGCGGCTTCTTCGCCTCGCTGGTGGTGGTGCTCTTCGTCGGCCTGCTGCTCGACGCGTTCACCCCCGGCGCCTCGACCGACTACTCGCCGCGCGCCTACCGCCTCGCGATGTCGGTCCAGTACGTCGGATGGGTGCTCGGCGGGTTCCAGGTGTGGCGCTACCGGCACCGGGCCCGCCGGCACCTGGCCCAAACGCAGCCCGAGACCTTCCGGGACATGACCCGGCGCTACTCGTCGGGCGGCTGAGCCGAAATCCGGTTGTGCCCGCAGGGGCCGGGGGCGTTCATTGGGGGGTGCCCCATCCCACGACGACAGGAGCACGGGTGAGCAGCACGTCGTACTCGACCGCGGGCATCGCCTACGAGCGCGCGGGCCCGCGGGACGACCTGCCCGTCGTCCTCGTCCACGCCGGCATCGCCGACCGGCGGATGTGGGACCCCCAGTGGGAGGCGCTCACCGCCGGGCACGACGCGGTGCGGCTCGACCTGCGCGGCTTCGGTGACTCGACGAGACGGCCGCGGGCGGCCGTCTCCGCGCGAGACGACCTCCTCGACACGCTGGACGGGCTCGGGATCGCGCGCTGCCACCTGGTGGGCGCCTCCTTCGGAGCGGGTGTGGCCGTCGAGGCGGCGCTGACCCGGCCCGGCCTGGCCGCCTCCCTGCTGCTCAGCGCACCGGGCGGCTCGCTGATCGCCGAGGCCACCCCGGGCCTGCGGGCGTTCTTCGCCGCGGAGCGGTCCGCGCTGCAGCGCGACGACCTCGACGGCGCCGTGGAGGCGAACCTCTCCTGGTGGGTGGACGGCCCGCGCCGGGACGCCGCGGCCGTGGACCCGTCCGTCCGGGAGCGGGTCGCCCGGATGCAGCGCCGCGCGTTCGAGCTCACGGCCGGCTGGACCGACGTCGAGGAGGACGAGCTGGACCCGCCGGCGCTCGAGCGGCTCGCGGCGGTCTCGGCCCCGACCCTGGTCCTCGTCGGCGCGCAGGACCTCGACGCGATCGCGGACACCGCCCGACGGGTGGCCGAGGGGATCCCCGGCGCGCGCCGCGTCGAGTGGCCGGACACCGCCCACCTGCCCTCCATGGAGCGTCCCGACGACTTCCTCGCGCTGCTGCGCGACTGGCTGGCCGAGGTCAGGCCGGACCGGCCCCGATCCGGCGGTAGCGGGCGGCCCGGTCGGCGGTGAGCGTCGACCGGTCCCGGTGGATCAGCGTGGCCAGCTCGTAGCGCAGCACGTCACCGAGCCGGGCGCAGAACTCCTCGGGCTCGTCGGCGGCGTCCGGCCTCTCCGCGACGATCCGGTCGACGATGCCGGAGGCGCGCAGGTCCAGGGACCGGACGCCCTGCGCGCGCGCCATGTCCGGCGCGTGGTCGAGGTCGCGGTGCACGATCGCGCTGGCCCCCTCCGGCGGCAGCGGCGAGAGCCAGGCGTGCTGGGCGGCGACCACCCGGTCGGCCGGCAGCAGCGCCAGCGCGCCGCCGCCGTTGCCCTCGCCCAGCAGCAGGCACAGCGTCGGCGCCTCGAGGGTGACCAGGTCCGCCAGGCAGCGGGCGATCTCTCCGGCCAGGCCGCCCTCCTCGGCCTCCACCGAGAGCGCCGCCCCGGGGGTGTCGATCACCGTCATCAGCGGCAGGTTCAGCTCGGCCGCCAGCCGCATCCCGCGGCGTGCCTCGCGCAGCGCCCCGGGCCCGAGCGGGTGCGCCTCGGTCTGCCCGCGGCGGTCCTGGCCGAGGAACACGCACGGCGACCCGCCGAAGCGGGCGAGCGCGATCAGCAGGCCCGGGTCCGACTCACCCTGCCCGGTGCCGTTGAGCGGGATCACGTCGGTCGCGGCGTACTTCAGCAGCCGGCGTACGCCGGGACGCTCGGGACGCCGCGAGCGGGTGACCGACTCCCAGGTGTCGACGTCGGGGATCTCCTCCTCGCCGGGATCCGGTACGTCGACGAGCTCGTCGCGTGGCGCGGCGAGGACGGTCAGCGCCCGGTCGAGGAGGCCGGCGATCTCCTCGGGGGGCACCACGCCGTCGATGAGGCCGTGGGCGTAGAGGTTCTCGGAGGTCTGCACCCCGGCCGGGAAGATCCTGTCGTACAACGCCTCGTAGACCCGGGGACCGAGGAAGCCGACCAGCGCACCGGGCTCGGCGACGGTCACGTGCCCCAGGGACCCCCACGACGCCATCACCCCGCCGGTGGTCGGGTGCCGCAGGTAGACGAGGTAGGGGAGCCCGGCGGCCTTGTGCGCGGCGATCGCCGAGGAGATCTTGACCATCTGCACGAACGCGACCGTGCCCTCCTGCATCCGGGTGCCGCCGGACACCGGGGCGGCCAGCAACGGCAGGCCCTCGCGGGTGGCCCGCTCGACCGCCCGCACCAGCCGTTCGGCGGAGGCCACCCCGATCGACCCGGCCAGGAACCGGAACTCGCACGCCACGAGCGCGACCCGGCGCCCGTGCATCAGGCCCTCGCCGGTGACGACCGACTCGTCGAGGCCGGTCCTCTCCTGGGCGGCGGCCAGCTCGGCGGCGTAGGCCTCGGACACCGGCCCGCGCACCGGCGGGGTGTCCCAGGACACGTAGGAGCCCTCGTCGAGCACCAGGTCGACCAGCTCGCTGGCCGAGAGTCGGTCGGGCACGGTGGGGATCTCCTCGCAGTCGCTCGACGGGCGCGTCGATCCGATCATGACGGCGGCTCCGGGGGCGCGCAATCTCGCGGACCGGGCGGCGAGGGACCCGGCTCGTTGCGCCGGCACCCCTCGCGGCGCGAGGCTGGACGGGCCCGGCAGCCCGGAAGGAGCAGCGGATGAGCGAGCCCGCGATCAGCGTCGTCCCCGTCGACGTGCCGGACGGGGTCAACCTCGTCTTCGGCCAGTCGCACTTCATCAAGACCGTGGAGGACCTCTACGAGGCGCTGGCGGGTTCCTCGCCGCACCTGCGCTTCGGGCTCGCCTTCTGCGAGGCGTCCGGGCCCCGGCTGGTGCGACGGGCGGGCAACGACCCGGAGCTGGTCGCGCTCGCGGTCCGGCACGCCCTCGCGGTCGGTGCCGGGCACTCGTTCCTGGTGCTCCTGCGCGACGGCTTCCCGGTGAACGTGCTCAACCAGGTCAAGGCCGTCCCGGAGGTGTGCCGGGTCTACTGCGCGACCGCGAACCCGGTCCAGGTGCTCGTCGCCGAGACCGAGCAGGGCCGCGGGGTGCTGGGCGTGGTCGACGGCGGGTCCCCCCTCGGGGTGGAGACCGACGACGACGAACGGGACCGGATGAGGCTGCTGCGCGACATCGGCTACAAGCTCTGACGGGCGCGGGCCTCAGTCGCCCGCGTCGAGCCAGGCGCGCACCGAGTCGTTGTGCTCGCCGAGACGCGGAGGGGGCAGGTGCCGCTCGCGGCTCCCGGCGTGGGCGTTGTCGTCGAAGCGCAGCGGCGGCCCGGGCAGCCGCACCGGCCCGACGGTGGGATGCTCGACGTCGATCAGCAGGCCCTGGGACCGGGTCTGCTCCCAGGTGTAGACCTCGTCGAGGGTGCGCACCTTGCCGGCGGGCACGCCGACCTCGTCGAGCCGGGCCAGCCAGGTCTCCGCCGAGCCGGTGCGCAGCTCGGCCTCGAGGACCGCGGTCAGCTCCGCGCGGTGCCCCACCCGGTCCGGGTTCGACGCGAACCGCGGGTCGTCGACACCGAGCAGGGCGGACAGCGCGCGCCACTGGTTCTCGTTGCCGCAGGCGATCTGGATCGGGGCGTCGGCGGTGTGGAACAGGCCGTACGGCGCGATCGACGGGTGGTGGTTGCCGAGGGCGTGCGGCACCTCGTGCGCGACCGTCCACCGGGTGCCCTGGAACGCGTGCACGCCGACGACCGAGGCCAGCAGGCTGCCGCGGACCACCCGGCCCCGGCCGGTCCGCTCGCGCTCGTGCAGCGCCGCGAGGACGCCGTACGCGCCGTACATGCCCGACAGCAGGTCGGCGATCGGCACGCCGACGCGGGTCGGCTCGTCGGCGGACGGCCCGGTCAGCGACATCAGCCCGGCCTCGCCCTGCGCGATCTGGTCGTAGCCGGCGCGGCCGCCCTCGGGGCCGTCGTGACCGAAGCCGGTGATCGAGAGGATCACCAGCCGCGGGTTGATCTCGTGCAGCCGCTCGACCGGGAACCCGAGCCGGTCGAGCACGCCGGTGCGGAAGTTCTCCATCAGCACGTCGGCGCGGGCCACCAGCCGGGTCAGCAGGTCCTTGCCCTCGGGCGACTTCAGGTCGGCGGTGACCGACTCCTTGTTGCGGTTGCAGGACATGAAGTACGTCGACTGCGGGTCGTCGGCGGGGCCGACGAACGGGGGTCCCCACGACCGGGACTCGTCGCCGCCGCCGGGCGACTCCACCTTGATCACCCGCGCCCCGAGGTCGCCGAGCATCATCGCCGCGTGCGGACCCGCGAGCGCGCGCGTCAGGTCGACGACGACGAGGTCGGAGAGCACGTCAGAGCGTGGGATGGGCGTCGTCGAGCTCGGTGTCGAAGAAGGCCGCCAGCTTCTTGCCGGTGCGCTTCTGGAGCCAGCTGACGTAGTCGGCCCGGCCCCTGCCCTGGTCGAGGTGCTGCTGCGGCCAGGCCTTGATCGCCCCGGAGAACGCCCGGACGCCGATCAGCCCGCGCAGCCGCAGGAGCATCCGGGCGCTGCTGTAGCTGACGTTGATCTGCCCGAAGTCACCGGCCGAGTAGGCGCCGGGTGGACCGTAGATCTCGCGCCAGTACGCGTCGTTGCGGAAGAACTCGCGCCGCCAGTGCCGCCACGGCTTCCAGCCCTTGGAGACGGAGTACTTGGCCTCGAGGAGGGTCGCCATGCCCTCGTTCATCCACAGGTCCCTCCAGTCGGTCGGCGTCACCGAGTCGCCGTACCAGGAGTGCACGAGCTGGTGCACGAGCTGCTCGCGCACGTCGCGGTTGCCGTAGCGGTAGTTCTTGACCCCGAACGTGATCATCGTCTGGGTCTCCCGGGACGACTCCGACGGCGTCAGCACCACCCCGGCGCTCTCGAAGGGGTACCTGCCGAGCCGGCCCTCGAGCCAGGTCATCGCGCCCGGCAGCGTCTTCAGCGGGGCGAGCAGCTCCTGGTGGTGGCGGGGGTACCAGTACGTCATCGGCAGGCCGTGCGGGCCGGTCTGGGTGTACTTGCGGTAGGGGCCGATCGCCACCGTGGTCAGGGAGGGGGCCATCGGGTGCTTGTTCTTGAACGTGGTGACGAGCCGGGAGCCGGGGTGCTGGCGGCTGGTCATCGTGCCGTTGGAGATGCCGATCCACTTGTCGGGCACGTCGAGCGTGATGGTGTACATCGCCTTGTCGGCCGGCATGTCGTTGGCGGGGTACCAGGTCGAGGCGCCGTACGGCGCCTGCATCGTCCAGACCTGGCCGTCCTTGGTGGTGTGCCACCCGACGCCGTGCACGTCCACGCGCGAGGTCGTGTCGGCCGCGGTCCGCGGGGTGCCGGAGTAGGCCACCGTCACCTGGTACTTCTGGCCGGCCTGGATCGGGTGGTCGACGACCAGGTTCTTGCCGTCGTGGGTGAACGTCGCGTCGACCAGCCCGACCTTGACCGAGGAGACGCTCAGCGACGGCCCGAGGTCGAGCTGGAACTGGGGGGACGTCCCGGTGGCCCGCAGCACCAGGCCGGCGGTGCCGGCCAGGGTGCGGGAGCCGGGGTTCCAGGTCAGCTTCAGGTCGTAGCTGAGCACGTCGATCCGCGGGTCGCCGTAGTCGGGGTAGTAGCTGTCCTCCTGCTTGACGGCCGGGGAGTACCCGGGGCCGTACGAGGTCGTCGCGAGGGGAGCCAGGACGCCGTGATCGACGCTGGCGCCCGACGCGGGGGAGGCCAGGGTGGCCGAGCCGGCGAGGGCCAGGACGACGGCCAGGGTTCTGCGGAGCACGTGTTCACCTTCCGAGGGGCTGCCCGAAGAGTGTAAGGGCACGGTCACCCACGCCGGTCGGCAATTCGCTTGGCTTTTCCCAACGAACGCTCGAGCGCGTTCGGGTCCAGCACCTCGACGGCGACGGAGACGCCCACGTTGTTCTTGATGTGCCGGCGCAGCTCGGCCGCCAGCGCGTCGCGCCGACCGGCCGGCACCGACGGGTGCGCCTCGACCTGCACGGTGAGCTCGTCGAGGTGCCCGGGGCGGGTCAGCACGCACAGGTAGTGGGGGGCCAGCCCCTCCACCCGCAGGATCTGCTCCTCGACCTGCGTGGGGAACACGTTGACGCCGCGCACGATCATCATGTCGTCGCTGCGGCCGGTCACCTTCTGCATCCGGCGGAACGCCGGGAACGCGGTGCCGGGCAGCAGCCGGGTCAGGTCGCGGGTGCGGTAGCGGACCACCGGCATGGCCTGCTTGGTCAGGCTGGTGAACACCAGCTCACCCTCCTCGCCGTCGGGCAGCACCTCGAGCGTCACCGGGTCGATCACCTCGGGGTAGAAGTGGTCCTCCCAGACGTGAAGCCCGTCCTTGGTGGTGGCAGCCTCCTGGGACACGCCCGGCCCCATCACCTCGGAGAGCCCGTAGATGTCGACGGCGTCGATGCCGGCACGCCGCTCGACCTCCTCGCGCATCTCGTCGGTCCACGGCTCCGCCCCGAAGATCCCGACCTCGAGGGACGTGCCGCGCGGGTCCACGCCCTGCGCCTCGAGCTCGTCGAGGATCGCCAGGAAGTACGACGGCGTGACCATGATGATGCGCGGCTCGAAGTCGAGGATCAGCTGCACCTGCCGCTCGGTCATCCCGCCGGACACGGGCACCACCGTGCAGCCGAGCCGCTCGGCGCCGTAGTGCGCCCCGAGGCCGCCGGTGAACAGGCCGTAGCCGTAGGCCACGTGCACCAGGTCACCCGCGCGGCCTCCCGCGGCGACGATCGAGCGGGCCATCAGCTCGGCCCAGGTGTCCAGGTCCTGCCTGGTGTAGCCGACGACGGTGGGCTTGCCCGTCGTGCCCGAGGAGGCGTGCACGCGGTTCACCTCGGTGCGGGGGACCGCGAACATCCCGAACGGGTAGTTGCGGCGCAGGTCCTCCTTGGTGGTGAAGGGCAGCCGCGCGAGGTCGGCGAGGTCGCGCACGTCGTCGGGCGCGACTCCCGCGTCGTCGAACGCCTTGCGGTAGTGCGGGACGTGGTCGTAGGCCCGGCGCAGCGTGTCGCGGAGCCGGTCGAGCTGCAGCGCGCGCAGCGCCTCGGTGTCGAACTGCGGGATCTCGCCTGCCATCGCGTCCTCCTGCTCTCCCGGTCCGCCCGTCGTGGGACGGCCCTCGCGCGACCCTACCGCCGCCCGCCCCGCCGGGTCGGCGCTCGTGTCACGCGGCCCGGCAGGCACCCACATTGGGGCCCACAACGGGGCCCACATTGGGGCTCACAATGGGGTCCACAATGGGGCATGGACTCCTCCACCCTGCGTGCCCTCCAGGCGCCGTTGAAAGAGCAGTACCGGTCCCGCCCCGAGTCGGCCCGCACACCGGTCGCGGCGCAGGCGGACTTCCGCGACGACGGGGTCACCTGCACCGTGGACGGCTGGTCCGGCCCGGTGCGCGCCGGGCTGCACGCCGCGACCGGAGGCTCCGGCGACGACGCCTGCTCCGGCGACCTGCTGCTGGAGGCGCTGCTGGCCTGCGCCGGGGTCACCCTGCGCAGCGTGGCCACGGCGATGGGCCTCGACGTGCGGTCGGCCGTGCTGGCGGCCGACGCGGTGTTCGACGCGCGGGGCACCCTCGGGCTCGACCGCTCGGTGCCGGTCGGCCTGCAGGAGGTCGTGGTCACCGTCGAGCTCGACACGGACGCGGACGACGCCGCGCTGGAGCGGCTCGCCCTGTCGACGGAGCGGTACTGCGTGGTCGGGCAGAGCCTGCGCGAGCGCCCCCGGTTCGTCGTACGCCGGAGGAGCTAGCGGGGCACCGCGGCTCAGCGGACGCGCCGGTTCTCCGGGTCGTACGGCGCGCGCAGCCCGGCCCGGACCGCGTGCACCGAGCCGCCGACGTCGACGTCGAAGGAGCCCGAGCGCACCCAGTCCGCCGTCGTCACCCCGCCGTCCGGGTCGGCGACGTACGCCAGCCCCACGCAGGCGCCGACCGTCTCTCCCCACGCCGCGCTCATGACCTGCCCGACAGCGGCGCCGTCGCGCAGCATCAGCTCGCCGCCCCACAGCATCGGCTCCGGGTCGTCGACGACGAAGGAGACGAGGCGTCGTCGCGCCCCCTCGGCCTTCGCCTTCTCCACCGCCGCGCGGCCCAGGAAGTCGATGTCGGTGCGCAGCTTGCAGGCGAAGCTCAGCCCCGCCTCGACCGGGCCGCGGTCCGGGGTGAGCTCGCGGCCGAACGCGCGGTAGCCCTTCTCCAGCCGCATCGACTCGATCGCGTAGTAGCCGGCCGGCACGACCCCGAGGTCGGCGCCCACACGCATCAGGTCCTCGTAGACCCCGACCGCGAACTCGGTGGGCACGTAGAGCTCCCACCCGAGCTCGCCCACGTAGGTGATCCGGGTGGCCCGCGCCGTCGCGTAGCCGATCGCGATCTCGCGGCTGGTGCCGAAGCCGAACCCCTCGTCGGACAGGTCCGCGTCGGTCAGCCGCGAGAGCAGCTCGCGCGAGCGAGGTCCCATCACCCCGAGCACGGCGTACGCCGACGTCACGTCGACCACCCGGGTGTCGTGCCCGGCCGGGACGTTGCGACGGATCCAGTCCTGGTCGCGCTCGGTGGTCGCCGAGCTGCTGACGAGCAGGAACTCCTCGGGACCGGTGCGGGTCACGGTGAGGTCGGACTCGTAGGTGCCGCGCGAGTTGAGCAGCGCGGTGTAGACCGACCGGCCCACCGGCACCGCGACGTCGTTGCTGCAGATCCACTGCAGCGACGCCTCCGCGTCCCGGCCGACCACGAGGTACTTCGAGAACGAGGTCTGGTCGAACACCGCGACCGCCTCACGGGTGGCCCGCTGCTCGGCCGCGGACCAGGGCAGCCAGCTCTGCTTGCCCCACGAGTAGACGATCGCGGGATCCTCGCCGGGAGGGGCGAAGTAGTTGGCGCGCTCCCAGCCCATCCGGCTGCCGAAGCACGCGTTCTGCTGCTCGAGCAGGGCGTGGAGCGGGGAGCGGCGGAACGGCCGCGCCGACTCGAACTCCCGGTTCGGCCACGGGATCGCGTAGTGCAGCCCGAGCGTCTCGCCGACCCGGTCGCGCAACCAGCGGTTGTTGCCGTTGAACGCCGCGAAGCGACGGATGTCCTGGCCGACGAGGTCCATGGTCGGCTCGCCCTCGACGATCCACTCGGCGAGCGCCCGGCCGGCTCCGCCCGCCGAGGCGATCCCGACGGAGTTGAAGCCGGCGCCGACGAAGAAGCTCCGCACCTGCGGCGCCTCGCCGAGGATGAACTGGTTGTCGGGGGTGAAGCTCTCCGGACCGTTGTAGAACTTGCGGACCCCGGTGTCGTGCAGGGCCGGGATCCGCAGCAGCGCGCTGTCCATCAGGACCGAGAAGTGCTCCCAGTCCTCCTCCAGGAGCTGGAACTCGAAGGGGTAGGGGATCCGGTCGGGGGAGACCCAGGGCTTCGCCTCCGGCTCGAACCCGCCGACGACCAGGCCGCCGACCTCCTCCTTGAAGTAGGTGTAGCCGTCCGGGTCGCGCAGGATCGGCAGGTCCGGGTGCACGCCGTCGACCCGGTCGGTGACCACGTAGAAGTGCTCGGCGCTGTGCAGGGGGACGGTCACGCCGACCATGTCGCCGACCGCCTTCGCCCACTGCCCGGCGCAGTTGACCACGATCTCGGCCTCGACGTCACCGCGGTCGGTCCGCACGCCGGCCACCGCGCCGTCCCTGGTGAGCACGTCGACCACGCGGGTGCGCTCGAGCACGCGCGCCCCGCGCATCCGGGCGCCCTTGGCGAGCGCCATGGTCAGGTCCGCGGGGTTGGCCTTGCCGTCGTCGGGCAGCCAGATCGCCCCGAGCAGGTCCTCGACCTGCATGACCGGGAAGCGCTGCTGGGCCTGCTCGGGGGTCATCAGCTCCGCGCGCAGGCCGAACGCCTCGGCGGTCGCCGCCGTGCGGCGGAGCTGGGTCATCCGGTCCTCGCTGCGAGCGACGATCACCCCGCCGCACTGCTTGTAGCCGGCCGACAGCCCGGTCTCGGCCTCGAGCCGGGCGTAGAGCTCGGTGGAGTACTGCACCAGCCGGGTGCCGCTCTCGCTCGCGCGCAGCAGGCCGACCAGCCCGGCGGCGTGCCAGGTGGTGCCGCACGACAGCGTGCCCTGCTCGAGCAGCACCACGTCGGTCCAGCCCAGCTCGGTGAGGTGGTAGGCCACGCTCGTGCCGATCACCCCGCCGCCGATGATCACGACGCGGGCGCGGTCGGGCAGCTCAGTCGTCACGTTGCACATCCTCGAGGAGTCGGGGGAAGTCGTCGCCGGTGAACCCGCGGGCCGCCTTCTCGTAGCGCTCCATCCCCCAGGCCTCGAAGTCGAAGTCCAGCTCGCTGCTCCCGGCCTGGATGAAGCCCCACAGCGACCAGCCGTACTGCGAGACCATCGCCTGCAGCCGGGTGCGCGCGAGCCTGTCGCGCAGCGGCCGCCCGAAGTACGCCGCGACGAGCTCCTCGGTCCGGTCCGCGTCGAGGTCGCACTCGGTGCAGATGTTCCCGAGCTCGAAGCACGCGTCGTTGTTGCCGGAGTACTCGTAGTCGATCAGCCACACCTTGTCGCCGTCGTCCACGAAGTTGCCGGCGAGCAGGTCGTTGTTGCACGGCACCGTGCCCTCGTCTCGTGCGGCCAGTGCCCGCTCGACCCGAGCGAAGGCGTCGGCGTGCGCGTCGTACCCGGGAGGGAGCCGGAAGCCGTGCTCGCGCACCAGGTCGCGGTAGCCGTGCTGGCGGGCGAACATGTCGAAGTCGTTGACGAACCTGGGCCCGGCGTGCAGGGCGCGCACGGAGGCGGCCACCCGCGGGATCACGCCCGCCCGGGTGAAGCTGGAGTTGTCGTAGGTGACGCCGGGGATGAACTCGATGACCAGCATGCCGAGGTCGGGCCGGTAGTCGACCACCTCGGCACCGACCCCCGCCGCGGCGGCCGCCCTGGTGTTCAGATGCTCGGCGTCGCGGTCGATCCCGAGCACGGCGGCGTCGCCGCAGAAGCAGCGGCACACGAACTCCCCGCGGGGCGTGGTGACCTTGAGGTTCAGGTTGGTGAGCCCCCCGGACAGCTCCTCGACCCGGCGTGGCCCCGCCAGGGCGGGCACCTCGTCCATGGCCGCCTCCATGGCCCGGCGGTCCGACGTGGCGGTCATCTGCTCACCTCCTGGGCGTTGCCGGAACCCTAGCCCCGGCTGGGGAAAAGGTCTAGACTCTTTCGGTGCACACGCTCACGCGCACCCGTGCGGTGATCTTCGACTTCAACGGCACCCTCTCCGACGACGAGCCGATCCTCCAGCGCGTCTTCGGGGAGATCTTCATGGCCTACCTCGGCTGGCGGATGCCGCCGGAGGAGTACTACGCGCGGCTGGCCGGGCGCAGCGACCGGGAGATCGTCGAGGCCGTGGTCGGGGAGCGGGTCCGCGACGCGGAGGACACCGGTCCGCTGGTGGAGCGGCTGCTCGCGCTCCGGAGGGAGCGCTACCTGCGCATGGTCGAGGAGGAGTGCCCGATCCGCCCGGCCACCGAGGCGCTCGTCGAGGTCCTCGCCGCCGACGGTCACGCGCTCGCCATCGTGACCGGTGCGCAGCGCGGCGACGTCGAGTTCGTGCTGTCGCGCAGCGCCGTCGGCCGGCACTTCGGGGTGGTGGTCACCGAGGAGGACGTGGCGCGCGGGAAGCCGGACCCCGAGGGCTTCCTCGCCGCCGCGCGGCTGCTGGGGGCGTCGCCGGAGGAGACCGTGGTGTTCGAGGACTCCGTGGCCGGCGTGCGTGCGGCGCGGGCCGCGGGGATGCGCTGCATCGCGGTGGCCGGCACCCACGACACCGGCACGCTGGCGGCCGAGGGCGTCCCCACGGTCGACGTACTCACTGCTGCGGTGACCGCCCTGCTCTGAGCTCGGCGGCGACCGACGACCGGCGCCGGCCGTCCTGGCTGATGCCGGTCTGGAGCGCGATCCTGGTCCGGTCCGCGCGGTAGCGGTCGTAGGCGTGCTCGATCGGCTTGCCCGCCTCGGTGTAGGACGTCCGCGTGACCAGCATCAGCGCGGAGCCGGGCTCGGTCCCGAGGAGCGTGGCGTGCTCCTCGGTCGCGACCACCGGCTCGAGCCACTCGCGAGCGGTGTACGGCGACAGGCCGTAGCGGCGGCGCATCAGCGAGTAGAGCGAGCCGGTCAGTCGGCGGTCCAGCAGCCCGGGGAAGTCGTCGACCGCGAGGTAGGTCTCCTCGAGCGCCAGCGGCTCGCGGTTGGCCAGCCGGACCCGGACGATGAGGTAGACCTCCGCGCCCCGGGCCAGGCCGAGGGCCTGCGCGACGTCGTCGGGCGCCACGCTCACCTCGGCGCGGACCACCCGGGCACCGGCCTTCACCTGCGCCCGGCGCATCTGCTCGGTGAAGCCGGGGAGCCCGGTCAGGTCGCACTCGATGCGCGGCCTCGACACGAACGTGCCGCCTCCGCGGCCGCGCCTGCGCGCCACCAGGCCCCGCGCCTCGAGGGCGCCGAGGGCCTGCCGCAGCGTCATCCGGCTGACCCCGAGGGTGGCCGCGAACTCACCCTCCGGGGGCAGCCGGTCGCCGTCGGCCAGTGTGCCGCGCCCGATGACGCCGGCCAGCCACTGCTCGATCCGGGTGTGACCCGGCTCGTCCCCGGGCTTGCTCAGGTCGGGAAGCTCCTCGAACAGGCCGCCCCCGTCAACGTCAGTCACACCCCGAAGATACGTCTCCTCGCGCTAGTCCTCGAACGCCTCCACGACCGCGAGGTCGATCGTGTGCTTCGGTCCGGTGAACCACTTGTGGGCCGAGACCCGCCACCAGACGCCGAGCACCGCGAGCGAGCCGACGGTGAGGATCGGTGCGTAGTTGACGAACTTCCAGGAGAAGTTCTCGCTGAACGGCACCCCCTGGGGCACGAACGGCAGGATGAAGTAGACGGAGATGACCGCGATCTCGACCACCGCGACGATGTTCATCCACTTGTACTTCGCGCCGTTGTTCCAGCTGCCGGCCTCGAACGCGTCGCCCAGCCTCCAGCGCAGCCAGATCGGGATCAGGAACGCGAGGTAGAGGCCGATCACGGCGACCGAGACGATGGCGTAGAAGGCCACCGGCACGATCAACGGGTCCTTGTCGGTGCCCAGGTTGACCCGCACCAGGGCCGGGAGCGTGATCAGCGCGCTGACCGCCGCCACCAGCATCACCGCGTTGGCCGGCACCCGCGCCGAGGTGACCTTGGACCACAGTCGCGCCCCCGGCACCGCGCCGTCCCGGCTGAACGCGAACGTCATCCGGGAGGCGCTCGTCATGCACGACGTGCTGCAGAAGAACTGACCGACCGCGGAGATCAGCAGCACGACCGTGGCGATCCTCGTGCCCAGGGAGGAGGTGAAGATGTAGGCGACACCCCCGGCGCCGACCCCGGCGTTGTCCGGGTTGCCGGCGGCGTTGTCGGGCACCGCGAACAGGAACGCGAGCAGCACGACCCAGCCGCCGATCGCGGAGTAGAAGATCGACTGCCAGATCCCCTTGGCGGCGGCGGTGGACGCGGTCGAGGTCTCCTCCGACAGGTGCGCCGAGGCGTCGAAGCCGGTGATGGTGTACTGCGTGAGCAGCAGCCCGAACGGCACCACGAGCAGCCAGTACGTCGCCGAGTGGTTGCTGCCGCCGTCGTACCCGGAGTTGTTGAAGCGCTCGGTGAACACGTAGGCGAGGCTCTGGTGGTGGTCGGGGACGTAGACCAGGATCAGCACCACGGCCGCGGCGCCGATGACGTGCCACCACACCGAGATGTTGTTCATGACCGCCATCAGGTGGCCGCTGAAGATGTTCAGCACCGACGCGAGCACGAGCACGATCAGGAACGTGACGAACACCCGGGACAGCGAGTAGGCCGCCGCGTAGCCGGAGGAGAACGTGCTCAGCGTCAGGTCGATGAACGTCGCGCACCCGTAGGCCACCGATGCGGTCACGGCCACCAGCCCGATGAGGTTCAGCCAGCCGGTGAAGAAGCCGGCCCGGGCGCCGCCCAGCTTGGCCGCCCACCAGTAGATGCCGCCCGAGGTCGGGTAGGCCGACACCAGCTCCGACATGGTGAAGCCGATGATCAGGATGAAGCCGGCGATGATCGGCCAGCCCCACGAGATCGCCACCGGGCCGCCGTTGTTGAAGCCCTGGCCGAAGGTCGTGAAGCACCCGGCGAGGATCGAGATGATCGAGAAGGAGATGGCGAAGTTCGAGAACCCGGACCAGGACCGGCTCAGCTCCTGCTTGTAGCCGAGCTCCGCGAGCCGCCGTTCGTCGTCGGACAGGTGAGACAGGTCAGTCATGTGCACTCCCGCTGCCGGAGAAAGTTGGCTCAAGGTAGCGCGGCCCACAACTACCGTCTAGACCTTAGATGGCTAAAGGTTTGAGGTCGGACCATTGACGGACCGGCCGCTCTTTTACAGACTGTGCGACGTGACGGCGCCCCCGAGCAGTGAGCTGACCGACGCCGTGCTCCGTCCCGTGCGGTGGCACCACGCCTTCGAGGGATGCGTCGAGCAGCTCGGCACCGCGATCCGGCTCGGGGTGTACCCCCACGGCAGCTCGCTGCCCGCGGAGCGCGAGCTGGCCGAACGGCTCGGCGTGTCGCGGGCGACCCTGCGCGAGGCCATCGCCGCGCTGCGGACCGCCGGCCTGGTCAGCACCAGCCGCGGCCGCGGCGGCGGCACCGTGGTCGACTACCGGCCGGGGCCTCCCGCGTCCGGCGCCGCGGCCCGTCTCGGCGAGCGAAGCGCGCAGCTCAAGGACATGCTGGTCTTCCGCCGGATCGTCGAGCCGGGCGCGTGCCACGTCGCCGCGAGCCGCGAGCTCAGCGCGGCCCAGCGCGACTTCCTCGCGCAGGCGCACGAGGAGGTCGCCGGTGCGAGGGACCCGGCCGGGCACCGCCAGGCCGACTCGCGGTTCCACCTCGCGATCGCCGCCGTCACCGAGTCGCCGATGATCGTCCGCGCGGTCACCGACGCGCAGGCCGCGGTGCACGAGATGCTCAGCGCCATCCCGGTGCTGGCGGTCAACATCGAGCACTCCGACAAGCAGCACCGCGCGATCGTGCAGGCGATCTCGAGGGGCGACCCGAACCGGGCGCGCCGGGTGATGGAGCACCACTGCGACGACACCGCCGCGCTGCTGCGCGGCCTGATCGCCTGAAGCCGCAGACGACACGAGTGAGGACCCCATGAGCTCATCCCGCAACCCACGCCTGCTGGACCTGGACACGCTGAAGGCCAAGATCGCCGAAGGCGAGATCGACACGGTGGTCGTGGCGTTCACCGACATGCAGGGCCGGCTCCAGGGCAAGCGGCTGCACGGTGCCTACTTCGTCGACGTCGTGGTCGACCAGGGGACGGAGGGCTGCAACTACCTGCTCGGCGTGGACGTGGACATGAACACCGTCGGTGGCTACGCGATCACGTCCTGGGAGCAGGGCTACGGCGACATGGAGTTCAAGCTCGACTTCGACACGATCCGGTTGCTGCCGCACCTGCCCGCCACGGCGATGGTCCAGTGCGACCTGGTCTGGATGGACCACGCGCCGGTGCTGCAGTCCCCCAGGGCCATCCTGCGGCGGCAGCTGGACCGGGCCGCGGACCTGGGGTTCGTCGCGATGGCGGGCACCGAGCTGGAGTTCATCGTCTTCGAGGACAGCTACGAGGCGGCCTGGGACGCGGGCTACCGCGACCTGACACCGGCCAACCAGTACAACGTCGACTACTCGATCGTCGGGACGTCCCGCATCGAGCCGCTGCTGCGCGACATCCGCAACACCATGTACGCCGCGGGCACGAACGTGGAGGGGGCAAAGGGCGAGTGCAACCTCGGCCAGCACGAGATCGGCTTCCTCTACGACGACGCGCTCACCACCGCGGACAACCATGCGGTCTACAAGACCGTCGCCAAGGAGGTCGCCTCGCAGCACGGCAAGTCGATCACGTTCATGGCGAAGTTCAACGAGCGCGAGGGGAACTCCTGCCACATCCACCTGTCGCTGCGCGGCAAGGACGGCGACATCGTGTTCTGGGACAAGCAGACCGGGACCCGCGCACCGCTCTACGACCGGTTCGTGGCCGGTGTGCTGGCGACGATGGCCGACTTCACCCTCCTCTACGCCCCGAACGTGAACTCCTACAAGCGGTTCGCCGAGGGCTCGTTCGCCCCGACGACGATCGCGTGGGGCAGCGACAACCGCACGTGCGCCGTACGCCTGGTCGGGACGGGGGCGGGGGCGCGGATGGAGAACCGGCTGCCGGGAGGGGACGTGAACCCCTACCTCGCGCTGGCTGCGATGCTGGCCGGGGGGCTGCACGGGATCGAGAACGGCCTCGAGCTGGAGCCCGAGCTGGTGGGCAACGCCTACCTCTCCGACAACGCGAGGGTGCCGGGCACGCTCGCCGAGGCCCGTGACGTCTTCTCGTCGTCGAGGGTCGCGCGCGCGGCCCTGGGCGACGAGGTGGTGGACCACTACACCAACATGGCCGACGTCGAGCTGGCCGCGTTCAACGCCGCGGTGACCGACTGGGAGCTCCGGCGCGGCTTCGAGAGGATGTGAAGAACACCCCGCTCCGCCGCTGCCCGCTCCGCCGCTCCGCTCCCGAAAGGCTTCGTGCATGACGACTTACACGGTGATCAACCCGGCCACCGCCGAGCCGGTGACCGACGTGACGCTGGCGTCGGTCGAGGAGACCGACGCGCTCATCGAGCGGGCCCACGCCGCGTTCCCGGCGTGGCGCGCGATGGCTCCCGGCGAGCGCGCCACGCTGCTGCGCCGCTTCGCGGCGGTGGTCGACGCCCACATCGAGGAGCTCGCCGAGATCGAGGTGCGCAACGCGGGACACACGTGGGGCAACGCCACCTGGGAGGCCGGCAACGTCCGCGACTGCCTCAACTACTACTCGGCCGCGCCGGAGCGGCTCTTCGGCAGGCAGATCCCGGTGCCGGGCGGCATCGACGTCACCTTCCACGAGCCGCTCGGCGTGGTCGGGATCATCGTGCCCTGGAACTTCCCGATGCCGATCGCCGGCTGGGGGTTCGCGCCCGCGCTCGCGGCCGGCAACACGGTCGTGCTCAAGCCGGCCGAGCTGACCCCGCTGACCGCGATCCGGATCGGCGAGCTGGCTCTCGAGGCCGGGCTGCCCGAGGGCGTGCTCACGGTGATCCCCGGCAAGGGGTCGGTGGTCGGGGAGCGGTTCGTCACCCACCCGCTGGTGCGCAAGGTCGCCTTCACCGGCTCGACGGAGGTGGGCAAGAGGATCATGGCCGGCTGCGCCGAGCAGGTGAAGCGGTGCACGCTCGAGCTCGGCGGCAAGAGCGCCAACGTGATCTTCGCCGACGCCGACCTCGCCAAGGCGGCCGCGACCGCGCCGTACGCCGTGTTCGACAACGCCGGCCAGGACTGCTGCGCCCGGTCGCGGATCCTGGTCGAGCGCTCGGCGTACGACGAGTTCCTGAGCCTGCTGGAGCCGGCGGTGAAGAACCTGGCCGTGCGCGACCCGAGGGACAGGTCGAGCGAGATGGGGCCGCTGATCTCGGCCAGGCAGCGCGAGGTGGTGCAGGGCTACCTCGAGGGCGTCGAGGTGGCCTTCACCGGCTCGGTGCCCGAGGGCAACGGCTTCTGGGTGCCGCCGACCGTGGTGCTGGCGGAGTCCACGCAGCAGCCGGTGTGGCGCGAGGAGGTCTTCGGCCCGGTGGTGGCGGTGCTGCCGTTCGACGACGAGGCGGAGGCGGTGGAGATGGCCAACGACACGGAGTACGGGCTCTCCGGGTCGATCTTCACCTCGGACGTCGGCCGGGCGCTGCGGGTCGCGCGGGGCATCGACGCCGGCAACCTCAGCGTGAACACCCACGCCTCGGTCCGCTACTGGACGCCGTTCGGCGGGTTCAAGCAGTCGGGCCTGGGCCGCGAGCTGGGCCCGGACGCCCCGAACGCGTTCACCGAGGAGAAGAACGTCTTCATCGCCGACGACTGAGACCGACCCCCCCGCCACCACCCCCCCGATTCGTCTGCGCTCGCCCGGGTGTTTCGCGCGAGGCGACCGCAGACGAACCGGCACAACGAAAGGACATCACGGACATGGCAGGACGACTCGACGGCAGGGTAGCCGTCGTCACCGGAGGTTGCTCGGGCATCGGCCTGGCGACCGTCGAGCGGTTCGCCGAGGAGGGGGCCGTGGTGGTGATCGGCGACCTCGACGACGCGCGCGGCCAGGAGATCGCCGAGCGCGTCGGAGGCCTGTTCGTGCACGCCGACGTGACCAGCAAGGACGAGGTCGACGCGCTGTTCAAGGCGGCCAAGGACACCTACGGCTCGGTCGACATCGCGTTCAACAACGCCGGCATCTCTCCGCCCGAGGACGACTCGATCCTGGAGACGGACCTCGAGGCCTGGCGCAAGGTGCAGGAGGTGAACCTGACCAGCGTCTACCTGTGCTGCAAGGCGGCCCTGCCCTACATGCTCGAGCAGGAGCGCGGGTCGATCATCAACACGGCGTCCTTCGTCGCGGTGATGGGGGCGGCCACGTCGCAGATCTCCTACAGCGCCTCGAAGGGCGGTGTGCTGTCGATGTCCCGAGAGCTCGGGGTCCAGTTCGCGCGCCGGGGCGTGCGGGTCAACGCGCTGTGCCCGGGGCCGGTGAACACGCCGCTGCTCCAGGAGCTCTTCGCCAAGGACGCCGAGCGGGCGCAGCGCCGGCTCGTGCACGTGCCGATGGGCCGGTTCGCCGAGCCGGAGGAGATCGCGAACGCGGTCCTCTTCCTCGCCTCCGACGAGTCCAGCTTCGTGACCGCCAACACGTTCCTCGTGGACGGCGGCATCTCCGGCGCGTACGTGACGCCGCTCTGAGATGGCCGCGCCGCTGATCGGGCTGACCACCTACCGCGAGCAGTGCCGGTGGGGGGTGTGGGACCAGGACGCCGACGTGCTCCCGACCGAGTACGCCGTCGCCGTCGAGCTCGCCGGGGGCGTCCCCGTGCTGCTGCCGCCGTCCGCGCCGTCGCTGGCCCGTGCGGTGGTCGCGCGCCTGGACGCGCTCGTGGTCACCGGGGGTGCCGACGTCGACCCGTCGGCGTACGGCGAGCAGCCGCACGAGCGTACGACGAGCTGGCGGCCGGGCCGCGACGCGTGGGAGCTCGCGCTGCTCGACGCCGCCCGCGACCGCGGTCTGCCGGCCCTGGGCATCTGCCGCGGCATGCAGCTGATGGCCGTGCACGCCGGAGGGACGCTCGACCAGCACACCCCGGACCTGGTCGGGAACGACGACCACTCACCCGGCGGGGACGTGTTCGGCGACGTGTCGGTGGAGACCGTCGAGGGGTCCGTGCTGCGCGGGCTGATCGGGGACCGGCACGCCGTGGGCTGCCACCACCACCAGAGCGTCCGCTCGCACCCGGGCTTCGAGGCCGCGGCGTACGCCACCGACGGCACGCTCGAGGCCATGGAGCGGCGCGACGGGCGGTTCTGGCTGGCCGTCCAGTGGCACCCCGAGACCCGCGAGGACGCCGGCCTGTTCCGCGGGCTGGTCGCCGCCGCCTCCGGCTGAGCGAGCCTGTTTACCAGGGTATGCCGAGAATCTGTCGCTCCCCACGGTGAACTTCCCGCGGGATGTGACAGTTCTCCACGGGGAGTACGGCGGGACCCCCGGCGACCACGGCGGAGCGCGCCCCCGTCCGGCGGGTCACGCGTCCGCGTCGAAGAGGGACCCCCGGATCTCCTTGCTGTGCCCGACGAACTCGGCCACCACCGTCTCCCCGCTGCGGACGGTGATGTCGTAGGTCCCGTCGCGGCCTTCGCGGACGCGCTCGCGGGCCTCGGCCACCAGCACGTCACCGAGGCGGGTCGGCGCCAGGAACCTGATCTCGCACGCCTGAGCAACCGTGCTGCGGTTGTAGGAGTTGCACGCGAACGCGAACGCCGAGTCGGCCAGCGAGAAGGTCAGCCCGCCGTGCCCGATGCCGTGGCCGTTGACCATGTCGGCGCGCACCGCCATCTCCAGCACGGCGCGCCCCGGTGCCACCGAGCGGATCCGCATGCCGAGGGCCTTGCTGGCGTTGTCGTTGGCCCACATGGCCGCGGCCGACCGCTCGGCCACCTCCTGGGGGGTCACAGCGCCTTCTCCATCAACGACACCAGGTGCTGCTCGTCGCCGAGCCGGCCGACCTCGGCGTAGCCGCGCTTGGCGTGGAACCTCAGCGAGACGTCGTTGCGCGGCACCAGGTTCACCTCCAGCGCCAGTCGCCCGCGCGGACGGGCGGCGGCCTCCACCGCGTCGTACACGAAGCTGCCCAGGCCCCGACGGCGCACGTCCTCGTGCAGCACGATCCGGTCGAGGTAGCAGAACTCCCCATGGCGCTCCGAGAACCAGCGGTAGTTCTCCGAGTCGTACGACGTGCCGGGTGCGAAGGTGATCACGAAGCCGGCGAAGGAGCCGTCGTGCTCCAGCACGTCGAACCGCTCCGCGAGGCCGCGCAGCTGGTGCAGCCGGGGCTCGTCCATGGGCGCCAGCGCCTCGACGTTGCGCTCGTTGAGGGCGAGGACGGACGGGATGTCGTGGTCGCGGAGGGGGCGGAGGAGCGGCACGCGCCCAGCCTAGGCGGCGGCCGCGCACGCCGTAGGAGACCCGCTGAGACCTGTGACACACTGGCCGCAGTTCTGTCCCACCGGTGTCACACCCTGGAGCCCCGATGACCAGCCCTGCCGAGATGTTCGCCGCCCACGAGGAGATGCTGACCGAGGCGGTCGCGGCCACCCGCAGCCGCGAGTTCTACTCCGCGTTCGACGAGTCGCCCTCGCCGCGGGTCTACGGCGAGACCGCCGCCGCCGACGGCAAGGCGGCCTTCGAGGCGCTGCGCGGGCACGCCTTCCCCGTGGACACCCCCGGGGCCGCCGGCGAGGTGGCCGGCGAGAAGTCGCCGTTCGGGTTCGCGCTCGACGTCTCCTACCCGCGGATGAGCGCCGACGGGGTCGACGTACTCGTGCAGGCCGCGGCCGCCGGGATGAAGGCGTTCCGCGACGCCGGGCCGCGGGCGCGGGTGGGCGTGTGCCTGGAGATCCTGCACCGGCTGCACGGCCGGATCTTCGAGCTGGCCAACGCCGTCCAGCACACCTCCGGCCAGGCGTTCGTGATGGCGTTCCAGGCAGGCGGCGCGCACGCCCTGGACCGGGCCCTGGAGTCCGTCGCCTACGCCTACGACGAGATGACCCGCATCCCCGAGACGGTGGTCTGGGAGAAGCCGGGGAGGGGCGAGCCGCTCCGGATGGAGAAGACGTTCACGGTGGTGCCGCGCGGCGTCGCTCTGGTGATCGGCTGCAACACGTTTCCGACCTGGAACTCGTGGCCCGGCCTGTTCGCGTCGCTGGCCTGCGGCAACCCGGTGATCGTCAAGCCGCACCCGGGCGCGGTGCTGCCGCTCGCGATCACGGTCCAGGTGGCCCAGGAGGTGCTCGCCGACGCGGGCTTCGACCCGCACCTGGTGACCCTCGCCGCGGAGGACCCGGTGGTCGGGATCGCCAAGGTGCTCGCGCTGCGGCCGGAGGTGAAGCTGGTCGACTTCACCGGGTCCAACGCGTTCGGCGACTGGCTGGAGGACAACGCCCGCCAGGCGACGGTGTTCACCGAGAAGGCCGGCGTGAACACCGTGGTCGTGGACTCGACCGACAGCTTCAAGGCGATGTGCCAGAACCTGGCGTTCTCCTTCTCCCTCTACACCGGGCAGATGTGCACCGCGCCGCAGAACGTCTACCTGCCCGCGGACGGCATCGAGACCGACGAGGGCCACAAGTCGGTCGGCGACGTCGCGGCCGGGATCGACGCCGCGCTCGGCAAGCTGCTCGGGGACGACGCCCGTGCCGTCGAGCTGCTCGGCGGTGTGGTCAACCAGGGCGTGCTGTCCAGGCTCGAGCAGGCGCCCTCCCACGGGAAGGTGCTCGTGGAGTCGCGGGCGGTCCGGCACCCGGCCTTCGACGGTGCCGTGGTCCGCACGCCGACCCTGATCGGGCTGACCGCCTCGGACAGCACGGTCTACGAAGCCGAGTGCTTCGGGCCCGTCGCCTACCTCATCGAGACGTCCGGCACCGACGAGTCGATCGAGCTGTTCGGGTCGACGGTGAAGCGCCACGGGGCGATGACCGCGTCGGTCTACTCGACGTCGGCCGGGGTGATCGACGCGATGCGCGACGCGGCCCTCGACGCCGGGGTGGCCCTGTCGGAGAACCTCACCGGCGGCGTCTTCGTGAACCAGTCGGCGGCGTTCAGCGACTTCCACGGCACCGGCGCGAACCCGGCCGCGAACGCGTCGTTCACCGACACCGCCTACGTGGCCTCCCGGTTCCGGGTCGTCCAGTCCCGGCGCCACGTCTGAGCCCGGCAGGCACCGCCCGGCTGGCCACCGCACCCGGCGGCGGGGAGGATGGTCGGGTGAGTGGGGCGGACGAGCTGCGGGCGGACTGCGCGAGCTGCTTCGCCCTGTGCTGCGCGGCGCTGCCCTTCCAGGCCTCGGCCGACTTCCCCGAGGACAAGGCGGCCGGCGACCCGTGCCGGCACCTGCTGGAGGACTTCCGCTGCGGGATCCACAGCCGGCTCCGGGAGGAGGGCTATCGCGGGTGCACCGTCTACGACTGCTTCGGCGCCGGCCAGCAGGTCTCCCAGGTGACCTTCCAGGGGAACGACTGGCGCACGCACCCCGAGACGGCGCGGCAGATGTTCGCCGTCCTCCCCGTCGTACGTCGGATCAACGAGCTGCGCTGGCTGCTGACCGAGGCGCTGGCCGTGCCGGCGACGCGACCGTTGCGGCACGAGCTGGAGCGGGCGCTGGAGCGCACCGGCCTCCTCGCGGAGCTGGACGCGGACTCGCTCGAGCGGCTCGATGTCGACGGTCACCGCGCGGAGGTCAACCTCCTGCTCAGGGAGGCCGCCGCGATGGCCCGAGGTGAGGCCGGCCGGCGGACCGACCTGCCCCGGGACCTCGTCGGTGCCGACCTGCGCGGCGCGGACCTCACCGGCGCCGACCTGCGCGGCGCCTACCTGATCGCCGCCGACCTCACCGGCGCGGACCTGACGAGGGCCGACCTCACCGGCGCCGACCTGCGCGACACCGACCTGTCGGGCGCCGACCTGAGCGGCAGCCTGTTCCTCACCCAGTCCCAGGTGGACGCCGCCGCCGGCGACGACGCTACGAGACTGCCGGCGTCGTTGGCTCGTCCCGCACGCTGGCGGGAGCAACGCCCCTGAGCTGCTGAGGGATCAGCCTCGTCGTCGGATCTCGATGGTGCTCGCGGGCGGCCAGCTCGGCGCGCACCGCCTGCTCGATGAAGAACGGACCGGCCGCGTCGCAGGCTTCGGCGCACGCGCAGACGGCGTCGATCACCTCGCACACGGGCAGTCCGGCAAACTCACGGACGAGACGTTCGGCGACACCCGAGAGCTCCAGGTTCATGTCGACCCTCCCAAGTCGGCCCCCGTGCGGGCATTCTTTCCCGGACCGCGTCGTTCAACCACGCGGGCCCGACAGGTCTAGCCCGCCTGCCCCGTTGAGTGTTGGGTTGTTCGGCCTTGAGTGCTGGCTCGTTCGCCGCCCCCGGCGCCGTACGGCGTCCAGGCGATCGTCCACCGCCGGCCCACCCGTCGGGCGGAACAAGCCAGCACTCAACGGGGAACAAGCCAGCACTCAACGGGAGCAAGCCAGCACTCAACGGGGAACAAGCCAGCACTCAACGGGGAACAAGCCAGCACTCAACGGGAGGCGCGGGTCACGAACTCGGCGAGGTCCTTGCTCTGCCGTCGCCGGGTCGGCTCGTGGACGTACATCATGTGCCCCGCCGGGTAGTAGGCGTGCTCGATGTTCGCGCGCAGCTCGTCGGGGATCTGCAGGTGCGCGACCACGTCCTCGGCGGCGAAGTGCGGCGTCGCCCCGTCGTACCAGCCGTAGGCGATGTGCACCCGCAGGTGCGGGTTCTGCCGCATCGCCCGCTCGAGCTTCGGCGTCACGTCGACCGGGCGGCCCTCGAAGTCCTTGAACGACCAGGGGTGCACCCGCCGGGAGATCTGCTCGTAGGGCAGGTCGTTCTCGTAGCCGAGCTCGTCGCGCACATAGTGGTTGAACGCCGCCGCGTAGGGCCCCATGATCGCGTCGTGCGACGGGTCGGCGTCCATGTTCTCGGCGATGGCGCTCGCCGCCGGCCCGGAGAAGCGCCCGTCGAGCCGGCCGACGGTGCGGCGCCGGTCGCGCAGCAGCTCGCCGAAGAAGCGCCAGTGCTCGATGCGCAGGTCGGCCCGGTCCACGTAGTCCTCGGTGAGGCCGGTGAGCCCGGCGATCCGGCGCACGGCGTGCGCGCGCTCCTTCGCGGTGAGCCGGTCGCCGCGGGAGAGCACCCAGGGGTACTCCCGTGAGGCGTACTCCTCCGCGTCGGCGAGCACGGCCTTGAGCGACCTGCGGCCGTGCTTGCCGTGGTAGTGCGCGATCGCGGCGTAGGTCGGCAGGTAGAGCGCGTGCGCCCGGTCGTTGCGCTGGTTCTCGAAGTCGATCGAGGAGAGGTCCAGCACGCTCGAGATCAGGATCAGCCCGTTGACGAACATGCTGTGCCGGGACTGCAGGTGCTCGGCCATCGCCGCGGCCCGCAGCGTGCCGTAGGACTCGCCGGCGAGGAACTTCGGCGACATCCACCGCTTGTGCCGCGACGTCCAGATCCGGATCAGCTCGGCGACGGACTCGATGTCGCCCTGGTAGCCGTGGAACGGCTCGGGCTTCTCGCCCTCCAGCACGCGCGAGTAGCCGGTCGACACCGGGTCGATGAAGACCAGGTCGCTGACGGCCAGCAGGCTCTCGGGGTTGTCGGCGAGGGCGTACGGCGGCGGCAGCAGGTCGCCCGCGTCGCCCATCAGCACCCGGCGTGGCCCGAACAGGCCCAGGTGCAGCCACACGCTGGAGGAGCCCGGCCCGCCGTTGAACGCGAAGGTCACCGGCCGGCGCGGGTCGGCGCCGCCGTCGGGGCCGTCCACGACGTACGACGTCACCGACATCTCGGCCTTGGCCTTGAAGCCGGTGAACCTGCCGTCCTCGTGCACCTCGTCGCGCAGGACGACGCGGCCGGTGGTGGCCGTGTAGCCCAGGGCGCGCCGGCCGACCTTCAGCGTGTGCTTGGTCGCCACCACGTCGTCGGTCGGCTCGGCCGGCTTCGTGGTCGGCTCGTGCGCCTTGTCCGGTGCGGTGTCCTTGTGGTCCCTCGTGTCCTCGCTCACGGCGCCACCTTAGGGGAGCGCCGGCGCGGAGGGCGTCAGGGGAAGGAGACCCCGGTGGCGCGCTCGGAGATCTCCCACAGCCGCAGCGCGGCGGCCGGGTCGCGGGCGACCTTGCCGGGCCGCACCACCCGCGGCGCCCCGTGCAGCTCCAGGAAGCCGCCCGGGCCGACGTAGGAGCCGCCCGGCAGGTCCGCGGTCGCCGCCATCAGCGTCGGCAGGCAGCCCAGCTCCGGCTTCTGGCCGGCCACCGCGAACGCCGCGGTCATGATGCTGCTGCGGACGGTGCGCCCACCCATCTCGCGGCCCGTCTCCATCAGCGACGTCGACGCGTAGCCGGGGTGCGCCGCCATCGCCTTGACCGGCAGCCCGGCGGCGCGGGCACGGCGGTCGAGCTCGAGGACGAACAGCAGGTTCGCGACCTTCGACCTGGCGTACGCCTGCCAGCGGCCGTACCTGCCCTCCGACATCCGCGGGTCCGACAGCGGCGCGCTCCGCGTCAGCCGGTGCGCCTGCGAGCCGAGCGCGACCACGCGCGCGTCGCCCGCGGCCACCAGCTGCGGCCAGAGCAGGCCGGTGAGGGCGAAGTGCCCGAAGTGGTTGGTGGCCATCTGCAGCTCGAAGCCGTCGACGGTCCGGTGGTGCGGCGTGGCCATCAGCCCGGCGTTGTTGACCAGCAGGTGCAGCGGGCCGTACGCCGCGGCCGCCTCCGCGGCCCGGCGTACCGACGCCAGGTCCGACAGGTCGACGAGCAGCGGCCGCACCTGCGCCGACGCGACCAGCGCGCGCACGTCCGCGACGGCCCGGTCGAGCTTGGCGGGGTCCCGGCCGGCCATCACCACCTCGCAACCGTGCCGCACCAGCTGCAGCACGGCGGCCTCGCCGAGCCCGCTGGTCACGCCCGTCACGAGGGCCCGCCTCCCGGTGAGGTCCGGGATGTCGGCCGGGGACCAACCGGTCACGGCGTCATCGCCAGCGAGCCCAGCACCCGGGCCCCCAGCTCCTGGTCGCCCGACACCTCCACCGGTACGTCGGACGGGCGGCAGCGGCCCCCGGCCAGCCGGACGAAGCCGTCGAGGTCCATCCGGAGGGTCACCGTGGCCTCCGCGGGGTCGGCGCCGAGGGGCGCGGCCCGGCCGTCGGCACCGACCTGCACCGCCGCATGGACCGGGTGCGGCCCGGTCACGTCGAGCACCACCGTGGTGCCGGCCGGGGGTGCCACCCGCTTGCCGACCACGAACCCGAGCCCGCGTGCGAAGACCGCCGCGGTGTGCGCGGCGGCGGGCGAGTCGAGGCCGCCGGGCCGCCCCACCGCCCGGCGGATGTCCTGCTCGTGCATCCACACGTCGACGGGCCGGTTGGACAGCAGCGTGCCCCAGCTCCAGCCGATGCCGCCGGGGGTGCGGTCCGCGACGGCGTCGGCGTCGGCCGGGGGGTCGGCCCGGAGGGCGGCCAGCCGGGTCGCGGCCGCGGACTCGAGCTCGTCGACGATCCGCTCGGGGGACCAGCTCGCCCGCGCCAGCGGCCCCCTCTCGGTGTAGGCCGCCATCGGGGAGGTGACGTGCGCCAGCTCGGGGACCTCGACGCGCTCCTGCTCGTAGCCGGCCAGCTCGGACTCGAGGTGGGCCAGGTGCGCGGCGACCGCCCGGACGTCCCAGCCGGGCAGGTCCGTGGGCGTCGACCAGTCCTCGGGGGCCAGGCTGCGCAGCAGCTCAACGACGTCGTGGACGGCCCGCTCCCAGGTGTCGACGTACCCGGCAAGGCGAACCGCATCGGTTGTCATGCAGCGCATGCTAGCCAGCGCCGGCGGCGCCCGCGCCCCCGGTCCGGCCCCCGGTCCCACCCCGGTCCGCCTCAGTGGACCTGGCGGTCCTGGCCCTCCCAGTAGGGCTGCCGGATCTTGAACTTCTGAAGCTTCCCGGTCGCGGTGCGGGGGAGCGTCTGCACGAACTCGACCAGTTTCGGGCACTTGTAGCCGGCCAGCGACCTGCGGCAGTGCTCGATGAGCTCGTGCGGGGTGACCTCCGAGCCGTCGGTCACCACGAGGCCGGTGACCATCTCGCCCCACTTCTCGTCCGGGATGCCGATGACCGCGCACTCCTTCACCGCCGGGTGCATCATCAGCACGTCCTCGACCTCGATCGAGGAGACGTTCTCGCCGCCGGAGATGATCACGTCCTTCTTGCGGTCGGAGATCACCAGGTAGCCGTCCTCGTCGAGGTAGCCGCCGTCGCCGGTGTGGAAGGTGTTGCCTTCCTGCACCCGGGCGGTCTCGTCCGGCTGCTGCCAGTAGCCGTCCAGGTTGTGGTTGGACGAGGTGAGCACCTCGCCCTCCTTGTCGGTCCAGACCCGCACGCCGAGCGCGGGTGCGCCCGCGCGCCCCAGCCGCACCGCCCTCTCGTGCG
The DNA here is from genome assembly GCA_963838025.1 of uncultured Actinomycetota bacterium. Lineage (GTDB taxonomy): Bacteria > Actinomycetota > Actinomycetes > Propionibacteriales > Nocardioidaceae > Nocardioides_B. Next base: position 452,455 of record CAWIPF010000004.1, read on the forward strand.
TCGACAGGCCGTCCCACTCGGCGCGCATCCGGTTCACGGTCACCAGCGGCGAGGTCTCGGTGAGGCCGTAGATCTGGTTGAACTCCCAGCCGAGCTCCTCCATCACCCGCTCGATGGTCCGGGTCGGCGGGGGCGCGCCGGCGACGATGATCCGGACCCGGTCCCGCCCGGGGATCTCGCCGTCCCAGTCGCCGACCGCGTCGAGCGCGGCGCTCACCACGGCCGGGGCCGCGCACATCACCGTGACGCCGTACCTCTCGACGCGGCGCAGGATCTCGGTGCCGTCGACCGCGCGGAGCACGACGTGCTGCGCGCCGACGCCGGTCATGGCGTAGGGCATCCCCCAGCCGTTGGCGTGGAACATCGGCAGCGTGTGCAGGTAGACGTCGCGGTCGCTGATCCCGGCGTGCAGCCCGAAGACCGTCGCGTTCAGCCACAGGTTGCGGTGCGTGAGCTGCACGCCCTTGGGCCGCGCGGTGGTCCCGGAGGTGTAGTTGATGGTGGCCGTGGCCCCCTCGTCCGGCTCCGCCCACTCGACCGGCTCGGCGTCCCGGCGGTACAGCGCGTCGTCGTCGCCCAGCACGAACTTGTGGGGCACGTCGAGCGCGTCGAGCCTGTCCTTCAACGAGGGGTCGGCGTAGACCACGTCCGCCCCCGAGTGCGCCACGATGTACTCGATCTCCGGCAGGCTCAGCCGGAAGTTCACCGGCACCAGGATCCGGCCCCACCCGCTGACGCCGAAGAACGACGTGAGCAGCCGCGCGGAGTTCTGTGAGATCACCGCGACCCGGCCGCCCACCGGGACGCCCAGCTCGTCGAGCCGGGCCGCCTGCGCGCGGGCAAGGGCGGCCACGTCGCGGTAGCGCAGCTGCCCCAGCGTGGGGGCGGGCTGGTCGGGCTCGTCCACGACCGCGATCCGGTCGGGGTAGACCGTCTCGGCGCGGTCCAGGAAGTCACGGACGGTCAGGGGGTAGTACACGTCGGGTCCTCCGTCGCTCGGGTGGTCCCGATTCCACCGCAGCCGACCGGCGGTCCGCTACCCCTGCGCGCCCAGCGGGCGGGTCTGTCCGGTCGGCGGCCGGTCCCCGGGGGCCGCGACCAAGCAGGCGGACGCGACCACCCGGGAACGCCGTGCGCACACCCTCGGGGGAACGTAGCGGAGGGGCGGGACGACGATCCCGCACCCACCCCTCCCGGCGGTAGCCCCGTTCGGACGGTCCTCGATGACCCGGCCGGGTCGTTGCGCCGCCCCGCCGTGAGGGGGTAGGAGCCGGCGGCGCTCCGGTCAGACGCGCCTGCGCGAGCCGCTGAACCCCTCGAAGACGCCGATCAGCAGGACCGCGGCGACCACGGCGACGATGAAGCCGATCACGTTGAGCTCGAAGATGCCGCCGGTCCCGAGCAGGTTCGCGACCACGCCGCCGATGACGGACCCGACCAGGCCCAGCAGCAGGGTCATCCACAGGCTGAGGTTCTGCTTCCCGGGCTTCAGCAGGCGCGCGAGCGCCCCGATGATGAGCCCGGCCACGATGAAACCGATCATGCTGCGACTCCCTCGCTTCCGATGCGTCTGATTCTCCCTCGCCGCGCGGTGTCCGGCCAGCGCCCGCCCGAAACGTCCGGGGCCGGCCGCCCGGGTCCCGGGGGCGCCGCGGGACGTAGGCTCCGGGGGTGGAGTGGGCGCGAGGCGAGCCGGGAAGACGTCCTCGGGTGCGCGCCCCCGAGCTGCGCGGCCGGGGCTGGCTGAACACCGGCGGCAGGTCCTACTCGGTCGCGGACTTCCGGGGGCGGTGGCTGCTGCTGGACTTCTGGACGTTCTGCTGCGTCTCGTGTTCTGAGGACATCTCGGCTGTTCACGCGTAAACTGTTCATGTGTCGAGTGCCGAGAACATCCCAGGTGAGGACTGGTTCTTGGTCTTCGTCGACCATGACAAGCGGGTACCGGAGCACCTCCACCTTGAACTCGACGCCCACCTCGACCTAGCCGACAAGGAACGAGTGCAAGGGGTTACCACCGGCACCCCCATCGTGGTGTCGCCGGAGTTCGACATCGACCCTCGGCTGGTCGCCTTCTTCACGCAGGGGCCGATAGCGAACCTGAGTCGCTTGACCAAGGACAGTTACGCCCGCGGCATCCTCGACTGGTGCGCGTTCCTGTGGGGCGAGGACCTGACGTGGCTTGACGCCGCGCCCGCGCACTACTACGAGTACCGCCGTTGGCGGACCGACAAGAATCTCCACCCGGTGCCGATGCCGGGCGAACGGGCAGTGCACATCTCAGAGTCGTCGTTCGACCGCACCCACTACGCCCTCAAGGCCCTCTATGACTGGGCCGTGAAGGTCGGCCACGTCGAGGAGTCGCCGGTGCCCGAGACGCGTCCGCCGAAGTCGCCGCGAGGGTCACACCGCCCCACCGGTCACCCGTCTCGCCCCGACCGGTCCAAGTGGTTCACTCCGGCCACCTATCAGGTGTGGCGCAACGTCGGCCTGCTCGGTCACGAGGCGGTGCGACGGGGGCGGGCTGTCGAGACTGGCCCGCCACTCACGTCCTGGCGTGGGCACAACACCGACCGGGACACGGCTTTGACCGACCTGATGATCACGTCGGCCTTGAGGAGTGGCGAGCAGCGGGCCTTGCTCCTGTCCGAAGTGCCCGAGGAGTCAGGCGATGTCCGGCTCGCGGCGCAGACGGCCAAGTACCGCAAGGGACGCATCTACACGCCCCTGCCGCTGGCCTTGGAGCGGGTCCACCGCTACATCGTCGGTGAGCGGGCGAGGGCCGTGAAGCGAGCCCAGGCGGCGGGCCGCTACGAGGACCGGGCGCATGAGGAGCGGCTGCTTGTCGTTCAGTGGTCGATGCGCGGTCGTCAGTTGGTCTACGAGGCCGAGGACGGTCGCAGCGGCACTCTGTCCGACCTCACGCCCGCTGAACGCGCGCTCACGTTCGTCCGTGACGCAGACGGGCAGTTGGAGCCGCAGTCGCTGTGGCTCAAGGACGACGGCTCGGCCATGACCGAGGACGCGTGGAAGAAGGTGTTCCGCCGCGCCAACAACAGGGTGCTGGCCCAGTGGGAGGCCGTTGGTGCGAACCCCACCAGTGCGCCATGGATCAGTTCCCACAGCCTCCGGTTCTCGTTCGCCCTATACGTGCTCGCCGCACTGCACCGCCGCATCGACGAACGCGACGGCAGGGACCCCCACAGCCCGTACGACGAGCGCAACTACGAGACGGCCTACGACATCGTCCGCGACATGCTCGGGCACGCCTCGGTTACCACCACCAAGGACACCTACCTCGAACCGGTGAAGCGGCTCCGTAGCGCCAGCCTGTTCGACAAGACGGCCATGGCCAACGACCTGTCGGAGGTCATTGCTGCACTGGTCGGCGACAGCGACCGGGTCTTGGACACCGGCACCGTGTTCGAGAGCGAGGACTGATGCCCAAGGCACCCAAGCGCGCGAAGGGCCAAGCCATCGCGTCACGACTTGACGAGGCACGGCTGCGGCTGACGTGGAACGTGCCCAACGAGGACGAGCCACGAGTCATCGACCTCAGCCAGGAACGCGGCTCGCACCAACTGCGGCTGGAGATGCTGCGCGCCTTCGAGGTCAAGACGCACACCGACTGGCGAGAGACCGCCACGGTCTTCCGGGGAGTGATTACGGCACGGCACATCCTCGGCAAGTGCGAGGAGCAAGGCGTCGAGACCTTCAGCCAGTTGGAGCCGGACGTGTACGGCGCGATGGTGGAAGACCTCGCCGCCCAATGGACCGAGGGGACCCTCCATACGTTCCAGACGCACGCTCGGGCGCTGCTGCTGGCGGTTGAGGGGCTACCCATCCGCACCGCGTGGGTGGCCGGGCAGCGGCAAGGCGCACCTCCCGGCTATGGCGCGGACCGCGACGCCTACAGTCGGGATGAGTTCATGGCTGTGCAACGGGCGGCGCAGCGCGTGGTCCGTCATGCCCATCGCCGCATCACGGGGGCCTACGCAGAGGCGTTGGAAGGGGCATCGCTTCCCTCATGGCGCGACCTACCTCCGGGGAGTCAGGAACGGCGTCAGCGTGTCCTCTGGGCTCTGTTGACCGGTGCCGAGCCACTGCCAACGGGCACGCGGGGTCGAGTCTTTGGCGACCCACCGGTCACTGACCTGGACTACGCCAGTGGGAACTCTCGGTACATGTCCGCGAACTGGTTCCTGTTGACCCCACGAGAGGCCCTCGCGGTCGCTGCCTTGCTCACCTGTCGCGAGGGCTACAACGTCAGCACCATCGAACGGTTGCGGGTCGCCGACCTCGCTGCGGGTGCCGGAGACGCTGGCAGTGACTTCTACGCCGTCCTCAACGACAAGCCCCGGCGAGGCAGGCGCAGGTACTTCACCAGCATCCACGAAGACGTTGCCGATGATCAGTCAGCGGGCAAGTCGAGCGACGGAAACCTGCTCACGGGGCGAGTGTTTCGGCTCGTCCACGAGGCCACGGAACCGGCTCGTCACTACGCCTCCAGCCGAGGGGTCCAGTCCTCCCTGCTGTTGCTGTACAGCCCCGGGCCAGCCGTGAAGAAGGCATCAGGTGACCAAATGCGAACCCTCGTGCAGCACGTGATGAGCGGCGTCCCTCGCGAGCATCGCGAGGGTGGGTGGATGCCCGACGGGCTCCGACTGGACTTCCAGATGCTGCACCGCACCTTCCAAGTCGTCGCCGAGCGGGCACCCACCCACAACACGCGGAACACCCATGTGCAGCAGTACCTGGCCAAGAACCCCGAGGCGCGGGCGGAGGCACAATGGACAACCCGTGACGGGCTCACCCAGTTGATTGCCACAACCCATCAACGCATGGCGCTGCGCATCAGCGACGAGAGTGAGGTCGGCGCAGAGGTCAACTCCGGCGCTAAGGACACCGCCACTGTCGCGTGCGCCGACATCACTCACCACCCAGTCACCGGCGAGGTCTGCCGGGACAACTTCCTCATGTGTCTTGCCTGTGACAACGCCATCGCCACAGCCCGTCACGTGCCGCGACTCGCCCTCCTGCACCAAGCGCTGGAAGACCTGCGCAGCACCCTCGCAAGTAAGGGATGGGAGCGCTGGCGAGACCACTATCTGCGACTGCACGCGTTCCTAGTCAACGAAGTGAACCTGGACGAGGCCAGCATCCGGGAGGCCGCGAACCGAGCCACCAAGACTGACCGACTGCACGTTTCCCGAGTCCTCGGAGGGGCCTACGATGTCCAGCGCTAACGCCGAATGGGTAGAGGCCCTCGCAGCCGAGGTAGAACCTGCCGAGGTGCTCGTTCTGAGCCCGGACCAGCCCAGCATTGAAGAGCACCGCATCGCGGACCCCACTGCCGAGGTCACGACTGTTGGCGGCGACCAGTGGGACCTATCCGCACTCGGCGTCACCCCCGGTGAGCATCGGCCTGCGCTGACCTTCGCGACCGAACGCAACACCGGGGTCGCTTACCGCCCCGACCGTGCCGAGACGTTGAAACGAATCGCGTACCTGCTCATCAACCGCAAGGTCCCCGCGACCGTCGCACTGGCTCCAGGCGGTCGAGGAGCCGTCGACTACCTCACGTTTCCCACCATTCGCGCGAACGTCACCGCTCTGCGTCGGTTCATGGAGTGGGCCGAGGAGCACTACGGCGCTGAGACGCTCTCCGACTGCACCCCAGTGCTGATGGACCAGTACGCAGTGGTGCTCGCTGGACGAGGGCTCAGCCACAGCGCGGTGCGGTCGAACCTGCACCCTCTGTACAGGCTCAGCCAGATGGCGAAGTGGCTGCCGCCTGCCGACCGGCTCAGCGTGCCGTCTTGGAAGTGGGAAACTCCCGGGGCTGTGCAGGTGCGGGTGAACCCGGCAGGGTCCGCCCGCCACATCATCGAGGCGGAGGTATCCGACCCCCTGCTGACGTGGGGACTGGCCTTCACTCGGGACTTCGCGGCGGACATCTTCGCTGTCCGAGACCATGCCATGGACCGGCTGGCTGCAGCCCGCCCGGCCACCAATGACGAAGTGTCCGCGTGGATGGCCGACTACTTGCAGCAGACCGGGGACCGGCTACCGATTCACCCCTACTCGCCAAAGACATCCGTAGCCGTGCACTACCTCGCGTACCTGTCCGGCTTTGACCACGCTTCGCTGTACGCGTGGTTCCGGCGGCGAGGCAAGGCCCGAGCGGCGCTCATCCGTGACCCTGACATGGCACGCCCCCTAGACGTGACGATCAGCGGAACCATCCACGATGGCCTGCCCTGGACCGACGGCATCGACTTCTACGACGTGGCCCATGGTGCCCCCATCAACGGCGAGAAGGGCGACCCACTCCTCGAACACCTACGCACGGCCTGCTACATCGTCCTGGGCTTCCTGAGCGGCTGCAGGCCGCAGGAGATGCGAACCCTGCCCCGCGAGGGCTCACTCGTCGAGGTCCCCCCACCTGAGCCCGGAGGCATCACCGGCTACCTGCTGCGAGGCGTGGTTCGTAGAGGCAGGCAAGACGGTGGTGACCCAGCCGAGTGGGCGACCATCAAACCCGGTGCCGACGCGGTGGCTGTCGCGGAGCGACTGGCGGGGGACAGCCATTGGCTCTTCCCCGACAGTACGGGGAGCGTCCGTTGACCACTCCGGTCCTCAACCGCCGTGTCAACGAGTTCATCGACTACGTCAACGCCATGCCACTTCAAGGACGCCTTCCCGCTGCCTTTCGAATCGGGGACGAGGACGGTGCCTCGGTGACCTCGCGACAGTTCCGCCGCACCATCGCATGGCACATCGAATCCCAGCCCGAGGGTGAGTTCGCGTTGGGTGTCCAGTACCAGCACGTGAGCACCACGCTGGGCCGGGACGGGTATGCGTCGGTTCGTGACGTTGGCGTGAAGAAGATGATGGACGCAGAGGCCGCCGCCGCCCAGCAGGCGACCCTTGTGGCGGTCAGCGAAGCCATCCTCGGCGGGGCCGGAGTGAGCGGCCCGTCCGCTGACCGGCTCATGGCGGCAGCGCAGTTGGCTGCGCCGCTACGAGCCACCTACCTGGCTCCGCAGACCCTCAAGCGCATCCTGACCGACACGGATGCGCAGGTCTTCAACAACCCCAGTCAGCACAGCCTGTGTGTGTACGTGCCATCCCGTGCCAAGTGCGCGGGGACCGACGATGAGCCGGACCGAGGCTCCTGTGTCGCCGACTGCGCCAACCACGCCCGTACCGACATCCAGATGGATGTGCTGGCGGCCGAGGTCGAGCAGTACCGCGCTGAGGCTGCATCGCCGCTGGCACCCGAACCGGTCCGGGTGCGGCTGTTGCAGGTCGCGGAAGACACGCAGCACCGCGTTGACGAGCACCGCCGGACGCGGCGGTACTTGCCCATCGTGACGATCACCGAAGGCGCTGAGGGAGGCCCTGATGGCTCTTGAGATACCCGGCTGGTGCAAGCGCTGCGGTGAGCCCATCGAGCAAGCCGAACGACGCCCTGGCCGCCCCCGGGAGTTCTGCGGAGACGCCTGCCGCCAAGCCCACCGGCGACGCGAGCGGCTGCATGGGCTGTTGGTCAAGGAGGTTGGTCTGAGTGACGCGCAGGTCGGTCGGCTGCTCGCGTTGTTCAAGGTGACCGAACGTGACACCAGAGCGTCACGTTCTGCTACGACCGCAAGGCAGGTGGTCCTCATGCCACAGCGTGACCCCGCAGTCGTTCGTGCCATCAAGGCGGCGTCCCAGCGACTGCTCGCTGGGACCCCGGAGGTCGTCGAGGTCGGGCGGCTCAGCGTGAGCGCGCTGGCCGAGGAGGCGGGCGTGTCCCGCAACCGGCTCAACCGCGAGTACCAGCAGGAGCGGGAGGAGCACGTCCTGGCCGTGATGGCGTCCGAAGCGCCCGGTGAACCCAGCACCGAACGAGAACGGGACCTGCTCACCCAGGTGGCAACGCTCACCGACGAACTCGCCTCGGAACGTGACCGGGTGACTGAGTTGACTCGCTCGAAGGACTCATGGAAGACCGCCGCCGAGCACTTCATCCGGTGGCTCACCTCAAGCAGGTCGAGGTCAACCGGCTCAAGGAGAAGGACGAGGTGGCGACGAAGGTCTGGAGCGGCTGAGGATGGAGAGGGGAGAGGAGTTGAATTGTGTAGAGAGTTAGAGGTGGTGTGATGAGTTGTGTTGTAGGTGGTGATTCAGATGAGGATTGATAGAGGTGGGGTGGAGTGTGTATTGAGGTTGGATGTGTGGTTGATGTGTGGTGGGAGTGATGAGGAGGGTGAGTGTGGTGATTGAGTGAGTGTTGTGATGAGGTGATGTGGGTTGGAGAGGTTGTAAGTGTGAGTTTGTGTTGTGAGATTGTAGAGTGTATGTTTTGAGTCGGTGGTGTGGTTGAATAGTGTTGAGGTGTGTGTGTAGTGGTGATGAGTTGGTAGAAGTGTTTTGAGTGTTGGTTAGGTGGTGAGGGGTGGATGGTTGGTTTGTGTGAGGGTGTGATGGTGGTTGGTTTGTGTGGGGGGGGTGGGAGGTGTTGAGTTGGTGATAGTTAGTGGTGTTGTGTGGTGGTGATTGAGTTGTGAGTGTTGGTGAGATGAGGTTGGTTGTTGAGGGTGAGGTGTTTGTGATGAGTGGTGCATATTCGGTTGGAGTTGTGTGTGATACTTCGGTGGTGATGAGGGTGATAGGGAAGCGCTAGGTTGTGTGTGAGGTGAGTGAGGTGTGATGTTTTTGGTGCGTGGGGTGGTGAAGAGCTGCGAAGAGGTAGTGTTGCGTAGTGTGGGATGGTGATGTGTTTGAGGGGTGTTTGTGAGTGTGGTGTAGTGAGGCTGTAGTTTGCAGAGATGCGTGAGAGCGCGTGATGGGGGTGAGGATGGTGAGTGCGGTGTGATATTGGTCGCAGGTTTGTTGGATGGTTTGTATAGCGTTGTTGAGGTGCTGCGGTGTTGTGGATTCGAGTGAGCTGATGGAGTGATGCTGTTCGGTGTTTGCTAGATGGAGGTGGTGGTGAGCTCGGTGGAGTGTGATGGGTGAGAGAGTTTGTGTTGCGCTGTGATGGTGGTATATGTAGACATGAAGCGAGGGGTGATGTTTGCTGATCGCGATGATGGATTGTGAGCTGAAGCGGAGTGGGATTGTTGTGCGATTTTTGCGCGCGTCGGTGATGATGGCGGTGGTGTTTGTGGTGCTGTGTAGATGTGTTTCATGTGTTGTGTGCTGTAGCAGTGATGTTGAAGTTTGATATGTTGTTGTTGTGTGAGTTGTGATACGATGAGTGTCTGAGTTGTTGTTGGTTCTGTGATGAAGTTCATGTGGTGATAGGTTCGTGTGGTGTTGTGAGATGTTGCGAGGATGTGTTTATAGGGGTGAGCTGATTTTGATGTTTTGATGATTGCTTCGATAGGGATTGCATGAGTGAGCGTGTGAATGGGTGTGTTTTGATGGTGACTTGCGAGTCTTGAAGTTGTTGGGTGCTCGGTTCTTCAGGTGTTGATGGTGGGTGATGTTTTGATGCTGTTGCTGAGTGGTGTTGCGAGCAGCGCGCGTGTGTGAAGAACTTGAGATGTGTTTGCTTGTAGTGTAGTGGAGTTTGTAGCGATGAGTGAGGGTGCTGTGTTCGTGGCTGCGTGTTTGGGGTGTGGTGTTTGTGCGGGATGTGTGTTGTGTGGGAGTTTTGGGTGCTGCTTTGTTGAGTATTTGCGTTGTTGTGAGGGGTGTGCTGTTTGAGTGCTGGGTGATTTGGAGAGAGTGTGTGGGGCTCTGTAGGTCGGTTGCGAGTGAGCGATGCCTGCGTGAGCGTGAGCTCGTGTGTTCGTAGTGCGCCGTCGCGTGCTCTTGCGTCGGTGCGCTCGCGTTCTGCGGCTGCTTCGTTCGTTACAGTGCTTCGGCGGTGTTTTCGTGCGCGAGTTTAGTGATGTTGTGGTGAGGTTGGGGTCGGCCTAGGGGTGTTGTTGTTGTGAGCCTCGCGCAGAGTGGTGGTGATTTGCGTTTCTTGGCGCGCGTCTTGCGGCGATGTCTGCTTTGTGTTCTACGTGTGTTTGTCGTGTGGGTGTGTCGTGTCTCGTGCGTGTGCTGGCTGGCAGATTTGAGAGCAGGCGCCGATTGGACTGCGTGTTTTGTCTTCGCGTTGCTGTCTGGCGCTGTGCGCGACAGCGAGTGCGGGTGACGGCGGTGTATGTTGCGGTTTGTGCGTGCGTGTCTGTGTGCGCGGCCGCTGTTGAGCTGCACTGCTCGTGGTGCGTTGTGGTGAGCGACGGCGCTGTCTTTGACTCTGTGGCAGTTGATTGGTTGGGCGCGCGGCTGTGAGTGCGTCGTTGGCGGGTGCGAGTTTCGCTGTCTGGCTGTCGCGGGTGTGCGTGGAGTGCGTTCGGGAGATGGTGTCTGTGCTGAGGTGACGCGTTTGGTTGTTGTGCTTCTCGCGCGTGCGTGCTGTGATGGCTGTGCCTCGCGCGGGGCTGTGTTTTGCATCTCTGCGACGTTGATGGGCCCGACGTGTGCCTTGCTGGCCGCGCGCTGTCGTTCTCGCCTTGGCTGTGGCGCCGGGGTGCGTTCGTTGCGTGCGCTGCGGCAGTTGCAGTCGTGTGCTCGCCGTGGCGGCCTTGACTCGCCTCCGGACTGGTCGCCGCGGCTCTTTCCCGCCCGCGCTTCCTCTTCCGGTGCCTAGGCTCGCTCCGGCTTATGTGGGTGATCGTTGTCAGCTGTCTGATGCTCGCTGTCTCGATCTTGTTGAGCAGCTTGCGAACAGCTGCTCTGGTCTGGCTTGGGAGGCGTCTTGTGCTGGGCGCGAGGGCCGGAACTCGATGCTGGTTGGAAATACTGCAGGTTCGCAGATCGACTCGAAGCGCGTCGAGCTCGGGTGGTCGGGTGCGTAGCCGTTGCCGAGCAGCGGTGGTGTCGCGGCGGACGGGCCACTGGGCCGTCGCGCGCGGCAGCGGTCGGCGCTGTAGAGGCCTCGACCTTTCGGTGACGGCGAAGTCTCATCGGCGACGGTGCGGTGCGATCTTGGCGTAGCGCAGGGTCATGTCGATGCTGCGGTGGCCGAGCACGCGGCGATGCTCTAGGCTCCGCGGTTGATCGCCTGGGTGCCAGGTGTGCCGCAGCTGGTGCGGGTGATTGCGGCAGCGGCGCGGCGCCGGCGTTGATGACCGGGTACGGTTGCCGGTCCAGGGCGCGCCGTTTCGCGGGCGCGCGCGTGCGCGGCTGTGCTGCGGTACGTCGATGAGCCGACCAGCTGGGGGTGCAGCGGCGGTAGCGTCCTCGCGGAGCTGCCGACCGGCCGTGCAGCCAGGGCCGGCGCCGATGTGCCACGCTCGGCGCGCAGCCGGTGACTCGCTGACCCGCAGCCGGTGCGCAGCAGCTCACGTGACGGCGCTCGTGTCGTTCTGGGCGGCGCGCGCAGCCGCGGCGCGCGTCGTCGAGGCCTTGGGCAGCGGTGGTCCTGCGGGCAGGTCCCGGGGATCGGCCCGCGGCGGGCTCTCCGCCCCTTCCTCGATGCGCCGAAGAACTCCGCAGCGTGCCGAGCCGGTGGGCATGGTGCGTGGCACCGGGCTCTGTTCTGCCGGCGGGCCCAGGGCTTGCCCTCGACGTGCGGCGGTGATCGCCCGTGACCGGTGGTCGCGGAGCCGCGCCGCGCGCCGCGCGCTGACGCGCCGCCCCGCGCGCGCCGTCGGCGCGTGGCCCAGGCGAGCCGGGTCCGGCGCCGCCGAAGGGAGGGCGCGGATGGCGGCGCGGCGCGAGACGCGAGCCAGTCATCGCCCAGGTGCAGGTAATGCGCGTTGACTCGATCGAGGCGTGCCCGGCCTGGGCCTGCCGCCTCCAGGCCTCCGGCCTGCGCAGCGGGTCAGGCAGGTTGCCGCAGCTCGTGCCGTGCCCGGCCGGCCCGCGGCCCTCGAGGACCTCTCCAGCCGTCGCCGACACGGCTGCCGCGGCGCGGCCTTTGAGCCCGCGAACACGTGTCGCCCCGACGGCGGGCGCTCGGTTCGAGGTAGGCGCCGACCTGGTCGAAGAACCGCGCGAGATCGGCTCAGCCGCTGGCCGCCTCGCCCTCGGCGATGAACCCCGCCGCTGCCCGAGCGCAGGTCACCAGCCGCAGCCGACACCTCGCGCGGCGCAGCCGCCGAGCCCATCGCGCACCATCGCCCGGTCCCGGTGCGTGCGCACGCGGCGGTCACGCTCGACCTCGCGGCCCAGGACCTGCGGCAGCGTCCGGGCACCCGCACCAGCGGCACGCCCTGGCCAGGCCGCTGTCGTTCCCGCCGCGCGGCAGGCCCGCGGCCCGGGTTCCGCTCACGTCCCGCGCCGGCAGAACGCCACAGTCCCGACACGCTCGACAGCCCCGCCGCACGTCCGCGCCGACACCCCGGCCGCCTGTCTCACCGCTACCGGTGCCTGCAGGCCGCTCTGCCCGGCGCGAGCGGTCATGAACGCCAGCACTCCGCCGTCCGCACCGCCGCGGGCGACTTCCACGACGTGAAGAACACCTTCAGATCACGCCACCGCAGCCCGCGTCGCGCACCGGCCCGCCAAGAACTCCAGGTACCCTCCAGCAACCGACCCCCAGCCGACAGATAGCCCCAGACGGCGCGACGGAACGGACAACACGGAGGACCGAGGCAGCGGTGCCTCTCTCCCAAGGACCACCGGATCCATCTCCGGCGAAATGTCCATGAAGATCACCCGCACATCTAGCATGTCAGGACATCCGGCGGGAGTTCCTTCTGTAGGTGTGTCGCCCAGACGGTGCACGGAGCACGCGCCGACCATGGACGACCGGTGCCCCGGGTACCCGCTTGTCATGGTCGACGAAGACCAAGAACCAGTCGTCACCTGAACAACGCTGGGAGGTCCCTAGACAACTGCCTGCACGTCCTGGACGAGATGCGCGACCTGGAGGCGAAGTACGCCGGCGAGCTCGTCGTCGTGGGCGTGCACTCGCCGAAGTTCGTGCACGAGGCCGACCCGAACGCGCTCGCGGCCGCCGTGGCGCGCTACGAGGTGGCGCACCCGGTGCTCGACGACCCGGACCTGGTGACCTGGCAGGCCTACACCGCCCGCGCCTGGCCGACGCTGGTGCTGGTCGACCCCGAGGGCTACGTCGTCGCGCAGTACGCCGGCGAGGGCCACGCCCACGCGGTCGACGCGCTGGTCGGCGGGCTCCGGGACGAGCACCTGGCCCGGGGCACGCTCCAGCCGGGCGACTCGCCGTACGTCGCACCGACGCCGGTGGCGGGGGACCTGAGGTTCCCGGCCAAGGCGATCCGGCTCCCCGGCAAAGGCTTCCTCGTCGCCGACGCGGGCCACCACCAGCTGGTCGAGCTCGCCGCCGACGCCGACACGGTCGTGCGCCGGATCGGCGACGGGCGACGGGGGCCGGCCGACGGGGACGCCGGCGCGGCCAGGTTCAACGAGCCCAACGGGCTGTGCCGGCTGCCCGAGGACGTGGCCGCCGAGGTCGGCTACGACGTGGTGGTCGCCGACACCGTCAACCATGCGCTCCGCGGGGTCGACCTGGCCACCGGCGAGGTGCGCACCGTCGCGGGCAGCGGGCGGCAGTGGATGCAGGGCGACGGCACGCAGGCGCTGTCGAGCCCGTGGGACGTCGCCTGGTGGCGGGACCGGGTGTGGGTCGCGATGGCCGGCATCCACCAGCTGTGGACCTTCGAGCCGCGGAGCGGATCGCTGGCCGTCGCGGCCGGTACGACGAACGAGGGGCTGCTCGACGGGCCCGCGGACCAGGCCTGGTTCGCGCAGACCTCGGGTCTGGCCGCGACCGGCGAGCGGCTGTGGGTCGCGGACAGCGAGACCTCCAGCCTGCGCTACGTCGAGGGCGGCACCGTGCACACCGTGGTGGGCAGGGGCCTGTTCGACTTCGGCCTGCGGGACGGCCCGGCCGCCGAGGCGCTGCTGCAGCACCCGCTGGGGGTGACCCCGCTGCCCGACGGCAGCGTCGCGGTGTGCGACACCTACAACGGCGCGGTCCGCCGCTACGACCCGGCGACCGGCGAGGTCGGCACCCTCGCCACCGGCCTCGCCGAGCCGAGCGGAGCGGTCGTCGCCGGGGAGCACCTCGTCGTCGTGGAGTCGGCGGCGCACCGGCTGACCCGGGTGCCGCTGGGCGCGGCCGCGCGGGTCACCGGCTTCGCGCACACCACCCGCCGTCCGGTCACCGAGGTCGCCCCCGGCGATCTCGAGCTCGTGGTCGCCTTCGAGCCGCCTCCGGGCCAGAAGGTCGACGACCGGTTCGGCCCGGCGAGCCAGCTGCTCGTCTCCGCGACCCCGCCCGCGCTGCTGCGGGCCGGCGACGGTCGCGGCCCCGACCTGACCCGGACGGTGACCATCGACGGGAGCGTCGGCGACGGCGTGCTGCACGTGGCGGCGCGCGCGGCGTCCTGCGACGCCCACGGTGGCGAGGGCGCGGCCTGCCACATGCACCAGCAGGACTGGGGCGTGCCGGTGCGGGTCACCGCGGAAGGTGTCCGACGTCTCGTGCTGCCGCTGTCCGGGCGGTCGGGATGAGCCCCGCGAGCCTGTAGACTGGGCGACAGCCAAGGCCCCGGGGCACTCGCTCCGCGGCCTTTCTTCTCGCCCGGTGTGGGTGCGCGGGCCGTGACCGGCCAGGTGCGCAGGACCAGTGATCGGGTGCGCGGAACATGCGCCCCTGCAGGCTCACCGGACCACGCCGTGGTTCCGGGCCGGGTCGCCCCGACGAACCATCGAGAGAACCCTCTTGTCTGTATCGACCCCTGACCTGACCGCGGGCGTGACCACGCCCACCTTCGACGAGCTCGGCCTGCCCGTCGAGGTCGTCCGCGCCCTCGCGGGCATCGGCATCACCAGCCCCACCCCCGTCCAGTCCGCGGTGATCCCGGACGCCCTGGACCGCCACGACGTGCTCGGCCGGGCCCAGACCGGCTCCGGGAAGACGCTCGCGTTCGGCCTCCCGATCCTGGCCCGGCTCGCCGGCGGCACCAGCCGTCCCAAGCACCCGCGCGCCCTGATCGTCGTACCGACGCGGGAGCTGGCCACCCAGGTCCGCCGCTCGCTGGAGCCGCTCGCCTCCGCGGCCGGGCTGAAGCTGACCACGGTGTACGGCGGCAGCCCGTACGACCGGCAGATCAAGCAGCTGCGCAACGGGGCCGACATCGTCGTGGCGACGCCGGGCCGGCTGAAGGACCTGATCGACCGGGGGCACTGCCGCACCGACGACATCGAGGTCACCGTGCTCGACGAGGCCGACCACCTGTGCGACCTCGGCTTCTACCCGGCGGTCAACGAGCTGATGGGCCGCACGCCGGAGGGCAGCCAGCGGCTGCTGCTGTCGGCCACGCTCGACGGCGACGTCGACCGCCTGGTGCGCACCCACCTGCGGGACCCGAGGCTGCACCAGCTCGACCCCAGCGCGGGAGCGGTGAGCACGATGGACCACCACGTGCTCGTCGTCGGCGGGTTCCGCGACAAGGTCGGTGCGGTCACCGCGCTGGTGCGTGCCCACCACCGCTCGATCATCTTCACGCGGACCCGCGAGGGTGCCACCGAGCTGCGCGAGGCACTCGAGCAGAGCGGGGTCGGCGCCGTGGACCTGCACGGCAACCTGTCGCAGCGGGTCCGCGAACGGAACCTGCACCGGTTCTCCAGCGGCAAGGCCCAGGTGGTGGTGGCCACGGACGTGGCCGCGCGCGGCATCCACGTCGACGGGGTCGGGCTGGTCGTCCACTTCGACGCGCCCACGGACCCGAAGGCCTACCTGCACCGGTCCGGCCGCACCGCCCGCGCCGGCGAGTCCGGCGCGGTGGTCACCATCAGCACGCCGCGCCAGGTCGACGAGATCGTGCGCCTGCAGTCGCGCGCGGGGGTCGTGGTGCGCCACCACGACCTGCGCACGGCGCCCAGCCCGATGACCACCGAGGCCCTCGCCGCGTCCGGGACCCCGGCCCCGCGGCCGGGCCGGTCCTCCGGCGGCTCGGGCTCCGGGCGACCGGGCTCCGGGCCGCGACGTCCCGGCGGTCGGGCGGGGCATCGCACGGGTGCGGGCTACCAGGGCCGCCGCCGCTGAGCGGTCGCCCCTCCCGAAGGACACCCGGAGAAGGACACCCGGAGAAGGACACCCGGAGAAGGACACCCGGAGAAGGACACCCGGAAGGGGCGGAGAGACCAGGTCTCTCCGCCCCTTCGGCTGTTCGGTGGCGCCCCCGGCCGGTCAGCGCGGGGGAGGTCCGTCGTAGCGGCGCTCCTCGATGTGCTTGGTCCTCGACCGCTGCTGGTTCATCACCAGGGCGAGGACGATCGCGAGGACCCCGACGATGATGAAGATCCAGCCGAGTCCGCGGTCGTCGATGAAGCCGATGTCGATGTTGGTCACCCCGGTGACCAGGATCAGGCCGATCACGAGGAGCACGATGCCCAGGCCGATACCCATGTTCTCTCCTTCGGTTCTGCGGCGGCGGCTTCCGCCGAACGACACGTGCGTGCCGTCGCTCCCTGGGGGGTTACCCACGGGTGCGCCTCGTCAATCCCTGGTGCGGCCCCGATCACGCCACCGATCACAGCGCAGGCACAGCACGAACACAGCACAGGTCATGGCACGGGGCCGCCCCACCCGGAGGTGGGACGGCCCCGTGCGGCGACCCGTGCGGTGGACGGGCGGGCGCTCAGAAGGCGTCTTCGGAGAGCTCCATCAGCGACAGGTCGGTCGCCTCGGCGATGGCGCGCTCGGCGGTGACCTTGGGCAGCACGTTGCGCGCGAAGAACTGCGCGGCGGCCACCTTGCCCTCGTAGAAGGCCTTGTCCTTCGCGCCGACCTCGCCGGCCAGCTTCTCGAGGGCCACCTCGGCCTGGCGAAGCAGCAGCCACGAGCAGACCACGTCGCCGAGCACCATCAGCAGGCGGGAGGTGTTGAGCCCCACCTTGTAGATGTTGTTCAGCTCGCCGCCCTCGGCCGTCGGGTCCGCCGACATCAGCTGGTTGATCAGCGTGCCGACGATGGCCTGGGCGTCCTCGAGGCCCTTGGCGAGCAGCTCGCGCTCGACCTTCAGCCGGCCGTTGCCCGCCTCGGACTTCAGGAACTTCTCGACCTCACCGGCCACGAAGCCGAGCCCCTTGGCCTGGTCCTTCACGATCTTGCGGAAGAACAGGTCCTGGCCCTGGATCGCGGTGGTGCCCTCGTAGAGGGTGTCGATCTTCGCGTCGCGGACGTACTGCTCGATCGGGTACTCCTGCAGGAACCCGGACCCGCCGAGGGTCTGCAGCGACTCGGTGCCCAGCAGCACCCAGGACCGCTCCGAGCCGTAGCCCTTGACGATCGGCAGGAGCAGGTCGTTGACCCGCTCGGCGAGCTCGTCCTTCTCGCCGGCGTGCTCGGCCATCTGCACCCGGTCCTGCCAGGAGGCGGTGTAGAGCACCAGGGCGCGCATCGCCTCCGCGAACGACTTCTGGGTCATCAGCGAGCGACGCACGTCCGGGTGGTGGGTGATCGTGACCCGCGGGGCGGTCTTGTCCGACGCCCGGGTCAGGTCCGGACCCTGCACCCGCTCCTTGGCGTACTCCAGGGCGTTCAGGTAGCCGGTGGAGAGCGTGGCGATGGCCTTGGTGCCGACCATCATCCGGGCGTTCTCGATGACCTGGAACATCTGCGCGATGCCGTCGTGCACCTCACCGAGCAGCCAGCCCTTGGCCGGCTCTCCCCCTCCGATGGCGGAGTCGCCGAAGGTCACCTCGCACGTGTTGGACACCTTGATGCCCATCTTGTGCTCGACGTTGGTGACGTAGACGCCGTTGCGCTCACCGGTCAGCTCGCCGGTCTCGTGGTCGAAGTGCTCCTTCGGCACGATGAACAGGGACAGGCCCTTGGTGCCGGGCCCGCCGACGCCCTCGATCCCGACGGGGCGCGCGAGGACGAGGTGGATGATGTTCTCGCTCATGTCGTGCTCGCCCGAGGTGATGAACCGCTTCACCCCCTCGATGTGCCACGAGCCGTCGTCCTGGAGGGTGGCCTTCGCCCGGCCCGCGCCCACGTCCGAGCCGGCGTCCGGCTCGGTGAGCACCATGGTGGCGCCCCACTGCCGGTCGACCATGTGCTGGGCGATGCGCTTGTCCCGGTCGTTGCCGTTGCGGTGCACCACCGAGGCGAAGCTCGGGCCCGCGGCGTACATCCAGATCGGGGCGTTCGAGCCGAGCACCATCTCCCCGACCGCCCAGTTCAGCGTCGACGGGGCGGGCTGGCCGCCGAGCTCGGCCGGGATCGTCAGCCGCCAGTACTCCGCGTCCATCCAGGCCTGGTAGCTGGCCTTGAACGACTCCGGGACCGGCGCGGTGCTGGTCTCGGGGTCGAAGACCGGCGGGTTCCGGTCGCCGTCCTCGAACGAGGCGGCGAGGTCCTCGCGGGCCAGCCGGTCGACCTCGGCGAGGATCGACCTGGCCGTGTCGGTGTCGATCTCCTCGAAGGGGCCCTGCCCCAGGATCTCGTCGCGTCCGAGCACCTCGAAGAGGTTGAACTCGATGTCACGCAGGTTGCTCTTGTAGTGGCTCACTGCTCCACCTTCAGTCTCGGGGCTACGGGGCCTGCCGGAGCGCGGAACTCGGGCCGGAAACCCGGCGTACTCGTCAGTAACTTCATTATCCTACCCACGAGTAGCCAACACAACCCTGACGCGACGCGGCTCACATCCGGTCCCGTTCGGGAGGTCCGCCGCACCCACGACGGACCTGGACCACTCCACGAATCGCGGCCAGGAGGCTTGGAATCGGGCGGTTGAGGGGTACAACTGTGGGTGGAAAGGACCGGATATGACCAAGAGGCTGTTCGTCGCCGTCCTCCTCGCGGTGCTGCTCGACCTGCTCGCCGCCGGCTACGGCACGGTGGCGGCCGGGCATGAGGACCAGGCCGCCTGCGCGCGTGACCACGGCACCGTGCGCGCCCACGAGTGCATCAAGGACGGACGCGTCATCTTCGGCGTGCCGCTCTAGGTCTCGCGTCAGCCGCGCGTGCCGATCGTGCCGCCGATCGAGCTGCTCTTGTTCGTGCACCAGTGCTGCCAGACCCAGTTCGACCCGTCGTTGACGTACGACTTGCCGCACTTGTCGGTCGGGTAGGTGAGCTTCCAGGCGAACTTCGGGTGAGCGCCGGCGGCGACGCGCACGAAGCGCTGGAAGGCGACGTGCTTGACCGCGCCGAGATTGGTCACGTGGTAGCTCTGCCCTCGGGTGATGCTCGCGCGCTTGATCGAGGTGTCGTAGCAGTCCACGGAGAAGGTGGCGACCTGGGTGCCCACCGAGATGCCGTAGAAGGAGGCGCCGATGTCCAGGGGATACTTCCTGCAGCCGCCGACGGTGCCCTTCCCCAGGCTCCACGTCGCGTAGTTGACCGTCTTGGTGCTCTGCACGCGGGCGTCGAGGTAGCCGTAGCCCTTCGAGCCGTGCCGCTTCGTCATCGTGACGTCGAGGTCCAAGAGGTAGTAGTCGTAGCGGCGGTTCTCGTCGACGACCCGGTAGGTGCGAGGCATGACGGTCAGCCGCTCCCCTCCGGAGGGGTAGGGCCACGTCGTGCAGCCCGAGCCGCAGCTCCCCCAGCCGTCCGGGAACGACGTGGCGGTCCGGTAGTACGGACCCGGGTCGTTGCGCAGCCGGACGGTCTGGCTGAAGGCGATGTTGGCCCGGGCGGCCGGGTTGCCGAGCATGACCAGCGCCAGGACGATGATCGACGTGCCGAGAAGTCGCCGCACGGTTCCCCCGTTGTTCGTGAGCATGCCTCGCATGCGTGAGCCGGAGCCGGCATCGTAGCGGCCGGCGCCGCTGAGATGCCCCCCGAGATGCAGCGGAGATGCCGCGGGGACGCAGCGGTGTCGAAGGGCCCTGTCGACCCGCTTAGCCCCCCGGGTAGGTTCGAACCGACCGAACCGTTCATGCTCCGGACCAGAAAGGCGACTGTCCGATGACGCTGCACCTGGGCGACCCCGCCCCCGACTTCACGGCCGACACCACCGCCGGCGAGATCTCCTTCCTCGACTGGAAGGGCGACAGCTGGGC
Source organism: uncultured Actinomycetota bacterium (assembly GCA_963838025.1). GTDB lineage: Bacteria > Actinomycetota > Actinomycetes > Propionibacteriales > Nocardioidaceae > Nocardioides_B. The sequence goes on from CAWIPF010000004.1 coordinate 472,444, forward strand.
TGTCTTCTTCAGCCACCCCGCCGACTACACCCCCGTCTGCACCACCGAGCTCGGCCGGGTCGCCCAGCTGCAGCCCGAGTGGGACAAGCGCAACACCAAGGTGATCGCGCTCTCGGTGGACTCCGTCGAGGACCACCGGGGCTGGCAGCCGGACATCGAGGAGGTCTCCAAGACCTCGCTCGGCTATCCGATCATCGCCGACCCGGACAAGAAGGTCGCCGAGCTCTACGACATGATCCACCCGGGTGAGGGCGACGCCAGCTCGGTGCGCTCGGTCTTCATCATCAGCCCGGACAACAAGATCAAGCTGATGCTGACCTACCCCAAGAGCACGGGCCGCAACTTCGACGAGATCCTCCGCGTCCTCGACGCGCTCCAGCTCAGCGACTCCGGCCCGTTCTCGACCCCGGTCGACTGGAAGCCGGGAGACCGGGCGATCGTGAGCAACGACCTGCCGACCGAGGAGGCCCAGAAGCAGTTCGCGGACCTCGACGTGGTCAAGCCGTACCTGCGCTACGCCACGCCCAAGGGCTCGTGAGGCCCAGGTGCGCCGTCGGTCGTCGAGGGGCGGCGCACCTGCCCCGGCGGTTTGACCGACCGCCGCTCGGGAAACGCTCACGCCGGAGCAGGTGCGGCCGATGATCAAGAGGCCGCACTCATCATGCGGGGGGACAGGAAGGAGAACGTGTCCATGTCATCCCCGCAGTCATCACCGGCGGCATCCCCGGCGTCATCCCTGGGGGCATCCCCGGACGTCCCGGACCAGACCGACCCGGTCCCGTACCTCGAGGCAGCCTTCACCCGGTCGGGTGCGACCCGCACCGACCTGCTGCGGTCGGCGATGAACGCCTGGGCCCCCAAGCAGGTCGTCGACCGCCTGCTCGCCCTCCCCGAGGGCTACTACCGCAGCCTCGACGAGGTGCTCGGCCGCCTCGGCTGACCGACCCCGGCCGGGGCCGGTTTGGCCTCCCCGAGACCGTCCAGATAAGGTTAGGCAACCCTTACTTGCTGGACGTCCTCCCGGAAGGCTCACCCGTGCGCATCCGCTCCCTCGCCCTCGTCGTCGGACTCACCCTCGCCGGCACCACCGCCTGCACCGGCGGCGGCTCCGCGACGACGTACGACGTCAAGGCCGGTGACGACTCCTGCGCGGTGTCGGACACCGACCTGGCCTCCGGCAAGGCGACGTTCAAGGTGACGAACACCGGCCGGGACGTGACCGAGGTCTACGTCTACGGCAAGGAGGGCGACGCGTTCACCAAGATCGTGGGCGAGAAGGAGAACATCGGGCCGGGCACCTCCCAGTCGTTCACCGTGGACCTCGCGGCCGGGGACTACGAAGTGGCCTGCAAGCCGGGCATGAAGGGCGACGGCATCCGCACCCGGATCACGGTCACGGGGGGCTCGGACGGGTCGTCGGAGTCGTCTGAGTCGGCCTACGACAAGGAGCTCGAGTTCGAGGTCGGCTCCGACGGGGCGGTGACCGCTCCGCAGGGACTGACCGCGGCGGCCGGTGACAGGATCGAGTTCAAGCTCGGCAACGAGACCGGCCAGGAGTACTACCTCGCGGTCGAGGACGCCGCCGGCACCGAGGTGGGCAAGGCCGCGGCCCAGGCGGGGGCGGACGGGGAGTTCATCGCCGAGCTGCCCAAGGCGGGGACCTACCGGGTGCGCGTCTACGCCGACGGCCAGGAGCCGGCCGCCCAGGAGTTCTTGCTGGTCGTGAGCTGATCGCCTGGCGGGTCCCGTGCGCGGCGCCCGGGCTGGCGGACAGAAATAGAACGGGTTACATTCTGGTCGTGTTCGAGACCGACGCCATCACCTGGAACGCCCCGGACGGCGACCACCCCGCCCGCCGGGCCTCCCAGCGCTCGGCCGCCACGGTGGCGCGGGGTGTGAAGGAGGACTGGCTGGCGCTCTTCGCCGCCGACGGCGTGGTCGAGGACCCGGTCGGGCCGTCGGTGTTCGACCCCGAGGGCAGGGGTCATCACGGCCACGAGGGCATCGGCAGGTTCTGGGACCTCGCGATCGCGGGGGTCCGGCGGTTCCACTTCACGATCGACGACTCGTTCGCCAACGGCGACTCGTGCGCCAACGTCGGCACCATCACCACCGTCCTCGAGGACGGGACCCGGGTCGACACCGAGGGGGTCTTCGTCTACCGCGTCGACGAGGCCGGGCTGATCATCTCGATGCGGGCGCACTGGGAGTTCGACCGGGCGATGGCCACGGCGACGCGCAGCGAGCCCTGAGGACGCCGTTGCGCCGGGCGCGGACTATGATTCCCGCGCGGGTTGAGAAGACAGCCGCGGCAGGTTCCCACACTCCGAGGCTCCACAGTCGTGATGACGCTTCCGCCTGTGACGAACACGGGACTCGTCGGCTCCTTCGAGTATTCCGCCGCCACCGACACGTTGGTCTGGTCCGCCCCCGTCTACGCGCTGCACGGGTTCGCCCCGGGCGACGTCGTACCGTCCCTGGACCTGGTCCTCTCCCACAAGCACCCCGACGACCGCGACGAGGCGGCCCGGATGATCGGCCAGGTCCGCGCGACCGGCCGGCCGTTCTCCCTGTGGCACCGGATCCTCGACGCGCGCGGGGCCCAGCGCCAGGTCATCTCGGTCGGTGCCGGCGTCCTCGACGCGGGCGGGCAGGTGACCGGCTTCTCCGGCTACATCGCCGACGTCACCGAGGCCAGCCGGGAGGCGGTCAGCCGCGAGGTCGCGGCGGCCGTCGAGGGCCTGGAGCGCTCCCGGCCGGTCATCGAGCAGGTCAAGGGCGCGCTGATGCTCACCTACGCCCTCGACGAGGATGCGGCGTTCGCGTTGCTCCGCAGGTACTCCCAGATGGTCAACGTCAAGGTGCGCGACCTGGCCCGCGACTTCGTCGGCGCGATGGCGCTCGGCGACTTCCCGCGGGGCACCCGCGAGCAGTGGGACCGTCTCGCCGCCGGCGACGGCCTCTCGACAGCCGAGGCGCCGAGAGAGCAGGCTGCTGACTGACCGAGTGCGAGGGAGCCGGCATGCGACTGGGTATGCACCTGATCAGCTTCGACTTCGACGGCGGGCCCGCGGCCATCGCGCCCACCGTCGCCGCGGTGGCCGCCGCCGCCGAGGAGGCGGGGCTCGACAACCTCTCGGTGATGGACCACTACTTCCAGATGGAGATGGTCGGCGACGCGGGCCTGCCCATGCTCGAGGGCTACACCACGCTCGGCTTCCTCGCCGCGCACACCTCGACCGTGGAGCTCCAGCTCCTGGTCACCGGCGTGACCTACCGGCACCCCGGGCTGCTCGCCAAGATCCTCGCGACGCTCGACGTGCTGTCCGGTGGCCGCGCGGTGCTGGGCATCGGCGCGGCCTGGTACGACCGTGAGCACGCCGGCCTGGGCGTGCCGTTCCCGCCGTTGGCGGAGCGTTTCGAGCGACTGGAGGAGACGCTGCAGATCGTGAGGCAGATGTGGGGGCCGGACACCGGCCCGTTCGAGGGCACCCACTACCGGCTCGCGGAGACGATCTGCTCCCCGCCGCCGCTGCGCACCCCGCCGGTGATGGTCGGCGGCCAGGGCGAGCGCAAGACCATGCGGCTGGTCGCGAAGTACGCCGACGCCTGCAACCTGTTCGCGAACCCGGGGGACGGACCGGCGGCGATCGAGCGGAAGCTGGAGGTGCTCCGGTCGCACTGCGAGCGCGAGGGCACCGACTACGACGCGATCCGCAAGACGATCCTGTGGGCCGCCCCGCTCGACCCGGCCACGGGCGCGGACGAGTTCGTCGAGCACATGTCGGGGTTCGCCGAGGTCGGCGTCGAGGAGGTCCACGTCATGCACCTCGGCAACGACCCGGTGCCGTTCGTCGAGGGGCTCGGCCGGTCCGTCGTACCCGCCCTGCGGCCGGTCTGAGGGACCGGTCTCGGCCGCCTCGATCTAGGCTGCCCGCATGGCCGACTTCACCGGGTTCCCCGTTGCCGCGCTCGACTTCTACGACGACCTGGAGATGGACAACACGAAGTCGTTCTGGACCGCCCACAAGGAGGTCTACGAGACCGCGGTCAAGGGCCCGATGACCGCGCTGGTCCGGGCGCTGGAGCCGGAGTTCGGCGCCGCGAAGGTGTTCCGTCCCTACCGCGACGTGCGCTTCGCCAAGGACAAGACGCCGTACAAGACCCATCAGGGCGCGTTCGTGCCTGCCGGTCCCTCGACCGGGTGGTACGTCGAGGTGGCCGCGCCGGGGGTGCGGGTCGGCGCCGGGTTCTACGAGGCCGGCGGTGAGCGGCTCGCCGCGATCCGCGAGGCCATCGCGGACGAGCGCACCGGCACCGAGCTGGTCGACCTGCTCGCCGCCCTGACCGAGCAGGGCTGGACCCTCGGCGGCGAGACCCTCAAGACCAGTCCCCGCGGCTACGACGCCGACCACCCGCGGATCGGGCTCCTGCGGCACAAGTCGATGGCGCTGGGCCGGTCCTACGGGTTCGAGCCGGTCATCCACACCCCCGGGCTCCTCGACCGGGTCCGGGCGGACTGGCGTGCGGCCGCCCCGTTCGTCGAGTGGGTGCAGACGCACGGCGGCTGACCCGCCCCGGGGCCCAGGTGGCCCGGATCCGCGTCGGTGCCCCATGCGGGACCTGCGGCACGCCGAGGCGGGGCGTTCGGCACCTCGCCGCGAACACCGAGGTGAACGGCTACACCCTCACGTCACCGGCGGTGCCCCGGTCGCGTCCGGGGCGTGGCCGCGCCGGGTCACCTCGGCCCGGGCCCGCTCGATGCCGCCGTGCTCGAGGGCGGCGAGCCGGGACTCCCCCGACCAGACCACCCGGCCGCCGCGTCGGACCCGGACCCGGACCGTCCCCGCCAGGTGCTCGATGGCCCCCGGCACGTTGCGCCGCTCGGCGGGCAGCGGCACCGGGAGGACGTGGGCCGCGCCGAGCGGCGAGTGGCCCTCCAGCTCCACGTCCCACCTCGGCCCGCGGCCGCGCAGCCGCCAGTGCTCGTCGGTGACCTCGGCGCGCACCGGCGAGACCAGCGGGTCGCCGACGCGCACCAGCGTCCCGTCCGGCAGGAGCACGACGAGCGCGGTGACCGTCGTACGCAACGGACCGGCGCTGACCCGGCCGCCGGCGAAGGCGACGCAGACACCCGGCTCCTCGAACCCGTGCGCCTGGCCCCACCACCACGCGTCGGGGAAGCCGCCACGGCCCCAGTTCTTCTCGGCGTAGACCTGGGCACCGTCCAGCGACCAGTGCTCGTCGCCCAGCGTGGCCGTCCCGGTGGCGGTGCCGCCGAGCAGCCAGGGGTGCCAGTACTGGTTGAGGGCCGGCACCGTCTGGAAGACGCTGGAGCCGCCGAGGCTCCGGCGCGGCCAGGGCACGGGTGCGCTGACCCGGACGTCGAGACGGGCCCGGGGGCCGAGGTCGACGCGGACCCGCTCCGCGTCGGCACGGAAGGCCTCGCCGGCGAAGGCGCCGAGCCCCGACCGGTCCGCGCCACCCTCGGGATGGGCCACCGTGTGCAGGAACCCGTTCGGGTGGCCGGCCAGGCCGAGCGTCGACCAGTGCCCGTCGGCGGCCCGGTTGACGCCGTTCAGCGCGATCACCACGCGTCCGGTGTCCGGGTCGCTGAACCGCCAGTAGTAGCCCTCCATGGCCACGCCGTGCGCGCCGAGCGGGCTGTGGAAGGGGAGGTCCGCGCCGGTGGCCCGGTAGGCGGCGTGCAGCCGATGCATGGGCCCAGCCTAGGTTCGGCGCCGGCTGCCGGGCCTCGTTAGGGTGCCGGGGTGACCGACTGGCAGGAGTGGCACCGCCCGTACGACGACCCGGACTCGGCGCTGTCGCGCAGGCTCCGGGTGGTGCAAGGACATCTCGCGCGCTGGCTGGACGGCACCGCTCCGGAGCCGGTGAGGGTGCTCAGCCTGTGCGCGGGGGACGGCCGGGACCTCCTCGGGGTCCTGGCCGGACGCCCGGACTCGGGCCGGGTCACGGCCACCCTCGTGGAGCTCGACCCGGGCAACGCGCAGCGGGCCGCCGCGGCCGCGGCGGGGCTCGGCGGTGTCACCGTCCGCGTCGGGGACGCGGGCCGCAGCGACGCCTCAGCCGGGGCGGTCCCGGCCGACCTGGTGCTGCTGGCCGGCGTGTTCGGCAACATCACCGACGACGACGTACGTCGGACCGTGCTCGCGCTGCCGCGGCTGTGCGCCGCGGGCGCGACCGTGGTGTGGACCCGGCACCGCGGCGCACCCGACCTGACCCCGTCGATCCGCTCGTGGTTCGGCGAGGCGGGCTTCGAGGAGCTGGCGTTCGACGCTCCCGAGGACGTGCTGTTCGGTGTCGGGGTGCACCGGCTCTCCGGGCCGCCGCGGCCCTGGCGGCCGGGGCAGCGGCTGTTCTCGTTCGTCCGCTGACCCTGCGGCCTTCGTTCCGTCGGTCACACAGGCCGCGATGGCACCGCGTCGGTGGCAGGCTGGGAGGGACACGAGGAGGTGCGGCCGCATGGATCTCGAAGCCCTGCTGCTGGAGGTCGAACCAGGGGTGCTGGACGAGGCGTACGCGACGCTCCGGCACTCGCACGTCACCCACTACGAAGCGGCCGGGGAGGCGCTCACGCGGCGCCGGCTCGCGGACCTGTTCGCGCTCCTGGTGGCCGCGATCGGGACCCGCGACCTGGCCCCGATGGGCGACTACGCCCGGACCGTCGCGCGGGAGCGCTTCAACGAGGGCTTCGACATCTCCGAGGTGCAGCTGGCGTTCAACGCCCTCGAGGCCGCGACCTGGCGGCGGCTGCTGAGCCTGGACCGCGCCGACCTCGCCGAGGCGGTCGGGCTGCTGGGCACGGTGGTCGGGTTCGGCAAGGACGCCCTGGCCCGCGAGTACGTGTCCCTGGCCAGCAGGCGGCACGTCCCGTCCCTGGACCTGAGCGCGCTGTTCGCCGGCGCGAACTCCTGACGGTGCGGAGCGACCGCGACCGCGAGGGCCGCGAGGGCCGCGAGGTCCGTGGGTGGAGCGGATGACGAGACTCGAACTCGCGACATCGACCTTGGGAAGGTCGCGCTCTACCAACTGAGCTACATCCGCCTGCCGGCCCCGGTGGGGCGACGGCTGGAATAGTACCCGACGTCTCGACGGCTCAGGTCAGGACCATGGCGATCCGGTCCACGGCCTCCTCGACGGTGGCGCACGCGACGACCGGTGCGCCGTCGTCCGGTCCGGGCGACGCCCACCCCGACACGGTGAACACGGGTACGCCGGTGCGGGCGGCGAGCGCGATCTCGGACATGGTGCCCCAGCTGCCGCCGACCGCGAGCACGGCGTCGGCGGCGCGGACGAGCAGCGCGTTGCGCATCTCGCCCAGCCCGGTGGGGATCACGATCGCGTGGCCGGGGGAGGCGTCGGCCCGGTCCGTGCCGGGCAGCAGCGCGACCGCCGTGCCGCCGGCGGAGTGGGCGCCCTCGGCGGCCGCGGCCATCACCCCGCCCAAGCCCCCGGTCAGCACCACCCAGCCGCGCCCGGCCAGCAGCCGGCCGGCCGCACGCGCCTGGTCGAGCACGCGGTCCTCCCGCGGGTCGGCGGGGCCGCTGACGGCGACGTAGGCGGGCATGGCTGGATCCTAGGACTCGCGGATGCGGTCCAGCACCGGGTGCCGCGGCGCGAGCCCGTCGCCGGAGGACGTGCCGCGCAGCCGGCGCTGCACCCACGGGGCCAGGTGGGCCCGCGCCCAGGCCAGGTCGGCGCTGCGCCGGGCCCGGCGGTCGAGCCGCGCGGCCTCCTCGAGCTCCGCGGGCCGCAGGTCGTGGCCGATGCCCAGCGCCTCCAGCACGGCGACCGCCATCCGGGCGTGGCCGGCGGACGACAGGTGCATCCGGTCGACGTCCCACAGCCGCGGGTCGCGGAAATCTCGCATCCGCCAGAAGTCCACCAGCGTGGCGCCGTGGTCGTCGGCGACCTCGCGGACCAGCTCGTTGTAGACCGCGACCCGGCCGCGCAGGTGCCGGAACACCGGCGCGAAGCCCAGGTCGAAGCCGGTGAACAGGACGACGTGCGCGCCGCCGTCGCGCAGCCGGGCGACGGCCGCGGCGTAGTCGACCAGCAACGCGTCGATGTCGACCTTGGGGCGCAGGATGTCGTTGCCGCCGGCGTAGATGCTGACCAGGTCCGGGCGCAGGTCGAGCGCCGGCTGCAGCTGCTCGGCGAGGACCGCCGGCAGCTTGCGGCCGCGGATCGCGAGGTTGGCGTAGCCGAAGTCGTCGGTGCGCGCGGCGAGCACCTCGGCCACCCGGTCGGCCCAGCCGCGCACGCCGTTGGGGCGGCCCGGGTCGGGGTCGCCGACGCCCTCGGTGAAGGAGTCGCCCAGTGCGACGTACCGGTGAAAGACGGGTGCGCGGTCGGAGTTGCTTGGCATGTGCACCATTATCCCGGATTCGTCTGCGGAGGCTCCGCGAGAAATCCCCGAGCGGCCGCAGACGAATCAGAGGGGGTGGGTCGGTAAGGTGCGCGTGTGCTCCTCTCCGACCGCGACATCCTCGCCGAGATCGACTCCCAGCGGGTCGCGCTCGAGCCCTTCGACCCCGGCATGGTGCAGCCGTCGAGCGTCGACGTGCGGCTCGACCGGTTCTTCCGGGTGTTCGAGAACCACCGCTACCCCCACATCGACCCGGCCGCTGACCAGCCCGACCTCACCCGGCAGGTCGAGCCCGACGGGGACGAGCCGTTCATCCTGCACCCCGGCGAGTTCGTGCTCGGGTCGACGTACGAGGTGGTCACCCTCCCCGACGACGTCGCCGCCCGGCTCGAGGGCAAGTCCTCGCTCGGCCGGCTCGGTCTGCTCACGCACTCGACGGCCGGCTTCATCGACCCCGGGTTCTCCGGTCACGTGACGCTGGAGCTGTCGAACGTCGCGACGCTGCCGATCAAGCTGTGGCCGGGGATGAAGATCGGCCAGCTGTGCTTCTTCCGGCTGTCCTCGCCGTCGGAGCACCCGTACGGCTCGGAGAAGTACGGCTCGCGCTACCAGGGCCAGCGCGGCCCCACCCCGTCGCGGTCCCACCTGAACTTCCACCGCACCCAGGTCTGAACGACGAGAACCCGCTGCCGGTGGTGGTGCGGCAACGGGTTCTCGGGTCTCGACCGGCTCGACCGGGTGCGGGTCACCCGTCGATGCGCTCCGCGAGCTGGTGCAGCTGGTCGGCGATCCGGTGCCGGCCCCGCGGGCGGTGCCGGGTCGGCATCCGCGACGCCTGGCGCCTGGCGATGCGCTCGTTGATCTGCTGCTCGGCGATGCGGTCCTGGTAGAAGCTGAAGTCAGTCATGGTCGCGGTTCCTCTCAAAGCTGTTGGTCGGTGGGTGGTGCGGCTGTCGTCCGATCGTGCTGCCCGGAGTGCCGCGCCGGCTTGATCGCCGTTGCGGGACCCGTACGTCGTCCCCGGGGGACGGGGCCCAGATCCAGGTGACCCTCATGCCGGTCCACCTCCTCCGGGGGAGCGGCGCGGCGTGGTCACAGCTGCTCCAAGAAGACGTCGCCGCTGATCGTCTTGGCGCGGAGCTCGATGAAGTCCTGGCCCTCCGCCGGCTGCCCGGCTCCCTCGAGCTCGGAGCGGACCGAACCGGTGACGCTGCTGATGTCGGTCCACACCGGGATGCCCGCAGGGATGCCGACCTTGATGTCCCCGGAGACGTTCTTGGCGGTCAGCTGGCCCCGGTGCATCCGGTCCACGAACAGGTCGCCGGACGCGGTGCTCAGCGCGACGTCCTGGCGCGCCTCGCGGACCCGCATGTCCCCGGAGCCCGACTTCACCTCGACGGCGTGCTCCGCGGTGCCGATCTCGACGTCCCCGGAGCCGGTCGAGATGCTGCCCGCGCCGCCGAGGTGGTCGATCTCGACGTCCCCGGAGCCGGACTTGACCCGGAGCTCGCCGGTCACGGCGTCGGCCTCGATGTCGCCGGAGCCGGTCTCGAGGAGTGCGTTGCCGTCGACCTCGTCGAGCCGCACGTCGCCCGAGCCGGTCTTCACCATGGTCTCGCCGAGGCGGCCGGACACGGTCAGGTCGGCCGAGCCGAGCTTGGTCGCGAGCCGGCTGCCGTGCGGCATCGCGACCGCCACCCGCAGCTGCTCGGACCGGTTGAAGAACCCGGTCTTGCGCTGCTTGGCCAGGACGACGATCTGGTCGCCGCGCTGCTCGACGACCACCTCGTCCGCGTCCTGGCCGTCGACGTCGACGGTGGTCTGCGCGAGGTCGTCGCAGCGGACGACCAGCTCACCCGAGCCGAGCTCGACGTACAGGTCGGTGGGGGTCGGGGTGTCGAAGATCCTCTGCATGATGGGGCTCCGTTTCCAGTGTCCGGGTGTGCTCGGCTCCCGAGCCGGCGGCGCCGGTCGGTTGGTGGGTGGGGAGGGTGGCTCAGACCCAGCCGCTCATCCGCTTGCCGCCGCGGCCGCGGTTGACGGTGACGCCGGGGCCGTCGAGGAAGGGGATGCTGGACAGGTCGATGTCGACGTTGATCGCGCGCTCGCGGGTGGCGGCGCGGACCACGTTGACGATCCAGCTGTTGAGCGAGTGCCCGCCCTTGGTGGCGAGCTCCTCGGCCTTGTACTTCAGCGACTCGGGGATCCGCAGCGTGATCCGGGCGACGTTGCCGTCCTCCTCGTCCTCCGCCTCCTCGGGGCCGCCGGCGGGTGCGGCCGGTGCGGCGGCGGTCTGCAGCGGCATCGTGGGTACGTCGACCACCAGCTGGGGCTCGCGGCCCCGCAGCCGCACGTCGACCGACCCGGAGGGGAGCTCGGCGGTGATCTCCGCCGCGGCCTGGGAGAGCGCGTCCATCAGCGCCAGCCGGACCGCGGGGTCGAGCGCGAGGGCCAGCCGCTCGGCGGCGGCCTTGGCCTCGGGACCGCCCGCCTCGGCGGCGGCGGCGAGGTCGTGCCGGAGGCTGTCGACGTAGGGAGTGATGTCCATGCGCACCACTATGACACCACGGTGACGTCATGTCAACACCATGGTGACACCACTTTGGCGCAGACTGGTGGCACGGTGGTGCGTGGACGGTGCGCGGATGGTGCGTGGATGGTGCGGGACGGCGCCCGGACGCGCCGACGGGGCCCGCCGCAAGAGGCGGGCCCCGTCGGGTGCGGTGGTGCGTGCGGCGGTGGTGCGGTCAGAAGGCTCCGGCGCCGTTGGGGGTGCCGAGGCCCGTCGGGCCGTCCCAGCCGGCGCGGGCGTTGCACCACTGGGTGGTCGGGCAGCTGCCGTTGCTGCCGCTGGTCACGTCGAACAGGTTTCCCGGGTGCGCGTACGGGGTCGCGTTGGCGTAGCCGGAGGTGTTGCCCGACAGCGCGTAGACCGACGCGATGATCGGCGCCGACTCGCTGGTGCCGCCGAACTGGCCCCAGGTCGAGCTCCGCTTGTTGGTGGGGTAGTAGACGGCCAGGCCGCCGTTGCTCGGGTCGGCCGCCGCGGAGACGTCCGCCATCGCCCGCATCGAGCAGCCCGTGTCGAAGCTCGCTGCCGCGGCCAGCGCGGTGTTGTACGACGAGCAGCCGGAGCCGGCGCCGCTCCACACGCTCTCGCTCCACCCGCGGGAGGTGCCGGAGGCCTTGACCAGCGACGTGCCGCCGACCGCGGTGACGTAGGACGACGACGCCGGGTAGCTGCCGCCCTGGTAGCCGTTGTCACCGGTGGAGGCGGTCACCGCGATGCCCGGGTGGTTGTAGTACTTGCCGTAGGTGGAGTCGGCCGCGTCGCCGCCGCCGTAGCTGTTCGAGACGGCCACCACGCCGGGCTGCTGGGACGCGGTGATCACGGCCTGGCCGAGGTTCGCGAACGAGTTGGTCTTGGCCTGGACCACGACGATCTTGCAGTCCGGGCAGGCCGCGGAGACCGCATCCACGTCGAGCGCCTGCTCCTGGTCCCAGCCGGTGTCGGTGCGGGGGTAGCTGGTGCCGCCGTTCTGGTCGATGATCCGCAGACAGCCGTTGGCCGTGGTGCACGGGGACAGCCCGAACTGCGACCGGTAGGTGGCCAGGTCGCTCTCCAGGGACGGGTAGCCGTAGGCGTCCACGATCGCGACCGTGCGTCCCCCGGAGGAGAGCCCGGTGAGCTTGTAGGCGTCCTTGAGCTCGGTGGGGTCGAGGGCGCTCGCGGGCGGCGTCGCGGCGGTGGGCGCGGCGCCCTTCCCGTTGACCAGGATCTCGGCGTGGCAGTTCGCCTCGCCCCTGGCGAGGACCGCGTGGCAGACCCGTTCGGCGTGCAGCCGACCGGTCGACCCGGCGTCGGAGGGGGCCGCGGTGGCGGCGGGAAGCCCGGTGGCGAGCCCGCCGAGCACCAGGGCGGCGGCCCCGAGCGCGGCGGACAAGGTGCGTCTGGTCAAGGTGGCTCCTTGGATCGTGCCGGTCCGCGGCGACCCGGATGGCCGTCGCGCGGTGCGCACAGGCTGTCCCGAATGGCGGGCGCTGTCAGCGGTTTTGCGCTGCAGGTTCCTGCACCGCGCAAACATGCAGGGTGCCGGCGGGCGAGCGGGGTGTCCCCGGACCGGACAAGACCCGAACGGGCTATGGCCCTACGGGGGGTTCGAGTGGCTCAATGTGGTGTCCGTCTTGTCCATCTGGAGCTGGTTAGCCATGCCTCGTCACAGTCTCGCCGCCAGGATCCTCGCGGGAGCCGCCCTCATCGGCGCGGCCCTGCTCCCGGCCATGCCCGGGGGAGCGGCCGCCGCGCCCTCCGCCGACGGCACGCACCGCCCGGTGCCGCTGCCGGCGCACAGCCAGCGCCCCGTCTGCGGCCCCCAGGCCGCGGGTGTGGCCCGCTGCCACGCCCACGTCGTGACCCACCCGGACAGCGCGGCGCCGCTGGCCACCACGTCCTACCAGAGCGGCTACCGCCCCGCCGACCTGGCCTCCGCCTACGCGCTGCCCTCGCTGAGCGGCACCCCGGGCAGCGGGCCGACGGTCGCGATCGTCGACGCCTACGACAACCCGAACGCCGAGGCGGACCTCGGCGCCTACCGCGCGCAGTTCGGGCTGGGCGCCTGCACCACCGCCAACGGCTGCTTCGCGAAGGTCGACCAGCGCGGCGGCACCGCCTACCCGGCCGGCGACACCGGCTGGGGCGCCGAGATCGACCTCGACATCCAGATGGTCTCGGCGGCCTGCCCGACCTGCCGGATCCTGCTGGTCGAGGCCGACTCCAACGGCTTCGCCGACCTGATGACGGGGGTCCGCTACGCCGCCGCGCACGCGTCGTTCGTCAGCAACAGCTATGGCGGCCGGGAGTTCTCCGGCGAGACCAGCTACGACTCGAACTTCGCCGCGGCCGGCGTCGGCTTCACGGTGAGCTCCGGTGACAACGGCTACGGCGTGGAGTACCCGGCCGCGTCGCGCAACGTCACCGCCGTCGGCGGCACCAGCCTGCGCGCGGCCACCAGCGCCCGCGGGTGGAGCGAGAGCGCCTGGTCCGGGGCCGGGTCCGGCTGCTCGTCCTACGAGAGCAAGCCCTCCTGGCAGCACGACAGCGGCTGCTCGCGGCGTACCGTCGCGGACGTGTCGGCGGTCGCCGACCCGAACACCGGCGTCGCCGTCTACGACAGCTACGGCAGCTCGGGCGGGGCGAACTGGTTCGTCTACGGCGGCACCAGCGTCGCCGCGCCCTTCGTGGCCGGCGCCTGGGCGCTCGCCGGTCCGGTCGGCTCGGGCACGACGGCCGCCGGCGTCCCCTACGCCAACCCTGGCGGCTGGTACGACGTCACCTCCGGCTCCAACACCCGGCACTGCAACGCCGGCTACCTCTGCCAGGCGGTCACCGGGTACGACGGACCCACCGGGCTGGGCACGCCGGACGGCACCGCCGGGTTCGCCGGGAGCGGTGGCGGCGGTGGCGGCGGTGGTGGGGGCAACGCGGCGCCCACCGCGGCCTTCACCTGGGGCTGCGCCGACCTGACCTGCTCGTTCACCGACACGAGCAGCGACTCCGACGGCAGCATCGCCGCGTGGAGCTGGAGCTTCGGCGACGGCAGCACGTCGTCGCTGCAGAACCCGTCGCACGGCTACTCGGGCAGCGGCTCCTTCCCGGTCACGCTCACGGTCACCGACAACCTCGGGGCGACCGCGACGGTCGCGCACACGGTCACGGTGAGCGCACCCGCGGGCTCGATCGCCCTGTCCGCGACCGGCTACAAGGTGAAGGGCCGCGACACCGTGGACCTGAGCTGGAGCGGCGCGTCCGGCGGGGTGACCGTCTACCGGGACGGCACGGCCGTCGGCACCGCGTCGGGCACCACGTACACCGACAGCACCGGGCAGCGGGGCTCGGCGACCTACACCTACCGGGTCTGCGAGACCGGCACGACGACCTGCTCCAACCTCGCCACCGTGGTCTTCTGAGGGGGCCACGGGCGCGGCCGCGAAGAGGCGGCCGGAAAGCGGCCAGAGGGAGAGGCGGCGGCGTAGGCTGACTGGCACGAGCTCGCAGGGACGCACCGGTCGCATTCCTCGCTGAGTCGGGTTGAGAGGCGCAATGGCGTACCTGATGCTCTACGGCAGCGGTTGGACGCAGCGCTGGCAGATTCCGCCCGGCGAGGAGAAGACGGTCCTGTCGGAGATCGCGCACGTCGGACAGGACGAGACCGGCCGGCTCTCGGTCGTGGACTCCCAGACCGGCGCCACCGTCACGCTCATGGTTGCGTGGGCCGCGGTCGCCACCGCAGTCATCGTGGACTCCGACTCCGCACCCCCGCACGACGAAGCCGCGGGGCGGTACGCCTGACCCCCACCGCTCGAGTCAGGCGTACGGCGCCGGATCCGGAGGCCCGAGCGACATGACGGGCGGGTGACCGGGCGAGGAGGGTCGGGCCGAACGCCGTACGCACTCACCACGCGAGGGCATGGCAGCCGCTCGTGCGTCAGCCGCGCAGTGCCCAACCCCTCCTGCTCGCGGCGACCGCGCTCGTGTCCGGAGCGGGTCCACCGGCGCACGGCCCGGTTCGGCCACGGCGGCCGCTGCGGGCCCGGTACCCGGAGTAGTGTCGGGGGTGCCGGACAGTCGAGCCACCCCGTCGGGGCCGCTCTCATCGTCGGCGGAAGGGCGACGTCATCATGACGTCCCACGACACATCCTCGGTTCCCACCGTCCCCGAATCCAGCCCGGCCCGCCAACCGCTGCGCCTGCAGTTGTCCGGGTCGCCGGGCCGGGGAACCCTCGACGGGGGCTGGTGGCCACGGTCGCGCGACCTCGACGTCGAGCTCGCCGACCTCGTCGACCGGTTGCCGGCGGTCGTCGGACGGGTGGACCGCGCGCGCTACTCGCCGCCGGACTGGGACACGCACCCGCACAGCGTGCGGGTGGCACGCGGCAGGCTCAAGACCGGATCGTTCCCGAGCGACGACACCCACATGATGGTGCTGTCCATGTCGACGCGGACCCAGCTCAGGCTGCTCGTGGTGCCGCCCGACCAGCCCCGGGGGGAGCAGGCGATGACGATCGCTGCCGACCCGTCGAACCGTTGGCCGGCCGCGGTGATCCTCGCCCCGGGCACGGTCGAGGGAGAGGGCGCCGTGGGCGCCGATCACTGGACCGACGACGGCGGCAGCTGGTGGCGCCACGAGGACGGGCCGCCGTCGTTCCGGCAAGGTTCGCCGGGCTGAGCCGACCACCGGGACCGGCAGGTCAGGACGTCCGCTCCGAGCCTCGCCTGGTCCGGCGGGCGTACATGCGCAGCTGGGTGACCCGGGCCGCCCCCGCGATTGCCACCACCACGCCTCCCCCGACGGCGGCGATCAGCAACGCCATCCCGAGCGGGATGGTGCCGGTCAGGCCGAGGTAGTGGACCTCGACCTTCGTCGAGTTCTGCAGGATGAAGACGATGAGCAGGATCAGGAGGAGAAGCGCGGCTCCGGTGGCCACCCAGACGGCACTGGCGCGAGTGAGCCGTGGAGCACCGGGCTCGGGCGGGGTCTCGGTCGATCCCTCGTCGGACGGCGTCGAGGGAGGTGGGTCTGTCGTCATGGTCCCCACCTTCCTCGCATGCGCCCCCCGCCGCACGACATTCCCACCGCGGGCCGGCCCGACGGTCGCGACCAGGCTCTCGACGTCTGCCCGCCTGGCGCAGCACGCAGATGGGGCCGGCCCGCGCGTCGCGGCACCGGAGCCCCGGGACTTGTCGCGGGGGGAATCAGAACAGCTTGTCGTCCTCCGGCTCGCCCGCGTCACCCGGCCCCTCCTGCGCGGCCTGCTCATCGGACGCCTCCGCGCCGGTCTGCTCGACCTCCTCGGTCGCGGCCGCGTTGGCGCCGACCTCCTCGGTGGCGGTGACGGTCTCCTCCGACTGGGTGACGTCACCGGCGTCCGGCTCGGCCTTGGTCTCGACCGGCTCGGGCTCGGCCTCCCGCTCGAGCACCGCGGTCGCGGTGCCGCCGGCCGCACCGGCCCCGTCCGACGTACCGGCCGCGGCCGCCTCGGCGGGCGCCCGCTTCACCGAGGCCAGCAGCAGCTGGGCCACGTCGAGGACCTCGACCTCCTCACGCGCAGAGCCGTCGGCCTGCTTGGCGGTCAGCCCGTCGGAGAGCATCACCCGGCAGAAGGGGCAGCCCGTCGCGATCTGGTCGGCGCCGGTCTCGACCGCCTCCGTGGTGCGGTTGACGTTGATCCGCTCGCCGAGGTTCTCCTCCATCCACATGCGGGCGCCGCCGCCACCGCAGCAGAAGGAGCGCTCGCTGTTGCGCGGCATCTCCTTGAGCTCGGCGTTGGGGATGACCTCGAGCAGCTCGCGCGGCGGCGAGTACACCTGGTTGTGCCGGCCCAGGTAGCACGGGTCGTGGTAGGTGATCGCGCGGCTCGGGCCGCCGTTGGCCGCGACCGGGGTGAGCCTGCCCTCGCGGACCAGCCGGTTCAGCAGCTGGGTGTGGTGCACCACCTCGAGCTCGACGCCGAACTGGGAGTACTCGTTCTTCAGCGAGTTGAAGCAGTGCGCACAGGTGGAGACCACCTTCTTGGCCTTGGTCTCCTTGAAGACCTCGGCGTTCTGCATCGCCAGCTGCTGGAAGACGAACTCGTTGCCGGAGCGCCGGGCCGGGTCGCCGGTGCAGGTCTCGCCGTCGCCGAGGACCGCGAAGGAGACGCCCGCCATGTCGAGCAGCTCCGCGACCGCGCGGGTGGTCTTCTTGGCCCGGTCTTCGTAGGCGCCGGCGCAGCCGACCCAGAAGAGCCAGTCGACCTCATCGAGGTCCTCCACGTCCACGCCCACCTGCTTGACCTCGAAGTCGAGACCCTTGGCCCAGTCCATGCGCGCGTTGGGCGACATGTTCCAGGGGTTGCCCTTGTTCTCCATGCCCTTGAACAGCTGGTTGAGCTCGCTCGGGAAGTTCGACTCGACGAGCACCTGGTAGCGGCGCATGTCCATGATGTGGTCGACGTGCTCGATGTCGACCGGGCACTGCTGGACGCAGGCCCCGCAGGACACGCACGACCAGAGCACGTCGGGGTCGATGACCGCACCACCGGACGGCATGCTCGGGTCGCCCTCGGTGGCGCCGACGAGCTCGCGCTCGGCCTCCGCCTTGACGGCGTCGGGCAGCGCCTCCCGCTCTTCGTCTGAGGAGGCCAGCAGGTACGGCGCCTTGTGGAACGCGTGGTCGCGCAGCTCCATGATCAGCAGCTTCGGCGAGAGCGGCTTGTCGGTGTTCCAGGCCGGGCACTGCGACTGGCAGCGGCCGCACTCGGTGCAGGTCGCGAAGTCGAGCAGGCCCTTCCAGGTGAAGTCCTCGACCTTGCCCACGCCCATGGCGGCGTCCTCGTCGAGGTCGTCGAGGTTCTCGAAGTCCAGGACCTTGCCGCCGCTCGTCATCGGCTTCATCGCGCCCAGCGCGACGGGCTGACGCTTGAACAGCACGTTGAGCGGGGCGACGAAGATGTGCAGGTGCTTGGAGTTCAGCACGAAGATCAAGAACACCAGCATCACGCCGATGTGGATCAGCAGGCCGACGTGCTCGAGGGCCTCGTTGGCGCCCTTGCCCAGCGGCTCGAGGAGCCGGCCGACACCCTCGGACACGAACGCGCCGCTCTTGTAGGGGAAGGTGCCGGTGTTCACCGCCGATCCCCGGAACAGGAACATCGACCAGATCACGTTGAAGATCATGAACAGGGTCAGCCACGCGCCACCGAGGTGCGAGCCCCGGAACCGCGACTTGCGGCCGAGCCGCTCGGGCGAGTTCCGCAGCCGGATGATCGAGAAGACCACGATGCCGAAGAACGCCATCAGCGCGATGAAGTCCTGGGCGAAGCCGAGGACCGGCCAGGTGCCGATCAGCGGGATGTGGAAGTTCGGGTCGAACAGCGAGCCGTAGGCCTCGAGGTAGACCGAGGCGAGGATCAGGAACGCCCAGAACACGAAGAAGTGCGCGGCGCCGGGCACGGACCACTTGAGCAGCTTGCGCTGCCCGAAGACCTCGACGAGCTCGGTCCTGACCGCCTCGCCGACCCGCTCGCGGACGCCCTCGACCCGGTCGGGTGCCGGCTGCCCGCTGGTGATCAGCCGGTACAGGAACCACACCCGGCGACCGGCGATCGGCAGCGCGACCGCGTTCATCGCCAAGCCCAGGATCAACACAATGGCCATTAGTCACTCCAACCTGCCGGCGGGGCGCCGGGTCCGCGCTGACGTTTTCGGCCCGACATTACGGTGACCACGCCGCCAGGGCAGCCCCCGGGCCAGAACGTGACATACCCTACCAGCGGGTAACCTGGCCGCTCCGTGGCATCGGTCACGCCCGCCGCTCGCGCCGTACGCTGGCCGCATGACCGCTCTGCCGCTGCGGGGCGCCGGCCACCCCCGCCTCCTGCTCGAGCTGGACCTGACCCGTGGCCTGCTCGAGGCCGGCCCGGCCTCGCCGTTCGAGGCGGTGCGCTCCGCGCGCATCCCCACCCTGCGCGCGGTCGTCGAGGCCCTGGACAAGGCGGCCGGCGACGGCCGGGTGGCCGGGCTCGTGGCGCACGTCGGACACCGCCAGCCCACGCTCGCGCAGTCGGGCGAGGTGCGCGCCGCGGTCGATCGGTTCCGTCGCAGCGGCAAGCCGGCCGTCTGCTGGGCGGAGTCGTACGGCGAGCTGGGTCCCGGCAACGTCGGCTACCACCTCGCCAGTGCGTTCGGCGAGGTCTGGGTCCAGCCCAGCGGCGACGTCGGGCTCACCGGTGTCGCGGCGGAGGTGGTGTTCGCGCGCGACCTGCTCGACAGGATCGGCGTGCAGCCGCAGATCGGGCAGCGGCACGAGTACAAGACCGCCGCCGACCTGCTGCTGCGCTCCACGATGACCGGCCCGCACCGCGAGATGATGACCCGGATCGTGGAGTCGCTGACGTCGACGATCATCGCCGACGTGGCCCGCGGACGCCGCCTCGACGAGAGCCTGGTCCGGGAAGCCGTCGATGCCGCGCCCCTCTCCGCCCAGGAGGGGCTCGAACGCGGCCTGGTGGACCGGATCGGCTACCGCGACGAGGTCTACGCCGACCTGCGCCGGCGCCTGGGCGAGGTGGAGACCCGCTACGTCGACCGCTACGGCAAGGGCGTCGCCGGGATCGCCCGCGCCGGCGCGGAACGGGTCCACCGGCGCCGCCCGGTCGTCGCCCTGCTGCACGCCTCCGGGGGGATCCACCTGGGCAGGAGCGGGCGGTCCTCGCCGGTCTCCGGTCGGTCGATCGGCTCCGACACCCTCGGTGCCGCCCTTCGCGCGGCGGGGCGAGACGACGCGGTGCGGGCGGTGGTGCTGCGGATCGACAGCCGCGGCGGGTCCTACGTCGCCTCGGACGCGATCCGGCGCGAGGTCCGGCTGCTGCGTCGTACCGGGCGTCCGGTGGTCGCATCCATGGCGAGCGTGGCCGCCTCGGGTGGCTACTACATCGCGATGGCGGCCGACGAGGTCCTCGCCAGCGCCGGCACCCTCACCGGGTCGATCGGGGTGCTCGCCGGCAAGCAGGTGATCAGGGAGGCGCTGGCCAAGGTCGGCCTGAACCGGGAGACGGTCGCGTCCGGTCGCTACGCCGACATGTTCTCCAGCCAGCGCCCGTTCGACGAGGACGAGTGGCGGCGGCTCGAGGAGTGGCTGGACCGGGTCTACGACGACTTCACGCTCAAGGCCGCCCAGGACCGGCGGATGCCGGTCGAGCAGCTGCGCGCCGTCGCCCGGGGCCGGGTCTGGACGGGTGCGGACGCCGTGGACGTGGGGCTGGTCGACCGGCTCGGCGGCCTGTCCGAGGCGCTCGACGCCGCGTGCGCGCGGGCCGGTCTGGCGCGCGCCGAGGTCGACGTACGCCCGATGCCGAAGGCGCACCCGCTCGAGCTGCTCAGGCCGGCGGAGAACAGCGACGCGCCGGCGGCGGCCCGGCTGGGCGAGGGGGCGCCGTTGCCGGACCGGCTGCTCGGCCTGCTGGGGCTCCCGGTCCACGGGGTGCTGACCATGCCCCTGGACTGGCGCTTCCGCTAGCCGCCCTCCGATGTCGGAGGAGTGGGGGGTCAGGGGGTGCGGGGCGGCGGGGTCCAGCCGATCCGCCGCGAGGTCGCCTCGGCGGTACGACGGACCGCGGCGACCACCTCGGCGGGCGCGGTGGGTGGGTCGGCCGCCGGCCAGGTGACCGCGATCCCGGCCACGGGGTGCCCGTTGTGGTCGAGCACGGCCGCGGCCACCGAGGCGAAGCCGGGCGTCACCTCGCCGTCCTCGGCGGCGTACCCGCGCTGCCGGGTCTCGGCGAGCACGGTCCGCAGCGCGCCGAGGGACGTCGGCCCGAGACCGTGGCGGTCGACGAACGCGGAGCGGTCCGGGTAGAGCGCCCGCACCTGCGCCGTCGGGAGTGCGGCGAGCACGGCCCGGCCGCTCGCGGTCAGGTGCGCGGGCAGCCTGACCCCGACGTCGGTCACCAGGGGCGGCCGCCCCGGCGCCCGCTCCTCGACGACGTACAGCACGTCGCGACCGTGCAGCACCGCGAGGTGCGCGCTCTGGCCGACGGCGTCGACGAGGCGGGCCAGCGGGCGCCGGCTGATCCGCTGCAGCGGCTCCTGGCGGGCGTAGCCGCTGCCGACCTCGAACGCCGCGACCCCGAGGCCGTAGCGGTGCTCCTCCGGCAGGTGCACGACGAACCCCTCGGCGATCATCGCGTTCACGAGGTGGTAGGCCGTCGACCGCGGCAGCCCGACCGCCGACGCCAGCCGGTCCAGGGTCACCGGGTCCGGCTGGCGCGCGAGGTAGCGCAGCACCCGCAGCGCCCGGGTGGCCGCCGGCACCTGGCTCATCGCCGCAGACCGCGTCGCCGCAGAGCCCCGCCGCCGCGGACCCCGCCGACCGGGACCGGACCCGGGCCGACTGGTCCAGTCCAGCGGGCGCTCGTACCCTCCCCGGGGTGTGAGGCCCGCGGAACGGGGCAAGACTCGGCACACGGGGCAGATCGGGCGGTGGCCGTCGGCCCTCGCCGCGGCACCGGGCTCGGGAGGACCCCCACCATGACGTTTCTGGCCACCGTCCAGTGCGCGCCGAGCGTGCACGCCTTCTACGGCAGCAACGAGCACGCCGACGCGATCGCCCGGGCGAAGTCGCGCGACGGCCTGTTCTACGTGGCCCGCAAGTGCTCCGCCTGCTCGGGATGGCGGCTGGTGCGGGTCAGCTGAGCGGGCCGGCCTCATCCGGACCCGGTCCCGCGGGCTGTCCGTTCGGTCGTCCGCTCGGTCGCGGGGGCCCAGCCCGGGACGAGCCGAACCTGCACGAGAACCCCGACCCCTCCGCGTCGCCGCGACCCGTCCGGCCGCCGTCCGATCCTAGCAACGTCTCGGATCCGAGACCGCGGCCCGCGGCCGCGGTCGCCCCGGTCATCGAACGAGTCCCGCCGCGAGCCGGACCACGGCTCGCAGGTCCGTGCGCACGACGGGCGCGGCCTCGCACCCGGTCACCGGCGTCGGGACCGGCCGGTGCAGGCCGTCGTGCAGGAAGACGGTGCGCCCGCACACCCGGCCCACCGCGCGGTACCTGCTGCGGACCAGGGCGTTGAGGTGGTCCAGGCGCAGCCGGTGGAACGACGCGCGGTTCCAGGGCACGAACCAGGTGGGCGCGTGCGCCGCGACCAGGGTGCGGCGCAGCAGCCGCAGTCGCGGGTCCAGGGTCTGGGCGGGCAGCGTCCACAGGAAGGGGTACGGCGAGACGAGGCCGGAGGTCTGCACGGTCTCGGCGTTGCCGAAGGCGCTGACCAGGGTGTCGCCGGGTCGCGCCGCGCGGGCCACCGCCGCCCCGATGGCCACACCTGGCCGGGCCGCGGGCAGCCACAGGGCCACCCCCCAGCCCAGGAGCGCGACCGTCGCCACGGCGATCCCGAGCTGCCGGGCCAGGGCCGGGCGGGACGCCACGAGCAGGCCCAGGGCGATCGCGGCCGGGACGATGAGCTCGACCAGGTAGTGGGTCCAGAACCCCCCGCCGAGCAGCATCGAGACGGTCGCGTAGCCGAGGGTCGCGAGCACCGCCCAGGCCACCGGGCCGCGGACCCGCCGGCGGGCCACCAGCCACGAGAAGACCGCGGTCACCACCAGGGTCCCGCTGACCGCCCAGCCGGTGAGCAGCTGCTCGAGGCGGTGCAGGTCGGGTGAGCCGCTGTGTGCGGCGATGACCGCGGCCGCCTTGACCCGGAACGGGTACATCGCGTCGTACACGCCGGAGAGCGAGGTGCCGTGGGCCACCGTCCAGACGCCCGCGGCGACGAGCACCGCGATCGCCCCGGCGCCGGCGCCGCCCACCAGCAGTGCCAGCCGGCGGCGGCCGACCGCGCCCGTCCAGGCGGCCGCCGACCAGGTCACCGCCGCGAACACGAACACCTCGATCATGTTCTGCTTGACCAGGAGCGCGGCCGCGGCGCAGGCGCCGGTGCCGACGGCCGCCCAGCCGGCCCGGGCGCGCGCCGTCGCGGACGCGCCGACGGCTGACCGGATTCCCACGGCGACGAACGGAGCGGCCAGCAGCTCGCCGTTGACGTGCACGGTGCCCATCAGCGGCGACACGAACAGGGCACCCGCCGCGACGGCGGCCCAGGCGCCCGCACGGCGCCCCCCGACCCGTCGCGCGGTCGACGCGGCGGCGAGTACGGCGATGCCGGCCGCCGCCGCACCGACCAGGCGCAGCGCGACCAGCCCGTCCGACCCACCCAGCCGCGAGGCCAGCTGGAACAGGGTCAGCAGCAGCGGTGGCCGGTCGACCCAGTACCTGCCGTACAGGGACGACCCGGCGCCGTGCCACTGGCGCGCGATCGCGAGGTACCCGCCCTCGTCGGGGCCCTCGGGGGCCGCCGCGAAGGGCAGCCGCAGCGCCACCACGAGGACCGCCACGGCGGGGCCGGCCCAGGCGCGCCGGAGCCGCCCGTCGCCGGCCGGGGGTGACGGGAGCGCCGGCCGGTCGTCGACGCGCGTGGGGTCGGCGGACAGGGCTGCCTCCTGGCTGGTGGGCGGCGGACGGATCGGTGCGACCAGGGTGGCGTGCGGAGGCTGAGCACGGCCTGAGCGGGAGCGAAGGGTTCGCGGTGAAACCGTCGCGACCGGCCACGTGTCTCGGATCCGAGACGCTGGTTGGTGCGGACGGCTGGCAGCGAGGCTGCCGCGCGAGTGGAATGGGCTCATGACAGTCGTGACCGTGGGCGTCGGCCCGCTCTCGTTCTCCGAGGTCGTGGCGGTGGCGCGCGACGGGGCGCCGGTGCGGCTCGGGGACGACGCCGTCGCCGCGATCGAGCGGGCCCGGGCATCGGTGGAGACCCTCGCGGCGGCCGCCACCCCGGCGTACGGCATCTCGACCGGGTTCGGGGCGCTCGCCACCCGGCACATCCCCACCGAGAGGCGGACCCAGCTGCAGCGGTCCCTGGTCCGCTCGCACGCGGCCGGCAGCGGGCCGGCGGTGGAGCGGGAGGTGACCCGGGCGCTGATGCTGCTGCGGCTGTCCACGCTGGCCACCGGCCACACCGGCGTCCGCCTCGAGACCGCGCGGACGCTGGCCGGCATGCTCAGCCACGGCATCACCCCGGTCGTGCACGAGTACGGCTCGCTCGGCTGCTCCGGGGACCTCGCGCCGCTGGCGCACTGTGCGCTGGCGCTGATGGGCGAGGGCGAGGTCGACGACCGGCACGGCGTACGTCGGCCCGCGGCCGTGGCGCTGAGCGAGGCCGGCCTGACGCCCGTCGAGCTGGCCGCCAAGGAGGGGCTGGCGCTGATCAACGGCACCGACGGGATGCTGGGCATGCTGGTGCTGGCCGTCACCGACCTGCGGATGCTGCTGCGGGCCGCGGACGTCACCGCGGCGATGTCCGTCGAGGCCCAGCTCGGCACCGACCGGGTCTTCGCCGCGGACCTGCAGGCGCTGCGCCCGCACCCGGGCCAGGCCGCCTCGGCGGCCAACCTGGCCCGCATCCTGGCCGACTCCGGGGTGGTCGCCAGCCACCGCGGCCCGGACTGCAACCGGGTCCAGGACGCCTACTCGCTGAGGTGCTCGCCGCAGGTGCACGGGGCGGCCCGCGACACCGTCGAGCACGCCGCCACCGTCGCCTCCCGCGAGCTGTCGGCGGCGATCGACAACCCGGTGGTCCTCGACGACGGCCGGGTCGAGTCCAACGGCAACTTCCACGGCGCGCCGGTCGCCTACGTGCTCGACTTCCTGGCGATCGTCGCCGCCGACGTGGCCTCGATCAGCGAGCGCCGGACCGACCGGTTCCTCGACAAGGCCCGCAGCCACGGGCTGCCGCCGTTCCTGGCCGACGACCCGGGGGTCGACTCCGGCCACATGATCGCGCAGTACACCCAGGCCGCGGTGGTCTCGGAGCTGAAGCGGCTCGCGGCGCCGGCGTCGGTCGACTCGATCCCGTCCTCGGCGATGCAGGAGGACCACGTGTCGATGGGCTGGTCGGCGGCCCGCAAGCTGCGCCGGGCGGTCGACGGGCTGGCCCGGGTGATCGCGATCGAGTACCTCACCGCGGCCCGCGCCCTGGACCTGCGCGCGCCACTGACCCCGTCCCCCGCGACGGCCGCCGCGGTGGCCCTGCTGCGCCGCAACGTCGAGGGCCCCGGAGCCGACCGGCACCTGGCCCCCGAGATCGAGCACGCCCTGGCCGACGTACGCACCGGTGCGCTGGTGCGCACGGTCGAAGAGACGATTGGAGAGCTGTCATGACCACCCACCCCCCCGATTCGTCTGCGGTCACCCCACGTAGAACCTCCGAGGGATCGCAGACGAATCGCAGGCAGGTCGAGGCGCCGCGCGGCCTGGAGCTGACCGCCCGGTCGTGGCAGACAGAGGCGCCGCTGCGGATGCTGATGAACAACCTCGACCCGGAGGTGGCCGAGCGTCCCGAGGACCTCGTGGTGTACGGCGGCACCGGCAAGGCGGCCCGCAGCTGGGAGGCGTACGACGCGCTCGTGCGCACGCTGCGCACGCTCAAGGACGACGAGACGATGCTCGTGCAGAGCGGCAAGCCGGTCGGCGTCATGCGCACCCACGAGTGGGCGCCGCGGGTGCTGATCGCCAACTCCAACCTGGTCGGCGACTGGGCCAACTGGGAGGAGTTCCGCCGGCTGGAGCACCTGGGGCTGACGATGTACGGCCAGATGACCGCGGGCTCGTGGATCTACATCGGCACCCAGGGCATCCTGCAGGGCACCTTCGAGACGTTCGCGGCGGTGGCCGACAAGCTCGCGGCGTCGGGCCGGCACGAGCCCGGCGGCGGCACGCTGGCCGGGACGATCACGCTCACCGCGGGTCTGGGCGGGATGGGCGGTGCGCAGCCGCTCGCGGTCACCATGAACGACGGGGTCGCGATCTGCGTGGAGTGCGGCCAGTCGCGGATCGCCCGGCGGCTGGAGCACCGCTACCTCGACGTGCAGGCCGACTCCCTGGACCACGCGCTGGAGCTGGCGGTGGAGGCGCGGGACGCCCGCCGGCCGTTGTCGATCGGCGTGCTCGGCAACGCCGCGGAGATGGTGCCCGAGCTGCTCGCCCGGGAGGCGCCGATCGACATCGTCACCGACCAGACCTCGGCCCACGACCCGCTGTACTACCTGCCCGTCGGGGTCGGTTTCGAGGACTGGGCGGAGCTGCGCGAGAAGGACCCGGCCGGCCTGACCGAGCGGGCGCGCGCGTCGATGGCGGTGCACGTGCAGGCGATGGTGGAGTTCCAGGACCGCGGGGCGGAGGTGTTCGACTACGGCAACTCGATCCGCGACGAGGCCCGCAAGGGCGGCTACGCCCGGGCCTTCGAGTTCCCCGGCTTCGTGCCGGCCTACATCCGGCCGCTGTTCTGCGAGGGCAAGGGCCCGTTCCGCTGGGCGGCGCTGTCGGGCGACCCGGCCGACATCGCGGCCACGGACCGGGCGATCCTCGAGCTGTTCCCCCGAGAAGAGAGCAGATCGAACGAGCGCCTTCATCGCTGGATCACCATGGCCGGCGAGCGGGTGCACTTCCAGGGCCTGCCGGCGCGGATCTGCTGGCTCGGCTACGGCGAGCGCCACCGCGCCGGACTGAAGTTCAACGAGATGGTGGCCTCGGGCGAGCTCAAGGCCCCGATCGTCATCGGCCGTGACCACCTCGACTGCGGGTCGGTCGCCTCGCCCTACCGGGAGACCGAGGGGATGCTCGACGGCTCCGACGCGATCGCCGACTGGCCGCTGCTCAACGCGCTGGTCAACACCGCCTCCGGCGCCACCTGGGTGTCGATCCACCACGGGGGCGGCGTCGGCATGGGTCGCTCGATCCACGCGGGCCAGGTCACCGTCGCCGACGGCACCGCGCTCGCCGCGCAGAAGATCGAGCGGGTGCTGACCAACGACCCGGGCATGGGGGTGATCCGGCACGTCGACGCGGGGTACGACGAGGCGGTGGAGGTCGCGGCCGCGCGCGGGGTGCGGGTCCCCATGCAGGAGTCCTGACCCGCCGCGATGATGCCGCCGTTTACCAGGGGATGCCGGGGATCTGTCGCTTCCCGTGGTGAACTTCCCGCGGGAAGCGACAGATCCCCACGGGGAGCGGCCCGGGCGCCGGCGTCGACCGGCCCGGCGTCAACCGGCCCGGCGTCGACCGGCCGGGGCGGCGTCGACCGGCCCGGCGTCAACGGCGCCGGTGCCACCACCGCCGTCGCGGCGGGGCCGTCTCCTCGCGCAGCTGCTCCCGCAGCCGGGTGCGGCGGGCCGCCCGGCGCTCGTGCCAGGCGGCGACCTCCGCCTCCACGTCGCGGGTCGGGGTCACCACGGGCGGCCCGCCCTGCAGCTGCCGGCGGGCCTCGACGACCCGGCGGTTGAAGTCGGTCAGCACCCGGCGGACGCCCTCCTCGGCGGCCTCCCGGTCCAGGGCCGCCTCGAGCTCGGCGTCCTCCTTGCGCAGCCCGAGGGCGGGCGGCAGTACGCCGGTGATCTGCTCGCGCTCGATCAGCTGCTTGACCCACCAGTCCGGGTCGTGCCGGTCGGGGAGCCGCAGCGGCTTGCCGGCCCCGGGGAGGTCGTCGAACTCGCCCCGCTCCATCGCCTTGCGGATCTGCAGGTCCACCCAGAGCGCCTGCTGCTCCATCCGCTGGGCCGGCGCGTCATCAACCGACTCGTCCTCGTCGGGCTCGGGCGCCTGCTGACTGGCCTTGCTCACCGCGGCCCGGTGCAGCCGCTGCTCGTCGTCGGTCATCGCTCTCACCCCGGGGCCAGTCTAGAAGGGCCCGCCCGGTCGGCCACGACCACCGACGTACGACGTGAGCGCAGGCGCGCTCACGCCCCGACGGGCCCGCGGGGGCGCCGGCCCGCGGGGCCGGACCTACCAGCCGCCCCGGTGCACGACCTCCTCGAGCGGCCGGCGCGGACGTCGCGTCGGCGACCCCTTGGCGCCGGCGTCGTCGGTGCGATGGCCCACCGCCACGGCCCCGATCGGCATGTGGTCCTCCGGCACCCCGAAGGCGGTGCGGAAGTCGTCGACGTAGTCAGGCGGGACGCCGAAGAAGCAGGCGCCGAGGCCCGCGTCCACCGCCGTCTGCAAGATGAGCAACGTGGCCATCCCGGTGTCGATGTCCCAGTAGGGCACCGGCCAGCGTGCCTCGTCGCGGTCCGACCAGCCCTTGTCCGGCGCCGCGTAGCGGTCCAGGTAGGCGTCCTTGCACGACAGCGGCACGATCAGCACCGGCGCCGTCCGCATCCCCCGCAGCCAGCCGTCCTCCCCGTCACCCTCCGGCCCGTCGCCCTCCGGCGTGGTCGCTCGCCAGAACCGGCTCAGGTCGGCAGGCTGGTCCAGGACCAGGAACGCCCAGCCCTGGCTGAACCCGGCGCTCGGCGCGCGCACCGCGTTGGCGAGCATCCGGTCGACCACCGCCGGGTCCACCGTCCGCCCGGGGTCGAAGCTGCGGATCATCCGGCGCCGCCGCACCACCTCTTGGAACTCCATGGAGCCGATCATGTCCTTTGAGCAGATGTGGCGCGACCTCGCCCCGATCGGGAGGGCCTCGGGCGGCGGCTACTTCCGGCAGCCGTTCACCGCCGCCGACCGCGAGTGCCGCGCGTGGTTCCGGGAGGAGGCGACGCGGCGGGGCCTGGACGTCGAGCACGACGGCAACGCCAACGTGGTCGCCTGGTGGCGGCCGCAGGGCGCCCGGCTGCGTCCCGTCGTGACCGGTTCGCACCTCGACTCGGTCCTCGACGGTGGGGGGTACGACGGCCCGCTCGGCGTGGTCTCGGCGCTGGCCGCGGTGGACCTGCTGCGGGAGCGGGGGTTCGCCCCGGCCGCGCCGATCGGGGTCGCGTGCTTCACCGAGGAGGAGGGCTCACGGTTCGGCATCGCCTGCCTCGGGTCCCGGCTGATGACCGGGGCGACGACGCCCGAGCAGGCCCGGGAGCTGCGCGACCGCGACGGGGTGCCGTTCCTCGACGCGATGGCCGCCGCTGGCCTCGACCCGGCCCCTGGCCGGTCGTCGCTGCTCGGCGACGCGGCGTGCTTCGTGGAGCTGCACGTCGAGCAGGGCCGCGACCTGGTGCACCGGGACGCCGCCGTGGGGGTGGCGAGCGGGATCTGGCCGCACGGCCGCTACCGGTTCGACTTCCGCGGCCAGGCGAACCACGCCGGCACCACGCGGATGGAGGACCGGCACGACCCGATGCTGACCTACGCCATGACGGCGCTGGCCGCGAACAAGCAGGCCCGGCTCTCCGGCCAGCGCGCGACGTTCGGCCGGGTCGACGTACACCCCAACGGGACGAACGCGGTGCCGTCCCGGGTGACCGCCTGGCTCGACGCCCGCGCCGAGTCCGAGGAGCATCTCGCGACGCTGCTGGCCGACGTGGAGCGGCTCGCCGGCGAGCGTGCCGGCCGCGACGGGACCGGCTTCGAGCTCACCACCGAGTCGGTGTCGGCGCCGGTGCGCTTCGACGAGGACGCCGCACGACGGATCAGCCGGCTGCGCGGTCCCGGGCCGGAGGAGACCTGGCCGGTGATCGCCACCATGGCCGGTCACGACGCCGGCGTGCTGTCGACGGCCGGGATGCGGACCGCGATGCTGTTCGTGCGCAACCCGACCGGCATCTCCCACGCCCCCGACGAGCACGCCGAGCTCGGCGACTGCCTCACCGGCGTGGAGGTGCTGGCCGACGCCCTGGCCGAGCTGGCCGCCGAGCCCGACGACCCGTCCGCGGCGGACGGGGTGCCCCCGGCGCAGGGAGCACGGCCGAGTCGGGGCGGACGATGAGCGAGACGTACTGGCTCGAGCACGCCTGGCTCGGCGCGGAGGGTGGCGCCGACGAGGATGGCGCGGGGGGCGTGGTCGCCGGGGTGCTCGTGGTGGTCGAGGACGGCCGCTTCGCGCGGGTCGAGACCGGCCACCTCGAGCCGCCCGCCGCGGCGCACCGGCTGGCCGGCCTGACCCTTCCGGGGATGGCCAACTGCCACAGCCACGCCTTCCACCGTGCGCTCCGCGGCCGGGCCCAGCGGGGCGCGGGCACGTTCTGGACCTGGCGCGAGCAGATGTACGACGTGGCCGGGCGGCTCGACCCGGACCGCTACTACGACCTCGCGCGGGCGACGTACCGCGAGATGCTCGCGGCCGGGTTCACCAGCGTCGGGGAGTTCCACTACCTGCACCACGGCCCGGGCGGCACGCCGTACGACGACCCCAACGCGATGGGGCTCGCGCTCGTCGAGGCGGCGCGCGACGCGGGGATCCGGATCGCGCTGCTCGACACCTGCTACGTCGCGGCCGGGATCGGCACCGACCCCGAGGGGGTCCAGCTGCGCTTCAGCGACGGGGACGCCGCGGGCTGGGCGGCCCGGGTGGAGCGGATGGAGTACGCCGAGGGCAAGGACGTCGTGCTCGGCGCCGCGGTCCACTCCGTGCGCGCCGTCCCCCGCGACCAGATCCGGCTGGTCGCGGACTGGGCCGCGGCGCACCGCGCTCCGCTGCACGCGCACGTGTCCGAGCAGCTGTCCGAGAACGTCGCCTGCGTCGAGGCGTACGGCGAGACGCCGACCGGCGTGCTCGCCGAGGCGGGTGCGCTGGGGGAGCGCTGCACGGCCGTGCACGCCACCCACCTGACCGACGCGGACGTCGCACTGCTCGGCGGCAGCCGCAGCCAGGTCTGCTTCTGCCCGACCACCGAGCGCGACCTCGGCGACGGGATCGGTCCGTCGCGGCTGCTCCGCGAGGCCGGGTCGCGGCTGACCATCGGCTCCGACAGCCAGGCGGTGGTCGACGCGTTCGAGGAGATGCGGGCCGTCGAGCTCGACGAGCGGCTGGCCTCGCAGGAGCGAGGTCGCTGGTCGGCCACCGAGCTGCTGAGGGCCGCGACCGTCGACGGGCACCGCTCCCTCGGCTTTCCCGACGCCGGCCGGATCGCCGTCGGCGCCCCCGCGGACCTGGTCACCGTCGACCTGCGCTCGCCGCGCACCGCCGGCGCGGGCGCCTCCGCCGAGACCGCGGTGTTCGCCGCCACCGCGGCCGACGTCGTCCAGGTCGTGGCGCAGGGCAAGGTGGTGTCGGGCCGCGGTGAGCACCGGGAGGTCGGGGTGGCGCTCGACCGGGTGATCGGGGCGCTGTGGCGGGACGGGTAGGACGGGAACGACCCAGCACTCAACAGGAACAACCCAGCACTCAACGGGGAACAAGGCAGCACTCAACGGGATGAGGGAGGGCTGAGCGATCACGACGCTGCTGCTCACGAACATCGGTGAGCTCACCACGCACGACCCGGAGGACGGTCGGCCGCTGCGCGACGCGGCAATGGTCGTCGAGCGGGGCAAGGTGGCCTGGGTCGGGAGCGCGCGCCGGGCCCCCGCCGCGGACACCGGCTACGACGTGGGCGGCCGGGCGGTGATCCCCGGCTTCGTCGACTCGCACAGCCACCTGCTGTTCGCCGGCGACCGGGCCGAGGAGTTCGCGGCGCGGATGACCGGGACGCCGTACACGGCCGGCGGGATCCGCACCACGGTCGCGGCGACCCGGGCGGCCTCCGACGAGCAGCTGACCGCGAACCTGCTGCGCCTCGTCGGCGAGATGCGCCGGCAGGGGACCACCACCGTGGAGGTGAAGAGCGGCTACGGCCTGACCGTGCGCGACGAGGCCCGGGCGCTCGCGATCGCCCGCGAGGTCACCGAGGAGACCACGTTCCTCGGCGCGCACGTGGTCGCGCCGGAGTACGCCGACGACCCCGCTGGGTACGTCGACCTGGTCACCGGGCCGATGCTGGCAGCCTGCGCCCCCTACGCCCGGTGGGTGGACGTGTTCTGCGAGACGGGCGCGTTCGACGCCGACCAGGCCCGGGCGGTGCTCGACGCCGGCCGGGCGGCGGGCCTGCGCGGCCGGCTGCACGCCAACCAGCTCGGTCCCGGCCCGGGGGTGCGGCTGGCCTGCGAGCTGGGCCTGCTCGCCGTCGACCACTGCACCCACCTGTCGGCGGAGGACGTCGACGCGCTGGCGCAGACCGGCACGACGGCGACGCTGCTGCCCGGGGTGGAGTTCTCGACCCGGTCGCCGTACCCGGACGCGCGGGTGCTGATCGACGCGGGCGTGCAGGTCGCGCTCGCCACCGACTGCAACCCCGGGTCGTGCTTCACCTCCTCGATGCCGCTGGTGATCGCGCTCGCGGTCCGGGAGATGGGGATGTCGCCGGCCGAGGCGCTGCGGGCCGCGACGCTGGGGGGCGCGCGGGCCCTCGGCCGCGACGACGTGGGACACCTCCGGGTCGGCGCCGCGGCCGACCTCGTCGTCCTCGACGCGCCCTCGCACCTGCACCTCGCCTACCGGCCCGGCGTCCCGCTGGTCCGGGACGTGCTGGTCGCCGGCCGGGCGACCACCTAAGGCACCCGCGGTGGCCGCCGTCGCGGAATAGGGAGAACCTCCGATGTGCGCGGCCACCTCAGACGCACAGGATCGGGTCATCGACAACAACGAGTCCCGAGAGGTCACCATGCAGCCCCAGGTCATGTTCTACGAACCCTTCTACCAGGCCGAGATGGCCTACCGCCGCGAGCTGCTCGCCCGCGGCTTCCGGCGCCGCCGGCATCCGCGGCACTGGGTGCCGCGCCGGCCGTCGCTGAAGCTCCCGCACCCCCGGCGCCGGCCCCTCGCGGTCGCATGAGCCTCACCGCCGCCCCACCGGCGAAAATCGCTCCGCCGTTGTCGGTGCTGGGCGCCATGATGGGGGTCGTGGCACCCGACCGCGACACGATGCGCCCGATGCTCGGACGCGACCGCGAGCTCGCCCAGCTGACCGACCACCTCGGTCTGCTGGGCGGCCCGCGGCCGCGTGCGGTGCTGCTCGCCGGCGATGCGGGGGTCGGCAAGACCCGGTTGCTGGCCGAGCTGGTCGCCCGGGCCACCGGGGCGGGCTGGCGCGTGCTGGTCGGGCACTGCCTCGACTTCGGCGACAGCGCGCTGCCCTACCTGCCGTTCACCGAGATCTTCGGCCGGCTGTCCACGACCGACCCGGAGGACGCGAGCCGGCTGGTCTCGGCCCATCCCGCGCTGGCCCACCTCCAGCCGGGCCGCCGGCTGCTGTCCGGGCCGTCGCCCGCCACCGTCGAGACGCTCGACCGCGGCGACGTCTTCGACTCGTTGCACGCCGCCTTCGAGGACCTCGCCGAGAGCCGGCCGCTGCTCGTCGTGGTCGAGGACGCCCACTGGGCGGACCGGTCCACCCGCGACCTGCTCAGCTCCCTGTTCGTCCGCTCGTTCGAGGGCCCGGTGTCGATCGTGGTGTCCTACCGCAGCGACGACCTGCACCGTCGGCACCCGCTGCGGGCCGCGGTCGCCGAGTGGGCCCGGGTCCCCGGCGTGACCAGGGTCCCGCTCGGGCCGCTCGCCCCCTCCGACGTACGCCGCCTCGTGCGCGCCCTGCACCCGGGCCCGATGCGGGAGAGCGACGTGCACGCGATCGTGGCCCGGGCGGAGGGCAACGCCTTCTTCGCCGAGGAGCTCGTCGGGGCCGCCGAGCACGCCGGCCTCCCGGTCGACCTGGCCGAGCTGCTGCTGGTCCGCCTCGACCGGCTGGACGACGCCGCCCGTGCGGTGGTGCGCGCCGCGTCCTGCGCCGGGCGGCGGGTCTCGCACGAGCTGCTCGCCCGCGTCGTCGACCAGGACGTCGACGAGCTGGACCGGTCGCTGCGCGCGGCGGTGGAGCAGAACGTCCTGGTCCCGCTCGGCGAGGACTCCTACGCGTTCCGGCACGCGCTGCTCGCCGAGGCGGTCTACGACGACCTGCTCCCGGGTGAGCGGACCCGGATCCACGGGGCCTACGTGACCGCGCTGTGCAGCCAGGAGGTCGACGGCACCGCCGCCGAGCTGGCCCGCCACGCCCGCGCGGCCCACGACGTGGAGACCGCGCTGCGCGCCTGCATGGAGGCCGGTGACGACGCGATGTCCGTCGGCGGGCCCGACGAGGCGGCGCGCCACTACGAGACCGCCCTGGAGCTGGTGTCCGACCGGACCCCGCCCGACGTCGACGTGGTCGCGCTGGTCGCCAAGGCCGCCGACGCCGTCGTGCTGTCCGGGCACCCGGAGCGGGCCCGCAAGCTCCTCACCGACCGGCTGGCCCATCTGCGGGCAGACGCGCCCGACCACCACCGGGCGCGTCTGCTGATGGCCCTGGCCAACGCCGCCCTGGTCAGCGACCACCCCGACTCCGCCCTGGAGGCGAGCACCGAGGCCCTCGCGCTGCTGCCCGAAGAGACCTCGCCGCTGCGCGCCAAGCTGCTCGGCGTCCACGCGCGCGCCAACGCCGAGTGGGGCCGCGACGAGCAGGCGGTCCGGTTCGCGGCCGAGGCGCTCTCCCTCGCCCAGGAGCTCGACCTGCCCTCGCTGGCCGCCGACGCGAGCACCACGCTCGCCGCGATCGACCAGCGGGCCGGTGACCCCGACGCCGCTCGGCGCGCGTTGGAGCAGATCGTGGCCGACGCCCGGCGCGACGGTGACACGCACGCGCAGATGCGCGGCCAGTACCTCCTCGGTGGGCTGCACCACGAGCGCGCCGACCTGGCCGAGGCCCAGGCCGCCTTCGGTGCCGCTGCGGCCACCGCGCGTGCCGCCGGCCGTCCGTGGGCGCCGTACGGCTTCGACGGCCGGCTGATGGAGGCGCTGACCGCCGTGCAGCGCGGAGCCTGGGACGACGCGCTCGCGATCACCGACACCGCCGGCGAGCAGCCGCCGCCGGTGGCGGAGGGGCTGCTGCTGGCCGCCAGGTCCGGTGTCCTTGCCGGCCGCGGCGACGACACCGCCGTCGACGTGCTCGAGCAGATCCGGCCGCTGTGGGAGCGCGACGGGCTGCTCGCGCTGACCTCCGCGGGCGCCGCCATCGACGCCCTCGGTGACCGCGGGGAGGTGGCTCGGATGCTCGCCGTCCACGACGACGTGGTCGAGCTGCTCACCCGCACGTGGACCTTCTACTTCCAGGGCCGGCTGCGGCTCGGCGCCCTGGTGCTCGGCCAGCTCGCCGGTGCCGCCGCGTCGGCACCCGCGGCCGAGCGGGCCGCCCTGCTCGGGCGGGCTCCCGAGCTGGTGGCCGCCGCCGACGGGGTGCGCGCCCGGACGGCCGGCGGGGGACGGCCGTTCGGGCCGGAGGGCCAGGCCTGGGACGCCAGGTTCCGCGCCGAGCACCTGCGGCTGCGCTGGCTGGCCGACGTCGACCCACCCGCGGAGCGGGAGCTGGTCGAGGCCTGGGAGCAGGCGGTGGCCGGGTTCACCCGGATGGGACACGGCTTCGAGACCGCCCGGTCCCTGGCCCGGCTCGGCGCGGTCCTGCGTGCCTGCGGGCGGACCCAGGAGGCCCGGGGGCACCTCGACGCCGCCCGCACCGCCGCCCGCCGGCTGGGTGCCGCGCCGCTGCTCGCCGAGCTCTCCAGCACGGCTCCGGCGAGCCGCCGGGAGGCCGGCCCGGCCGGGGCGCTCACCAGCCGCGAGACGGAGATCCTCGGGCTGGTGGCCCAGGGTCGCAGCAACGGCGAGATCGCCCGGCAGCTGTTCATCAGCGCCAAGACGGTCAGCGTGCACGTGTCGAACATCCTCGCCAAGCTCGGGGCGAGCGGCCGGACCGAGGCCGCCGCGATCGCCCGGCGCGACCAGCTGGTGCCCTGACTCTCACGCGTCGTCGGGTTGCGCGGACCACGGCTGGGTACCCCTCCCGCATCCACGACGATGCGACAGTACGGGCGCGGCCTTCGCCGGCTCGGCGGAAGGAGTGACGGTGCTGGAGGCGACGTTCTGGGGGTTCGTCGGCGGGGTCGCGCTGCTCGTCGGTGCGGCGGCCGGGATCTGGCTGCCGACCTCGAAGCGGTTCGTGGGCCTGGTGATGGGGTTCGGCACCGGCGTGCTGATCAGCGCGCTCGCCTTCGAGCTCACCGGCGAGGCCTACGACTCGGCGGGCGCGGTCGCCGTGGTGGTGGGCCTGTCCCTGGGGGCGTTGACCTTCTTCGTCGGCGACTGGCTGATCGACCGGCGCGGCGGCCACCGTCGCAAGAGCCCCAACGGGCCGCAGGCGGGCGCCGGTGCGGCCGCCCTCGTCCTCGGAGCCCTGCTGGACGGCATCCCCGAGTCGGCCGCGATCGGCGTGAGCCTCCTCGGCGGAGGGGCGGTCGGCGTCGCCGTCGTCGCCGCGGTGTTCATCTCGAACATCCCCGAGTCGCTGTCCGCGTCGGCCGGCATGAAGGCGACGGGCCGGTCCACCCGCTACATCATCGGGCTGTGGTCCGCCGTCACGGTCGTGTCGGCCGCCGCCGCCGGGCTCGGCTACCTGCTGCTCGGCGACGCGCCGCCGGTCGTGGTCGCCACCACCCAGGCGTTCGCAGCCGGGGCCATCCTCACGATGCTCTCGGACACGATGGTGCCCGAGGCGGTCGAGCACGCGGGTGCGATGGTCGGGCTGGTCACCGCGGCCGGGTTCATCGCCTCCTTCCTGCTCTCGCAGGCCTAGCCACCCCGATTCGTCTGCGGTCGCCCCGCGGGGCTCCCCGGCAGGATCGCAGACGAATCGGGGGGTTCCGCCGCGGACGGCATACCCGTAGTATGCGAAACCGGTTCCACTTCCACATGCGAAACCGGTTCTACTTCGGGATGTGATCTGGCGTGCCCACTGCCACCGACGAGCGCTTCGAGCGGATGCGGCCGTTCCGCGGCGCGATGGCGGCCAGGATCCCGAGCAGCGACCTGCCCCCGGGCCCGCGCTGGCCGTCGCTGCTGCAGAGCATCGCGCTGGTCCGCTTCCGGCACCGGTTCGTGCCCGCCATGCACAAGAGGTACGGCGACGTGTTCACGGTGCGGATCATGCCGAAGGGCTCCGCGCTGGTGCTCTTCACCAGGCCCGAGCAGGCCAAGGAGATCTTCGCCGGCGACCCGGAGGTGTTCCACGCCGGGAAGGGCAACGCGATCCTCGGCCCGATCATGGGGGAGCACTCGCTGCTGCTTCAGGACTCGAGCGAGCACAAGCGGGCCCGCAAGCTGCTGATGCCGGCCTTCAACGGCGCCGCCCTGCGCGGCTACGCCTCGCTGGTCACCGAGCTGGCCCGGGAGGAGGTGGCGCGCTGGACGCCCGGCGCGCCGTTCCGCTCCCTGGACCGGATGAACGCGCTCACCCTCGAGGTCATCCTCCGGGTGGTCTTCGGCGTCACCGACGAGCCCCGGCTGGCCGAGCTGCGGCCGCTGGTGAACAGGACCGTCGACATCAACCCGGCCGTGCTGCTCGGGTGGGGCTACCCGTTCCTGCAGAAGTTCGGGCCGTGGAAGGCCACCGTCGACAACCAGCGGGCGCTCGACAAGGTGATGTACGCCGAGATCGCCGAGCGCCGCGCGGCCCCCGACCTGCACGAGCGGACCGACGTGCTCTCCCAGCTGCTCACGGTGGGAGCCGACGGCGAGCAGCCGATGAGCGACGCCGAGCTGCGCGACCAGCTGGTGACGCTGCTGCTCGCCGGGCACGAGACCACCGCGACCGCGCTGTCGTGGGCGCTCTACGAGCTCGGCCGCGACCCGGCGCAGCTCGCGAAGGCCCGGACCGCGGCCGAGGAGGGCGACGACGACTACCTCGAGGCGGTGCTCAAGGAGTCCATGCGGCTGCACCCGGTGATCCCGATGGTGGTCCGGCACCTGATGCAGCCGGTCGCCATCGGCGGGGTCCACCTGCCGGCCGGCACCAACATCGGGCCGTCGATCCTGATCACCCACTCCCGCGAGGACAACCACCCGGACCCGGAGGCGTTCCGCCCCGAGCGGTTCCTCGAGGGGCACGTGGCCGCCAACACCTGGATCCCGTTCGGCGGGGGCGTGCGCCGCTGCATCGGCGCCGGGTTCTCGCTGATGGAGGGGGTCGCGGTGCTGCGCGAGGTGGTCGGCAGGTACGACGTGACCCTGCCCGCGGGCTCCCACGACAGCCCGAAGGTGCGCAACATCACCAGCGTGCCGAAGCACGGCGCCCGGATCGTCGTACGACCGCGCGGGACGGGCCCGCACCTCTAAGAAGCCTCCAAGATACGGCGGGAACTCTGAGGGCTCACCCACGTTCCGAGAGAGGTCATCCACCGTGTTCGAGACGATCTTCGGTCTCCCCGTCCATCCGCTCATCGTGCACGCGACGGTCGTCATCGTGCCCGCCGCAGCGCTGTCGGTGCTGCTGGCCGCCGTGTGGCCGCGCTTCCGGGCCCGCGCCGGGGTGGTGGTGCCGATCCTGGCCCTGGCCGCGGTGATCCTCACCCCGCTCAGCACCTCCTCGGGCGAGGAGCTGCAGGGCATGGTCGGCGACACCCACCTCGTGCAGGAGCACGCCGAGCTGGCCGGCATGCTGATCTGGTGGGTGATCCCGCTGCTGGTCGGCGGGGCCGCGATCTGGTGGTTCCACCGCCGCGGGGGCGCCCCGAACCGGGGCCTGATGCTGGCCGCCGGCGTGATCTCGGTGGTGGCCGCGCTGGGCACCACCGTCCAGGTCGTGCTGATCGGTCACAGCGGCGCCAACGCCGCCTGGCACGGGGTCGCGGCCCAGGCGGCCGCGAACGGCGGGTCCGGGGACGGCGACTGATCCCGGCGGGCTCCCTATCCTGAGCCCATGGACCCCGCTCCGCGCCTGCTCCTGGTCGAGGACGACCCGCAGCTCTCCGCGATGCTCGTCGAGCTGCTGACCGGCGAGGGCTACCGGGTCGACTCGGCCGCCGACGGGCAGCGAGGACTCCACCTCGGCCTGAGCCGCGACTACGACGTGCTGCTGCTGGACCGCGGCCTGCCCGCGATCGAGGGGCTGGACCTGCTGGCCCGGCTGCGCTCCCGGGGCAACCACGTGCCGACCCTGGTGCTGTCCGCGCTGGGCAACCCGCGGGACCGGGTCGAGGGCCTCGACGCCGGTGCGGAGGACTACCTCGGCAAGCCGTTCGACGTCGACGAGCTGCTGGCCCGGCTGCGGGCGCTGCTGCGCCGGCACCCGGACCGCAGCGAGACCCTGTCGGTCCCGGGCGGACGGCTCGACGTGGCCGGCCGCAGCGTGCGCCTCGACACCGGTGAGGACGTCGCGCTGTCGGAGCGGGAGTCGATGCTGCTGTCCCTGCTCGCCCGCAACGAGCGCCGGGTCTTCAGCCGACGCGACCTGCTCGACACGGTCTTCGAGGAGGCCGAGGAGGAGGGCGTCGTCGACACCTACGTCCACTACCTGCGTCGCAAGCTCGGCCGCGGGGTCGTCGAGACGGTGCGCGGTCTGGGCTACCGGGTCGGCCGGCGGTGAGGGCCCAGGGCGAGGCCGCCGACCTGGTGCGCACCTCGTGGCGGCTCGGCCTGCAGACCGGGCTGCTCGTGGTCGGCGTGCTCGCCGTCGTGGGGGTGCTGCTGTTCGGGCTCTACGAGCGGGCCACGTCGCAGGCGGAGGACCGGCTGCTCGTCGACACCACGGCCCACATCGACAAGGCCGACGAGGCGCCGCCGGGCATCCGGGTGGTGGTGGTCACGCCGATCGGCCGCACCGTGTCGCCCGGGATGCCTCCCGGCCTGCCCGACGAGCAGGCGCTCGCGGCGGTGGCCCGCGACGGCCGGCCGCGCCAGAGCGACGTGCGGATCGGGGAGCACGACTACACCGTCCGGACCGCCAAGGCCGACGGCCGGATCACCCAGGCGGTGCTCGACCGCAGCCAGTCCGAGGAGGCGCGGGAGCGGATCCTGTCCTCGCTGTTCATCGCCAGCGGCGTGGGGGTGCTGCTCGCCGGCCTGGTGTCGGCGTGGCTGGCCCGCCGGGCGGTCTCCCCGCTGGCGAGGACCGTCGCCATGCAGCGGCGCTTCGTGGCCGACGCCAGCCACGAGCTGCGCACCCCGCTGACGCTGCTCAGCACCCGGGTGCAGCTGCTCGCCCGGCGCGCCCGGCGGGGCGGGGTGCCGCCCGGCGACCAGGACCTCGCCGGGGTGCTGGCCGACACCCAGATGCTCACCGACATCCTCGACGACCTGCTGCTGGCCGCCGACACGCGGGTCTCGGCGGAGCGGGAGCCCGTCGACGTGGGCCGGCTCGCGCGCGACGCGGTGGCGGCCGCCAGGGCCGCGGCGGACGACGCCGGGGTCGAGCTGGTCACGACCGTCACCGGCGAGCCGGAGGTCGAGGGGGTGGCGACCTCGCTGCGCCGGGCGATCACCGCCCTCGTCGACAACGCGGTCGGGCACGCCCGGTCCCGGGTCGAGGTCTCGGTCGAGCGCCACCACCGTCACGTCCGGGTCCAGGTCGCCGACGACGGCCCCGGGATCCCCTCGGAGATCGCTCCGCGGCTCTTCGAGCGGTTCACCAGCACCCGCGTCGACCCGGAGGCCTCCGGCGGCCGGCGGCACTACGGGATCGGGCTGGCCCTGGTGGCCGACGTCGCGGCCGCGCACGACGGCCGGGTGAGCGCGGGGGGGCGTGCGGACGGCCGCCCGGGCGCCGTACTCGTGCTGACGCTGCCGGCGAGCTGAGCCGGGAGGGTGGAGGATGGCCGGGTGAAGCTGACACTCGACCTGCACGACGTCTACAACCGTGGCGCGGACATCGACCGCGCGCTGCGCGCCGTCATCGACGAGGCGGTGGCCAAGAAGGCGCCGCTGGTGGAGATCATCCCCGGGAAGGGGTCGGGGGCGCTGAAGAAGCGGGTGCTGCGGTTCCTGGACCAGAAGGAGGTCAAGGCCCTCTACCACCGCGTGGAGAAGGACTCGGACAACTTCGGCCGGGTCTTCGTCCACTTCAGGTGGTCGTCCCGGTCCCGCAGGTGACCTCCACGGTTCCCTTCGACCGCGTCCGGCACCTGGTCCGGGTCCCCGTGGCCCTGGGCGGCGACGCGCACCGGTTCCTGGTCGACACCGGGATCGGCATCACCGTGGTGTCCTCCGCGGTCGCCGGGCGTCTCGACGTGCAGCCGACCGGCGAGACGTTCACCGGCCGGCGGATGTCCGGGCAGGCGCTCGAGGTCCCGCTCGTGCGGCTGCCCACGGTCCGCCTCGGCGGCCACGCCGTCGAGGGTCACGTCGCGGGGGTCGTCGACCTCGGCGACGTCGACGGGCCGGCGGGCTTCGCGGGGATCCTCGGCCTCGGCTTCTTCGAGGGGCAGGCCCTCACCACCGACCCGGACGCGGCGACCCTGACCGTGCGACCGGCGCCCGACCTCGACGAGGACGGGCACGAGGTCCCGCTGGAGGTCCGCCGCGACGGGCCCTCCGTGGACCCGTTCACGACGCTGGTCCTGCCCAGCGGGCGCGAGATCCGCGTGGAGGTCGACACCGGGTCGGCGAACCTGATCCTCGACACCCGCTACCTCGCCGACTGCGGGGTGCGGCTCGACGGGCCGGGCGTCGACACCCGGACCGGCACGGACGAGACCGGCTACCGGTGGACCCGGCACCGGGCCACGGTCGCGGGGCCGGTCCACCTCGCGGCCGCGCCGCAGACGGCCCAGGAGGCGGCGGTGGTGCAGTTCCAGGACATCATCCACGACGGCCTCGTCGGCACCGACTACCTCGAGCGCTACCGGGTCAGCGTCGACGTCACCGGTGCGCGGCTGGTCCTGTCCCCTCGAAACGGGCCAGCACGCCGGCCTCGGTGAGCCCGTAGTCGGCCAGGTCGTAGCGGTGCGACGGCCGGCGTCCGCCCCGCCGGGACTCCGCGTTGAGTACGTCGACGCGCTCGGCGACCTCGGCGGTCCACGGCATCGCGAAGGCCTCGTAGACCCCACGGACCGTGCCCACCGGGTCGGCCACGAACGCGTCGTACTCCACGTCGACGAACTGCGCCGGGTCGTACCTCTCCCGCGCCGACGCGAAGTCGGCCACCGCCCGGGACAGCATGTCGAGCTGGGTGCGGCCGATCACCGCTCCCTCGAACACCGTCGACCAGCCGCGGGTCGCCTCGGCCGAGAGCGAGCACGCCGAGGCGATCGCGACCCGCGGGTCGCGGTGGGTCTGCACCACGAGCGCGTCGGGGTAGACGGCCATCAGCGCGTCGAGCGCGACCAGGTGGGAGGGGTTCTTCAGCACCCACCGCTTGTCCTGGTCGGGCAGCCCGATCAGCTGGAGGTTGGCCTTGTGCCGGGCGTAGGCGTCGGTCCAGTCCTGCTCGGCCAGCCACGCCGAGTAGTCGGGGAGGTAGGCCAGCGACTCGTAGCCGATGGACTTGCCGGACTGCCGCAGCACCCGCCAGCACTCCTCGACGGAGGCGGCGTCGACGTAGTGGATGCCCATGAACTCGGGGTTCTCGACGTGGTGCTCGGCGTAGGCGGCCGCGATGCCCGCGAAGACCGGGTCGTCGGGCCAGGTCTCCCGGGGCGGCCGCGGCTGCGGGAACTCGGTGAGCCACAGCTCGAGGCCCTGGTGGGCGGGGTCCGCGGTGAGCAGCCGGTGCAGCGCGGTCGTCCCGGTCCGCGGCAGCCCGGTCACGAACACCGGTCGCTCGATCGGCACGTCGACGTACTCCGGGTGGCGGGTGAAGCCGTGCTGGGACAGCAGCCTGGCCACCAGGGCGCCGCGGACGAACGAGCGCTGCATGTAGTTGCCGACCCCGGTCAGCGCGGCGTTGGTGGCGTAGTCGTCGAGCAGGATGCGCAGCCCCTCGACGTACTCGTCGCCGCCGAAGTCGTCGAGCCCGGTCGCCCGTGTCGCCGCCGCGTGCAGGTCCTCGACCGTGCCGACGCTGTCTCTCTCCCGCATGTTGGCGCCCTTCCTCCGATTCGTCTGCGATCACCCGCCGTGAAACCCCCGAGTCGTCGCAGACGAATCGGGAGGGGGTCAGTTGTGGAACTCGCCGCAGTTGACGTCGAGGCACTGGCCCGTGACCGCGGCGGCGAGGTCGGAGGCCAAGAACACCACCGCGTTCGCGACCTCCTCCGGCAGCGGCAGCCGGCGCAGGTCGGTGGTGGCCGCGATCTCGTCGTACACGTCCTGGTGGGTGACCCCGCGCTCGGACGCCAGCCAGTCGAAGTACGCCTTCTGCACGTTCTCGTAGATCCATCCGGGCGCCACGGTGTTCACCCGGATCCCGCGCGGCCCGAGCTCGGTGGCCAGCGAGGAGGCCAGGTGCAGCAGCGCCCCCTTGGCCAGCTTGTAGCCGCCGAACTCGACGCGGGAGTGGTGGATCACCGCGGAGTTGACCATCACCACCGACCCGCGGGTGGCCGCGAGGGCGTCGGCGAACAGGCCGGTCAGCGCGAGCGGCGCGAGCACGTTGGTCTCGTTGCTGGTCCGCAGCGAGTCGTGCGACAGTGTCGTCAGCGGCTCCATCGGCGGGATCGCGAACGCGTTGTTGACCAGCACGTCGACCCGCCCGAACTCGCGCATCGTCACCGCGAGCAGGTGCCGCCGCGCGGCGTCGTCGGTGATGTCGGTGGGGACCGGCAGCGCCCGCCGTCCGCGGGACCGCACCACCTCGGCCGCCTTCTCCAGGCGCTTCTCGGTGCGCGAGGCGAGCACCAGGTCGGCGCCGTGGGCCGCGCACACCTCCCCGAGCGAGCGGCCGAGCCCCGGCCCGACGCCGGAGAGCACCACGACCTTCCCCTCGAGCAGTCCCGGGGTCGCCCCGGCGGTCACGAGATCATCCTGTTGGCGATCCCCCGCTGCCGGGCCGCGATCCGCTCGGCGTGCTCCGCCGGCGTCACCCGCGACTCCAAGTGGTTCGGCAGCGTCTCCTCGAGCGAGTCGAAGGCGACGACCTCCACGCGGGGCCCGTCGTCGGCGGTCAGGGGTCGCGAGACCCGCTGCCAGCGCAGCATCATCACGCCCCTGGCGTGCCCGGTGGTCTCCAGCCAGTTCGCCACCCCCGGGTCACGCTCGCTGACGACGTAGCGCAGCAGCCCGTCCGGGTCCACCCGCGACTGCGCCACGGTCAGCGAGGTCTGGTGGTTGACGTAGTCGGTGGAGATGTACCACGGCGAGCCGATCTGGATCGCCTGGTAGTCGGTGCCCGCGCGCGGCACCGTCACGACCATGGCCTGGTCGTCGGTGAGCTCGTAGTGCCCGATCGACGAGAACTGCGACGCGAGCCCGCCCGGCGTCGAGGCCGGCGCGGTCAGCGTGTTCACCGGCTCCCGGTAGGTGAACCACTCCGGGAACGCGAACCAGGTCTTGATCCGCCCGGTCAGCATCTTGCCCGCGACCGCGTACCTCTTCGCCAGCCGGTCCCGCTCGAGGGGCCGCGGGGGCCGGCCCACCGAGTCCACGCGCTCGATGCGGAGCAGGCCTCGCTCCTCGCTGGTCCAGTCGTCGTAGACCTCCCGCACGATCAGGATCGACGACCCGGGGGCCAGCGGCACGTAGCCGGGTCCGGCGTCCTCGCGCGGCGGGCCGAAGCGCACGGTGAAGGAGCCGTCGTCCTCGATGTGCAGCTCCCGGTCGTCGAACGCCGCGACACTGCCGGGGGCGTTCGACGGGCTGTAGTTCCCGTCCATGACCTGGAACGACAGGTCGGCCGTCGTGCCCCGGCGCCCGGTCACGACGTACTCGGCGGTGTCGTCGAGGTAGGCGTGGAAGTAGATCGCGTCGGGGTTGTCGAGGCCCTGCTTGGCGTACTGGTGGGTGGAGTTGATGAAGACCGGGTGGTCGAGGTCGTAGCCGAACGCGAGCTGCAGCGAGGCGCGGATGCTGCCGGCGAGGTACTCGTAGCCCTCGAGCAGGTCCTGCTCCGTGCGGATGAACGGCGCCGACGCGACCAGCTCCTCGGCCTGCGCCACCGCGTCCGTGAACGG
Source organism: uncultured Actinomycetota bacterium (assembly GCA_963838025.1). Lineage (GTDB taxonomy): Bacteria > Actinomycetota > Actinomycetes > Propionibacteriales > Nocardioidaceae > Nocardioides_B. Next base: position 517,076 of record CAWIPF010000004.1, read on the forward strand.
CGCGGTCAGGCCGGCGCTCACCGGTCCACCTTCGCGATCACGGACTCGGCGAACCGCTCGAGGTGCTCGACCTTCCTGGCGAGCGGCTCGGTGTCCGGCCCCTTGATGTAGGGCACCCGGAACCCGACGATCACGTCGGTGATGCCCTTGTCCTCGAGCCGCCTGACCCCGTCGACGGTGTAGGCGTCGTAGGAGATCACGTGGATCTCGAAGGGCTTGCCCGCGACGCCCTCCTCCTCGCGGAGCTTGGCGAGCTTGTCCAGCAGCAGGTCGAGCTCCGCAGCCTCGCCGCCGGCGTGCATCCACCCGTCCCCCCGTCGTACGGCGCGCCGGAGGGCCGCGTCCGAGTGCCCCCCAACGAGGATCGGGACCGGCTCCGCGGGAACCGGGGCCATCTTCACCGCGGGGATGTCGTAGAACTCGCCGTGGAACTCGAACCAGCCGCCCGACGTCAGCCCCCGGACGATGTCGATGCACTCGTCCATCCGCCTGCCGCGCCCGGCCCACGGGACGCCCATCACCGCGAAGTCCTCGGGCCAGGGGGAGAGCCCGACGCCGAGCCCGAGCCGGTTGCCGGTGAGGCAGGCGACCGAGCTCGCCTGCTTGGCTACGAGCACCGGCGGTCGCACCGGGAGCTTGAGCACGAACGGCGTGAACCGCAGGGTGCTGGTGACCGCCCCCATCGCCGCGATCAGCGTGAACGTCTCGATGAACTCCTTGTCCTCGAGGAAGCCCCGGTCGCCGTCGTCGGTGTACGGGTAGGTCGCGTCGGACTCACGGGGGTAGACGAGGCTGTCCGCGACCGTCATCGAGCTGTAGCCGGCGGCCTCGGCGGCCCGCGCGAGCGGCAGGTAGAACGACGCGTCGGTCATCGCCTCGGCGTAGGTGAAGCGCATCAGGGCTCCTGGCATCTTCCGCGGACAGGACGGTTCATGCTAGAACGTGTTTCAGTTTTCTGGAAGGGAGTGCCCGTGCTGGACCTGCAGACGGTCTCGGACCGGATCGAGATCGACGACCTGCTCACGCGCTACACGCGTGCCATCGACGGCGGCGCCTGGGACGGGCTCGACACCGTGTTCACGCCCGACGCGCACATCGACTACACGGCCACCGGCGGGATGGCCGGCGCCTTCCCCGAGGTGAAGCGCTGGCTCGCGGAGAACCTCCCGATGTTCCCGCGGCGCCAGCACCTCGTCGGCCAGAAGGACGTCGACCTCCGCGGCGACGAGGCGGACGTCACGGCGTACTTCCTCAACCCGATGGTGCTCCCGCAGCCGGACGGCAGCGAGCTGCTCTGGGAGTTCGGCGGGTGGTACCGGCACCGGCTGGTGCGGACCGCCGACGGGTGGCGCAGCCGCGAGCTCGTCGAGGACCTGTGCTGGAAGCGCGGCCTCTGATGACCTCCCACGTGTCGCCCAAGCCCCGGCCCGGCGGGCTCGACCACCCGCTCGTGCCCCGGGTGCTCAAGGTCGCCTCCCGCGCGAACGTGTGGCTCTACCGCCGCACCGGCGGCCGGGTCGGCGGGACCTGGCGGGTCGGCTCCGCGTTCCCGTACGGCGTCCCGGTGCTGCTGCTCACGCACCGCGGGCGGCGCAGCGGCACCCTGTACACCACGCCTCTGCTCTACCTCGAGGACGGCGAACGCGTGGTCGTGGTCGCGTCGCAGGGCGGCCTGCCCACGCATCCGCAGTGGTACCGCAACGTGGTCGCCGACCCGGACGTGACCGTGCAGGTCGGTCGCTGGGTCCGGCCGATGCGGGCCCGCCCTGCTCCCCCGGAGGAGAGGGACCTGCTGTGGGCGCGGCTCGTGGAGCACTACGCCGACTTCGCCAGCTACCAGTCCTGGACCGACCGCGAGATCCCGGTGGTGGTCTGCGAGCCCGCGACGCGGCCGTGAGTGCCCCGATTTGGCCCGGTGCCGGATGATCGACTCATGGCGCGCGACGACGAGGGCCCCTGGAGCAGGCAGCTCCTGCTCGGCATCGGCGCCCTCGTCGCGGTCGCCCTCCTCGTCGGTGGGGTGGTCGGCGTCGCGGCGGTCCTCGCCGCCCGGGTGACCGGGCTCGGCAACGGATCCGGCGCGGCGACCGCGCCGGCGAGCCTCTACTTCCCCAGCGGGGACCCGACGACGAGCCCGCAGGCCTACCCGGCCCCGAAGACCTCCGCCTCGGCGTCGACCTCCCCCTCGACCGCGGCGCCCTCGCCGACCGAGTCGCCCACCAAGAGCAAGCCCTCGAAGCAGATCACCCTCCAGGGCTACCCCAACCGGGTCTCCACGAACCAGCGGATCAACCTGACCGGCGCCTACGAGGGGGCCGAGGGGGCGACCCTGCAGGTGCAGCGATTCGAGAACGGCTGGGTCGACTTCCCGGTCACCGCCTCGGTCAGCGGTGGCCTGTTCAGCACCTACGTCACCACCGGGCGCACCGGGACGAACCGCTTCCGGATGCTCGACAAGGGCTCCGGGCGGCACTCCAACGCGGTCTCGATCACCGTCCGCTGAGCCCGCGCGGGGGTCGGCCCGGGTGTGACCGGGATCACCGTGCGCGCCCGGATGGATCCCTCGACCCCCCTGCGTTGACCCTCATGACAAGAGTTGAGTTGAGCAGGCTCAAGTTGTTTGACAGACTCATGTCAACGGCCCGAAGGTGGGGCCCGTCCCGAACTGAAGACGAACGCCCGAAGCCCTGCCGACCCGGCGCAGGTGGCGGGCAGCAACATGGAGGTACTCAACATGGCTCGTGCGGTCGGAATCGACCTCGGTACGACGAACTCCGTCGTCGCCGTCCTCGAGGGTGGCGAACCCACCGTCATCGCTAACGCGGAAGGCGCCCGCACCACCCCCTCGGTGGTCGCCTTCGCCAAGAACGGCGAGGTGCTCGTCGGCGAGGTGGCCAAGCGCCAGGCCGTCACCAACGTCGACCGGACGATCCGTTCGGTCAAGCGTCACATGGGCACCGACTGGAAGACCCAGGTCGACGACAAGTCGTTCACGGCGCAGCAGATCTCGGCGTTCGTGCTCCAGAAGCTCAAGCGCGACGCGGAGGCCTACCTCGGCGAGACCGTCACCGACGCGGTGATCACCGTGCCGGCGTACTTCTCCGACGCCCAGCGCCAGGCCACCAAGGAGGCCGGCGAGATCGCGGGCCTGACCGTCAGCCGGATCGTCAACGAGCCGACCGCGGCCGCGCTCGCCTACGGTCTCGACAAGGAGTCCGACCAGACCATCTTGGTCTTCGACCTCGGTGGCGGCACGTTCGACGTGTCCCTGCTCGAGATCGGGGACGGCGTGGTCGAGGTCAAGGCCACCTCCGGTGACAACCACCTCGGTGGTGACGACTGGGACGCCCGCCTCGTGGACTGGATGATCAAGAAGTTCAAGGACAACAACGGCGTCGACCTCGGCGGCGACAAGATCGCCCGCCAGCGGCTGCAGGAGGCCGCCGAGAAGGCGAAGATCGAGCTCTCCTCCTCGAGCGAGACCACGATCCACCTGCCCTACATCACCCACTCGGAGTCGGGCCCGCTGCACTTCGAGGAGAAGATCAGCCGCGGCGAGTTCCAGCGGCTGACCCAGGACCTGCTCGACCGGACCAAGGCGCCGTTCAAGCAGGTCATCAAGGACGCCGGCATCGAGGTGTCCAAGATCGACCACGTGATCCTGGTCGGCGGCTCCACCCGGATGCCCGCCGTCGCCGACGTCGTCAAGGAGCTGACCGGCGGCAAGGAGCCCAACAAGGGCGTGAACCCCGACGAGGTCGTCGCCGTGGGCGCGGCCCTGCAGGCCGGTGTGCTCAAGGGCGAGGTCAAGGACGTGCTGCTCCTCGACGTGACCCCGCTGAGCCTTGGCATCGAGACCAAGGGCGGGGTGATGACGCGGCTGATCGAGCGCAACACCACGATCCCGACCAAGCGGTCCGAGGTGTTCACCACCGCCGACGACAACCAGCCCTCGGTGCAGATCCAGGTCTACCAGGGCGAGCGTCAGATGGCGGCGCAGAACCAGCCGCTCGGCAACTTCGAGCTGACCGGGCTGCCGCCGGCACCGCGCGGCGTCCCGCAGATCGAGGTCACCTTCGACATCGACGCCAACGGCATCGTGCACGTGTCCGCCAAGGACCGGGGCACCGGCCGTGAGCAGTCGATGACGATCACCGGTGGCTCGGCGCTGTCCAAGGAAGACATCGACAAGATGATCAAGGACGCCGAGCAGTACGCCGAGGAGGACCGCCTGCGCAAGGAGGCGGTCGAGACCCGCAACCAGGCGGAGGGCCTCGTCTACACCACCGAGAAGTTCCTGACCGAGAACGGCGACAAGGTGCCCGACGACGTCAAGACCGAGGTCCAGGCCGACGTCGACGCGCTGAAGGCGGCGCTCGAGAAGGCCGCTGACTCCACCGACGTCGCCGAGATCCAGGCCGCGGTCACCAAGCTCGGCGAGTCCAGCCAGAAGATGGGTGCGGCGATGTACGCCGCCGGCGAGGCCGACGCGGCCGCCGCGGGTGGCACGACGGGCACCGGCGACTCCGACGAGGACGTCGTCGACGCCGAGATCGTCGACGAGGACGACTCCGACGAGGGCGAGAGCAAGTGACCCCTGGCCCAGGCCAGGGCGATCCGGAGCAGACCCGGGGAGGGGGTCCGCAGGAGACTGCGGGCCCCGCCCCGGGCACCGACCCACGACTGGAGGAGCAGACGGTGAGCGAGCAGGAGCAGCCGGTCCGGCCCGATGACCGGCCGGAGGACCAGCCCGACGACCGGGCCGGGGACCAGCCCGCGGACGAGCACGACATGGCCGAGGACAGCGAGAACGACCTGGTCGCCGACCTGGCCCAGGCGCAGACGCGCGTGGCGGCCCTGACCGAGGACCTGCAGCGGCTGCAGGCCGAGTACGTCAACTACAAGCGCCGGGTGGACCGGGACCGCGGACTGGTGCTCGAGAACGCGAAGTTCTCGGTGCTCTCGGCGATGCTCCCGGTGCTCGACGACCTCGACCGGGCCCGGGAGCACGGCGAGCTCGAGGGCGGCTTCAAGGCGGTCGCGGACTCGCTGGAGCGGATCGTGGCCGGCCAGGGGCTGGTGAAGTTCGGCAAGCCGGGCGACGAGTTCGACCCGCGCTTCCACGAGGCGCTGATGCACGCGCACTCGCCGGACGTCACCACGACGACCTGCCAGAACATCGTGTCGGCCGGCTACCAGATCGGCGACCGCGTCGTACGCCCCGCCCAGGTGACCGTGGTCGACCCGGAGCCCGGCACGGCTCCCGCCGAGGGTGCCGGGGCCGACGGGGGTGCCGGGGCCGACGACACCGACGACTGACCGCACGAGCAGAGGAAGGGAGGTGCGCGCATGACCAACGCGGAGTGGCTCAACAAGGACTTCTACAAGGTGCTCGGGGTGGCCGAGGACGCGTCGGCGGCCGACATCAAGAAGGCCTACCGCACGCTCGCGCGCGCCAACCACCCCGACTCCCATCCCGGCGACAAGGCCGCGGAGGACCGCTTCAAGGCGATCGCCGAGGCCTACGACGTCGTCGGTGACGCCGAGAAGCGCAAGAAGTACGACGAGATGCGGGCCCTCGGCGCGGGCGGCTTCGGGCCGTTCACGACCGGAGGCCAGGGCGCCGGCCAGCCGTTCGACCTCAACGACCTCTTCGGCCAGGGCGCCGGCCACGGCGGCGGAGGCGGCTTCGGGGACCTCTTCGGCGGGATGTTCGGCGGCGGCCGGACCCGCACCCGCTCCGGGGCCGCCCGGCGCGGGGCGGACATCGAGACCGAGACCACGATCGGGTTCGCCGACGCGATCGAGGGCGTGCAGGTCTCGCTGCGGCTGACCTCGGACGCGCCCTGCCCGGACTGCTCCGGCACCGGGGCCCGGGCCGGCACCGTCCCGCGGGTCTGCCCCGACTGCGAGGGCGTCGGCATGCGCGCGGCCTCCGTCGGCGGCGCGTTCACGATGAACGAGACGTGCCCGACCTGCCGCGGCCGCGGGATGGTCGTCGACGACCCGTGCCCGACCTGCCACGGCTCGGGCCGCGGGCTGTCCAACCGCACGATCTCCGCGCGGATCCCCGCCGGCGTCAAGGACGGCCAGCGGATCCGGCTGCGCGGCAAGGGCGCGAGCGGTGAGCGCGGCGGCCCCGCCGGTGACCTCTACGTGACCGTGCGGGTCGCCAGGCACGAGCTGTTCGGACGCAAGGGAGACAACCTCACCCTCACCGTCCCCGTCGGCTTCGACGAGGCCGCGCTCGGCGCCGAGATCAAGGTGCCGACGCTCGGTGGCGCACCGGTCACGGTCAAGATCCCGCCGGGGACACCCAACGGGCGCACCTTCCGGGTCCGCGGTCGCGGCGTGGTCAGACGTGACGGGCACGGCGCCGGCCAACGTGGCGACCTGCTCGTGACCGTCGAGGTGCATGTCCCCGCGGTCCTCGACGAGGATGCCCGCGCCGCGGTCGAGGCCTACCGCGCGGCCACCTCCGGCGGTGACCTGCGCAGCAACCTGTTCGGCGCCCGGAGGCCCCGATGAGCAGCCGCCGGCCGCCGTTCCCCGGACCCGGCCGGCCCGGGCCGGAGACCCCGGTCTACGTGATCAGCGTGGCCGCGGAGCTCACCGGCCTGCACCCGCAGACCCTGCGCTCCTACGACCGTCTCGGGCTGGTCAGCCCGGGCCGCACCGGCGGCGGCGGGCGGCGCTACTCCTGGCGCGACATCGAGCTGCTGCGCGAGGTCGCCGAGCTGACGGCGTCGGGGATCGGGCTCGAGGGGGTCCGCCGGATCCTCGAGCTCGAGCACCGGGTCGACGCGCTGCGGCACCGGGTGTCCGAGCTCGAGTCCGAGCTCGACACGGCCCGGAGCGCGCTCCGGGCGACGCTGGAGAGCGGCGCCGCCAAGAACCTGCCCGTGCTGCGCACCACCGCCTCGCCCGGCCACGCGATCACGGTCTGGCGGCGCGGCCGGCTTTGACACCGGGTCGTGGGGGTGAGGGCGCGCGATAGCGCGCGCTGGCACCCACGACCGGGAGGCGGAGGCGGAACACACAGGACGCACCAACAGGAGCCACACACATGGACGCATCGAAGCTCACCACCCGAAGCCAGGAGGCGATCAACGCCGCCATCTCGTCCTCGGCCGCCTCCGGGCACGCCCAGGTCGAGGCGCTGCACCTGCTCGCCGCCCTGCTCGCGCAGCCGGAGGGCATCATCCACCCGCTGCTGCAGGCCGTCGGGGTGCCGCCCGCCACGGTCACGGCGGGTGTCGAGGCCGAGCTGGCCAAGCTCCCGAAGGCGGCCGGCTCGACCGTGGCCGCCCCGTCGTACTCCCGGGCCGCGCTGCAGATCCTGACCAAGGCCGCGGACATCGCCGCGGAGATGAAGGACGACTACGTCTCCACCGAGCACCTGCTGATCGCGACCGCGACGATCGAGTCGCCCGCCCGCACGGTGCTCGCCGGCGCGGGTGCGAGCGCCGACGCGTTGCGCGGCGCGCTCACCAGCGTCCGCGGCTCCCAGCGGGTCACCAGCCAGGACCCCGAGTCGACCTACCAGGCGCTCGAGAAGTACGCCGTGGACCTGACCGCCCGCGCCGGCGAGGGCAAGATCGACCCGGTCATCGGGCGCGACGCCGAGATCCGGCGCGTCATCCAGGTGCTCTCGCGGCGCACCAAGAACAACCCGGTCCTGATCGGGGAGCCGGGCGTCGGCAAGACCGCCGTCGTCGAGGGGCTGGCCCAGCGGATCGTCGACGGCGACGTGCCCGACTCGCTCAAGGGCCGCCGCCTGCTCAGCCTGGACCTGGCCGCCATGGTGGCCGGCGCGAAGTACCGCGGCGAGTTCGAGGAGCGGCTCAAGGCCGTGCTCGGTGAGATCAAGGACTCCGAGGGCCAGGTCATCACCTTCATCGACGAGCTGCACACGGTCGTCGGTGCGGGCGCCGGCGGCGACTCCGCGATGGACGCCGGCAACATGCTCAAGCCGATGCTTGCCCGTGGTGAGCTGCGGATGATCGGCGCCACCACGCTCGACGAGTACCGCGAGCGGATCGAGAAGGACCCGGCCCTCGAGCGCCGGTTCCAGCAGGTGTTCGTCGGCGAGCCGTCGGTCGAGGACACCATCCAGATCCTGCGCGGGATCCAGGAGAAGTACGAGGCCCACCACGGGGTCCGGATCACCGACGCCGCGCTGGTCGCCGCCGCGACGCTGTCCGACCGCTACATCACCGGCCGCCAGCTGCCCGACAAGGCGATCGACCTCGTCGACGAGGCCGCCTCCCGGCTGCGCATGGAGATCGAGTCCTCGCCGGAGGAGATCGACCAGCTGCGGCGGTCCGTGGACCGGCTGAAGATGGAGGAGTACGCGCTCGCCAAGGAGAGCGACGAGGGCTCCAAGGAGCGGCTGGCGAACCTGCGCGCCGACCTTGCCGACAAGGAGGAGACCCTCCGCGGCCTGGAGGCACGCTGGGAGGCCGAGAAGAGCACCCTCGAGGGCGAGGGCGAGCTGCGCCGCGAGCTCGACCAGCTGCGGATCGAGGCCGACCGGCTGCAGCGCGAGGGCGAGCTCGGCAAGGCCAGCGAGATCCTCTACGGACGGGTCCCGGAGCTGGAGAAGCGGCTCACCGCGGTGGCCAAGGCCGAGACCGAGCTCGAGCCGCTGGTCGGCGAGGAGGTCGGTCCGCAGGAGGTCGCCGACGTGGTCGAGGCCTGGACCGGCATCCCCACCGGGCGGCTCCTGGAGGGCGAGACCGCCAAGCTGCTGCGGATGGAGGAGGTCATCGGCGAGCGGCTGATCGGCCAGAGGTCCGCGGTCGCGGCGGTCTCCGACGCCGTACGCCGGTCTCGGGCCGGGATCTCCGACCCGAACCGGCCCACCGGCTCCTTCCTTTTCCTCGGGCCCACCGGTGTCGGCAAGACCGAGCTGGCCAAGTCGCTGGCCGACTTCCTCTTCGACGACGAGCGGGCGATCGTCCGCATCGACATGAGCGAGTACTCCGAGAAGCACTCGGTGTCCCGGCTGGTCGGTGCGCCCCCCGGCTACGTGGGCTACGAGGAGGGTGGCCAGCTCACCGAGGCGGTCCGCCGCCGGCCCTACAGCGTGGTCCTGCTCGACGAGGTGGAGAAGGCGCACCCGGAGGTCTTCGACATCCTGCTCCAGGTCCTCGACGACGGCCGGCTCACCGACGGCCAGGGCCGGACCGTGGACTTCCGCAACGTGGTGCTGATCCTCACCTCGAACCTGGGCTCGAACTTCCTCGTCGACCCGGCGCTGGACCAGCGGGAGAAGCACGACTCGGTGATGGCCGTGGTCCGCCAGTCGTTCAAGCCCGAGTTCCTCAACCGGCTCGACGAGATCGTGATGTTCGACGCGCTGTCCCAGGACGAGCTGTCGCACATCGTGGACCTCCAGATCGCCGAGCTCGGCCGCCGGCTCGCGGTGCGGCGGATCGGCATCGAGGTCACCGAGGCCGCCCACGACTGGCTGGCGCGCACCGGCTACGACCCGGCGTACGGCGCGCGTCCGCTGCGGCGGCTGGTGCAGACCGCGATCGGCGACCCGCTCGCCCGGATGCTGCTGTCCGGCCAGGTCCTCGACGGCCAGCAGGTCGTCGTCGACGTCGACGAGGCCGCCGGGACGCTGACGCTGCGCACCGGCGACCAGACGGCAGCGGCGTGACCGCATGACCCCCACCACACCCACCCCCCCCGATTCGTCTGCGGTCCTTCGTCTGTTTCACGCAGAGACACCGCAGACGAATGACTCTGCAGACGAACCAGACGGCAGCGGCGTGACCGCGACCGGCCGCGTGGTGGAATGGGCCGCATGAGTGACACCAAGGCCCTGGCCCGCCCACGTCAGGTGAGCATGGCCGGCGGGATGGCGCTGGTCGTCGCCCTGCTGCTGGTCGTGTCGCTGTTCGACGCCATGTCCCAGGTCCGCTCGGTCGAGACCCGCAGCGCCATCGCCGACTTCCTGGCCACGCCTCCGGGCGACGGCCTGAGCCTCGGCGTCGACGAGGTGGTGCGGCTGCTGCGGCTCGTGGTGCTGCTCAACGGCGCCGTCGCCGCGGCGGCGGTGGTGCTCTCGGTGTACGTCTTCCAGCGGCACAACGGCGCCCGGATCGGGCTCACCGTGGCCGCCGCGCTGCTGCTGTTCACCGCGCCGGTCACCGACGCGTCCACCGGCGTGCTCCCGGTCGTGCTCGCCTTCGCCGCCACCATGCTGTGGTCGCGACCGGCACGGGACTGGTTCGCGGGGCGCGAACCCGCGCGCGCGGCCGCCGACGCCTCGCAGCCGGAGCAGCCGCCCACCGCACACCAGGAGCACTCGACGAGGCTGCCGGCGTGGGCGCCCCCGACCGCCGAGGACCGGCTCAGCGACGAGGCGCCGCAGCAGCCGGGCCCCGCGCCGTACCCGTTCGGCTCCCGGCCGGGCGCCGAGGGCCGGGCTCCCGCCCACCCGCCAGTCGGTTACCCGCAGCCGGCCTACCCGCAGCAGCCCGCCGGTGGTCCGCAGCAGGGCGGCTACGCCGCGTGGGGCGGTGCCGGGCAGCGGCGGCCGGCGAGCGTCACCGCCGCGGCCTGGATCACCTGGGTGTTCACCGGGCTCACCGTCGTCGGCTACGTGCTGCTGCTCGCCGTCATGGTGGTGGCCCGCGACACGTTCCTGGAGGCGTTGCGTGGCGACCCGCAGGTGGCGCAGTCGAACCTGACCACCGACGAGATCGTCGCGAGCCTGTGGGTGGTCGGCGTGGTGGTGATCCTCTGGTCGCTGGTCGCGGCGGTGCTCGCCTTCCTGGCCTACCGCCGCATGGGGTGGGCGCGGGTGACGCTGGCCGTTTCGGCCGGGATGACCGGCCTGCTCGCACTCGTGCTGGCGGCGTTCGGGTCGCCCGGCACGCTGCTGCACGCCGTCGCCGCGTTCACCACGGTCGGGCTGCTGGTGAGCCGTTCCGCCAACGCGTGGTACGCCGACCGGGGCCCGGGGGCGCACTCCTCGGGAGGGCCCTACGGCGGCTGGCCGACCGGGCCCACGCCGCCGGGCGGCCCCGGTGGCCCGGCGTACCCGCCCGCTCCGCCGCAGCAGCCCGAGCAGCCGAAGCCACCGAAGCCACCGAAGAACGTCTGGTAGCGGGCGCCCGCCGGTGCTCAGGCGTACAGGTCCGCGGAGGTGAGCCGACGGATGCTCTCCTCGAGCACCGGCGTCTCCTTGCAGAAGGCCCAGCGCACCTTGTGCCGGCCCTCCTCCTGGTCGTCGTAGAACGCCTGCGCGGGGATCGCGACCACGCCGGCCCTCTCGGGCAGGGCGAGGCAGAACTCCAGGGCGTCCGCGAAGCCGTAGCGGCGCACGTCGGTGTTCACGAAGTACGTCGCAGCGGGCACGAACACGTCCATGTCGAGCGTGGCCAGGCCCGCGCACAGCAGGTCGCGCTTGAGCTGCAGGTCCTTGGCCATCCCCTCGTAGAACCCGCTCTCGTGGTCCAGCGCGTGCGCGACGGCCGGCTGCAGCGGCGCCGCGTTGGTGAACGTCAGCCACTGCTTGGCCGCCAGCACGGTCAGCACGAGGTCCGCCGGCCCGGTCACCCAGCCCACCTTCCAGCCGGTGAACGAGAACGTCTTCCCCGCGCTCGAGATGGACACGGTGCGCTCCCACATGCCCGGCAGCGTGCACAGCGGGATGTGCGTGTGCCCGTCGAACACCAGGTGCTCGTAGACCTCGTCGGTGATCACGACCAGGTCGTGCTCGACGGCGACGGCGGCGACCGCCTCCAGCTCCTCCCGGGTGAGCACCGCACCGGTCGGGTTGTGCGGCGAGTTCAGCAGCAGGACCGTCGTACGGTCGGTGACGGCGGCGCGGAGGGCGGCCACGTCGAGACGGAAGTCCGGGGCGCGCAGGGTGACCGGGCGGCGGACCCCGCCGGCCATCTCGATCACCGCCACGTAGGAGTCGTAGAACGGCTCGAGGACCGCCACCTCGTCGCCGGGGTTGACCAGCGAGAGGATCGCCGCGGCGATCCCCTCGGTCGCCCCGGCGGTCACGGCGACCTCGGTCAGCGGGTCGAGGTCGATGCCGTAGTGCCTTGACTGGTGGGCGGCGATCGCCTCGCGGAGCTCGGGCACGCCGATGCCGGGGGCGTACTGGTTGCGCCCGGAGCGGAGCGCGGTGACGGCGGCCTCGACCACGGAGGCGGGGCCGTCGACGTCGGGGAAGCCCTGGCCGAGGTTGAGCGCCCCGGTGCGGACCGCGAGCGCCGACATCTCCGAGAAGATCGTCGGAGGGATCCGCCGCAGGCGCCGCGCGGTGCGAGGGCTGGGTTCGTTCGCCGCCATACCGCGACTCTAGCCGGGGGTTCGCCGGTCGGCCGCGGGCCGGTGGGGGACAATCGCCGCATGGGACAGCAGACGCTCGATCGACCGGTGCGCGCACGGCGTCGCCGAGGTGCCGGGTTCTACGTGGGGCTGGCCCTCGTCGCGGTGGGGCTGGGGATGCTCGGCTACGTCGCCTGGCAGTTCTTCGGCACCAACGTGGTCTCCCACCACAAGCAGCAGCAGATCGTCGAACGGACCCAGCGGGCCTGGACCGCCGACGGCGGCGCCTCCGGCAGCGCCTCGGGCATCGACCTGAAGGGCGCCGACGCACTGATCCGGATCCCCCGCTTCGGCAAGGACTACGTGATCCCCGTGCAGGAGGGCGTCTCCGACCAGGTGCTCGCCGAGGGCTACGGGCACTTCGAGGACAGCGCGGGTCCGGGCCAGAAGGGCAACTACGCGCTGGCCGCGCACCGGGTGACCCACGGCGAGCCGCTGCGGCACATGCCCGACCTGCGGCCCGGGGACAAGGTGGTGGTCGAGACCCAGGCGGCGACCTACACCTACGTGCTCGACACCAACCCCAACGACCTCGTGGTGCCGTTCACCAGCATCTGGGTGGTCGACCCGCTGCCCAAGAACCCGGACCCCGGCGGGGTGCAGCCCGCGCAGCGGCCGGGACAGCGGCTGATCACGCTGACCACCTGCTCGGAGCTGTTCCACACCGACAACCGGATGATCGCGTTCGGGCACCTGGTGTCGAAGGCCCCCCGCTGAGCCGCCGGCCGGTCGAGGCGGTCGAGGCGGTCGAGGCGGTCGAGACGCCCTAGGGTTTACCCCATGAGCGACCGGGATGCCCTCATCGACCAGATCAAGCGCAAGGCCGTGGTGCACGGCAGGGTGACGCTGTCGTCGGGCAAGGAGGCCGACTACTACGTGGACCTGCGCCGGGTCACCCTCGACGGCGAGGCCGCCCCGCTCGTCGGTCGGGTGATGCTGGAGCTGACCCGCGACCTGGCGTACGACGCGGTCGGTGGCCTGACCCTCGGCGCCGACCCGGTCGCGACGTCGATGCTGCACGCGGCCGCGGCCGAGGGCCGGGTGCTGGACGCGTTCGTGGTGCGCAAGGCCGAGAAGGCCCACGGGCTGCAGCGGCGGATCGAGGGCCCGGACGTCGCCGGGCGAAGGGTCCTTGCCGTCGAGGACACCTCCACCACCGGGGGATCGGTGCTCACCGCGGTCGAGGCGCTGCGGGAGGCGGGCGCCGAGGTCGTCGGGGTGGCGGTGATCGTGGACCGGGCCACCGGCGCCCGGGAGAGGGTCGAGGCCGCCGGGTGCGGCTACCGCTCCGCCGTCGGGCTCGAGGACCTGGGGCTGCAGTGATGACCGGCATCGTGGAGTCCTACCTGGTGGCGGCCCAGAGCGCGGTGACCCTGCTCGCGGACGACGCCGTGGCCGAGCGGTGGGACCGGCCGAGTGCGCTTCCGGGGATGACGGTGGGGGCGCTGGCGTTCCACCTGGCCGGACAGGTCCTGCTGGTGCGCGACGCTCTCGTCGACAGCCGGCTGGCCTCGACGGAGACGCCGGTGGCCCTGCTCGAGCACTACACCCGGTCGCGCTGGGTCGAGGCCGGGCCCGACGACGAGGCGAACGTCACGGTGCGCGACGCCGCGGCCACCGGTGCCGCCGACGGGCACCTGCGGGTGCTGGACTCCGCGCAGCGGGCCCTCGACGAGGCGGCGAGGCTGCTCGCCGAGGAGGCCGAGCCGGGCGTGGTCCGGTTGCCCTGGTGGACCTGGTCGCTGGCGTTCGAGGACTTCCTGGTCACCCGGATGATGGAGATCACCGTGCACTCCGACGACCTGGCCGCCAGCATCGGGGTGCAGCCCCCGGAGCTCCCGGCGACGGTGCTCGAGCCGGTGCTGTCGCTGCTGGTCGGGGTCGCGGTGCTGCGGCACGGCCAGTCCGCCGTGGTGCGCGCGCTGTCGCGGTCCGAGCGGGCGCCGGCCTCGATCTCGGCGTTCTGACCCGGGCCCCATCGCAGACGGTCAGGGTGTGGAGGCTGTGACCCACGAGGCGAAGGAAGCTTCCCGCCCGGCGTGCTTGACTGCCTGGATGCAGGTGCTCGGGGACGTGCAGACGACCTATCGCAGCTTCGCGGTCTATGCAGCGGGCAGCTCCCCCTGCTTCGAGGAGTGGGCCCTCGGCGTCGCCGAGGACCGCGAGGTGCAGCGCTGGCTGGCCCGGCTCCCGGAGCCGAAGCGCCAGCCGAACCTGGTCTTCGCGGCCGCCCGCTGGCACGGTCTCGCCGCCCCGGCGCCGTACGACGACCTCCGCGGGGCCCTCTTGGACGACACCGGCACGATCCGGGCCACGATCCTGGAGCGCGCCACGCAGACCAACGAGGTCGGCAGGCTGGCGACGCTGTTGCCGGCCTTCGCGAGTGTGCCCGGTGACGGGCCGGTCGGCCTGCTCGAAGTCGGCGCGAGCGCGGGACTCTGCCTCTATCCCGACCGCTGGTCCTACTCGTGGGCCACCGACCACGGCACGGTGACGGCCGGGTCGGCGGCGCCAACCCTCGGCGCCGACGTCTCGGGTCCGGCGGCCCTCCCCGACGAGGTCCCAGAGGTCGCATGGCGAGGCGGCATCGACCTGAACCCCCTTGACGCCGCCGACCCCGAGACCTGCCGCTGGCTGCTGACGCTGGTCTGGCCCGAGCACGAGGACCGCCGGGCGCGGCTCGAGGAGGCGTTGGCCATCACCCGCCGCGAGGGGCCCGACCTCCGGCGGGGCGACCTGCTGCGGGAGCTGCCCGGCCTGGTGGCCGAGGCGCTGGCCGAGCTGCCCGGCGATGCCAGGCTGCTCGTGTTCCACTCCGCCGTGATCGCCTATCTCGACGTGCCCGGGCGTGAGCTGTTCGCCGCCCTGATGAGCGACCTGCTGACCGATCCGCGCCTGCATTGGGTCAGCAACGAGCGCCCGCGCGCGCTTCCGGCGGTCACGGCGACCGGACCCGAGCCGCCGCCCGGACGCTACGTCCTGGGCGTCGACGGGCATGCCGTCGGTCACACGCACCAGCACGGCCGCAGCCTGCACTGGTGGGGCTGACCGGCATCAGACGACGTGCTGACGGCAGGTGAACCGACGTCGGCGATGATGACGCGACCGATCAGATGGGGATGTGATGACGACGCGACCGACTCTGTTCCTGACCGTCGGACTGCCAGGCACCGGGAAGACCACGGAAGCACGGCGCATCGAGGTCGAGGAGAAGGCCCTTCGCCTCACGAAGGACGAGTGGGTGAAGGCCCTTGACGGGCTCGCGAACCCGCCGTCGGCCTCGGACGTGATCGAGGGACGACTCATCGAGATCGGGCTGCGCGGTCTCGAACTCGGCATCAACGTCGTCATCGACTTCGGCCTCTGGGGTCGAGACGAGCGCTCCGCGCTACGGCAGGCAGCGGCCGACCTCGGTGCGGCGGTGGAGATGCGCTACTTGGAGCTCCCGCCGGCCGAGCAGCGGCAGACGGCTTGACCGGCGGCAGGCCGAGGAGCCGCACACGACGTGGCACATGTCCGACGAGGAGCTCGCCGAGTGGGCTGCCGTCATCAGCATCCCGACGCAAGGGGAGCTCGACGGCAGCGAACCTGTCGACGGCCCGCCGGCAGGATTCGCGACTTGGGACGAGTGGCGAAGGCATCGCTGGCCCCCGTCGGTCCCCTAGCGCCAAGGCCTCCGGGCCCGCCGCCCATCGGCGGTCGCGTTCTCCCTCGACGCGGAGGTTCCGGACGTCTCCATGCCGACAGGGGTACTACCCGCGCCGGCACCATTTTCGGGCTGCCGCCTCGAAGGCGGTCGGTGCCTCACCGCCCCAGACCAGGACCGGAGGGCACTTCTCGACACGGCCGTTGCTGCGGACGACGAGCCGCGGGAACTGGTGGCTGTTGGTGACCAGGTCCCACCAGCCGACGGGTTCTGTGCCCCCGGCTTGGTAGGCGGCCAGCCACACCCTCGCGCGCTCGCCAGGGGTCTAGGGACGACGGCGCAGCCGCAGCCACTGCGGCCGCATCCGCGACATCGGCCAGTCCAGCCCGACCGTCTCCGCGTCCTCGACGCTGAGCATCTCCCATCCCGGAAAGGCCGACTCCACCTCGCCGGGGGAGACGCCCCCGGCGAAGGAGCGGATCGGGGTGGGCAGCGAGAACTCCATCATCAGGAGCGTGGCTCCCGGGTTGGCGAGCGTGCTGATGCCGCGTCCGGCGGCGAGCCGCTGACCGGCGTCGAGGTGCTGGAAGCAGCCGATGTCGAGGAAGAAGTCGAAGGAGCCGAGCTCGTCCACGTGCAGATCGCTGACGTCGCCGACCATGAAGGTGGCCCCCGGGATGTTCTTGCGTCGTGCCGCGTCGATTGCGCTGGGGACGAAGTCGACCCCGACGACCTCCCAGCCGCGCCGGGTCAGCTCCGGCGTGTACTGCCCGCGGCCGCAGCCCAGGTCGAGTGCCCGTCCGAGCGGCTTCGCCCGTTCCGCCTCCTCGCGGTCCAGCCGTTGCGCGATGCTCGGCGCCGCGGCCTTCCCGTAGCGCTCCCACGGTGTGTAGCCGAGGCGGTACATCGCGGCGTACATTCCCACCGCTCCAGGGAAGCACCGCTCCGTCGAGGGCGCCAGCCCTCCACCGGTTACCCGCCCTGGACCTCGGTCGATGAGCTCCGCGCCGGCTTGCCGATGCCCGGATGCGCGAGATCTGCCCGGCTCCCGTCCACCTCGCGCACCATCACACAGTTGCCCTGGCCCTTGGGCCGGTCGTAGGTGAAGCCCTCGCGCTCGTACATCGTGCGGGTGCCGTTGTAGAGGAACGACGAGTTCTTCTTCCGGACCCCGCCGGTGTCGTGCGGGTAGCCCTCGACCAGGCCGCCGCCGGCCTGCGCGATCAGCTCGACGGCTCCGCGCAGGGCGACCGCCGCCAGGCCCTGACCGCGAAGGCCGCGCTCGACCAGGATGCAGGTGACCCGGTAGTCGGGCAGTCGCTCGGCAGTGGCGAGGTACTCCTTGCGGTGATGGATGCTGGGCAGCTCCTCGGGTGATCCGTACTCCGCCCAGGCGACGGCCCGGTCGCCGTCGTAGACCAGTGCCGCGTGTGCGATCCCGTCGGCCACCAGACGTTGCTTGAGCGCCCGGTTCCCCTCGGCGCTCTGGCCCCTCTCCGCGCAGTCAGGATGGAAGTGCGTGCACCAGCAGCTGGCGAACATGCCCTTGTTCCGCTCGACGAGAGCGGCGAAGTCGTCGAACGTCTCCGGCGTGAGCGCCTTGATCGTGAGGTCGGACATGCCGGCAACGTACCCCGGGTTGCGGACGTTCGGCGTCCGGTAGCTGACGCTGCCAGGGCGGCGGAAGCAGGGACCCACCCTGGGCGGGCCGCTCAGTCCTCGGTGACCTCGGCGATCTTCTTCGCCGCCCGGTGCCGGAGGTACTCCACGAGGATCGGCACCACCGAGACCAGGACGATCGCGAGCAGCATCAGCTCGATGTGGTTGCGGACGAACGAGATGTTGCCGAGCCAGTGCCCGAGCAGGGTCACTCCCGTCGCCCAGAGCACGGCGCCGATCGTGGAGTAGACCATGAACCGGCGGAAGCGCATGGTGCCCACGCCCGCCATCACGGTGATGAAGGTGCGCACGATCGGCACGAACCGCGCGAGCAGGATCGCGCGGTTGCCGTACTTCTCGAAGAACGCGTGCGTCTTCTCGACGTACTCCTTCTTGAACAGGCGCGAGTCCTCGCGGTGGAAGATCCTGGGGCCGACCTTGTCGCCGATGAGGTAGCCACAGGCGTTGCCGAGCAGCGCGGCGACGGTCAGCACGGCGCAGCACACCCACAGGGGGTAGGAGATCTTGTCCTGCGCGACGAGCAGCCCGACCGTGAACAGCAGGGAGTCACCCGGCAGGAAGAAGCCGATCAGCAGACCGCACTCGGCGAAGATCACCGCCGCGGCACCCCACAGGGCGTAGTCGCCGAACTGGTTCAGGAGGTACTCGGGGTTCAGCCAGTCGATGCCGAGCAGCAGCGGGGCGGGTGCGATCACGGATGAACCCTAGCCGCCGTCGCTGAGAGCGCCCCGGCGGCGGGGCGGAGCGGGCCGGAGCGGCACGGGGCGCCCGGCGGGCGGGGACGGTGCCTACCATCGACGCGTGCCCACCCCCGAGCCCGACGCCGCCGCGCCGCACGACGACGAGCGGCGGGCGCCGTACGACCCGATGCCGCACGGCCCAGCGGAGGTGGGGGTCGGGCCCTGGGTCGGGCCGTGGCCGGAGGGCGAGGAGTACGACGAGCAGCTGCTGCGGCACGGGGACCGGCGCAACGTCGTGGACCGCTACCGCTACTGGACCGTGGCCGCGATCGTCGCCGACCTCGACACCCGGCGGCACGACTTCCACGTCGCGATCGAGAACTGGCGGCACGACTTCAACATCGGCACGATCGTGCGCACCGCCAACGCCTTCCTGGCCGCGGAGGTGCACATCGTCGGCAACCGGCGCTGGAACCGGCGCGGCGCGATGGTCACCGACCGCTACCAGCACATCCGCCACCACCCGACCGTCGCCGAGCTCGCCGCGCACCTGCACGCGCAGGGGGTGACGCTGCTGGGCATCGACAACCTTCCCGGGTCGCGGCCGATCGAGACCATGGAGCTGCCCCGCCGGGTCTGTCTGCTGTTCGGCCAGGAGGGCCCGGGTCTCTCGCCCGAGGCGCGGGAGGCGTGCGACGGGACGTTCTCGATCACCCAGTTCGGCTCGACCCGGTCGATCAACGCCTCGGCGGCGGCGGCCATCGCCATGCACACCTGGGTCCGGCAGCACGCCGACCTCGACGCCCGGCACTCCTGGCGGGGCTGACCGGCTCGCCAGGACGAGGCCGACCGGCCGGGGTCAGCACTCGATGGAGAACAGCGGCTGCTTGATCTCGATCTCGCTCCCGGGCGGCTGCAGGGCCACGGCCGGGTAGGGGCAGTCGAGCACGACGACGGCGCACATCGCGGACCGGCCCGTCTCCTCGACGTACCCCGGGTCCCAGCGGATGATCTCGGCGCCGGCGGCCACCCGCTGGTTCTCCTCGGCGACCATCGTGAACCCCTCCCCGTGCATGTGCACGGTGTCGATGCCCAGGTGCACCAGGACGCTGGGCCCCTTGTCGCTGACGATCAGGAACGCGTGCGGGTGCAGCTTGACCAGTCGCCCGTCGATCGGCGCGACCGCGCACTGCTTGCCGTGGCGGGGGATGATCGCGGCCCCGGGCCCGACCATGCCGTTGGCGAAGACCGGGTCGGGGACGTCGCTGACCTTCTGACTGACGCCGGCCACCGGCGAGACGATCTCGGCCATCAGCGGGGTGCCCACACCGGGCCTGGCGAGGTGAGCGGGGCGGGGCGGTTCACAGCAGATCTTCGATCTCGCTCGCCAGTGAGTCCGCCTCGGGGCCGACCACCACCTGGATCACCGAGCCCGCGCGCATGATCCCATGCGCTCCCGCGTCCTTGAGAGCCGCGTCGTCCACGAGAGTCGCGTCCTCGAGGGCGGTGCGGAGCCGGGTGATGCACGCCTCGATCTCTACGATGTTGCTGCTGCCACCCAGCCCGGCCAGGATTCGCTCGGCTCGGCTCATGCACTCATTCAACCACCCGGCCGCACGAGGAGCACGATGAGCGGGAGAGCGAACACGGGGGACCGCCCGGGCACGTCGCCGAGGCGAGCGGGGCTCGGTGTCCTGCAGCGGCTGGGTCGCAGCCTGATGCTCCCGATCGCCGCGCTCCCGGTGGCGGCGCTGCTGCTGCGGCTCGGCCAGCCGGACATGCTCGGGAACGGCACCAGCGGGCTGGCGCTCGCCGCGCACTGGTCGTGGCTCGAGCCGGTCGCCGAGGTGCTTGCGGCCGCCGGCGGCACGCTGTTCACGCACCTGGGCCTGTTGTTCGCGGTCGGCGTGGCGGTCGGGTTCGCCCGCAAGTCCGACGGCTCCACGGCGCTGGCGGCGGTCATCGGCTACCTCGTGTTCGACGCGGTCACCGGGGCGATGTCGTCGGCGGTGCTGCATCCCACGCCGACGGACCCGGACCCGAAGATCGACTACGGCGTGTTCGGCGGCATCCTGGTGGGCATCCTCGCGGCGCTGCTGTGGCAGCGGTTCTACCGGATCCGGCTGCCGACGTACCTCGCGTTCTTCGGCGGCCGCCGCTTCGTGCCGATCATCACCGCGAACGCCACCCTGGTGCTCGGGGTCGGGCTCTCCTTCGCCTACCCGGCCTTCGACTCGGGCCTCACCGCGCTGGGGCGATGGCTGGTCGGCAACGACATCGTCGGCGCGGGGCTCTACGGGGTCGCCAACCGGCTGCTGATCCCGCTGGGCCTGCACCACATCTTGAACTCCGTGCCGTGGTTCGCGGTGGGGTCCTTCACGACGCCCGACGGGCAGCAGGTGCACGGCGACATCGCCCGCTTCCTGAGCGGCGACCCCACGGCCGGCGCGTTCATGACCGGCTTCTTCCCGATCATGATGTTCGCGCTGCCGGCCGCCGCCCTCGCGATCTACCACGAGGCGTCGCCGGAGCGCAGGAAGCTGGTCGGCGGTGTGATGCTGTCCGGGGCGCTGACGTCGTTCCTCACCGGGGTGACCGAGCCGCTGGAGTTCGCGTTCATGTTCGTGGCCTGGCCGCTCTACCTGATCCACGCGGTGCTGACCGGCACGTCGCTCGCCCTGGTCAACGCGCTCGGCATCAAGGACGGCTTCGGCTTCAGCGCCGGCGGGATCGACTACGCCCTCAACTTCACCACGGCCACCCGGCCGCTGTGGCTGGTCCCGATCGGCCTCGGCTACGCCGTGCTCTACTACGCGATCTTCCGTACGGCGATCCGCCGGTTCGACCTGGCCACCCCCGGGCGGGAGCGGGACACCGAGAACGGTCGGCAGGCCACCGGTCCCGAATAGCAGGCGCGGGTCGCGACGGACGTCCCGCGGCTCCTAGAGTGAGGCGTGACCGCGCCCGCTCGGCGCGGCCACGACGCGGACGCCGTACGACAGGAGAGTCGAAGATGCCCATCGCCACGCCCGAGGTGTACGCCGAGATGCTCGACCAGGCGAAGCGAGGGTCCTACGCCTTCCCCGCCATCAACGTCTCGTCGTCGCAGACGCTCAACGCCGCCCTCAAGGGCTTCGCGGACGCCGGCTCCGACGGCATCATCCAGGTCTCGACCGGCGGCGCCGAGTACCTGTCCGGACCCAGCGTCAAGAACATGGTGGCCGGCTCCGTCGCGTTCGCCGCCTACGCCGCCGAGGTGGCCAAGAGCTACCCGGTCAACGTCGCGCTGCACACCGACCACTGCCCGAAGGACAAGCTGGACGGGTTCGTCCGGCCGCTGCTCGAGCTCTCCGCCGAGCGGGTCAAGGCGGGCCAGGCGCCGCTGTTCCAGTCGCACATGTGGGACGGCTCCGCGGTCCCCCTCGACGAGAACCTGCAGATCGCCCAGGAGCTCCTGGGGAAGGCCGCGGCCGCCCGGGTCATCCTCGAGATCGAGGTCGGGGTCGTCGGCGGCGAGGAGGACGGCATCGTCGGGGAGATCAACGAGAAGCTCTACACCACCCCCGAGGACGCGCTCGCGACCGTCGCCGCGCTCGGGACCGGGGAGAACGGCCGCTACCTCACGGCCCTGACGTTCGGCAACGTGCACGGCGCGTACAAGCCCGGCCACGTCACGCTGCGCCCGGAGATCCTCAGGCACGCCCAGGAGGCGGTCGTCGAGAAGCTCGGCCTCGAGGCCGGGGCCCGCCCGTTCGACCTGGTCTTCCACGGCGGCTCGGGCTCGAGCGCCGAGGAGATCGCCGCCGCGGTCGACTTCGGCGTGGTGAAGATGAACGTCGACACCGACACCCAGTACGCGTTCAGCAGGCCGGTCGCCGCGCACATGTTCACCAACTACGACGGGGTGCTGAAGGTCGACGGCGAGGTCGGCAACAAGAAGGCCTACGACCCGCGCGCGTGGGGCAAGGCCGCCGAGGCCGGCATGGCGGCCCGGGTCGTGGAGGCGTGCGAGAACCTGCGCAGCACCGGCAAGTCCGTCTCCGCCTGAGGCGGGCGGCTCAGCCCGCGGGCGCGGCGGCAGGCTCCTCCGCGCCGGCTGTCTCGCGCTGCAGGTGTCGCGGGGTCGCGAACCACAGCACCGCCACCCAGCCGACGAGGAGCACCGCCGCGGGCAGCAGCATCGACTGGGCCATCGCCGCCGCGAAGCCGTCGTGCAGCGCGGCCGGCAGCGGACCGCCACCGGTCGCGGGCGACCCACCCTTCGGCAGTCCCGGCAGCTCGGCCCCCAGCCGGGACTGCATGAGCACGGCGATGGACGCGCTGCCGAGCACCGCACCGACCTGGCGGGTGCTGTTGTAGACGCCGGCGCCGGCGCCGGCCCGGTGCATCGGCAGGTTGCGGGTCGCGCTGGTGCTCAGCGGCGACCAGGTGAACCCGTTGGCCACGCCGAGCAGCGCGATCGGGAGCAGCAGCTGCCAGGTCGGGGCCTCGGGAGTCATCACCCGGCTCAGCCACGCCAGCGAGACCGGGAACGCGAGCAGCCCCACCCCGGCGACGTAGCGGGGGTGCACCCGGTCGACGAGCCGGCCGACGACCGGTGCGAGCACCCCGGAGATCACCGCCATCGGCACCAGCAGCAGGGCGGCGCGGGTCGGAGACAGCCCGCGCACCACCTGTGCGTAGAGCATCAGCGGGAACGCCATCGCGGTGATTGCGAAACCGACCGTGGTGATCGCGACGTTGGCGAGGGAGAAGTTCCGGTCGCGGAACAGCTCCAGCGGCACCAGCGGCTCGGTGCGCTGGCGGGACTGCCACAGCACGAACAGGCCGAAGACCAGCAGTCCGGTGATGATCAGCGACCACACGGACAGCGGTCCGGCGATCGTCCCCCAGTCGTAGGTCTGGCCCTCCTGGATGCCGAAGACCAGGCAGAACATGCCCACGGCGCTCAGCGCGACGCCGACCAGGTCGAAGCGGTGGACGTGGGTGGGGAGCTCGGGCACCAGCCGCCAGGCGAGCACGAACCCCACCACGCCCACCGGGGCGTTGATGAAGAAGATCCACTCCCAGCCCAGCCAGTCGACGAGCACGCCGCCGAGGATCGGGCCGACCAGGGTGGCCACGCCCGCGACCGCTCCCCACGCACCCATGGCCTGCCCCCGCCGGGTCGCGGGGAAGATCCGGGTGATCACCGCCATCGTCTGCGGGGTCATCATCGAGGCCCCCAGGCCCTGGAAGACCCGGGCGACGATCAGCTGGCCGATGTCGCCGGTCAGCCCGCACCACACCGAGGAGACGGTGAACACGGTCAGCCCGACGAGGTAGAGGTTCTTGGGGCCGACCCGGTCGCCGAGCCGGCCGGTGATCAGCAGCGGCACCGCGTAGGCCAGCAGGTAGGCGCTGGTCACCCAGACCACCTCGTTGACCCCGGCGTCCAGCCCCCGCATGATCGCCGGCGTCGCGACGGAGACGATGGTGGAGTCGACCAGGATCATGAAGAACCCGAGGCACAGCGCGGCCAGCGCGGCCCAGGGCCGGATGTCGGGTCCGGCGGGGGATCCGGGGGCGGGGTCGGCGGTGGAGCCGGGGGGCGGCGCGGACATGGGGCTCATCCTCGCACCCGGCGGGGACATCCGGTGCCTGGATCCCCGGGGGGTACGGCGGGGCCGGCACGGGTCGCGGGCACAATGGCCCCATGGAGCACAAGGACCTGATGGCCGGCCCACCCGCGACCCTGCTGCCGGAGGACCCGGCCGCGGCCGACCTCGCCACCGGGACGCCGGCGGTGGACGTCGTCCGCGCCCACCCGGAGTCGCCGCTGGCCTGGGCCACGCTCGCCGAGGAGGCCCTGGCGGACCGGTCGGTGGACGACGTGACCGGCTACGCCTACGCCCGCGTCGGCTACCACCGCAGCCTGGACCTGCTGCGCCGCAACGGGTGGAAGGGGCACGGTCCGGTGCCGTGGGAGCACGAGCCGAACCAGGGCTTCCTGAGGGCGCTGGCGGCGCTGGCCACCGCCGCGGAGCGGATCGGCGAGACCGCCGAGGCGCAGCGGTGCGCGCAGTTCCTGCACGACTCGAGCCCGACGGCCACGGAGCGGCTGCGCCCCTGAACCGCCGCCCCTGAACCGCCGCCCTTGAACCGCCCCCGGAACCATCGCCCAGAACCTCCGCCGCAGGGACGACGCCGGTGGCCCCGGAAAGGGCGAAGCGTCGGAATCGTCCCCTGCTGCGATTCCGACGCTTCGACTGTGAGCGGCCGGCCGGTGCCCTGAATCCCCCGAAGCGAACACCCGGTCGGCCGCTAGGCAAGATCTTGGCAGGATGTCGGCAGCAACCCCTGGCCGGTTCGTGACAGTGGCACTAAGATGTCGACATGTCCGGATCCACGGGAGAGCTGTCGCCGCTCTCGGTGCTCGGCTTCACCGCGGCGCAGGAAGAGCTCTACCGGGTGGTGCTTCGCAACTCCGGTGCCTCACCCGCCGAGATCGCCCGGCTGCTGGCGCTGCCGGCCAAGGGTGTGCGCGAAGGGCTGGGCCGGATGGCCGCGCTCGGGCTGGTCGAGCTGCGCGGGGACGCGGTGGTGGCGCTGCCGCCCGCCCAGGCGCTGCTCCGGCTGATCTCCGAGGAGAACCGCAGGCTGCGCAGCGTCGCCGAGCAGCTCGAGTCGCTGCGCCAGCTGCTGCCGTCGCTGAGCGCGGAGCACCTGTCCTCGCAGGCGCCGAAGGGCGACCCGGTCACCGTGGAGCTGCTCGACAACAGCGAGGTCATCGACCTGATCCGCGTGGTCGCCCCGAACTCGAGCGGCGACCTGCTGTGGCTGCGTCCGGACCAGTGGCGCTACCCCGACGGTCCGGTCGCGGACGCGTGGGTGAAGGAGATGGTCCGCGCCGGGCGGCGCTCGCGGGCGATCTACCCGGCCCGGGTCCTCGAGGAGGCCCCGGAGGTGGTGCGGGACCGGTCCGAGGCCGGCGAGCACGTCCGGATCCTGGCCGACGTGCCGTTCCGTCTGGCCATCCTGGGCGACGCGGCGGTGGTGGTCGCCAACCGGCTGGACGGTGAGCCGGTCCATGCCCTGGTCGTCCGCGAGAAGCTGATGATGACGGCCGCGCGGTTCCTGTTCGACATCTTGTGGGACAAGGCGATGGCGGTCCCGGGCCTCGACGGCCGGCGGCACGACGCGGGCGCCAGCGACCGGAGCATGCTGCTCGACCAGCTCGCCGGGGGTGCCAAGGACGAGCAGATCGCGCGCGCGCTGGGGCTGAGCCTGCGGACGGTGCGGCGTCGGGTCTCGGAGGTGCTCGACGAGCTCGGTGCCGACTCCCGCTTCCAGGCGGGCGTGGAGGCCGTGCGCCGCGGGTGGCTCTGAGCGCGGCTGCGCTCAGCCGGGCAGCGGCATCGAGAACGCGCCGCGCTCCACGTGCCAGGTGCGGTTCTTCTCCGGCCCGTAGATCTCGCCGTCCGCGCTGCAGTAGAACGACTGTCCGGTGATGCTGACGGTGGAGCCGCGGACGTAGCGGACGTCGCCGCGGTGGTGGTGCTCGCCGCGCCGGAAGTGCAGCGCGTAGCCGACGCGGGCGAGCGGCCCGACGGCGAACGAGATCATCACGTCGACCTTGCCGTCCTCGGGGTCGGCCTCGGGGGTGACCGCGGCGCCGCCGCCGATGTTCGGCCCGTTGCCGACCGCCACCATCAAGATGGGCTGCGCGAAGTCGGCGACCTCCTCGCCGTCGACCTCGATCCGCAGGCGCACGAACGGCGGGTTGACCGCGGCGATGGCCGCGCCGACCGCGTAGCCGAGCCGACCGAGCGGCTTCTTCCAGGTCTTCGCGTTGCGGCTTGCCTGGGCCCCCACGCCGACGTGCACGTTGTTGACGACCACCTCACCCGCGCAGTCGACGAGCAGGTCGACCGGACGGGCCTCGCCCTTCGCGATCAGCCGCGCCGCCTCCTCGGGCTCGAGCGGGATCCCGGAACCGCGGGCGAAGTCGTTGCCGGTGCCGAGCGGGACCAGGCCGATCACGGTGCCGGCCAGCTCGTGGCGACGGTGCAGGGCGGCCACCACCGCGTGCAGGCTCCCGTCGCCGCCGGCCACCACGATCCGGCGGCCGCCCCGGCGGTGCAGCACGCCGTCGAGCTCGCCCTGGTTGGCCGTGGCGGCGACCTCGACGTCGGCGGTCTCCCGGAGCACCGTGAGCGCCTTCTCCAGGCGCTCCTCGTCGTTGCTCCCCGCCTCGGCGTTGGTGATCAGCAGCATCGGTTCCACGCGTGGGACAGTACCGCGCCCACGGGTCGGGCACGGGCTGGACCTGCGCCGGCGCTCTGCTAACGTTGCTTCGCAAGAGCCCCGGTGCTGTTGCACTCCCGGGGCTTGTTCGTTCTCTGGCCGAGACGCTCCGGGCAACGCCCGGACCCGCGGTGGCGCCGCCGTCGTGGCTCGGCCAGTGAGAGGGGTGCTGCATGCCCGCGATCGTGGTCCTCGGAGCCCAGTGGGGCGACGAGGGTAAAGGCAAGGCGACGGACCTGCTGGGCTCGTCGCTTGATTATTGCGTGCGCTATCAAGGCGGAAACAATGCCGGCCACACAATCGTGATCAATGGGGAGAAGTTCGCCACCCACCTGCTGCCGTCGGGCATCCTCACCCCCGGCATCACCCCGGTCATCGCCAACGGCGTGGTGATCGACGCCCGGGTGCTGTTCGAGGAGATCGACGGCCTCGAGGCCCGCGGCGTGGACACCTCGCGGCTGCTGGTGTCGTCCAACGCCCACCTGATCACGTCGTACCACACCACGATCGACAAGGTCACCGAGCGCTTCTTGGGCAAGAACCGGATCGGTACGACGGGCCGCGGCATCGGCCCGGCGTACGCCGACAAGATCAACCGGATGGGCGTGCGCGTCGCGGACGTGTTCGACGAGAAGATCCTGGCCGAGAAGGTGGAGGCCGCGCTCGAGTCGAAGAACCACCTGCTCGTGAAGGTCTACAACCGCCGCGCGATCTCGGTCGAGGAGATCCTCGAGGAGATCGCCGGCTACGCCGAGCGGCTCAAGCCGATGGTCGTGGACACGTCGCTGCTGCTGAACAAGGCGCTCGACGAGGACAAGACGGTGCTGTTCGAGGGCGCCCAGGCGACCATGCTCGACGTGGACCACGGCACCTACCCGTTCGTGACCTCCAGCAACCCGACCGCCGGCGGGGTCGCCCCCGGCGCCGGCATCGGGCCCACCCGGCTGGACCGGATCATCGGCGTGATCAAGGCCTACACGACGCGCGTCGGCTCCGGCCCGTTCCCCACCGAGCTGCTCGACGAGGACGGCGACCGGCTGCGCACGATCGGCGCGGAGTACGGCACCACGACCGGTCGCGACCGGCGCTGCGGGTGGTACGACGCGGTGATCGCCCGCTACGCCAACCGGGTCAACGGGCTCACCGAGTTCTTCTTGACCAAGCTCGACGTGCTCGGCGCCTGGGACCGGATCCCGGTCTGCGTGGCCTATGAGGTCGATGGTGAGCGGCACGACGAGATGCCGATGACCCAGTCGGAGTACCACCACGCCAAGCCGGTCTACGAGTTCTTCGACGGCTGGAACGAGGACATCTCCGGCTGCCGCACCTTCGAGGACCTGCCGAAGAACGCGCAGACCTACGTCAAGGCGCTCGAGGAGATGTCGGGCGCCCCGTTCTGGGGCATCGGGGTCGGCCCGGGCCGCGAAGAGTCGATCGTCCTGCGATGACAACCCCGATTCGTCTGCGGTCCCACGGGGATTTCGCGCGGGGTGATCGCAGACGAATCGAGAAAGGCAAGCGATGAAGGTGCTGGTCCTCGGTGCGGGCGGGCGCGAGCACGCGCTCGCGCTCGCGCTGTCCCGCGACCCCGAGGTGACCGAGGTGCACGCGGCCCCCGGCAACCCGGGCATCGCCGGCGTGGCCACGATCCACGACGTGGACGCCCTCGACGGTACGGCGGTCGCCGGGCTGGCCGCGGACCTCGGCGTCGACCTCGTCGTGGTCGGACCCGAGGCGCCGCTGGTGGCGGGGGTCGCGGACGCCGTACGCGAGAAGGGCATCGCCTGCTTCGGACCGTCGCGGGCGGCCGCCCGGCTGGAGGGGTCCAAGGCGTTCGCCAAGGAGGTGATGGCCGCCGCCGGTGTGCCCACCGCGATGGCGCGCGTCTGCACGACGCCCGAGGAGGCCGCCGAGGCCCTCGACGCCTTCGGCGCGCCCTACGTGGTCAAGGACGACGGGCTGGCCGCGGGCAAGGGCGTCGTGGTCACCGACGACCGGGAGGCGGCGCTGGCGCACGCCGCCGGGTGCGAGCGGGTGGTCATCGAGGAGTACCTCGACGGCCCGGAGGTCTCGCTGTTCGCGATCACCGACGGCGTCACGGTGCTGCCGCTGCAGCCCGCCCAGGACTTCAAGCGCGCCGGTGACGGCGACTCCGGCCCCAACACCGGCGGGATGGGTGCCTACACCCCGCTGCCGTGGGCGCCGGCCGACCTGGTCCAGCAGACCCTGGACCGGGTGCTGCAGCCCACCGTGGACGAGATGGCCCACCGGGGCACGCCGTTCGCGGGGCTGCTCTACGCGGGGCTCGCACTCACCGGCCGCGGGGTGCGCGTGGTGGAGTTCAACGCCCGCTTCGGGGACCCGGAGACACAGCCGCTGCTGGCGATGCTGGAGTCCCCGCTCGGCGTGGTGCTCCGGGCCGCGGCCGAGGGACGGCTCGACGAGGTCGGCCCGCTGCGCTGGCACGACGGCGCGGCGGTCGCCGTCGTCGTCGCCGCCGCGAACTACCCCGACACCCCGCGCACGGGCGACGCGATCCACGGGGTGTTCGACGCCGAGCGGCTCGACGGCGTGGACGTCATCCACGCCGGCACCGCGGTCGACGGGAACGGCCGGCTGGTGACCGCCGGCGGCCGGGTGCTCGCGGTGACCGCGGTCGGCGCTGACGTCGCGGACGCCCGGGCCCGGGCCTACGCGGGCGTCGAGAAGATCCGGATCGACGGCGCCCACCACCGCAGCGACATCGCCGCCGACGCGGCCCCGCTGGTTGAGGAGCGAACGAAGTGAGCGTCTCGAAACCGGCCCACCCCAACGTCCTCGCCAACCGCTACGCCGGTGCCGACCTCGCCCGGATCTGGTCGCCCGAGCACAAGATCGTCCTCGAGCGGCGGCTCTGGATCGCCGTCCTCGAGGCGCAGCGGGACCTCGGCATCGAGGTGCCGCCCGGCGTCGTGGCGGCCTACGAGGCGGTCGTCGACCAGGTGGACCTCGCCTCGATCGCCGCCCGCGAGCGGGTCACCCGGCACGACGTGAAGGCGCGGATCGAGGAGTTCTGCGCGCTCGCCGGGCACGAGCACATCCACAAGGGGATGACCTCGCGCGACCTCACCGAGAACGTCGAGCAGCTCCAGGTCCGCGCGTCGCTGGAGCTGGTCCGCGACCGGGTCGTCGCCACCCTCGCCCGGCTCGGGCGGCTGGCCTCGGAGCACCAGGCGCTGGTGATGGCCGGCCGGTCCCACAACGTCGCGGCGCAGGCGACGACGCTCGGCAAGCGGTTCGCCACCGTCGCCGACGAGCTGCTGGTGGCGCTGGACCGGCTGGAGGACCTGCTGCGCCGCTACCCGCTGCGCGGCATCAAGGGCCCGGTCGGGACCGCCCAGGACATGCTGGACCTGCTCGACGGCGACACCGCGAAGCTCGCGGACCTCGAGCGGCGGGTGGCCGCCCACCTCGGCTTCGAGCACGTGCTCACCTCCGTGGGGCAGGTCTACCCGCGCTCGCTCGACTTCGACGTGGTCTCGGCGCTCGTCCAGGTCGTCGCGGCCCCCTCGAACCTGGCCACCACGATCCGGCTGATGGCCGGCATCGAGCTGGTCACCGAGGGCTTCAAGGAGGGCCAGGTCGGGTCCTCGGCGATGCCGCACAAGATGAACACCCGCTCCTGCGAGCGCGTCAACGGCCTCGCGGTGGTGCTCCGGGGCTACCTGTCGATGGTCGGCGAGCTCGCCGGCGACCAGTGGAACGAGGGTGACGTGTCCTGCTCGGTGGTGCGGCGGGTCGCGCTGCCGGACGCGTTCTTCGCCGCCGACGGGCTGTTCCAGACCTTCCTCACCGTGCTCGACGAGTTCGGCGCCTTCCCCGCGGTGATCCAGCGGGAGCTGGACCGCTACCTGCCGTTCCTGGCCACCACGAAGGTGCTGATGGCGGCGGTGCGCAACGGCGTCGGCCGGGAGGCCGCCCACGAGGCGATCAAGGAGGCGGCCGTCGGGGTGGCCCTGGCGATGCGGCAGGGGCAGACCGACAACGACGTGTTCGAGCGGCTGGCCGCCGACGAGCGCCTCGGCCTGACCGAGCAGCAGCTCGCCTCGCTGGTCGCGGACCCGATCACGTTCACCGGCGCCGCCGTGGACCAGGTGCAGGCCGTCGTACGACGGATCGACGCGGTCGCCGCGGCCCACCCCGAGGCCGCGTCGTACACGCCCGGCGCGATCCTCTGACCCCCGGAGGGGTCACCCGCTCGGCGGTCCTGCCCGGAGGGTTCACCCGCGCGCCGTGCGGGCGAGCAGCTCGTCGAGCTTGGCCTCGAGCCGGGCGATCGTGGTCACGTCGATCTCCCGCACCTGCGCGGCCAACCGGTCGAGGTCGGCCTTGGTGGGGGACTGGTACCCCTCCGCCACCGTGGCCACCACGGCGCCGCCCGGCTCGAGGACGACCTTCTCGACCTCGCTGACGTCGTTGGCGTTCTGGCGCCGGAGCGCGGCGTCGACGTCCGCTTCGCGCAGGCCCAGCCGCCTGAGCGCCCCGGCGTCCCACTGGCCGGCCCGGGCCAGCACCGCGGGGGTGCCCTCCATGATCCGGAACGTCCGGTCCGACCGCACCGAGAACCGGACCATCCCGGCGTTGAAGCCGACCAGGACCGCCGCGCCGAGCAGCCCGCCGACCAGCGAGTTGTCCGGGCCGATGACCGCGTTCTGCACCACGTTGGACAGCAGCAGCATCACCACCAGGTCGAAGGAGTTCAGCTGCGCCAGGTCGCGCTTGCCGGCGACGCGCAGCAGCAGCGCGAGCGCGACGTACACCAAGATCGTCCGGATGATCTTCTCGGGTGCGCTGACACCCAGCGAGAGCAGGTCGTTCCACATGGGCGCCATCGTGCACCCGCGCACCCCCTCCCCGCGTCAGGGCGCGGCCGCGGGCGCCCTCAGACCGCGGGGGCCGCCGCGACAGCGGACCGGATGACCGGCCGCACCAGCAGGGTCAGCGAGGTCGCCAGGATCCAGAGCAGGCCGGTCCCGGCGCTGATCGGGCCGGTCACGCCGTCCGCGCTGTGGGTGAGCGCGAGCTGGAGCGGCAGCTCCACGAGGTGCCAGACACCGACGACGACCCCGAGCCAGGCCACCGGGGCGGGCAGCGACCGCGCTCGCAGGGCCAGCACGCTGACCGCCAGCACGCCGAGCCCGACGGCGACTCCGTCGGTGAACGTGGTCATCTTCGTCAACCGGAACAGCGCCACGATGCCCGCGTCGGCGCCCTGGTGCCGGCCCGCCTCGGCGAGGCCGAAGTACACGCCCGCCGCGGCCCAGTCCACCGCGACCAACGCCGTCATGGACAGCGCGGTGACCACGGCCAGGGGACCGCGGCTGCGGGTGGACCACAGCAGCTGGAGCACCAGGAAGGCGACGAGGACGGCGCCGAACCCGACGCCGAAGCCCTCGACCGAGATCTCGCCGGGCGCGCTCCTGACCCATCGCACGATCTCTGCGTCCGACAGCGAGTCGAAGAACCTCCCGCCCATGCTCACCGAGGCGAGGGCGACGAAGGCCAGGCCGCAGGCTCCGGCGATGCGTCCCATCAGCGGCCGGTGGGACTCCGCCCAGGTGTTGTCGATGTCCATGCTGACTCCTCCAGGTCGAGGTGCCGGAACCGCCCGGCACGGTGGATCGACGCTAGAAGGGCGGCGACCATCGAGTCGCCCTCCGCAACGACGATCTTCTCCTCCGTCGGAGGGCGTCATCCTCGAGAACGACGCGCGCCGGCGCGGGCGGCCCTACCCTCGGGACGTGAGAACGTGCTGGCGCGGGCTGGTGACCGGGGACCGGCTGGTCGCGGTGGTCTTCGTGGTGGCCGCAGTGGTCGAGGCGCTGGTGCGGCACCACGGCCGTCCGGTGCTCCTCGCCGGTGATCTCGCCGGCGCCTTTGCCCTGGCGTCGCTGGCCGCGCGCCGGACCCGCCCGCTGCTGCCGGTCACGGTGATCGCCCTCGTCGACGGCCTCGGCTCGCTGGTGCAGGCGCTGGTCCCGGCGACCGCGGCCGGCCCGGCCGACGTGGTCGTGCCGATCCTCGCGCTGATCTTCGCCAACTACTCCCTCGGTGTGTACGGCGGCCGCCGCCAGGTGGTCGTCGGCGGGGCGCTCACCCTCGGGCTGGTCACCGTGGTCGACCTCGCGGACCCGGCGGGTGGCCACTCCCTCGCCAGCGCGCTGCCGTTCTTCGGTCTGTTCGTGGTCGTCGCGCCGGTACTGGCCGGCCGCCTCGTCCGGGGCCGCGGCGCCCTCGTCGCCCGGCTCGAGGAGCAGACCCGGCGCCTCGAGGGCAGCCGGGACACGGCCGCGGTGGCGGCGCGCGCCCGCGAGCGGATGCAGCTCGCCGACCGGCTGCAGCGCCACCTGGTGTCCGGCATGGAGGTGCTGGTCGCGGACGCGCGTGCGGACCCGGGGACCCCGGACCGTCTCGAGACCCTGGCGGCCCGCCTCGAGGCCCAGGCCCGGGCGCTGCTCGCCGAGACGCGCGGTGTCGTGGTCGCCCTCGCGGAGGCTCCACCGGCGGAGGGGCCGCCGGCACCGGCGCGCCGTACGGTGCCGTCCGACCGGGCCGACGCGGTGCCGTGGACGGCACTGGCAGCCGCCGCGCTCGGCGCGGGCCTGGTGCTGGAGGTGGTCGCGGGCTCGCCGCGGGTCCCGCTGCCGGTCGCGGCGGTTGCCGCGCTGCTGCTCGCGGCGCCGGTCGCGGTGCTCTGGGCGCGGCCGCTGCTCGTGACGGCGCTGCTGTGGCTGCTCGCGGCCGCGTTCAGCGTGACGGTCATGCCCTTGGCGCCGCTGCTGGCCGGTGCGGGCGTGTGCGTCCTCGCGCCGTTCCTGGTGGCGGCGCTCTCCGACCGGCTGCGGGCCGTGGCCGGCCTGGTGCTGTGCCTGGCCGGCGCGGCGCTCGCCTTCGGCCCGCGAGAGGCGCTGTCCGACTCCGGTCTGCTGCTCCTCGCCTGGCTCGCCGGCTGCGTGTTGCACGAGCGGCTGCGCCTGGTCGAGGCACTGCGGCAGACCCACCTGCTGCTCACCGAGCAGGTCGAGCAGCTGCACCGCGCGGCCGTGTACGACGAGCGGGCCCGTGTCGCGCGCGAGCTGCACGACGCGGTCGGCCACAGCCTCACCGTGATCGCGCTGCAGGCCGGTGGCGCCCGGCGGCTGGCCGCCGGCGACCCGGCGCGAGCCGCGCAGGCGCTAGGCACCCTCGGCAGGGTTGCCGAGGACGGGCTGCACGAGCTCAGGCACGGGTTCGAGGTGCCGCTGGGCGGACGCGCCGGGACGCTCGAGGACCTCGTCGCGGGTGCCCGCGACGCCGGACTGGACGTCAGGCTCGACACCGACGGACCCGACGACGCCCTGGCGCCGGAGGCGCGCACCGCCGTCTACCGCGTCGTGCAGGAGGCGCTGACCAACGTGCTCCGGCACGCGCCCGGGTCGCGGGCGGAGGTCACCTGCCGACGGGCCGGCGACCGCTACGAGGTCGTGGTCGTCAACGACGCACCGCCGGAGCCGCTCGGGCCGACCGCCGGGTCGGGTCACGGACTGCCCGGGATGCGCAGCCGGGTGGAGGCGTGCGGTGGCGCGCTGACCTGGTCGGCCCTGCCCGGCGGCGGCTTCGAGGTGCGCGCCGAGCTCCCGCTGACGCAGGTGCCCGCATGATCCGCGTCGGCATCGTCGACGACCAGGAGCTGGTGCGCGGCGGGGTGCGGATGATCCTGGAGGGCGAGCCCGACATCGAGGTGGTGGGGGAGGCCGGGGACGGCCCCGAGGCGCTCGCGCTGGTCGAGGCGGCCGCCCCCGACGTGCTGCTGATGGACGTGCGGATGCCCGGCCAGGACGGCATCGCGGCCACCGAGGCGGTGCTGGCCGTCGCGCCGAGCACCCGGGTGCTGGTGCTGACCACCTTCGACCTCGACGAGTACGTCTACCGGGCGCTGCAGGCCGGGGCGTGCGGGTTCCTGCTGAAGGACATGGCCGGTGAGGACATCGTCACCGCGGTGAGGCAGGCGGCCCGCGGGTCCGACAGCCTGCTCGCCCCGTCGGTGACCAGACGCCTCGTGGAGCGGTTCGCCCGCGCCGGCCGGCGCGACGACGCCGTACCGGCCCGGTTGGCCGGTCTCACCGAGCGGGAACGGGAGGTGCTCACGCTGCTCGCCTCGGGCCTGTCCAACGCCGAGATCGCCGCGCACATGACCGTGGCGCAGACGACGGTGAAGACCCATGTGGCCCGGATCCTCATGAAGCTGGGGGTCCGGGACCGGGTGCAGGCGGTGATCCTGGCCCACGAGGCCGGGCTGGCCGGGGAACGCCGCACCTGATCGCTCCGGCCGACCCCTGCGG
Organism: uncultured Actinomycetota bacterium; assembly: GCA_963838025.1. Taxonomy (GTDB): domain Bacteria; phylum Actinomycetota; class Actinomycetes; order Propionibacteriales; family Nocardioidaceae; genus Nocardioides_B. The sequence goes on from CAWIPF010000004.1 coordinate 552,088, forward strand.
CGACCCTGTCGGCGTGCGTAGGATCGCGGCATGGACCATGCCGCGGGCATCCCCCCTGCCTCCCCGATCGACGGAGCCGAGCACATCCACTCCGGGAAGGTGCGTGACCTCTACCGGCTGGACGACGGCCGCCTGCTGATGGTGGCCAGCGACCGCATCTCCGCCTACGACTACGTGCTCGACTCCATGATCCCCGACAAGGGCGTGATCCTGACCCAGATGTCCCTGTGGTGGTTCGAGCAGCTCGCCGACCTGGTGCCCAACCACATCCTGTCGGTCGACGTGCCGGCCGAGGTGAAGGGCCGGGCCGTGATCTGCGAGAACCTGGCCATGTACCCGGTCGAGTGCGTCGCCCGCGGCTACCTCACCGGCTCCGGCCTGGCCGACTACCGCAGCACCGGCGAGGTGTGCGGCATCCCGCTGCCCGGGGGCCTCGAGGACGGCAGCCGGCTCCCCGAGCCGATCTTCACGCCCGCGACCAAGGCGGCGTTCGGCGAGCACGACGAGAACGTGTCGTACGACGCGATGGCCGGCGTCGTGGGCGGCGAGGTCGCCGCCCGGCTCCGGCGGCTCACCCTGGACGTCTACCGCCGGGCCGAGCAGGTCGCCCGCGAGCGCGGCATCATCCTCGCCGACACCAAGCTCGAGTTCGGGTCACGGCCCGACGGCACCGTCGTCCTCGCCGACGAGGTGCTCACCCCTGACTCGTCCCGGTTCTGGCCGGCCGACGATTGGCAGCCGGGGCGCGCCCAGCCGTCGTACGACAAGCAGATCGTGCGCGACTGGCTCACCTCGCCGGCGAGCGGCTGGGACCGGAGCTCCGGCGAGGCGCCTCCGCCGCTGCCCCAGGAGGTCGTCGACCGGACGCGGTCGCGCTACATCGAGGCCTACGAGCTGCTCACCCACCGCAAGTTCTGACCCGAAAGAGGTACGCCGTGCTCAACCTGTCGGTCTTCCTGGAGGACTCCGCCCGGTCACACCCCGACCGGGACGCGGTCGTCATCGGCGACATGCGCCTCACCTACGCCCAGGTCAACGGGTTCGCGAACCAGGTGGCGAACCTGCTCGTGTCCCGCGGCATCGAGCCCGGCGACAAGGTCGCGCTGTCCTGCCCGAACCTTCCCTACTTCCCGATCGTCTACTACGGCATCCTGAAGGCCGGCGCGACCGTGGTGCCGTTGAACGTGCTGCTCAAGGGCCGCGAGGTCGCCTACCACCTCGGCGACTCCGACGCGAAGGCGTACTTCTGCTTCGAGGGCACCGCCGACCTGCCGATGGGCGAGGCCGGTCACGCCGGGTTCCAGCAGGCCGACGGGTGCGAGCACTTCTTCATGATCACCGCCGACCTCGGCGCCGCCTCGCCCGTCGAGGGCACCCAGACCCTGATGCAGGCGCTCGCCGACCAGCCCGGCGGGTTCGAGTCGGTGCCGACCGAGGCCGACCGACACGGCGGTGATCCTCTACACCAGCGGCACCACCGGCCAGCCGAAGGGCGCCGAGCTCACCCACGCGAACATGGTGCTCAACGCCCTCACCAGCAACCGGCTGTTCGGGACGCTCGCGACCGACCACGACACCCACCTGCTCACGCTGCCGCTGTTCCACTCGTTCGGGCAGACGGTGAACATGAACGCGGGCTTCTCGGTCGGCGCGACGCTCGTGCTGCTGCCGCGCTTCGAGGCCGGGCAGGCCCTCGCGCTCATGCAGAAGGAGGAGATCACGTTCTTCGCCGGCGTCCCGACGATGTACTGGGGCCTGCTCGGCGCACTCACCGACGACGTGGACGTCGACCGGATCGCCGCGAAGCTGCGTCGGGCCGTCTCCGGGGGGTCGGCGCTCCCGGTGGAGATCCTCAAGCAGTTCAAGGAGCGTTTCAAGGTCCAGATCCTCGAGGGCTACGGGCTCTCGGAGACCGCGCCGGTCGCCACGTTCAGCGACCCGGAGCGCGACCCCCGGCCGGGCTCGATCGGGGTGCCGATCTGGGGCATCGACGTGAAGCTGGTCGACCCGGACTGGAAGACCGTCGAGGGGGTGGACGAGGTGGGGGAGATCGCGATCCGCGGGCACAACATCATGAAGGGCTACTACAAGCGTCCGGACGCCACCGCCGAGGTGATGCGCAACGGCTGGTTCCGCACCGGCGACCTGGCCCGGCGGGACGCCGACGGCTTCTACTACATCGTCGACCGGGCGAAGGACATGATCATCCGCGGCGGCTTCAACGTGTACCCCCGGGAGATCGAGGAGGTGCTGATGACGCACCCGGCCGTCTCGCTGGCCGCGGTCGTCGGGGTGCCGCACGAGAGCCACGGCGAGGAGATCAAGGCGTTCGTGATCCTCAACGAGGGGACCTCGGTGACCCCCGAGGAGCTCGTCGCCTGGTCGAAGGAGCAGATGGCGAGCTACAAGTACCCGCGGATCGTCGAGATCGCCTCCAACCTGCCGATGACCGCCACCGGCAAGATCCTCAAGCGCGAGCTCTCCTGACCCGCCCCCCTCCCCGTTGAGTGCTGGCTCGTTTCGTGTTGAGTGCTGGCTCGTTTCCTGTTGAGTGTTGGGTTGTTCCCCGGCGAGTGCTGGGTTGTTCGGGTCGAGTGCGGCCGTGGTCCCGGTTGATCGCGATCGCGATCAGTTTGCGTCCCGTCGTACGTCGGAGCGGGGAGCGGCCGCCGGCGGCGCAGAACCAGGCAGCACTCAACGCGGAACAGCACAAGTGAACAGGCAGCACTCAACGGAGAACAAGCCAACACTCAACGGAGAGGGCGGAGGAGGGTGGCCCAGAGGAAGCGGTACGCCAGCGCGTAGGTGTGCGCGGTCTGGGCATTGGTGGCACCGGCACCGTGGCCACCCTCGATGTTCTCGAAGTAGCGCACGTCCTTGCCGGCGGCGAGCATCTTCGCGGCCAGCTTCCGCGCGTGCCCCGGATGCACACGGTCGTCGCGGGTCGTCGTCCAGATGAACGTCGGCGGGTACGCCCGGTCCTGGTCGAAGAGCTGGTAGGGCGAGTACGTCTGGAGGAACGCCCAGTCGTCGGGGTCGTCGGGGTCGCCGTACTCCGCCACCCAGGAGGCGCCGGCGAGCAGCCGGTGGTAGCGCTGCATGTCCAGCAGGGGCACCTCGATCACCAGCGCGCCGAACAGGTCCGGGTAGGTCGTGAGCATGTTGCCCACCAGGAGGCCGCCGTTGCTGCCGCCCATGGCCCCGAGGTGCTCCGGCGAGGTGACCTTCCGGTCGGCCAGGTCGCGGGCCACGGCGGCGAAGTCCTCGTAGGCGCGGTGCCGGTTCTCGCGCAGCGCGGCCCGGTGCCAGCGCGGACCGTACTCGCCGCCGCCGCGGATGTTCGCCAGCGCGTACACGCCTCCGCGGGCGAGCCAGCCGGTGCCGAGGACCCCCGAGTAGGCCGGCTTGCGGGAGACCTCGAAGCCGCCGTAGCCGTACAGCAGCGTCGGCGCGGTCCCGTCGAAGGGCAGGTCGCGCGGGCGGACCAGGAAGTACGGGACCCGGGTGCCGTCCGCGCTCGTCGCGAAGTGCTGCTCGGCCACGTGCCCCGACCCGTCGAAGAACGCGGGCGCGGACTTCAGCGGCTCCGGGGCCCGGCCGTCCTCGACCAGCCACAGCGTCGTGGGCGTGAGGAAGTCGGTGTGCACCAGCCACAGGTCGTCGGTCTCGCGCGAGTCGACGGCGCCGACCGCGAGGGTGCCGTCGGCCGGCACGTCGGTGAGCTCGCGACGGCTCCACCCGTGGCCGTTGGGGGTGAGCACGGTCAGCCTGCTCTTCACGTCCTCGAGCACGTTCAGCACCAGCCGTGAGCGCGTCCACGTCGCCGCCTCGAGCGACGTCCGGTCGGTCGGCTCGAAGAGCACCTCCAGGTCGCGGTCGCCCGCGAGGAAGCAGCTCAGCCGGGTCCCCAGCAGGGCGCCGGCCGGGTACGTCGTACCCCCGACCGTCCAGTCGTCGCGCAGCCGCAGGGTCAGCCACTCGCGGTGCAGCGACTTGTCCGCGGAGTCGGGCGCGTCGATCTTCGTCAACGCCTCCCCGTCGCGCAGGAACAGCTCATAGCTGAAGAACCCGGTGTAGCGGTAGACCAGGTCGCGCTCGAAGCCGGGGGTGTCGTCGTGCGACGCGCCGACGGTCATGTCCTCGGGGCGGCCGGCGAACACCTCGACCGCCGCGTCGACCGGGGTGCCGCGGCGCCACTCCTTGACGATCCGGGGATACCCGGAGCTGGTCGTCGACCCCTCGCCGAAGTCGGTGGCCACGAACACCCGGTCGCGGTCGATCCAGCCGAGCTCACCCTTCGCCTCCGGACGGAAGAACCCGTCGTCGACCCAGGTCAGCGTGGTCACGTCGAACTCGCGCGTCACGTCGGCGTCGGCGCCGCCGCGGGAGAGCGAGACCAGGCACCGGTCGAGGTCGGGGCGCAGGAACGTGGCGCCGTGCCAGACCCAGTTCTCGCCCTCCTCCGCGGACAGCGCATCGAGGTCGAGCACGGTCTCCCACTCGGGCTTCTCCGTCCGGTAGGACTCCAAGGTGGTCCGTCGCCAGATCCCGCGCTCGTGGTGCCTGTCCTGCCAGAAGTTGTAGTACCGGTCGCCGACCTTGCGCAGGAAGGGGATGTTGGTGTCGGCGTCCAGGACCGCCAGCACCTCGGACTGCAGGGCTTCGAAGTCCTCGTCGGTGGCGAGCTCGGCGTCGGTGCGCGCGTTCTGCTCCCGGACCCAGGCGAGCTGGTCCTCGCCCAGCACGTCCTCGAGCCAGAGGTGCGGGTCGTCGGGCACGTGCGCGGGCATGGGCTCTCCTGGGTTCTCGGGTGCCGCGGCGACGCGGGCCCGCGTCGGGCGATGCCTTGCCAGGATAGGCAGACCCCCTGGAGGGAAGCGGCGCGGCTAGACTGAGGGCGCCCGTCCAGACCTGGACTCCCGTCCAGACTCCGCTCAGCCTCTCAAGGAGCCTTCCGTGGCCCGTGTCGTCGTCGACGTCATGCTCAAGCCCGAGATCCTCGACCCGCAGGGCAAGGCGGTGCACGGCGCGCTGCCGCGGCTCGGCTTCGCCGGCGTCACCGGGGTGCGACAGGGCAAGCGGTTCGAGCTCGAGGTGGACGGCGAGCTCACGGACGAGCGGCTCGCCGAGGTCCACGAGATCGCCGAGAGGCTGCTGTCCAACCCGGTCATCGAGGACTTCGAGGTCCACGTCGAGGAGCCGACCAAGTGAGGATCGGCGTGGTCACCTTCCCCGGCTCGCTCGACGACGTCGACGCCCGGCGCGCGGTGAGCATCGCCGGTGCGGAGCCCGTCGCCCTCTGGCACGGCGAGCACGACCTCCGCGGCGTCGACGCGGTCGTGCTCCCCGGGGGGTTCTCGTACGGCGACTACCTGCGCTGCGGCGCGATCTCGCGGTTCTCCCCGGTGATGACCGAGGTCGTCGCCGCCGCAGCCGCGGGGATGCCGGTGCTCGGCATCTGCAACGGCTTCCAGATCCTCTGCGAGTCCCACCTGCTGCCCGGTGCGCTGGTCCGCAACGACCACCAGAAGTTCGTCTGCCGCGACCAGCGGCTCCGCATCGAGAACACCTCCACCGCCTGGACGAGCGGGTACGACGCGAACGCCGAGATCACCACGGTCCTCAAGAACGGCGAGGGCTGCTTCGTCGCGAGCGAGGAGACCCTGGACCTGCTCGAGGGCGAGGGCCGGGTGGTCGCGCGCTACATCGAGGGCAACCCCAACGGCTCGCTCCACGACATCGCCGGCATCACCAACGAGCGCGGCAACGTGGTCGGGCTGATGCCGCACCCCGAGCACGCCGTCGAGGACCTCTGCGGCCCGGGCACCGACGGGCTGCCGTTCTTCACCTCGGTGCTGACGTCGCTGGTGGGCTGACCGCCGCACCGCCGCACCGCCGGGCCGGGCCTGCCTCCGGGCGGACCCGCGCCGGACGGTAGATTGAGGGCGGCGTCCTCGCCCGCCGAGCGACCCCGCCGAGCAACCCCGTCCAGCGTCCCGTCCAGCGTCCCGTCCAGCGACTTTGCCCAGCGACACGGAGCCCCTGCGTTGACCGACCAGCGCCCGCACCTCGACACCGTCGAGACCGCCACGAGCACCCCCGACGTCCAGCAGCCCTGGTCCGACCTGGGCCTCAAGCCCGACGAGTACGCCAACATCCGCGAGATCCTCGGCCGCCGCCCGACGAGCAGCGAGCTGGCGATGTACTCGGTGATGTGGAGCGAGCACTGCTCCTACAAGTCCTCGAAGGTGCACCTCAAGCAGTTCGGCGAGAAGGTCACCGAGGAGATGCGCGCGCACCTGATGGTGGGCATCGGCGAGAACGCCGGCGTGGTCGACATCGGCGACGGCTACGCCGTCACGTTCAAGATCGAGTCCCACAACCACCCGTCGTACGTCGAGCCCTACCAGGGTGCGGCCACCGGCGTGGGCGGCATCGTCCGCGACATCCTGGCGATGGGCGCGCGCCCGGTCGCGGTGATGGACCCGCTGCGCTTCGGGCCGCTCGACGCGCCGGACACCCACCGGGTGCTGCCGGGGATCGTCGCCGGCGTCGGCGGCTACGGCAACTGCCTGGGCCTGCCCAACATCGGCGGCGAGGCGGTGTTCGACGAGAGCTACGCCGGCAACCCGCTGGTCAACGCGCTGTGCGTGGGCGTGATGCGCCACGAGCAGCTGCACCTCGCGAAGGCGTCCGGGACCGGCAACCAGGTCATCCTGTACGGCGCGCGCACCGGCGGTGACGGGATCGGCGGGGTGAGCGTGCTGGCCTCGGAGACGTTCGAGGCGGGACCCGACGGAGAGGGCGGACCGACCAAGCGGCCGGCGGTCCAGGTGGGCGACCCGTTCATGGAGAAGCTGCTGATCGAGTGCACGCTCGAGCTCTTCGCCGAGGGCCTCGTGGTCGGCATCCAGGACCTCGGCGGCGCCGGGCTGTCCTGCGCCACCTCGGAGCTGGCGTCCGCCGGCGACGGCGGCATGCACGTGTGGCTGGACCGGGTGCCGCTGCGCGACTCCACGCTCGCCCCCGAGGAGATCCTCATGAGCGAGTCGCAGGAGCGGATGATGGCGGTCGTCGAGCCCGCCAAGGTGGCGCGGTTCCTGGAGATCTGCGAGAAGTGGGACGTCGACGCCACGGTCGTGGGCGAGGTCAACGACTCGACCCGGCTCACCATCGAGTGGCGCGGCGCGCCGGTGGTCGACGTGCCGCCGCGCACGGTGGCGCACGAGGGCCCCACCTACCGCCGCCCGTTCGCCCGGCCGCAGTGGCAGGACGCGCTGCAGGCGGACGCCGCCGAGAGGCTGTCCCGCCCGGCGACCGGGTCGGAGCTGCGCGAGACCCTGCTGCGGATGGTGGCCAGCCCGAACCTGTGCGACAAGTCCTGGATCACCGACCAGTACGACCGCTACGTCCAGGGCAACACCGTGCTCGCGCAGCCCGAGGACTCCGGGATGATCCGCGTCGACGAGGAGTCCAACCTCGGCGTCGCGGTGTCGACCGACGCCAACGGCCGGTTCGCCAGGCTCGACCCCTACGCCGGCGCTCAGCTCGCGCTCGCCGAGTCCTTCCGCAACGTGGCCACCACCGGGGCCCGGCCGCTCGCGGTCAGCGACTGCCTGAACTTCGGGTCGCCCGAGGACCCCGACGTGATGTGGCAGTTCGCCGAGGCAACCCGCGGCCTCGCCGACGGCTGCCAGGCGCTCGGCATCCCGGTCACCGGGGGCAACGTGAGCCTCTACAACCAGACCGGCGGGACCCCCATCCTGCCGACGCCTGTGGTCGCCGTCCTCGGTGTCATCGACGACGTGACCAGGCGGACGCCGAGCGGCTTCGTCGCCGAGGGACAGCAGATCTACCTGCTCGGTACGACGCGCGAGGAGCTGTCCGGCTCCGAGTGGGCGCACGTCGTGCACGGGCACCTCGGCGGCCTGCCGCCGGTCGTCGACCTGGCGGCCGAGAAGGAGCTCGCCGACATCCTCGTCAACGCCTCGCGGGACGGTCTGATCGACGCCGCGCACGACCTCTCCGACGGCGGGCTCGCCCAGGCCCTGGTCGAGTCCTGCCTGCGCAACGGTTTCGGGGCGCGGGTGTGGCTGGCCGACGACCTCGACCCGCACGTCGCGCTGTTCAGCGAGTCCGCGGGGAGGGCGATCGTGGCGGTGCCGCGGTCGGAGGAGGTGCGCTTCACCGACATGTGCAGCGCCCGCGGGTTCGCCCACGCCCGGATCGGGGTCACCGACGGTCGCGGCGACGACGCCGTGCTCGACGTGCAGGACCGGTTCACGGTGCCGCTCGGCGAGCTCCGGACCGCCTGGAGCGCCACCCTGCCGACCGCCCTCGGCTGAGGGCGGCCCCCCGTCGGCCGCGCGACTCAGCGGTGCCCGGTGCGCAGCAGCGTCCAGGTGGGCCGGTCCACGACACCGGTCCCGGGCAGGTCGTGGTCGCGCTGGTACTGCTTGACCGCGACGGTGGTGGTGCCCTCGAAGGTGCCGGTCACGGCGAGCCCGGCCGAGTCGGCGGCGTTCAGCGCGCGCTGCAGGCGGCGGACGACGGCCGACGCGGCGCCGTACTTCACCAGCGGTGAGCGGCCCCGGGTGAGCAGCACCATCCAGGTGGGCCGGGACAGCCCCCGCCAGGCGCCCAGCCCGTGCTCGGCGCGGAACCTGCGGACCACGTTGCCGAGCGCGCGGGTGTAGACCCCGTCCACCGGGCCGGAGTAGAGCCGCCGCTCGGTCAGCAGGCACTGGGCCGCCTCGACCAGGGCGCCCCGGCTGCCCACCTTGATCTTGCGGTACGACGGGAAGTCGACCCGGACGCCGCCGCAGTGCGCGCGGTCCCGGCGCGCGACCGAGCCCCGGCCGAGGTCGAGGAAGTCGTTGTCGATGTTGATGGTGACGCCGCCGTGCCGTTCGTTGTGGCCGCCGCGGTACTGGTGCACCCGCGCGTGCGGCATCCAGCCGTCGGGGCGCACGTAGCTCGAGTCGACGGTGGCCCGGCCGTTCCAGTCGGCGATCCAGAGCTGGTCGGGCATGGCGTAGACCCCCGGCCGGTAGACGCGGGCGTCGTCGAGCATCCTGATGCCCGACGCGCCGCTGGAGTAGACGCCCGAAACATAGCCCAGCGCGTGCAGCTTCCTCGTCCACGCGGACAGGAAGCTCAGCGCCGACTCGCGGCAGTCGGTCTTGCGGATGTCGAAGGCCTCGATGTCGTACCACAGCGTGCTGCCCGGCGCGATCCCCAGCGCCTGCGCGGCGGTGCGGGTCTTGCGCGCCTCGCGGCGGCCCTGCCGGCGGGCCTCGGAGTAGCGGCTGGTGGAGTCGGGGCTGATCCGGACCTGGTGGAGGTAGCGCTCGCGGGTGGTGCACCAGGCCTGCGGCCCGAGCGTGATCGGCAGCAGCCGCCAGCCGCGGGCCAGCTGGGTGTCCACCCACTGCGTGCTCAGGTTCGGCTGCTTCAGACAGCCCCGGGAGTCGCCGGAGATGTAGATGCCGACCGCCCAGTACGGCGAGCTCTGGAGCCAGGCGTCCATCGCGGACTGGGTGGGCGCCGTGCACTGGTCGAACCCGTAGCCGGTGAAGTTCCCGGGGGTGACCACGTTCGACGCCAGCGCGGGCGGGGCGACCGCGAGCGCCGAGGTCACGGTGGCGAGGACGGTGAGGACCAGGGTGGCGACCCGGCGCACGGACCTGGTGGTGGGTGGCATGGAGGACTCCCTGGGTGGTCGACGTTCGGGAGTCACTCTAGTCACAAACTTCCCAACCTTAACAGCGTTCCCGGGAATCCGGCCCCACGACACGCCGGGACCCGCGCCGGGACCGCGGCGGCGCGCGGGTGCGCCCGGATGGCCCGAACGGGCCATGGGCCGCGGTCCAACCGGTTGGAATATCGCGAAATGTCGGTTTTGTGGGCAGCGGCTGGCCAGGCTGGTGCCACCATCCGTTGCGCATCCCCAGGGGACCGACCATGACCCTGCTGACGACCGAGCCGACCTCCTCCCCGCAGCCACGCCGGGGCGGGACGCCTCCCCGGCCGGAGCGCCCGCGCCCGGTCCTGGCGGCCTGGTCGGAGAGCGTCGGTGCGCCGGTCGCGGAGAGCCGCCGGACCCGGAACCTGGCCCGGCTCGGCGGCCTGGTGGCCACCTTGTCGCTGGTCGGCTACCTCGCCTGGCGGGTGCTCGCCACGCTGCCGCCGAACGGCCCGTGGCGGTGGGCGGCCTGGCTGCTGGTCGGGTTCGAGGCGGTCCCGCTGCTCGGCTCGGTGGCCAAGGTGGTCAGCTGGTGGACCATCGACGCGCCCGCCGTGCCGCCGGTGGCCGAGCCGCCCCACGGCATGCGGGTCGCGGTGCTCATCCCCACCTACAACGAGCCGGTCGAGGTGGTCGGGCCCACGGTCGCCGCCGCGGCCGAGCTCGAGCCGGCCCACGAGACCTGGGTCCTCGACGACGGGGACCGGCCCTGGCTGGCCGAGCTGTGCGTCGCGCTCGGCGTCCGCTACGTCACCCGGCCCGAGCACCGGCACGCCAAGGCCGGCAACCTCAACCACGCCCTGGACCTGATGGCCGACGAGCAGGCGCAGGGGGCCGCCCCGATCGACCTGGTCGCCGTCCTCGACTGCGACCACGTGCCGCTGGCCGGCTTCTTGACCTCGATGCTCGGCTACTTCGAGGACGAGTCGGTCGGGCTGGTGCAGGCGCCGCAGTCGTTCTTCAACAGCGGCGCCTTCGACGACGACGGGTACACCGGCGAGCAGGGGCTGTTCTTCAACGTGCAGCTGGCCGCCCGCGCCCACGGCGGAGCCGGGACGTTCTGGTGCGGCTCGACCTCGATGCTGCGGGTCGCGGCGCTGCGCGAGGTCGGCGGGGTGGCCATGGAGACCGTCACCGAGGACATGCACACCACGCTGAAGCTCCAGCGCCGTGGCTGGCGGACCGCCTACCACCACCAGACGCTGGCCCTCGGGCTGGCGCCGCAGACCCCCGAGCAGTACCTCGTGCAGCGCCGCCGGTGGGGGTTGGGCGCGATGCAGGTGCTGGTCCTCGAGAAGCTCTGGCGTCGCCAGCGCTGGATGTCGTGGCGCACCCAGTTCGAGTACGTCGTGGGCACGCTGTGGTGGCTCGAGGGGCTGGCCACCATCGTGGCGTTGGCGATCCCGGCCACGCTGCTGCTCAGCGGCGCGGCCACCTCGACGGTCGCGCCGACCACCTTCCTGTCGGTCTTCGCGGTCGCGTTCGGGCTGCGGATGTGGGGCTACAAGCTGCTGCTGCGCCGGCAGATCCGCTGGCGGACCGCGTTCGCGCTGCGGGTGCTGCGCGTCCCGGTCGGCCTGGCCTGCGTCTGGTGGCTGGCCAGCCGGCGGTCGCTGGAGTTCGCGGTGACGCCGAAGGGCGCCTCGCACGTGCGCTACCGGGGCCGGGTCCCGAAGGTGCTGGTGGCGATCATCGCCGCCTGCCTGCTGGTCCTCGGCTACGCCGCACTCGGCCAGGCGGGTCTGGTGCCCTGGCACACCGACCACGCGTCGACCGCGTCGTCCGGGCTGTGGCTGGTGCTGGCGGTCGGCGTCCTCGTGCACGCGGTGGTCCGGGTCCGGGCGGAGCAGTTCGCCACCTCCCGGCGGGCGGCCCACCGCTTCGCGGTCCGCACCCCGGTCCTGGTCGACGGCCGGCCGGCCGAGCTGGTCGACGTGTCCGTGAACGGCGCCGCGGTGCGCCTCGAGCCGGGACACCGGCCGGCCGCGGACACGGTCGTCGTCGAGCTCCCGGGCGCCGCGCCGCTGCGGATGCACCCCGCCGGGTCGTCGGCGGCCTCACCGGGCGGGCAGGACCACACCCCGGTGGTCAAGCTCAGCCTCGGCTACCACGACTGGGCGTCGCTCCGGACCCTGTCGCTGTGGCTGTTCCACTCGCCGCAGGGGGCCGTCGAGGGGCTGCCCGCGGGTGTCCCGGTCGCGGCGGTCAAGCCGCGCTGAGAGCCGGGCCCGGTCAGCGCCGGCCGGTCTGCAGCGACGCCCACACCCGGCGGTTCACCGCGCCGGACGGGTGCAGGTGCAGGCGGTGCTGGTAGCGCCGGACCGCGGCCCGGGTGGCGTGCCCGAACTCCCCGTCGACGGCGAGCCCCGCGCCGGCCACGGCGTTGAGCCCGCGCTGGACCCGGCGTACGGCGTCGCTGCGCGCGCCGAGCCTCAGCCGGGGCGTGCTCCCGTGCGCGAGGAGCGCGGCCCAGGTGCGCCGGTCCACCCGGCCGGTCACCGGCAGCCGGCGGGCGTGCTGGAACGCGCGCACGGCCTGCTCCGTGGCCCCGTCGAAGGACCCGGTCACGGGGCTCTCGGACGACCCGCTCTCCTTGAGCAGGCACTGCGCCGTGGCCACCTGGAGGTCGCTGCGGCCGCGGGCGAGGAGACGGTACGCGCCGTAGTCGCGCGGCAGGCCGCACCCCGGCCGGTCGCCGTCGGGGACGGTGAGGGGACCGAGCGCGACGAAGTTGCTGTCGACCTCGATGCGCACGCCCCCGTGGGACTCGACGTGGCTGCCGGTGTACTGGTGCACGATCCGGCCCCGCGCCCAGCCCCCGGCGGTCACGTCGCCGGACAGGTCCCCGTCGCGGCCGTTCCAGTCCGCGACCCAGACGTCGTCGGGCACCGAGTAGCGGCGCGCCGGGTCGCGGCGGGCCGCCTCCAGCACCCGCATGCCCGAGGAGCCGCCGGAGTAGTAGCCGGAGCGGAATCCGAGCTCGTGCAGCCGGTCGGTCCAGCCGGAGACGAACGCGAGCGTCGAGTCGCGGCACCGCGGGGCGGTCAGGTCGAAGATCTCCATGTCCAGCCACATCGTGGTGCCCCCGGCGATGCCGAGCGCGGTCGCGGCGCGCGCGGTGCCGGCCGCCTCGGCGGTGCCCTGGCGTCGCGCGCGGGCGTAGTCGTGGGCCGGGCGCGCGCTGATCTTCTTCCAGTGGTCGACGTGGGTGCACGCGGCCTGCCGGCCGACGGTCAGCGGGAGCAGGTGCCAGCCCTTCCGGGTCTGCTCCGCGACCCAGGCGGCGTCGAGGTGCTTCTGCACCTTGCACAGCCGGTTGGCGCCGGCGATGTAGACCCCGACACCGCGGTACGGCGAGTGCTCGAGCCAGGTGTCCATCCGGTCCTGCCTCGGTGCCTGGCAGGCGTCGAAGGCGTACCCGGTGAAGGCGGCCGGGGCCCTCGGCACACCGACGAGCGTCGTCGCGGCGGCGACCCGGGCCGGGGTCGCGGTCTCGGGCTCGGCGGACGGAGCGTCGGCGCGCATCGCGACCACGGGCGCGACACCGACGGCGGCCAGCGCCAGCAGGGCGGCGCCCAGCCGGTGTCGCGGGGACAGGCGCAGGGACAGGCGCGGGGGCTGGCGCAGGGACAAGGGATCATCCGGGGTCTCGGCGGCGGGACAGGAGCGTAACTCTCCTCGACCGGTCACGGGTCGCGATCCCCCAATCCCGGGGCACGGGAGACGCGGCTCAGCGCCGGCCCGCCTGCAGCATCGCCCACAGGTCGTCGGTGACCACGCCGGTGCGGTGCACGCCCCGGCTGCGCTGGTAGTCCCGCACCGCCGCCCGGGTGCGCCGCTCGAACACGCCGGTGACCTCCAGCCCCGCGCTCGAGGCGGCGTTCAGCGCCCGCTGCACCCGTCGTACGGCGTCGCTGCCGGCGCCGTACTTGAGCAGCGGGGTGCTGCCCTCGGCGAGCAGCACCATCCACACGCGCCGGTTGACCCGGCCGGTCACCGCGAGCTCGTGGGCGCGCTGGAACCGGCGCACGGCGCGCACCGTGGACGGGCGGTAGCGACCGGTGACACCGGCACGGGTGAACCGCTTCTGCCGCAGGAAGCACTGCAGCGCCGCGACCTGCGCGTTGCGCATCCCGCGGTGCAGCACCCGGTAGGAGCCGAACTCCCGCCGGACCCCGCAGTGCGGGCCGGGCCTGGGGGCGACCGTGCCGCGGCCGACGTCCACGAAGTCGCTGTCGACGTTCAGGGTGACCCCGCCGTGGGTCTCCCGGTGGCCGCCGGCGTACTGGTGCACCCGCCGGTGCGGCGCCCAGGCGTCCGCGGGCAGGTACGTCGACCGGGTGTCCTGCCGACCGTTCCAGTCGCCGATCCAGACCTGGTCCGGCAGGTGGTAGGCGCGCGGGCTCTCCACCCGGGCCCGGTCGACCATCCGGATGCCGGTCGAGGCGCTGGAGTAGAGCCCGGACCGGAAGCCGAGGTCGTGCAGTCGTGCGGTCCACGCCGACACGAACCCGAGGGCCGACTCGCGGCACCGGCGCCGGGAGATGTCGAAGCTCTCCAGGTCCAGCCACAGCGTGCTGCGCCGGGCGATCCCGAGCCCGTCGGCCGCCCGGGCGGTGCTCCTCGCCTCGGCCCGCCCCTGGCGCCGGGCGCTCGCGTAGCGGTCCGTGGGGTCGGGATCGATCTTTAGCCATCGCTTCGTCGTCGAGCAGGAGGCCTGCCGCCCGACGGTGATCGGGAGCAGTCGCCAGCCCCTGCGGGACTGCTGGGTGACCCAGTCCGCGTCGAGATTGTCCTGGACGTCGCAGAACCGGTTCTCGCCGGCGATGTAGATCCCCACCCCCCAGTAGGGCGAGCGCTCCAGCCAGACGTCCATCTCCTGCTGGGTGGGCGCCTGGCAGGCGTCGAAGGCGTAGCCGGTGAACGACCCGGGCATCACCCGGGTGGTGGCCTCCGCGGGGGCGGGCCGGAGCACGACCACGAGTGCCGTGCCGAGCAGGGCGAGGGTGAGCAGGACCGTGCCGGCCCGGCGTCGATGGTCGGACCGCGCGGACATGGGACCCCCGTGGATGTGGACGGTGCAAACCGCAGCACCCTATCCCCGATGGCTCATCGCCGTGCCCGGTTCGGCGCGACCAGGTTGATGCGGAGCACGCGTTCGCGCTCGCGTGCCTCCTGCTGGTCGCGACGGCGCCCGGCGAGCAGCTGGGTCAGGGTGACCACCCCGGTGACCCGACCGGGGTCCGCGCGGTCCAGGACCGGCACCCGGCTCACCTCGAAGCGGGCCATCAGCTCGGCGACGTGGCGCAGCGGCTGGTCGCCGTGGGTGACCGCGTCCGGATCCCGACGAAGCGCCGCCAGCGGGGTGCTCCCGTCGCCCTGGCCGTTGGCCTCGAGCAGGCTCCGCCTGGTGACCACGCCGAGCAGTCCGCCCCCGGCGTCGACGACCGGGTAGAGCCGCTGTCGCCAGGCCTCGTCGCCGGTGGCCGGCGAGCCGATGGCGGCGACGGCCTCCGCGACCGTGACGTGGTCGTCGAACTCCACCACGTCGCCCGAGGTCACCTCGTCGACGAACAGGATCTCGAGCGGGTCGACGTCGTACTCGCGGGTGAGGTGGTAGCCGCGTCGGGCGATCTTCTCGGTCAGCACCGAGCGCTTGAGCAGCAGGACCGACACCGCGAACGCCGTGGTCGCCCCGATCATCAGCGGAAGCATCGCGGCGTAGCGGTGGGTGAGCTCGAGGGCGAAGACGACACCGGTCAGGGGGGAGCGCATCACGCCGCCGAGCACGCCGGCCAGGGCCACCAGCGCCCAGAAGCCGGCGCCCACCTCAGGAAACACGTAGGACTCCAGCGACCCGAGCGCCGCGCCGATCATGAACATCGGGGCGAGCACGCCCCCGGAGGTGCCGGAGCCCAGGGACAGCGACCAGATCAGCGTCTTGACGACCAGCACGCCGACGACCAGGCCGAGGCCGATCGAGCCGGTCAGCTCCGCGTGGATGATGTCGTAGCCGACCCCGAGGGCCTGGGGCACCAACAGCCCGCCCAGCCCGATCACCAGGCCGCCGATCGCCGGCCACCACATCCAGTGGAGGGGAAGTCGCCGGAAGGCGTCCTCGGACGCGTAGACGAGGACCGTCGCGAGGATCGCGAGCAGCCCGGACACCGTGCCGGAGACCACGCAGAGCGCGTAGACCCCGATGCTCAGGTGCAGCTCGCCGTGCACCGGGAACAGAGGCGCCGACCCGAGCAGCGGCTGGCGGGCCACGGTGGCGACCGACACCGCGGCGGCCACCGGCACCAGGCTGCGCGGACGCCACTCGAACAGCAGCAGCTCGACGGCGAGCACCAGCGCCGCGAGCGGGGAGTTGAAGGTGGCCGCCATCCCGGCGGTGGCGCCGGCGACGAGCAGCGTCTTGCGCTCATCGGCGGTCAGGTGCAGGAACTGCGCGAACAGCGAGCCGAGGGCGCCGCCGGTCATGATGATCGGCCCCTCGGCACCGAAGGGTCCGCCGGTGCCGATCGCGACGGCCGAGGACACCGGCTTGAGCGCGGCCACCCGCGGCTGCACCTTGCTGCCACCCATCAGGATCGCCTCGATCGCCTCCGGCATGCCGTGCCCACGGATCTTCTCCGAGCCGAAGCGCGCCATCACCCCGACCACCAGGCCGCCGGCCGCGGGGGCGAGCAGGAGCAGCAGGGCGTGGTGCGGCTCGGCGCCTGGAGCGACCAGGTCGGTGGAGGCGCGCTGGTAGAACACCGCGTTGGTGATCAGGCCGATCAGCCTCAGCAGCGCCCAGGACACGACCGCGGCCGCCGCGCCGATCGGCACCGCGAGTCCGGCGATCAGCAGCATCCGGGGCGGGGTGGAGAAGTCGCCGAGATGGCGCACGTCGCGTGCGGTCGGGGGAGATGCGGGCACGGTCCACCTCGGCTAGAAAATATCGGAGCACGACATATTACGATGACCGTGTGCCCAGTGACAAAGACTACGAGCGGCTGCTCGCGTTCCGGACCCGGCTGCGCCGGTTCGACCGGTGGAGCCGCGACGCCGCCGCGGCGCACGGCCTCACCCACGCCCAGCACCAGCTGCTGCTCGCGATCCGCGGGCACGCCGGACCGCACGGCCCGACCGTCGGCGACGTCGCCGAGTCCCTCCTGGTCCGCCACCACACCGCCAGCGAGCTCATCGACCGGGCGCAGGCGCTCGGGCTGGTACGACGCGATCGCGACGCCGAGGACCACCGGCGGGTGAACCTGCGGCTGACCGACCGGGGCCAGGCGGTGCTGCGTGAGCTGACCGACGTGCACCTCGAGGAGCTGCGACGCCTCGCGCCGTTGCTCGGCGAGCTGTGAGCCTGCGGCAGACTGGTCCGGTGCCCGTCCGCCTCCGTCCCGCCGACCCGGCCGCCGTCGCCGAGGCGCTCGGCCGTTTCCGCCGGGGCGCCGCCGACACCGCCGACCTGCGGCTGCTCACCAAGCACCTGCTCGCGCTGCTCGTCGCGAAGGCGCCGGGCCGGGCGGTCGAGGTCCGGGTCCCGCCGTATGCCGTGGTGCAGTGCATCGAGGGCACCCGGCACACCCGCGGCACCCCGCCGGCGGTCGTGGAGATGGATCCCGAGACCTGGATCGCCCTCGGAGTCGGCGACCTCACCTGGGCCGAGGCGTCGCGACGGGCCCGGGTCAGCGCCTCCGGCGAGCGGTCGGACCTGACCCCGCTGCTGCCGCTGGTCTGACCGCCGACCGCCCGGTCAGCGCCGGTGGTGCTTGCGGTGCCGGTGGTGCCTGCCGGGGTGCTTGGCGGGGTGCTTGGCGGGGTGCTTGCCGTCGTGCTTGGCGTGGTGCGGCTTCGCGGCTCCGTGCGAGTGAGCCCGGCGGTGGCCGGGGTGCGCGTGCCGGGAGCCGTGGTGGCGGTGCGGCCGGGACAGCACCCCGTGGCTGAGCGCGCTCCACGTCCGGGTGGCCACGACGCCGGTCACCGGCTGGCCGACCCGGGCCTGGTAGTGCCGGACCCGGGACGCCGTACGGGCGCCGAAGACGCCGCTGACCGGGATGCTGCCCGGGAGCGCCGCGTTGAGGGCCCGCTGCAGCCGGCGCACCGGGGCCCCGGCCGAGCCCCGCTTGACCACGGGCCGGCTGCCGGTGGCCAGCAGCGCGGTCCACGTGGGCCGGTCGGTGCGACCGGTCGCCCGCAGCCTCCGGGCGTGCTGGAAGCCGCGGAGCACCTGCCGGGTCACCGCGCCGAAGACCTGCTCGGAGGCGGCCGGCCGTCGGCCGGCGAAGCGCAGCAGGCACTGGGCGGCCCGCACCCGGCTGCCGGTCGTGCCGGGCTGCAGGACCGGGAACGACCGCCGGTCCGCGGCGGGACCGCAGGGTCCGGCGCCCCGGACGGCCCGCCCGGGCCGGCCCAGGTCGACGAAGTTCCGGTCGATGTGCATCCGGATGCCGCCGTAGGTCGCCGCGGTGTCGAGGGCGAACTGGTGGACCCGCCGGTGCAGCTTCCAGCCCGGCCGGTGCAGGTGCCGCCGGCCGCCGATCCAGGAGTCCGCGCGGTGGTTGACCCAGGCGAACCAGACGTGGTCGGGGGTGGCGTACCGGCGCGGCCCGCGCGCCGGCGCGTGGGCCAGCGCGGCGACCGCCGCGTTGAGCGTCGAGTAGACCCCGGACCGGTAGCCGCGGCGGTGCAGCTCGAGCGTCCACGACGAGAGGAAGCGCAGGGCCGAGCGCCGGCACGACGCACGGCGGGTGCTGAACGGCTCGATGTCGTACCACAAGGTGGTGCCGGCGGGGATGGCCAGGCGCCGTGCGGCGGCGCTCGCGCCCCGGGCGGCGGTGATCCCCTGGCGCCGGGCCCCGGGGTAGCGGCCGGCCGCGCCCGGGTGGGCGTCGATACGGCGGCGGTAGCCGGTGCACGATCCCTGCGGCCCCACCCAGAGCGGGAGCAGCTTCCAGCCGCCGCGCAGCTGCCGGGAGACCCAGCGCGGCGTCAGGTGCGGTTGCTCGCACGCCCGCAGCGGGCCGCCGATGTAGATGCCGACGCCGAGGAACGGCGAGTGCCGGCGCCAGCGGTCCATCGCGCGCTGGGACGGGGCCCGGCAGGCGTCGAAGGCGAAGCCGGTCCAGGCGGATCCGTCCGTGGGCCGGGGGGCCCGTTCGGCGGCGCGGGAGGGCCGGGGCTGGCGGGCCTCGACGGCCCGCCCGTGGCGCATCGAGTCGACCTGCCGCGCCGGAGCCGGCGCCTCCGTCGCGAAGATGACCGTGAAGGCGAGCAGGGCCACGAGGGCCTGGCTGAGCAGGGAGTGCCGGGTTCTGGCCACGCGCATGGGGGACTCATCTCGGGGTGCGCTGAGCGGAGAGCGGGAGAAGCGTAGGCAGACCCTCCTCGTCCCCGGGCCGGAATCCACCAAGTCGGCCCTCGTCCGGGCGCGCCCGAGGGGGCGCCGGTCAAGACCAGTCGGTGGCTAGGGTGGGCCAATGACCAAGAGCACCGAGGAGATCCGCGCTGCCGTGCGCGCCGTACTCCCCTCCGTCCGCGCCGACCTCGAATCCCTCGTCCGGATCCCCTCGGTCTCCGCCGATCCCGGGCGTGCCGACGACGTACGCCGGTCGGCCGAGGCCACCGCGGACCTCTTCCGGGCGGAGGGCTTCGAGGACGTGCGGATCCTGTCCGCCGGGGCCGGCGCGCCGGCCGTGGTGGCCCGCCGGCCGGCTCCCGCGGGCGCGCCGACGGTGCTGCTCTACGCCCACCACGACGTGCAGCCGGCCGGCGACCCGGCGGACTGGCACAGCGAGCCGTTCGAGCCCACGGAGCGCGGTGAGCGGCTCTACGGGCGGGGCGCCGCCGACGACAAGGCCGGCATCGCGGCGCACCTCGCCGCCATCCGGGCGCACGGCGCCGACCTCCCGGTCGGCGTGACCGTGCTCGTCGAGGGCGAGGAGGAGATCGGCTCGCCCACGCTGGAGCCGTTCCTGCGGGAGCACCGGGACCTGCTCGCCGCCGAGGTCATCGTGATCGCGGACTCCGGCAACTGGGACATCGGCGAGCCGGCCCTGACCACGAGCCTCCGCGGCCTCGTCGAGGCCTACGTCGAGGTGCGCACGATCGAGCACGGCGTGCACTCGGGCATGTGGGGAGGCGTCGTCCCCGACGCGCTGACCGCGATGGTCAAGCTGCTCGACAGCCTGCACGACGACCGCGGCGACGTCGCGGTCGAGGGCCTGCACGCCGGGCCGGCGGCCGACGTGGACTACCCGATGGACCGGCTGCGTGCCGAGTCCGGGATCGCCGACGGCGTCGAGCTGATCGGGACCGGGTCGGTCGTGGAGCGTCTGTGGACCAAGCCGGCGATCACCACCGTCGGCCTCGACATGACCCGCGTCGCGGACGCCAGCAACACCCTCGTCCCCGCGGTCAAGGTCAAGCTGTCGGTGCGGCTCGCGCCCGGCGACGACGCGCGCCGGGCCATGGACGCGCTCCGGGCGCACTGCGAGAAGCACGTGCCCTGGGGCGCGCAGCTGACCTTCGTCGAGGGCGAGATGGGCCAGCCCATCCAGATCGACGCGACCGGGCCGGCGTACGACGCGGCGCGCGCCGCCTTCCGGGAGGCCTGGGACGGCGTCGAGCCGGTGGACATGGGGGTCGGCGGGTCGATCCCGTTCATCGCCGCGTTCAACGACGCGTTCCCGGGGGCCGCCGTCCTGGTCACCGGTGTCGAGGACCCGGACACCCGGGCCCACGGCGCGAACGAGGGCCTGCACCTGGCGGAGTTCGAGCGGGTCTGCCTCGCCGAGGCGCTGCTGCTCGACAACCTCGCCCAGCACTGACCCCACCCGATTCGTCTGCGACTTGGCGGGGACCCCACGCGGGACCGTCGCAGACGAATCGGGGTCCGGACGGATTCGGCGGGAGCGCGCCCGCACCCGTAGACTCGGGGCGTGCCCCATCAAGGTCCCGGTCGTGCCCCCGGTCGTGTGCGGCGCGGCGACGGCAAGCTGACCCACGATCTCGACCCCCACGACGTCGGACCCCAGGACGCGTGCGGCGTGTTCGGCGTCTGGGCCCCGGGCGAGGACGTCGCCAAGCTGACCTACTACGGCCTCTACGCCCTGCAGCACCGCGGCCAGGAGTCGGCCGGCATCGCGGTCAGCAACGGGCGCCAGATCCTGGTCTACAAGGACATGGGCCTGGTCTCGCAGGTCTTCGACGAGTCCACGCTCGCCTCGTTGCAGGGGCACCTCGCGGTCGGCCACGCCCGCTACTCCACGACGGGCGCCAGCACCTGGCACAACGCGCAGCCGACGTTCCGGCCCACCGAGACCGGCTCGATCGCGTTGGCGCACAACGGCAACCTGACCAACACCCGCGAGCTGGCGGCCCGCGTCGAGGGGCTGACCAGCCTCAACGGCGAGCTCGACCTCCCGATGCGCGGCACCATCGAGTCCACGAGCGACACCAGCCTGGTCACGGCGCTGTTCGCCCACCATCCCGACATGAGCCTCGAGGAGAACGCCGTACAGGTGCTGCCCAGCCTGCGCGGGGCGTTCTCGTTCGTGTGGATGGACGAGAACACCCTCTACGCCGCCCGCGACCCGCAGGGCATCCGGCCCCTCGTGCTGGGCCGGCTGGAGCGCGGCTGGGTGGTGGCCTCCGAGACGGCGGCGCTCGACATCGTCGGCGCGTCGTTCATCCGGGAGGTCGAGCCCGGCGAGATGGTCGCGATCGACGAGGACGGCCTGCGCAGCCGGAGGTTCGCGGAGCCGGCGCCGAAGCACTGCCTGTTCGAGTTCGTCTACCTGGCCCGCCCGGACACCCTGATGAACGACCGGCGCGTGCACAGCGTCCGGGTCGAGATCGGGCGGCGGCTGGCGCGCGAGTTCCCCGCGGACGCCGACCTGGTGATCCCGGTGCCGGAGTCGGGCACGCCGGCGGCCATCGGCTACGCCGAGGCGAGCGGGATCCCCTACGGCTCCGGCCTGGTGAAGAACTCCTACGTCGGACGCACGTTCATCCAGCCGTCGCAGACGATCCGCCAGCTCGGCATCCGGCTGAAGCTGAACCCGCTCCGCGACGTGATCGAGGGCAAGCGCCTCGTCGTGGTGGACGACTCGATCGTGCGCGGCAACACCCAGCGGGCCCTGATCCGGATGCTGCGGGAGGCCGGCGCGCGCGAGGTGCACGTGCGGATCTCCAGCCCGCCGGTGAAGTGGCCGTGCTTCTACGGCATCGACTTCGCCACCCGCGCGGAGCTGATCGCCAACGGGCTCACCAGCGACGAGATCTGCCGGTCCATCGACGCGGACTCGCTCGGCTACATCTCGCTGGAGTCGCTGGTCGAGGCCACCACCGTCCCGATGTCGAACCTGTGCCGGGCCTGCTTCGACGGGGTCTACCCGGTGGCGCTGCCGGCCGCCGAGGACCTCGGCAAGCACCTGCTCGAGCTCGACATCCCGGTCGGCGACGGCTCGGGCACCGCCCCCGGTCTGTCGTTGACGCCGGGCGGTGGCGCGACCGACGCCCTCGACCGTCCCTAGCCCGCCCGCCCCACGCCGAAGGGACTCCCATGTCCGACGTACCGCAGCCCGCCGGAGCGACGTACGAGGCGGCAGGCGTCTCGATCGACGCCGGGGACAAGGCCGTCGAGCTGATGAAGGTCTGGATCGAGAAGGCCAAGCGCCCCGAGATGGTCGGCGGCATCGGCGGCTTCGCCGGGCTCTTCGACGCGAGCGCGCTCAAGGGCTTCGACCGGCCGCTGCTGGCCACCTCCGCGGACGGGGTCGGCACCAAGGTGGCGATCGCGCAGGCGATGGACGTGCACCACACGATCGGGTTCGACCTGGTCGGGATGCTCGTCGACGACCTGGTGGTGTGCGGTGCGGAGCCGCTGTTCCTCACCGACTACATCGCCACCGGCCGGGTGGTGCCCGAGCGGATCGCGGCGATCGTGTCCGGCATCGCGGAGGCGTGCGTGCAGGCAGGCTGCGCGCTGATCGGCGGCGAGACCGCCGAGCACCCGGGCCTGCTCGAGCCCGACGAGTACGACGTGGCCGGGTCGACGACCGGGGTGGTGGAGGCCGCCGACCTGCTCGGCCCGGGCCGGGTGCGGGTCGGCGACGTGGTCGTCGCGATGGGGTCGAGCGGGCTGCACTCCAACGGCTACTCGCTGGTGCGGCACGTGCTGCTGAACGAGGCCGGCTGGTCGCTCGACCGCGTCGTCCCCGAGCTCGGGCGCACGCTGGGCGAGGAGCTGCTCGAGCCGACCATGATCTACGCGAAGGCATGTCTGGACCTGGCCCGCAGCACCGCCACGCACGCGATGTCCCACGTGACCGGGGGTGGCCTGGCGGCCAACCTGGAGCGGGTGATGCCGGACGCGCTCGTCGCCGACCTCGACCGCGGCACCTGGACCCCCGCGCCGGTGTTCGACCTGGTCCGCCGGGTCGGCGGGGTGGCCGAGCCGGACCTGGAGCGGACCCTCAACTGCGGCGTCGGCATGGTCGCGCTGCTCGACCCGGGCGACGCGGACAGGGCGGTCGGCCTGCTCGAGGGGTACGGCGTCAGCGCCTGGGTGTGCGGTGAGGTCCGCGAACCCGCGGCCACGCCCGGCGCCGCCCCTGGTGGCTCGGTGCGTCTGCACGGCCGGCACCCCGGCTGGTCCTGACCCCGATAACGGTGGTGCGGCGGGAGGGTGCACGGCGTACGCCGGGAGCGAACGACGCGCCGAAACAGCCGGAATGTGACCCTCCGGATGTGCGGGAATGACCATCGGGCAGGTACCGTTGGGCCCACGAGAAACCAAAGGTGAGACCGGACGCGCGTGAATCTGGTCCCGGCTTCGTCGGACGGACGCCGGGAACACGGGTAGACGTGACTCCGGCCGAGTGTGCGAGGGGGTCGACCCTATGGGGCGCGGCCGAGCTAAGGCGAAGCAGACGAAGGTTGCCCGCGACCTGAAGTACCGCTCTCACGAGACGGACCTCAGTGCGCTGGCCCGCGAGCTGCACGGACAACCGAACGTCGGCACCGACGACGAGTCCGCCGAGGACGAGTACGACGAGTGGGCCGACTACTCCGAGTCCCCCAGCCGCGACTGACCCGTCCGGGTGACCCAAAGCCAGAAGGCGCGCCGCGAGCGACGCGCCTTCTGGCCTGCCGGGGTCCGAGTCGACGGACCGCCGCTCAGGGCAGCCAGAGCCCGCGCAGCCGGCCGACCTCGGCCATCCTCCGCTCGGCCAGCCGGTCCGCGGCGACCGCGGGGGGCACCCCGTCCCGGGCGGCCAGCTCGAACACGCGCTGGGTGGTGTCGAAGATCTTCGCGGCGCGCTGCTTGGCACGGTCGAACGAGAAGCCCTCGAGCTCGTCGGCCACCTGGATCAGGCCGCCCGCGTTGACCATGTAGTCGGGGGCGTAGAGGATGCCGCGGTCCTGCAGCTGCTTCTCGATGCCGTCGTGGGCGAGCTGGTTGTTGGCCGCGCCGCAGACGATCTTCGCGGTCAGGGTCGCCACCACCTGGTCGGTCAGCGCGCCGCCGAGGGCGCAGGGCGCGTAGACGTCGAGCGAGGCGGCGACCAGCGCGTCGGCGTCGGTGACCGCGCGGACCTCCGGGTGCCGGGCCTGGACCCGGGCGACCGCCTCGGGGTCCACGTCGGTGACCACCACGGACGCACCGTCCTCGACCAGGTGGTCGACCAGGTGGTGACCGACCTTGCCGACGCCGGCGACCCCGACCGTGCGGCCGTGGAGCGTGGGCGCGCCCCAGGTGGCCTGGGCCGCGGCGCGCATGCCCTCGAAGACCCCGTACGCCGTCAGCACCGACGAGTCGCCGGCGCCGCCGTGGGCGACGGTGCGTCCGGTCACGTAGCGGCACTCCCGGGCCACCTGGTCCATGTCCTCGCTGAACGTGCCGACGTCGCAGGCGGTGTAGTAGCGACCGTGCAGCGACTCGACGAAACGGCCGTAGGCGCGCAGCAGCGCCTCGCTCTTGAGGGTGGCCGGGTCACCGATGATGACGGCCTTGCCGCCCCCCAGGTCTAGCCCAGCGAGGGCGGCCTTGTAGGCCATCCCCTTCGAGAGGTTCAAGACGTCCTCGAGGGCATCCTGCTCGGAGGCGTACGGGTAGAATCGGGTTCCGCCGAGGGCGGGACCGAGAGCGGTGGAGTAGATGGCGATGATGGCCTTGAGGCCGGTGGCCTCGTCGTGGCAGAACACGACCTGTTCGTGGCCAGAGGCGCGCTCGAACACGCCGCGCGATGGGGCTTCGATGCCGGTCACGGTGGTGACCTTTCCGGTCGGGCCCGCGGGGTGGTGCGGGCGGTTGGCGACGCCCGCGAGGGGTGGTGCGGGCGCTGGAGCCAGCCTACGAAAGCCCTGCGGGGGACGCGACCCGGGTCACATGATGACGGGTAGACCGGGACGGAGCCACCCCGCGGGGTGAGGATGTTATGTGGCTCATTTGAGCCATTGTCGTACTTTTTGAGTGGGCATACGCTACTGATGTCACACTGGGGAACAGATGGACGGGAGCCCTTCTCGGACATCCGGCACGACAACTGTGAGGGAGGGTCGCCCATGAACACGCGGCCACCTGAGTCCGAACCGCTGCTCACGCCTGCAGAGGTGGCGGCCATGTTCCGGGTTGACCCGAAGACGGTCACCCGGTGGGCCAAAGCCGGCAAGCTGAGCTCGATCAGGACTCTCGGCGGACATCGCCGTTACCGCGAGTCCGAGGTCCGCGACCTGCTGACGGGGATGGTTCCCGAGCAGCGGCGCGGCGACGACCTGGGCTGACCACAGACTCATCTGGTCAACTCGTCGTCAGGTGTTGGTGCGAACGCCGCGACGTTGTACTGCTTCGTGGGGGGCACGTCGAACCAAAGCCACTTTGGATGACTGGAACGCGGTCCCAGCCGCCTCGACCGGAGGCGCGCTGGGGCCGCGTTTCCTCATGGGGTCGCGCCGACCTCAACGCAGCCCACGCACGTAGCCGACCACGTGCCGGACCTCGGTCAGCCGGCGCTCCCAGGTCACGCCCATCGCGATCAGCACCGCGCCGGCCGTCCCGATCAGCACCCAGCGCGGCACCGCCTCACCGATGTACGGCGCCGCGAACCGCGCGACCAGCAGCGCCCCCGCGGCCGCACCCCACAGCACCGGGGCGGTCCACCTGATCCGCACGCCGGCCACCACCAGCCCGAAGCAGCCCAGCCCCAGCAGCAGCCCGCGCAGCGAGGCGGGATCGTCGAGCGCCCAGACCAGGCTGGGCAGCACCCCCAGGGCCAGCCCGGGGGACAGCGCGGCGAGGGTCGTCGCCCGGGGGGCCCGGCGCAGGTGCACCAGGCCGACCACGAGCAGGGCCACCGCGGACGGCAGCGTGTAGGCCTCCGGCTCGTGCACGCCCACGTCCCAGAGCCGGACCCAGCTCGCGGCCGCGAGCAGGACGCCCCCCGGCCAGCCGAGCAGCCGGCGGTCCCCCCGCAGCAGCGACATGGCCACCACCACCGCCCCGGCGACGGTCAGGTACACGGCCGCCCAGGTCGCCGCGTCACCGGCCGGCGCGAGCAGCACCCCCGCCGCGGCGAGCGGGACGGCGGCCGCGGCGGCACCCGCCTCGACCCCGGTCCGAGCGGACGCCGCCGGTGCGGCCCACCACCGGTCCGGGGCCGCCGGGCCGGCCAGGCCGAGGGCGCCGAGGAGCAGGAGCCCGGCCAGCGCGACCCCGACCCGGGGCGCCTCGGCGAGCGCACCGACGGTCCACACCTCCCCCGCGAGGGTGACGGCGAGGACCAGGCCGGCGCCCTGGGCGACCTCGGGCGAGCGGGCCCGCAGCTGCACCACCACCGCGGCGACCACCGTCGAGCCGAGTGCCGCGGCCGTCAGCCACTCCGCGTGCAGCGCGACGGCCGTCCCGGCGCCGAGGGCCGCGAACGCGATCCAGAGCACACCCGGCCTCTGGTCCCGCAGCCAGGCCCCGGCCCCGGCCAGCCCGGACGCGCCGAGCACGAGGACCGGCAGCCAGACCGGCACCGGGCAGAGCCCCAGCGTCGCGGCGGCGGTGACCAGCGCAAGCGCTGCCGCCGCCCGCCGGTCGACCAGGCGTACGCCGAGCGGGGCGAGGACCGGGACCGCCCGGGCCAGCGCCAGCACCGTGGCCCCCAGCACCAGCCCCGCAACCGGCAGCAGCCACCCGTCGGGGAGGCCGCCCTGGTCCCAGCGCGGCAGCCGGTCGCCGACGGAGCCGCCCCACGGCGGGTCGGCCGCGGCGGCGAGCCTGGCCAGACCGACCGCGGTCAGCCGCAGGGCGAGCAGCCCGACCCCCAGGCCGGCGACCACCTGGACGAGGGAGCCCACCAGGGACCACGGCCGCGGAGCAACCCGGGCCACCAGGGCGGTGAGCGCCATCACCCCGAGGACCGCACCGGTCTGGCGCTCGGCCGTCTCGTCGACGACGGGGGCGAGCACCGCCGCGGCCAGCACGGCGTAGCCGGTCGCCGCCGCCGCGACCCGGGCCGCGGCCGGCAGCCGGGGCAGCGCGGCGAGCGCGCCGACCAGGGCCGCGGCCACCAGCAGCGGCCACACCTCGAGGCGGACCCACAACGCGTGCAGGGTGGGGTGGGTGACCGCGCGGACGACCCCGCCGGCCACGAGCACCGACCACGCGCCGGCCGTGACCACGGCCGCACCCGCGGTGGCCACCGCCAGGCGCAGCCACCGGGCACCGGCGGTCGCCGCCGAGCCGACCAGGACGGCCAGCACGAGCCCCGGCGAGGTGGCGAGCGCGTCGAGGCCGGCGACCCCGGCGGCGACCAGCGCGGTCCCGAGCGCGGCGACCACCTCGGCGGAGGACAGGGCGCGGGCGGGCGAGCGCCGCACGGCCAGGGCGGCGGCGGTGGCGGACGACGCCAGCAGCAGCCCGAGCAGCACCAGGAAGCCGGGGCCGGAGAGGTCGCCGAACCAGCCCGAGCTCCTCGCGCCGAACGTGTCGAGGGTGAGCAGCCCGAGGGCGACCAGGGTGAGGGCCTCGGCCGCCGCGCGCAGGCCACGGTGGGCGGTCCAGGCGGCCAGGGCGCCGGCCAGCGCGGTGACCCCGACCAGGGTGGCGGTGCGCCCGGCGACGCCCATCACCGTCCACGTGTAGGCCAGGAAGACCAGGGCCGCCACCAGCAGGCACACGGCACCGAGCGCGAGCAGGATCTTGGGAACCGAGGCCGCGCTGAGCGTGCGCCGGGCCGCCGGCCGGTGCGGCACCGGCGGCACCGGGACGGGAGGCTGCACGGCCGCCGTGCCCACCGGGGCGGCGGCCCGCAGGGAGGCCAGCAGCGTGTCGGCGCGGGTGAGCGTCACGAACAGCTCCTGGGCGACGTGCCCGCTCAGCGGCAGGTCGCAGCCGGGACACACCGCGGTGCCGGGGCTGATCGGGCCGCCGCAGTCGGGGCACCGGCGAGGGTCGGCGTAGCGCGTCATAGGACGATGAAAGTACGACAGGACCGGGCCGGACAGTGCCGAACTGCTCAGCCGGTGCTGAGTACGCGTACCCAAGGTCCGACCGGCCCGGGCCAAGTCGGGACACTCGGCCCTTCCCCGGGCGGCCACGCGGCGGGTTGATGGAGGGACAGCGCGGGAGTCCCCGAGACCCGAGGAGGCGATCGTCGTGACCGTGTCGTTCGCAAGGTTGGACAAGCCCACGATCCGAGAGCTGCTCCGCACGCCCGACCAGGTGGCGGCGGTGTACCTGGGGGCGGCGCCCGACGTCGCCAACGAGTACCAGCTCGAGTGGTCCACCCGCTGGGGTCCTCTGGCCGAACGGTTGCGCGCGGAGGGTGTCGACGCCGGCACCATCGACGTCCTCGAGTCCGCGGTGCATCCCTACGCGGGCGCCCGCGCGGCGCGTGGCGCCGTCGAGGCGGTCGCCTTCGCCGCAGGCGGCCGGCTGCTCGGCACGTTCCCGGCTGCCGGGGCCACCTGGCGCGACGGCGTGGCGGTGTCCGCGCCTGCGCACCTGTTCCCGCTGCTGGAGTGGGTGCAGCAGCACCCGGCGTACGTCGACGTGGTGGTCGACCGCACGGGCGCGAGCATCGAGGCCTTCCCCGGCGGGGGCGCCCCGGGCATGCACATGACCGTGGAGGGCCCCGACGACGTCATCGAGCGGCCGATGCCCCCGGGCTTCTTGTCGCAGCACCGCGCCGAGCGGCGCGCCGAGGACTCGTGGGCGCACAACGCGGGTGCGGTCGCCGACCGGGTGGTCTCGGCGCTCGACGACTTCGGTGCCCGGCTGCTGGTGGTCTCCGGGGACGTCCGGGCGGTGCAGCTGCTGCTCGAGCGGCTCCCCGAGCGGGTGGTCCGCGACGTCGAGATCCGCCAGGTCAGGGGGAGCCGTTCCGCGGACGGCTCGCAGCACTCTCGCGCCGGCGTGGCGGCGGCCGCCTCGAGGGAGGCCGCCGAGCACCAGCGCGAGCGGCTGCTCTGGCTGTTCGGCGAGGAGCGTGCACCCGGCGGCCTGGCCGTCGAGGGCGAGGACCTGACCCTGGCCGCGCTCGCCGAGGGCAAGGTGGCCACGTTGCTCGTGGTCCGCCCGGTCGTCGTCGACGACCCGCGGCCCGCGTGGTTCGGGCAGGGCGCCACCGAGGTGGCGCCGGGGTCTCGCCCGGTCCCGACGTGGCACGACCCGCGCCGCGGCTCCCTCCTCGACGTGGCCGTGCGGTCGGCGCTGCTCGCCGGCGGCGACGTGCGGGTCGTCCCGCCGGCCGAGCAGGCTCCCGCCGAGGGCCTCGGCGCGCTGTGCCGCTACCGCTGACCGGCCCGGCTACTGCAGGCTCATCCGGGGCTCGCCGTTGAGCAGTCCGGTGCCGCTGATCGAGCAGGTGCCGCCCTTCGGCGCGCCGCCGTTGTAGGCCTGCCGGACGCACGAGCGGGTGGCCAGCTGCGCCCAGTAGTTCGGGTGCAGCGACTCCTGGATGTAGTAGGGGCTGCTGCCGGCGGTGGTGACCGTGCGGATCTGGTTGACCCACTCGGTCTTGTCGACCGCCCCGGCCTGGGTCCAGCTGGTCAGCCCCTCCTCCTCGTACAGCCCGACGGTGTTCTCGCAGAGCCGGCGGCCGTTGAACGCCGAGGCCAGGTTGAGCGTCTTGCTGTTGGTGATGCCGGCGGCCGAGACGGCGCCGGTCACCGTGCCGTTGATGGTCGGCAGCGCCGAGGAGTTGGCCCAGTCGGCGTCGGCGTTCCAGAAGCCGCAGCCGCCGGTGTCCTGCCGGGTGTAGCCGCTCTGGCCGTACCGGAACCCGGAGCCGTTGGGCAGCGGCGACGGGTAGTTCTGGACCAGCAGCGTCCACGCCGTGTCGGCGTAGCCGGCGTTGCGCATCGCCGTGCGCAGGTTCTGGTAGGCGGTCGCGATCCGGGCCTTGACCGCGTCGACGTTGCTGGTGGTGAAGTTCGAGGTGACGCTGCTGTCGTCCTTGCAGTAGTCCGGCCACCACGACGGCGAGTCGAGGAAGTCGGTCACGCACTGCTGGACGATCGACCCGAAGTTGAAGTCGTTGCCGCCGATCGAGACGACCACCATCTTCACGTTGTGGGAGGCGGCGAACTGCTGGAGCATCTTCGCCTGGCCGAGATGGCCGGAGCCGTCGTCGTAGAAGTCGAGGCCCGGCTTGAAGTAGCCGTTGCTGTCGGTGAACGTCGACGTCTTCGCGCCCGAGCAGGCCAGGTTCATGCCGTTGACCCCGCCGCCCACGTAGGCCTCGGCGGCCCGGCTGCGGTGGCAGCGCGGAATCACCTCGGCGGTGTGCCCGGCGTTGTCGAAGTACGCCGTGGACCCCAGCGCGTCCGCGTACGACGACGAGTCGTTCGAGCTGCCCGCCCATCGGCCGGCCTCGCCGGAGATGTAGGAGTCGCCGACGGTGACCACCCAGGGGGTGCCCGAGCCGGGACCGTCGGCCTCGGCGGGGGGCGCGACCAGCGCGAGGCCGACGAGGGCCAGTGCGACGGCGAGGAGAAGACCGGGCAGGGGTCCTCGGTGGTGGCGGCTGCTGCGAGTGGTGGTGGGCACGCTGTCTCCTTCGACGGCTCGGCCCCCCGGCAGTCGCTCCTGGGGAACCTAGTGGTCGCGGACGGTCCTGGGAAGGGGCCGGGCCGGAAGTCCCGCCGGGGATGGCCCACAAGCCCTGGCCCGCTCGGGCGGCGGACGTCAGGATGGGGCCAGGTCCACGCAACGAGGAGGCAGCCGATGTGGGTCCGGGACGCCATGAGCGCGCCAGCGATCACCGTGACGGAGCAGACGACGGTGCGGGGGGCCCTGAAGCTCCTCGACGAGCACCGGGTCACCTCGTTGCCGGTCCTGGACGGGGCCGGCCGCGTGGTCGGGATCGTCAGTGAGGCCGACCTGGTCCGCGACGCGCTGATGCGCGACCCGCGCACGCGGATGATCCCGCCGGAGGTCAAGGACACGGCACCACCGCGGAGGGTCGGCGACGTGATGACCTCCCACCCGGTCACGGTCACCGAGACCGACGACCTCGCGGACGCCGTCGAGCTGCTCACCAGCACGACCGTCAAGAGCGTCCCGGTGCTGCGGGACGGGAACGTCGTCGGAGTGCTCAGCCGCCGCGACATCGTGCACATGCTCGCGCGCGACGACGAGCGCATCGAGGCCGAGGTCTCCGAGCTCTTCCGCGCCGACGGGCTCGACTGGCTGGCCGACGTCGACGAGGGCGTGGTCCGGGTCAGCGGCCCGGTCGACGACCACGAGCGCCGGCTCGCCCAGGCCCTCGCCGGCAGCGTCGCGGGCGTGGTCGCGATCAGGGTCGACTGACGTGCGGCTGACCAACCCGACCAGGCTCGCCGGCGTGCTCGAGGAGCTGCCCGACAACCCGCGTGTCGTCCTCAGCGGCAACGGGGCGACCCCCTGGACCGTGCTCGGCGTGGTCGACAAGACCCTCGACCGCTTCGTGCTGCACCTGCTCAACGGCCAGCCGGGGCTGCCGGACCGCGACGGGGTGACCCTGGAGACCGCGTTCGTCGGCCCCGGGATGCGCGGCAGTCCCCGGCTCGCCTACGTGCCGGCGCGGCTGTCGATGCTGCCGGACCTGTACCGCTCGGCGCTGCCGCCGGACGCAGTCCTTGTGCGCACCTCGCTGCCCCGCGAGGGAAAGCTGTCCCTGGGCACCGAGGTCAACGTGCTGCCCGCCGCGATCGAGGCCGCCCGGTCCCGCGGCGGGGTCGTGGTCGCCCAGCTCGACCCGGGCGTCCCGTACGTGTTCGGGGACGCCGAGCTGCCCCTGGAGATGGTCGACTGGGCGGTGGAGGCGGCGGACCCGCTGGTCACCCTCGGCCCCAGGACGCACGACGACGTGGCCGCCGAGATCGCGGACCGGGTGGCGGCCCGGATCCCCGACGGCG
The DNA here is from genome assembly GCA_963838025.1 of uncultured Actinomycetota bacterium. Lineage (GTDB taxonomy): Bacteria > Actinomycetota > Actinomycetes > Propionibacteriales > Nocardioidaceae > Nocardioides_B. Next base: position 584,222 of record CAWIPF010000004.1, read on the forward strand.
CCACGCTGCAGCTGGGGATCGGGGCGGTGCCCGACGCCGTGCTCGCCGGGCTGACCTCCCGACGCCGGCTCCGGGTGTGGTCGGAGATGGTCAGCGACGGCGTGGTGGCGCTCGACCGCGCCGGCTGCATGGATCCCGACACCCCGCTGACCGCCTCGTTCCTGCTCGGCTCCGAGGACCTCTACCGGTGGGCGCACCTGAACCCCCGGCTGCGGCTGCTGCGCACGGAGACCACCAACGACCCCGGGCGGATCGCGCGCCACCACGCGATGGTGTCGGTGAACACCGCCCTGCAGGTGGACCTCTACGGTCAGGTGAACGCGTCGCGGGTCCGGGGCCGGATCCACAGCGGCTTCGGCGGGCAGACCGACTTCATCGTGGGGGCCCTGCACGCGGAGCGGGGTCAGGCGCTGATCGCGTTGTGCTCGTGGCACCCGCGCGCGCAGCTGTCGACGATCGTGCCGATGATCGACGAGCCGGTCACGTCGTTCCAGCCGTCGGCGGTGATCACCGAGCAGGGCACCGCCGCGCTGTGGGGCCTCACCCAGGAGGCGCAGGCGCGTGAGCTGATGGACAACGCAGCGCACCCGTCGGTGCGTGAGGAGCTCTACGAGGAAGCCGCCGCGCTCGGACTGGTTTGAGCCTCCCCGAACGGGATACCGGGAGGGCACGGCCTCGTCACTGCCTCCATCCTGACCGGGTCGCCACTCAGCAATCAATCGAGGGGCGAGTCATCGTGGACGAGAACGACCATTGGGGCTACCGCGCGGTCTGGCCGGCCAGGCCGAAGTACGTGCGTGAGGCGCGTGACTTCGTCAGCGCCCGGCTCCGGCGCCACCACCTCGACGACCTCGTGCCCGACGCGCAGCTGGTGGTCAGCGAGCTGGTGACCAACGCGGTGGTGCACGCGGGAACCCCCTTCAGCGTCAGCCTCGAACTGCTGGACGACTGCGTGGAGCTGGTCATCGGCGACGGCTCCCCGGGCGAGCTCGTGGCCCGGCTTCCCGAGCCGCTCGCCCTGGGCGGTCGGGGGCTGCAGGTCGTGGACGAGTGCAGCGCCTCCTGGGGGGTCCGGCGCGCCCCCGGAGGCGGGAAGGCGGTGTGGGCCACCTTCGCCACATAAGCGTCCCCGATGCCGTTGTCCAGCACCGACGACGGCGTGTTGCCGGGTTTTTGTCCGCCGACGTCGGTTTTCCCCTACGGTCTTGGTGTGCTCACCAGACTCAGAAGGCCACAGAGGTCACAGTCGTCCCGGATCTCGGCGCTCGTGGCCGGAGTGCTCGCCGCCTCCGCGCTGCTCCCGGTCACGGCCTCCACGGCGGCCACCGCCGACGGGACGACCGACCCGACTGCCCCGACGGCGCCGACCGACCCGACGCTCCCGACGATGCCCGCGGTGACCACCCCGCTGACGCTCGCGTCGTTCAACGTGCTGGGCAGCAGCCACACGCGGCACAGCAAGCGGTTCGCCACCGGCGTGGTGCGGATGCGCGGCGTGGTCAAGCTGCTGGAGCGGCACGCCGTCGAGGTGGTCGGCTTCCAGGAGCTGCAGGCCAACCAGCTGACCAGCTTCCTGGCCCGCACCGGCGGGCAGTACGACGTCTACCCGGGGTTCGCGCTGCGCAGGATGGACACCGACAACTCCATCGCCTGGGACACCCTGCGGTGGCAGGCGCTCGAGGAGACCACGCTCACCATCCCCTACTTCAACGGGCGGCTGCGCCCGATGCCGGTCGTGAAGCTGCGCAACCTGGCGACCGGCATGACGGCGTGGTTCGCCAACTTCCACAACCCGGCGACCAACCGCAAGCACCGGCACCAGGAGGTGTGGCGCGCGCAGGCCCTGCAGCTCGAGATCGCCCTGGCCAGGCAGCTGCGGCACACCGGCCTGCCGGTCTTCTTCACCGGTGACTTCAACGACCGGGCGGCGGCCTTCTGCCCGATGGTCTCCCAGGCGCCGATGCGTGCCGCCCGCGGCGGGTCCTACCGGTTCGGCGTCTGCGACCCGAAGCGGCCGTGGTACGTCGACTGGATCTTCGGCATCCGCCGGCAGCGGTTCAGCGGCTACCTCGAGGACGCGAGCAGGCTGGTGAAGCGCACCACCGACCACCCGGTGATCGTCGCCCGGGTCGACATCGACCCGGCGAAGTTCCCGGCCGCGACGGTCCCCGACAGCGAGCTGCCGCCAGCGCCGACCCCGGACCCGCTGCCGACCACGGACCCCACCCCACTGGGCTGACGCGCGGCGCCGATCCCCGGCGTAGAACTGCTAGGACGTGAGCTCGAGGCCGTCCTCGAGCACCCGGCGGGCCACCTGCTGGATCCCGAGGTGGTGGCAGCGCGCGTAGTCCCGGAGCCGTTGGAATGCCGTGTCCGGGTCGGTCCCGCCACGGCAGGCCAGGTAGCCCTTCGCCTGCTCGATCACCAGGCAGGTCTCCAGCGCGGTCTCCAGCTGCCGGGCGTGCTCCTCGGCCTCCTCCTGCGCGGCGTGCCGCGGGGTCAGCCGCAGGCTGCACACCACGCCCCGGACGACCGGGTCGTCGAGGAAGTTCGTCAGCGCGACCTCGGCCCACTCCCACGAGCCGTGGCAGAGGACCCTGATCTCCAGCGCGGGGTGCGCGCCGGGCTCGGTGGCGACCGCGGTCAGGAACCGGCCCAGGGCGGGCCGGTCGTCGGGGTGCAGGAACGGCACGATGGACCGGCCGACCAGCGAGTCGTCGACCCAGTCGAGCAGCTGGTGCGCCGCCGGGTTGGCATAGGTGACGGTCCCGTCGGAGCGGACCAGCAGGGCCGCGTCCGGGGACCGCTCGAGCAGGGGCGCCAGTGCCGCGCCGAGGTTCGTCGACACGTGGACGACCCCCACGAGCGTGCCGTCGCGGTAGACCCCGGTCTCGCTGACGAGGGTGGGCAGAAGCGTGCCGTTACTGCGGCGCGCGACGAGGCCGCCCGTCCAGGGGCGACCCTCGCGCAGCGTGTCCGTCACGTCGGCGGCCAGCGGCCGGCTCGCCTCGGGGACCACGAGGTCGTCGACGTGACGCCCGCAGGCCTCGTGCGCGGTCCATCCGTAGAGCCGTTCGGCGGCCGGGTTCCAGGCCAGCACCACGCCCTCTGCGTCGGTGGTGATGACCGCCTGACCGATCGCGGCCAGCTGCGCGTCCGCGTCGAGGTCGGGGGCCTGCTCCTGCTCCGCCGTCCAGCAGCCGCCCGCCGACGACAGGCGTGGGTGCAGAGGTGCTCGCATCAACGTCGCCTCTCCAGACGCTCCATCGCGCTGCGGATCCGGTCCCGCTCGGTTATGGGGCGCCCCCTTCCTCGGTTCGAGGCTAGGACGGCCCGACCACGGCTCGAAGTGCCATTCGGCCCGACCTCGTGGTCCCACCGGACCCCGTGACCTGCGCGACGCACATGGCGCGAACGGGACGTCCGCCCCACCGGAAGGGACCCAAGGACCCGTCCGTTGCGGCACCGGCCGGGCCAGGCTGGATCCGGCGGCCCTCCGGGCCGCCGATCTCGGGACGTGGTCAAAACGGGGAAGCAGGACGGACGATGAGGGTGAACCAGCTCGATCCTCTGGAGCTCAGGACTGCGGTCAAGGCGGCGGTCGTCGACGGAGCCTGGTCGCCGACGGCGGTGGTGGCGTCGGTCGCCTCCGACTCCGTCGCCGACCGCGCCGAGATCATCGCGACGCTGTGGGACCTCAGGGACGACGGCTTCCTGGTCTACGACGTGTCCGGCCGGTTCCCGGGCTTCCGCCCGTTCGTCGACGCCGTCCCGGACCCGGGCTGAGCCCGGCGGGGCTCGTCCCCGGCGAGGCACCCCGCGATTCCCGGCCACACCACGCCGGGGTCGCCGCATACTGGTCGCCTGGGTGAGGCGACGATCGAGGGGTCATGCCGGATCAGGTGCGTGTCTACGGCTACCGCTGGGTGGTGCTGGCCGCGTTCATGGCGGTGAACCTGACCATGCAGCTGCTGTGGATCAGCTACGCACCGGTCTCGGCGCTGGCCGCCGGCTACTTCGGCGTCTCGGAGGTGGCCGTCGGCGCGCTGGCGATGTCCTTCATGGTCGCCTACGTGCCGCTGTCCCTGCCGGCCTCGTTCCTCATCGACCGCCGCGGGCTGCGGTTCGCCTCCGGGCTGGGCGCCCTGGTCGCGGGGGTGGCCGGCGTCGTCCGCGGCCTGGTCGGCGCCGACTACGCGGCGGTGCTGGTCGCCACGGTCGCGGTGGCGGTCGCCCAGCCGCTGCTGCTCAACGCCTGGACCACCCTCTCGGTGCACTGGTTCCCGCGCTCCCAGCGCGCGACGGCGGTGAGCCTGGTGACCCTCGCGAACCTCGTCGGCACCGGGGTGGGGATGGCGGTGACACCGCTGCTGGTGTCGTCGCTGTCGATCGCCGCCGTGCAGCTCGTGTACGGCGGGTGCGCGCTGGTCGCGGGCGTGGTGTTCGTGCTGGTGGCCCGCGACGACCCGCCCACCGCGCCGGACCTGGACGTGACCGAGGGGCGGGCGTTGATGCTCGACGGCCTCCGGCACGCCCTGCGGGTCGGGCCGTTCCTCGTCTTCCTGGTGCTGGTGTTCGTGGCGATGGGGGTCTTCAACGGCCTGTCGACCTGGGTGGACGAGATCGTCCGGCCGCGCGGGTTCACCACCACCGACGCCGGCAACCTGGGGGCGCTGCTGCTGCTCGGCGGGGTGATCGGCGCGGTGGTGCTCTCCGGCCTCTCGGACCGGTCGCAGCGCCGGGTGCCCTACCTCGCGCTGGCCTTCCTGGTCGCCGCGCCGGCGCTGCTGGGCGTCGCCCTGTCCACCACCAGGCCATGGCTGTTCGGCTCCGCGTTCGTGCTCGGGTTCTTCATGACCAGCGCGATGCCCGTGGGCATGCAGTACGCCGCGGAGATCACCGCGCCGACCCCGGAGGGGACGTCGAACGGGCTGGTCCAGCTGGTCGGGCAGACCTCCGTGGTCTTCGTGCTGCTGATGGCGCTGACCAGGACGTCGTCCGGGTCCTACCTCCCGTCGCTGGCCGGGCTCGCGGTCCTGATGCTGGCCGGCGGGCTCGTCGCGTCACGACTGCCGGAGCCGGCGTACCACCGCGCGTCGACCGCCGCGCGCTCGGCCGAATCCACCGCGCCGCCGGTCCCCCGGCCGTAGCATTCGAGCCGGAGGGCGGGACCGGTGCCCGGACGGTCCGCTGGCCGAGGTTCCCGCACGAGGTCCATGACCGACTTCCCCTACGCCGACCGGTTCGCGGTGAACCGGACCCTTCCCGAGCGGGGCCGGCCCCGCGAGGACGTGCTCGCCGAGCTGCACGCGATGGCGACCGAGGAGGACGCCTTCTGGGAGACCGGGAGGTGCTCGGGGACGATGTACTCCGGCGACCACGAGCACTACTCGTTCCTCAACGAGGCGTTCGGCCTGTTCGCCCACGTCAACGTGCTCCAGCGCGACATGTGTCCCAGCGCCACGAAGTTCGAGGGCGAGATCCTGGCCATGGCGCTCGACCTGATGCACGCCGAGGCGGTCACCGACGCGACGCCGGCCGGCCTGGTCACGACCGGCGGGACCGGCAGCATCCTGCACGCGGTGCTCGCCTACCGCGAGCACGCCGCCCGGCACCGCGGCATCCGGCAGCCGAACTTCGTCAAGCCCGAGACCGGCCATCCCGCCTTCGACAAGGCCTGCCGGCTGCTGGGGGTGGAGCTGCGGACCGTCCCGGTCGACCCGGAGACCACGCTCGCCGACGTGGCCGCCACGGCGGAGCGGATCGACGAGAACACGATCGCGATCATGGGGTCGGCCTGCAACTACGGCTACGGCACCATCGACCCCGTCGCCGAGCTAGGCCGGCTGGCCCTGGACCGCGGGGTGGGGCTGCACGTGGACGGCTGCCTGGGCGGGTTCATCCTGCCGTTCGGCGAGGAGCTGGGCTACGACATCGCGCCGTTCGACTTCCGGGTCCCGGGGGTCACCAGCATCTCCGCGGACACCCACAAGTACGGCTACGCGTTCAAGGGCAGCTCGACGCTGCTGTTCCGGGACAAGTCCTACCGCACCGCGCAGTACTTCCACCTGGTCGGCTGGAGCGGCGGGAAGTACATGTCGCCGGGGATCGAGGGGTCCCGGTCCGGCGGGCTGCTGGCGTCGACGTGGGCGTCCATGGTCCAGCTCGGCCGTGAGGGCTACCTGGCGCACGCCCGGGAGATCTTCGGCACCGCCGACGAGATGAAGGCGGTGGTCGGCTCGCACCCCGAGCTGCGGGTCGTCGGGAGCCCCACGTTCTGCTTCAGCTTCACCTCCGACGAGTTCGACATCTACCACGTGGCGGACTTCATGCGGCCGAAGGGCTGGCGGTTCAACGGCCAGCAGTACCCCAACGCGATCCACATGGCCGTCACCCGTCCGCAGACGCAGCCGGGCGTCGTCGACGCGTTCGCCGCCGACCTGGCCGAGGCGGTCGGCTACGCCAGGCGCAAGCACGCGGCCGGCGAGGAGGCGGCCCTCGGCGCGGTGTACGGCGGACTCGCCGGCGGCCTCACCGGGGAGGCGGAGGAGTTCATCGTCGCGGTCATGGACGACATGCTCGACACCCAGCAGTCGCTGCCCCCGCTGCAGCCGTGATGGACCCCGAGCGGGAGGCCGACTCCCGGCACGTGCTGGCCGTCGACCTCGGCACGACCGGCCTCAAGGTGGGGCTGGTCTCCCTCGCCGGCCGGGTCGCCGCCTGGGAGCAGCGTCCGGTGCGCACCGACCACGGGCCCGGCGGCGCGGCCACCCAGGACGCGGAGGAGTGGTGGCGGCTGGTCGTCGACGCGACGCGCTCGGTGCTGGCCCGCGGCCCGGTCCGCGGCGACCAGGTGGCCGCGGTCGCGGTCACCGGCCAGTGGGGGAGCACCGTCCCGGTCGACGCCGGCGGCACGGCGGTCGGTCCGTGCCTGATGTGGATGGACACCCAGGGCGCGCGGCACGCGCGGGCCGTGGTCGGCGGCCACCTCCAGGGCTACCGGGCCCGCGCGCTGGCCACCTGGGTGCGACGTACCGGAGGGGTGCCGTCGACCTCGGGCGCCGACCCGGTCGGCCACATGCTGCACCTCGAGCGGGACCGGCCGGAGGTCGCGGCCGCGGCCCGCTGGTACCTCGAGCCCGTCGACTTCCTCTCGATGCGGTTCACCGGTGTCGCCGCCGCCACGCACATGTCCATGACCGCCGCGTGGCTCACCGACAACCGGCGGCTCGACGTGCTGGAGTACGACGCGCGGCTGGTCGCGATGGCCGGGGTCGAGCCGTCCCGGCTGCCCCCGCTGGTGACCTCGGGATCGCTGCTCGGAGGGGTGACGGCCGCGACCGCGGAGCAGCTCGGCATCCCCGCCGGCGCCCGGGTGGTCACCGGGATGCCGGACCTGCACAACGCCGCGATCGGGTCCGGGTGCGTGCGCGAGCACGAGGCGCACCTGGCGATCGGCACCTCCGCGTGGGTCAGCTGCCCGCTCCGCGAGAAGGGGACCGACGTGATCCGGCAGATGGCGTCGGTCCCGGGACCCGGCCCCGGTGGCTACCTGCTCGCGAACAACCAGGACAGCGCCGGCCGGTGCCTCGAGTGGTTCCGCGACAACGTGGCCGCGCGTCCCGGTGCGCCGCCGCCGTCCTACGACGAGGTCGTCGCGCTCGCCGGCACCGCCCCCCCCGGCGCCGGGGGGGTGCTGTTCACTCCCTGGCTGACCGGCGAGCGCAGCCCCGTCGACGACCGGGCGGCGCGGGCCGGCTTCCACAACGTCTCGGTCGGCACCACGCAGGCGCACCTGGCCCGGGCCGTGCTCGAGGGGGTGGCCCTCAACCTCCGGTGGCTGCTCGAGGCCGCCGAGCACTTCACGAAGGTCCGGATGGACCCGGTCCGGGCGATCGGCGGCGGCGCCCAGTCCGACCTGTGGTGCCAGGTCCTGGCCGACGTGTGCGACCGCACCATCGAGCGCGTCGCCGACCCGCTGCTGTCCGGCCTGCGCGGCGCCGGGCTGTCGGCGGGGCTGGCGCTGGGGGAGGTCTCGGCGGGCGAGGTGCGCGCGCTGGTGCCCGTCGACGCCGAGTTCCGCCCCGACCCGGCCAACCGGCGCGAGTACGACCGGCTGTTCGCGGAGTTCCCGCGGCTGCACCGCGCCCAGCGCCGGATGTTCGCTCGGCTCAACGCGCCCAGGACGTCCCCGACCACCTGACCTTCCCGCTGGGGACCGACCCCGACGACCAGCTCCGCCGAGAGGAACGCGATGGCACTGCGCAGAACCACGTTCGAGGTCACCGACGCCGTCGTCGCGATCACCGGCGGCGCCCGCGGCATCGGCGAGGCGACCGCCAGGGCCTTCCACCGGGCGGGCGCCCGGGTGGCCGTCGGCGACCTCGACGGCGCGCTCGCGGACCGGGTCGCCTCGGGACTCGGCGCCGGGGCGCTGGCCGGCGAGCTCGACGTGAGCGACCCCGACTCGTTCGGCGCGTTCGTGGCGTCGGTCGAGAGCCGGCTGGGCCCGGTCGACATCCTGGTCAACAACGCCGGCATCATGCCGCTGTCGGACCTGGTGGACGAGCCCGACGCGGTCACCCGCCGCATCGTCGACGTCAACCTGCACGGCGTCATCACCGGCACGAAGCTGGTGGCGCCGGGGATGCTGCGGCGGCGGCACGGGCACATCGTCAACGTCGCCTCGGCCGTCGGCCGGATCGCGGTCGCGGGCGCGGGCACCTACAGCGCCAGCAAGTACGCCGTCGTCGGCTTCTCCGAGGCGATGCGGTCCGAGCTCGGACGGGCGGGCGTGCACGTCTCGTGCGTCCTGCCCACCGTGGTCGACACCGAGCTCTCGGTGGGCATCGGCAGCGTGCGCGGGCAGAAGCCGGTCGGCGCGGGCGACGTCGCGGCGACGATCCTCCACGTGGCCGGGTCGCCCCGGCCGGAGACCTGGGTGCCCCGGCGGAGCCGCGCGCTCTTCGTCGCCGCGTCGCTGCTGCCCCACTCGCTCAAGGACGGGGTCAGCCGCGCCCTCGGTGCGCACGACGTGCTCGCCGACCCGGACCGGGCCGCCCGCGCGTCGTACGACCGGAGGACACGGGGCGACCTGCCGTCGGGGGGTTGACCCGGCAGGCCCAGGTGGGCCATTCCGTCGGTCCGGCGACCGCCGCACACTGAGGCTGTCGGCCGTGAGGAGTGCAGCGATGACGAGCCACCAGGACCTGCCCACCCAGTACCACCAGCAGGACACGAACTACTACTGCGGCGCAGCCAGCGCGCAGATGGTCCTCGAGCAGTGCGGCGCTGGCCTGCTCGGCCAGGTGGGGCTGTACAACGACAACCACGGCCACTCGACCACCGAGAGCGGGTGGTACACCGCGCCGGACGGCCTGACCTGGACGATGAACAACCGGCAGTCGAGCAAGTACTTCGTGCTGGACGCGCTCTCCACCGAGGACGCGATCTCGCGGATGATCGCGTGGACCATCCACCACTACCAGGTGTCGCCGATCGCCATGGTCTACGGGTGGGCGCACTGGATCGTCGTCCGCGGCTACACCGCCAGCGCCGCGCCGAACGGCTCGGGCGACGTCGGCTACACCCTCAGCGGGTTCGACATCAACAACCCGTGGCCACCGACCCCGACTCCCGCACCGCCACCCCCGCACACCGGCGGGGACGTGTGCGGCTCGGGTGGCGACCGGGGGGTCGCCGACGAGCACATCTCCTACACCACCTGGCGCACCGACTACATGACCGGGATCCCCAGCGGTCACTGGGCGGGCAAGTTCGTCGCCGTGTGCGACCCCGACCCGCCGCCCACGCGCCATCCCGAGCGGCAGGAGCCGCGTCGCCGGCACTTCGACGGCGAGCGGCTGATCGAGGCGGCCCAGGCCGCCGAGCTGTCGGACCGGGCCCTGGAGGTGACCGGTCTCGCGAAGAGGGACAGCTGGCGCAAGGCCCTCGACGGCACCGAGGCGGGCGAGGCGGTGCTCGTGCAGCGGCTCGACCGCAACGACAGCTTCTACTGGATCGTGCCACGCAGCCGCGGCGGTGTCGTCACCGCGGTGGTCAACATCGACGCGAGGTACGGCGACTACATGCAGGCGCGCGCGCTGCCCGAGCCAAGGGCCACGGCGCTGCTCACGCTGGACCGCAAGGAGGTCGACGGCCACCTCTACGAGCGCCTCCACGAGCTGCCCGACCGGGCCGGCCAGCTGCTGGTCCGGCCCGACCTGGCGTGCGTCAGCGACCACTGGGTGTGGCGGCCGTGCACCGAGTCGCTGTCGCCGTACTACCCGTTCAAGATGGTCAGCTATGGCGCGCACCGGCTCTACGTCCGCAGCGACGGCCGGGTGTTCACCTCGCTGACGACCACGGGCCGGGGCATCTAGCCCGTACGGTGGCCATGTGAGGACCGAGGACGTCGACGCCGCCGTCGCGCTGGCGCGGGCGACCGTCGGCGCGGACGCCCACCTGCCGGCCTCCGGCATCCCGGTGCGCAGGCTGGACCGGGACGCGGAGTACGTGCTGGTGCTGCTCGGTCGTCCGGGGGAGCCGGGCTGGGTCGCCGCGGTCGACCCGGCGCACGACGAGGTGATGACCTGGGCCGCCAACCCGTCCGGCGAGTCCACGGCCCCCGGCCTCCCGGAGGCGGACCGGCCGGCCGGTGAGACCGAGTGGGTGTGGCGCCCCTCGGCGCTCAGCAGGTCGCCGCTCTACCCGTTGCTCCGCATCGCAACCGAGACCGGGGAGGTGTTCGTGGACCTCTCGGGGACCATGCACGCCAGCCTGGCCGACGGGCGCGGCTAGGGCCTTGGCTCGGCCTGTCCGCGGTGCGCGCGCGCCCTCGAGCATGCTCTCAGGACGTGTTCGCCTGCTGTTGGCCTCGCGCTCACCGCAGCGTTGGCGCGGTCGCTAGCGTTGCCGGCGCTCGAGGCGTCTCTCGGGCGGCAGCCCCCGCTCCGAGGGGTCGGGACGATGACCGCTCCATCCCCCCCGGACGGTCACCCCGGTCTCTCGTCGAGCGGGGGCTGTCCACTGGTGTGACGGTCAGGAACCGGGGCCCGCCCTGTGGTCCGACGCGACCTCGAAGATCTCCAACCACGGTTCCGCGCCGACGCTGCGGAAGAGAGCGGGCGCGGCAGGTGGTGCCGATCCGGCGCGCATGGCGTCGAGGGCCGCGCGGTCACGCCACAGGGTCTGGATGCGCCAGTGTCCCTCTGCGCCGCGGAGGAGCTCGGCCCGGAGCAGCCCGTCCGGGACGGCAGACCGCACCAGCTCCCGGAAGCCGGCCACCAGGTCGTCTTCGCGGCCCGGGTCGACTTCGGCGCGTACGTCGGTCAGGACGTGCTGTGACATGGCGGGCACCTCGTCTCTGCTGCCGCGGTCTGCTTCCTCGACCGTCCTCGCCGCTGGACGATCGGGGAATAGCCCACCAGGGTGGTCGCCACCGCTGATCCGTGTCGTCCGGCCCCGGCCATCGGCATCGGTAGCGCTCAGCGTTGCGGTCCGCGCGCTCACGTCGCGGGCCGTTCAAGGCCACGTCGGACGGAGCCACGAGCGGCATCGACTGGGCGCCAGGCTTCGACATATCGCACCCCGACATCAACATGACCAGCACGTTCGACGGCCGCTGCCCGGGTGGAGCGAACTGGGTGATCTGCTTCGAGGGCACCGGCCACGGTGCTCACGTTGGGAACTTCACGTGGAGTTCGTCGAATTGCACACAGGTGACCTCCCTCAGCCCTCTCAGCCTGGAGATCACCGACTCGCTGGCCATACAAGGGTCCGGCGTCTGCCTAGTACCCGGGGCCCAAGACAGCTCAGCTGAGGACGAGCCACGTCCTGCCGTCGATGAGCTCTCGAGTCGCGTCGAGGTGCCCTGCGTGCACGGCGGTCTCCGTCAGAACGTGCAGAATGACCTCGCGGAGGTTCTCGAGGCGGAAGGTCGGGAAGAAGTCGGGCCACCACGCGGGGTCGGCGTCTAGAGGCGTCGTCTCGATGATGGCGTTCGACCGGTCCATGTGCTCTCGGTAGAGGTCGAAGACCTGCTCCACCGGCATATCCGGGTCGACCTTCCAGGAATCCTCGGGCGCGTTCATCACCTGGTTGATGACGGTCTGGTCGCCGGCGACCACTGCCTGGAACCAGAACCGCTCGTCGTCGAGCGCGAGGTGCTGTAACAGCCCCAGGCAGTTCCATCCCGAGGGCAGTACTGCGCGCCGCAAAGCGTCATCGTCGAGCCCTTCCAGGACTCCGAGCACGTGCCTGCGCTGTGTGTTCAAGTGGTCGAGGAGAACACGGGTTTCGGAGGCTTGGGACGTTGACGACATCGAAGAGCCCTCTCAGCAGATGTACGGTGTTTCACCAGGTTGGGTGCGCCAGACCCTAGTCCGCGCCGGGCGCTTTACGAGAACCCCGGCACTGCACCCGTTCTGTCTAGGCTGGGTCGTTCACTTGGTCGCTCGTCGGCGGTTGCGCGCCTCCGTTCACTGCGCCAGATCCGGACGCGCGGTGCGGCAAGAATTCTGGGTGCAGATTGTCGAGCAGGCCGCATCCCGCTCGTCATCCCCATGTCAGACCCCCTGCTGAGAGGAAATCTCATGACCGACTACGTCGTCATGTTCCCCGCCGACAACGAGGCTGAGTGGGAGGCCGGCACCGAGGCCGATCACCAGGCCACCTTCGACATCGACGCTGAGTTCGGCCGACTCCTCAAGGACCGCGGCGGCGCCATCACAGGTGGTGCCGGCCTCACCCACAGCCGGGAGGCGCGGACAGTCAGGCGCGGGCCCGACTCGACCGTGCTGGTCACCGACGGCCCTTTCGCAGAGTCTGTCGAGCAGATCTCTGGTTTCTTCATCGTCAGCTGCGACGACTACGACTCGCTCGTGGAGGCCGCGCAGGTTCTCACCCGGGCTCACCCCGTCGTCGAGATTCGGCCGATCGAGGAGTTCTGAGGGGACGGCATGGCTTGGCGCCTGAACCCGTCGATTGCGCACGAAGGTCACACATGTCGAACGCATGCTGACGCCCACCTGCAGGCCAGGCATCCTCAGTCAGTGCTACCTGGCCGACGCCGTCTACGGTCCTCATGATGACCACAAGTTCACTGTCCGCGACATGAGCGGGCGTTCGGGTAGGTGCTCGCTCCTGGCCCGGATGGGGCCCAGGCCGTGTGACCAGCCACGTCGACGACCAGTGGGCCGTCAGCCACCCAGTTCGACGCCGTCGACTCGACCAAGTTTGCGCTACCATCGCCGAATGGCGATACGACAGCGGGTGGACACGCCTGTTCCTCTTGACGAGAGCGTGGCGTTGCGGGCGGCCGCGTGCTTGTTCCACGGGTTCTCCGACCCTTCCCGGCTGGCCATCGTGCGCCATCTCGCGCTCGGGGAGCATCGGGTCGTGGACCTGACCGGGCATCTGGGACTGGCGCAGAGCACGGTGTCGAAGCACCTGGCCTGCCTGCGTGACTGTGGGCTGGTGAGCTCTCGCCCGGAGGGGCGGGCGTCGATGTGGTCGCTGAACCACGCCGAGACCGTCCTGGGTCTGCTCGCGGCCGCCGAACAGCTGCTGGCTGCTACCGGCGACGCGGTCGCCCTGTGCCCGAACTACGGCACCACCACGCTCGAGGAGGCGCGATGACCACCCACGTGCACCGTTCTGCCGACCTGACCCCTGCTGACAAGAGCCGCCTGGGCCGCCGTGCCCAGCTGCTGGCCGGGGCGTCGGTGGCCTACAACGTCCTCGAGGCGGTCATCGCGATCAGCGCCGGCGTCGTGGCGGGGTCGGTGGCGCTGGTCGGGTTCGGGTTGGACTCGGTCGTGGAGGTGTCCAGCGGGCTGGTCATCTTGTGGCAGTTCCGACACCGGATGCCCGAGACCCGCGAGCAGCAGGCGCTGCGGCTGATGGCATTGGCGTTCTTCGCCCTGGCCGCCTACGTCACCTACGAGTCGGTCCGCGCCCTGGTCACCGAGCAGACCTCGAACACCTCGCCGGTCGGCATCGGACTGGCGATCGCCTCCCTGATCATCATGCCGATCCTGTCCTGGGCGCAGCGCCGCACCGGCAAGGCGCTGGGGTCCAACGCCGTCGTGGCCGACTCCACCCAGACGCTGCTGTGCACCTACCTGTCCGCCGTCCTCCTGCTCGGCCTGCTGCTCAACGCCACACTGGGCTGGTCGTGGGCCGACCCGATCGCCGGCCTGGTCATCGCCGGCGTCGCGGTCAAGGAAGGCCGCGAAGCATGGCGCGGTGAGGGCTGCTGCGGCCCCGTCGGCTCCAGCCACAGCGACGAGGACAACGCGTGCGGGTGCACCGACGGCTGCTGCACCCCGGCCGGTGAGAACACCCCTCCCGGCCCGCAGATCATCTCAGTCCAGAATCTCAGCCAGCGCCAGCCGTGACCGAAGCCGTCCCGTCCCACTGAGCGCGCGCGTCGGCCATGTCCGTGAAGTCGAGGGCACCCGGCAGGCGGAAAGACTCGCCCCGAAGAGCGCGCGGATCGGGGCATGACGGTTCGTCTCTCCGGCACCATCTCGGCGTGGTGATGACTGGCGACAACTGGGCGCTTCGCGAGCCGTGATCGAGAAAAGGGCCGCACTCGGCGGAAGAGTCGCACGCTGGCCGTCAGCGGGCGACGTGCCTACGAGGTCTTGCCTTGTGATCCACCGGCGATCTCGTACGACCAGAGTTCGCTCTGGATTCCGACTGGGCCAGCGCGGTGCGCGCCAGCTGCGCCCGCGTCGTCGTCGGCTCCCTCGTCGCTGGTTCGGGAACCCTCCGGCCGGTCCGTCGAGCGATGACCGTGCGCGAACGCTGGCGAATTGACCCATGCCTCGAACGCTGCCTCGTCGCGCCAGCGCGTGACCACGAGCCAGGTGGCCCGCTCGTCGGTCGGTTTGAGGAGCTCGAACCCTTCGAACCCGTCCTGGTTGTCGACTGCACCGGCCCGGGCGGCGAAACGACGTGCTAGCTCGTCGCCGCTGTCCTCGGGAACGGTGATTGCGTTGACCTTGATGACAGTCACCCGACCATGGTTGCACCCGAACCCAAGTGGCTGCCCCAGGCCGGCGGCTTTCGCGATGCGGGCGACCATCCTGTAGCAGTCGCGGCGGTTGATCGGCTTGCCGGACAGTGGCCGAAGCACGAGCGGCCCTTCGGTGCGTTGGCCGCGGTGGTTCGCTTGGTGGCGAAGCTGATAGGCGCACAAGTCGTGGGTGTGGCCGGAGAATCGGCCAGGTAGGAGACGGCTGCCAGCTGCGCGGGGGTGAGGGCTTCGGGCTGGAACGGCAGCAAGACGGTGTTGGGCATGGCATGCTCCCGGCGATCTGGCGAGCATTGCCCCGCGACGGACCGCCGCACACAGATGAGGCACCTTGCCTGACGCTAGCCGCCAGAGGAGCGCGCGGCTGGCGGCGGTATGCAGCACCGTCCGGCGGTCGAGACGAGCGTCGTAAGACGTGGTTGGCACCGGGATCTGTCACCGGTGAACGGTGGCGGCTTAGTCCGAGCAGGCCACGGCGATGGCCAGGGCAGCGCAGATCTGGCGCATCCGATCCTCACCCAGCCGGCCCATGCGTTCGACGAGGATCGCGATCGAGACGCTTTCGACCGAGTCCAGGTTGACTGCCGAGCGAAGCGGCACCGGGTCCTCGCCGGGTTCGAGGATGACCTCGCTGGGCAGCTGTCGGATGGTGGTCGTACACGGTGCGACCAGCGTGCGGCGATGGCGCGGGATCACGGCGTCACGAGAGAGCACGACCACGGGTCTGCGCCCGATGTCAGCCATCTCGCACCACCACACGTCCCCGCGTGCAGGGAGGTCTGTCACGAGGCCGCAGCTGCACGACGGAACGAGGCCAGGTCCCCCCACGCGTCTGGTTCGTCGAGCGGGTGCGCGTCGTAGGCGCCGTAGCTGGCGTCCACCTCGGCCGCGCGATGCCGAGCCAGCAAGGCAGCGAGGGCCTCGTCGATCAGCGCGGAGTCCGGCTTCCCGGATGCCTTCCGGGCACTGTCCAGCAGGTCCGCGTCCACCGTGGTGCTCAAGCGTGTGCGACTCATGCCACAATCATGCCACTGTGGGTGAAGCGGTGGCGCCGGCGGCGCGAAGGGCAGCACGCGAGCGCATGCTACGCGGCTAAGATGAATACCAAGGACGGCGGCCGCGGGCTGTACTGGCTGGACCCCGATGGTCACATCCTCGAGATCCTCACCGTTCCGTACGGCGGCTGGCCGAACCAGGCAAGTCCGTAGCCGCGGGCAACAGGCTGCCATGGGAAGCCAGGGGACCGCCTCTGGACGGCAGGCATGCACCCGCAGGCGGTATGACACGGACCTGCACCCTGCCCGAACGAGGCGTGTGCCACCTAGTCTGTCGGAGGGACTTGTGGGGGTGACGGACGGGGGTTCACGGTGCTGCCACCCCACTGCTCGGGCGCAACATCGGCGAGCGTTTGGTTGAGGATCCACTGGTGTCCGAACGGGTCCTGGACGATGGCCTCACGTTCGCCGTACTCCCAGTCTTGGATCGGTTCGACCAGACGCGCTCCCCGCGCTACCGCGGTCTCGACCACTGTCCCGACATCTTCGACCTTGAGCATGACTTGGTGAGAGGGTTGCCGCTCGGGTGCTCGTCGTCCCGTCCGGACTTCGGCCACCACCAGCTCGGCCGCTGGTACGTCCGGTGGGCCGAGTTGGGAGCGGTGCCCGTCGCCGATCCGGACGTGTTCGACGAAGTTGAGGACCTCGCAGTACCAGGCGACGGCAGCGCGGACGTCGGCCACGGTCAGTACGGGAGTCACCCGAGCGATGCGGCGCCGACCGGTTCAGGATCACTCAGCCACACTAGGTCGCAGGGCTCACGCCGCGCAGTCTCGTTCACCGGAGCGCTTGACGTCTCTTGGATCTCCGGCTGGCGGCCATAACACACGGCGGCTTCGCGGCTCTCCGACGCGCGTTGGCGGAAGTGTGGTTGGTGTCCGAGCGCGCCGTGAACCCACGCTGTCGCCGGGACCGCGGCGGCACTGAGGCGCTAGCGCTCTTCGCTGAGGGCTGCGCGGCGATCCTGGGTCGTACGGGTCCACTCGAGCCGATTTTGCAGAGTGCGGAGCAGACGGGGCCTGTGAGGCGGAGCCCCCCACGACCGCGGGGAAGCTTCCCGGGGCAGCCGGGTACCAGCGCTTCGTCAAGCAGCCGCCAGGCGAGTAGGCGCGATTTGTACCGTGCGGCGACGGGTGGATTCAGGATCTCCGTCAGGGCGCGGGGGCTGAGACCCCGGACGTGTAGGACAGGCCCTGCAGGGCGTCGGGTGCCGGCCCGGTTCGGCCGGATAGCTGGGTTCGGAGGGTCTGCCAGAGCCATGCCTTGAGCTTCTCGATCGGCCAGTGCGCATCACGGACGAGCGCGAGGTAGGTCTCGGGAGAGAAGAGTGCGGCGACCACGTCTGCCCCGTGCTCGGAGCTGATGTCGGGTCGTAGGTAGCCGAGCTCGTCGAGGTGTCGCACAAGCTGGCTCATGCCGGCTCGCCGGTCCGCGACGATGGAGCTGAAGTAGTGCTGGACGTCGGGGTCGTTGGCCGAGGCGGCTTGCAGGGCTGGCCACAGCGGAACGGTGCGGGTATAGATGTCGACGCCGTTCTCGACCGCGACCGCGAGCGCGCGGTCGCCGGATTCGGTGCTCAGGGCCTCTTGCATCCAGGCGCGCTCGGCCGCGCGGGGTTGGTCGGGTTCGCCGGTGCTGGCCAGGTCGATGGTTTCACGCAGCAGTAGGGACTTGGTCTTGAACGCGTAGTAGACGGTTTGCACCGCCACGCCGGCCGCCGCGGCGACGTCGTCCATCGTCGTGTCCGGGTAGCCGCGTTCTAGGAACAACTGTTGTGCGCTGGTCAGGATCCGGAGCCGGGTGGCCTTGGCGCGGTCCCGCCTGCTGCTGCGGCCAACACTCTTGACATCGGTCATGGTGCGAGCCACTGTAACTCATGCTGGCCTTAGTGACGGCTCTAATGACGTCACTGACGAGGTAAGTGAGGGAGTTACGGCCATGATCGTGTTCACGAACGAGGCAGAGATCGACGCGTCGCCAGCCGAGGTGTTCGACGAGCTGAGCGACCAGCGCCACGAGATGCGCTGGAGCCCGAAGATGCGTTCGGTGGAGTTGCTCACCGGGGAACCGATCGGGGTGGGGTCGCGTCTTCACGCGCGCTGGGCCGGCACCCCGCCCAACGACGTCGTCTACACCGAGTACGAGCGTCCCAAGCGGTGGGCGATGAGGTTCACCTCGGGGCTGATCGTCGTCGTGACCTCGGTGGACCTGGAGCCCAGTGGCGCAGGCACCCGGCTCGTCTCGACCTGGCGTATGCGGCTGCGCGGGCCCCTGGCACCCCTCAGCGGCCTGGTTGCCCGCGGGATCAGCAAGGACGTCGCCGAGAGCATCCGCTGCGCCAAGGCGTATGTCGAGAACGTCACCGCATGAACGCGCCGGTGTCCCTTGGCGCACCCGGGCGCCAGGACGGCAGCTCCCGAGCAGCGCGGCTGCTGTCCTGGCGCGCCGGGATCTATGCCAGCCTCGTCCTGTGGCTGGCGATGGCGGCCGGAAACGGCGCTCTCTTCGCGATCCGGCCAGCCCGCCACTGGCCGGTTCTCGAAGCCGTGGAGGCCTGCCAGGTGGCCTCCCTTGTCCCCGTCGCCCTGCTGCTCGACCGGGTCAATCACCGGTCTCCGGCCAGCCGGATGGTCACCATCATGGGCATTGTGGCGATGAGCGTCGCGGTGGCCATCGACATTGGGTTTGTGACCGAACTGCTCGCCTTCGGGGTCGGACCTGTCGGAGGGCCGGTCTTCGTCGTCGCCTTCCTGACCGTAATGATGTGGCTCTTTGCGGCCAACGCTCTGGCCTGGCGCGCCAGGACGCTTGCGCCGAGTGCGGCAGTGCTCGGGATGGCGACCGCGCTGACCATGTCCCTGCTGTACCCGGCCTGGGCCATCCAGATCGCACGGACCGTCACCGAGCGGGAGTCGGGCCTCCCTGCAGTCCCGCCACGCCTACGATGTGACTAACCGGCGGTCACCGCAGCGTATCGACAAAGCCATGCACGACACAGGTCCTCCCGCGTCTAACTGGGCGGAATGCGGCGCCGGAACTTCCTCTCTTCCAGGTGGCGGTGGCACCACCCTGAATTGGGACTGCCCGGGTCGGCTCACCGGGAGTGGTGCGATCGGTGCCGAGGCGGGATTGAGCTCGATCCGGCGGCGCGGTGCTCGCCGAATGCGATTGGGTGGAGTGCTGGGCGAGGTCCCGGAGGGTGACCGTTTCCGCTTCGCCGGGCGGAAACGGTATGTGTCGTGAGTGCCCACGGGGCTCTCGTGGACCCCGGAAGGGTGCCCGGTCGGGCACGTGATGGGTACGACACGCCGACGTGGCGAGCTGCGTCTGGTGTCGGCTGTTGTACGCGACAAAGCCCCAGGTCAAACTCTGTTTGACCTGGGGCTTCGGTGGTGGGCAGGGGCGGGGTCGAACCGCCGACCTTCCACTTTTCAGGCGGACGCTCGTACCAACTGAGCTACCTGCCCCCACAAGCGCCTGCGGATGGACCGGGGCCCTCCGCAGGTAGACCCCGGTTTCCCAGGGCCTGGCCGGGAGTTTACCGGATGCCGGGAGCCAGTGTGAAACCGCATCTGTGCCCGCCCGTCACGACTTGGGGTCCATTTGAGCAGCGTCGCGGCCGGTCGCAGGATGGCGACCGGGCCCGCCCGCCCCACGGGGGAGAGAGGCGGACGGACCCGGTCTGGCACCAGACTAGCGACTACACGTCGAGCATGACCTCATGCTGCTCGAGGCGTGGAAGCCGGTCCAGCCAGGCGTTGTCGGCGGGCCTGCCGATGTTGACGACGAGCAGCGACCGCAGCGCGGTCCCGTCGAAGAAGTCCGCGTCGATGCCCGCGGCGTCGAAGCCGCCCATCGGGCCGGCTGCGAGGCCGACGGCGCGGACGGCGAGCATGAAGTACCCCGCCTGGAGGGTCGCGTTGAACGAGGCGGCCTGCTCGCGGACCTGGTCGTCGCCGAAGAGGTCCTTGGCGCCGGCGAAGTGGGGAAAGGTGCGCTCGAGGTTCTCGTGGAAGTCGGTGTCCGCGGCCAGGATCGCCACCAGCGGCGCACCCGCGGTCTTCTCCCGGTTCCCCTCCGACATGTGCTTCACGAGACGCTCACGGCTCTCGCCCGAGCGGACCAGCACGACTCGCAACGGCTGGTTGTTCAGGGCGGTGGGGCCGTACTTCACCAGGTCGTAGATCTCCGCGACCTGGTCGTCGGTCACGGGCTCGTCGGTGAAGGCGTTGGCGGTGCGGGCCTGCCGGAACAGCAGGTCGCGGGACTCGGCGGACAGGGTCGGGTCAACAGCGGTCATGTTGGGTCAAACAACTATTGCACGGTTCAATCATCCGGCCGGTGCCGTGAGGCACATCACCAGGACGCCGTACCTCCTCGCCCCGGTAGCTATCGGGGGGAGGGACGCGAGACGCCCCGGACACTGGGTGTCCGGGGCGTCAGCTGGCGACCCCGACGGGACTCGAACCCGCGGCCTCCGCCGTGACAGGGCGGCGCGCTAACCAACTGCGCTACGGGGCCATGCTGCAAACCTGCAAGCGCAGGAACTCTAACGCATCTTCCGTCCGCATCCGAATCGAGATCCGGACCGTGCACCCCCAACGGGATTCGAACCCGTGCTACCGCCGTGAAAGGGCGGGGTCCTAGGCCGCTAGACGATGGGGGCTGCTTCCCTCATGGGCCGTCGGGCGACTGCCGTCAGGGACCGGCCAAGCATAGGGCCACGCCGTCGGCGGCTCAAACCCGGACCGGACGGGGCCAACCGGCACGCGCGCCGACCCGTCGGGGCGAGGGAGAATGGCGCCGTGATGGAGATGGGACGCGCCCGGTTCGAGGAGCTGGTGAGTGACGCCCTGGACGAGGTGCCGCCGGAGCTGTCCCGGCTGATCGACAACTGCGTCGTGCTCGTCGAGGACGACCCGCCGTCGGACGACCCGCACCTGCTCGGCCTCTACCACGGCATCCCGCTGACCGAGCGGGGTCCTGGCTACACGATGACGCTGCCGGACCGGATCACGATCTTCCGGCACCCGATCCTGCGGATGTGCCACGACGAGGACGACGTCGTCGAGGAGGTGCACATCACCGTGGTGCACGAGATCGCCCACCACTTCGGCATCGACGACGGCCGGCTGCACGAGCTCGGCTACGGCTGACCCGGCACCGTCAGCGGGAGCCGAGCCAGAACCCCAGCGCGCACAGGGCGAGCGCCGGCACGACGGTCATCGCGACGTTGAGCGAGCCCAGCCGTGGCCCGCGGTCGTGGGTCTGCACCACGAACGAGGAGTACGTCGTCAGCCCGCCGCAGAACCCGGTCCCGGCGAACGCGAGCGCCCCGCCGGACAGCGACATCGCGCTGAACAGCCCCAGCAGGAACGACCCCACGAGGTTCACCGCCACGGTGCCGTGCGGCATCTGTTCGTCGAGGAAGTGGCCGGCCGCGTAGCGCAGCGGCGCACCCAGGGCGGCCCCGAGTCCGACGTACAGCCAGGTCACAGGTCGCCCTCCTCCTCCTCGAACTCCGCGCGCGCCGCGAGCGTGCTGAAGTGGTCGGCCGCCGCCACCGCCACGAGGCAGGCCGCGAGCGTGCCCACCAGGTAGAGCGTCGCGGTGGCCACGTGCCCGGAGGCGAGCAGCGCCCGCGTCTGCTCGGAGTACGTCGACAGGGTGGTGAACCCGCCCAGCACGCCGGTGCCGAGCAGCGGGGGAAGGTGCACGTGCCGCCGGACCGCCGAGAACGCCGGTAGCAGCGCGAGCAGGAACGCGCCCCCGACGTTGATCGCGAACGTCGTCCACGGGAAGCCGGCGCCGGCGTCGGGGAAGGCCGTGGAGAGGGCATAGCGGCCGCAGGCGCCGACCGCACCGCCGAGGGCGACCGCCGCGAACACCGAGATGTGCAGGGGATGCGTCCGGGTCACGCGCGGGCGGTCTCCAGCGTGGTGGCGCCGGTCCACCGCCGCGGCTCCTCGCCGTCACCCTGACGGACGAACTCGGTGAGGTACCAGCGCTGCAGCGCCAGCTGCTGCGGGGTGGCCGCCACCGCCAGCATCCGCTTCTGCCGGCAGAACTCGTCCGCGGCCTCGAGCAGCCGCAGCATCCGCTGCATGGTCGCCGGCGTCGTGGCGGGCACCTGGTAGGTCAGGTCGACGCGGTCGAGCCCGTCGTGCAGTGCCCGGTCCAGCGCCTCCACGCCGCGGGCCTGCCGGCGCTCCTGCTCGACTTGCACGGCGAGCTCGGAGAACTCCTGCGCGACCGGGTAGTCCTCGCCGTGCGCGAGGGCGAGCAGTCTCAGCTCGCGGCTCAGCTCCGCGTAGCGGATCCGGAAGTCGTTGAACACCAGCACCGGCAGCCCGAGCAGCCGCACCTCGATCAGGTCGGTCCGCTCGGCGTGCCGGAGCCGGGACTCGACGACCTCCGAGAAGTCGAACAGATCGCCGGAGACGTCGAAGCCGATGTTCGGCTCCTTCGCCGGCTCGAACCAGACCGTCTTGCCGCCACCGGAGAGGTCCGCGCCCCACTTGGAGGAGTACCAGGCGACGATCCTGATGCCGCGGCCCACCGTGGACATCAGGCCCTTCTCGTCGGCGGTCCTGGGGTTGAGCTCCGGCGGCGTCTCGGAGTCGTCGTGCACCTCGATCCGGGGGTGTTCGCGGGTGCCGCGCACGCTGACCGTGATCGGCGGGGAGGCGTGCAGGACCGCGTTGGTCACCAGCTCGGACACCCCCAGCCGGGCGGACTCGACGAGGTCGTCGCGACCCAGCGACAGCAGGATGTCCTCGACCCAGGCGCGGGCCTCGTTGACCGACCGGGGGTCGGGTTCGAGCTTCAGTGGCTTCCGGCTCAGCGGCATCGGGCCTCACCCTCCCCCGCGCGGACGAGAGGACTTCTCGTGGTCGCGGTGGGGGTTGCGCCTCGCATGCGTCGAGACTAACCGGTGGCGCGGACATCCCGAAGGGTCACACCCGCCCGGCCGTGCCGCGGCGAGGGCGCCGACCGGGCGACGGCTACTGGTCGAGATGGCGCGCCCACGCGAAGCAGAACAGGCCGTAGCAGGCGATCCCCGCCGCCACCACGATCAGCAGCGGCGTGCCGAACGGTGCGCCGAGCAGCTTGTGCAGCGCCTGGTCGAGCCCTCCGGACTTCTGCGGGTCGTGGGTGGCCGCGGCCCACACGAACAGGCCGCCGATGATCGCGAGGGCCACACCCTTGGCGATGTAGCCCACCTTGCCGAACAGTCGGTAGGCGCGCCCGTCCTGGCCGGTCCGGCCGTCGAAGTCGAGCTTCTCCATGAACTTCTCGGTCCAGCCGCGGTAGACGAGGAACCCGGCGACCACGAGGACGACGAGGCCGACGGCCGCGACGATGACCGGGCCGCCCGGCATCGACATCAGCTTCGACGTGGTGCCCTGCGTGCCGCCGCCCCCGCTGCCCGACCCGATCGCGGTCTTGAAGGCGCTGACCCCCAGGCCGCCGTAGATGACCACCTTCGCGACCGACGTGACCCGCTTGAGCAACCGCTTGCCCCCCTCGGCGTCGCGGTGGCCGCCCAGGGCCTCGATCAGCTGCCAGACCGCCAGCGCGAGCAGCCCGCCCGCCACGACGTACAGCGAGACCCGGCCCAGCGGCGTGGTCGCGAGCTCGTGCAGGGCGCCCTTGCTGGAGGCGCTCCGCCCGGAGCTCCCGAGTGCCAGCCGGAGTGCCAGCCAGGCGATCAGCAGGTGGACGATGCCGTACGCCACCAGGCCGATGCGCACGGCCACGTCCAGCGCGTAGCTGTGGTCGGCCCCGCGGTCGAGGCGTGCGGCTTTGGCGGCAACGCTCATGGCGGTTCCCTGCTCCCTCTCGTGAAGTGCCCCAACGGCACGGTTCCCCCAACGGCACAGTGGTACCCCGTCGGGGAGGCTCCTACACCGGTTGGCTGTCGCCGACGTGGGCCGGTGGAGTAGAACCGTCGGGTGAGCAACTCTCCCCTGGTCCTCGGCCCCTTGATGCGGTACGTCGACGAGGCCTCCGCGAGCATCTGGGTCGAGACGCGCGGGCCGGCCACCGTGACCGTGCGCGCCGGTGGCCGCGCGTGGGACGCAAGGACCTTCGCGGCCCACGGCCACCACTACGCGCTGGTCGCCGTGGACGGGCTCGAGCCGGGCACCGTCACGCCGTACACGGTGACCGTCGACGGCGCCGACGTGTGGCCGCCGGCCGGGTCGACGTACCCGCCGAGCGTGATCGCCACCCTCGAGCCGGGCAAGCGGCTGCGGCTGGCCTACGGCTCCTGCCGCACCAGCGTCTCGCACGAAGCGGCCGGCAACCGCGCGCACGGGGTGGACGCGCTGCGCTCGCTGGCCCGTCGGATGGCGACGCAGCCGCAGACGCCGTGGCCGGACCTGGTGCTCTTCCTCGGCGACCAGGTCTACGCCGACGAGACCTCGCAGGAGATGCAGGACTTCATCGCCGCCCGCCGCGACATCTCCGAGCCGCCGGGCAAGGAGCTCAAGGACTACGAGGAGTACGCCCACCTCTACACGCTCGCCTGGAGCGACGAGGTCAACCGGTGGCTGCTGTCGACGCTGCCGAGCGCGATGATCTTCGACGACCACGACGTCCGCGACGACTGGAACACCTCGCTGTCCTGGCGGCGCCGGATGGAGCGCACTCCCTGGTGGCAGGAGCGGATCGTCTCGGGACTCGGCTCCTACTGGGTCTACCAGCACCTCGGCAACCTGTCCCCGGACGAACGGGCGAAGGACCCGCTCTGGCAGCAGATCACCAGCGATGCCGGTGACACCGAGGTCGACATCACCGCCGACCTCGACGCGTTCGCCGACCACGCGAACCGCGACCCGGAGGCCTACCGGTGGAGCTACGCCCGGGACGTCGGCGGCAGCCGGCTGGTCGTCGTCGACTCCCGGGCGGCCCGGCTGCTCGTCCCGGGCCGGCGGTCGATCCTCGACGACGCCGAGATGGCCTGGCTCGACGAGCAGGTGCGCGGTGGCTTCCGGCACCTGCTGGTCGGCACGTCGTTGCCGTTCCTCATGCCCCGGGGGCTGCACCACTTCGAGGCGTGGAACGAGGCGGTCTGCAACGGGGCCTGGGGCCGCTTGGCCGCACGCGTGGGCGAGCGGCTCCGGCAGGCGGTGGACCTCGAGCACTGGGGCGCCTTCCAGGACGGGTTCCGGGAGGTGGCGCGGATGGCGCTCGAGGCCGCCGACGGCCTCCGGGGCCCGGCGCCCGAGACCGTCACCTTCCTGTCCGGGGACGTGCACCACTCCTACCTCTCGCAGGTACGGCGTGCCCGCGGCCGGGCCAAGATCCTGCAGGCGGTCTGCTCGCCGATCCGCAACCCGCTGCCCCGATTCATGCGGGTGACGATGTCGTTCGGGTCCTCCAAGGTGGCCGTGGCCATCGGCCGGATGCTGTCGCGTGCCGCGAAGGTGCCGCCGCCGCCGTTCGAGTGGCAGCAGACGCAGGGTCCGTGGTTCGACAACTGCATCGCGACCCTCGAGGACCGTCCGGACGGCCTGCTGCTGACCTGGGAGAAGGGCGTCGTCCACGACGGCGACGACCTGCACCCGCGGCTGGAGCAGGTCGCGAGCGTGCTCGTCCCGCCGGACTGACCCGGGTCCGCGCCGAAGGGTTCAGCCCGGAGTCGCAGTCGTGACCGAGTCGAGGTCCCCGGTGTGGTGAAGCGGCAGCCCCAGCAGGACGTTCTCGACGACCTCCATCAGCGCCGGGTGGATCCAGTACTGGCCGCGGGCCACCTCCCGCGCGGTGTTGCCGAGCGCCATCGCCTGCACGAGGGGCTGGACCAGGTTGGACGCCTGCGGGCCGAGGAAGTGGGCACCGAGCAGCCGGCCGCTGCCGGGCTCGGCGAGCACCTTCGCAAAGCTGGTGGTGTCCTCCATCGCCCAGCCGTAGGCGGTGTCCCCGTAGGACTGCCGCGAGGTGACGAAGTCGAGGCCGCGCTCGCGGGCCTCCCGCTCGGTCAGCCCCACGCTGGCCACCTGCGGGTGCGAGAACACCGCGCTCGGGATGTGCTCGTGGTTGGCGCGCACCAGGTCGTCGGGGTGCAGCAGGTTGTGCTGGACCACGCGGGCCTCGTGGTTCGACACGTGCTTGAGCTGGTAGCGGTTGCTGACGTCCCCGAGCGCCCAGATCCCCTCGGCCGTGGTGCGCTGGTAGTCGTCGACCACCACCACCCCGTCGTCGGCGACCTCCACGCCAGTGCGGTCCAGGTCGAGCCCGTCGGCGTTGGAGGTGCGCCCGGTCGCGAGCAGCAGCAGGTCCGCCTCGACCGTGTCGCCGTCGTCGAGCTCGGCGTGGACGTGTCCGTCGTACTGCCGGACGCGGAGCACGTGGGTGTCCAGGCGGACGTCCCAGCGCTGCCGGGCGAGCTCGGTGAAGCGGGCCGACACGTCCTCGTCCTCGCCGCGCAGCAGCGCGCCGGAGCGGTTGACCACCGTCACCGAGGCCCCGAAGGAGGAGAAGACGTGCGCGAACTCGGCCGAGACGAACCCGCCGCCGACGATCAGCACCCGGTCCGGCAGCGCGTCGATGCGCATCACCGTGTCGCTGGTGTGAAACGGCACCGAGTCCAGCCCCTCGATCGGGGGGAGCACGGGTCGGCTGCCGGCCGCGATGACCACGTCGTCGGCGGTGATGACCTCGCCGGTGCCGGTGTCCAGGGTGCGTACGTCGACGAACCGGGCGTGGCCGGCGTACAACGTGACGTTCGGGTTGGAGCGGTCGCGCCAGTGCCTGCCGGCGTCGGAGATCGGGTCGATCCGCCGGAAGATCCGGTCGCGGATCTCGGGCCAGCGGGCCCGCTCGAACCCGGTCTCGACGCCGAGCCGGCCGGCGTGCGCGGCGGAGTGGGCCAGGTCGGCGGGGTAGACGAACATCTTCGTGGGGATGCAGCCGACGTTGAGGCAGGTGCCGCCGAACGTGCCCCTCTCGAGGATCGCCACGGACCGGTCCGCGAAGGCATCGTTCACGATCGAGTTCCCCGAGCCGGTGCCGACCACCGCGAGGTCGTAGTGGGTGCTCACCGGGCCATCCTGCCTGTGACCGGCCCGACACCGGGAGCCCCCGGGCCCGGCGCGGCGTGTGAGGCAGGCCATGCCCCCGGCGGCCATGGGAGTGGACACGGCGGTTGTTGAGTCTGAAGAGGCCCCAGAATGGGCAGGAGGGGGAGTCGAGAAGCGTCCAGTCGAGAGGTCGCAGGGAAAGGTGACACCCATGGCGAACGTCCAGGCGCCCGCGAGCCCGCGCCACCAGGTGGTGGTGATCGGCTCAGGCTTCGGGGGGCTGTTCGGCACCAAGGCGCTCAGGCACGCCGACGTCGACGTGACGATGGTCGCCAAGACCACCCATCACCTGTTCCAGCCGCTGCTCTACCAGGTCGCCACCGGCATCCTGTCCGAGGGCGAGATCGCGCCGCCGACGCGCGAGGTGCTGTCCTCGCAGAAGAACGCCCGGGTGATCCTCGGTGAGGTCACCGGCATCGACCTCGAGGCGCGCACGGTCACCTCGACCGTGCTCAACCGGGTCACGGTCACGCCGTACGACTCGCTGATCGTGGCGGCCGGCGCCGGTCAGTCGTACTTCGGGAACGACCAGTTCGCGGAGTTCGCGCCGGGGATGAAGAGCATCGACGACGCGCTGGAGCTGCGCGGACGGATCTTCGGCGCGTTCGAGCTGGCCGAGCTCGCCGAGTCCGAGGACGAGATCGAGCGGCTGCTCACGTTCGTGGTCGTCGGCGCCGGGCCGACCGGCGTGGAGATGGCCGGCCAGATTGCCGAGCTCGCGCACCGCACGCTCGAGAAGGACTTCCGCCGGATCAACACCCGGCACGCCCGGGTGATCCTGCTCGACGCCGCTCCCCAGGTGCTGCCGCCGTTCGGCGCGAAGCTGGGGGAGAAGACCAAGGCCGACCTCGAGAGGCTCGGCGTGGAGGTGCAGCTCGGCGCCATGGTCGTCGACGTCGACGAGCGGGGGCTCGAGGTCCAGGACAAGGACGGCACCCGCCGCCGGATCGACGCGGTGACCAAGGTGTGGGCCGCCGGCGTCTCGGCCAGCCCGCTGGGCCGGATCCTCGCCGCGCAGACCGGCGCCCCGCTCGACCGCGCCGGCCGGATCGGGGTCAACCCCGACCTGACGCTGCCCGGTCACCCGGAGGTGTTCGTGGTCGGCGACATGATCAACCTCGACCACCTGCCCGGCGTCGCGCAGGTGGCCATCCAGGGCGCGAAGTACGCCGCGAAGCAGATCAGCAAGCGCATCGACGGGAAGGCGCCCGACCCGGCGTTCCGGTACTTCGACAAGGGCAGCATGGCCACCATCTCGCGGTTCCGCGCCGTGGCGATGATCGGCCGGCTGCGGCTGACCGGTTTCCTCGCCTGGTTGATGTGGCTGGGCGTGCACCTGGTCTACATCACCGGCTTCAAGAACCGGATCACCGCGCTGCTGCACTGGTTCGTGTCCTTCATCGGCCGCGGCAGGTCGGAGCGCACCGCGACAGAGCAGCAGATCTTCGGGCGGCTGGCGCTGCAGCGTCTCAACAACGGCGCCGCCGACCTGGTCAGCCGGCCGGGTGCCTACGACGCCTCGCGGGATCTCATCGAGGCCACCCGCCGAGCCGAGCTCGAGGCCCGGGCGGCCGAGGAGGCCCGGCTCACCGACACCGGTGCCCGCGGCGTCAAGCAGGACGCCTGACCCCGCCCCACCCCGTTGAGTGTTGGGTTGTTCTCCGTTGAGTGTTGGGTTCTTCCCCGTTGAGTGTTGGGTTGTTCTCCGTTGAGTGCGGAGTTGTTCCCGGTCGAGTGTCGGGTTGTTCTCCGTTGTTGCGTGGGTTCGCAAACAAGCCAGCACTCAACCAGGAACAAGCCAGCACTCAACCAGGAACAAGCCAGCACTCAACCGGGAACAAGCCAGCACTCAACGGGGAACAAGCCAGCACTCAACGGGGAGGGGGTCAGGGCTCGGCGGTGTCGTCGTCGATGACGTGTACGGCGGCCTCCTCGGCGCTCGCGCCGGCCCCGTCGATGCCCACGTCGTCGGCCACCAGGTCCTTCTCCTCGTCGGGGCCGAGGCCCTCGTCCTCCTCGACGAGCCGGCCGGCCCGCTCGCGGCCCACCTCGCCGCCGACGGTCTCCTCCTCGTTGGCGGCCAGCTCGTAGGGGTCCGGCTCGGGGACCTCCTGGGCCAGCCGCTGGTCGAGCGACTCGCCGGTCTGCTCCTCGTAGGGCGTGTTGCCGTAGCCCTCCCCGGGCGACCACTTCTCCGGCGGGGAGTACCCCTCCTCCAGCGGTTCCTCGAGGCCCCGGCTGCTCGTCGTGCTGTCGCCGGTGTCCTGCGGCTGGTCCTCGTCGTCGATGCTGTAGCCGTGGTAGCTGTCGTTCTCGTCGGTGCCTTCGGTCATGCCCGCACGGTGCCCACTGGGTCGGGCCGGCATGCGTGCGCGCTCACTCGAAGCGGGCCGGCCGCCCCTCGGACCGCGCCAGCTCCTCGCGGGCCCAGCGCGGGAGGATGAACAGCCCTTCCGCCTCGACGGTCGGGTTGCCGTCGGCGTCCCTGATGTGGCCACGCACCACGGTCTTCACCCCGTCGGTGCCGTCGATCCAGGCCTCGGCCGACAGGTCCCCGAGCGGCGTCGGCCGGCGGTACTGCAGAGTCAGTCGGCCGGTCATCCCCGGCGCGCCGCCGGCGGCCGCCGCCTCGCCGCAGAGCTGGTCGAGCAGCAGTGCACTGACTCCGCCGTGGACCAGCCCCGGGGGGCCCTCGTAGAGCGCGCTGAGGTGGAACGACGTCCAGGCGCGGCCCTCCGGCGAGTGCTCGATGCGCAGGGGAGGCGCCACCGGGTTGCGCAGCCCGATCACGGCGTTGCCGTGCGCGCGCACCGAGTCGTCCGGGCCGACCTCGATGCCGTGCGGCCCGGCCTGGCTGTCCTTGCGGAGCCGGGCGGTGAGCGCCTCGAGGGCCGCCTGGACGTCGGCGATCTCGTCGTGGTCGACCCGGGTGAGCAGCTGGGCCTCCATGAACTCCCTGGTCGCCTGCGCCAGGGCGCCGAACGCCCGGTCGTGGGCGGCGGCCTCCTCGGACGAGAGGTCCGAGCGCCGGTACGAGTCGCGGTCCATCCGTCGAGACTAGAACACGTACCAGACAAGCGGCAGCCGGTGTGAACGAGGCCACAGACCGCCCCGGGAGGCGTAACCGGCCGGAGGACGGGTCGTTGATCCTCGAATGCAGCAGACGTCCGGGTCCACGGGCGGGGGGATGAAACACCCGTCGGGCGGACCCTGCGAAAGGAGAAGTATGCGCACCACGTTCGGGAGACTCAGAGGCCCCGCCGCCGCCGCGGCGGTCCTCGCCCTGGTCACGCTCGGCGCGGCCCCCGCCCACGCCAGCGACCACGGCTCCGACCCCATCGGCACCCTCCTCGGCCAGCTGGACCAGCTGCCGAGCGCCCCCGGGGGGGACGGCACCACGCCGCTGCCCGCTCCCCACGACGGTTCGGGTACGTCGAGCCAGTCCGGGAGCGACCCGGCCCCCGAGGACCACGCGGCCCCCGAGGACCACGCCGCCGCCGAGGTGGCCAAGGCCGACCTCGCCGGCAACGACGTCGCGGACCTGGGCAGCAGCAAGGCCACCACCCGCGACGACGACAGCTCGAGCGCGGACTCCACCCTGATCGCTCTCGGCGGCCAGGAGATCCTCGGCGCCCACGCCGACTCGCGGGGCACCGGTGAGGACCACGCGGGCGACCCGCTCGCCGGCCTGTGCGAGGCCAGCGCGGGCCAGCTGTGCCTGCGCGTGCTCTACGCGGACGCGCTGGCCACCGACGGCGCCACCAGCTCCCACTCCGAGAGCGACAGCGGCGTGCTCAGCGCCTGCCTCGGCGGCACCAACACCGACGCGAACCAGGAGTGCGACGGGCCGGTGGCGGCCGGTGTCGCGACCAGCCGCGCCGACTCGACCCGGGACAAGGGCACCGGTCGGACCACCGGGAACGCCCGGAGCGACCTGGTCGCCCTCTGCCTCAAGCAGCCGGGGGCCACCGCGGCCGACTGCGCCCTCCAGGGCGACGTCCTGCACTCCGAGAGCCACGCCGACTCGGGCACCGGCACCCCGGCCGCCACGGGCGGCTCCGAGATCGCGGGCCTGTCCACCAACGGCGAGAGCCAGGGCAGCCTCGACCAGCCGGACCAGATCGCGGTGCAGCCGGGCTGCGTCTCGCCGAGCGCGGTGTGCGTCGACCTGAACCAGGGCAGCGCCCAGGTCGGTGGCGACACCGCCGGCCAGTCGCAGGACGCGCTGGTCGCCCGGGCCCTGCCGGACAGCCCGGTCGAGGCGTCGGCCGACCTCTCGCACACCGAGGCGCTCGCGCACAACGCCGGCGCCAACCGGGCCCCCGAGGTGCTGGGCAGGGAGCTCGTCGGCGGGCCCCGCAGCCCCGGCGGCAGCGCCGGCGCCCTGGCCGGGGTGCTGCCGAACACCGGTGGCGTCTGGACCGGGCTGCTCGCCGGTGGCCTCGGCGCCGTCGGCCTCGGCGCGCTGCTGATGGCGTACTCGCGCCGCAAGGCGGCCGGCCACCTGGCCTGACCGGACCGCGACGACTCGATCGACCGGGGCCGGCGGACCCGCCGGCCCCGGTCGTGCTCGCTCTCAGGAGAACCGATGCGACACCGTGAACCGAAGATCCTCGGCCTGCTGGCGCTGGCCGCGGTGGCGCTGCTCGGTGCCGGCCTGTTCGGCTACGTCACCGTTCGCGACACGGCGGGTACGTCGGACCGCGCGTCGGCGTCGCCGGCGTCGGTGGCGGCGCGCAGCGGGGCCGCGGTGCCCACCAAGGCGTTCGTGTCGAGGGCCGGGGGCTACGCCCTCCGGGTCCCCACCGACCTCGCCGTGACGCAGTCCGGCCCCACTGCCCGCTTCACCAGCCCCGGCAAGGACCTCGTGGTCTCGGTCGGCCCGATCTCCGGCGGCCCGCTCCGCGCCGCCACCCGCTCGTTCCTCCGGACGCTGCGGCAGGGCTATCCGCGGCTGGCGCTCCTGGGCCGGCAGCAGGAGCGTGTCGACGGACGGGCCGCCCTGACCGTCTACGGACAGGTCCGCAACGACAAGGGCGTCCCGCTGCGCTTCGTGGTGGTCATCGTCGCGGCGCACCCGCGCAGCTTCGCGCTGACCGCGTTCACCGCGCACGACAGCGACCCCACCGCCGTGCTCCCGCGGGTGGATGCCATCGTCAACAGCTTCCACGTCTCCTCCCGGCGCTGAGCGGCCCCGCTGACCGGCCCGCCCGCGGGGGACCAAGGCCCCTGGCCGGGCCGCCGTCGGCGGCCAGACTTGAGGTGAGGACGGTCGCCGAGGGCGAGGGTCGTCCGGCCCTGCACCGCCGCGAGGAGGGCCACCATGAGCAAGCGCAGCCATCGCCGACCCGACAGCTCGGCCCTGACCCGCGGCTGGGTCCGCGTGCTGGTGGCCGTGGCGGCCGGCGTCCTGCTCGCCGTGCCTGCCGGCTGTGGCGACAACGGGGACGGCGGGGCCACCGGACCGACCGCCCCGACGTCCAGCCGGACCGCTGGCCCGTCGCCCAGCCCGTCCCCCAGCGTGTCGCCCACATCGCCCGGTCCCACCGCGGCGGCCACCACCTCGGGTGTCTACTTCATGGTCGACACCCGGGCCGGACTGCGACTGGTGCGCGAGCTGCGGGACCTGCCGGGTGACGACCCGGCGAAGGAGGCCGTCGCCACGCTGATCGCCGGTGCCGACGACCCGGACTACACGACCCCGTGGAACCCGGCCACCCGGGTGCTCGGTGTCACCCGCGCCGGCAAGGCGATCACCGTCGACCTCTCCGCCGAGGCCCGGACCGCGAACATCGGCTCCGAAGGGGCCGCGCTGATGATCCAGCAGCTCGTCTACACGGTCACCGAGGCGGTGGACAAGGACGCCACGGTCCGGCTGCTGATCGCCGGGGAGCCGGCCGGCGAGCTGTGGGGCGCGGTCAGCTGGGACCAGCCGGTCGCTCGCGCGGACCCGGTCGACGTGCGCGCGCTCGTGCAGATCGACACGCCGCGCGAGGGCGCGACCTCCTCGTCCCCGCTGACCGTCGCCGGCGAGGCGGCGGCCTTCGAGGCGACGGTCCCGTGGCGGGTTCTCGACGCCTCCGGCAAGGTGGTGAAGAAGGGCGTCACTATGACCAGCGAGGGCCAGACCTTCGCGCCGTACTCCTTCACCGTGACGCTGTCCCCCGGCAGCTACACCGTGGAGATCAGCGAGGACGACCCGTCCGGGGGTGAGGGCGGCACGCCCACCACCGACACCCGCACGGTCACCATCCGCTGACTCCGGGGCCCGGCCCGCCGGGTCGCCCGAGGTGCGTAGCGTCCCGCCCCCGTGGGTACTCTCGACGCACCATGGCACTCAAGATCCGTCCCGCCCACCTGAGCCGCTACCGCCAGATCGCCACGCTCCTGGTGCGCCACGGCCACGACGACCTCGTCAAGTCCAGCGGCATGGACACCGTGCTCGGCGACGAGGACGAGACGGCCGGCGACCCGGACGCCGCGGCCCGCCTCGCCGACGAGCTCGAGGCGATGGGCCCGACCTTCATCAAGCTCGGGCAGCTGATGTCCTCGCGGGTGGACCTGCTCTCGCCTGCCTACATCGACGCGCTGTCCCGGCTGCAGGACGACGTGGAGCCGTTCCCGTTCGAGCAGGCCGAGGAGATCATCAGCCGCGAGCTCGGGGTGCGGCTCTCGCGGCTCTTCCCGACCTTCGAGCGCAAGCCCATGGCGGCCGCGTCCCTCGGGCAGGTGCACCGGGCCACCCTGCGGGACGGCCGCGAGGTCGTGGTCAAGGTGCAGCGCCCGGGCATCCGGGCGCAGATCCTCGACGACATGGAGGTGCTCTCCGACCTCGCCGACTTCATCGACTCCCACACCCAGCTCGGTGAGCGCTACGGGTTCGGCGACCTGCTGCTCGAGTTCCGCACGTCGCTGCTCGACGAGCTGGACTACCGCCGGGAGGCCGACAACCTGGCCACCATCGGCAGGATCCTCGAGAGCAACGAGCACATCATCGTGCCCGCGCCGTACCCGGACCTGACCACCAGCCGGGTGCTGACGATGGAGTACGTCGAGGGCCGCAAGATCACCGACCTCGGGCCGCTCGGCAAGCTCGACCTCGACGGGGCGCCCCTGGCCGACGCGCTCGTGGAGGCCTACCTGCGGCAGGTGCTGCTCGAGGGTGTCTTCCACGCCGACCCGCACCCGGGCAACGTGCTGATCACCCCGGACCACCGGCTGGTGCTGCTGGACGTCGGGATGGTCGCGCGCCTGGCGCCGGCGGTGCGCGACAAGCTCGTGAAGCTGCTGCTGGCGCTGGCCGACGCGCGCCCCGAGGAGGTGTCCCGGGTGGCTCGGACGCTCGGCGAGGAGCTGCCCGGGTTCGACGCCGCGGCGTTCGAGCGCGCGGTGGCCGACGTGGTCGGCCGGTCGGCGGACGCCTCGATGGCCGACCTCGACATCGGCGCCACGCTCCTGGAGCTGACCCGCAGGTCCGGTGAGGCGGGGCTGCGGATGGACCCCGAGCTGGTGATGCTCGGCAAGACCATGCTCAACCTCGACCAGGTCGCCGCCACCCTCGACCCCGACTTCGAGCCGCGCGCAGCCCTGCGCAGGCACACGGCCGAGCTGATGCGGTCCTCCGTCCGGACCACCCCGGCGGCGATGATGGCCTCCCTGCTGGAGGCCAAGGAGTTCGTCGAGGCGCTGCCCGGGCGGGTGAACCGGGCCTTCGACGCCATCGGCGAGGGGCACTTCGAGCTGCGGGTCAACGCGTTCGACGAGGACGAGTTCCTGCGTGGGCTGCACAAGCTCGCGAACGTGCTCGCCGCCGGGCTGATCCTGTCCGCGATGATCCTGTCGTCCGCGCTGCTCGCGCGCGCGCCCGGCGGGGAGTCCACGGCCGGCAGCCGCATCGCGCTGATCGTGTTCGTGGTCTCGATCGTGGCCGCGCTCGCGATGCTGGCCCGGATCGGCTGGCAGAGCCGGCACGTGCGCTCGAACCGGCGCCCCTGACCCGGCCGCGGGTCAGCCGGCCGCCGGGTCGGGCGGGGCCAGGAACACCAGCACGGCGTCCCGCTCGGGGATCCTCGCCCCCTCGTGCACGACCTGGGTCTGGGCGTCCCGGTGCACGAACATCAGCACCGCCCGGCCGTCGTACGCCCTCCGCAGGTCCGCGACGGTGAGGTCGGGGCCCAGCCGGGCGGTCCGCACCGTCATGCCGGCCTCGACCCGCTCCTGGAGCTCGCGGTGCGAGAGCGGCGGGTCGAACGCGGCACGGGCGGTGAGGTGGCCCGCGGCGTCCTTGCGGCTGCTGGCCCGGCCGAGCTGCTGGCTGCCGCGTCGCAGCTGGTAGACGTTGGCGCGGCCGAGGGTGCGCGCGAACTCGCGGGCCGCGGTCGCGTTGTGCTCGTCGTCGCGGGTGCAGGCGACGAGGGAGCCGATGCCGGAGAGGTCCATGTCGGAGACCGCGAACTCCGAAAGGATGTTGGCGGTCACCGTGTCGAGCCCGGCCATCCGGGCGCGGGAGAGGTCGAGATACTCGCGGGCCACGATCAGCGTGGGCACCCCGAGCCCGGTGAGCTCCCGGGCGGCGTCGACGACCCACCGGCCGGCCCCGGCGAACAGCACGCCCTGCGGGGACGTGCTGGCCAGGTGCAGCCGTTCCGCGAGCCGGCCCACCCCGAAGCCGTAGATCGTGACCGTTGCCACGATGAGCAGGAAGACCAGCGGCACCAGCTGCCGGGCCTCCCCGGCGAGCCTGCCCAGGTCGGCGGCCTGCGCGGCGTACGACGCCGCGGCGGGCCCGGTCGCCTCGGCCGCCCGCGCCGCCATCCGCTCGCCGGCATGGCTGAGGTCCAGCGCGAAGATGCTCGCGATCGCCGCCGCGACGATGCCGCGCGGGGCCATGAACGCCAGCAGGGTGCGCTCCTCGCGGGTGACCCTGGTGCCCAGCAGCCCGAGCAGCACGCTGACCGGCCGCACCACCAGCACGAGCACCAGCACGAGGACCAGCGCCTTCGGGGCCACCTCCCACAGCGCGGCCGGGGTCACCCGCCCGGCGAGGACGACGAACAGGCCGCCGACGAACAGCACCTGCAGGTGCTCCTTGAACTCGCGCACGTGCTCGAGGTGCAGGCCGGGCCGGTTGCCGAGGAACACGCCGAGCACGGTCACGGTCAGCAGGCCGCTGTCGGCCTGGATGCTGTCGGACAGCACCAGCGCCCCGATCGCGGCGGCGAGGAACACCACGCCGTGCAGGAAGTCGGGGACGGCGTGGCGTCGCATCAAGAAGTCCAGCAGGTAGCCCAGGGCGAGGGCCACGCCGAAGCCGACCAGCAGCGTCTTGCCGACGGAGGCCAGCACGGTCGGCAGCGCCTCACCGATGCCGCCGGCGACCACGCCCTGGAACACCAGCAGCGCCAGCACCGCGCCGATCGGGTCCACCACGATGCCCTCCCAGCGCAGCAGCGAGGAGACCCGGCGGGTGGGCCGGAGCTGGCGCAGGATCGGCGCGATCACGGTGGGGCCGGTGACGACGAGGATCGCGCCGACCAGCAGCGCCACCTCGAGCGCGAAACCCACCGCGAGGGCCGAGAGCGAGATCAGCGCCCACGCCACCGCGACCGTGACCGTGCACAGCCGCAGCACCGGTCTGCCGAGGTCGCGCACGTGGGCGATGCGCAGCGACAGGCTGCCCTCGAACAGGATGATCCCGACGGTCAGCGTCACCCCGGCGAACAGCACGTCGCGGCCCAGGATCTCGTCGGCGTCGGCGAGCTGGCCGAGGCCGAAGCCGACCAGGAGCAGCACCAGGATCGCCGGCACCCGCAGCTGCCAGGCCAGCCACTGCGCGGCGACCGCGACCACGACCACCACGGCGAGGTAGCTGCCCGGGCTCAGGTCGCGCAGCGGGCCCGCGGCCGCCGCCCAGATCTCGCTCAGCATCCGGCCAACCCTTCCGGGCGAACCGGCCGCAGACAAGCCTGAGGCCGGCCGAGTGGCGGAGGTCTCAGCCCGGGCCGTCGAGCTCGCGCACCACCGAGTCCACGACCGCGACCAGGTCACCGCCGGTCGCCTCCGCGACCCGCCGCTGCCGCTGGTACGACGCGCCCCGGCGGGGGATCTCGCGCACGTCCTCGAGCTCGGCGGCGCACCCGAGCCGGTCCGCGACCGGGGCGAGCCGGACCAGCAGGTCCTCGAGGTCGTCGGTGACCAGCCGCTCGTCGCCGGTCGCGTCGAGGATGATCACCGCGTCGAGGCCGTAGCGGGCCGAGCGCCACTTGTTCTCCTGCACGAACCACGGAGGCATCGTCGGCAGCGTCTCGCCGGTCTCGAGCCGCTCGGACAGGTCGACCACCAGGCAGTGGGTGAGCGCGACCAGCGCGGCCAGCTCGCGGGGGTCCGCGATCCCGTCGCAGACCCGGACCTCGACGGTGCCCAGCTCCGGCGACGGCCGGATGTCCCACCGGATGTCGTTGAGGTGCTCGATGACCCCGGTGCGCAGGTGGTCGTCGACGAACGCCTCGAACTCCTCCCAGCGCTCGAACTGGAACGGCAGCCCCGCGGTGGGCAGCTGCTGGAACATCATCGCCCGGTTGCTGGCGTAGCCGGTGTCGGTCCCCGACCAGATCGGCGACGAGGCCGACAGCGCCTGCAGGTGCGGGAACTGGTTGAGCAGCGAGCTGACGATCGGCATCACGTGCTCGCGGCGGGGCACCCCGACGTGCACGTGCACCCCCCAGATCAGCATCTGCCTGCCCCACCACTGGGTGCGCTCGATCAGCTCCTCGTAGCGGTGGCCGGCGGTGAGCAGCTGGCGGGACCACTCCGCGAACGGGTGCGTCCCCGCGGAGTAGAGGTCCACGCCGAGCCCGTCGGCCACCTCGCGCACGAGCCCGAGCGACTCCCCGAGGTCGGCCATCGCCGCGGCGACCGTCGCATGCACCCCGCTGACCACCTCGACGGTGTTGCGCAGCAGCTCGGTGTGCAGCCGGGGCGACCGGCCGGCGCGTCCGCGCACGCAGGTGAACAGGTCGTCGGCGCGGTTCACCAGGTCGCGGGTGGTCTTGTCGACCAGTGCGAACTCCCACTCCACCCCCAGGGTGGGGCGCGGCGACGCGGCGAAGTCGATGCCCACGATCCATCGAAACACAGCCCCGCCCGGCGACGCGAGGGCCCGGTCGGGCCACCGGTGCGCGAGAATGGCCGGTACGACGTACGGCCCGAGGAGACCAGCACGTGATCGACTTCGCGAGCAGCTCGGACGTCGTGGTGCACGCAGACAACCTGCTGGTCCTGCCCGAGCTGCCCGACGGTGCCTTCCAGGTGATCTACATCGACCCGCCGTTCAACACCGGCGGCCGGCAGGAGCGCCGCACGCTCACCTCCACCCGCCGAGACGACGGGGCCGGCGACCGGACCGGCTTCGGGGGGCGCCGCTACTCCACCGTCGAGACCGGCCGGATGTCCTACCCCGACTCGTTCGAGGACTACCGCGGCTTCCTCGCGCCGCGGCTGGAGCAGGCCCGTCGGCTGCTCGCCGACTCCGGCACGCTGTACTTCCACATCGACTGGCGGGAGGCGCACTACTGCAAGGTGCTCCTCGACGAGATCTTCGGCCGCGACTGCTTCCTCAACGAGATCATCTGGGCCTACGACTACGGCGGCCGGGCACGCAACCGGTGGCCGGCCAAGCACGACACGATCCTCGTCTACGTCAAGCGGATGGGCGCGCACCTCTTCGACCAGGACGCGATCGAGCGGATCCCCTACCTCGCCCCGGGCCTGGTCTCGCCGGAGAAGGCGGCCCGCGGCAAGCTGCCCACCGACGTGTGGTGGCACACGATCGTCTCCACGACCGGCCGCGAGAAGACCGGCTACCCGAACCAGAAGCCCGAGGGGGTGCTGCGCCGGGTGCTCCAGCCGTCCTCCCGCCCCGGCGACTGGGTGCTGGACTTCTTCGCCGGCAGCGGTACGACGGGCGCGGTGGCCGCCGCGATGGGCCGACGCTTCGTGCTCGTCGACGAGAGCCTCGACGCGGTCGAGGTGATGCGCGCGCGGCTCGGCACCGCCGGGACCGTCTACCTGGACCGGGCCGGCCGGGCGCTGGGCTGATTGCGGGCGGTGGGGCCGGTTCGCCGGAAACGGCAACCCGGGACGTAGCGGTCGCATACCCTCGCAACGCAGGAAACCACGCAAGCCCGCCACCGCCCTGATAGGGGTTCGATGTGAGCTACGGGGGAGCCGGTCCGGGACGGAGACTCTCCGGGCCAGGTGCGCACGACAGCGCGCTGCTGGCCCACGCCGGCGTGCTCCTCGAGCGGCAGCTGGACGCCTGTGTCCGCGGGTTCTACCGCGAGCTGGAGCACCTGCCGGAGGCCAAGGTGGTGCTGGACCGGCTGACCGACCACGAGCGGCGCCGGCTCGACCGCACGCAGGCCGGCTACCTCCGCGAGCTCCTCGCCCCCGACGCCGACCCGGACGAGCTGGCCGAGCGCAGCCGCGACATCGGCCGGATCCACGCGATGGTCGGCGTCGACATGGACTGGTACGTCTCCGCGAGCCTCGCCCTGCAGCAGGTGCTGTTCGAGCGTCTCGACCGGGTGACCCCGCTGACGGACCAGGTCGCGATGCACGCGGCGGTGTCGACCCGGTTCACCGCCGACCTGCACTCGGTGCTGCGCGGCTACCGCGACATCGACGCGGCGCAGGCCGTGGTGATGATGCGGGTCAACGAGGTGGTCTCCGAGGCGCGGACGGTCGCCGACCTGGCCCGCGGGGTCCTGGACGCGGTCAGCTGTCTCGACGGCATGGTGGCCGGGTTCCTCGGCAGGCCCGACATGGACGGGGCGTTCCAGTTCGAGGTGGGCGCCGGCGACCCCGTCGACGCGTTCATGGTCGACGTGCTCCAGCAGGACGCGCCCGCGATCACGATCCGGGACGGGCAGGCGGCCGGCAGCGGCCCGACCGGCCAGGCGTGGCGGACGGGGACGATCGTCCGGTCAGACTCCTACCTGACCGACCCCGCGACCGCGCCCTGGCGCCGGTGGGGCGAACGCTTCGGCTGGCGGTCCAGCGTCGCGGTGCCGCTGTCCGGGCCGCATGGGGAGTCCCGGGCGCTGTTCGCCTTCTACGCGCGCTGGCCCGGCTACTTCGCGCACCCGCCGCGGCAGGCCATGTTCGTGCAGCTCAAGCAGGTGGTCGAGCGGGCGCTCGCGGCCCTGGAGTCGGTGGCCGGGCCGGGCGCGGGGGTGAGCGGGTTCGCCGACCGCGGCAGCCACATCGCGATGCTCGACCGCGGGCAGGTCGAGATGCTCTACCAGCCGGTGGTCGACCTCGCGAGCGGGCGGGTCGCCAAGCTCGAGGCGCTGGCCCGGCTGGTGGGCCCCGACCGGCTGGTCAGCCCGGCGGAGTTCCTGCCCGCCTTCGGCGACGAGGAGCTGGTGCGGCTGTTCGAGGTGGGCGTCGACCAATCCCTGCGCTCCCTGCTGGAGTGGCAGCAGCGCGGGCTCACCACGGCGGTGTCGGTGAACCTCCCGGTGATGTCCGCCTACGACGACCGCTACGCGCGTGCGGTCGCGTGGGCGCTCGAACGGTACGACGTGGCGCCGGACCGGCTCACCCTGGAGCTGCTGGAGAGCGATTTCCTCGACGGCGACCTGCGCCAGGCGCAGGCCGCGCTCGGCGAGCTCAAGAGGATCGGGGTCCGGCTCGCGCAGGACGACCTCGGGTCCGGCTACAGCTCGCTGCTGCGGCTGCGGCACTTCGACTTCGACGACGTCAAGGTCGACCAGGGCCTGGTCCGGGGCACCGAGTTCGCGCCGCGGTCCGCCCTGCACTTCATCCCCCCGATCAGCGAGATCGCCCACGGGCTCGGGCTGTGGGTGGTCGTCGAGGGCCTCGAGACCGACGGCCTGATCGAGGCCGCGGTCCAGCTCGGCGTGGACGCCGGCCAGGGCTACGGGATCGCGCGTCCGATGCCCGCGGCGGAGGTGCCCGGCTGGGCCGAGGCGTTCCGGCTCGACGTCGACCGGGACCGGCCGCGCACGCCGCTCGGCGCGCTCGCCGCGCACGTGGCCTGGGAGCACCGGCTCAACGCCGTGTCCGGCGGGCCGGCCCGGCCGCGTCTGGTGGACCCGGGGGCCTGCGCGCTGAGCGGCTACCTGCAACGGCAGCCGGACGCCGTACGGCTGGAGCGGGAGCACCTGGCGGTCCACCACGCCGCGCTCGGCGCGCGCGGGAGCGCGGAGCACCGCGCGGCCTGGGAGGCGCTCGCCCGGCGGGTCGAGGGGGGCTGAGGCGTGCCGTCACCCGCAGCGCCCGCCGGCCACCGGGCCGCCGGGCCCCGGTCGGCCGGGCCCCGGTCGGCCGGGCCCCGGCCCACCCTGCGCACCGCGCTCCCGTTCGTCGCGGTCCTGGCCCTCGGAGCCCTCGTCGCCGCCGCGCCGCCCTACGACCTGCGCCGCGCGCAGGTGTGGGAGCTCGCGGTCGTGCTGCTGATGCTGCCGGTGCTGGCCTGGGTGCTGCACGAGGTGCTGCGCCGCGACCGGCACAGCTGGCTGGACCCGGCCCTCCCGTGCCTGACCTTCGTCGCCGTGGTGCTGCTGCGCGATCTCGGTGGTGGCTCCGGCTCCGGGCTGGGGCCGCTGGTCGCGATCCCGATCGCCTGGCTGGTGCTGTTCGGCACTCGCGCCGACCTGCTCGTCGGCGCGGTGGTCGGGGTCCTCGCGGTGACGGCGCCCCTGTGGCTGGTGGCGGCTCCGGCCTACCCGCCGGGGGAGTGGCGGCACGCCGCCCTGTGGATGGGGATGGCGGCCGTGCTGGTCCCGGCCGCGCGGCAGGTGCTGCGCGGCCGGACCACCGAGCCGCCGGCGGGCGGCCCGGCACCGGGCGGCGGCTCGGCACCGCGGACGGCGGACCGGATCGTGGCGGCGGCGTCGCTGGCGGCGCTGGTGACCACCGACGCCGACGGGGTGGTCACCGCCGCCGGGGCCGGCGCCGCGGCGGTGTGCGGGCACGCGACCGAGGAGATGGTCGGCCGCCCGTTCCTCGAGCTGGTGCACGACCCGCAGGCGCTGGCCACGGCCGCCGAGGAGCTGGGCGTGCGGCCCGGGTTCGCGGTGCTGGCCGCGTTGGCGCGCCGGCGGGCCCCGGCCCGCCGGTGGCTGTGCGCGCGGGCCGACGGCGAGCAGGTCGTGGTCCGGCTGGCCGTCAGCGAGCTCCGGGACGACGCCGGCGGGCTGACCGGCTACCTGGTGGTCGCCGTCGACGAGACCGAGAACGAGCGCACCCAGCGGGAGCTCACCGCGGCCGAGGCGCGCTGGCGGGTGCTGATGGACCACCTGCCCGACACGATCATGGTGCTGGTCGAGCAGGGCACCGGGATCAGGGTGGTCACCGGCGCCGGGCTGCTGGCGCACCGGGCCCGGGACTCGGCGGGCCGCTGGCTGCAGGAGCTCGCGGCGGCCGGCGGGGTCCCCCTCGGCGAGATGCTGGAGGCCGCGTTCGCGGGCGAGGAGCGCGGCATGCCGGTGGACGCCTCGGTGGGTGGCCGCGACCACGAGGTCGTGGTCTGCCCGCTGCCGTCGGGCACCGGCCGGGCGCAGGCGCTGCTGATGGTG
Organism: uncultured Actinomycetota bacterium; assembly: GCA_963838025.1. GTDB lineage: Bacteria > Actinomycetota > Actinomycetes > Propionibacteriales > Nocardioidaceae > Nocardioides_B. The sequence goes on from CAWIPF010000004.1 coordinate 627,003, forward strand.
CGCGACGTCACCCGGGACCGACGCCGCGAGCGCGCGGTCGCCGCCGCGAAGCAGCGGGCCGACCGGCTGTTCGAGGACGCGCCGCAGGCGGTCGCCCTGGTGAGCCTCGACGGCGAGGTCGTGCGGGCCAACCCGGCGATGGCCGCGCTGTTCGGGCGCGAGGACCTGGTCGGGCGGCCGCTCGCGGCACTGTCCGCCGAGCCCGACGACCCCACCGTGCCGGCCCACCTCGCGGAGCTCCGGTCCGGGTCCGCGGGCCATCCCCCGGTGCAGTGGTCGGTGCGCGGCGCCGACGGCACCGAGGCGCACCTGCTGCTGTCCAGCTCCCTGCTGGCCGGGGAGGACGACGACCCCGACCTGGTGCTCGCGAACCTCCTGGACGTGTCCGAGCGGCACCGCTACGAGCAGCAGCTGGCCCACCTCGCCGACCACGACCCGCTGACCGGGCTGGCGAACCGGCGCCGCTTCGACGCCGAGCTGGACCGGCACGTCGCCGAGTTCCGCCGGTACGGCGTCGGCGGGGCCGTGCTGCTGCTCGACCTCGACCACTTCAAGGCCGTCAACGACACGCTCGGCCACGCCGCCGGCGACGACCTGCTGGTCACCGTCGCGCGGGCGCTCCGGGCCCGGTTGCGCGAGACGGACGTGGTGGCCCGGGTCGGCGGCGACGAGTTCGCGGTGCTGCTGCGGCACACCGACCGCAAGGCCGCCGAGCGGGTCGCCCAGGACGTGGTCGAGGTCGTCCGCGAGCAGCTCGCCGGCCTGGACGGCGCCCGGCGGCAGGTGACCGTCAGCGTCGGCGGGGCGCTCCTCGGGGACCCCGAGCACACCAGCGGCGACCTGCTGAAGGCCGCGGACGCCGCGATGTACGCCGCGAAGTCGGCGGGCCGCAACGGCTATGTCGTGCACGGCTGAGGTCTTCGGGTCGCCACCGACCGGGCCGACCCGGGCGTAGGATGGCACCTCCCGTCCGGGAACACCCCCCAGCTGCCGGCGTCGGTGGGAAGGCGGTCCGCGATGACCAGGTCGACGTACCCCGGCGAGCGGCGGGCCTCGTGAGCGCCGACGACACGCTGCTGTCCGAGCTGTGGCGCAGGCTGCAGCTGGCCCGCAGGGCCGTCGCCGACGAACGCCACACCGGCCGGACCCAGCAGGACGTGCTCGAGGCGCGCCAGGCCGTGCTGACCGCACTGGAGGCCTACGCCAAGGCGCTCGAGAGCCGTCGGCTGCCGGTGCCCTACGCGCTGCGCGACGAGCTCCGGCTGCACCGCACGTTGTTCGGCGGTCTCGCGGGCAGGCGCTCCGACGGCCGCCCGGGCGGCCGCTCGGGGCCGTAGGCTCGCGCCATGGCCAGGTACTTCGACGTCCACCCGCAGAACCCGCAGCCGCGCACGATCGCGCAGGTCGCGCAGCTGCTGCGCGAGGACGCGCTGATCGCCTACCCCACCGACTCCTGCTACGCGCTGGGCTCCCGGATCGACAACCCGGCCGGGGCCGAGCGGATCCGTCGGATCCGGCACCTCGACGACCGCCACGACTTCACGCTGGTGTGCGCGGAGTTCGCGCAGCTCGGCCAGCTGGTCCAGCTCAGCAACGCGGCGTTCCGGGCGGTCAAGGCGGCCACCCCGGGGCCGTACACCTTCATCCTCCCCGCGACCCGGGAGGTCCCGCGCCGGCTGGCGCACCCGCGGAAGAAGACCGTCGGCGTCCGGATCCCCGACCACCCCGTCGTGCAGGCGCTGCTGCACGAGCTGGGCGAGCCGCTGCTCTCGAGCACCCTGCTGCTGCCCGGCCACGACGACCCGATGACCGACGGCTGGCAGATCAAGGAGGAGCTCGACCACGTGATCGACGCCGTGCTCGACTCCGGCGAGTGCGGGAAGCAGCCGAGCACGGTGGTGGACTGGTCCGGCGACCACCCGGAGATCGTCCGGGTCGGGGCCGGGGACCCCTCGAGGTTCGAGTGAGCCGTCCGGGACACGGGTCCTTCCGGCCCGGGACGTAGGGGACAAGGGCCCTGGGGGGCGCGCCGTGGCCCCCGGATCCTGGAGGGGAGCCGAGCGAACGGAGCGTCTCCATGACCAGCACCCTGCCCCGCCCCGCGGACACCCCCGCGCCCGAGGTGGCCGTCCCGCTGCGTCGGTGGTACGCCCTGCTGCTGGCGGGAGGGACGCTGGGCATCGTCACCGCGGCCTGGCAGACCGTGGACCGGATCTCCTGGGCGGCCAACCCCGACTCCGGCTCCATCTGCGAGATCAACTCCGTGCTCTCGTGCTCCAGCGTCTTCAGCCACTGGCAGTCGTCGGCGCTCGGCATCCCCAACTCGCTGGTCGCGCTGCCGCTCTTCGGGCTGTTGGCCGCCACCGGCCTGGCCGGGCTGCTCGGCACCACGTTCTCGCGGCCCTACCTGGCCACCGTGCTCGGCCTGAACGTGTTCTTCGCGCTGTTCATCGTCTGGTACATGGAGCAGTCGGCGTTCCCGATCGGGGTGCTGTGCCTGTTCTGCCTGGGCTGCGGGGTCAACGCCGTGATCACCGGGGTCGGCATCACCCGGGTCGCCGCAGCGCAGCACGCGCTCGGTGAGGGCCGGCTCGGCCGGGAGATGCGGCTCCAGGTCGAGGCCGGCGCCGACCTGATCGCCTGGCTCGGTCTCGTGGTCGTGGTCGCGGCGATGCTCGTGGTGGGGCTCGGCTTCTGACCCGGGCGTCCACCGGTCTGCGGTGGACGGGAATGCATCGGCGCGTCCTCGCGCTGCAACCAACCGTGACGGACACGGTCGACGTACGGCGTCGAGACGTCGGGTTGCGCTCCGAGCGCGGGCCGGTGCTGCTGGCGGTGATGCTCGCGACGTTCCTGGTCGCGCTGGACCAGACGATCGTGGCGACCGCGGTGCCGTCGATCGTCCACGAGCTCGGCGGCTTCCAGGAGTTCCCGTGGCTGTTCTCGGTCTACCTGCTCGCCCAGGCCGCGACCGTGCCGGTCTACGGGAAGCTCGCCGACCAGTACGGCCGCAAGCCGGTGATGTACTTCGGCATCGGGATGTTCCTGCTCGGGTCCGTGCTGTGCGGTGCCGCCTGGAGCATGCCGGTGCTGATCGTCGCGCGGGGGCTCCAAGGGCTCGGTGCCGGCGCCGTCCAGCCGATGGGGATGACGATCCTCGGCGACAGCTACACCCTGCGGGAGCGGGCCAAGGTCCAGGGCTACGTGGCCAGCGTGTGGGGCATCTCGTCGGTGGTGGGCCCCTCGATCGGCGGGGTGTTCAGCCAGCTTCTGTCCTGGCGGCTGATCTTCTGGGTGAACATCCCGATGGCGCTGCTGGCGGCGTGGATGCTGCGCCGGTTCGCGGAGCGGGTCGAGCGCCGCCGGCCGCGGATCGACTACGCCGGGGCGGTGCTGCTCACCGCGGCGACGACGCTGCTCGTGCTGGGCCTGCTCGAGAGCGGACACTCGTGGGCCTGGACCGCATGGCCGACCCCGGTCGTGTTCGGCTCCGCGCTGTCACTGCTGGTCGCCTTCGTCCTCGTCGAGCGGGCCGCCGCCGAGCCGATCCTGCCGCTGTGGGTCTTCACCAGCGGCACCATGCGGGTGACCAGCGCGATCTCGCTGCTGGTCGGTGGCCTGCTGCTCGGGCTGTCGTCCTACGTGCCCACCCTCGGCCAGGAGGTGATCGGCGCCTCGGCGATCATGAGCGGGTTCGCGCTGGCCGCGCTGACCCTCGGCTGGCCGGTCGCGGCCGCGGTGTCGGGCCGGCTCTACCTCGGCATCGGGTTCCGCGCCACCGGCCTGCTCGGCGTGGCGCTGGCGACCTCCGGCGCCCTCGTGCTCGTGGTGATGGACCCGGCCGCCGGGCTGTGGCACGTCGCCGTGGGGTGCGTGCTGATCGGCCTGGGCATGGGCTGGATCGCGGCGCCCGCGATCGTGGTGGCCCAGTCCAGCGTGGCCTGGGAGCGGCGCGGGGTCGCCACCGCGACGAACATGTTCGCGCGCTCGTTCGGCTCGGCGGTCGGGGTGGCGGTCTTCGGGGCCGTGGTCAACGCCGTGGCCGGCTCGCACCCGACCGCGGACCTGCTCGCGACCGGAATCCACCGGGTGTTCGTGGGGATCCTGGTCATCGCCGTGGGGATGGGCCTGCTCGAGCTGTTCATGCCCTCCCGGGTCGCGTCGCACGACTGACCCGGGCGGGCCGAGCCCGTGGGCCTCAGCTGCAGGTCATGGTCATCTTCTCGAAGCTGACCACCGGCTCGTCGCTGACGGCGTTCCAGCCGACGTGCATCACCTGGTGGCCGGTCTCGAGGTGGGTGACCCCCGCGTCGTCCACGGCCGACAGCGTGAAGGCCGCGGTGAAGGTGTCGTTGGCGTTGCGCTCGTTCACGTTGAAGTTCCCCCAGACGGTCACCCGACCCGAGTAGGTGAGCCCGGTCGACGGCTGCACGAAGGACGCGGTGCCCTCCTCGGTGAAGGTCCCCCAGACCTCGTCCCCGCCGGGGAAGTAGGTGACGTGGAAGACCTCGTTGCCGGTGAGCGTCGGGGTGACCTCCTCCCCGGTGCAGAAGTCGGTGTCCCCCGGCTCGACCCAGGTGCCGTGCACGTGGTCGGTCTCGTTCACCGTGTGCCCGGTCCCCCCGGCCGCGGCGTACGACGTACCGGCGCTCAGGCCCACGGCGCAGGCGGCGGCGAACCCCGCGGCCAGGCCCTTCATTGCTGCTCGACGAACTCTCATCTGACTGCCCCCCAGTCGGTCTCGGCCGGACCTGTCCCGGCCGTGGAGTATCGAAACCCCCCGCGGGGCTCCTGGCAAGAGCCAGGTGCTTGTAGCTGCCAAAAACCACCCGGACGGGCGGCTGCCCGGCGGCGCGGCGCGGCCCCAACGGGCTACACCTTCCCGAATCGCCGGACGCATCGGTAGCCAGCCCTTTACCTTGGTTGCCATGTCCCGCACCCGGGCGCTGCGTCGCGCCGCCTTCCTCTCCGCTGGGGCCGTGCTGGCCGCGACACTCGCGCCCGTGGCGGCCGGCCCGTCGGCCCCGGTCGACACGAGGCTGGTCTCGGCGTCGCAGCCGACGAACGCCGGCAAGGTGTACCGCTGGGGTCTCTCGCAGTGGCACGACGGCTTCGTCGAGGCGCTGACCGACGCCTGGGCGGTGAACCTGCCCGGCCAGGTCGACGACCAGCACGGCATGCTCACCATGAACGGCGGCCCCGACGGCCGCTCCGTGGTGGTGACCCTCACCGGCCACGGCCGCCGCTACGGCCGGTGGGAGACCCGCGTGCGGGCCGAGCAGTACGGCACCGGGCGTACGCCGTACCGGGTGGTCGCCGAGCTGGTCCCGACCCGCGGCAGCCGCTACCACTGCGGCGCGCAGAGCGTCGTGCTCGCGGACTACCTGCTGGGGACCGGCCGCGCGCACACGTTCCTGCGGACGTTGCCCGACCGGCAGTTCCGCTACGGCCACCGGCTCGATCTGCGGCCCGGGGTCTTCCACACCTACGCGGTCGAGGTCACCGGGACGCACATCTCGTGGTTCGTCGACGCGCACGTGGTGATGACCGAGCGGCGGGCGGCCGCGCGGACCGGGCTGCGGTACAAGCTGCGGTTCCGGCTCGTGGGCGACGGCGCACCGGCGAACCCGGGCCGGATGCAGATGGACTGGGTGCGCTACTACACGCTCGACCGCCCCAACGCGCAGCCGATCGACGCGCCCCGGGCGCACCGCCGCACGTACGCCGGCGCCTGCTGAGCCGCGCTCAGGTGCGGGTCCGCGGGTTCGTCTCCCGCAGCAGCGCCGCGATCACCCGCTCGTAGGTCGACCAGCCGTTGAGCGCGCCGTTCACCTTCAGGCGGACCAGCCGCCACTCGCCGCGCCGGGCGTTGGCGGGGATCTGGCGCTGGTTGAAGTACGCGGCGAGGACCCGGGCGGCGACGTCCGGACGCAGCGCGAGGTCGGGGTTCTCCTCGAGGGGAAGGTGCAGCCGCTCGCCGTAGGCACGGTAGTTGGCCCGACCGGTCAGCTGGAGGTAGCCCCGGCCGTGGTAGCGGGCCCCGTCGCCGGGGTGGGTGTTGCCGAGGTCGGCGCGGCCCTCGTAGAGGCGGGTGAAGTACGCGGCGCTGCCGTACTCGCTGATCGGGCGCATCCCGCGCCCGACCTCGACCACGACGGTGGCGACGGCGGCGATCTGGCTGCGGGTGTCGGTCATCCCCGCCTCCCGCAGGGCCTGCTGGATCACCGGCCAGTTGGCGGCGATGTCGGACGGCGGTGCGCCCACCGCCCTGGCGATCTGGGCGGTGGTGAGCCCGGGTGCGGCGGACTCGACGGCCACCGGCTCGAGCCGGCCGGATCCCGAACCGGTCGACGCCTGCGCCGGCCTGGTCGGCTTGCTCGTCTTGGTCGCCTTCGCGGTCTTCGTGGTCGTCTTCTGGCGTGGCCGCGCGGTCGCGGTCCGCTCCCTGCCCCGGCTGGGCTCCGCGGCGCCGGGGGCCGTGCGCGCGGCCAGCAGCTCCTCCGCGCCGAGCGCCGCGGTCGCGTCCGGGAGCACGAAGGAGCGCCTGCTCATCCTGGCCGACATCGTCCCGAGCGGCCCGACGCTCTCCGCGTCGGCCTGGGTGGCGCCGGCCAGGTGCGGGCCCGCGTGCCCGGGGGTGATCGTGACCGCCCCGAACCCGGCCAGACCGGAGAGCGCGAGGGTCACCGGCAGCTTGCTGTCCCGGGGGGACAGGGCGGCCGCGGCGAGGACGGCGGTGCCGGCCAGGCCGGGGGTCTCCCTGCGGTGGCGGGGTGGGGGCGGCAGGTGCCGGCCGCCCTTGGTCGTGGCAGCGGGCGCGGCGAGCGTGCCGCGCCCCGGACGTCGCGCATCGGGCATGCCGGTGGTCCCTCCCTCGGATCACCCCCCTGAGCCGCACGAGCGGCAATGTGTCAGGGGAGTTGCCCGCGGGGGTATGACCGAAACGCGCCAATCATGCCTTCCCGCAGCGGTCTAGACGCAGCCCCGTCTTGGCGCGTCCCGACGTCACGGCGCCTCCCGGCGTCCCGTTTACCAGGGGATGCCGGGGAACTGTCACTCCCCGGGGTGAACTTCCCGCGGGGAGTGACAGTTCGCCACGGGGAGTACGGCGGGCGCCGCATGCGGCGCCGCATCCGGCCCCGCCACCGGGCCCCGCACCCTGGGCGCCGCATCCGGCCCCGCTCCCCCCCACCGGGCCCCGCACCCCGGCCCCGCACCCCGGCCCCGCACCCCGGCGCCGCATCCCATGACGCCCTCGCCGGGCGGCGCCACCACCGGTCCAGACCGCAAGAAAACTTGCACGCTTTCCTAGACAGTGCAATTTCACTTGCATAGTGTGGCGCGCACCACTTCGGCTTGGAGGCTTCATGAAGATCATGTCCCCGACGGGGCACCTCGGGTTCACACCCATCGAGAAGGACAGTTTCGCCGCAGGTCTGGCCGCGCGCCCGGACGCCATCGTCGCAGACTCGGGCTCCGCCGACATCGGCCCCTACCCGCTCGGCGCCGACCTGGCGCACAGTCCGGAGGACTGGCAGCGGCAGGACCTGGAGCTGTGCCTGCTGGGTGCGCGCGAGCTCGGCGTCCCGCTGGTGATCGGCTCGGCCTCCGACACGGGGACCGACCGCGGCGTGGACCGCTACGTCGAAATCATCGCGGAGCTGGCCGCGGTTCACGGGCTGGCGCCGTTCAAGCTCGCCGCGATCCGCAGCGAGATCGAGCCCGCCAGGCTGCAGGAGTTCCTCGGCGACGGCATCGCGATCACCGGTCTCAACGGACGAGTCGACGCCGACGCCGACACGGTTGCCAGGACCGAGCACGCCGTGGCGGTCATGGGGGTCGAGCCGATCGTGGCGGCCCTGGACGCGGGCGCCGACGTGGTGATCTGCGGCCGCTCGAGCGACTCCGCCATCTTCGCCGCCGTCGCCGAGAGCAAGGGCGGCCTGCCCCGGGCCACGGCGCTGCTGGCCGGGAAGCTCCTCGAGTGCGCGTCGTTCTGCGCGGAGCCCTTCATGGGCAAGGAGACCGTCATCGGCGAGATCGACGCGGACGGCGTGACCGTCTACCCGATGCACCCGGCCCAGCGATGCACGCCGGCCTCCGTGGCCAGCCACGCGATGTACGAGCGGATCGACCCCTACTCCGAGTACGTGCCCGGCGGCCACCTGGACATGCGGAACCTGTCCTTCGCCCAGCTCGACGAGCGCAGCACGCGGGTCACCGGCGCGCAGTGGGTGCCGGCGGAGGCGTACGGCGTCAAGGTCGAGGGCGCGGGCAAGGTCGGGGAGCGGGCCGTCGCCATCATGGGCATCCGCGACCCCTACACCCTGTCCCGCCTCGATGACGTGATCACGTGGAGCCGGCAGAAGCTCGTGGAGCGCTACGGGTCCCCGGAGCAGCGTGGCTACGACGTGTACTTCCACGTCTACGGCCGTGACGGCGTGATGGGCCCGCTCGAGCCGACCCCGGTCGTCGACGGTCACGAGGTCGGCATCGTGGTGGAGGCGGTCGCCGAGACCGCGAAGGCCGCCGAGGACGTCTGCGCCCTGGCGTCTCGCAACCTCTTCTACGCCCGGCTTCCCGAGGTCAAGGGCACGGCCGGCGGCGCGTCGTTCTTCTCCGACGAGGTCATGCCCGCGCGCCCGGCGTACGAGTGGACCCTCAACCACGTCATCGTCCTCGACGAGCGCCCAGGGTCGCGAGAGGTCGCCGACAGCCTCTTCAGGACCGAGCACACCACCGTCGGAGCGACAGAGGAGAACGCACGATGAAGCTTGCAGAGCTCGCCTCGACCATCCGGTCGAAGAACGCCGGCGTGGACCACGTCACCTTCGACATCATCTTCCGCGACGCGGCCGCCTTCCGCAGGACCGTGGACTCGCAGGCGATCAACACCGAGTCGGTGGCGTCGCTGTACGGCGTCGACCCGGAGCGGGTGGTCTCCTTCGTCGTCTTCGAGCCGGCCCAGGCCATCAAGTTCACCCTGCGTCGGCAGCGCCCGGCCGGCAGCGCCGGTGAGCCGGACCCGTTCGGCTCGCAGTTCTATCCGCCGCTGTTCGACCTCGAGATCCCCTGACGGACATGCTGGTGCAGAACCTCCCCCAGACCGGTGCACCGACGCGAGCGCCGGCGGCCGCACCGCTGCTGAGCATCCGCGACCTCGCGGTCCGGATCGGCCAGGTGGCCGCGGTCTCAGGGATCTCCCTGGACGTCAACCGAGGAGAGTTCCTCGGCGTGGTCGGCGAGTCGGGCTCGGGCAAGAGCGTCACCGCGCGCGCGGTGCTCGGCCTGCTGCCGGACCACGCCCGCGTCACCGGCAGCATCACGCTCGACGGGGAGGAGCTCGTCGGTGCTCCGGCGCAGCGGATGCGTCGGATCCGCGGGGGGAAGGTCGGGCTGGTGTTCCAGGACGCGCTCGCCGCGCTCGACCCCGTCTACACCGTCGGCGACCAGCTGGTCGAAGCGCTGCTGGCTCACCACGACCTGTCCAGGAAGCAGGCCCGGACCAGGGCGGCCGACCTGCTCGCCGAGGTCCGGATCCCGCGGCCGGCGGAGCACCTCGACAGGTATCCGCACCAGCTGTCGGGCGGGATGCGGCAACGGGTCGTGATCGCGACCGCGCTCATCGCCGATCCGGCCCTGATCATCGCGGACGAGCCGACCACCGCCCTCGACGTGACGGTCCAGCGGCAGGTGCTCGACCTGATCGGGGACATCTCCGCGGCCCGCGGCACCGCGGTCATGCTGATCACGCACGACCTCGGCGTCGTGGCCGAGACCTGTGACCGGGTCGCGGTCTTCTACGGCGGCCTGCTGGTCGAGGAGGCCGAGGCGGTCAGGTTGTTCGAGGGGCCGCGTCACCCCTACACCGCTGCGCTGCTGCGCTCCCTGCCCCGGCTGGGCGCCCGTGGTCGCTTCGAGGCCATCCCCGGCAACCCGGCGCAGATCAGGGGCGAGCTCGACTGCTGCCCGTTCGCGGCGAGGTGCGGCTCGGCGACGGAGGAGTGCCGGGAGGGCGTTCCGCCTGAGGTCCGCGACGAGCACGGGCGACACCGGTGCCTCCTGCCCCTGCCGGGGAGGCCGGCGTGAGCGCGCTCCTCGAGGTCCGCGACCTCCGCAAGGAGTTCCGCAGCGGCCGCGGGATGCTGGCGAAGGGCGCGGCGACGGTGGCCGTGGACGACGTGTCGTTCGATGTGGCACGAGGTACGACGTTCGGCCTCGTCGGTGAGTCGGGCTCGGGGAAGTCGACCACCGCACGGATCGTGTCCCGGCTCCTGGACGCCGACGCGGGCAGCGCGCGCCTGGACGGGCAGGAGCTGCTGGGGCTGCGCGGACGCGAGCTGTTCAGGATGCGCCGACGGGTGCAGATGGTGTTCCAGGACCCCTTCGCCTCGCTCGACCCGAGGTGGACGGTCGGCAGCCTGGTGAGGGAGGGGATGCGGATCCACAAGCTGCATCCGCGTGCCGAGCAGTCGGCACGAGTCGAGGAGCTGCTCGAGCAGTGCGGCCTCCCGGCCGACGCTGCAGGCAAGTACCCGCACGAGTTCTCCGGCGGTCAGCGGCAACGGATCGGCATCGCCCGCGCGCTTGCCGTCGAGCCCGAGGTGCTGGTGCTCGACGAGCCGGTGTCGGCCCTGGACGTCTCCATCCAGGCGCAGATCCTGAACCTGCTCGCCGAGCTGCAGGACCGGCTGGGCCTCACCTATCTGTTCATCGCCCACGATCTCGCGATCGTGGAGCGGTTCTGTGACGAGATCGCGGTCATGTGCGACGGCCGGATCGTCGAACGGGGGACACCGGAGGCGCTCTACAGCGCCCCCACCCACGAGTACACCCGCACATTGCTGGGCGCCGTACCCGTCCCCGACCCGCGGCGACGGCGGCATCGAACGACCCTCAGGAGGATCGATCATGAAGTCAAGGCTTAGGTTCCGTTCCGGACCCGGCTGGCCCCGAGCCGCGGTCGCCGTGTTCGCGGCGGGACTGCTCTCCGTGCTTGCGGCCTGCAGCAGCGGTGGCAGCTTCGACACGTCATCCGGTGGGGGCGGCGGTGCCGCCGGTGGCGGCGGTGGCGGCACCCTCACCATCGCCCAGTCCGCGGACATCGACACGATGGACCCGGCGATGCACCGCTCGCGGATCAACCAGAACGTCGTCCGCAACGTCTTCGAGGCCCTGGTGAACCAGGACGAGAACCTGAAGCCGGTGCCGGAGCTCGCGACCTCCTGGGAGCAGGTCAGCCCCACCGAGTGGCGCTTCCACCTGCGCAAGGGGGTCACCTTCCAAAACGGCGAGCCGTTCAACGCCGACGCCGTGAAGTTCAGCATCGAGCGGGTCATCGACCCGGCGCAGGCCTCGCCCCGCGCGGACATGCTGTCGATGATCACCAAGGTGACGGCCGAGGACGACAGCACCGTGCTGATCACCACGAGCGGGCCGGCTCCGACGCTGCTGGCCAGCCTCTCGGTCAACGAGATCGTGCCGCCGACGTACGTCCAGAAGGTCGGCGACGCCGAGTTCGCGAAGAAGCCGGTCGGAACGGGCCCCTTCAAGTTCGAGGAGTGGGTGCCGAACGAGCGGATCGTGCTCAAGGCGAACGACAGCTACTGGGGCGGTCGGCCCAAGATCGACACGTTGGTCTTCAAGCCGATCCCGGAGGTCTCGGCCCGGGTCGCCGCGCTCGAGTCCGGTGACGTGCAGATCGCGTCCGAGGTGCCCGCCGACCTGGCCGGTTCCCTGACCGGCGACGTGAAGCCTGCCTCGGTGAGCGGGACCAGGATCTTCTTCCTGGCGATGAACGTCACGAAGGCTCCGCTCGACAAGACCGATGTGCGGGTGGCGGTGAACAAGGCGATCGACCGCGACACCCTGGTGAAGAGCATCTACCAGAGCTTCGCTCGCCCGCTGAACCAGCCGGCCTTCCCCGAGATGATCGGCTACGACAAGAGCTTCCAGGGCTACGCCTTCGACCAGAAGGCGGCCAGCCAGGTGCTCCGCGGGGCCGGCCCGGTGCGGATCGACGTCCAGGAGACCGACAAGACCCTTGCCGAGGCGGTCGCCGGCCAGCTCGCGGCGGCCGGCATGAAGGCCAAGGTCAACGTGCTGGAGAGCCAGGCCTTCAACGACTCGATCAGCAGCGGGGCCAGCCAGGCCTACATCTCCTCCTGGGGCGTGGCCGAGGGCGACGCCGACGTGATCTTCGCCCGCCACTTCTGGTCACCGGCCCGGAAGGATGCCTTCTACACCGGGTACAAGAACCCGAAGGTCGACGCGCTGATCGCACGGGGCCGCTCCACGCAGGACAAGACCGAGCGGGAGGCGATCTACGCCCAGGCGACCAAGCTGGTCATGGCCGACGCCCCCTGGGCGCCGCTGGTCAACCCGCAGGAGATCTACGGCGTCTCGACGTCGGTCCAGGGCTGGAAGCCGTCCCCGATCGGGCGGTTCAACGTCGCCCAAGTGTCTCTCGGCTGAGGAGTGGCGGTGCTTCGCTTTCTACTGCGACGGCTCGGCCAGACGGCCCTCGTCGTCTTCGGGGTCTCGGTCATCGTGTTCTCCCTGGTGCACCTGACCCCCGGTGATCCGGTGGACGCCCTGTTCTCGGGACAGAACGTGACCGCGCAGCAGAAGGCGGAGTACCGCCACCAGATGGGCCTGGACCAGTCTCTGGGCAGGCAGTACGCCACGTTCGCGGCGGGGGCGGTCCAGGGCGACCTGGGCACGTCCCTCCGCGGCGGGCAGCCGGTGTGGTCGAAGATCACGCAGACCCTTCCGGCCACCATCGAGCTGACGCTGGCCGCGCTCCTGATCGCCATCCTCATCGCGGTGCCGATCGCGGTCGTGTCCGCTCTGCGCCAGGGCAGCGTGTGGGACCGGGGCGGGAGCGTGGCGGCACTGTTCGGCATCTCGATGCCGAGCTTCTGGCTGGGGATCATGCTGATCCTCGTCCTCTCGGTGAGGGTCCACATGTTCCCGGCCAGCGGCCGGCTCGCGATCGGGACCGGACTGCACCAGATCACCGGCCTGGTCCTGGTCGACTCGCTGCTGCAGGGCAACTGGGCGGCCTTCGGCTCCGGGGTCCAGCACCTGGCTCTGCCCGCACTGACCCTCGGTGCGGCCATCGCCGCGACCCTCGCCCGGGTTCTCCGGTCGGGACTCCTGGAGGTGAAGGGCCAGGACTACATCGAGGCGCTGAGGGCCCGCGGGCTCCCGTTCCTCCAGGTGCTGCGGCACATGCTCCGCAACGCCCTGCCCGCCACCATCACCGTGATGGGGGTGCGCATCGGCGTCCTGCTGGGCGGTGCGATCGTGGTGGAGACGGTCTTCTCGTGGCCGGGCGTGGGCCGGTTGATCGTCGACTCGATCCGCAACCGTGACTACCCCGTCGTCCAGGGCGCCGTCCTCGTGATGGCCGTCCTCTTCGTCCTCGTCAACCTGGTCACCGACCTGATCCACGGATGGCTCGACCCTCGGGTCAAGCACGGGAAGGCTTCCGCATGACGATCCTCGGCAACGCCTACCGGTTCCTCGGTCGGTCCTGGCTGGCCATGTTCGCGGTCGGCGTCATCCTGCTCTTCGTGGTCGGCGGGCTGCTGGCCCCGGTCCTGGCTCCGCAGGACCCGAACGCCCAGGACCTCCTCGCCAGGCTGCAGCCCCCACTGAGCCCCGGGCACCTGCTCGGCACGGACGTGCTCGGGCGCGACGTACTGTCGCGTCTCGTCTTCGGCACGCGGGTGTCCCTCGTGGTCGGCTTCGCCGCGGTCGTCCTGTCGGGCGTCATCGGCGTCGTCGTCGGGCTGCTCAGCGGCTACCTGGGCGGCTGGGTCGACTCGGTGTTCATGCGGGTCGTCGACGCGTGGCTCGCCTTCCCGTTCCTGCTGATGGCGATCGCCATCGTGGCGATCCTCGGTCCGGGTCTGCGCAACATCGTGATCGCGCTCGTGATCACCGGCTGGGTGGTCTACGCCCGGCTGGTCCGCGGGGAGACCCTGTCGCTGCGCGAGCGGGAGTTCGTGCTCTCCTCACGGGGACTGGGCGCCTCCAGGGCCTCGATCATGGCCAAGCACATCCTGCCGAACATCCTGGCGCCGATCCTCGTCGTGGCGACCCTCGAGCTCGGTGTCGTGATCGTGACCGAGGCGTCGTTGTCGTTCCTGGGTCTCGGTGTCGACGCCTCCCAGGCCAGCTGGGGTGGGATGCTGGCCGACGGGCGGGCCTACATCACCCAGGCCTGGTGGTTGGCAACCCTTCCGGGGGTGGCCATCTTCGTCGTGGTGCTCGCGGTGAACATCCTCGGCGACGGGGTCCGGGACGCCCTCGACCCGCGCATGCACAGTCGCCGTCAGACGGAGGAGCTCGTATGAGTGACGAGGAGTCGCTGGCGGATCGCATCCACCACCGGTTCGGCACCCTGTCCGCCAAGCAGCAGGCCGTGGCCAGGATCCTCGCCGACCATCCGTCGCGGGTCGCGCTGTCGTCGGTGAACGAGGTGGCCCAGCTGGCGGGGGCCGACGCGGCCACCGTGGTGCGCACCTGTCAGAGCCTGGGGTACTCCGGCTGGCGCGAGCTGCTCGCGCACGTGCGCGGTGACCTGTCCCGCCAGCGGACCTTCGCGGAGCGGGTGGCCGCACTCGGCAGCCAGGAGGGCAACCTGACCGGGCTGATCCACCAGAACGCCCGGCGCAACGTGGAGGACACCTTCGACTCCCTGGACCCCACGCACCTCGAGAACGTCGCCCGGTGCCTGTCCGGCGCCGGAACCACGATGGTCGTCGCGTGCGGGGCCTCCCAGGGCGCGGGGGAGTACCTGGCGTCGTCACTGCAGATCATCGGGGTGCGGTCCTGCCTGGTGACGGGAGTCAGCGAGGCCGCCCCGGTGCTGGCCACGCTCGGGACGACGGACGCGGTCGTGGGACTGAGCATGTGGCGCTACCTGAAGTCCACGGTCGAGATCATCGAGCACGCGAAGCGCGACATCGGCGCGTCGACCGTGGTGCTGACCGACAGCGCGGTCTCGTCGGCGGCACAGTACGCCGACCACGTGCTGGTGGCGTCGACCGCGACCGTGGGCCCGCGGCTGAGCATGACCGGCGTCATCGCCCTGGTCGAGGCGATCGTCGCCCAGACCGCGCTCGTCGACCCCCGGCGCAGCCAGGCGGCGGCCGCCAGGGCGAGCGACCTCTATTTCGACGGCCACGTCCTCGGCGACCCGGCCCCCAAGCCGGGGCAGGCCGGCCGGTCGACGTGGGCAGAGACCCTGCAAGGAGAGATCCACCGTGCCTGAGACGACCTTGGTGGCCGCCGGCCAGTTCCCGTCGACGCCCGGCGACGTCGCCGGCAACGTCGAGGCGGCGACGACGGCCATCCGCGAAGCGGTGTCCCGCGACGCCTCGCTGGTGGTGCTGCCCGAGTTCTGCCTCAGTGGCTACGACGCGCAGTGGATCCGCGATGGTGCTCCCGGCGGCGGCCTGGACCCGTCGGCCCCGGCCATGGCGACCATCGCGGAGCTGACCGCCAGACACCCGGTCACCGTGGTCTTCAACGACCTGGAGCGGTCCGACGGCCGTTTCTTCAGCACGAGCTTCGTGCTGGCCGGCGGCGCGGTCGCGGGCAGCCACCGCAAGACGATCCTGACCGAGGGTGAGCGGCTTGCCGGCCTGGTGGCCGGAGACCGTGCCGCCTCACCGGTGACGACGGCAACGCTCCCCGTCCCGGTGGGGCCGATGGTCTGCTTCGAGCACGGCTTCCCCGAGATCGCCCTGGACCTGGCGCTGGCCGGTGCGGGCGTTCTCGCGATCTCCTCGGCCATCAGCAAGGGCACGGAGTATCTGCGCAACCTGCGCACCCGTGCCCGGGCCCAGGACAACGGCTGCTACGCGGTGGCCGCCAACGCGGTCGGCAACGACTACTGCGGAGAGTCGATGATCGTGGACCCCCGTGGAGACGTGCTCGTCCGGGCCTCGACGGACCGCAGCGAGGTCATCGTGGCGGAGCTGCGGCCGGCGACGATCCTGGAGGAGCGCCGCAAGGAGCCCGTGCTGACCCTCCGCCGGCCCGAACTCCGCGGCCCGCACTGACGCCCACCCTCGCACGACGACCCCGACCAGACAGAAGGAACACCAGCCCTCATGCCCGCCGCCCGCACCAGCTCGCGTGCCCGCTCCCCCCAGTCCCCGCTCTCTCTCTTCGCCACCGATGACCTCCTCACTGATGAGGACAAGGCGATCCGTGACACCGTGCGCCGCTTCGTCGACGACCGGATCAAACCCCACGTCGGCGACTGGTTCGAGACCGGCAGCATCCCGGCCCGGGAGCTGGCCAAGGAGCTCGGCTCGCTCGGGCTGCTCGGCATGCACCTGGAGGGCTACGGGTGCGCGGGGACCAGCGCGACCGCGTACGGCCTGGCGTGCATGGAGCTGGAGGCCGGTGACTCGGGTCTGCGCTCGCTGGTGTCGGTGCAGGGGTCGTTGGCGATGTTCGCGATCTGGCGGTTCGGCACCGAGGACCAGAAGCGGGAGTGGCTGCCGAGGATGTCGACGGGTGAGGCGATCGGTTGCTTCGGGTTGACCGAGCCCGACTTCGGCTCGAATCCCGCCGGCATGCGCACCCGCGCCAAGCGCGACGGCTCCGACTGGGTGCTCAACGGCACCAAGATGTGGATCACCAACGGCTCGGTGGCCGACGTCGCGGTGGTCTGGGCCCAGACCGACGAGGGCGTCCGCGGGTTCGTCGTACCGACGGACACGCCCGGTTTCTCGGCGCCGGAGATCAAGAAGAAGCTCTCGCTGCGCGCGTCGGTGACCTCCGAGCTGGTGCTCGAGGACGTGCGGCTGCCGGAGTCGGCGATGCTGCCCGGGGCCAGCGGGCTCTCCGGCCCGCTGTCGTGCCTGAACGAGGCCCGCTACGGGATCGTCTTCGGCGCGCTCGGTGCGGCGCGCGACTGCCTGGAGACCACGATCGCCTACGCGCAGGACCGGCAGATCTTCGACAAGCCGCTCGCCGGCTACCAGCTGACGCAGGCGAAGCTCGCCGACATGACCCTGGAGCTCGGCAAGGGGATGCTGCTCGCGCTGCAGCTGGGCAGGCTGAAGGACGAGGGCAGGCTGAGGCCGGAGCAGGTGAGCCTCGGCAAGCTCAACAACGTGCGCGAGTCGATCGCCATCGCGCGGGAGTGCCGCACGCTGCTCGCGGCGAACGGCATCACGTTGGAGTACCCGGTGATGCGGCACGCGAACAACCTGGAGTCCGTGCTCACCTACGAGGGCACCTCCGAGGTCCACCAGCTCGTGATCGGCCAGGCGGTCACCGGCGAGGGTGCGTTCCGGTGAGCGCGGGGGACGAAGCCGGGTCGTCGCTGGGCGGTCTGCTCATCGCGGACTTCGGGCGGGTGCTCGCGGGGCCCTACGCCACGATGATCCTCGCCGACCTCGGCGCGGAGGTGGTCAAGATCGAGCGGCCCGAGGTCGGGGACGACACCCGGAGCTGGGGGCCGCCCTGGGCCGGGGACCAGGCCACCTACTTCGCTGCGGTGAACCGCAACAAGCGCTCGGTCGAGATCGACCTGGCAAGCCCGCAGGGCCTCGCCGAGGCACGGGACCTCGCGACGAGGGCCGACGTGGTCGTGGAGAACTTCAGGCCGGGCACGATGGACCGGCTCGGCCTCGGCTACGACGTGCTGAGCGAGCAGAACCCCGGCCTGGTCTACTGCTCCATCTCCGGGTTCGGCCAGGGGAGGGGGGCCGACCTCCCGGGCTACGACCTGCTCGTGCAGGCCGTCGGGGGTCTGATGAGCATCACCGGTCCCGATCCGGCGCGGCCCACCAAGGTGGGGGTGGCCGTGGTCGACGTGGTGACCGGCCTGCATGCCGCGGTCGGCATCCTGGCGGCGCTTCGGCACCGCGACCGCACCGGTGAGGGCCAGCGGGTCGAGGTCAACCTGTTGTCCTCGTTGCTGTCGGCGCTGACGAACCAAGCATCTGCGTACGTCGAGACGGGCACCGTTCCCGCCGCGATGGGCAACAGGCATCCGTCGATCGCGCCGTACGAGGTGTTCCCCACCGCGGACCGGGCGTTGGCGGTGGCGGTCGGCAACGACCGGCAGTTCCGGGCCCTCGTGCGCGAGGTCGGGCTCCCCGAGCTGGCCGACGACGACCGCTTCGCCAGCAACTCCGCCCGCGTCGCGCACCGCGAGCAGCTCTTCGCGGCCCTGTCGCCGGCGCTGTGCCGCTCGAACGCGGACGACTGGTTCCGCCGCCTCTCCGCCGCCGGGGTGCCCGCCGGCCCCATCAACGACCTGAGCCAGTCCTTCGAGCTCGCCGCCGCGCTGGACCTGCAGCCGATCGTGGACCTCCCCGGCCCGGGCGGCACCGAGAGGCACCAGGTGGCGAACCCGATCCGGCTGTCCCGGACTCCGGCGACCTACCGGAACCTGCCCCCGCGTCTGGGGGAGCACACCGAGGAGATCGTCGGGCGGCACCTCCTCGACAGCCGCCCACGCTGATCCGGACTCCGCCGTCCGGGCGCCTGACCGGGCCGCCGCCGGGACCACTCACCGGCCGGATGCTGAGCCGCCGAGAATCCTCGTCAATGTGTCGTGGAGCCTCCCCGGGTCGAGGTGCGGGCCGATCGGCTTCCCCGCGCGAGCGACCGTGATCTCGGGGTCGCAGCCGTCGACCCACCGGTAGGTCACGTCGCCCTGCCCGGTGTGGAAGACGAAGGTGTAGGTCGTGGTCTCCGTCTGGTCCGGACAGCTGTGCAGCGAGGTGCTCACCACGGCGCCGTACAGGCCGTTGAAGGCCCTGACCAGTCGGCTCAGCCGGTCGGCGTCCCTGTCCGCACTGAGCCGGACCGTCGGCAGGGTCTGGGCGCTTCCGCGTCCGGTGTGGTTCTCCACGGTGCGGTCGATGTCGACCGAGGTGACGGGGCCGGTCAGGTACGTCGACGGGGTGCGCGCCCGACGAGACGCGAGCACCACGTCGAACCGGACCACGGTCGCCCGCCCCGTGGCGTACCACTGCACCAGGAGCGAGGGGCCGGTGTAGGCCGCGGGTTCCCGCGGTTGGGGAGTCGCGTAGTCGTAGGTGCGCACGCCCACGCTGCTCCCGAGCCCGTCGCCGGGGGCCATGCCGTCCGGGACGTGGCTGAGCAGGAACGCCTGCATCGCGTCGACGTCGAGCGGTACGTCGTACCACGCGGTCCGGGTCAAGGACCTGTTCGACGGGCTCATCCCGAAGCCGGCGTCGGGTGGCCATCCCGCGGGCTTGCCCGGCAGCCGCCGAGCGCCCGGCGGCAGGGGGACCAGCCGAAGGACCCGCTCCGACTCCCTCGCGGCGGCGCGAAGGTTGGCGGCGTCGGTCGGACCCGGGGTCGGGGAGACGGCCGTCGGCGGTGGGCTCGACGCGCTCACGGGCGGGGCCCGGTCCGGCTCGTTGACCGCGTGCACGGTCGCGGCGATCAGGATCGCGACGCTGGCCGCGGCGACCATGACCGGCCAGCGACGAGGGTGGCCGCGAACCTCGTCGGCGACCCGGACGGCCCGGTCGGGGTCGGCGAGACCTTCTCGCGAGCCGAACGTGTCGGTCAGCAGTGCGCCGAGCTCGTCGTCGGTCCAGTGGCCCATCACGGCTGGTTCCCTTCGAGGAGCCGGGTGCGCAGCGAGGCGAGCGCCCGGGACGCGTTCGAGCGGACGGTGCCCTCGCTGCAGCCGAGGATGCCGGCGATCTGCGCGTCCGGCAGGTCCTCGTAGAAGCGCAGCACGAGGACGGCCCGCTGCTTGGGTGGGAGCGTCGCCAGCCACGACCAGGCCTCGTCACGGTGGTCGATCTCCCCGACCGCGGACTCCGTGACCGGCTCCGGGGAGTCGTGGGGAGTCGTGACGGTCCTGATCCGGCGCCGCAGAGCGCGGCCTCGCGAGGTGTGCTCGTTGAGCATCACCCGGCGCAGGTAGGCCGCCGGCGCGTCCATCTGCACGATCCGGTCGCCGTGCCTGACGCAACGGAGGAGGGTCGCCTGGAGCAGGTCCTCGGCGTCCGCCGGATCGCCGGTCAGCATCAGCGCCAGCCGCAGGAGCGCCGGAGCGCGCTGCTCCACCAGGACGGCGTACGTCGCCGGTCGGGTCTCTCCGGTCACCTGCTGCACTCTTCCTGGAACGCCCGCGTCCGGTGTCACGTTGCACCCGATCCGCCCGGTCGTGGGGGTCAGGGCGCGCGATAGCGCTCCCTGGCACCCACGACCGAGCCCGGGCTGGTCATCGATCGGTGGGCCCCGTGGGGATCGAACCCACAACCCGCGGATTAAAAGTCCGCTGCTCTGCCAGTTGAGCTAGAGGCCCCGGCGATCAGCGCTTCGGTCGGGAGAACTCCCCGGCAACACCCGGGCAGTGTGCCCCCGACCAGCCGTCCGCTTCGGGAAAGTATGCCCGACCGGGAGTGCTGTCGGGCGCACGGGAGCGGCCGGTGCCGTCGGTAGGGGGTCGTCCTCTCGGGTGGCAGCCAACATCATCCGCGAGGAGGATGCCGGCTCTGTCCGGGAGCCCTAGGGTCGGGACGCGGATCTCGGATGGGGTGGGACTGGTCCACGGACAGGGGTGTGCACGTGCACGTGAAGGGTTCGCGCCGCCCGGCGCCGGTCGCTGTCTTCGCCGCGGTGGCTCTCGCGCTCGGCCTGGCGCTCGGCCTGACCGGGCTGGTGCCGCCGGCCTGGGCGGCCGGCAGCATCCGGCTCACCGTCAGCCCGACGACGCCGCTGGTCGGTCACCGCACCGTGCTGGTCGCACGGATCCAGCCTGCCGTGGCGCACCGCCCGGTGGCGTTCCAGCGCTGGACCGGGTCCCGCTGGGCGGCCGTGGGATCGAACCGGACGAGCTCGCGGGGGGTCGCCCGGGTGGCCACGCGCCTCTCCCGGATCGGCTCGGTGCGGCTGCGGGCGGTGGCGGCCCGCTACCGCGGCCAGCCGCGCCGGGTGGTCACCCGCACGGTCGTGGTCAAGGGTCCCTCGGCCGTGACCGCGGCGTTCCCCGCCGGCCCCTGGGCGTTGGGCAGCAGCGTCACCGTCCGGGCCACCGTGTCACCCCACCAGTCCGGACGGCGGGTGATCATGCAGCGCTACTCGGGGGGAGCATGGCGCGGTCTCGCTGCGGCGACCACCTCGGGCACCGGTGTCGCGGTGCTGCACTGGACCGCCGGCCCCGTCGGCACCGCTTCCTACCGCGTCTACGTGCCCGCCACGACGAGGATGAGCGCCGCCGCTTCCACTCCGGTGCACCGCAGCGTCGCGGACTTCGTCGCCGTCACCGCGCCGACGCACGCCACCACGGGCGGCACGGTCGACGTGTCGGTCAAGGTCACCGCCCGCGCCGCCCTCTCCGGCGCCGTGCTGACCCTGCACGCTCCCGACGTGGGCAGCCAGCTCACGCCCCCCAACGATTTCTCCGTCGATGCGAGCACCCACCTGGCCACGGTCGACCTCGGTGACCTGGCGGCCGGCGGCACCCGCGACCTCACGCTGAGCTGGCAGGCGCCGGATGCCTCCGCGACCCTCACCTTCGCGACCCGGCTCACCGCGGCCGGAGGCATCGACGAGCCCGACCAGGCCTCGGTGGCGGTCTCCCCGGCCCCGGCGGGCAGCTTCCACTTCGACTCGGTGATGACCACGGAGGGCCAGAGCCGGACCCGGCCGTACGGCGCCACGTCCTACTCTCGCGACTGCAGCGCCCAGGTGGGCGCGACCACGGCGCCGGACCTGGCCACCGCACTCGGCCAGATCGACTCCTTCGTCGCCGCCGGCACCGCGACCGACGCCTGGCAGGCGCTCGACCTGTCGGCGCACCCGGAGAACGCCGACGACGTCGCCACCCTGGCCTTCGCGGCGAACGAGCCGACCGCGGCCCTGGCCGCGGCGGTCCAGGGCTACCGGGACACCCCCGATGACGCCAGCTTCCTGAACACCGCCGCCACGGCCGCGAACGCGGTGCTGCACCCGGAGTGGGCGATCGCCCTGGAGACCCAGGCCGGGACCCTGGACACCTCGGGGAGCACCGGGATCTCTGTGGAGGCGATCCGGCTGGCCAACCTGGGCCATGCCCACGCCCTGATGGGGCAATGGGCCACGGGCCGTGACTACCTGCTGCAGGCGGTGGCGATCGAGCCGAACGGCACCCAGCTCCGCCAGGAGCTGGCGGCCATCGAGGACTGTGCCGGGGACCAGACCGCGGCCGTCACCGACTTCGGCGCGTCGCTGCGGCCCGACGGCGAGAGCGACGACGTGGTGCAGACCGACCCGCAGGGCAACCCGACCTACAGCAAGGTCAGCGCGGGCAAGCTCTGGGACCTGTCCCTGACCACCGATCCGGACCTGGTGATGCCGCTCCTGCCGGCGACACCGGCCGACCTGGTGGCGCAGAAGGACTACTGGGACGTGAACGCGAACCAGGAGGTCTACGGCTTCTGGGGCCAGGAGTACCACCGCCTGCACGACCTGCAGAACTCCCTGTGGAGCCAGGAGACGACGCTGCGCAACCAGCTCGCCGCCGAGGACCTCGAGCCGGTGACCCGGCAGCAGGTCAACGACATCCTCGGCCGGATGAACTCCACCGCCGACGCATCGCTGTCCGCGCCGTACCAGACGCTGCAGAACGCCGGTGCCGACGCGTGGTGGCCCAACGGCTGCGGCAACGGGGAGTACAGCACCTACGTGTTCTGCGGCTACCAGGGCACCGACGCCGACTGCGGGGTCCACCAGACGATCTTCGACGTTTGGAAGGGCAAGCTGCAGGCCTGGGAGAACGCCTACCAGGGCTACCACGGCCAGGCCTGGCAGATCTTCAGCGGACTCCAGGGGAACCTGGCCGACCCGACCGCGCAGCAGCTCGCCGTCGTGCTGGCCAAGGACCACCTGCTGCAGCAGATCGAGAGCATGGTCCAGGACCTGTGGTACTCGGCCAACGCGATGCCCACCCAGGACAACTCCGCGAACAGCTGCTGGGGCGCGCCGACGCAGGCGGCTCCCGACCCCAGCCAGGTCGGCGGCGCGGACCCGACGGCGTGCACGGCGAGCTCCTTGGCCTCCCGGGTCGCGCTCGTGGCGGACGGCAAGCTCAGCGACGACCCTGAGGCCCCCGTCGGGGTGAACCTCAAGCAGACCTGCGCGAGCACCTCCCTCACCGTGAGTCTCACTGCCCTGCCCTTCCTGCAGGGCTTCGTCAAGGTGGTCAACAACCGCGACGGCTCCGGCACCACGCTCTACATCGGGTCGCGCGCCACCGCAGGGGGTGCGAAGTTCGAGTCCGCGTTCTACCTGTCCTTCACCAGCGCCGGGCGGGTCGCCGACCTCGGCGTGGACACCGGACCCGAGTACAACCTCGGCAGCGGGCCGGTCCAGGTCACCGCCTACAGCGACCATCTGCACATGTCCGCGATGAGCCTGTTCACGAGCACGCCGTACACGCCGTAGTCGCGGACCGGGCGGGCTGCCCGGACAGGTCCGCACCGAGGCACGTCGCCGCGTCAGACCGGGGCGACGTCACACAGGGACGCGCGCAACGGCGAGCTGCCGCTGACCGGGTCACTGGGCGTCTGCCGCAGCACCAGGTTGAGGTTGATGCCGCCGAGCTCGAAGGGATCCGCCGGTGGCAGGCCGAGCTCGTCGCACCCCTGCCACCAGCCGTGCTGGGCGCACACCACGCCCGGGTCGAGGCCGGCGTTGAGCCTGGCCCGTGCGCGCACCGCGCCGTTCGGCGTGGTGATGCGCACCCAGTCACCGGCGCTGATGCCGCGGGCGGCCGCCGTGTCGGGGTGCACCTCCACCTGGGGATCGGGTGCGGCGCGTCGCAGCTCGGCGATCTGGCGGTGCTGGGACTCGCAGTAGCGCAGGGACTTCGCGCAGGTGAGGACCAGCGGGTACGCCGCGACCAGGTCGGGTCGTGACCGGGGACTGAGCGGAGGCTCGGCGAACGTGGGCAGCGCCGGTTGCCCGTGCTCCGCCATGGCCTGGGAGTACAGCTCGACCAGACCGGTTGGGGTCCGGAACCCGTGGTCCTCGTGCTTGCGGTGCGTGGTGGCGAGGCCGAGGGAGATGCCGCGGGGCTCCGCACGCAGCGCTTCCAGGGTGATGCCGCTGGGGGCGAGCTGGTAGCGCCAGGCGGCATCGATGTCACCGTCCCAGAAGTGCCCGCCCAGTCCGAGCCGGTCGGCGAGGGCGAAGACGATCTGGAGGTCCGAGCGCGCCTCGCCGCGTGGCGCGACGACGGGTCGGCGGAGCTGGACGTGCGACTGTGCCGGCTGGCTGACCTCGAAACCGACCCGCAGCGCCTCGGCCTCGAACGGGCTCGCCACGGGCAGCACGATGTCGGCCAGGTCGGCGGTCGGGCCGAGGAAGAGGTCGGCGTGCACGAAGAAGTCCAGCGACGCGAGCGCGTCGCGGACCCGGGCGCTGTCCCCGTGCGCCATGACCAGGTTGGCCCCGAAGTTGACCAGGGCCCGTGCGCGGTAGGGCCGGTGTTCGAGGGCCGCGGAGTAGAAGTCCTCGCCGGTGATGAACTCGAACCGGGCCGGACCCAGCGGGCGGTCGCGCAGCCCGAGGGCCTTCGCGCGCTGCTCGTCGCTGATCAGGTCGATGCCGTCGACGGGGTTCGTCGGCACCGGCGTGAACAGCACGTTGCCTCCGGCCGTGTCGAGACAGCCGGTGAGGGCGTAGAGGACGTTGATGGCGCGGATCATCTGGGTCGTGTTGGTGTGCTGCTCGAGACCGCTCCAGCCGTAGAACGCCACGGGGCGCGAGGTCCACAACGTGCGCGCGGTCTCCACGACGGCCTCGGCCGGGACGCCGGTGACAGCCTCGGCCGCCTCGGGTGTCATCGCCTCGCAGTGCAGGCGCAGATGCTCGAGAACCGGGCGGCAGCGGACCCGACCGTGCGGCCGTGGCCACCTCGACCGTGCCCGACAGCGCCAGCCCGGACTCGGGGACGCCGTACGACCGTCCGGCCGGGTCGTAGACGACGGGCTCGGCCGCCGGCAGGTCCCACGCCACGTATCCCGACCGGCCGGCGGGCTCCGCCAGCTCGTCCGCGCGGAGCAGCTGCTCGGTGTCGGTCCGCAGCAGGAGTGGGGCGTTGGTCCAGCGACGGACGAAGTCCTCGTCGTACCAGGACCTGTTCGAGCATCACGTGGACCAGCGCCAGCGCCAGCGCCGCGTCCGTGCCGGGGCGGACCTGGAGCCAGTGCTCGGCCTTGCTGACCAGTCCGGTGCGGCGCGGGTCGACCACCACGAGCCGAGCACCCCGGTTCACCGCGTCGACGGTTGCGGTGGCGTGCACCAGGCGGGAGACCGACGGGTTGTAGCCCCAGTAGAGGATGCAGCCGGCGTTGTCGAGGTCCGGCATGAACGCACCGGGGACCGGTGCGCCAAAGGTGTACATCGAGGCCAGGAACCGACCCCAGCCGCACAGCTCCATCGAGCAGGTGAAGTTGGGGCTGCCGAACGCCCGGCGCAGCCTGGTGATCCAGTCCACCGAGTCGCTCAGTGCGGAGGTGGACGGGGAGGCCGACCCGAACACCACTGCCTCCGGGCCGCTCTCGTCGGCGATCTCCCGGAGCCTGGAGGCGATCGCGTCCAGTGCCTCGTCCCAGCCGATCTGCTGCCAGCCCGGGTCGGCCGCTCCCTTGGGGTTGGTACGGCGCAGCGGGTGGAGCAGCCGGTCGGGATGCTCGAGGACGTGCGGTGCCGCCTTGCCCTTCACGCAGACGGCACGACCCGTCGGATGGGCCGGATCGGGTCCGATCGCGGCGAGCCGACCGTCGACGACGGTGGCCGTCGCGCCGCAGCGCGACACGCACATCGGGCAGAAGGTGGCCAGCTGGTCGGCACGCGCACCGGACACGGGACCTCCCATGAGAAGGGGCTCGACCCCCCGTCTCAGCAGTGTAGGACCGGAGAAGGGCGGTGTCCCGCCACGTCTCCGCCGGTGTCTCGCGCCAGGGCTCGTCGGGTCCGTCGACGTCGACCACGTCCTGCCGTCCCGGACCCGACTCCACCCGTCTTCTGCCCCTCCGACCGGTCGTCCGGCCGATCAGCCTCACCCGACAGTCGTTGCCGAACCCACGCTCGTCACTCGAGGCGGGTGAGCCGGTTGTGCAGGAACTCGCGGATCGTGGGCTCGGTGGTGAGCGAGATCGCCCGCCGGTAGGCGCGGGCCGCATCGTGGGGGCGGCCGGCCTCCGCGAGCAGCTGTGCCCGGGTCGCCCACGCCGGCTGGAACCTGTCGACGAGCGGATCCTCGATGCGGTCCAGCTCGGCGATGCCGGCGTCCGGGCCGTCCACGCGCGCGCGTGCCGCCGCGACGGCGACGCGGGATCCGAGCGTCGGCGCGACCTCGGTGAGCGCCTCGGTGAGCCGCAGGATCCCGGGCCGGTCCACTGCGCCGGTGTGACGCCGGGCGGCGTGGGCGGCCTGGAGCGCCGCCTCGAGCTGGAAGCGGCCGATCGACCCGTTCGTCCGCTCGCGGACCTCCGTCGCTCTCCGCAGCAGCCGCTCGGCGTCGGCGATCAGCCCGGGGTCCCATCGCGCCACGTCCTGCTCCTCGAGCGGGACGAACACGCCGTCGACCTCCCGTGCGGCCGCGCGCGACGCGGCGAAGCAGATCAGCGACGCCAGACCGCAGGCCTCCGCGTCGTCGAGCAGCGACGCGAGCAGCACCGCGAGGTAGCGCGCCTCGTCGGCGAGGGAGGTGCGCTCCTGCGCACCGGACACCTGCCACTGGATCGCGTACGCGCCGTAGACGGCCTCGATCACTGCGTCGCGGCGGGCGGGCAGGTCGGCGCGGGTGGGCACGGTGAAGGGGATGCCGGCGTCACGGATCCGTCGCTTGGCGCGCACGAGCCGCTGCGCCATGGTCGCGGGGGGCAAGGCGAACGCCGCGGCGATGTGCGCGGCGTCGATGCCGAGGACCGTGTTCAGCATGAGGGGCGTGCGGACGGCGGGGTCGATCGCCGGGTGGGCACAGGCGAACATCAGCTCGAGCCTCTTGTCGGGGATCGCGTCCGGGTCGACGTGCGTGATGACGGCCAGGCGGCGGTCCTCGGGGTCCACCGGCATCGACGTGCGCGCGGCCGCCGAGCCCAGCAGGTCGCGGAGCCTGTTCCGGGCCACGGTGACCAGCCAGGCCTGCGGGTTGTCGGGGACTCCCGCCGTCGGCCAGGTCCGCAGCGCCCGCTCGAAGGCGTCGCCGAGCACGTCCTCGGCGAGCGCCAGGTCGCGGGTGGTCGCGGCGAGGAGCGCGACCAGACGCCCGTAGGAGGTGCGGGCGACCTCCGCCGCCCGCACCCCCGCGTCCGTCGGGCGGCTCGTCACGCGCCGGGGAACGTCCACTGCGTCCAGGCGCCGTCGACGAACCGCGTCGCGGTGGGACGGATCTCGACATCGCCGTACACGGCGGACGGTGCGCGCTCGGCCCACGCGATCGCGGCATCGAGATCGGGTACGTCGATCACGAACGTGCCGCCGAGCTGCTCCTTCGTCTCGGCGAACGGTCCGTCCTGGACACGCAGCTCGCCGGTCCGGCGGCTGAGCGTCGTCGTCGCCGAGCTCGGGGCGAGCACCTCCGCGGACAGCAGCACGCCGGCGGCCTCGAGCGCCTTCGCGTAGGCGTCGAAGGCAGCCATCCCCTCGGTGAGGACATCCTCCCCGAGCTCCTCGGCGGTCATCTCCGGGTAGTGCAGCAGCAGTGTGTAGCGCATGGGTTCATCCTTCCTCGTGAACGGGAGTTCGAGGAGATGACGATCGAGAATGCCACCGATCGACAGCCTCGGCTCCCGGATGACGCGCACCTCGCCACGGGCTCGCCTACGCTTGCGGCATGCGCGTGCTCATCGTCGACGGCGCAAACGTGGTCGGCAGCCGGCCGACCGGCTGGTGGCGTGACCGCGCGGGCGCGGCCGAGCGGCTGCACCAGGCGCTCGCCGGGGCCGACCTGGGCTACGACGTCGTGGTGCTGGTCCTCGAGGGAGCGGCGCGGTCTGGCCGCCCGGCCGGCGAGGACGGCGCGATCCTCACGGTGCACGCGCCGGGCTCGGGCGACGACACGATCGTCAAGCAGGTGCGCACCCGGAGCGCCGACGGCGACGAGGCGGTGGTCGTCACCGCCGACCGGGGGCTGCGGGAGCGGGTCGCAGCAGCCGGCGGCTCCTCCGTCGGCCCCTCATGGCTCCTCGCCCGGACGTCCTGACCGCGCACGGCGTACGTCGACGGAGCAGCGGTGTGCGGGAGGATGAGGCCGTGCAGCTCCTCCGAGGTCCCGTCGACGGCGGCGACGACCCGGCGATGGACCTGGCGCTCGCGCACGCGCTGGTCAGGCAGGCCAGCGCCGGGCAGGTCCGGGAGGTGCTGAGGGTCTACCGGCCGTCGACGCCGGTCGTCGTCTTCGGCCGGCGGGACACGCTCCTGCCCGGGTTCGCACGGGCGGCGGCGGTCGCACGCTCGGAAGGGTTCACGCCCGTCGTACGGGCGACGGGCGGTCGAGCCGTGGCCTACACCGGCCAAGCGGTGGTCGTGGACCACGCGATGCACGACCCGGCCGCGGCCGGTGGGCTCGAGCACCGCTTCCAGGAGTTCGGGCGGCTGTTCGTCGACGTGTTCCGCGGGTTCGGGGTGGACGCCAGGATCGGCGCCGTCCCGGGCGAGTACTGTCCCGGCGAGCACAGCGTCAACGCCCGCGGGATCGTGAAGCTCGTCGGCACGTCGCAGCGGGTGGTGCGTCGCGCGTGGCTGTTCAGCTCGCTGGTCGTGGTCGGGGACCACGAGCGGCTCCGGCCGGTGCTCGGAAGCGTGTACCGATCCCTGGAGCAGCCGTTCGACGAGGCGTCGGTGGGCTCGCTGGCGGGGGAGGTCGGTGCGCTGGACGCCGACACGGTGGAGCAGGCGCTGCTCGAGGGGTTCGCGGCACTGGGACGGCTGGAGACCGCGTCGGTCGACGCGGCGACCCGGGAGGTCGCGGCTCGGCTCGTGGCCGACCACCGGGTCTGACTGGGG
The DNA here is from genome assembly GCA_963838025.1 of uncultured Actinomycetota bacterium. Classification (GTDB taxonomy): domain Bacteria; phylum Actinomycetota; class Actinomycetes; order Propionibacteriales; family Nocardioidaceae; genus Nocardioides_B. Next base: position 656,022 of record CAWIPF010000004.1, read on the forward strand.
GTGTCCCGTTTGAACTCGGACTTGGGCGCGGCGGTTCACCGGGGTCGATGTGCGGACGCTTGAAGTCGTGCGCACAGCCGGCCAAGGGTTGGGTGCAACGGATTAGTGCACTGGCGCGGCGCAGTGCGCTCCTGGAGCTGCCGAATCCTCTGGGCCTTGGCCGTCGGCGAGGCGAGCCCTGAGTGCGGCTCGTGCCCGGGCGTAACGACTTCGGATGGTCGCGGCAGGTTTGCGCAGGATTGATGCGACCTCAGCTTGGGAGAGGCCCTCCCAGTGCACGAGGCGCATGATTTCCTGGTCAATCGGCTTCAGCGTCGACAGTGCGAGGTGCAGTCGGTCCCCGCTTGAGTCATCGCGCGTGATGAACTCGCCCTGGTTGAGTTCTCTGCGCAGGCGCTCGACGAGTGCGGTCCTCCTTCCGCTCGTGCGACGGTGACTCGACAGGACTTTGCGGGCAACTCCGAACGCCCAGAGTCGAGCCTCGGTGTCGTCCGTCGGCACATCGTTCACTCGACGGCAGATGACGACGAAGGTTTCGCTGAGGAGGTCGGCTGCGTCACCAGACGGTGACACCCGGCGGCTGAAGTAGGCCAAGAGGTCAGGGGCGAGCTGTCGGACCAAACCTTCAATCCGCTCGCTTGTGTGACTGGTCATCGCCGACCGTCGGGGTACTCGCAGTGAAGGGTCGAGCCCGTCAGGACTGAGTCCTTCCCGCCGGAGGAAGCAGACCCACGAGTTAGACCGGGTGCGGCGGCTAAGGCACGCGACGCAAGATCTTCCTCAATCCGCTTTCCGAAAGTCTCGTCCGGCCAGTCGCGTGCCGCTCGGGCGCGCGCTGGCAACGCCTCGTAGATGGCCTGTCCGTAGCCTCGCCAGTCGTGATTGGTGCTCATCGCGTTGAGTTGATCGCGTTGCAAAGCCGTGACGTTGCTGAACTCAGCCCACCAATCGCAGTTCACTCGCAGGCCAGAGTCGGTCACGAAATCGATCGGCACTGGCTTGTCGACGCGCTCGACTCCCGGGCCGGTTTCAACAAAGGGCGGCACCGACAGTTGGTACGCGGCATAGGTCCCCGCGCCCATGAGCGCAACAAGACCGAGGCCCACCGGTGCCAAGATGCCAATCCTGCGGAATCGGTGTCGCGGACGCCGCTGAACGGCGTTCTGCGCCGCTTCTGAGGCCACTTCCCGGGCAAGCGCGACCGCCGAGGTTGTGAGCGGGCGATTGGTGCTCTCAAAGATGTGTTCAAGCTCGTCGTCGTGCACGCGTGCCGCCTTTCCAGGTTGGTCTCACCGCGTACATGGCCGCGTCCAGACGGAGTGTTGCATCGTCGCTGGACCAATTCCTCTAGTTCGCTGATTGGATGCCAGCCCTGTCCGTGGGCCATCGACGAACTCGATCGTGATCGACTTCTTGTGTGGGTCCACACCCACGATCACCGCGCTCATCTCGATCTCCTCGCTCGAGCCGGTTCCAGTCGGCGAGGACGGGCAGGGCTACTTCGAGCCGGGCAGTCCCGTCGTGAGCCACGTCTCACCACGGTGCCCGGCGGGCCCGCATGCCAAATGTGAGCCACACCCGGCAAAGGGTGGGCACCCGCGGCCATGTGAGAGCGGCCCGCCGGACACCTCGACAACAGCCTGGCCCGGCCACTGCCGTAGGAGAAGTCAACAAGTAGCCGCGGACGGCAAGTCCTGGTCGAGGATGTCCTGCTGGCGGCCCATCCCGAACGTGGTGAGCACCAGCACCCGCGAGCGCGCTTGTCCGGACGCCAGCAGTTAGTCGGTGCCGCGGGCTGTGGGGGTGCGCGCAACGGCCTTCAAGGCGGCGGCTGCGGACAGGACCGCGGCAGCCGAGCACATCGACACAACCAGCCACCCTCCCCGGGTGAACGAGAACAGCGCAGCCAAGATGGCCAGCCCACGGCGCAGTGCGAATGTCGTGCGTCGGCGACTCCAGATTCGAAGCGACTCCTCCGCCGGGCGGACAGTCCGTGCCGGGCGCTGAAGACGCAAAGTTCGATGCGTTCGCACTCCTCTTGTCGATTCCATGTCCTCTCCCCAAAATCTCGAGACGGGTCCGACCGAACGGGCATGCGGCTATGACAACACCCACACCACGAGCAGACCCGCCAACCCGAGGACCAGCGCGCCGCCCCCGGCGAGCATCTGCGCCTTGCCTCCAGCCTTGACGGCGCCTGAGACCGTGGGCCGCGTGCTGCCGCGGGTGCGGCGACGCAGGACCTCGTTGGAGTACCCGTACGCCAGCAGGACGAGGCCAATGAACGTGAGAAGCCCGAATGCCTGTCCGGGTCCCTGCGACAAGTCCATAGGGGGAGCCTGTCCCTTCCGCGCGCTGGTTTCCAGGTCGCCACGCAACACACTCTTCGGAGCCGTGTTGCCGGCCGCTGGGGTGGAGTCGGCCGCCATCAGTGAGACCGAAAGTCGGGACTTTGGTCCTGCTCTGTGGCGAAATACCCCCGGCTGTATGCGGGTTGAATGGGTTGAGAGGCCCCGCAACGGTGCGGGGTCGTGAGTACGGCGCGATGCGCCGGGAGGTGCGGGACATGACGACGGACATGGCAGGTGGCAGGACCGAGGTAGCTGCGCCGACGGCGGGGAGGCCCGCCACCGGCACCGACTCCGAGCTGTTCACCATGCGCGTCGACTACCGCGACGGGGACCGCTTCGACATCAGCATGCGCGACCACCTGGTCACCGTCGACCAGCCCGTGGACATCGGGGGTGACGACCTCGGCCCCACGCCGACCGAGCTGTTCGTGGCCGGCCTGGTGTCCTGCGTCGCGTTCTACGCCCGCCGCTACCTGCGCCGGCACAAGCTCGACGCGACCGGCCTGCGCGTGGAGTCGTCCTACCGCCTGGGCACCAAGCCGGCGCGCGTGTCGGAGATCGACATCCGCATCCACCTCCGCGAGGACCTGCCCGAAGTCCGCCGCGACGGGCTGCTTGCGGTGGCGACGCACTGCACCGTGCACAACTCGATCACCGCCGCGCCCGAGATCACCGTCGACCTGGCCTGACCCCGGTGCGGCCCGAGGTCGGCCTCAGGACCGGGCCGACGGCTCCAGGCACGCCCGCGGCAGGTCGAACCAGCGCAGGTGCTCGAAGTCCGACGAGACCAGGTCGGCGGCGCCGTCGAGGTCCGGCGGGGTGGCCGCCGTGAGAAGCGCGGCGCCCTCCTCGAGGTAGCCGGTCAGCGCCGACTCCGGCGCGGTGTGCTCGTGGCGCGGGTAGCGCATCGTGCCGTCGGGGCCGTAGCTGATCTGGCTCAGCCGCAGCGGCGGCTCGACGGGACCGCTGCGGTGCACCCACAGCCCGCGGGCCGCGTCGAAGCGGTACTGCGCGAGCATCCGCCAGCCGTCGCGGGCCACCAGCCGCACGGCCTCGACGACGTAGTCGAAGACCGCCTCGGAGATGAAGTAGTTGAAGTTGATGCGCACCCAGCCGGGCTTGATGCCCTCGCAGCCGTGGGTGACCTCCCGCTCGAACTCGTGCGAGCGCTCGATGTCGATGCCGAGGAGCTGGTGGCCGTAGGGCCCCGCGCATGAGCAGCCGCCGCGCGACTGGATCCCGAACAGGTCGTTGAGCAGCGCGACGACGAAGTTGTGGTGGAGGTACCTCCCGCTGGGGGCGCGCACGACGAACGACACGATCGAGAGCCGCTCGGCGTCGAGGTTGCCGAGGATCTCGATCCCGGGCTCGTCCTTCCAGCGCTCCACCGCCCGACGCAGGTAGCTCTCCTCGTGCTCGCGGATCACGTCGATCCCGACGGCGTCCTTGAGCTGGAACACCAGCCCCGCGCGGATCGACTCGACGATCGCCGGGGTGCCGCCCTCCTCCCGCTGCGCCGGGTCGGAGAGGTAGAGGTGCTCGGCGGAGTTCACGTAGACGACGGTGCCGCCGCCGGGCACGTCGGGGACCCGGTTGGTCAGCAGCTCGCGGCGTACGACGAGCACGCCCGGGGTGCTCGGCCCACCGATGAACTTGTGCGGGCTGAGGAAGATCGCGTCCTTGTAGCACAGCGGGTCGTCGTGGCCCGGACCGTTCATCTCGATGTCGACGTACGGCGCCGCGGCCGCGAAGTCCCAGAACGACAACGCACCGTGGCGGTGGAGCAGCGTCGAGATCCCGCAGGTGTCGCTGAGGATGCCCGTGACGTTGCTCGCCGCCGAGAAGCTGCCGATCTTCAACGGCCGGTCGGCGAACCGCACCAGCTCCGCCTCGAGCCGCGCCAGGTCGATGTGCCCGTCGGCGTCGGCGGGGATCGCCACCACGTCGGCGACCGACTCCCGCCACGGCAGCTCGTTGGAGTGGTGCTCGTAGGGACCGATGAACACCACCGGCCGCCGGTCGGCCGGGATCGCGTCGCTGAGGTGGTACTCGTCCTCGAGCGTGCACGGGACGCGCAGCCCGAGGACCCCGATCAGCTTGTCGATGGCGCCCGTGGAGCCCGAGCCGGCGAAGATCACCACGGTCTCGTCGTCGCCGCCGACGGCGCCGTGGATGATCGTGCGGGCGTCCTCGCGCAGCCGGGTGGTCTGCAGGCCGGTGCCGCTGGACTCGGTGTGGGTGTTCGCGTAGCGGGGCAGCACCTCGTCGCGGATGAAGTCCTCGAGGAACGCCAGCGCGCGCCCCGACGCGGTGTAGTCGGCGTAGGTGACCCGGCGCGGGCCGAACGGGCCGACCATCACCTGGTCGTCGCCGATGACCGCGTCCCTGATCCGCCGCAGCAGCGGGGTCTCGACGGGCGCTCCGACAGGCGTGGCGTGGTGCATGAGGTGAGGGTAGTGGCGCCCGCCCCTGTGCGTGAGGGTCGAACGGCCCGGGCCGGTCAGCCCAGCGAGCCGACCGCGGTCAGGGTCCCGCGACCGTCGCGGACCTCGGCTCCCGCGTCGAGGCCGCCCTCGGCGGCGGAGACCACCATCCGCTGGGGACCGGTCATCGGCGCGACCAGCCGGTAGCGGTACGTCGTCTCGAGCAGCGACACGCGGTGGCGGCGCATCAGCTCGGCCATCATCAGTGCCTGCAGGGGACCGTGGACCACCAGGTCGTCGTACCCCTCCTGCCGGGCGAACTCGTGGTCGTAGTGGATGCGGTGCGCGTTGTAGGTCAACGCGGAGAACCGGAACAGCAGCACCGGGTCCACGACCAGGGTGAGGGCCGGCTGCCGGGGCTCCGTCGGTGCGGCCGGGTCGGCGTCGGACGGCGCGGGCAGCGTCGAGTCCTGGTGGCGGTAGACGATGTCCTGCTCGTCTACCACCGCCACCTGCCCGCGCTGGCTGATCTCGCTGCGGACCGTCACGAACGTGAGCGGCCCGCTCCGCCCGGTCTTCTGACGGGTGCTCACGAGCCGGGCGACCCGGGTCGCCTCCTCGCCGACGCTCAGCGGCCGGTGGTGCACGACGCGGCCGCCCGCGAACATCCGGCGGTAGCCGGGCCCCGGCGGGGCGGGGACCCCCGAGAGCGGGTGGCCGTCGCGCCCGAGCTCGCGCTGCGGCGGCCGCTCGAGCAGGTAGACCCAGTGCCACAGCGGGGGCAGCTCGCCCCCCTCGGGTGCGTCGACGTCGAGCATGCCCGCGAGCGCCTCGACCGGCTCCGGCGCCAGCACCTCGCGTCGTACGGCCTCCATGGGGCGCAAGCATCGCAGGATCGCGCCGGAGGTCAAGGCGCGGCCGCTTCCGAACGGGTCAAGCGCTTCTGGCCAGGACGAGTCATGGTCGCCCGCCCGGTGCAGTGCCAGGGTCGATCCAAACCGGGGGTGCGATCGCCTTGGCCGAAAGGACGCCACCATGCTCCGAGCTCGCTCCCACCCGTCGGCGCGCAACCTGCTCGTCGCCGTTGCCGCCTCGGCCGCGCTGGCCACCGCGGGACTCTCCTCCCAGGCCGCGGCCAGCCCGCCCGCCACGATGCACACCACGGTCGAGATCTACGACAGCTTCGGGACCGGCAACGGCTACACGCTGAACGACTACGCGAAGAAGTGGGCCAACATCTACGGGCTCGGGGAGATGGCGGTCGACGACACCCGCAGCTTCTCGGGAAACCAGTTCAACGTCTCCGCGGTGCCCTTCCGGACGGCCTACGACTTCAGCGTCTACGACCACCTGAAGTACATGGCGGTGAGCACCAAGTCCTTCCCCGTCCCGGCGGACGGCTCGGTCGAGTTCTCCTCCACCATCTCCGCGGTCACACCCGGGACCGAGCCGGGGCGGGTGATCCACGGGACCTACGTCGAGAGTGGCGATCCGTACGCGCAGCCCACGCTCGAGGGCCAGCAGGCGGGGGCGGTCATGAACATGATCGACTTCAAGACCGGCCAGCTCTTCGACTGGTTCGTCTCCGGGCACACCGCGTTCGCGCTGATCGAGCGGCTGCCGTCGAACGTCACCGGCAACACCACCGACACCACCTCGCCCGACTACGTCGGCCGCGACAAGATGTACACCCAGATCATCAAGGAGGTCCCGGCCGCCCCGGGCGACCACCAGGTCGCGATCCGGTTCAGCCGGGACGGCTCGTCCGGCTCCGTGGACTACACGCTGGACGGCACCCTCGTCGCGCACGTGGACCACGTCGGCGTGCCGCTCGACCGGCAGGGCGTGGACTTCACCGGGACCTACCCCTCGCTCGGCCCCGGCGAGGAGCTCGGCGGCAAGATCGACAGTGTGGTGATCGGCCACGGCCTGTTCAGCCTGCTCGACGCGTTCCCCTTCCAGCACCCGGACGCCCCGGAGCTCGCGGTGTCGATCCCGACCACCGAGCGCATCTTCGGCCAGGGTGTCTCGGCGCACTTCGACGACTTCCGGGTCAAGACCGTGACGCGCTAGCCGCGTCGGGGGGGACCTTGCATGTTTGTGCAATGCACATTCATGAGGGTTTGCACCGTCTTGACCGTTGACGACGAGGGGCGGACCTTTGGTCTGCCGTCTCGGGTTCACGTCGTCGTTGGGGGTACCCGTGACCGCTCGTTCGTCTCGTCAGCTCCTTCAGCTCCGGCGCCTCGGCGCCGTGTCCGTGCTCACCGTGCTGGCCCTGGTGGCCGCCGGGGTGAGCGGCCCGGCGTTCGCGGCCCCCGGCACGCCGCAGGCGAGCCGGTCGGGCGCGGGCCGGTCCGTGGCCCGCTACGACGCGGAGAACCCGCGGTGGGTGAGCCGGCACGTCCGCACCGACCGGCCGGGGAGGCCCGCGAAGTCGTCGAGCGTGACGCCTCGGTTCGCCGACCGGACGACCGGGCCGACGAGCACGATGTCTTCCGGCGCCTCGCCGACCATGACGGCCATGGCGAGCACCGCCCCGACGCCGACCGCGCCGTTCACGCAGTGCCCGGCGATCGGCGCCGACACCAGCTGCGGCCTGCTGATCCAGGTCACCGACTCGGGATCGGTGGTCTACGGCGACTCGACGCAGGGGCCCTACGACGGGGTCGAGGACACCCTGATCGGGGTGGTCAACGACTCCTCGAAGCCCATCGGCGCACTGGCGCTGACGAGCTCCACGGACCTGTTCGGGTTCGACGGCGACGGGATCTGCTCGTACGGCGGACCGTGCGGACCGACCGGTTACGAAGGACCGGACAACACCTTCTCCGACATCAGCGCCGACTACACCAGCGGGGTCGTCAGCTTCACGGCGGGGCTGGCCGCCGGCGCGTCGACGTACTTCTCCCTGGAGGAGGCGCTGTCGACCTCCAACGTCTCCACCGGAAGCGGTCAGAGCCCGGTCACCGCCTACGAGGTCGGTGCGGCCCCCAACCCGCGCGAGAACCTGCAGGACTGCTCGACCGGGCAGCCGGTCAACTGCGCCACCGGGAGCTTCTGGCACACCTTCGACGACATCAGCGTCCCCGGTCGCGGTCCCGCGCTGGACCTGCAGCGCACCTACAGCTCGCTGCTGCACGGCACCGACGGCATGTTCGGCCACGGTTGGTCCAGCAGCTACGGGATGGGCCTGTCCACCGACGCGTCCGGGGTGGTCACGGTCAGCCAGGAGAACGGATCGACGATCGCCTTCGCCCCCAACGGCTCGGCCTACACGGCGCCGTCGCGGGTGATGGCGTCGCTGGTGAAGAACGGCGACGGCACCTTCACGCTCACCGACTTCCGCGGCGGCACCACCCACACGTTCTCCTCCGCTGGCCAGCTGCTCAGTGTCGGCGACCGCAACGGGTACACGAGCACGCTGACCTACAGCGGGGGCGCCCTGGCGAGCGTGACCGACCCGTCGGGCCGGAAGCTGTCGGTGACCACCGACGCCGACGGACACGTGACCGCGGTCAGCGACCCCGCCGGCCGGCAGGTCACCTACACCTACGACGCCGCGGGCGACCTGACCTCGGCCACCGACCTCACCGGCGGCACCTGGAGGTTCGGCTACGACGGCGACCACCGGATGCTGACCATGACCGACCCGCGCGGCGGCGTGGTCACGAACACCTACGACGCGTCCGGCCGGGTCACCGCCCAGGTCGACGCGCTCGGCCGCACGACCACGCTGGCCTTCTCGGGCGACCCGACGACGACCGGCGGTGGCACCACGACGGTCACCGACCCCCGCGGCAACGTCACCACCCAGGACTACCAAGAGTTGCAGATGCAGTCGATCACTCGGGCCGTGGGCACCCCGGCTGCCGCGACGACGACGTACTCCTTCGACCCGTTCACGCTCGAGGTCGCCTCGAAGACCGACCCCAACGGCCACACCACCACCTACACCTACGACCGCCGCGGGAACCTGCTCAGCACCACGGACCCGCTGGGGCGCACCACGAGCCTGAGCTGGACGGGGCTGAACGAGCCGGCGAGCGTGACCGACCCCGCAGGCAACAGCACCACGCTGAGCTACGACTCCGCGGGCAACCTGACCAGGACCTCGCGGACCGTGGACTCCTCGCACACGCAGACCACCAGCTACGGCTACGGCGACACCGCCCACCCGGGCGACGTCACCTCGGCCGTCGACCCGGACGGCAACACCTGGACGATGACCTACGACGCGGCCGGCGACCTGACCTCGCGCACCGACCCGTTGGGCGACACCACCAGCTACGGCTACGACGGGATCGGCCGGCGCACCAGCACGGTCAGCGCGCGCGGCAACGTCGCGGGTGCCGACCCGGCGGCCTACACGACCGCCTACGGCTACGACGCGTTCGGTGACCTGACCAAGGTCGTCGACCCGCTCGGAGGGGTGACCCGGTTCGGCTACGACGCGAACCACAACCGGACGCAGGTGACCGACCCCAACGGCCAGGTCACCAGCACCGACTTCGACGCGGACAACGAGCCGACCAAGGTCACCCGTGCCGACGGCAGCGTGCTGGCCTACGGCTACGACGCGAACGGCAACCAGACCGTCCAGACCGACGCCGCCGGACACGACACCCACTACGCCTACGACGCGCGCAACCGGGAGGTCTCGGTCAAGGACCCGCTGGGACGGACCACCGGCTACGGCTACGACGCGGCCGGGAACCTGACCAGCATCACCGACCCGACGGGCCAGACCACCACCCTGCTCTACGACAAGGCCGACGAGAGGACCGAGCAGACCTACTCCGACGGCACCACGCCGACGGTCACGTTCAGCTACACCGCCACCGGGCTGAGGGCGTCCATGACCGACGGCACCGGCACCACGAGCTACAGCTACGACGCCACCGGCCGGCTGACCGCGCAGACGAACGGCGCCGGCCAGCAGGTCGGCTACGGCTACGACCTGATCGGCCACCTGGTCGCGCTCACCTACCCCAACGGCAACACCGTCGACCGCGGGTACGACGCGGCCGGCCGGCTCACCACGATCACCGACTGGACCGGGCACACCACCACGCTGACCCCGAACGCCGACGGCAGCACCACCGGCGAGGCCTTCGGCAACGGGGTCTCGGCCGGCTACGGCTTCGACGCGGCCGGGTCGATGACCGGCACCACGGTCACCGACCCCGGCGGTGCCACGCTCGCCTCGTCGTCGTACACCCGGGACGCGGGCCACCAGCTCACCTCGAACACCCAGACCGGGCTCCCGGGAGGCGACGAGTCGTACTCCTACACCCAGCTCGAGCAGCTCGGCGGGGTGAACGGCTCCTCCTTCGGCTACGACGCCGCCGGCAACATCACCCAGCTCCTCGACGGCGCGACCATCGGCTACGACGCCGCCGACCAGGCCGCCACCTACACCGCCGCCGACGGCACCAAGACGGCTCTCTCGTACGACGGGAACGGCCGGCGCGTTGCCGGCCCCGGACCGGCCGGCAGCACCATGTCCTACACCTACGACCAGGCGGGTCGGCTGACCGCCACGAGCAGCACCGGCAGGGGCGCCGGGTCGACCCCGGGCGGCCTCGTCGCAGGCGGGCAGTACCACAGCCTCGCCGTCGACAGCAGCGGCACGGTGTGGGCCTGGGGCGACAACAGCTACGGCCAGCTCGGCACCGGGGACACCACCGGTGCGACCAGCCCGGTCAAGGCGGGTGCGCCGGCCGCCACCGCGGTGGCCGCCGGGCTCGTGTCCAGCGCGGCCCTCACCCGCACCGGCACCGTCTCGACGTGGGGCGACAACAGCTACGGCCAGCTCGGCGACGGCACCACGGCCCGGCGTACCAGCCCCGTCGCGGTCACCGGGCTCGACGGGGTCACCCAGATCGCCGCGGGCAACTACCACATGCTGGCGGTTCGCTCCGACGGCACCGTCGTCGCCTGGGGCCTGAACAACGCCGGCCAGCTCGGCGACGGCACCACCACGAGCAGCACCACCCCGGTCACGGTCGCCGGACTGACCGACGTGGTCCAGGTCGCCGCCGGCGGCCTGCCCGGCTACGCCGGCCACTCCGTGGCCCTGAAGTCCGACGGCACGGTGTGGACCTGGGGCTACGGCAAGTCCGGCCAGCTCGGCCTCGGGTCGGCCACCTCCACGCCGACCCCCACCGAGGTCGGCGGGCTCCCGCAGGTCACCCAGGTCGCCGCCGCGGGCGACAACACCTACGCGGTCGGCAAGGACGGCAGTGTCTGGGCCTGGGGTGACAACGGCTACGGCCAGATGGGCAACCCCGGCGCGCGGCACACCCAGACCAGCCCGATCCAGGTCGACCTGACCGGCGTCACCTCGGTCGCGGCCGGCGGCACCCACGCGCTGGCCCTGACCGGCGACGGGACCGCCTGGGGCTGGGGCAACAACAACACCGGCCAGCTCGGCGACGGTGGCGCCTGCGGCAAGACCTGCGAGGCGCCGGTTCGGGTCAGTGGCCTCACCGACGCGGCGGTGCTCGGTGCCGGCTACGTGCACAGCCTCGCGGCCACCGCCGACGGCACCATGCGGGCCTGGGGCCGCAACGCCGAGGGCGAGCTCGGCGACGGGACGACCACCGCCCGGCTGACCCCCGTCCCGGTCACGGGCCTCTCCGGCATCCGGGCCAGCAAGGCCGGCTACGGGTACGACGGGGACGGCCTGCGGGCCTCGCGCACCAGCGGCTCCACCACCGCGCACTTCGCCTGGAGCCTGTCGGGCGGGCTGGCGCTCCTGCTCACCGACGGCAGCGTCAGCTACCTGTACGACGACACCGGGCTGCCCGTCGAGCAGGTCGACGGTGCCGGTGCGAGCCTGTACTACCAGCACGACCAGTACGGCTCGACCCGGCTGCTCACCGACTCGGCCGGCGCGGTCGTGGCGTCGTTCACCTACGACCCCTACGGCAACCTGACCGGCCGCACCGGAACGGCCGACACCCCGCTGCGCTGGGGTGGGCAGTACCAGGACTCCGACACCGGGCTGTACTACCTCCGGGCCCGCTACTACGACCCGCTCACCGCGCAGTTCGTGACCCGGGACCCGCTGGTCGACCTCACCCAGCAGGCCTACGCCTACGCCGGCGACAACCCGACTACGTTCGCCGACCCACTCGGCTTGGACTGGTGGAATCCCACGACGTGGTCCTCCGACACGTGGGCAGCGGTTGGCGTGGGTCTCGGGGCGGTCGCGCTTGCGGCAACGGGCGTCGGACTCGTCGTCGATCTCTCGGCGGGAGCGACCCTGCTCACCGGTACGATCGCAGTCGGCAGCGGCCTTGGCGCCACCGCCCTCGACTACCAACCGTGCATGAATGGCGAGTCGTTCGCTTGCGGAGGCCTCATCATGGGGGGCATTGGCTCTCTGTACGGTGGAGGAGGTTTCGTGCTGGACAACTTCTACGCGTTCGAGGGTTCCGAGCTCCTCGCCGAGGGGTTCGACATTCAGGCGATGCTCATCGGAGGTACGGGGACTGCGCTGGACGCTTACGCTTTGCTGAGCAACGAGCTGGAGGAGCAGGACTGTTGACCAGTTCCGGCGCCATGGGCCCCCGCCGCGTGCGTGCGCGGCGCAAGCCCGAGCTGGTGGAACGGTGGGGCCTGGAGGCGGCCACGAAGTACGACCGCGCCGCTACGCTCTACACGGTCGGCGGGCTGGGCAGCGTGACGATGCTCCTGATGTTCCTCGCCGGCAAAGTCTCGGGCCTCCACGTCGTTGCCGTTGGGGCACTCCTGATCGCGTTCTTCGCCCTGGTGCCCGCCATGTTGGTCGCCAGCATCCTGATGTTCTCGGTCACGAAGCAGATCTGCCGGCGTTATGGCATCGACCCTCGCAGCAAACCGCCCCTGTCCCTCCAGGCACTCAAGAGCCCGGGACGTTTCGATGGGTGGCTCGCTGCACACGGACGCCAACCGCCGGCCGCCCGTCCCTTCGGTGCTCGATGACGAGGATGGGGTGGAGAGAGCTGGAACCGCGGGGAGAACTCGTTGCGGCAGCAGGGCAACGTCGCGTGAAGGGGATCGGCCGATGCCGACAGTCATCACCGCCCGCCGGGCTCTCGACTACAAGATCGCCACGGGGCTCGTGGGTCTGCTGTTCTTCGGCCTGATCCTGCTTCCGCCGTTCGGCGGGCCGGAGAACTGGCTGCTGAGCCTCCTCGGGGCGGTCTTCATCGGCCTGGTCCTCGCGCGCCCGCTCGGTGACCGGCTGAGGTTCTCCGACAACCGGATCGAGTTCGGCAGCCTCTTCAAGGTCCTCGGGTCGTGGCCGCTCGACGGGACGTCGCGCGTCGGCTTCGACCAGGTGGTCACGCAGTCCCGCTGGGGCCGTGCGGTCCGCGGGTCGTTGGTGCTCGAGGGCCGCGGCGGGACGGCGGTCGCCCTGACCAAGGGTCGCTACACCAGGGAGCGCGAGTGGAGCGAGTTCCTGCTCGAGCAGGAGACCCGGGGACGGGTCGTCGTGACCGATGAGGCGAGGACCGCGCTGCGGGAGAACGTGACCGGTGGCCCGGGGTGACCGGGCTGTTGCCCGGCACCCCGGCGAGCGCGCTGATGGTGCGCGGCTACGCGTTCGAGGTGGCGGCCTTCCTCTGCGTGGTCCCGATCGCGCTCGAGTCGTACCTTCCCGGCCCCTGGTGGGCGTGGGGCGGCGGCTTCCTCGGCGTCGCCACCGTCCTGCTGGCGATCGGCATCCGGCTCGCGTTCGCGTCCGCCTCGCGGTCGCGGGCCGAGCGGGCGGCCGGCTACACCACTGTCTGGAAGGTGGCCGTCGAGGATCTCGCGCTCGTGTACGTCGACGGCAGGGACGGGCGGGTCGTCGCGGGCGCCGACCAGCCGAGGCCGGCCTCGGGTCGTCGCGCGGACATCGAGGCCGCCAAGGCGCGGCACTCCACGGCCGGGTAGCGCAACGGTCTCGCCACCGGGGTCAGCCCGCCACCCGGGCCGCGGCTTCGACGGCGAGGCGATCGGCCAGGTCGTTCATCGGGTGACCCGAGTGCCCCTTGACCCAGCGGAACGCGAGGTCCTCCCGCTCGGCCACGATCTGCACCAGCGGCTCCCACAGGTCCCGGTTCGCCACCGGCTTCTTCGCCGAGGTGAGCCAGTCGTTGGTGAGCCAGCGCCGCCACCAGCCGTCCCGGAAGCAGGTCACGACGTACGTCGAGTCGCTGACCACCACCAGCGGACCGTCCAGCGCGCGGACCGCCTCCAGGGCCGCCCGGATCTCCATGCGCTGGTTGGTCGACGGCTTCTCGCCGCCGGAGTCCTGCGGCCCGTCCGCGACCGCCCAGGCCCAGCCACCCGGGCCGGGGTTCCCCGAGCACGCGCCGTCGGTGTAGACCTCGAGGGCGCCGGCCGGCACGGGCATGCCCGGGGGCGCCGCGCGCACCTTCTTCGCGCGGGTCTTGCCCGCCCCGTCGCCGGTGCCGGCCTCGGGACGGCAGGCCGCATGCGCCCAGCTGCCGCTCCCCGCCACGCCGACGGTGGCGATCTCGTCGCCGGGCCGGATCGGCTCGGGGCACAGGGAGCAACGGGTTGCGTACTTCGCGATCATCAGCGTCCTTCGCCAGCCACCGGGTCGGGTCCTCGGGCGTCCGCCCGGGGGCCAGCCTAGCGGCGGCCCCCGGAGTGCCTCCCGTCGCGCCCAAGCGCGCGGAAATAGTGACGAATCGGAAGTTGGGGGACTGATTCCATCGTGTTCACCAGATGAAACCGATGAAATCCGCAGCGCATCGCTGAAATACTGCCCGCATGTCGGCAGCGATCTCCCTCCAAGGACTCCGCAAGAGCTTCGGGCCCGTGACCGCGGTGGCCGGGATCGACCTCGACGTGGCCGACGGCGAGTTCTTCTCGATGCTCGGGCCGTCGGGGTCGGGCAAGACCACGGTGCTGCGGATGGTGGCCGGCTTCGAGCGGCCGACCGAGGGCCGGATCTTCCTCGGCGGCGAGGACGTCACCGACCGGCCGCCGTTCGCCCGGCACGTCAACACGGTGTTCCAGGACTACGCCCTCTTCCCACACATGAACGTGATCCAGAACGTCGAGTACGGCCTGCGGGTGAAGAAGGTGGCGCGCGCCGAGCGCCGTACCCGCGCCGAGCAGGCCCTCGAGACGGTCCGGCTGCAGGGCTTCGCCGAGCGCAGCCCCCACCAGCTCTCCGGCGGCCAGAGGCAGCGGGTCGCCCTCGCCCGGGCGCTGGTCAACCGGCCCAAGGTGCTGCTGCTCGACGAGCCGCTGGGCGCGCTCGACCTCAAGCTCCGCCGCGAGATGCAGATCGAGCTCAAGCAGATGCAGCGCGAGGTCGGGATCACCTTCGTGTTCGTGACCCACGACCAGGAGGAGGCGCTGACCATGAGCGACCGGATCGCGGTGTTCAACCACGGCCGGATCGAGCAGGTCGCCACGCCGCGGGAGCTCTACGAGCGGCCCGCCACCCCGTTCGTCGCCGGGTTCGTCGGCACCTCCAACCTGCTGCAGGGGCCGGTCGCCCAGACGCTCATCGGCGAGGACGGCACGTTCAGCGTGCGGCCCGAGAAGATCCGGCTCCAGGCGGCCTCGGAGCCGGCCCCGGCCGGCGACGGCGTGTGCTCCGCGCGCGGCGTCGTCCGCGACGTCGTCTACCTCGGCTCGTCGACCCACTCGGTCGTCGACCTGGAGGCGGGCGTCGTCGTCACCGTGCTCCAGCAGAACCTGGAGAGCTCGATCGAGCACGCCCTCGCCCACCGCGGCGAGGACGTGCTGCTGACCTGGCGGCGGGCCCACGTGGTGGCGCTCGCGGGGGGACCAGAGGCACACCACCAGCCCGGGGGACCATCACACCAGGAGAACGCATGAAGAAGATGTCAGCACTCGCGGGGGTCGCGGCTCTGGCCCTCGTGGTCGCGGGTTGTGGCACCACGGGAGGCAGCGGCGACGGCGGCGCCACCGGCGGCGCCAAGGCGTCCGGCGGGTTCACCGCCCCCGACGTGCCCATGATGCAGTCCCTCGGCGCCAACGAGGGGCAGGTCAACATCCTGGCCTGGCCGGGCTACGCCGAGGACGGCAGCAACGACCCCAAGGTCGACTGGGTGACGCCGTTCGAGAAGGCCACCGGCTGCAAGGCGAACGTGAAGTACTTCGGCACCTCGGACGAGGCCGTGAGCCTGATGAAGACCGGCCAGTACGACGTGGTCTCGGCCTCCGGCGACGCGTCGCTGCGGCTGATCGCCTCCGGCGACGTGGCCCCGGTCAACACGGACCTGGTCTCGAACTACGCCGACGTCTACAGCTTCCTCAAGGACCGCGCGTGGAACTCCGTGAACGGCCAGATGTACGGCGTCCCGCACGGATGGGGCGCGAACCTGCTGATGTACCGCACCGACAAGGTGAAGCCCGCGCCGAAGAGCTGGGGAGCGGTGTTCGACGCCAACTCGCCGTACAAGGGCAAGATCACCGCCTACGACTCGCCGATCTACATCGCCGACGCGGCGCTCTACCTGATGAAGACCAAGCCGGACCTGGGCATCAAGAACCCCTACGCCCTCGACGAGACGCAGCTCGCGGCGGCGGTCGACCTGCTGAAGACCCAGCGGCAGAACATCTCGGAGTACTGGTCGGACTACCTCAAGGAGGTGCAGGCGTTCACCAGCGGCGACTCGGTGCTCGGCACCACCTGGCAGGTGATCGCGAACGTCGCGCAGGGCGAGAAGGTCCCGGTCGACGCGATCCTGCCCGAGGAGGGCGCGACCGGCTGGTCCGACACCTGGATGGTCAGCGCGAAGTCGAAGCACCCCAACTGCGCCTACGCGTGGATGAACCACATCATCAGCCCCGAGGCCAACGCGGCGGTGGCGGAGTACTTCGGTGAGGCACCGGCCAACGGCAAGGCCTGCGACCTCACCGCGGACAAGACCTTCTGCGACACCTACCACGCCGGCGACGCCGCCTACGCGAGCAGGATCTGGTACTGGACCACGCCGATCGAGCAGTGCCTGGACGGCCGCACCGACGCGAAGTGCACCGACTACGGCCGGTGGACCCAGGCCTGGACCGAGATCAAGGGCTGACCGTCGCCCATGTCCACCGCGTCCTCGGTCTCCTCCCTGCTGCACCGCCGTCCGGGTCTCCGGCTCGGGCTGCTGCTGACGCCACCGATGCTGTGGCTCGGCGTGGCCTACCTCGGAGCCCTGGCGGCGCTGTTCGTCACCTCGCTGTGGGGGCAGAACAGCTTCACCGGGGAGATCGAGCGCACCTGGACGCTGGACAACTTCCGTGACCTCTTCACGATCGAGGTCTACCGCACCATCACGCTGCGCACGCTGGGGATCGCGGCCTTGGTCACGGTCGTGGACGCGCTCATCGCGTTCCCGATCGCGCTCTACATGGCCAAGGTCGCGTCCCCGCGGCTGCGGCGGCTGCTGGTCATCGCGGTGCTGATGCCGCTGTGGGCGTCGTACCTGGTCAAGGCCTACGCCTGGCGCGGCATGCTGTCGGAGAACGGGCTGATCTCGTGGCTGGCCGCGCCGTTCGGGCTGCACTCGCCCGGCTACGGGCTGACCGCGACGATCGTGACGCTGGCCTACCTGTGGCTGCCGTACATGATCCTGCCGATCTTCGCGGGCCTCGAGCGGCTGCCGGACTCGCTGCTCGAGGCGTCCTCGGACCTCGGCGCGGGCGCCGGGCACACCCTGCGCCGGGTGGTGCTCCCTATGGCGTTCCCCGCCGTGGTGGCCGGGTCGATCTTCACCTTCTCGCTGTCGATGGGCGACTACATCGCGGTCAAGATCGTCGGCGGTGCCAACCAGCTGCTCGGCAACGTGGTCTACGACAACGTCGGCGCGGCCAACAACCTGCCCTTCGCGTCCGCGGTGGCCACGGTGCCGGTGGTGGTCATGCTGGTCTACCTGGCCGCCGTACGACGGACGGGAGCGCTGGACAACCTATGAGCACCCGACGCCTCCCCCCGCACCGCCCCGGGGAAACCTCATGACGCTCTCCCGCGGCCTGCGCGCCGTCCTGCTGGCGTTCACGCTGGTGACGCTGGCGGTGGTCTACACGCCGCTGGCCCTCGTCGTGCTCAACTCCTTCAACGCCAACGCGACCTTCGCCTGGCCGCCGACCGAGCTCACCCTGCACTGGTGGAGCCTGGCCGCCGGCGCGCAGGGTGCGCGTGCCGCCCTCTGGGTGAGCGTGCAGGTGGCCGCGCTCGCGACCCTGCTGGCCCTCGTGCTCGGCACGATGGCCGCGATGGCGTTGCAGCGCTACCGGTTCTTCGGCCGCAACGCGGTCTCGCTGGTGATCATCCTGCCGATCGCGCTCCCCGGCATCGTGACCGGGATCGCGCTCAACAACGCGTTCCGCACCATCTTCGGCTGGGAGCTCGGCTTCGCCACGATCGTCGTCGCGCACGCGACGTTCACGATCGTCACCGTGTTCAACAACGTGCAGGCGCGGCTGCGCCGGCTGGGCGGCAACCTGGAGGAGGCGTCGATGGACCTCGGCGCGGGGACGCTCACGACGTTCCGCCTGGTGACCTTCCCGATGCTGCGCTCGGCGCTGCTGGCCGGCGGGCTGCTCGCGTTCGGCCTGTCGTTCGACGAGATCGTGGTCACCACGTTCACCGCGGGCGCCCAGCAGCAGACCCTCCCGCTGTGGATCTTCAACAACCTGTTCCGGCCCAACCAGGCACCGGTGGTCAACGTGGTCGCGGCGGTGCTGGTGGTGCTCTCGATCATCCCGATCTACTTCGCGCAGCGGCTGTCCGGCTCCCACAACGAGGGCCTCACCGGCGCGCGCTGACCCGGCGGCGCGTTTGCGTCTACGCTGACCCCCTGCGAGGAGGGAGGCGCTGCGCCATGACGCCAGGCCGAGACGGGGTGCGCGAGAACACCCGCGACATCGAGGAGACGGTCGTCACCGACTTCTCCGACCGGATGAGCTACGGCGGCTACCTGGACCTGAGGACCCTGCTCTCGGCGCAGCGCCCGATCAGCCGCCCGGAGCACCACGACGAGCTGCTGTTCATCATCCAGCACCAGACCACCGAGCTGTGGCTCAAGCTCGTCCTGCACGAGCTGGAGACGGCCTGCGCGATGATCCGGCAGGACGAGCTGGCCCCCGCGCTGAAGGGCATCGCGCGGGTCAAGCACATCCAGAAGACACTCACCGAGCAGTGGTCGGTGCTCGCCACGCTGACCCCCAGCGAGTACGCCGAGTTCCGGGGGGTGCTCGGCAACTCCAGCGGCTTCCAGTCCTGGCAGTACCGCGCCGTCGAGTTCGTGCTCGGCAACAAGAACGCCAGGATGCTCGAGGTGTTCCGCAACGACCCGGACGCCGCCGCGACCGTGCGCCGTGCCCTCGAGGAGCCCTCGCTCTACGACGAGTTCCTGCGCTACCTCGCCCGGCTCGGCTACCCGGTCCCCGACGTCGTGCTCGAGCGCGACGTCACCAAGGCCTGGACGTTCCGCCCGGAGCTGATGCCGGTCCTCAAGCAGGTCTACGAGGACCCCGGTCACAACTGGGCCGTCTACGAGACCTGCGAGGAGCTCGTCGACCTCGAGGAGAACTTCCAGCTGTGGCGGTTCCGCCACCTCAAGACCGTCGAGCGGATCATCGGGATGAAGCACGGGACCGGCGGTTCCAGCGGGGTGCCGTTCCTCAAGCGGGCGCTGGAGCTGACCTTCTTCCCCGAGCTGTACGCCGTGCGCACCGAGATCGGCTCCTGACCCGCCGGGGGCGACCGGCCCTTGACGCGTCGTACCTGGGCGCGCCTGCGCTCGAGCCGTGGTACCCGGGCGCGCCTGCCCTCGGCAATCTGTCACTTCCCTGGGCAAGATCACCCCGGGCAGCGACAGATCGCCTGCATACCCTGGTAATCCGTCGGGCGGGAGGTCAGCGCTCGAGGGCGGCCTTGACGGCCGCCAGGTGGTGGTGCTCGCGGCCGTGCATCACCCGCGCGAGCAGCGGGCCGGTGACGCTGAGGAGCCCTCGGGGCCGCATCACCAGCCGGACGTCGAGCCGGCACCCGTCGGGGGTCGGGGTCAGGTAGCCCTCGCCGATGCTGTGCAGGCGGCGCGACCGGCCGGTCGTGGTCCAGGCCACCGGCCGGTCGAAGGTCACGTACTCGACGAGCGCGGGGTCGCCCTTGACCCACTCGGCCCGGAAGCGGGTGCCCAGCCGGACCGGCCCCTCGGTGAGCTTCTCCACCGAGCGGGTGCGGGGGTTCCACTCGGTCTCGTGCTCGAGGTCGGTGCAGTAGTCGAACACCACCTCGGGCGGCCTCGCGATCTCCACCGAGTCCTCCACGACGACCGGCTCGGTCCAGCCGGTGAGCAGCGGCCACCTGGTTAGCGTCATCGCCGCCGATCCTCCTCCGGGTCTGCCTAGCCGACGTACGGCGTCAGGAAGCGTCGCACCTCGCGGTCGTAGCGCACCGGCGCGGTGTTCCAGGACTCGACGTGCCCGGCGCCGTCGACGAGCTCGGCCCGGACCAGCCCCGGCCGCGCGGCCGCGAGCCGGGTGGTGATCGCGGGGGGCACCGTGTCGTCGGCCGTGCCCTGGAACGCCAGCGTGGGCACGCTCAGCCAGTCCAGGTCGTCGAGGTAGTCGGTCCGGCGGGAGTCCAGGCCGAAGCGCACCCCGGCGATCTGCTGGGCGACCCAGACCAGGGACGACGGGACCCGGACGCCCACCAGGGGAAGCGTCCGCTCGGCGGCGGCGTGCTCGACGGTGGCACCGAAGTCGAGGTTGGCCGCGTCGAACACGTTGGCCACGACGTGGCTGCGGAGCGGGGAGTTCTCCAGGAACGACGCGCTGACCGAGCCCCCGGCGCTGGCGCCGAGCAGGACGACCCGAGCCGCGCCCTGGTCGAGTGCGTAGCGGACCGCGGCCTCGAGGTCCGGCCACTCGTCCTGCCCGAACCGCATCAGCCCGCCGCCGGTCTCGGCGTCGCGCCGGTAGCTGATGTCCAGCGACGGGAGGCCGAGGGCGGTGGTGGTGCGCATCAGCCGCAGCATCTCGGTGCGGGTGGTGCCCTTGCCGTGGACGAGCACCGCCCAGGTCCGGCTCGCTCCGGGCACGAACCACGCCGGCAGGTCCCGCCCGTCCGAGCGGATCGTCACGTCCTGGACCGCTCGGCCCAGGGCGACGCGCGGGTCGTCGGGGAACGCGTCCCGGACCAGCCGGGCCGGGTCTCCGACGCGGGGGGCGGCGCCGGCCAGCACGAGCAGGGCCCGGGTGACCCGGTCGCCGGACGTGCCGAGCACGGCGCCCACCTGCCCGAACCCGCCCGTCCAGTCGAGCCCGTAGAGCCGCGGCTCGCCGAGCGCCTCCGGCGCCGTCCCCACCGCACGCAGCGTGACGGAGCCCCCGGTGACGGCCTCGACCCGCAGGTCCCTCTCGTGCCCGGGCGCGGTGACGGTGATCTCGTCGCGGATCTGCCCGGAGAAGTACCAGCCGCCGCCGAGGTAGAACACCGCGGCCATGAGCAGCGCAAGCAACGCGGTCCAGGTCAGCAGCCGCTTGACCCGGCTCCGGCCAGGCCTCGGCGACGCCCCGCTCGGGGCGTGCCGGCGCGGCGCGGACACGGGTGCGGTCACGTAACCAGTGCAGAGCCAACCACCCTCGGGGGGAACTGCCGAAGGTCCCGATCCCCGCGGCATCTTCTGGCCCCGGCGGTGACCTTCGCCCCTACCCGGGCGGCCCGGCCCCGGATGCGATGGAGGGGACCCGTGCCGTGGGCGCGGCGTGGAGGTGGTGGGGCATGTCGGCGATCACCGTCTCGGGCCTGCGGAAGGACTACGGCGCGCTGCACGCCGTCGACGGGGTGTCGTTCTCGGTGGAGCCGGCCGAGGTCTTCGCGCTGGTCGGGCCCAACGGTGCCGGGAAGACCACGACGGTCGAGATCCTCGAGGGCCACCGGCACCGCACCGCCGGGGACGTGGACGTCCTGGGCTTCGACCCCGCGTCGGGCGGGCGCGGCTACCGGGAACGGATCGGGATCGTGCTCCAGGAGGCCGGGTTCGACGAGGAGTTCACGGTGCGTGAGCTGGTCCGGCACTACCGCGCGATGTACCCGCGCCGGCTCGGGGTGGACGAGGTCGTCGAGGTCGTCGGCCTGGTCGACAAGCGCGACGCCAAGGTCAAGACCCTCTCCGGCGGCCAGCGCCGGCGGCTCGACCTCGCACTCGGCCTGGTGGGCGACCCCGCGCTGCTGTTCCTCGACGAGCCGACCACCGGCTTCGACCCGTCGGCCCGCCGTCGCGCCTGGGAGCTGGTGGAGAACCTGCGCTCGCTGGGCAAGACGGTCCTGCTGACCACCCACTACATGGACGAGGCCGAGCACCTCGCCGACCGGGTCGGCGTCGTGGTGGCCGGGCGGCTCGTGGCCACCGGGACGCCGGCGGAGATCGGGGGAGCCGCCCGGGGCCGGTCGCAGGTGGCCTTCCGGCTGCCCGAGCGGGTGGCGCCGTCCGACGTACCCGACCTGGGGGGTCCCCTGGTCGCGCAGGGGGCCGACTGGCAGCTGCGTACGCCGGACCCGGCCGGCGCCCTGTACCGGCTGACCGGGTGGGCCCGCGAACACGGCGTCGAGCTGCTCGACCTGCGGGTGGGCCGGCCGTCCCTGGAGGACGTCTACCTCGACCTGATCCGCGAAGAGGCCGCGGCCGGCGAGGCCGTGCCGGCGGTGCCGTGATGTCCGACCCGCGGCTGCTGGCCGGCGAGGTGGGCTACGCGCTGCGCGAGCTGTGGCGGTCGCGGATCGCGTTCATCTTCACGTTCCTGTTCCCGCTGACCTGGCTGGTCCTGCTCGGCCTGCTGATCGGCAACGCCCCGGTCGCGGAGGGGAGCGAGGTCCGGCTGATGCAGCTGGTGACCCCGACGGCCGCGGTCATGGGCGTGCTGTTCGGGACCTACCCGACGGTCGCGATCGCGTTGGCCGACGCCCGCGAGCGCGGGGTGCTCAAACGGGTCCGTGGCACGCCGCTGCCGCCCCGGGTCTTCCTCGGCGGCCGGATCGGGGCGGCCCTGGTGATGGCGCTGGGCGCACTGGTGAGCATGCTCGTGGTCGGGATGGTGGGCTACGGGGTCGACATCGTCTGGCGCACCGCCGCGGCGACCCTGGTCACCACCGTCGTCGCGGTCGCGTCCCTCGCCGCCCTCGGGCTCGCGGTGGCCACCGTGTCGCGCTCGTCGTCGATGGCCACCGCGACCTCGATCGGGACCGCCGTCGCGGTGGCCTTCCTGTCCGGGGTGATGGCCTGGGGGAACATGCCGGTCTGGGCCGACCGCATCGCGGCGGTGTTCCCGCTCAAGCCGTTCAACGACGCCGTCCAGCACCAGTTCGACCCGTCCCGGCCCGGTGCCGGCTGGGACCTGGGCGCCCTTGTGGTCATCACCGTGTGGGGCCTGGGGGCGGCGGCGGTCGCCACCCGGTCGTTCCGCTGGGACCCGGCCGCGCGGCACCGGGGCGCGGGCCCGGTGCCCCACGGGGCGGCCCGGACCCCGGCCCGGACCCCGGCGGGGATCGACCTGCGGGGCACCGCTCCCGGCCGGCCGAAGCCGGCCGCGCTGCTCGCCGGCGAGGTCCGGTGGACGGCGCTCGGCGCGCTGCGGGACGCGGGCTGGGTGTTCTTCGCGATCGCGATGCCGGTCGGCCTCTACGCGTTCATGGAGTCGCTGATGTCCGACGGGGACCTGGCGGCGGCGGGCGGCGCGACCTTCCACGTGGAGATGGCCGCCGGGATGATCGGCTGGGGCGCGCTGGTCACCGCCTTCGTCAACCTGCCCGAGGCGGTGGCGGTGGCGCGGGACCGCGGGCTGCTCAAGCGGCTGCGCGGCACGCCGCTGAGCCCGTCGACGTACCTCGGCGGGCGGACGGCCGCGGCGGTCGTGATCGCGGTGCTCACCGCCGCGCTGGTGCTGGCGGTCGGGCTCGCGTGGTTCGGCCTGGAGCTGTCCTGGGCGGGGCTGCCGCTGGCCGTGGCCGTGCTCGCGCTCGGGACCACGACACTGGCGGCGTGCGGCTTCGTGCTCGCCTCGGTGATGCGGAGCAGCAAGGCGGTCACCGCCGTGGGCCTGGCGATCTCGCTGCCGCTGGCGTTCTTCTCCGACGTCTTCGTGATCGGGCAGACCCCGGACTGGATGGGCAGGGTCGGCTCGTTCCTGCCGCTCAAGCCGCTGACCGACGCGGTCGCGGCGGCGCTCGACCCGGCCGGTCCGGCGGTCAGCTGGGCGTCGGTCGGCGTGCTCCTCGGGTGGCTGGTCGCCGCCGGGGCGCTGGCGCTGCGCCTCTTCCGCTGGACCCCCCGAGCGGCATAGGAAAGGGGGATGAGCGGGAACGAGACCGGCCTGTGCGTCGCGGTGACCGGGCCGACCGGGACGTTCGGGTTCGGCCTGATGCCGCTGCTGCAGGAGGACGCCCGCATCGCCGAGGTGGTGGGGATCGCCCGCCGCCCGTTCGACCCGGGCGCCCACGGCTGGTCGAAGATGGCGTACCGGCGCGGTGACGTGCGCGACCGCGAGGCGCTCGAGGAGGCCTTCCGGGGGGCCGACGTCGTGGTCCACCTCGCGTTCCTGGTCCTCGGTGGCCGCCGCGACACCACCCGGGCGATCAACGTCGAGGGCACCCTGAACGCGTTCCGGGCGGCCGTCGCGGCGGGGGCGCGCAGGTTCGTCTACGCCTCGTCGGTGGCGGCCTACGGTTTCCACCGCGACAACCCGGTCGGGATGACCGAGGACTGGCCGACCCGCGCGGCCGAGCACCTCTCCTACGCCCAGGAGAAGGCCGAGCTCGAGAGCCTGCTGCGCGAGGAGGCGGGGCGGCACCCGCAGACCGCGCTGTACCTGCTGCGGCCGCCGATCGTGGTCGGCCCGCACGTCCTCGGTGCGAAGGCCCGGCTGCCGCAGCCGGTCGCGGCGCTCGCCCGGCTGCTGCTCGGCGCGGTCGGCGCCTGGCCGCTGCCCCTCGTGGCGGTCGTCCCGGACCTCCCGCTGCAGCTGATCCACGAGGACGACGTCGGCCGGGCCCTGCTCCAGTGCGTGGTCGCCGCCGGCCCGCCCGGTGCCTACAACATCGCCGGCGACGGTGTGCTGAGCGTCCGCGACATCGCCCGCGAGCTCGGGGTCACCCCGCTGCCGCTGCCCGCCGCCCCGGTCCGGCTGGTGGCACGCGGCCTGGGGCGGCTCCCGTTCCTGCCGGCCGCGGCCGAGTGGGCGGAGACGGTCGTGCACCCGGCGGTGATGGACACGACCCGGGCCCGGACCGAGCTCGGCTGGACGCCCCGCTTCTCCGCCCTCGAGGCGCTGCGGGACACGCTCGGCCGCTGACCCGGGCGGGCCGCCCCCCAGAGAACGGACAATTCCGGCCCGACCCCCTCAAGGCGGGCGTGGTGGCCGCCGACACTCCTGGTGCGGGCCGGGAGGGCCCGCGGAGCGGGCCGCTGGGAGGCCCCGCCGTGATTTCTTGGGAGACACGCACGTGAAGAACAGGTCCGTCCGCGGGGTGGCCGTCGCCGCCGCTGCACTCGTCGCCCTCGGGGCCGGCGCACCCGCCGGCTACGCCGCGCCGCACACCGGCCACCACGCCCACCACGCCCCATGCCCACCACGCCCACGCGGCCGGCACGCACGGCAAGACGGCGCACGGCAAGGCCGCCGTGGCCGACCGCCGGCTCGCGCGCACCCAGACCAGGGTCGCCCGCGCGGTCACGCGCAAGGACCGGGCGCTGACCCGCACCGTCCGCGACTGGCGGCTGCGCGCGCTGAGCACCGAGACCGCGGACGCCGTCCGCAGCCACGTCGCGGAGGACCAGGTCACCCTGGCCGGCTTCGGCGCCGAGGCCGCCGCCGCGACCACGGCCACCGACGTGCGTGCGGCCGCCGCCGAGGTCCGCTCGGTCCGGCCAGAGGGCTACCTGATCCTCGAGAACGAGCTGCGGCAGGCGTCCCGGCTGCAGGCCCGCGTGGACGCCATGCTCGCCGCCGACCCGGCCGCCGCGACCGGCGACGTCTCCACGCTGCTCGCGTCCGCGCTCGACAAGGCGACGGCCTACCGGTCGACCGACCCGAAGTCCGCACTGCGCTCGATCCGGCGCGACCTGTCCGCCGCGGGGGACCTGCTCGACACCCTCGAGCAGAGCGGCACCACGACCACGACGGACCCGACCACGACCGACCCGACCGCACCGACCGCCTGACGGCGGCGGGTCAGCCGATCTGCGCGGACCCTCCCGAGCAACCGTCCAGCCGCTGGACGCTCGGGAGGGCCCGCTGCGCCACCGGGCCGCCGGCGGCGTCGAGCACCTGGTGCTGCAGCGTGATCCGGGTGCCGCGGGACAGCGGGCCGTCGAGCCAGGCCGCGAGGTGCGCGAAACCACCCACGGCGCGGGTGCGGAACCAGGGTCCCGGCGTGCCGTCGACGAGGAACCGGACCCGGACGGTGTCCACCGACGGCGCGGTCGAGAGCCACTCGGTGAGCGTGAACCGGCGCAGCCGGTCGCCCGAGGTGCAGCTCCAGTCCCGCCGCCCGGTGGAGTAGAACGCCACCGGCCTGCGCTCGGTCGCCGTCGGCGCGGGCGACGTCGCGGGGCTGTCGCGGCCGGACTGGTCGCACAGCCGCACCTGGCCGGCCCGGTTGCGCAGGATCAGCACCGGGACGGTCCCGGTGACGGTCCGCTGCTCGACGCCGTACGCCACGGTGACCTCGGCGGGGTCGGCGGCGAAGCCCTTCGTCAGGCAGCCGGCCACGTCGGACGTCGAGACCGGCCCCAGGTCCAGGTCCACCGTGCTGGGGTCGCCGGACGAGGGCGAGGGCGAGCCGTGGCTGAGCCGGGCCGAGGCCCGGGGTCCGGGGTCGGCGGTGGACCCCAGCGACGCGGCGCCGGCGATGCCGACGACGACACCGGCCACGGCAACGGCAACGGCCACGGCCGTGGCGACGGCGGTGCCCCGCCGGGACCGGGTGCGGTCGGCGTGCTTCATCGTGCCCCCCTCGTGACGAGGTGTCTGCGTCCCGTGGCCCCTACCCCGGTGCCGCCCCCCGGCGGCGTGACGATCGCATGCGTGGCCGGCGCCTGGGTCCCCACCCCGGCTCCGGTACCCCTACGCTACTGGGCCGGACCCCCGTTGTGGGGCAGCCCGGGCTTCTCTTTGCCGAGTTCGGGCACAGATGGTCCGTCCGGGTCAGGCGCGGTCCGCCCGGGCATGGCCCGGTCCGCGGGCTCAGCGGGGGCCGGACGCGGCCGCCTCCCGCGCCCCGCGTACGACGGACAGCGACTGCTGCGCGATCTCCCACTCCTCGTTGGTGGGCACCACCAGCGCCGCGACCGGACTGTCGGACGCCGACACCAGCCACCCCTGGACGGCTCCGGCGGTGCGGGCCGTCGCCGGGTCGCCGACGCGCTGGTTCGCCTCCGCGTCGAGCCGGATGCCGAGCCCCTCGAGGCCGGCCAGCACCCCGGCCCGGGCCGCCGCCGAGTGCTGGCCGACCCCGGCGGTGAACACCACCGCGTCCAGGGTGCCGAGCGCGGCGTAGTAGCCGCCGACGTATTTCTTGGCCCGGTAGCAGTACACGTCGAACGCCAGCCGGGCCCGCGCGTCGCCGGCCTCGACGAGCCGCTCCAGCTCCCGGAAGTCGTTCTCGCCGGAGAGCCCCTTGAGGCCGGACGCCCGGTTGAGCGCTGCGTCGATCTCCTCCAGCGACCAGCCGAGCTGGCGGTGCAGGTGGGCGTGCAGGGCCGGGTCGACGTCGCCGGAGCGGGTGCCCATGACCAGCCCCTCCAGCGGGGTCAGCCCCATCGAGGTGTCCACCGACCGGCCGGCGCGCACCGCGGCGGCCGAGGCGCCGTTGCCGAGGTGCAGCACGACCAGGTTCACCTCGTGCGGCTCGCGGCCGAGCAGCCGGGCGGCGGCCCGGGACACGAACGCGTGCGAGGTCCCGTGGAAGCCGTAGCGCCGGATCCGGTGCTCCTCACGCCAGTCGTACGGCACGGCGTAGGTGTAGGCGTGCTCGGGCAGCGTCTGGTGGAAGGCGGTGTCGAAGACCGCGACCTGCGGCAGGTCCGGGAACAGCCTCCGGGCCACCTGCATGCCCTCGAGGTTGGCGGGGTTGTGCAGGGGTGCCAGCGGCACCAGCTCGCGCACCTTCGCGATCAGCGCGTCGTCGACGACCACCGGGTCGGCGAACCGGGCGCCGCCGTGGACCACCCGGTGCCCGACCGCGACGAGCTCGACCTCCTCCAGCGGCGGGCCGACCGAGGCGAACAGGTCCAGCACCGTCCGCAGCGCGTCCTCGTGCCCGGCCACCTCCTGGTCCCTGACGGTGTCCCCGTGCGGGCCGTGGTGGGTGACCCGGCCGGACCGCTCGCCGATGCGCTCGACCAGCCCGCCGGCGAGGGACTCCCCGGTGTCGCCGTCGACCAGGCTGTACTTCAGCGAGGACGACCCCGCGTTCACCACCAGCACGACGTCACCCATCAGGGCCGGTCCTTCCCGGCGGCGGACCGCTGTGCCTGGATCGCGGTGATCGCCACGGTGTTCACGATGTCGCGGACCAGCGCCCCGCGGGACAGGTCGTTGACCGGCTTGTTCAGCCCCTGGAGCACCGGGCCCACCGCGACCGCGCCCGCGGAGCGCTGCACCGCCTTGTAGGTGTTGTTCCCGGTGTTCAGGTCGGGGAAGACGAACACGGTGGCCCGGCCCGCGACCTTGGAGTCCGGCAGCTTCGTCCTCGCGACCGCGGCGTCGATCGCCGCGTCGTACTGGATCGGCCCTTCGACGAGCAGCCCGGGGGCGCGCTGCTTGACCAGCCCGGTGGCGCGCGACACCTTGTCCACGTCGCTGCCGGAGCCCGACGACCCGGTCGAGTAGGACAGCATCGCGATCCGCGGCTCGACCCCGAAGGCCTCGGCGGTGGCCGCCGACGAGATCGCGATGTCGGCGAGCTGTTCCGCGGTCGGGTCGGGGTTGACCGCGCAGTCGCCGTACACCAGCACCTGGCTGGGCAGGCACATGAAGAACACCGAGGACACGATCGAGACCCCGGGCTGGGTGCGCACCACCTCCAGCGCCGGCCGGATCGTGTGCGCGGTGGTGTGCGCCGCGCCGGAGACCATGCCGTCGGCGAGCCCCAGCAGCACCATCATGGTGCCGAAGTAGGAGACGTCGGTGACGATGTCGCGGGCCTCGTGCAGGTCGACGCCGCGGTGCTCCCGCAGCCGGTGGTACTCCCGCGCGAACCGCTCCCGGAGCTCCTCGTCGAGGGGGCTGAGCAGCCGGGCCCGCGACACGTCCGCGCCGATCGAGGCCGCGCGCGCACTGATCTGGATCGGGTCGCCCAGCAGCGTGAGGTCCGCGACGCCACGCCGCAGCAGGATATCCGCGGCGCGCAGGATCCGCTCCTCCTCGCCCTCGGGCAGCACGATGTGGCGACGGTCCGCGACGGCGGTGTCGATGAGCACGTGCTCGAACATCAGCGGGGTGACCGCCTCGCTGCGGGCCACCTCCAGCCGGTCCAGCAGCCGCTCGCCGTCGATGTGCTCGCCGAACAGCGCCAGCGCGGTGGCCACCTTGCGGGGGGAGTCCTTGGTCAGCCGGCCGCGCACCGAGGTCAGCCGGGCGGTGGTCTCGGCGGTCCCGAGCGAGGTGGTGACGATCGGCATGGTCACCCCGAGGCCCTCGATCAGCCGGCTCACCTGGTGCGGCATCTCCAGGCCGCCGTTGAGCACGATCGCGGAGACCTGCGGGAAGTTCGGCGACGCGTTGGCCATCAGCACGCCGAGGACCACCTCGGGCCGGTCCCCGGCGGCGACCACGAGGCCGCCCTCGATCAGCCGGTCCAGGACGTTGGGCATGGTCATCCCGGCGACCACCAGCCCGGTGACCTCGCGGGCGAGCAGGCTCGCGTCGCCGCTGAGCAGGGTGCCGTCGACCGCGCGCATCAGGTCGCCGACCGAGGGCGCGCTGAGGATGCGCTCCTCGGGCAGGACGCACACGGGCACGTCGTCGGTGGCCAGGGCCTCGACGATCGCGGCCGCGATCGCCGGGTCGCCGGGGTCCACGCGGTTGGCGACGATCGCGAACAGCGTGCCGTGGTTGGCGTGCAGCTCGGTGGTGGCCATGTCGGCGACGGTGTGCAGGTCCTCGGCGGAGCGGGCCGCGCCGTTGAGGACGAGCAGCACCGGTGCGCCGAGGTTGGCCGCGATGCGGGCGTTGTAGGAGAACTCGGTGGGGGTGCCCACGTCGGTGTAGTCGCTGCCGACCACGACGACCGCGTCGCACCGGTCCGCGACGTGGTGGTAGCGCTCGACGATCCGGTCCAGGGCGGCGGCCGGGTCGGCGTGCACCTCGTCGTACGACACGCCCGCGCACTCGTCGTAGGACAGGGAGACGGCGTCGTGCCCGGTGAGCAGGTCGAGGACGTAGTCGCGCTCGGCCTCGCCGGGTCCGGCCGCGCGGACGATCGGCCGGAACACGCCCACCCGCCGGACCCGCCGGGACAGCTGCTCGAGCAGGCCGAGGGCCACCGTCGACTTCCCGGTGAATCCCTCGACCGACGCGACGTAGACGCTGCTCCCCATGGCCGACAGGCTAGTTGTCGGCGCCCGGGGGACCTAGGCGAACCCGTGCCGGTGTCGACATCGGGGCCGGATTGAGGTCGAAGGTCCCGAGGCCCGGCGGCCCGCGCCAGCCCTTGCCCAGCCCTTTGCCCAGCCCTTTGCCCGACCCTCTGCCCAACCCTTTACGGAGTGTTCTTGCGGGCTCACTCGGAATCTGGCCCGGTTGTTGGTAGTGTCGTCCCCGCAGCAGATGCAAGTTCCAGCAGGTCAACGCCCGCGGAGTTTGTGATCCGACGGCGTTTTCTCTTGAGTTGAGCACCAGCTTTTCCGAGGGGGCACGGCGTTTCACCGCATCTGTCGCGGGGCCGCCGAGGTGGCGGTTCCACGCCCCGTAAGAGGAGTAAGCGAGCATGGCTCAGGGCACTGTCAAGTGGTTCAACGCCGAGAAGGGTTTCGGCTTCATCGCGCAGGAGGACGGCGGCGACGACGTCTTCGTGCACTACTCGGCGATCCAGTCGCAGGGCTACAAGTCCCTCGACGAGAACCAGAAGGTCGAGTTCGACGTCACGCAGGGTCCGAAGGGCCCGCAGGCGGAGAACGTTCGCCCGATCTGATCGCGAGCACGCGCGCCTGACCCGTTCAGGCACCATGAGGGCCCCGACGGCACACGTCGGGGCCCTTCTTGGTTTGTCTGAAATGACTATGGGTAGAACCAGGGGACTCGGCGAGAATGGTGAGCAAGCACAACCACCGTTGAACTGCGAGAGGTGGCACCCGATGTTGTTGGTGGGAGGTGGCGGCACCGTGGACGACCAGCTCAACGTCCCTCTCGAGGATGCCGAGCTCCTCGAGGAGGTGGAGATGACCACGAACCTCATCATCGCGGCCAGCGAGGCGGACGCCACCCTCACCCAGGCCGAGGTCGACCGCCTGCTCGGCGTCGAGCGGCCGACGATCCCCAGCCAGAAGGTCGGCTCCGACTGACCCTGCCCGCGCCTCGGGTCCGCACGTCGACCTGCTCGGGGTGCGTTATGTGGGTATGTCCGGTGGGACACCGGTTGGCCGATTGGCGCCCATAGCACCTAGCATGTTCGACGGTTCCTTTCCTCATCCCAGGAGTTCGCCGTGGCGTTGCGCTTCCGCCCTGCAGACACGACGTTTTACGACCTCTTCACCCAGCAGGCGGCCCACCTCGTCGACGGTGCCGCCCTCCTTGCCGAGATGCTGGCGGACGGCAACGACCGTGAGGGCATCGCCCAGCGGATGCGCGACGCGGAGCACCAGGCGGACGAGTCGACCCACGAGATCATCCGGCGGGTGAACCGCACCTTCGTCACCCCGTTCGACCGCGAGGACATCTACGGCCTCGCGTCCGGGCTCGACGACGTCATGGACTACATGGAGGAGGCCGTCGACCTGGTGCTCCTCTACGAGGTCGAGAAGCTCCCGGCGGAGCTGGCCAACCAGGTCGAGGTCATCCAGCGCTGCGCCGAGCTGACCGCGGAGTCGATGCCGCGGCTGCAGACGATGCGCGACCTCGAGGAGTACTGGATCGAGATCAACCGGCTGGAGAACGCCGGCGACAAGAGCTACCGACGGATCGTCGCCAAGCTCTTCGGCGGCCAGTACGAAGCCCTCGAGGTGCTCAAGCTCAAGGACGTGGTGGACTCCCTCGAGAAGGCGATCGACGCCTTCGAGCGGGTCGCGAACATCGTCGAGCAGATCGCCGTCAAGGAGTCCTGAGCGTGGAGCTCGCGATCATCATCGCGGTGGTTGTCGTTGCTCTCGTCTTCGACTACACCAATGGCTTCCACGACGCAGCCAACGCCATCGCGACCTCGGTCTCGACGCGCGCGCTGACACCGCGGATCGCCCTGATCATGGCGGCGATCATGAACTTCGTGGGCGCCTTCTTGGGCCAGAAGGTCGCGCACACCGTCAGCGAGACCATCGACCTGGGCGCGGTCAGCGCCAGCCACGGCCTGGTGATCGTGCTCGCCGGGCTGTTCGGCGCGATCACCTGGAACCTGATCACCTGGTACTTCGGGCTGCCCTCGTCCTCCTCCCACGCGCTGATCGGCGGCCTGGTCGGCTCCGCTCTCGCGGCGGGCGCCGCCGTGGTGTGGAAGGTCATCGTCGACAAGGTGGTCATCCCGATGGTGCTCTCGCCGATCGTCGGGTTCGTGCTCGCGTTCCTGCTGATGCTCGCGATCATGTGGGTCTTCCGGCGGCGCAACCCGCACCGCACGCAGCGCGGCTTCCGGCTGGCGCAGACCGTCTCCGCCGCCGCGATGGCGCTGGGGCACGGCCTCCAGGACGCGCAGAAGACGATGGGCGTGATCTTCCTGGCCCTGCTCACCGGGGGCTACGTCTCCGCAAGCGACCGGCTGCCGGTCTGGGTGATCGTCGCGGCCGCCGGGGCGATCTCGCTGGGCACCTACTCCGGCGGCTGGCGCGTGATGCGCACCCTGGGGCGGCGGATCATCCATCTCGACCCGGCCCGCGGGTTCGCGTCCGAGTCGGTCGCCTCGGCGGTGCTGTACACCACCGCGTTCGTCTTCGAGGCGCCGATCTCCACCACGCACATCATCACCTCGTCGGTGATGGGCACCGGCGCCACCAAGAGGTTCTCCGCGGTGCGCTGGGGGGTGGCGCGCAACATCTTGGTCGCGTGGGTGCTGACCTTCCCGGCGGCCGGACTGGTCGCCGCGGTCGTCTACTGGCTCTGCAAGTTCGTCTTCCGGCTGCCCTGATCGCGCGGGCGCGGACGGGTCAGCCGAAGCGGCCGGAGATGTAGGCCTCGGTCGAGGGCTCCTCGGGGTTGCTGAAGATCTTCGCGGTCGGGTTCATCTCCACCAGCCGGCCCGGCTTCCCGGCCCCGGCGAGGTTGAAGAACGCCGTGTCCTCGGAGACCCGGGCGGCCTGCTGCATGTTGTGGGTGACGATCACGATCGTGTACTCGGCCTTCAGCTCGTGGATCAGGTCCTCGATCGCCGCCGTCGAGATCGGGTCGAGCGCGGAGGCGGGCTCGTCCATGAGCAGCACCTGGGGCTCCACCGCGATCGCCCGGGCGATGCACAGCCGCTGCTGCTGGCCGCCGGACAGGCCGCCACCGGGCTTGTTCAGCCGCTGCTTGACCTCCTCCCAGAGGTTCGCGCTCGTCAGGGACTTCTCCACCACGTCGTCGGCGGCGGACCTCTTCAGCTTCTTGTTGTTCAACCGCATGCCGGCGAGGACGTTCTCGTAGATCGACATCGTCGGGAACGGGTTCGGCCGCTGGAAGACCATGCCGACCTGGCGGCGTACCTCCACCGGGTCGACCTCGTCGGCGTACAGGTCCTGGCCGTCGATGACGATCTTGCCCTCGACGCGGGCGCCGGGGATCACCTCGTGCATCCGGTTCAGCGAGCGCAGGAACGTCGACTTGCCGCAGCCCGAGGGACCGATCAGCGCGGTCACCGAGCGTGCGGGGATGGTCATCGAGACACCCTCCACGGCGAGGAAGTCACCGTAGTAGATGTTCAGGTCGGAGATGTCGATGCTCTTGGCCATGTCGTTCTCTCTCTTCTTCGACGCCGGCTCAGCGGCTCGTCTTGGGGGACAGCAGGCGACCCAGCAGGCGCGCGAGCAGGTTCAGCGCCATCACGATCGCGATCAGCACCAGCGCCGCACCCCAGGCGCGCTGCACGCCGAACTGTGCCGGCACGCCGGGCTGCGTGAACGAGTAGTAGATGTAGACCGGCAGCGTCATCATCCGCTCGGCGAACAGGTTCGTGTTCACCGAGTCGGTGGAGCCGGCGATGATCAGCAGCGGCGCGGTCTCTCCGACGACCCGGGCGATCGCCAGCGTGACCCCGGTGATGATGCCGGCCATCGCGGTGGGCAGCACCACCTTGAGGATCGTGCGCCACTTCGGCACGCCCAGGGCGTACGACGCCTCGCGCAGCTCGTGCGGGACGAGCTTGAGCATCTCCTCGCCGGAGCGGACCACGATCGGGATCATCAGCAGCGACAGCGCCACCGACCCGCCGATGCCGAGCCGGACGCCCGGCCCGAAGAACAGCACGAACAGGGCGTAGGCGAAGAGGCCGGCGACGATCGAGGGGATGCCGGTCATCACGTCGACCAGGAACGTCACCGTGCGCGCTGTCCGGGTCCGGCCGCCGTACTCGACCAGGTAGATCGCGGTCATCAACCCGATCGGGACGGAGATGACCGCCGCGGCGGCGGTGATCAGCAGGGTGCCGATGATCGCGTGGTAGATGCCACCGCCCTCGCCCACGATGTTGCGCATCGAGTAGGTCAGGAACTCCGGGCCGATGACCTGGGCGCCGTTCTTGACCACCGTCCAGATCAGCGAGAACAGCGGCACCAGGGCCAGCGCGAACGCGACCCAGACCAGCGTGCTGACGGCCCGGTCCTTGGCCGCGCGGGCGTTCTCCACCAGCCGCGACCAGACCGGCAGCGCGACGGCGTACAGCGCGATCGCGACCGCCGCCCAGGCGACCGGGCCCCAGCCCAGGGTCAGCGCGACCAGCCCGGACCCCGCGGCCGCGAGGGTCGCCACCAGGGCGGGCGCCCAGCGGGGCAGCCGCGGGTGGGTCAGCGGCAGGTGCGTGGCGGGCGCCGGCGCGGCCTCGTCCGCCTGGGCGGCGGAGGTCCGGGCGGCGGAGCGGGTCTCGGTCATCACTTCTTGTCCCTCTCGCTACGCGCCACGATGGCACGGGCGGCGAAGTTCACGGCGAACGTGATCACGAACAGCACCAGGCCGCTCGCGATCAGCGCGTTCACCTTCAGGCCGGTGGCCTCGGGGAACTGCAGGGCGATGTTTGCCGCGATCGTGGACGGGTTGCTGCTGCCGACCAGGTTGAAGGTCACCACGCCCGAGGCAGACAGCACCATCGCCACCGCCATGGTCTCGCCGAGCGCCCGCCCCAGGCCGAGCATCATCGCCGAGACGATGCCGGACTTGGCGTAGGGCAGGACGGTCAGCCGGATCATCTCCCAGCGGGTGGCGCCCAGGGCCAGCGCGGCCTCCTGCTGCAGGGCCGGCGTCTGCACGAAGATCTCGCGGGTGATCGCGGTGATGATCGGCAGCACCATGATCGCCAGCACCAGCGACGCGGTCAGGATGGTGCGCCCGGTGGTCGAGGCGGGACCGGCGAAGAACGGGAGGAAGCCGAGGTGGTCGGTCAGCCACTGGTAGCCGGGCACCAGCCGGACCCCCAGGAAGCCGATCCCCCACAGCCCGTAGACCACGCTGGGCACCGCCGCCAGCAGGTCGACGAGGTAGCCGATCGTCTTCGCCAGCCGGCGGGGGGCGTAGTGGGAGATCACCAGCGCGACGCCCAGCGCCAGCGGGGTGGCGATCGCCAGGGCCAGGGCCGCGGCCAGCAGCGTGCCGAACAGCAGCGGCCCCGCGTAGGCGACGAAGCTGCTCGCCCCGAACAGCGCGTCCGACGGCGCGGTGAAGGCGGGCGCGCCCTCGACGGTCAGGAAGACCGCCACACCGGCCAGCGCGACCAGGATCAACAGGCCGGCGGCGCGGGTGGCGCCGGCGAACAGCCGGTCCCCGCGCCGCTGCTTCTGGCGTGAGCGCTGGGTCCGGGCTGCTACGGAAGCAGACACCTGGCTTCTCCTTCTAGACGGTTTGTCCGAAACGCGCCGGAGGGCCCGTGGCGCCAGCGGGCTGCTGGCGCCACGGACCCCGTGGCGGTCCGGACCGGGTCAGGACGTGGCCGAGATCTTCTCGACAACGCTCGTCGCCTTCTGGCTGAACTCGCTCGACAGCGGGGCCGAGCCGGCGGCCTGCCCGGCCTTCTGCTGGCCCTCGTTGCTGAGCAGGTAGGTCAGGTAGCTCTTGACGAGGTCCGCGGTGCCCTGGTCCTTGTACGTCGGGCAGCCGATGACGTAGGAGACCAGCACGAGCGGGTAGGCCCCCGCCTCGGTGGTGGTGCGGTCCACGTCGACGGCCAGGTCGTTGGCGGCGCGGCCCTTGACCTGCGGCGACACGTCGACCACCTTGGCGGCCGCCTCGGCGGACGGGGCGACGTAGGCGTCCCCGACCTTGATGGAGGCCACGGACAGGTCCCCGACCTGGCTCTCGTCGGCGTAGCCGATCGCGCCGTTGCCGTTCTTGACCGCCGCGATGACGCCGGAGGTGCCCTGCGCGCCCTCGCCGCCCTTGACCGGCCACACGCCGTCCGCCTCGTGGGTCCAGGCGCCCTCACCGGCGGCGCTCAGCCACTGGGTGAAGTTGTCGGTGGTGCCGGACTCGTCGGAGCGGTGCACCGGGGCGATCCGCTGCGAGGGGAGCTTGGCGCCGGGGTTGTCGGCCTTGATCGCCGGGTCGTCCCAGCTGGTGATCTTGCCGGCGAAGATGCCGGCGGCCGTCTTGGCCGAGAGCTGCAGCTTGTCGACGCCAGGGAGGTTGTAGACCAGCGCGATCGGGCTGATGTAGTCGGGGACCTCGAAGGCGCTCGCGCCGTTGCAGACCTTCTTGGAGGAGGCCACCTCGTCGGTGCTCATGTAGGAGTCCGAGCCGGCGAACTGCACGCCGCCGGCGAGGAACTGCTCGCGGCCGCCGCCGGAGCCGACCGGGTCGTAGTTGATGGTCACGTCGGGGTTGGCGGTCTGGAAGCCGGCCTGCCAGGCCCCCTGGGCGGCCTCCTGGGCGCTCGAGCCGGCGCCGTTCAGGGTGCCGCTGAGCTTGCTGCCGCTCGCGTTCTGGGCAGCGCCCCCCGAGGGGGACTCGTTCGCGGCGCCGCAGGCGGTCAGGGTGACCCCGAGGGCGATGACCGCCGCGGTCGGGGCCGCGATCCTGCGGAAGGAAGTGCGCTTCACTTCGGTTCTCCTGTGATCTCTTCAGGACACGTTGGTTTCAACGTCACCGAACGTAGGCAGCGCAGGTGAAGCGATCCGGCGTCCCCGGTGAACGGCAGGTGAACGCTGGCGAGCGTTTGGGTCACGGCCTGCGGGACGTGAGACGGCCGTCACGTGAACGCCCGCGCGTCCGGTGGCGCAGGCGGCCGGGACCGGTCAGTGCGCCTCGGTGGCGACCACCCGGTCGTGCCGGTGGTGCACCACCACCATCCCGCCCGGATCCAGCCTCCGCTCGGCCACGCCGAGCGCCGCGAACACCCACGGCAGCACCGGCCGGTGGGTGCACAGCACGGTGGGCTCACGGGCCGCGAGCAGCCCGTGCACGTGCGCGGAGACGGAGTCCGGCGTGGCGTCCTGCTCGGACAGCCAGTCGTCGACCTCGACGTCGAGGTCGGCGATCTCGGCGTACGGCGCCACCGTGGTCCAGCACCGGTCGCTGCTCGAGCTGACCACCCGCGCGACGCCGTACGCGGCCAGGATCGGTGCGAGGTCCTCGGCCTGCTGGTGGCCGGCCCTGGTCAGCGGGCGCTCCCGGTCCTCACCGTCCCACGACGACCGCGAGCGGGCCTTGGCGTGCCGCAGCACCACCAGGGGGTGGCTCTTCTTGCGCACCGCCTCGAACTCCTCGAGGGTGTCGCGGTCGTAGTCGTAGGTCAGCAGCCGGTAGGCCTTCTCCATCGGCACCCAACGGACGTCGTCGATCTCGGCGTTGCGCTGGTACGTCGACACGTCGTCCCCGCCCACCAGCCGGCCGGCCCAGTAGTGCACCACCTTCGGGCTGCCGTTGCCGACCTCGTAGGTCTGGGTGGCCAGCGGGGGCCCGAGCCGGATGTCGAGGCCGGTCTCCTCGGCCACCTCGCGCACCGCCGCCGCGGTCGCGTGCTCGCCCGGGTCGAGCTTGCCCTTCGGGAAGGACCAGTCGTCGTACTTCGGGCGGTGCACGAGCAGCACCTGCCGCCCGCTACGTGAGACAACGGCTCCGGCCGAGACGATGGGAGGCACGCGCATTAGTCTCACACCACCCGGCCGAGAAAGGGTGAACAAGGTGCTACGCAGACGTGTCGTCGCCCCGGTGGCCGTCCTGGTGCTGGTCCTCGCGCTGGGCGGGGTGGTGGCCTGGCGGGTGCTCGGTCGCGGGTCGACGTACGAGCAGGCCCTGGGGACGCTGCCGCGGGCGACACTGCGGGCGACGTACACCGACTGGGCCGCGGTCCGCGCCGCCGCGCGGGGGACGACGCTCGGGGCGGCGTCGTCGAGGGGGCAGGTGCAGGCGTTCCTGAACCGGGCCTACGACCGCGACCTCACCGGCACGTCGGCGCTGTCGGACTCGACCTACGCGCTCGTGCACCGCTTCGGGGTCAGTCCCCTCGATGCGCAGTGGGAGATGTTCGGGCAGTCCCGTGACGGGCAGGTCGACGTGCTCCGGGTGGACGACGCGGTGGACCTCGCGGGGGTCGAGCGGTCGCTGCGCACGCTGGGCTACACGCCGCCGGCCGGGGGCTCGGGGACCGGCGGCACCTGGGCGGGCGGTGCGGACCTGGTCGCCCGGATCGACCCGGACCTCAGCCCGGTGCAGCAGAACGTGGTGGTCCTGCCCGACCGGCACCTCGTGCTGATGTCCGACAGCGCCGGCTATGCCTCGGCCGCGGCGGACGTGGTCCGCGGCGACGCGCCGTCGGTGCTGAAGGTGGCCGGCGTGCCGGCGCTGGCCGGGGAGGCGCAGCGGCCGGTGACCGCACTGCTGTGGGCCTCGACGTTCGCCTGCGAGGACCTGAGCATGGGGGAGGCCGACCAGGAGGACCAGCGGGTCGCCGACCAGCTGGTGGCCCGGGCGGGCGGGGTCACCCCGCTCTCCGGTCTGGTGATGGCCCAGCAGGCCTCCCGCGACATCGTGGTGGGGATGCACTTCGAGACCTCCGAGCAGGCGTCGAGGAACCTCCAGCCGCGGGTGGACCTCGCCTCGGGGCAGGCGCCGGGCCAGGGCGGGTCCTTCCCGGACCGGTTCCGGGTGGCCGCCGGCGAGGCGTCCGGCTCGGACGTCGTCCTGACGCTGCGGCCCCGTGCCGGCCGGCCCGCCGTCCTCTCGGACGTCTCGCAGGGCCCGGTGCTGTTCGCCACCTGCTGAGCCCGCACCCCACGGGCGGCGCGTCAGCCCGCGGGGGTACGGCGTCGGCGCTTCTGGGCGACCAGGGTCTCCTGCAGGTCGCGCAGCGGGGTGCCGTCGTCGGCGAGGTGGTGGCGCACCCACTCGCCCGACGGGCTCAGCCACCACGACGCCGTGCCCTCGTCGAAGGCCAGGTCGAGCAGCCGGCCCACGTCGTCGACCTGGGCCTGGCCCGGCAGCGAGACCAGGCACTCCACCCGGCGGTCGAGGTTGCGGTGCATCAGGTCCGCCGACCCGATCCAGGCCTGCGGGTCGCCCCGGTTCTCGAACCAGAAGATCCGGCTGTGCTCGAGGAACCGGCCGAGGACCGAGCGCACCCGGATGGTCTCGGACAGCCCGGGCACCCCGGGTCGCAGCGTGCAGATGCCGCGGGTGAGCAGGTCGACCGGGACGCCCTCCCGGGACGCGCGGTAGAGCTCGTCGATGATGGCCTCGTCGACGATCGCGTTGGCCTTGATCCGGATCCGGGCCGGTGCGCCGTCGAGGTGTGCGGCGACCTCCGCGCGGATCCGCTCGATCAGCCCCGACCGCACCGAGTCCGGGGCGACCAGCAGCTTCTCGTAGGAGGCGTTGCGCGAGAACCCGGACAGGTTGTTGAACAGGTGCGCGATGTCCTCGCCGATGCCCACGTCCCCCGTGAGCAGGCCGAAGTCCTCGTAGTAGCGGGCGGTCTTCGGGTTGTAGTTGCCGGTGCCGATGTGGACGTAGCGGCGGATCCCCTCGGGCTCGTCGCGGACCACCATCGCGAGCTTGCAGTGCGTCTTGAGCCCGACCAGGCCGTAGACGACGTGGCAGCCCGCGTGCTCGAGCTGGCGGGCCCACTTGATGTTGGCCTGCTCGTCGAAGCGTGCCTTGATCTCCACGAGCACCAGCACCTGCTTGCCGGCCTCGGCGGCGTCGACGAGCGCGTCGATGATCGGGGAGTCCCCGGAGGTCCGGTAGAGGGTCTGCTTGATCGCCAGCACGTGCGGGTCGGCGGCGGCCTGCTCGATGAACCGCTGCACCGACGTGGCGAACGAGTCGTAGGGGTGGTGCAGGAGTACGTCGGACCGCTGCAGGGCCGAGAACACGTCGACGGGGGAGGCGGACTCGACGGGCGCGAGCTGCATGTGGGTGGACGGCACGAACGCCGGGAACTTCAGCTCCGCCCGGTCCAGGTCCGCGATGCCGTGCAGGCCGGTGAGGTCCAGCGGCCCGGGCAGCCTGACCACCTCGGCGGCCGAGACACCCAGCTCGGACACGAGCAGGTCCAGCACGTGGGCGTCGATCGACTCCTCGACCTCGAGCCGGACCGGGGGGCCGAACCGCCGGCGCAGCAGCTCCTTCTCGAGCGCGGCGAGGAGGTTCTCCGCGTCGTCCTCCTCCACCTCGAGGTCCTCGTTGCGGGTCACCCGGAACGTGTGCACGGCGATCACCTCCATGCCCGGGAACAGCCGCTTGAGATGCTCGGCGATCACGTCCTCCAGCGGGACGAACCGCTCCCCGCCCACGGGCACGAAGCGGCTGAAGATCGGCGGCACCTTGACCCGGGCGAAGTGCTCCTTGCCGGTCTTGGGGTTGCGCACCAGCACGGCCAGGTTCA
The DNA here is from genome assembly GCA_963838025.1 of uncultured Actinomycetota bacterium. GTDB lineage: Bacteria > Actinomycetota > Actinomycetes > Propionibacteriales > Nocardioidaceae > Nocardioides_B. The sequence goes on from CAWIPF010000004.1 coordinate 696,980, forward strand.
ACGACAGCCCGGAGATGTAGGGGAACGGGTGGGCCGGGTCGACCGCCAGGGGGGTGAGCACCGGGAACACCCGGTCCTTGAAGAGCTTCTTGCACTCCTTCTGCTCGTCGCGGGTCAGGTCCGCCCAGCGGACCAGCTCGATGCTCTCCTTGGCGAGGGCCGGGATGATCTCGTCGCGGAACAGCGCGGCCTGGCGCTGCATCAGCGCGGACGTGGTGCTCCAGATCTGCTCGAGGACCTCGCGCGGCATCAGCCCGGAGGCGGCCCGCACGGCGACCCCCGCGGCGATCCTGCGCTTGAGGCCGGCGACCCGGACCATGAAGAACTCGTCGAGGTTCGAGGCGAAGATGGCCAGGAAGCGGACCCGTTCGAGCAGGGGCAGCCCGCCGTCCTCGGCGAGCTCGAGCACCCGCGTGTTGAAGTGCAGCCACGACAGCTCGCGGTCCAAGAAGCGCTCGTCGGGCAGGTCCTCGGCGGCCGCGTCGTACGGCGGCTCGACGTCGAAGGACTCCGACGGCACCGACCGCAGCGCCGAGTCGACCGGTCCGTCGTCGGCGCCGCCGCCGGTCGAGGCGGTCAGCGGGCGGTCGAGGGTCATGTCTGCATGGTGACACCGACGGGTGAACAAGCGGTAATGAACCGATAGGTTGTCCGGCCATGGCGACCACCCCACCGAACCGGGTCGAGACCGCGGTCTTCCGAGGGCTGATGGCGATCCCGCCCGGGGTGATGCGCCGGTTGGCCGGTGAGCCGGTGCTGCTCGACGGGCAGGTGCTCGACCCCGAGACCCAGTGGATGCTGCGGCTGCAGCGGCTGCTGCGGGAGCCGGCCGCCGAGACCCTGCCGATCCCGGAGGGCCGCCGGGTGATCCGGCGGCAGGCGCTGCTCAGCGGCGGCCGGCAGCCGGTCGGGGAGGTCCGCGACCTTCGGGTCCCGGGCGGCGACGGCCCGATCGGGGCCCGGCTCTACGTGCCGCGCCGGCGGGTCGCCGGTCCGGGGCTCTCGCCGTTGCTGGTGTTCCTGCACGGCGGCGGGATGATGTACGGCGACCTGGACACGCACGACGCGAGCTGCCGGCTGCTCGCCGAGCGGGCCGACGTCCGGGTGCTCGCCCTCGACTACCGGCTGTCCCCGGAGCACCGGTTCCCGGCCGCCGTGGAGGACTGCTGGGCGGCCTACCGGTGGGTCGTCGAGCACGCCGAGGAGCTCGGCGCGGACCCGGGCCGGCTGGCGGTCGGCGGGGACTCGGCGGGCGGCTACCTGTCGGCGGTGCTGGCGATCAAGGCTGCCGAGGCCGGGCTGCCGCTGGCGTTCCAGCTGCTGGTCTACCCGATGGCGACGATGGCCGCGACGAGCGAGAGCCGGTCGCTGTTCGGGCACGGGTTCTTCCTGACCCGGGGGTTCATCGACCTCGCCGAGGAGATGTACCTGCGCGGTCCCGAGGACCGCCACGACCCGCTGGTCTCGGTGCAGCTCACGGAGCGGTTCCCGCCGGGCCTGGCCCCGGCCTTCGTGGCCACGGCCGGTTTCGACCCGCTGCGCGACGAGGGCGAGACCTACGCGCGCACGCTCGCCGAGAACGGGGTGACCGTGGAGATGAAGCGCTACCCGGGCCTGATCCACGGCTTCTTCAACGTCGTGGGGGTTGGCCGCAGCAACCGTGCGGCGGTCGGGGAGATCGCGGCGAAGCTGAAGGCCGCGCTGCACTGAACCGCGGGTGCCGGCGGCCCGGTGAGGAACTACTCACTCGCTCACCCGGAAGGGTCACACGGGCGGGCACGAACCCGGACATGTCCCTCATCGGCCGATGCTCTGCATTCGTCGAGGCTCCATCGAGCCAACTTCGTGTGCCGGCGGGTCAACTCCTGGCCGAACGCTTGCCGCCGGGCGCCCGCTGCGCCGATCTTGGGGTCCTGGGAGGCAACCCATACAAGGACGCAGGCCGGACCGCGTGGTCCTCGGCGCCCGAGGAAGAGGGGATCCTCCCATGCAACGAATCATTCGCGCACGTGCCGCGGTCACGGCCGCGGTCGGCGTGCTGGCGCTGGTGGCGTCGGCGCTCGCCGGCAACGCCGCCCAGGCAGCGGCACCGGCCAACCTGGTCCTGGCGGCGGGGCTGCCCGCCTCGCCGACGGACGCGAGCAAGGTGCCGCACTACTTCGGCCCGTGGCCGAACTGGGCCAACAGCCCGCTGACGCTGTCCAAGGCGGCCGTCACGATCTCCGGCACGGGCACCGGTGCGTCCGCCGTCGCGCAGGTCGACCCGGCCACCGGCGGCATCGCGAGCATCGACGTCACCGCGCCCGGCCAGGGCTACGACGGCACCACGACGGTCACCGTCGACGGCGGCACGGACCCGGCGACGGGAACGGCCACCGTGAGCACCTCCAACGTGGTCAGCGGCTTCACCGACCTCGTCCCCGGCGGCGGCTACACGACGTTCGACGTGGCCCTGGACGGGGGCGGCTTCACCGCACCCGCCACCGCGATCGGGTCCGGCGGCGTGGACGCCCTCGCGGTCGTGGACGGCGGCAGGGGCTACACGATGCCGACCGTCGACTTCGACATGCCCGACGACCCGAACGGCGTGCAGGCCACCGGCCACGTGCCGATGGTCGCCAACGGCGACACGACCGACGGCATGGACGCCGACGGCACCGTCACCGCGGTCGTGGTGGACGAGCCCGGGTCCGGCTACACCAGCGCCCCCGGCGTGACCATCCGCAACGGCACGCAGTTCGACCCGATCGCACTGCCCACCGACGGCTCCCCGGCGAGCGTCACCTCCACGCTGGCACTGTCCGCGGTCAACGTGGTCGACTTCGGCTCCGGCTACACGAGCGCGCCGACGGTCACGGTCACCGACCCGAAGGGTGTCGGGGCGGGCGCCGGCGCGACCGCGCTGCTCGACGGCGGGGCGATCACGGCGATCTCGGTCGACACCCCCGGTGCCGGCTTCCTGACCAAGGGGATGCGCAAGTTCGTCGACGACCTGCCGCTGACCTGCACCCCCGGCGACGCCGCGAACGACTGCCCGACCGACCCCGCCGCGAAGTTCCTGCCCACGGCGGTCCCCGCCGAGAAGGACTACGACGGGGTGAAGGCGGACGAGTACGTCATCGCCCTGGTGCAGTACCGCACCCAGTTCTCCTCCGACCTGCCCGAGAAGACCCTGGTCCGCGGCTACGTCCAGGTCGAGACGCCCGACAACGCGGCGGTCAGCCAGCACGTCCCGTTGCAGAACGAGCTGCTCGACGGCACCAAGGTCGACATCCTCGACGGCGCCGGCAACCCGGTCTACGGGGTGACCTCGCCGCAGTACATGGGGCCGTTCATCGGGGCGGAGAAGGACAAGCCGGTCCGCATCGTGTTCAAGAACCTGCTGCCCACCGGCGGTGACGGCGACCTGTTCCTGCCCAACGACAGCAGCATGATGGGCTCGGGCGCCGGGCCGGACGGCACCATGCCCGGGATGGACGAGGGCACCGTGATGGACCAGGTCCGCAACCCGGACTGCAGCACGACCACGCCCAAGCCGTCGACCTGCTTCAAGGACAACCGGGCCACCCTCCACCTGCACGGCGGGATCACCCCGTGGATCAGCGACGGCACGCCGCACCAGTGGATCACCCCGGCCGACGAGAGCACCTCGTGGCCGCAGGGTGTCAGCGTGCGCAACGTCCCCGACATGGGGGCCGCCGGCTGCGACGGGGAGCGGGACGGCTGCTCGACGTTCTACTACACCAACCAGCAGAGCGCGCGGCTGATGTTCTACCACGACCACGCCTGGGGCATCACCCGGCTGAACGTCTACGCCGGCGAGGCCGCGGGGTACACGATCGCGGACCGCACCGAGAAGCGGCTCGTCGCCGACGGCGTGATCCCCGGTGCCGACGCCACGCTGCCGCTGATCGTCCAGGACAAGACGTTCGTGCCCGGCGACGAGCAGCTCAAGGACGTCACGGACCCCAACGACCCGACCAAGGTCCTCAGCTACGGCCAGGACCCGACGTGGGACAGCAGCCGGTGGGGCCGCAAGGGCGACCTGTGGTACCACCACGTCTACATGCCCGCGCAGAACCCGGGCGACCCGTCCGGGATGAGCGGCTACGGGCGCTGGATGTACGGCCCGTGGTTCTGGCCGCCGGCGACCGGCACGACGCACGGACCGATCAAGAACCCCTACTACGACGCGGGCTGCAAGCTCGACGACCCGGCGACGTGGACCTACCAGACCGACCCGTTCTGCGAGCCCGAGCTGATCCCCGGGACGCCGAACGTCTCCGCCGGCATGGAGCAGTTCAACGACACGCCGGTCGTCAACGGGGTGGCGTACCCGAAGGTCACCGTCGACCCGAAGCCGTACCGGCTGCGGATGCTGAACGCCGCCAACGACCGGTTCTTCAACTTCCAGTGGTACGTCGCCGACCCGGCCCAGCCCACCGAGGTGGCGCTGAAGCCGGCCGAGGTGGCCGCCGCGCAGACCGACCCGAACGTGTTCCCGACCCCGGTGGACGCGAACAACGACGCGGCCGGGCCGGACTGGGTGCAGATCGCCAACGAGGGCGGGTTCCTGCCCAAGCCGGCGGTGGTCGACGGCCAGCAGCCGACCACGTGGATCACCGACCCGACCCGGTTCGACGTGGGGAACGTGGACAAGCACTCCATGCTCCTCGCCCCGGCCGAGCGGGCCGATGCGGTCGTGGACTTCTCGAGGTTCGCGGGCAAGACGCTGATCCTCTACAACGACGCACCCGCCGCGTTCCCCGCGCGCGTGCCGTCGTACGACTACTACACCGGCGCGCCGGACCTCAGCCCCGCCGGGGCGCCGGGCATCCTGCCCGGCTACGGGCCGAACACCCGGACGGTCATGCAGGTGACGGTGGCCGACACCGCGCCGGCGCCGGCGTTCGACGTGAGCGCGCTGCGCGCGGCGTTCTCGCACAAGGCCAACGGCTCGGGCGTCTTCGAGTCCGGCCAGCACCCGGTCATCGTCGGGCAGGCGGCCTACAACTCGGCGTACGGCTCGAAGTTCGCCGCGAGCGGCAACTGCAACAACGGCAGCGCGTCGACGACCTGCGACGGCCTGGTCCGGGTCAACGACACCGGCAGCTTCGGCTTCAACACGCTGAAGGCGCAGAACACCAAGATGACCGTCGGCATGGAGCCGAAGGCCATCCACGACGAGATGAACTCCTCCACGTTCGACGAGTTCGGGCGGATGCAGGCGAACCTGGGCGTCGAGGCGCAGCCACCCACGCCCGGGGCGCAGAACGTCACGCTCTACCCCTACGTCAACCCGGCGACGGAGCTCATCGACGCCACCAAGCTGCCTCGGGCCGACGTCGCGCTCGACGCCGAGGGCAGACCGGCGGACGACGTGGCGGTGCAGCCGATCGGGGACGCCGGTGACGGGACCCAGATCTGGCGCTTCACCCACAACGGGGTGGACACGCACCCGATGCACTTCCACCTCTACGACGTCCAGGTGCTCAACCGCGTCACGTGGGACAACATCATCATCCCGCCGGACGACAACGAGCTCGGCTGGAAGGACACCGTGCGGATGAGTCCGCTGGAGGACACCATCGTGGCGCTGCGGCCGGTGATCCCGAAGGTGCCGTTCGAGGTGCCGAACGCGGTGCGGCCGCTGAACCCGATGATGCCGCTCGGCTCGCCGGACGGGTTCAACAACGTCGACGTCAACGGCAACCCGACGACCGCCGTGGTGAACACCTTGGTGAACTTCGGGTGGGAGTACGTCATCCACTGCCACATCCTGTCCCACGAGGAGATGGACATGATGCGGCCCGAGTCGGTGGCCCTGCCGCCGAACAAGCCGGACGGTCTCACCTCGACGCTCGTCGACGTGATCGCCAAGAACGGGAAGGTCGTGGGCCGGAACGTGAAGCTGGCGTGGAACGACAACTCGATCAACGAGACGTCGTTCCTGGTGCAGCGGACCACCGACGGCACGACCTGGACCGACGTCGGCGTCAGCGACTCGCCGCTCGACCGGGCCAACGTGCACGAGGCACGTGAGCTGGTCGACACCGGGTCCGACGGGAGCACGCCCTACCTCTACCGGGTGGTCGCGCGCAACACGGTCGGGTACGGCGGCGACTTCCCGAGCCTGACGGTCAGGTCGACGTCGCAGACGCTCGGCGTCAACCTGCCCGCCGCTCCCACCGCCCTGACCGCGACCCTGCAGTCCGGGCCCCAGGTGCGGCTGGCCTGGCGGGACAACGCGAACAACGAGGCCGGCTTCGTGGTCGAGCGGTCCGCCGACGGCGGGGCGACCTTCACCGAGGTCGCGACCGCGCCGGCGCGCAACAACACCGGGAACACCGCGTTCACCGACACCACCGCGGTGCTCGGGGCGACCTACCAGTACCGGGTCACCGCGATGAACCTGGCCGGCGGCTCGGCCGCGTCGAACGTCGTCGACGTCACCGTGGCGGCACCGGCCGCCCCGGTCCTGTCCTCGGGGACGGCGGTCCTGCAGGGCGGCAGGGAGCGGGTGCGCGTCGTGTGGGCGGACGTCGCCGGCGAGTCCGGCTACACGGTCCGGTGGAGCGCCACGCCGGACTTCGCGACGGTGGCCGGCACCGGCGCGGCGCCCGCGGACGCGACGACGTTCACCACCGGGAACCTGGCCGTGCAGACGTGGCACGTCCAGGTCCGCGCGTCGAACGTGCTCGGCGACTCGCCCTGGTCGGACGCGCTCGCGGTGACTCCCACGCCGTGACCCTCGAGGAGGGAGGCGACACGGAGGGGCGGGCTCGGGTCCGCCCCTTCCGTGTGCTCTCGTCGCCGGGACCGGCGGGGAGTCCGTGCTCCTATACTTCGCGGGTGCCTCCCAGCGTCTCCGTGGTCACCCCGGTGCACAACTGCATGCCGTACCTCGACGACGCCATCGCCTCGGTCTACCACCAGACGCTCGGGCGGTCGGAGATCGAGATGGTCGCCGTCGACGACGGCAGCACCGACGGCAGCGCCGCGTGCCTGCGCGCGTGGGCAGAGCGGTGGCCGGGGCTCACCGTCGTGACCCAGGAGGCCTCCGGTGCCCCGGGGCGGCCGCGCAACGTCGGCATCGGCCACGCGTCGGGGGAGTACCTCTTCTTCCTCGACGGCGACGACTGCCTCGGGCCGCGCGCCCTCGAGCGGATGCTCGGCATGGCGCGCGCCAACGGCTCGGACATCGTCCTCGGCAAGATCGTCGGCGTCGACCGGAGGGCACCGGTCGAGCCCTTCGCCGGGGCCGACATCGACCGGGCCGACCTGACCAGCGGCATCTACTACTCCCTCGCCCCGGTCAAGCTGTTCCGGCGGCAGTTCGTCCTCGACCAGGGCCTGACCTTCCCCGAGCACATCCGGATCAGCGAGGACCAGCACTTCGTCGTACCGGCCTACCTCGCCGCCTCGGTGATCTCCGTGGTCGCCTCCTACGACTGCTACTACGCGGTGAAGCGGACCGACGGCTCCAACACCACGGCCGGGGGGCTGCCCTACCGCACCATCGTGTCCCAGGCCGCCGAGGTCGTCGCGATGCTCTGGGACAGGGTCCCGCCGGGGGAGGTGCGCGACCGGCTGATGGTCCGGCACGTCCGCGAGGAGCTGCTGCGCCGGTTCGACGGCCGGTTCCCGCGGATGGACGCCGCCGAGCGCGAGGAGACCGTGCGGCTCGCGCAGCAGTACGTCGACGCCTGGGCCGGACCGGGCGTGATCCCCCGGCTGACCGTGCCGGAGCGGCTGCGGGTGGCGGCCATCCAGCGGGGCGACACCGAGCGGCTGCTCCAGATCGTCGAGTGGGACCTGGCCGGCCGGCCAGCCCGGACCCTCCGGGAGGGCGAGCACTGGCTGCTCGCCGGGCCGTTCTTCCGGGACCCGGAGGTCGGCTTCGCGGACTCGCTCTACGTGCGGCTCGGCCCCCCGCGGCTCGTCGAGCACCTGGACCGGGTCGCCTGGGACGGCGGCCGGCTGGTGCTGGAGGGCTATGCGTTCCTCGAGGGGGTGGACGCACGGCACGTCACGCTCGCCCTGGTCGCCAGCCATCGCGACACCGGCGAGGTGCGCGAGGCGGTGGTGGAGCCGATGCCGAGCCCGCACGTGAACGCCCTCGCCGGCCGCGGCTCCGCCGACTACTCGCGCGCCGGCTACCGCGCCGTGCTCGACCTCGGGTCCGGCGGCGGTGCCGCGCCGGCGAGCCCGGGGGTGTGGCAGGTCCGGCTGCAGGTCCGGTGCGGCAGCCACGAGACCTCGAGGCGGGTCGGCTCCTCCCGGGCCGGCGACGTCCCGGGCGCCCCGGTCGAGACGAGGCTGCGGGGGGCCGGGTTCCGGTCCCCGGCGAGGATCCGGTTCGGGGACGGGGGCGCGCTGAGCGTGCAGGTCGGGCCACGGGTCCGCAGGAAGGCCGGCGCGGGGAAGCCCGCGCCGCCGCAGCCCGCGTCGGCTACGCGCCGGCTCGCAGCTCGTCTGCGCGGATCATCACCGCGTCGAACTCGATGACGCGCAGCGAGGCGCCGTCGATCGTGACCGGGAACATGCCGGTCAGCTCGAAGCCCGCGGCCTCGTACACCTCGATCTGCTGGGGCAGCCGCGGCATCCCGTCGTAGATCGGCACGCAGGCCACCTCCGACTGCATGCCCACGATCTCCTTGATCCGGTCACCGGCGCCCGAGAACGCCTGCAGGTCGTACCCCTGGGTGTCCATCTTCAGGTACACGCGGGGCGTGTCCAGGCCGGCGGTGACCTCGTCGAGGACCCGGTCGAGCCGGCGGATCGTGATCCGCTCGGGCCGCATCCCCTGGAGCACGGGCGCCCACTGCTTCCCGAAGTCGCTCGAGTGCAGCATCGAGCTCATCGAGCCCGGCACCACGTTGATCTCGGCCTCGCCCTCCTCGTCGCCGAGGGCGCTGTGCACCACCAGCCAGTCGTCGTCGGCGGCGGCGTTCGCGCGCAGCTGCTCGGCGAGCGAGGCGACCGGCTCGAAGGACACGATGCGCCCGGTGTAGCCGGCCGCGCGCAGGGACATCGCGTACTGGCCGACGTTGGCGCCCACGTCCAGCACGCAGTCGACCTCGAGGACCCGCAGCATCCACGCGATGTGCTCGGCCGAGGCGACGTTGGCCATCCCCTGCTGGAAGCGTCGCGGGTCCCTTCTCACCGCCTCGGTGTCGAGCAGCAGGTGGGTGCGCAGGGTGCGGGGGCCCACCGGCCGCACCTCACGGGCGGGTCGGGTGCGTGGCTCGAGGAGCCAGTTGCCGGTGCCGACCGGGAGCACCCGGAGCCGGCGTCGCCCGGTGCGGGTCTGCACGAGCCACGCCTTGGGCCCGAGCCTGCGCGTCCGGACGGACGGCCGGGTCGCGATCGCGGCGAGCCGCGGGTCGGGAGGCGGCCCGCCCGCGCCGGTTCGTCTTCGCAGGGCCGACGTGACGCGGTGGCGCAGAGCGGTCATAGCCGACCAAGGTAGTTCATCGTGCGACCGGTGAGTGCCGGGTGTACATCACGTCGGTGTCCTCGTCGGCGTGGGCGAACCCCAGCCGGGTGTACACCCCGACCGCGGGGGCGTTGTCGGCCTCGACGTAGAGGATCACCTCGGGCAGCCGGAGCCCGGCCAGGTGGTGCAGCCCGGTGAGGGTGAGCAGCGACCCCAGCCCCGAGCCCTGCGCGCGCGGCGACACTCCGACGACGTACACCTCCCCGTGGGCGGGTCGCTCGTGGTGCACCTTGGTCCAGTGGAAGCCAACCAGGCTGTGGTCCTCGGTGGACTCCGCGACGAAGAAACCGGCGGGGTCGAACCACGGCTCGGCCATCCGCTCGTCGAGGTCCGCGCGGGTCATCCCCCCCTGCTCGGGGTGGCGCGCGAACGCCTCCGCGTTCAGCGCCAGGAAGGCCTCCTCGTCGCGCCCCGGCACAAACGTGCGTACGTCGACCCCGTCGACGTGCCACAGCGGCGGCAGGTCCACGTCGAGCGGGCGGCGCATCACCCACAGGTCCCGGACCCGATCGAAGCCGAGCCGTGCCGCCAGCGCCGCGGCCGCGGGGTGGTTGCCGTGCGACCAGGCACTCACCTTGCCGGCCACCGAGGCGGCCGCGGCGGAGGCCAGCGCCGCACCGATGCCCACGCCCCTGTCCTCGGGGGCCACCACCAGGTCGATCTCGGTGCCGCCCGGCTCGTCGTGGTCACCGTGCACCCAGGCGAAGCCGGTGAGCGGGTCCCCGGCCACCAGCAGCGTCGAGCCGGCCAGGCCGCGGTGGCGCAGGTGCAGCAGGGCGGCCTCGTTCAGCGGGGCCCGGCCGTCGGCCTCCGTCGCCGCGGCCAGCACCCGGCGCAGCTGGGCGGCCACCCCGTGCTCGGCCGACCAGTCGAGCCCGCCGGGCGCGACGGGCCGAACGGCTCTGGCGTGGGTCATGCGCTGAACTCTAGAGTCAGCCGCGGAGGAAGCTGATGGAGGCTCTTCTGTCGTTCGGTGCCGCGGGCGTGTTCCCGCTCGCGATCTTCGGTCTGCTCGTGTGGCTGAGCCGCCTCGAGGACTCGATCCCGCGCGCCGTCCAGCGGGCCCGCCGGACCCCCGACCCGGCGCCGATCCTCCGGGTCCCGGTCCGCGCGCACCGGCCGGAGGTGTCGGCCGTCGTCGCGGCTGAGCCCGCACAGCCCCTCCCCGGGCCTTCGCTCCCCGAGGTGCCCGTGCCCGGACAGCGCGGCCCCGGGCAGCCGGCCCCGGTCCGCGCTCACACGTCGGAGGTGTCGCGCTCGGGCGCGGTCTCCTTGGGCGGCAGCACGAACCGGTAGCCGACGTTGCGCACGGTGCCGATCAGCGTCTCGTTCTCGGGGCCGAGCTTGGCCCGCAGCCGCCGCACGTGCACGTCGACGGTGCGGGTGCCGCCGAAGTAGTCGTAGCCCCAGACCTCCTGGAGCAGCTGCTCGCGGGTGAACACCCGGCCGGGGTGCTGGACGAGGTACTTCAGCAGCTCGAACTCCTTGAAGGTCAGGTCGAGCGGGCGGCCGCCGAGCCTGGCGGTGTAGGTGGCGTCGTCGACGCTGACCTCCCCGGAGCGGATCACGTGGGCCTCGGGGTCGTCGGCGTCGCGCTGCGCGGTGAGGCGGCCTATCCCGAGCCGGATCCGGGCCTCGACCTCGGCCGGCCCGGCGGTGTGCAGCAGCACGTCGTCGATGCCCCAGTCCACGGCGACCACGGACAGGCCGCCCTCGGTGACGATCAGCAGCACCGGTGCGTCGGAGCCGGTGGTGCGGATCAGCCGGCACAGGTCGCGGGCGTGGGCGAGATCCTTGCGGCCGTCGACGAGCACCAGGTCCACCTCGGGGGCCTCGAGCAGCGCGCTGCCCTCGGCGGGCAGGATCTTGACCTGGTGCGGCAGCAGCGCGAGGGCGGGCAGCACGTCGGCCGAAGGCTGCGTGGTGCTGGTCAGCAGCAGCAGGGCGCCCATGGCACCTCCCGTGCGGGATGGGTCGGGCGGCTCACCGTTGAGCCGTTGCCTCGCGCCGGTCGGGCTTGCGCGATAAGGCAGGATACCGAACATGGCCGACCCGACCCGATCTCCCGTCTCAGCCGGCGACGTGCTGGTGCGCTACTGGGCCGCCGCCCGCGCGGCCGCGGGCGTCGAGTCGGACCGGATCCCGGTCGGCGACGGGGCGACGTTGGCGGCCGTCCTCGACGCCGTACGCGACCGGCACCGGGACCGGCCGCGGCTGGCCGACGTGGTCGCGGTCTGCTCGATGCTGGTCGGCGACATGCCGGTGGGCGCCGCCGACCCGGCCGACGTACCCCTCCGCCCGGGGGACACCGTGGAGCTGCTCCCGCCGTTCGCCGGGGGCTAGTGCGGCGACGCCGCGGCGCCGGACGAAGATTTTGTTTGGGTCGCGCCCCCCGAACGTGCAGACTGGTGCCAGGCGGAGCCGCAGGAGACTGCGCCGCCGCGCCGCCCCGGTGGCGGTCCCGACCTCCCAACGGGATCGCCTCGGGGCGCTGGCGTCTCGTGGCGCGGGACGGCCGGCACGCCGGGAATCGCCGGGGACCTCGGGTGGTTGAATCCCGGCATGAGCCAAGGTGCCTGGGTCCTGGTCGTCGCGCTGGTGCTGGCGACCGCGTTCGGTCTCTACCGGGCGGCGCGCGACGGCCGCTTCCGCGGCACCCACCCGATCCGTGACCGGGACCGTCCCGGGACCAGCGGCCAGGACGCGCCGGTCAGCGTCCTGGACGGCGCGGCCCTCGACCACGAGCTCGGCGAGCGGGCCACCCTGCTGCAGTTCTCCTCGGCGTTCTGCGCACCCTGCCGGGTCACCCGCCGGGTGCTGGGCGAGGTCGCCGAGGTGGTCCCCGGCGTGGCCCACCTCGAGGTCGACGCCGAGCACCACCTCGACCTGGTCCGTCGGCTCAACGTGCTGCGCACCCCCACCACGCTCATCCTCGACGCCCACGGCCGGGAGGTGTCCCGGGCCGCCGGCGCCCCGAAGCGCGACGAGGTGCTGGCCACCCTGGCCAGGGTCGTCGACGGGGGCTGACCCGCGCCCACCCGGCGGTTCCTCGCCGGCGCTTCCTAGCCGGCGTTTCCTAGACTGGCCGGGTGTCCACCTCGCACCTGCCCGAGCGCGCCCCGGCCGGGCCGCGCCCGCTGCGCGCGCTGACCCTCGACGACCTGCGGCGACGCACCAGCGTGAAGTGGCGGGTCTTCCCCGACGACGTGCTGCCGGTGTGGGTCGCCGAGATGGACGTGCCGCTCGCCGCGCCGGTCGCCCGGGCGCTGCACGAGGCCGTCGACCGGGGGGACACCGGGTACGCCACCGGGACGCCGTACGTCGAGGCGCTGCGGGCCTTCGCCGGGGACCGCTGGGGCTGGTCGTTCGAGGCGGAGCGGGCCGTGATCGTGCCCGACGTGATGCTCGGCATCGTGGAGATGCTGAGGCTGGTGACCGCGCCGGGCGACCCGGTGGTGGTCAACTCGCCGGTCTACCCGCCGTTCTACGACTTCGTGCGCTCGGCGGACCGCCGGGTCGTCGAGGCGCCGCTCGGCCCCGACCTGCGCCTGGACCTCGACGTCCTGGAGGCGGCGTTCCGCGACGCCCGCGCCGGCAGCGAGACGGCCGCCTACCTGCTGTGCAGCCCGCACAACCCGACCGGGACCGTGCACACCGCCGAGGAGCTCGCCGCGGTCGCCGCCCTGGCCCGCCGGCACGGCGTCCGGGTGGTCGCCGACGAGATCCATGCGCCGGTGGTCTACGCCGGGCACCCGCACCGCCCGTTCCTCACCGTCCCCGGGGCCGAGAACGCGCTCAGCGTGCTGTCCGCGTCCAAGGCGTGGAACCTCGCCGGGCTGAAGGCCGCCGTCGCGGTGGCCGGGCCGGAGGCGGCCGACGACCTGCACCGGATGCCCGAGGTCGCCACCCACGGGGCCAGCCACCTCGGCGAGATCGCCCACGTGGCGGCGCTGACCGACGGCCGGGACTGGCTCGACGCGCTGCTGGCCGACCTCGACGAGAACCGCCGGCTGCTCGGCGAGCTGCTCGACGAGCGGCTGCCCGCGGTGGGCTACCGGATGCCCGAGGGCACCTACCTGGCCTGGCTGGACTGCACCGCCCTCGGCCTCGGCGACGACCCGGCGCAGGTGTTCCTCGACAAGGGCCGGGTGGCCCTCAACCACGGTCCGGAGTTCGGCACCGGCGGCGCCGGCCACGCCCGGCTGAACCTGGCGACCACCCCCGAGGTCCTCACCGAGGCGGTCGCCCGGATGGCTCGTGCGGTCGGCGCCTAGGGTGAGCGACGTGCCCGACGAGTCCCCGCTCCGGCTGCTGTTCGTCTGCACCGCCAACATCTGCCGCTCCGCCTACGCCGAGGTGCTCGGCCGGCACCTGCTGGGCGACGACCCGACGGTCGTGGTGGCCAGTGCCGGCACCCGCGGCTGGCACGACCGGCCGATGGACGACGCGATGGCCGCGACGCTGGTGCGCCGGTCGGTCGACCCGGCCGGGTTCCGCAGCCGCAAGCTGACGATGCGGATGGTGGAGCGGGCCGACCTCGTGCTCACCGCGGCGGTGTCCCACCGCTCGTTCATCCTCGACGACCGGCCCGAGGTGTTTCGAAGGCTGTTCACCCTGGGCCAGTTCGACCGCACCCTGGACGACGTACCCGCCGACCTGCGCGGTCGCGACCTGGTCGCCGCCGCCGGCGGGGCACTCGTGCCGGCGACCCGCGAGGACGACGTGCGCGACCCCTACGGCCGCGGGCCGGACGCCGCCGAGGCGGCGGCCGCGCACCTCGAGTCGCTGCTGGCCCGGTGCCTGCCGCGGCTGTCGCGGCGGTAACCGCCCAGGCGGCCGCTCGGGCGCTCGCTCAGGCCTGGTCGCCGCGGCGCTCGTCGGCGAGGTGCGGCGGGACCGCCAGCCACCAACGTCGCGCGCTCTCCCAGTCGGCGCCGCCCTTCGACCCCGGGGGCGCGGTGAGCCGTTCGAGCAGGTCGCGGTGGCCGTGCATGCCGAGCGCGTAGGCCCAGGCCTCGTACAGCCGCGGCCCCGCGCTGCGCCCGCCGCCGAGCGCCTCGCCCACCGCGCGGGCGACCCGCTCGGCCGCCTCCCGGCTCGAGGCGTGGACGAACTTCGCGTTGCCCAGCGCCCAGCACGCCTCGATCGCGATCTCCTGCGCGTCGTCCGGTACGTCGACGGCGCGGACGGCGAGATCGGTGAGCAGGTGGAGCCGGTCGCCGGGGGTCAGGCAGAGCAGCACGCCGAGGGCCTCGTGGACGCCGAGCGCGTCCTGCTGCTCCAGGGACCGCTGCAGCTCCTCGAGGTAGGCGTAGCCCACCGCCCGGCCGAACGGCAGCAGCATCAGCAGGTGCAGCGCCAGCGACCGGCGCTCGTCGTTGGTCTCCGTCGAGACGTACTCCAGCAGCCGCAGCAGGGCGGGCTCGTCGTGCATCGACGTGCCGATCTCCTGCTCCAGCCGGCCGACGACGGCCCGCCGGAGCGTGCGCACCTGCTCGCCGGGCCGGGGGCCGTGGCCGGCGACGATCGAGGCCACCGACAGGTCCTCGGGTCGTCTCCGCAGCTCGACCGCGATCGCCTTGCGGGTGGCGGGTCGCAGCGCCAGCAGCACGTCGGCGGCGCTGCGCCGCACCCGGTAGGGCTGGCCGCTGTCACGGGCCAGGTCCAGCGCCAGCCGGACCAGCTCGACGGCGACCGCGTGGTCGGTCCGGCGGGTGCGCACCGCGGTGGCCGCCGCGAACAGCGCGGCCCGCAGCGCGTGCGCGTTGACCGGCGCGGAGATCACGCCGCGGAGCACCTCGTGCACCGCCGGGTGGTCGCTGTACTGCAGCAGCCCGGCCGCCTCGCTGTAGATCTGGGCGGTCGGGTCGGAGAGGATCTCCCCGACCAGCCCGACCACGTGCGGAGCCGCCCGGGGGTGGCCGGCGACCCGGTCCATCGCCTCGGCCCGCAGCCGGTAGCCCAGCCGCACCGTCACGTCCATCTCGCTGAGCCCGCGCCGGACCAGGTCCCGCCAGTCCTGCCTGCGCAGGAAGGCGTCGGGCATGGCGCCGAGCAGCGCGGTGAGCCGGTCCCACTCGAGGCCGGTCACCGGGTCGCCCCGCAGCGTCCGCTCGAGCAGGCCCTCGACCTCGTCGGCGGGGTCGTCCGGCACCGGCCGGCGCAGCGTCGGTGTGCTGGCGACCGGCGTCTGGTGCCGGTGGACCAGGTCGAGAGCCGAGGCGAGCTGGCCCTCGTCGAGGCCGCACAGGATCTCGTAGCGGCGCACGACCGGGTACGTCGCGGCGATCTCGCCGCGCTCCCAACGGGTGACCTGCGAGCGATGGACGGCGGGGACCGTCTCCGTCCCCTGTGCGAAGACGGATCCCGTGTGCATCCGCAGGTCGGCGGCATGGACACGCGTGACCCGCAGCAGCCACGACGGTTCCACCAGCTTCACCGCCTCATCCTGGCCCCATGTCCGGGCCGCCGCGTCATGTTGCTGACAACCGCCTCGCGTGCAACATTCCCTGATCGTGGCCGGGGGAGACGCCCTCGACCGGGCCTTGGCGGCCGGGGGGGCCGTCGACGGGTGTCCGCATCGTGGGCAGGCGTCCTGACATGTGAGACGACCGGTAGGCGTCGACGCACCCGGGGTCCTAGGGTTGCCCCCATGTTCTCGACCATGCTGACCAAGCGCCGCGCAGTGGACCACTGCCGCGTGCGCTCGGCGCTGTGTCGAATGTCCTGACGGGACGTCCCCCGCAACCCGACCTCTGACGACCGCCTCGCCGGTCGTCGTCGGGTGCACGCTGCCCGGTCCCCGTCCGTCCGCAGCCCGGCGTGCCCGTGCCCTTCTCGAAGGCCGCATCCCTCATCCACTGCGCAGGAGAGTCATGTCCACATCCACCCAGTCCCGAACCACCCAGTCCCGGGCCACCCGGGCCACCCTGGCCCCGGCGCCCGGCGGTCGCATCGACCCGCGCGGTCCGCGCTTCGCGGCCACGCTCACCACGCTGCTGCTCGCGGTCGCGCTGCTCGCGGCGCCGTCGACGCTCAGCACGCTGCTGCTCGCCGTCCAGGCGGTGCTGTTCGCGCTGGGCGCCGGGCTGGGCATCGCCCGGACGCCGTACGCCTGGGCGTTCAAGACCTTCGTCCGCCCGCGCCTCGGTCCGCCGACCGACCTCGAGGACGCCGCCCCGCCGCGGTTCGCCCAGGGCGTCGGGCTGGTGTTCGCCGTGGTGGCGCTCGCCGGCTACCTGACCGGCGCGACGCTGCTGGGCTCGGTCGCCACCGGGCTGGCCCTGGCCGCCGCGTTCCTCAACGCGGCGTTCGGCTTCTGCCTGGGCTGCGAGGTCTACCTGCTGGCCAAGCGCGTCGCCCGCTGAGCCGTCGCCACCTCCGCTGGTCGCGCCCCGCGGGACCGGCACCCCACCCATCCGATCCCCGCCCGTCTCTCCGCCCGTCTCTCCGCCCATCTCTCCGGGCACCCGAAAGGAACCATCCCCATGAGCCGCGAAACCGTACTCGTCGACGCCGACTGGGTCGAGGACCACCTCGACGACCCGACGGTGGTGCTCGTCGAGGTCGACGAGGACACCACCGCCTACGACAAGGGCCACATCCGGGGCGCCATCAAGCTCGACTGGACCACCGACCTCCAGGACCAGGTCCGCCGCGACTTCGTCGACCGGGCGCAGTTCGAGGCGCTGCTGTCGACCAAGGGCGTGGCCAACGACCACACCGTGGTGCTCTACGGCGGCAACAACAACTGGTTCGCCGCCTACGCCTACTGGTACTTCAAGCTCTACGGCCACCGCGACGTCAAGCTCCTCGACGGCGGCCGCAAGAAGTGGGAGCTCGACAGCCGCGAGCTGACCGACGACCCCACCACGCGCGAGCCGACCGCCTACGCCGCCCAGGAGCAGGACCACGGCATCCGGGCCTTCCGCGACGAGGTCATCGAGGCGATCGGCGTCAAGAACCTCGTCGACGTCCGCAGCCCCGACGAGTACGCCGGCCGCCTGCTCGCCCCGGCGCACCTGCCGCAGGAGCAGGCCCAGCGAGCCGGGCACATCCCGACCGCCGCCAACGTCCCCTGGAGCAAGGCGGCCAACGACGACGGCACGTTCAGGTCCGACGACGAGCTGCGCGCGCTCTACAGCGACGCGGGCGTCGACTGGGCGAAGGACACCATCGCCTACTGCCGTATCGGCGAGCGGTCCAGCCACACCTGGTTCGCCCTGCACGAGCTGCTCGGCCACGAGAACGTGAAGAACTACGACGGCTCGTGGACCGAGTACGGATCGCTGGTCGGCGTCCCGGTGGTCCTCGGCGACGAGGCGGGCCGGGCATGAGCTGCGGGGCTCCCGAGGGCGGCCACGCGGTGGAGGGCCTGGACCTGACCAAGGAGGCGGTGATCTCCGGCGTCGTCACCCGCGACGACCGGCCGGTCGCGAACGCCTACGTGCGGCTGCTCGACCGCGCCGGCGAGTTCACCGCCGAGGTGCCGACGTCGGCCGACGGTCGCTTCCGGTTCTTCGCCGGACCGGGGGAGTGGACGCTGCGCACCCTCGCGCCGCGGGCGGAGGTCACCGACCGCTCGGTGGTCGCGCGACGGGGCGCGGTCGCGGAGGTTTTCGTCACGCTCTGACCCGGACGGGGGTGGGCTTGCCGAAACAGGAGGCCCCGGTCGACTCACGCAGACGGCCGGGGCGCTCCTGTGCCCGGACCGCGGCCTACGTGCGCTGGTGGAACCGGACCCGGCCGTCGGCAAGCCGCCGCATGTCGTAGCGCGGGTCATGGGCGAGGTGGTGATGCCGGGCACAGAGCAGCCGGCCGGACTCGACGCTGGTGTGCCCGCCCTGGCTCCACGGGGTCTCGTGATGTGCCTCGCACCAGGCCGGTGGCCGGTCGCAGCCGTCGGCCGTGCAGCCGCGGTCGCGCACCGCCATCGCGGCCCGTTGGGCGCCGGTGTGCAGCCGGGCGGTGCGGCCGAGGTCCAGGGGCACCGACCTGGTGCCGAGGACGGCCGGGACCAGCCCGGCGTTGCAGGCCAGTCGCCGCGCCTGGGCGGCGGAGATCCGGTCGCCGGTGTCCAGCCCGGCGCTGCCGAGGCCGGCGCGGAGCCGGTCGAGGTCGAGGGTGACCACCACGGTCGCCGCCACCCCGCCCGCCTGCGGGAGCCGGTCGACGGGCAGATGCTCGACCAGCGTCGCGAATGCCTGGCCGAGCAGCACCCGGTGGGGGAGCCGCCGGCCGTCCGGCCCGGTGCAGGAGTCGGGTCCGGTGCGGCGGGGCGCGGCGAAGGCCTGCACGGCCTTGCCGAGCATCCGCGCCTGCAGGGTGGGCAGCGTGAACCATCCGTCGCTGGTGCCGTCGCCGTTGTCGCGCATCGCGAACCGGGCCCTCTCCCGGGCCCTGGCCTCCTCGCGCTCGAGGGCCTCGGCCTCGCGACGGTCGGCCTCGGCCGGGGCGATCACCTCGAACAGCCGCCGGCCGAAGAACCGCAGCATCTTCGCGTCGTGGTCGGCGGCGAGGCCGATGAGGTGCTGCTGGGCGCGGGCCCGGTCGGCGTCGGTGACCTCGTCCTCCGGCAGGTCCTGCACGGCGGCGACCAGCACCCGTGCCTGCTCCACGTTGAGCGTGCCCGCGGCCAGCGCCCGCCGGGCCGGGGCGAACACCGGGTCGTCCAGGGCCATCGCCAGGCGCAGGTCACGGTGCGCGGCCGACCGGGTCGCCCTGGTGGCCCGGGCCAGCCAGGCCGCCGTGCTGGTGGGGCCGGTCGTGTCGCCGACCTGGTTGCGGTCAGCGGCCGCGAGCACCCGAAGCTTCAGCTCCTCCACGCCGGCCTGCACCTGGCTCAGCTCCACCAGGGTCGTGGCCTGCTCCTGCGGCGTCATCGCCCAGGCCGGCGCGGACGCGACCCGCCCCAGCGCCGCCAGCGCGGCACCCGCGAACCGGTGGACCGGGTCCGCCCGGTCCACCACGGTCGTCGGTGTGCTGGTCATGAAGCCACGCTAGGAGCCGGCGCCCCCCGCCGTCCGAACGCGTCCTCGGACCGTGGACAACCCCGGGTCCGGGTCGCCTGGGGACGAAACCGGGCTCGCCGGATCGCCGCCGGGTCGCCGCCGGGGGCGGCGCACGAGATCTGCACGCACACCGCCGGAGCACGTTCCCCAGCCTGCGGTCGCCACACCCACTAGGCTCGGTGAGCGATGAGCTCTTCCATCGGTGTCGTCGGAGCGGGCCTGGTCGGCCTGGCCACCGCGAGGGCGCTGGCCGAGACCGGCGCCCGGGTGACCGTCCTGGACAAGGAGCGGGCGGTCGCCACCCACCAGTCCGGGCGCAACAGCGGTGTCGTGCACGCGGGGCTCTACTACCAGCCCGGCTCCCTCAAGGCGCGCCTGTGCCGGCAGGGCGTGGGGCTGCTGCGGGACTACTGCCAGGCCCACGACATCGCCTACGAGGCCGTCGGCAAGGTCGTGGTGGCCGCGACGGCCGACGAGGTGCCGGGGTTGGAGGACATCGGCGCGCGCGCCACTGCGAACGGCGTTCCCGGGCTCCGGAGGCTGGGGCCTCGCGAGCTGGCCGAGCGCGAGCCGTCCGTGCGCGGGGTCGCGGCCCTGCTGTCGCCCGAGACCGCGATCACCGACTACCCGGCCGTCGCGAGGCGGCTGGCCGAGGACGTGCGAGACCTCGGGGGAGAGGTGCACCTCGGCGCGGAGGTCGTCGGCATCCGCCGCGCCGGCCGCGAGGTCGTCGTGGCCACCCGGGAAGACGAGCTCGCCTTCCGGCACCTCGTCGTCTGCGGCGGGCTGCAGTCCGACCACCTGGCTCGGCTGGCCGGCGGTCCGCGCGAGCCCGCGATCGTGCCGTTCCGCGGCGAGTACTACGAGCTGGTCCCCGGGCGCGAGCACCTCGTCCGCGGGCTCGTCTACCCCGTGCCGGATCCCGGCTACCCCTTCCTGGGCGTGCACTTCACGCGCCGGGTGCACGGCGGCGTCGACGTCGGCCCGAACGCCGTACCGGCCCTCGCGCGCGAGGGCTACCGCTGGCGCGACCTGGACCGGCGCGAGCTCTGGGAGACGCTCACCTGGCCGGGCACGCGCGCACTCGCCCGACAGCACTGGCGGATGGGCCTCGACGAGATCACCGCGTCCTTCCTCAAGCGCCGGTACGTCGAGAAGGCCCGGCGCTTCGTCCCCGAGCTGCGAGCGTCGGACCTGGTGCGAGCGCCGGCGGGTGTCCGCGCCCAGGCCCTGCGAGCCGACGGCACGCTCGAGGACGACTTCGCGATCGACTTCCTCGAGAGGGTGACGGTCGTGCGAAACGCGCCGTCACCCGCCGCCACGTCCAGCCTCGCGATCGGCCGCCATCTCGCCGAGCTGCTCGGCGGCGAGCTCGGCTGACCGGTCGTGCCGCCCGGCCGGTCGCCACAGCGCGCCGGGCGCGCCCGGAGGCAGGAAGGGCCATCCTGGTGGAGTCGCACGGCGCGACACCGCCCGACGGACGGGCGGGGCACGACCGGAAGGGGATCGTGATGGCGGGCAGCTCTGGTGCAGCAGCGGGTGGCGGGGCGATCTACGGACTCGGCGTCTTCGGCGCCTGGGTGTTCTTCTGGCAGCAGGCGGACACCTTCTGGGGGTACGTGCTGGCGATCCTCGAGGGAGTCGTCTGGCCGGCGTTCATGGTCTACCACGGGTTCGCGGCTCTCACCTGACTCGTCTCGACACCGCCTTGACCCCGTCTTGACACCGTCGGGGACGCACGGCGGGCGCCGGCCGCCCAGTGGTCAGGTCGTGACGGCGGCAGAGCTCACCATGCGCCTGCCGGTCACCTCGTTGATCCGCAGGCGGATGTAGAGGTTCCGCACGCCCATCGCCCACGGCGCCGGGTCGTCGTCGCCGTGGCGGAGTGCCTGGAGCTCCTCCGGGTCCTCCACCATCGTCGCCGGACCGGTGACCATGACGCTCCAGCCCTCGAAGTGCTCGAGGTCCACGGAGTCGACCTCCAGGGCGACCTTGGTGCCACGACTGAACCGCCCGAGCTGGCCGTAGGGGCTGGTGCGGACGTAGACCGCGTCGCCGTGGACGACCAGGTTCACCGGCAACACCTGCGGGCCGTGCGGTGTGTCGAAGCCGATGCGTCCCACGGCCTGGCTGCGGAGCAGCTCCATGCACTCGTCCGGCCCGAGCTCTCTCAGGTATCTCATGACGTCCACTCCCTTCCCCTGCCTCCACGATTCGCCTCCGGACCGCCGTACCGCAGGGACGAAGGTCCCCACCTGGCGAGCCTGACGAGCCCGGGCCACGGCCGAGCCGTCGACGTCAGCGGCCGTAGAGGGTCGTGCTGCGGGTCTGGAGGTCGAAGGCGAACGCCGGTGCGAAGTCCACCGGGACGTCGGTCCCGTCGTAGCGGAGGGCCACGTCGGTGGCGAGCTGCGTGTGTGTTCCCCGGGTGACGATCTGCTCTCCCGCGTCCTGCATCGGTTCCACGGTCCTGGTGGGCTGTCCGGTGCGCTCCACGGTCCCGGTCAGCGACGCGACCTTCCCGTCGACCATGACCTCCGCGTCGAGCGTCCCGTCGACCACGAACGCGTCGGACTGCTCGACGTAGCCGATCCGGCCGAGCTCGGGATCACCGATGACGACCTGCAACGAGTTCCCGTAGCGGGAGTTCTCGTAGAGGGTCACCATCACTTCCAGCCCGTCGGCGGCTCCGGTGCCCTCCATGACGATGCCTTGCTGCTGCTCGGTCGAGGTGGGCGGGACCGCGATCGCGGTCGTCCGCACCTCTGGAAGACTGGTGTCCTGCCCGGCCGCGGGGACCGCCCCGTCGAGGGCGGCGGCCCCGCTCCCGCCGGCGAACCCGACGATCGCCGCGCCGGCCAGAAGGGCTCCGCTGAGGATGAGTGTGCGCTTGCGCATGGTGCTGCTCCGTGTCGTGTCGGTGGGTTGTTCCACGACCAAGACGCGGTTGCCCGTCCACAGGTTGCCTAGCGCGAACCGCCTCGCCCGTTGACGCCCCTAGGTCGGGGACGCGGCCTTCGCACCGTCCTCGGCGGCGGGCTGCGGTCCTCCCGTAGGTCCGGCCGTGCCGGTCTTGCCGTCGGCGGTGGCCTTGCCGTCGGGGGACGGCGGCCGCCATTCCGTCAGCGCCTTGACCAGCTCGGCGGCGTACCTGTCGCGATGGCGGACGTCCAGCTTCTCGGCGATGCGCTCGGCGGCGAGCAGCCGCCCGGTGAGGGAGGGCTCGGCGTAGTAGAAGTTGAGCTGGTCCATGGCGTCGCGGTGGCCCTTGAAGAAGGTGTTGCCGAGGAAGGCGCTCAGCAGGCTGCCCAGCCCGGTGAGCCCACCGACGACGTACTGACCGGACCCGGGGCTCATCCGGAACGAGAGCAGGATCCCGGTGACGAGGATGACGAGAGCGACCACGGAGGCGCCCCAGGTGGCCCGGAAGGCCAGCCGCTGCTGGCGCTTGGTCATCTCCTGGTACTCGTCGAGCTGGCGGCGGTTGAGCTCGAAGAGGCCCGCGAGCGGCAGCCGTTCACCTCCCTCCTCGCTCTCGCAGACGGCCCTGAGCGCGACGTCGACCCGGTACCTCGCCAGCGCCTTCCGGCGTTCGGCGAAGGCGCCCCTCGCCGCCCAGAAGGGCATCGAGCACCACAGCAGGCCCACCGCCGCCACGGCGGCGACCACGAACGCCCAGACCCGACCGTCGGCGGAGTCCCCTGCGGTGAGCGCGACCGCCACCGCGACCACGAGCGCCGTCCCGGTGACGGCGATCCAGGGGTAGATGCTCCGGCGGCGCCCCATGTACCAGCTGCGTTCGGGGCTGGTGGCCCACAGCAGCAGGTCCTCGACCTGCACGTCGCGCTCCTCCAGCAGCTGCAGGAGCCGCTCGGGAGCGGCCCGCTCGGCCCTCGACATCGACCCGGAACCCGGACCGGTCCTGTCCGACATGGCGGTCACCGCCTCCCCGTGTGCCTCTCAGCCAAGGTGTACGCGCGTCGTACCGGCCTGACAAGCGGTGTCCGGCTCTATCCGCCCAGGCCGAAGGTCCGGGCCCGCTGCCAGGGACCACCCGGCGCGGCCTCATCCTCAGTCTCGGTCAGAACGCCCCGGGTGCGTATCACGAACGGAACCGTCCCCCTCATCCTGAGTGTGGTGGGCCGGCGGGCCCTTGTGTCCAGGGCTTTCGACCCGATCCCGGCCCGAGAAATCGGGTCCGGCTGCGCTTTGTCGGTGGCCGGGCCCACGATGGAAGTGGCGGTGGCTCCCACGGGAGCGGAGCGCCGCAGGGGGTGGAAGATGCCTTGCACACATCATCTCTGGGATGACCCGACGGCGCTGTGCTGCACGCTCGAGCTCGGCCACCCGGGCGGTCACGCGTACGTCGACAGCGCGGGCTCGTTCGTGCCGGACAAGGCCGAGCGCGAGACCGAGCGGCGGCGCGGCTGGTAGCCACGGGCTCGCCGGTCGGCGGTGTCACCGCCTCATGCGTCTTCGGCCTTTACACCCGCTCAGAGCCGGGACAGGATGCTGGGCAGAAGTGGGTAGGCCACCCGGAACGGGAAGTGCACCCGGGGCGACACCCCGTCACTCGAGCAGGCGGGGTGCCGTCGTCCCCTCGCCGCTGCGGGAAAGGCGGGTGGAGGAGATGCCGGGGCCCCGGCGCCGGTCCTGGCCTCGGCCAGCAGCTTCTCTGCTCACGACGCATCCGGCGCGCCCTTGGTCGGGCAGCACGGGACCAACGACCCTGCTCGCGGCTTGTGACCCGGCTCACGCTGAGGGGTGGAGGCGGACCACGCTTGCGGACGGGGGCACGCACATGAGCACGACACCGACCGGTCGTCGGGCCGGCATCCACATCGCCGTCCTGGCCACCACAGCGCTCTTCGTCGGAGCCGGTGCGTCGGCGGCGCCGGTCCGTGCCGCGGCCGACCCGCCGACCTGCGGCGGGAAGCTCGCCACGATCGTCGGCACCGACGGCAACGACGTGCTGAACGCCACCGACGGCGACGACGTGATCGTCGGCCTCGACGGGACCGACCGGATCTACGGCGGAGCCGGGAACGACGTGATCTGCGGCGGGCCCGGTGCTCCGGTCCTGGACGACGTCGACCAGTGGTTCGAGACCCTCAGCGGCGGTCCGGGCGACGACATCCTGTACGGCGAGGACGGGCCCGACATCGTGGACGGCGACGAAGGATCGGACGTCGTACGAGGCGGCCCGGACGACGACACCGTCGACGGGGGCCCGGGACCGGACGTGCTCTACGGGGGCGACGGGAACGACCGGATCGGGGACGCCCTCGGCCGGTCGGTCATGTGGGGCGGAACCGGGAACGACGTGCTCTTCGGGGGCAACCGCGCGGACGTCCTGCACGGCCAGGGCGGCAACGACTCGCTCGCCGGGGACGCCGAGGACGACACGCTGGACGGCGGCCCCGGGACCGATGTGGCCGACTACCGGTGGATCCGTCGCGACACCGGCTACGGGCCGCACAGGCGTGCCATCCGGGTGAACCTGTCGACCCGGGTGGGAAAGGGGCGCGGCTTCGGATCCGACCGCCTGCGCAGCATCGAGGGCGCCTGGACCGGTGCCGGGGCCGACACGGTCATCGGGAACGCCAAGGCGAACGTGTTCTACCCGGGAGCGCCGCTGGTCGGCTCCGAGGGACGCGACCACTTCCGGGGCCGCGGTGGCCGGGACACCCTCAGCTTCGACTCCGGGCCGATCGAGGGACGGGGGACCTACCGCCTGGAGATCGACCTGGCCAAGGGGAAGGCGGAGTGGGGGGGCATGAAGACCGTCTTCTCCTCGGTGGAGAACGTGGTCGGCTCCGGCGAGGACACCATCCTGGGCGACGCCGGCAGGAACGTCCTCAAGGCCGGCCACGACACGACTCGCAAGACGAACGTGATCCGCGGCCGTGGCGGGAACGACCGCATCGTCGGTGCCGGAAGGAACGACCACCTCTACGGAGGACCCGGGGACGACCGGCTCCTGGGCGGAGGCGGTGCTGACGTCCTCGACGGAGGCACCGGTGCCAACTACAACAACGGTGGGGACGGCGTCGACACCTGTCGCAACCCCAGCGTCGGGACGAGGGCCATCAGCTGCGAGAACCCGTGACCGTCCGCAATCCGCCGCCGGCGAGGGCAGCAATGACTCAGGGCAGCCGCCACGACTCCGCGCCCTGCTTGGTGAACCGGCAGGTGCTCGTGCGGTCCCTCATCACACCGCCGCGGTGAGCGCCGCGACGACCCGTCCCTGCTGCTCCGCGGTGATGCCCGGGTAGACCGGCAACGACAGGATCTCGGTCGCAAGCCGCTCGGCCACGGGGAAGGATCCCGTGCCGTGCCCCAGGAAGCCGAGAGCCGGCACGAGGTGCACCGGCAGCGGGTAGTGGATCCCCGCGCCGATGCCCGTCTCGTGCAGCTCTTCGAGGACCCGGTCGCGCCCGGCCACCCTCACCACGTAGAGGTGGTAGATGTGCTCGTTGCCCTCCACGACCCGCGGGGTGGTCACTCGGTCGACGTCGGCGAGCATCTCGTCGTACGCCGCGGCCGCCTGGCGCCGCTCGTCGTTCCAGGCGTCGAGGTACGGCAGCTTCGCGGACAGGGCCGCTGCCTGCAACCCGTCCAACCGCGAGTTGCGGCCGACCTCGACGTGCTCGTACTTCCGGGTGCCGCCGTGGTTGCGCAGCCGGCGGGCCCGTTGGGCGAACGTCTCGGAGTCCGTCATCACGCCCCCGGCATCGCCGTACGCGCCCAGGTTCTTGCCCGGGTAGAAGCTGGTCGCCGCGACGTCGCCGAGGCTGCCGGCGCGTCGGCCGAAGCGGCGGGCGCCTTGGGCTTGGGCCGCGTCCTCGACGACCAGCACGTCGGGGCCGACCAGCTCCCGGACCGCCTCCACGGCAGCGACCTGGCCGTAAAGGTGCACCGGGACGACGGCACGGGTCCTGGGCGTGACCCGTTCGGCGACGGCGGCCGGGTCGAGCAGGAAGTCCTCGTCGCAGTCGGCGAGCACCAGCGTCGCGCCCGACCGGAGCACCGCCTCGGCCGTCGCCACGAAGGTGTTGGCCGGCACGATGACCTCGTCCCCGGGTCCGATGCCGGCGGCGCCGAGGGCGATCTCGAGGGCGTCGGTGCCGTTGGCCACGCCCACGACGTGGCGCACCTCGCAGTAGTCCGCGAACGCGCGCTCGAACTCGTCCACCTCGGGGCCGAGAACGAAGCCGGTGTTCTTGAGCACCCGGTCGAAGCCCTCCTGCACCTGGAGCTGCACGCGGTCGTGCAGCAGGGCCAGATCGACCAGCGGAACGTGGTTCGGGTGAGTCATGGGTTTGCCTCCAGGGTTGGTGGTGCGGCCAGGGGAGCGAGCCGTTGACGCTCCGGGACAGTGGGGCTGGGGGCCAGCGCCCGAAACCTGCGCCGGAGCCAGCGAGAGATCAGCACGACGTAGTCGCCCCGTGCCTTGGCGAGGCCGTCGTTGTAGGCCGCGATGTGTCCGCGGTTGACCTCATGGACCAGCACGTCGACCCGAGGGTCGGACTCCGCGAGCGACCGGGCGACGGCAGCGCTGTCGTCGGTCGACGCGTCGTCCACGACCAGGACGTCGACGTCCACGCCTTCCTGGTCGAGGGCGCTCGCCACCGCCCCGGGGAGGTAGTGGCCGTAGTTGTAGCAGGGGATCACCACCGAGACGGTGGGTCGCGTGGTCAGCGGCACCGGGCGACGTCTGGTCATCTCGCTCCCCGCGCTCCCGCCCGGGCCGGCACGCCCACCCAGGTCTGCGAGGGCGGCACGTCGCGCAGCACGGCCGCGCCCATCCCGACGGTCGCGTCCGCTCCGACGCTCAGCCGCTCCCGGACGCTCGCGTTCATGCCCAGGTAGGCCCCGGACCCCACCCGGACGCTCCCACCGAGCGCGACCCCGGCGCAGAGGGTCGCGTAGTCCTCGACCACGACGTCATGGGTGAGCGTCACGTGCGGCATCGCCACGACGTGGCGGCCGACGGTGACGTCGGCGGTCAGGACCACCTGTGCGAGGAGGACCGTCCCGGCTCCGACGGTGCATCCGTCCGGAACGGTGACACCGGGATGGATGACGGTGGCGAACCGTTCCTCCCCCACACCCAGGTCGGCCAGGCGCGACACCAGCCCCCGTCGCGCGGACCCGTGCCCCGCGCACACGACGATCGGCGAGTCGTCGTACTCCTTGACCTGCTCGAGGCCGCCGACCACCGGCGCGCCGGCCAACGACGAGCCCCGCAGCCGCGGGTCGTCGTCCAGCAGCCAGATCGCCCGCGACGGCGCGTCCGCGCGGATCGCGGCGAGCACCTCCCGCGCCAGGCCGCTCGCCGCGACCAGAAGCATCCCCCGCATCACCGGTCACCCCCCCGCGGACCGCAGCGCCTCGATCACCCGCGACTGCTCGGAGTCCGACAGCTCGTGGTAGACCGGAAGGATCAGGGTGCGGTCGGTGAGCCGTTCGGTCACCGGCAGGGCCGCCGAGCCGTTGTCGGTGTGGCGGTAGGCCGGCTGCCGGTGCGCGGCCATGATGCCCCGTCGGGCCGAGATGTCGGCGGCCGCGAGGTGCGCGAGCAGGCCCTCGCGGTCGAGTGGGAACGCAGGCTCGACCTCGAGCCAGTAGGACTGGAAGTTGCTGGTCCCCCACGGCGGGTCCTCGACGGCGCGCAGCCCGGGTATCTCCGCGATGGCCTTGGCGTAGCCGGCCGCGATCTCCCGGCGGCGCCTCACCATCTCCTCGAGCCGGCCCAGCTGGACCAGCCCGATCGCGGCCTGCAGGTCGGTCATCCGGTAGTTGAAGCCCACCTCGGCGTACTCCTCCGGTGCCGCGAGCACACTGCCGTGGCGGTCCGCCGCGGAGACGCTCATGGCGTGCTCGCGCAGGCGCCTGGCCCGTTCGGCCCACTCGGTGCGCGACGTGGTCAGCATGCCGCCCTCGCCGGTGGTCAGCAGCTTGCGCGGGTGGAAGGACCATGCCGCGATCTCGGCGCCGGAGCCCACCGGCTCGCCGCGGTAGGTCGACCCGGCCCCGCAGGCGGCGTCCTCGACGACGACGATGCCGCGCGGGTCGCAGAGGGCGCGGATCTCCGACAGGTCCACCGGGACCCCGCCCTGGTCCACCGCGATCACGGCCCGGGTGCGGTCGGTGAGCGCGACGGCCACGGTCGCAGCGGTGAGGTTGCCCGTGTGCGCGTCGACGTCGGCGAAGACCGGCCGGGCCCCGACGTACGTCGCCGCGTTGCTGGTCGCGATGAACGAGAAGGAGGGCACCACCACGTCGTCCCCGGCTCCGACACCCGCGACGACGAGCGCGAGGTGCAGGGCAGTCGTGCAGCTCGAGACGGCGACGGCGTGGCGCGCGTGCTGGACCCGTGCGAACTCCCGCTCGAACTCGGCCACCCTCGGGCCCTGGGCAACCCAGCCGGAGGCGATCACCTCGCTGACGGCGGCGATCTCCTCCTCGCCCAGCCACGGACGCATCACGTTGACGCGGCTCATCGGGTGACCGCCGCTGCCCGGCCCGCGGCGACCTCCTCGCGCAAGGGACGCCACCACTCGACGAGCTCGCGCAGTCCCTCCTCGAGGCCGACTTCCGCGACGAAGCCCAGGTCTCGCGCGGCCGCCGTGGTGTCGGCCAGCCGGCGCACCACTCCGTTGACGGCCCGCTCGGGACCGTGCGCCACCTGCAGATCCGAACCCATCACCCGTAGCAGTGTCCGGGCGAGCTCGAGGAGGCTGGTCTCGGTGCCGCTGGCGACGTTGTAGACGCCGTCCGTCACGTCGCTGGCCGCCGCCAGCACGTTGGCCCGGGCGATGTCGCGCGTGTGGGCGAAGTCCATCGTCTGCCGTCCGTCCCCGAAGATCAGCGGTGGTTCCCCGTCGGCGATGAGCTCCATCCACCGCACCAGCACCTCGGTGTACAGGCCGTGGACGTCCATCCGCGGGCCGTAGACGTTGAAGTAGCGGAGGATGGCGTAGTCGAGGCCGTTCATGGCCCGGAAGCTGCGGGCCATGCCCTCGTTGAACGACTTCGCCGCGCCGTAGAAGGTGTCGTTGTTGTACGGGTGGTGGCGCTCCGTGGTGGGGAACGACTCGGCCATCCCGTAGACCGACGCGGACGAGGCGGCAACCAGCTTGTCGACGTGGTGGGCCGCGGCGGCCTCGAAGACGTTGAAGGTCCCGTCGACGAGGACCTCGAGGGCGAGGCGCGGCTGCTCAGCGCACTGCGTGATGCGGATCGCCGCCTGGTGGAAGACCAGGTCCTTGCCAAGGGTCAGGTCGTGCACGAGGTCCCGGTCACGGATGTCGCCCTGGACGAGGTGCACGCGCCCCGAGTCCAACGCGTCGGCGAGGTTGCCGCGACGGCCCCGGACGAGGTTGTCGAGCACGTGCACGTGGCCGACGCCGGCCTCGACGAGCTGGTCGACCAGAGTGGAGCCGATGGTCCCCGCTCCGCCGGTCACCAGGACCGCCGCTCCCTGCAGGGCGCTCATGCCACACCCACCAGCGACTCGCCGTCGGGCGTCATCTCGACCATCCGGCCACCGGCCGCGATGCTCCGCCGGGCGGCCTCGAGCACCGAGAGCACGCGGAGCCCGGCCTGGCCGTCCGTGCGCGGGGCCCGGGCCTCGCGGATGCTGTCGGCGAACTCCGCCACCATCTGGCCGAGTGCCTCACGCTCGGGTAGGGCCGGCGCCCACGTGTCCCCGAGCCGGTAGGAGATCGACGCGGCGGTCCGGTCCGTGCCCGCAGCGGACTGGTGCACCAGGTCGACGCCGCGGTCGTAGACGCTCAGCCGCTGCTGCGGGTTGAGGTCGTCCCAGACCAGCGTGCGCCTGGTCCCGCCGATGACCATCTGCCTGATCTTCGTGGGGCTCAGCCAGTTCACGTGCACGTGGGCCATCGCCCCGCCGGGCAGCGGGAGCGTGAGGTAGCCGACGCACGACTTCCCGGCCCCGAGCGGGTCGGCCCCCTGGGCGGACACGCCGAGCGGCCGCAGGCCGTCGGGGAGGATGAAGTCGAAGATGGACAGGTCGTGCGGGGCGAGGTCCCAGAACACGTCGACGTCGGGCTGCAGCAGGCCGAGGTTGATGCGGACCGAGTCGATGAACAAGACGTCGCCGAGGGCGCCTTCGGCCACCAGCTCACGGATCTTCAGCACCGCGGACGTGTAGCAGTAGGTGTGGTCGGCCATCAGCACCAGGCCGTTCGCGGCGGCGTGCGCCACCATCTCGTGGCCGCTGGAGCGGCTGTCCGCGAGCGGCTTCTCCACCAGCACGTGCTTTCCGGCTCGAAGCGCGGCCTCGGCCACCGCGTGATGCGTGCGGGCCGGGGTGGCGATGGCGACCGCGTCCACGGCGTCCAGCGCCAGCAGGTCCTGCACCGAGGTGAAGCAGGCCACGGCGTCGTCCCCTGCGCAACGCCTGGCGCGCTCCTCGTCCAGGTCGCAGACCGCGACCAGGTCCCAGTCGTCGCTGCTCTTGAAGTTCCGGACCAGATTCGGTCCCCAGTAGCCTGCGCCGACCACGGCGGCGCCGAGCCTGTGATTGCTCATCAGGCGTTCCCCCTGAAACATCCCCGACTGTCTGTCAGTCCCCCTGACGTCAGCCAGTATCCCCAGGGACGGGGGGCCGGTGTCAGCATTTGCGGGAGAACTGGCTCAGAGTGACCAGAGCGGTGCCAGACTCCTTGCCACGCAGGCCGAGAGGCGGTTGACCGGGGGGGAGCGCGATGGGAGACCAGGGGAGTCCATACATAGCGGACACTGCGGACGTCGACCCCAAGGCATT
Organism: uncultured Actinomycetota bacterium; assembly: GCA_963838025.1. Lineage (GTDB taxonomy): Bacteria > Actinomycetota > Actinomycetes > Propionibacteriales > Nocardioidaceae > Nocardioides_B. The sequence goes on from CAWIPF010000004.1 coordinate 728,286, forward strand.
CGTCGGAAATGGGTCTTTCGTCTGGCATCTGGCTCAGCTCCGGGAGGGGGTGCGCGTGGGCCGGGACTGCATCGTCGGCCGCGGTGCCTACCTCGGACCGGGTGTCCGAGTGGGGGACAAGTGCAAGATCCAGAACCACGCACTGGTCTACGAGCCCGCACTGCTCGAGGACGGCACGTTCGTGGGCCCGGGCGCCGTCTTCACCAACGACCTGCTGCCGCGCGCGGTCAACCCGGACGGCACCCTCAAGACCGGCGCGGACTGGACCGCGGTCGGGGTGACCGTGCGCACCGGGGCCGCGGTCGGCGCCCGCGCGGTCTGCGTGGCCCCGGTGACGATCGGGCGATGGGCCATGGTGGCCGCCGGGGCCGTGGTCACCAAGGACGTGCCGGACTACGCCCTCGTGGTGGGGGTGCCCGCTCGTCGCATCGGCTGGGTCGGCCCCGCGGGGGTCCCTCTCGAGCAGCTGCCGGGTGGCCGGTTCCGGTGCCCCGTGTCCGGCGACGAGTTCGTGGAGTCCGACGGGCTCCTCGCTCCGGCCGGCCGCTCCACGTGACCGGGCCGCGACCGCCAGGGGGCACCTGGCGGCCGCGGGATCAGTAGGCGCCGCGCGCCGAGGCGACGGCGCGGACGGTGCGGGCGACGATCGCGAGGTCGAGGCCCGGCTGCCAGTTGTCCACGTAGTGCAGGTCGAGCTCGACCGAGTCCTCCCAGGACAGGTCGGAGCGTCCGCTGACCTGCCAGAGCCCGGTCAGGCCCGGCAGCACCGCCAGCCGCCGGGTGGCGGTCTCGTCGTACTGGGCGACCTCGTCGGGCAACGCCGGCCGCGGACCGATCAGCGACATGTCCCCGCGGACCACGTTGACCAGCTGGGGCAGCTCGTCGAGCGAGCTGCGCCGGATCAGCCGGCCCCAGCGCGTGACCCGCGGGTCCCTCGGGATCTTGAACAGCACGCCGTCCCCGTGGTGCTGGTTCTGGGCCTCGAGCTCCTTGCGGGCCAGCTCGGCACCGGCGTACATGCTGCGCAGCTTGAACATCCGGAACGGCCGACCGTCCTTGCCGGTGCGCACCTGCGTGAAGATCGGCGAGCCCGGGGACTCCAGCCGGATCGCCACCATCAGCAGCAGCAGGAGCGGGCCGACCGCGACCAGCGTCAGCAGCGCCACCAACCGTTCGACGCAGGCCTTCAGGAACGCCGGGGAGCCGTCGAGGCGGCGGGGGCGCACGTCGAGGGTCAGCGCGTTGCCCAGGCCCCGGACCCGCACCCGGTGGTCGGAGAGGAACGTCAGCGGCGTGACCACCCGCAGCAGCGCCCCGGTGCGTTCCAGCTCCCAGCCGAGCCGGCGCAGCTGGAGGACGGAGAGCCCGGAGTCTGGCAGGACCACGACCTCCTCGGTCACAGACCGGGCCACCTCGCGGAGGATGCCCGGCACCGGGTCGCCGTCGCCGTCGAGTCGGTGGAGGCGGGCCGCGTCGGCGATCCCGAGCCCTCGCACGCCGGCCAGGTCGTCGCCGTGCACGACCAGCCGCCGGTAGGGCGCGACCTCGGCTCCCCTGCGGCCGAGGTGGCGCACCACCGGCTGGAACACCATCGACACGAGCAGGGTGAGCAGCGCCGCCGCCACCATGTCGGCCTGGTCGGCGCCCGTCCCCACCACTTCGTCGACCAGGACCAGCACCCCGACCGCCACCACCGCGCGGGGCGCGGCCCCGGACGCTCCGGCGGCCCCCGAGGGCCGGCGCTCGGCCGCCCTGGGCAGCCCCGCCCAGCACACGCACAGGACCAGGCCGAGCAGGAAGCTCCTCAGCACCAGGCCGGTGCCCAGGGCCGCGCAGGCGGCCGCCCAGGCGTCGACCAGCCAGCGCACGTCCAGCCAGCGCACGACCGGCCCGGCGCCTGTGCGCGGCCGCACCACCGCATCGGCATCTTCACTCCCCGTTCGCTGCCGCGGCAGCGCCGCGTCGACCAAGTCGACGGTCGTCAACGTCATCCCCGTGTCCCCCAAAAGCAGGCCCGACAGCCCACACGACATCGCGTGTGCTGGTCCCCTTGGCCGAAGCCCTGTCACACCAGTGACCAAGACGTCCGAAGACGTCTCGGCCCATCCCCCCGGATGAGACCGGCGGTCCGACCCGAAACCGAGGGCCGAACTCTCGTTTCAGCGTGCAACGGTCCTCGGCGTGGGTACAGGCATCTCGGCAAAGCCGACCCGAATTGATGTGATCGGCCCAGAGCCATCTGGCCCGTCGGCGCTATGACATACCGGCCGCTGTCGGCAACACGAGGTGATACGCCAACGGTCTGGTCACCGACCCCGAAATCGACCATCCGGGACCAACGGGTCCCGCCCGATCATCGTCCCCGGCCGGGTCGTCGGCGTGGTCTTCGCGTCGTCCTCGGCGGCGGGCTGCGGTCCTCCCGCAGGTCCGGCCGTGCCGGTCTTGCCGTCGGCGGTGGCCTTGCCGTCGGGGGACAGCGGCCGCCACTGCGTCAACTGACGGTGTCCGGCCCTACCCGCCCAGGCCGAAGGTCCGGGCCCGCTGCCAGGGACCAGCCGGCGCGGCCTGCGTGAGCAGGGTGACCTCCTCGACCCGGCCGTGGATCGGCAGCCGCCGGTGCACGTCGCGCTCGGCGGCCCTCATCCGCTCGAGCTCGACGGCGTGCGCGACGGTCAGGTGCGGAACCACCTCGTCGTGCCGGCCCTCGAACGGCGGGAAGTCCGGGAAGGCGGCGTGCACCCGCTCGGTGAGGGAGCGGAACGGCCGGGGGTCGCTCGCGGCGAGCCACAGCACCTCCTCGCCGAACCAGGCCGTCCGGTCCATCCGGAAGCCGAACGACCGCACCCCGGCGAAGAGCCGCTCCAGCCGGGTCTCGGTGGCCGCGTCGATCCGGTCGGCCGGCACGAACGGGAACAGCACGGTGACGTGGGCCGGGACGCCGAGCCGCGCGCTCGGGTCGAGCTCCGCCCGGTGCCCGCCCACCGCCGGCTCCGCCTCGGGGATCTCGACGATCAGCGCGCTGGCCACTCCCGCAGCGTAGTGGTTGTCACCGGGCCGCAACGGTCGTTCAATGGCCGCCTGTCCCCGCGCCGGCAGCGTCCGGCGCCGCCCGACCTCCGAGGAGTCCCCATGTCCGCCCTTGCCACGCTCGTCGCCGCGCTCGCGTCGGGTCAGGTCGACGTCGTCGACCTCACCGCTCCGCTGAGCAGCAGCACCCCGACGCTGGCGCTGCCCGCCGAGTTCGGGCAGACCGCGAAGTTCGAGCTCGAGGAGATCAGCGCGTACGACGACCGCGGACCGGCGTGGTACTGGAACAACTTCCGCACCGGCGAGCACACCGGCACCCACTTCGACGCGCCCAACCACTGGGTCACCGGCCGGGACCGGGACGACGTGGCCTCGGTGCCCGCGGCGCGGCTGGTCGCCCCGGCGGCGGTGCTCGACTTCTCCGCCGAGGCCGCCAAGGACCCCGACTTCCTCGTGGAGGTGGACCACGTCAAGGCCTGGGAGAGCGAGCACGGGGCGCTGCCCGCGGGGGGCTGGCTGCTGCTGCGCACCGGCTGGGACGCGCGCTCGGACTCCCAGCAGGAGTTCCTCAACGCCGACGACGCGGGGCCGCACACGCCCGGCCTCTCCCCGGAGTGCGCCGCGTGGCTGGCCCAGGAGTCGCCGGTGATCGGGCTCGGGGTGGAGACCGTGGGCACCGACGCGGGCGCCGCGGCCGGCTTCGAGCCGATGTTCCCCTGCCACACCCTGATGCACGGGGCCGGGAAGTACGGGCTCACCCAGCTGCAGAACCTCGCCCAGCTGCCGCCGCAGGGCGCGCTGCTGGTCGCCGCGCCGCTGCGGATCGCGGGCGGCTCCGGGAGCCCGGCCCGGGTGCTCGCCCTGGTCGAGCGCTGAGCCGCGAGGTGAACGTCGCCGAGACGGTCGGCCGCACGCTCGTCGGGCACGGGGTCGACCACGTGTTCGGGGTGGTCGGGTCCGGCAACTTCCACCTGACCAACGCGATGGTCGCGGCCGGCGCCCGGTTCGTGGCCGCGCGGCACGAGGGCGGGGCGACCACGATGGCCGACGCCTACGCCCGCACCAGCGGCTCGGTGGCCGCGGTGACCGTCCACCAGGGCTGCGGGTTCACCAACACCATGACCGGGCTGGCGGAGGCCGCGAAGAGCCGCACCCCGCTCGTCGTGCTCGCGGCCGACGTGACCGAGCCGGCGTCGAACTTCTACGTCGACCAGGACGCCCTGGCGCGGGCGGTGGGGGCGGTGCCGCTGTCCGTCGTACGCCCGGAGGACGCGGTGGCGGCCGCGACCGAGGCGTTCGAGACCGCCCGGCTGGACCGGCGCACGGTCGTGCTGAACCTGCCGCTGCAGGTCCAGGCCCGGGAGGTGCCCGACGGGCTGCCGGTGCCGCCGTCCCGCGCGCCGGTGGAGCCGGTCGAGCCGGCACCCGCCGACCTGCAGCGCCTGGTCGAGGCGCTCTCGGCGGCCGAGCGGCCGGTCTTCGTCGCCGGCCGGGGTGCCCGCGCCGCCGGCGCCGCCGCCGCGCTCGAGGCGCTCGCGGAGGCCACCGGGGCGCTGCTGGCCACCAGTGCCGTCGCCAAGGGCCTGTTCCACGGCCACCCGTGGGACCTCGACGTCTCGGGAGGGTTCTCCTCGCCGCTGGCCGCGGACCTGATCCGGGGCGCGGACCTGATCGTCGGCTGGGGCTGCGCGCTGAACATGTGGACGATGCGCCAGGGCACGCTGATCGGGCCGGGTGCGCGCGTCGTGCAGGTCGACCTCGACGGCGACGCGATCGGTCGGCAGCGCCGGGTCGACCTCGGCGTCGTCGGGGACGTGACCGCGGTCGCCGCCCGGGCCCTCGACGCCCTGGCCGGGCGGCGGCGGGCCGGCTACCGCGCCGAGGGGCTCGGGGCGGAGATCGCCGCGCGCCGCCGCTGGCGCGACGTGCCCTACGACGACCTGTCCACCGGCGACCGGATCGACCCGCGCACGCTCACCGTGCGCCTCGACGACCTGCTGCCCGAGGAGCGGGTGGTCGGCGTGGACTCCGGCAACTTCATGGGCTACCCGAGCATGTTCTTGTCGGTGCCCGACGAGCGCGGCTTCTGCTTCACCCAGGCCTACCAGTCCGTCGGCCTGGGCCTGGCCACCACGATCGGGGCGGCGCTGGCACAGCCCGGCCGGCTGGCCGTCGCGGCCCTCGGCGACGGTGGCGTGCTGATGGGGGCCAGCGAGCTCGAGACCGTCGTCCGGCTCGGGATCGCGATGGTCGTGGTGGTCTACGACGACGAGGCCTACGGCGCCGAGGTGCACCACTTCGGCCCGCACGGCTTCGACCTGTCCACGGTGCGCTTCCCGCCGGCCGACCTGGCCGCGATCGGCCGCGGCTACGGCTTCGACGCGGTCACGGTACGACGGACCGAGGACCTGGCCGCGGTGGCCGACTGGGTCGCCGGCTGGGCCGCCGGCGGGCGGGCCCGCCCGCTGCTCGTCGACGCCAAGGTGGTCGGGACCGAGCCGTCGTGGTGGCTGGAGGAGGCCTTCAAGGGCCACTGACCGGCCGCCGGCTACCGCGCGCGGGGGCCCCAGCCGCCGCTGCGCGCGGCCTCGGCGAGGGCGGTGGCGAGCTCGGCGTGGTGGGTGCGCACCAGCCCGGTGGTGACCCGCACGAAGCCGCCCGGCTCGGGCAGCACCGCGAACGGTGCGCCCGGGCTGACCCCGATGCCCTGGCTGGCCAGCCGGACGGTCGCCGCCGCCTCGTCCTGCACCGGCACCCAGATGTTGATCCCGTCGTCGCCGCCGACCGGCACCCCCCGCCGGGCCAGCTCGTCGACGACCAGGCGGCGGCGCAGCGCGTAGCCGTCCCGGGCCCGCGCCACGGCGGCCACCGCGTCGGGGTCGGTGAGCAGGCCGAGCAGGATGCGCTGCAGCAGCCGGCTGCTCCAGCCCTGGCCGAGGTGCCGCCGCGACTCCAGGGCCCGGACCAGCTCGGCGCTGCCGCTGACCGCGGCGAGCCGCAGGTCGGGCCCGTGCGACTTCGAGAAGCTGCGGATGTGCAGGGTCCGCTGCGGCAGCCACCGCCCGAGGCTGACCGGCGGCGAGGTCGAGATGCCGTGCGCCGAGTCGTCCTCCACGACCAGGGTGTCGCTCGGCCCGAGCAGCTCGGCGAGGCGGCGGGCGCGGTCGGCGCTCAGGCTCACCCCGGTCGGGTTCTGGGCGCGGGGCTGGAGCACCACGGCGGCCACCCGGCCCCGCGCCAGCTCCGCGGCCAGCACGTCGACCCGCAGCCCCTCGGCGTCGACGGGCACCCCGACCACGTCCACGGCCAGCGCGTCGAGCAGGTCGACCAGCGGCGGGAACGCGGGGTGCTCGACGACCACCCGGTCCCCGAAGCGCAGCAGCGTCCGGACCACCAGGTCCAGCGCGTCCATGGCGCCGTCGACCACGGTCAGCGCCTCCGCGTCGTACGGCCAGTCCGCGCGCAGCAGGTCGGCGAGCCCGGGGACCACCGGCTCCTCGAGATAGCTGCCCGGCGTGCCCGCGCTGTCGAGCGTCGCGAGGACCCCGCCGAGCCGGGGCAGCAGGGCGGCGTCGGGGACCCCGGTGGAGAGGTCCTGGGCCAGCCGGACCGGGTGCTCGAGCGCCCGCCGGTAGCGGCTCCCGCCGGACGTCGCGGTGTCGAGCACGACGGTGCCGCGGCGGCCGTCGGTGCGGACCGCGCCCGAGCGGGCGAGCACCGACCAGGCCGACGACACCGTGGTGGGCGACAGTGCGAGCTCGCGGGCCACGGTGCGGATCGGCGGCAGCTTGGTGCCCGGGGCGAGCGCGCCCTCGGCGATGGCGCGGCCCACCGCCGACGCCAGCCCGCGGGCGGTCGGCTCGTCGAGGCGTTCCTCGAGGGCGGAGAGCAGGTCGCGCACGTTTGTAACAGTACAGTGACGGCTTTGTGCCAGGCCCGCGCGAACCTAGGGTTGAGGCATGACAGCACGGATCAGCCACTGGATCGACGGCCGCGTCAGCGCCGGGGCGTCGGGGCGCACCTCCCCGGTCTTCGACCCCGCGACCGGGCAGCAGACCGGCGAGGTCGACCTCGCCGGCACCGACGAGGTGGCCGGCGCGGTCGCCGCCGCCAAGCGGGCCGCCGTCGAGTGGCGCCGCTCGTCGCTCTCGCAGCGCGCCGCGGTGCTGTTCAAGATGCGCGAGCTGCTGCACGAGCGCACCGACGAGCTGGCCGCGATCGTGACCGCCGAGCACGGCAAGGTGCTCGCCGACGCGGCCGGCGAGGTGGCCCGCGGCCTGGAGAACGTCGAGTTCGCCACCGGCGTGCCGCACCTGCTCAAGGGCGGGTTCTCCGAGCAGGTCTCCGGCGGCGTCGACGTGTACTCGATCCGGCAGCCGCTCGGCGTGGTCGCCGGGATCACCCCGTTCAACTTCCCGGTGATGGTGCCGCTGTGGATGTGCGCCAACGCGATCGCCACCGGCAACGCGTTCGTGCTCAAGCCGAGCGAGAAGGACCCGTCCGCGTCGCTGTTCCTCGCCCGCCTGTGGCAGGAGGCCGGCCTGCCCGACGGCGTGTTCACCGTCGTCCAGGGCGACAAGGAGGCGGTCGACGCGCTGCTCACGCACCCCGACGTCGCGGCCGTCAGCTTCGTCGGGTCGACCCCGATCGCGCGCCACATCTACGAGACCGGCACCAGCCACGGCAAGCGCGTCCAGGCCCTCGGCGGGGCGAAGAACCACATGGTGGTGCTGCCCGACGCCGACGTCGACCTGGCCGCCGACGCGGCGGTGTCGGCGGCCTACGGCGCCGCCGGCGAGCGCTGCATGGCGATCTCGGTCGCGGTGGCCGTCGGCGACGCCGCGGACCCGCTGGTGGACGCGATCGCCGCCCGGCTGCCCAAGCTGCGGATCGGCGCCGGCAGCGACCCGGACGTCGACATGGGGCCGCTGATCTCCGGCGAGCACCGGGACCGGGTCGCCGGCTACATCGACGCCGGTGCTCGCGCCGGCGCCCGGGTGGTCGTCGACGGCCGCGAGGCCGACCTGCCGGACGACGGCTTCTTTCTCGGCACCACGCTGCTCGACGGCGTCACCCCGGACATGACCGTCTACACCGACGAGATCTTCGGCCCGGTGCTGTGCGTCGTGCGCGCGTCGACGTACGACGAGGCGCTGGCGGTGGTCAACGCCAACCCGTACGCCAACGGCACCGCGATCTTCACCCGCGACGGGGGTGCCGCCCGGCGGTTCCAGTTCGACGTCGAGGTCGGCATGGTCGGCATCAACGTGCCGATCCCGGTGCCGGTCGCGTACTACTCCTTCGGCGGCTGGAAGGCCTCGCTGTTCGGGGACAGCCACATGTACGGCCCCGAGGGCATCAACTTCTACACCCGCGGCAAGGTGGTCACCTCCCGGTGGCCGGACCCGGCGACCTCGACGGTCGACCTCGGCTTCCCCCGGACCCGCTGAACCGCTGAACCGCTGAAGGAGATCCGATGAGCGACGACTTCCTGCGGCTGCCCACGACCGAGGAGCAGGTCCGCCGCGACGACCGGGCGCACGTGTTCCACTCCTGGTCGGCGCAGGCGCACATCGACCCGATGCCGATCGCGCGCGCCGAGGGCTCCCGATTCTGGGACTACGAGGGGCGCGAGTTCCTCGACTTCTCCTCGCAGCTGGTCAACGTCAACATCGGCTACCAGCACCCGAAGCTGGTCGCGGCGATCGCGGAGTACGCCGGCCGGCTGTGCACGATCGCGCCGGGGTTCGCCAACGACGCCCGCTCGGAGGCGGCTCGGCTGCTCGCCGAGCTCGCGCCCGGCGACCTGGACAAGGTGTTCTTCACCAACGGCGGTGCGGACGCCAACGAGCACGCGATCCGGATGGCGCGCCTGCACACCGGCCGGCACAAGGTGCTCTCGACGTACCGCAGCTACCACGGCGCCACCGCCGGGGCGATCATGCTCACCGGCGACCCGCGCCGCTGGGGCTCCGAGCCGGGGATGCCGGGCGTCGTGCACTTCTGGGGGCCCTACCTCTACCGCTCGGCCTTCCACGCCACCACCGAGGAGGAGGAGTCCGCCCGCGCGCTGCAGCACCTGCGGGACACGCTGATGGTGGAGGGCCCGCACACCGTGGCGGCGATCGTCCTCGAGACCGTGGTGGGCACCAACGGGATCCTGGTGCCGCCGGCCGGCTACCTCGCCGGCGTGCGCGCGATCTGCGACGAGTTCGAGATCCTGCTGATCGCCGACGAGGTGATGAGCGGGTTCGGCCGGTGCGGCGAGTGGTTCGCGGTCGACCACTGGGGGGTGACCCCCGACCTGGTCACGTTCGCGAAGGGCGTCAACTCCGGCTACGTGCCGCTCGGGGGCGTGCTGATCTCGGCCCCGGTCGCGGCGAGCTTCGACGACCGGGCCTACCCCGGCGGGCTCACCTACTCCGGCCACCCGCTGGCCTGCGCGTCGGCGGTCGCGTCGATGAACATCATGCGCGAGGAGGGCATCGTCGCGCACGCCCGCCGGCTGGGCACGGACGTGATCGGGCCGGCCCTCGAGAAGCTCGCCGACCGGCACCCGAGCGTCGGGGAGGTGCGCGGGCTCGGCGTGTTCTGGGCCCTCGAGCTGGTGCGCGACCCCGAGACCCGTGAGCCGCTGGTCCCCTACAACGCCGGCGGCGCGGCCGCGCAGCCGATGGCCGAGTTCGCCGCCGCCTGCAAGCGGTCCGGCCTGTGGCCGTTCACGCACTTCAACCGCACGCACGTCGTACCCCCGTGCACGACCAGCGCCGAGGAGGTGCTGGAGGGGATCGACATCCTCGACGACGCGCTCAGCGTCGCCGACCGCTACGTCACCGGCTGAGCCGGTGCGCCGGACCGGACCGGTCGACCGTGCGTTTTGCCCCTTCCTGCCCGCCTCCGTAGGGTGAGTCGTTGTGTCGGACGAGGGCCGTCCCGGCGATCTGCCGCCGGATCTTCCGCCGGAGTACGCCGAGGCGTACCGGCGGGCCTACGAGCGCGCCTACCGCGAGCTCGGCGGTGAGCCGCCGGCCCCCGACGAGAATGCAGACGAGACGGCAGGTGAGACGGGCCACGAGGAGCCGGAGCCGCCGGCCGAGCGCTACGCCGTCAGCGGGCCGCTGTTCGCCGACGAGGTCGAGCCCGCCGACACCGGGCCCGAGGGGGCGCGGCACGCCGCGGAGCGCGACGAGCTCGGCGAGCCGACCCGGGTGATCCCCGTCGGGGCGGCGAGCGGGACCACGTCGGTCGACGACCTGCTGCGGCCGGAGCCGCCGGACGAGCCGGAGGCCGCGCACCGGGGCCGGGCTCCCGGCGAGCGGCCCGCCTGGCTGGTCCCCGCGCTGCTCGGCGCCGCGGTCCTGCTGCTGCTCGGCGCCGCGTTCGGCGTCGGCAAGGTGCTCTCCAGCAGCGTCTCCGGGGGCTCGTCGACGCAGGACGCCGGCGCCGGCGCCGGGGCCGGCACGTCGCAGCCGAGCCGGCCGAAGGGCAAGGCCTACGCCGGGCCGGTGGACGCGGTCCGGGTCCGCGGCGCCCGGGCGACCTGTCAGGCGAAGGACAGCGTCGACGCCGCCGGTCACCGGATCGACTACCGGCCCAGGAACGTCTACGACGGCGACCTGACCACCGCCTGGCGCTGCAACGGCGACGGGGTCGGCCAGAAGCTGACCCTGCGGCTGCCGGCGGGCACCAAGGTGGCCGAGGTCGGGCTGGTGCCCGGCTACGCCAAGACCGACCCGCGCAGCGGCGCCGACCGCTACGCGCAGAACAACCGGATCACCAAGGTGCGCTGGCTGCTCGGCGACGGCACCGCGGTGGAGCAGACCTTCGACGGCTCGTCGAAGAACCGCGAGATGCAGACCATGCGGATCCCGGTCACGACGACCGGCAGGCTGGTGGTCGAGGTGCTGTCCTCGACGCCCGGGCCGCGCCGGACGATCGCGGTCAGCGAGGTCCGGGTCGGCGCCCCGGCGTGACGGAAACGTAACCGTCGCTTTACCGGCGATTTGGTCACTTTGCCGGAAAACTGCACCTTCCGGCGGCACACTTGTCCGCGTGAGTCTCGGGGAGAGCGTGGGGAGCCTGCCGGTGCCGGTGCCGGTGCCGGTGCCGGCGGCCCCCACCGGCATCGCGCTCTACGAGTGGACCCCGGCGACCGCGGAGCTGTGGTGGGACGACGTCGCGGCCGAGATCTTCGGCGCCGACCGTCCCGGGGAGCCGCCCCTGGAGACCTGGCGACGGCGGGTGCACCCCGACGACGTCGCGCGGGTGTCGGCGAAGTTCTCCGGCCTCGACCTCGGCGAGGAGATCTTCCGGGTGGTCCTCGACGGCGGCGAGACCCGGCACGTGCTCAGCCGGGTGACCCGCGTGGACCGGGACGACGCCGGTGAGCCGCACAAGATCGCCGGCGTCGCGCTCGACGTCACCGGCGCCCGGGACCAGAGCATGCGGGTGCTCGCGCTGCTCGACTCGATCAGCGACGGGTTCTGCACGGTGGACGCCGACTACCGCTGCACCTACCTGAACCGGCGCGCCGAGGAGCTCCTGGGCCTGCCCCGCGAGCAGGTGGTCGGCCGGCTGCTGGCCGAGGTGTTCCCGCACGGTGTCGGTACGGCGTTCGAGGACGCCTACCGCCGGGTGATGACCGACCGGGTCGCGGAGACCTTCGAGGAGTACTACCCCGAGCCGCTGAACATGTGGATCGAGGTGCGCGCCCAACCGTCGGCCGACGGCATGATGCTCTACTTCCGCGACGCCGGCGGTGCCCGCCACCAGCGCCTCGAGCGCGAGCGGCTGCTGGCCGCCGAGCGCACCGCCCGTGAGGAGGCCGAGCGGGCCCGCGCCGACACCGAGCGGGCGATGCGGCTCGTCGCGCACCAGGCCACCCACGACGCGCTCACCGGGCTGGTGAACCGCGCGGAGTTCGCGCGCATCGCCGCCCGGCACCTGGAGACCTCCGCGACCGTGCCGGCGACCGCGATGTTCATCGACCTGGACCGTTTCAAGCTCGTCAACGACTCGCTCGGGCACGCCGCCGGCGACGGACTGCTGGTCGGCGTGGCCGAGCGGCTGCGCGGGGTGCTGCGCCGTGACGACGTGCTCGCCCGACTCGGCGGCGACGAGTTCGTGGTGCTCCTGGTGGGCAGCAGCGAGGAGGAGACCCAGCGGATCGCCGAGCGGGTGCTCGCGGGTCTGCGCGACCCCCTCGACGTCGACGGCCGGTCGATCACCACCAGCGCCAGCATCGGCCTGGCCCCGGCGGTCCCGGGCACGACCGTGGAGACCCTGCTCCGGGACGCCGACGTGGCGCTCTACCGCGCCAAGGACGCCGGGCGCGACGCGATCGCGTGGTTCGACCGCGACGCCCACGACGAGCTGGTGCAGCGGGTCACCCTGGAGCACGACCTGCGCCTGGCCCTCGAGCGCGGCGAGCTGCGGCTGGACTTCCAGCCCATGTACGACGCGAGGACCGATCGGCTGGTCGGCGTCGAGGCGCTGAGCCGCTGGCGGCACCCCACCCTCGGCGAGGTCTCCCCGGGCGTGTTCATCCCGCTGGCCGAGGACACCGGCCTGATGCGGGCCCTGGGCGCGTGGGTGATCGACGCCGCCTGCGACCAGGCGGTCCGCTGGGCCGACATCCCGGACTTCACGATCTGGGTCAACGTCTCCGCGCGGCAGCTCGACGCGCCCGGTCTGGCGGCCTCGGTGCTCGCCGGGCTCGACCGGGCCCGGCTCGGTGCGGACCGGGTCGGCGTCGAGGTCACCGAGTCGGTGTTCAGCGACGAGCGGTGCGCGCTCGCGGAGCTGACCGCGCTCGCCGAGGCCGGGGTGCGCATCGCGATCGACGACTTCGGCACCGGGCACAGCTCGCTGGCCCGGCTCTACCGGTTCCCGATCCACGTGCTGAAGATCGACCAGTCGTTCGTGCACGACATCGAGACCCGGCGCGGGCTGGCGGCCGTGCGCGCCGTCGTCCAGCTCACCGCGGCCCTCGGCCTGTCCACGGTGGCCGAGGGCATCGAGACGCCGCGCCAGCTCGAGCTGGTCCGCGAGGCGGGCTGCCACGTGGGCTCCGGCTACCTGCTCGGTCGGCCCGCGCCCCCCGACGCGCTGACCCCCGCGCTCCTCGGCAAGGGCACCGGCACCACCGGCACGGAGCACGGGAACGGTGCGTCCCCGCTGGCGGCCGAATGGGGACCGACTCCTGGCGGGGACGCACCGCCGGGGTGGCTTCCATGGAAGCTCCCTCCCCAGCTCAGAGACTGGCCAGTGAACGCCACCGGGAAACCAGCGGTCTAGACCGACTGCGGGACCAGGTCCACGGTGCAGAACAGCGCCAGCCGCCCGGGCCGGCCGAGGCTCGTCCAGGTCCGGCTCCGCTCCTCGGCGGAGGGGGTGCGCACCGTGACGGTCAGCCGCGCGATCCGCGCGGCGGCCGCGGCCGGCAGGTCGGCGGGGCCGAGGACCGGGCGCTCGCGCAGCGCCTCCAGCACCCGGGCCAGCCGCTGCTGGGCCTCGAGGTGGCCGCCGAAGTAGGTGAGCAGGTACTCCAGCCGCAGCGGCGCCGGCCCCGGGCCGCCGCCCCGGACCGGGACGGGCGAGCGCGCCGGCTCGTCGCGCACCTCGACCGACAGCAGGCACACGGCCAGCCGCTTCGGCTTCGGTGCCGGGTCGTCACCGGACAGGGACGAGACCACGACCCAGCGGCCGAGGTCGCGGGTCCGGCTCCGGATGCTCGCGACGAGCGCGGTCGTGGCCAGGTCGATCACCTCTGGGCCCTCCCTCCGCTCGTGGAATCCCGCCCATCCTCGCCGATCGCGCGTCGGTCCGTGGCCGCAACGGAGTCAGTTGTAGATGACACACATGGGTCAGGGCGGCTGGCCCGGGTGCGCACCGAGGTCCGGACGATGGGCCCTGTCGGCACCGGGCCAGTGGCCCTAACTTGGCGTGTGTGCCCGGCCCGAAGGGGACGCAGCCGGGCACACCACCATCCCTGAGGAGGGATCCGCATGCTCAAGAAGCTTCTCGTCGTCACCGGCGCCACCGCGCTCACGCTCGGCGTCACCGCGCTGCCGGCCAGCGCCGCACGCCCGGGAGACCTGGACGCGCACGGCAACGTGGTGTCGCTGGTCAGCGACAACGGGTTCAACGAGTTCGGCTACAACTACACCGCCCGGATCTTCTCCGGCCCGGCGGACGGGTCCGACAAGGTCCTCGACGGCACGGTGTGGGGGGACCCGACCTACGCCAACGACCTGGTGGTCATGAAGTGGAACGCCGAGTGGGACCGGGGCAACGCGGAGGGCTGGAGCAACCCTCCCTACGACACCGCCTGGACCACCAACGAGTGGAACGGCAAGGTGCCGGGGGGGTCCGGCGAGGTCTGGCACTACAAGATCGTCTGGGTCGGCCCCGAGCTGGAGAGCAGCCCGTACTGGGTCCCCGGGGGCTACGGGGTCTGGGGCCAGTTCGAGGTGGTCATGGACCAGGGCACCACGCCCGAGGGCCACGCCGTGTACGCGCACGGCATCCCGAACGGTCTGGGCTGACCGGGCTGACCGCCGGCCCGAAGTGGCCCGTCGGCGAGCCGCTGATTCAGTGCGTGGGCCGAAGCACCTCGATCTGACATCTCGGTCCCGAAGCCCGTGCGAGTCTCCGGTCGCCGGTCAGCAGGAGGACGTCCAGGGCCTCTGCCAGCGCGACATAGGACGCGTCGTACGTCGTGAGGTTCTCCCGCAGCTCCCAGCACCGCTGCAACAGCGGCAGATGCGGCGCTCGCTCGAGTGGCATCGCCGTGAGGTCGTCCAACGCGAGGTCGGCTCGTCTGGCGTCAAGCGAGCCGGCGATCGCTTGCCCACGCAAGACCGAGACAACTTCGAGGTCCAGCAGCTCCGGGGCGACGAGGTCCTCCCCGCGCAGCCGCTCTCGCGCAGCGTCCCCATCGGCGCCGTCGTCAGCCAACGCGACCGCGAGGACGCTCGCATCAACGACGAGCACGGTCGTTGCGCAGTGTTGACACCGCGTCCTTGAGGGGCACGGACCCGCCCGAGCGTCCGCCCGCACGGTCGAGTATCTCCTCGAGTGTGGGCCGGCTGGCCTCGGCAATCAGTCGGGAGCGCAAGTACTCCTGCAGCGATTGGTGGGCGGCGGCGGCGCGCTGGCGGAGCACGGCGTGGACGTCGTCGGGGACATCCTTGATCTGCACACTCGGCATGGCGCCATTATGGCGCCAAAGGCGCCGAAATGCACCCGCACGCATCCACTGCACTCCCGGCCGACTCACGTGCGCCTGGTGAACCGGATCTTGCCGGTGGGGAGCACCTGGTCTCGGTAGCGGCTGTCGTGAACGCGCCGGTGGTGGAAGGGGCACAGCAGCAGGCCGTCCTCGACGGTGGTCTTGCCGCCTTGGGACCAGGGGTTGCGATGGTGGGCCTCGCACCAGGCGGGTGGCCGGTCGCAGCCCTCGGCGCGGCAGCCGTTGTCGCGGAGGGCGATTGCGGTCCGCTGGGGTCGGGTGTGCACCCGGACCGTGCGGCCGAGGTCGAGCACCTCGGAGGCGGAGCCGAGGACGGCGGGGACGATGCCGGCGTTGCAGGAGAGCCGCCGGAGCTCCCCGGGCGAGACCCGCCCGCCGGTGTCCAGAACCCCCGCGCCGACGCCCCTGCGGAGCTTGTCGAGGTCGATGGTGATGTTGAGCAGGGCGGTGTTGCCGCCGGCCTGGGGCAGCCGCTTGTGCGGGAGGTGCTCGATCAGGTCGCAGAAGGCGTGCCCGAGCCGGGTGGGGTAGCCGACCTTGCGGCCCTCGGCGTCGACCCACGACGCGGGGTCGGTGCGGCGGGGTGCGGCGAAGGCCTGCAACGCCTTGCCCAGCATCTCGGCGTGGAGGGTGGGCAGCTTGAACGACCCGGAGTGCGTCCCGTCGCCGTTGTCGTGCATGCTGAAGCGGGTCGTCTGCAGGGCGCGGCGTTCTTCGCGCTCGAGCGCTTCGGCCTCCCGCCTGTCGGCCTCCTCGGGGGCGATGACCTCGAAGATCCGGTGGGCGAGGATGCGAAGCTGCTTGGCGTCGTGCTCGGCGGCCAGCGCGATCAGGTGCTCCTCGGCCCGGACCCGGTCCTCGTCGGTGACCTCGTCGGCGGGCAGGTCCTCGACGGCTCGCAGGATCACCCACACCTGGTCCTCGGTCAGCCGGCCGCCGGCGAACGCCCGCCGCGTGGGCTCGTGGCGCGGCTCGTCGAGCAGCAGCGCCCCGCGCAGGTCCCGGTGCGTCTTCGCGCGTGTCTCCCGGGTGTGGTTGGCCAGCCACGTCGCCGTGCCCGTCGCGGCCTCGTCGGCGCCGATCTCGTTGCGGTCCGCGTCGGCCAGGACCCGCCACTTCAGCTCGGTCACCCGGGCGTTCAGGCGGGTCAGCTCGAGTAGCGCCTCGGCCTTCTCCTGCTTCGTCATCGCCCGGCCCGGCTCGTCCTCGATCGTGTCCAGGTCGGCCAACGCCCGACCGGCGAACCGGTGCACCCGGTTGGTCCGGCCCTCCACGGGCGTCGAGGTGATGTCCATGACTCCACGCTAGGGCCGCCGGCGCCCATCTTCGAACGCACGTTCGAAGATGTGGAAAGGTGCGCACCTGGTGCGGCTGTGCATGAGAACGGGCCCGAGACCCGCTGCCCGGGCCGGATCAGCCCGGCAGGCCCGACGACGGAGCGGACGGCGCCTGACCGTCACCGGAGACCGGTGCCCCCTGGTCGCCGTTGCCCCGCACCTCCGCCGGCGGCAGCTCCTCACCGGACGCCGCACTCGCCGCGATCACCTCGGCGGCCTGGGCGACCGTGGCCGGCGAGGCGGCGGCCGCCTGGGCGCCCAGGAAGGTCCCGAGGGCGTAGTAGGCGTTGAACTGCCCCTGGTCGAACCACTGGTCGCTGGTGCTGTCGTAGGGGAAGGTCGGGTGCCGCTGGGCGTAGGACAGCACGTCGGGGCTCATGTCGGCGTGCAGCCGGGTCTTGGCCAGGATCAGCCGCCCGTCCGCCCGCGGCTCGTGCTCCCCGGGCAGCTGGAACGCCTGCGGGTAGGTGATGGTCCCGGTCACCACGACGCCCTTCGACAGCCGGCGGCTCAGCGCCGCGAGCGGGTCGGTGGGCGACAACGGGTCCGCGCTTCCCGGCACGATGTCGAGCGGGTTGTCGAGCGTGATCGTGACCCCCAGCTCCTCGCGCGCCAAGGCGATCGCGTCGCCGAGCGTGGTGGCCAGCGGGGGCGCGTCCCCGCTCGCGTCGAGGCAGTACACCGTCCGGCACCGGTGCCGCAGCAGCTCGACGAGGCCGAGGTTCTCGTAGTGCCCGCCGTCGGTGACCAGCAGCAGCCGGTCGCCCGCGTCGAAGGAGCCGACGATCTCGCGGAGCAGGTAGTTCAGCCTCCGGATCCGCGGCAGCCGCGGCTGCAGCCAGTCGCCCGACCCCGACCGCTCGGAGAGCCAGGCCGGGTTCGGCAGCCACGTGCCGAGCCGGGCGTTCGACAGCGCCAGCAGCGTCTGGAAGGCCCGCTGCTGCCGGCCCATCGCCGAGGCGAACGCGGCCCCGGACACCGCGATCGCGCTCTGCACGGTCAGGTCGCGCACCAGGCTGGCGGCCAGGTGCGGGCGGCGGCGCGGCTCGCTCGAGCCCGGCGGTGGCTCCATCAGCTCCCCGGTGCGCACGTAGCCCACCTGCGGCCCGCCGACCCAGTCGTGCGACATCGTGTACGACGTGGCGTGCCGGCCGGGCGGGGTGCGCTCGAACCCGGTGAGGTTCGCGGCGGCGGAGAAGATCACCTGCGGGTGTCCCTCGACCGGTGCGTCGTAGGTGGCGAGCGGGGTCGGCTCGTTGTCGAAGTCGTAGGCCCGGGCATACTCCACGCCGTCGACGCGCGACGCTGCCGCCGCACCGAGAACGCCGTGGCGATGCGCCGCCGGTAGAACGGGTGCAGGCTCATCCAGGTCTGGTCGACCAGGATCGCGACCAGCGCGAACACGACCGGCACCACGACGACGTACCCCTGCGGCCAGAACGACAGCGTCGCTCCGCTCGGCCGGGTCAGCAGGTCGAACGTGGACGCCCGCATCGACACCCACGTCACCGCGACGAGCAGGGCGCCGTAGACGACGGCGAGGACGGCCAGCACCGCCCACACGATGAACAGCTGCACCAGGCCGCGCGGGACGTGCTGCTGCACGCCGCCGTCCTTGGAGAACAGCTTGCCGACCTTGCCGATCTGCTCGCGGCGCCGCCACAGGATCGACACCAGCGCGCCGACGTAGGCCAGGCCCACCGTGCCGCCGGTCGTGCCGACGACGACGGAGGCGGCCTGCACGTGCTGCTCGCCGAAGACCCACCAGGCGAGCCGGACGTACGCCCACGTCAGCGCCGGGACCGCGACCCCGATGACCACCACGACGGCGGTCACCATGAAGGTACGGCGCGCCAGCCGCGCGAGCCGGTCGGAGGCCCGGGGGGAGGTGCTCAGCACGAACACGCTGACCAGCCAGACCACGAGGCCGACGACGGCGAGGGTGAGCGTCGCGGTGGTGACCCCGGTGCTCAGCTGCGGGAAGGCCGGGGCCTGCCCGCCGGCCGAGGGCATCGGCAGCGAGACGCGGTAGAACAGCGGCACCTCGAAGTAGAACCGCCCCAGCAGGATGCCCACGACCGTCACGGCGCCGGCCAGCAGGCCGAGCGAGGCGACCAGGCCGCGGAGCAGCACGCCGAGCGCGACCGCCCACTGGCCCGCGGTGTCGGCGATGTAGCGGCCGTGCCTGCGGACGTGGTCGAGCTCGGGGGAGTCGGGCGCGAAGACCCGGGCGGGGTCGTCGACGGTCTCGCCGGTGTCCGGTTGCGGGGCGTTCGGGTCGGCGGGCCGGGCCAGCCTCTGCAGTGCCAGCCGCCAGGCGCCGGAGGCGTAGCCACCGCCGGAGACGGACACGATGTAGCCGGCCCCGCCGAGGATCCCCGCCCGGCGCAGCTCGTGCAGCGCGGCCAGGGCCACCGTGCCCGACCGGATGCCGCCGCCGGACACGCAGATGCCCTTGGCGGCAGGGGGCCGGCCGAGCATCTGCGGGGTCGGCATCGCGCCCCCCGAGCTCGGCCACAGCCCGCCGCGGTGGTCGAGCACCGGGGCGGGCGGCACCACGGTCGCCCGGCCGACGCCGCCGTCGGACTCCGGCTCGACCCGGGCGGGCGTCTTGACCCAGTCGAAGTCCGGCGAGCGGGTGAGGGCGCGCTCCAGCACGACGAGCAGCGCGGTCACCGCGACGAGCAGGGCCGGCAGCAGCAGGCTGAACTTCGTGACCGACGCGGCGGCGGCCCACCGCCACACCCAGGCCGAGCCGCCGGCCAGCAGGCCGTCGAGGCCGCGCCAGAGCAGCAGGTTCTCGGCCAGGTCCAGCAGGGCCGCCGCCGCGACGGCGACGATCCCGGCCCACGCGACCCTCTTGGCGCGGTCGGACACGAACAGCACGACGCCGAGCAGGCACAGCCCGGCCAGCGACACGAAGTAGGACCCGATCAGCAGCAGGTCGGCCATGAGCGCGGACTGGTACCACGCGACCTGGTTGCCGCAGCCCGCGGCGCCGCGGGGCCGCAGCGACGGCCCGAGCGCCTTGGTCTCGGGGGTCGCGGCGTCGACCCCCCGGCACACCAGCTGCCGGGCGCTCGCCTGGGAGCCCGCGAACTCGAGCAGCACCATGTCCCGGTCGCCGATCTGGACCTTGGCCGGGTCCGGGTCCGCGAGCGAGCCGTAGGCGACCAGGCCGCCCACGCCGACCCCGCCGAGCACGAGCACCAGGACGACGGCCACCAGCCGGCCGTGCGCCCCGGAGAAGAGCCTGCTGAGACGAGCGCCCATGTCGATCTCCCCCTCGAACGGGACGGCCGGACCCGACCGATACGTACACCTCATTTTACTTTCGGGCCGCCCCGCGGCACCTGACCCGAACGGGCCATCATCGCGACCAGGCGCACCGGGGACGACGCTTGGGCGCCGCCGTCAAAACTGCGAGCCTCCCGATCTGGCGCGCATCCGGGTGGTGCCTCAGCACGTGTATGGGGGGAGTCGTCGTTACAGATCCAAGAGCAGCGCAAGGATCTCGCGCACCTCGCCGAGAAGCACCGGGCCGATATTTCCGGTCCGCTCGAGGATTCGCGTGGTGGCGACCGACCGCACATGCTGGCACTGCGCCGACGACCTCGCCTCAAGACGATTGAGTTCGTCGGGGTCGATGACCACCTCGGCGCCACTCTGGCGAATGGTGCGGGTCAAGGGCACGACCTGAACCACGTTCGGCCCACCCCGCAAGACTCGCGCCGCCGTCACCACGACGGCCGGCCGGCGGAGTCCAGCCTCGCTGCCGCTGGGCGTCCCGAGGTCGAGATCGACAACGTCACCCGGCGTCAGCATCGAGCCAGGCCGTCTCATCGTCAGTGAGCTCGGTTGCGAGGTCTCGAGCCATGGTGTCCTGACGAAGGGCGCGAATCGCCCGGCTCACCGTCTCGTCGATGGTCTCGTGGCGCTCGGTGGCCAATCGGGTCACCGATGCGTGCGTCTCCCTGCTGATCCGGATCGTCGTCGTCTCACCCATGACATCGATCGTAGGAGGTGTAGACAAGACCGTCTACAGGAGCGTTGCGCTGAAGGTCGCGGATGCTGTCGCGCCGACAGCGGCATTGTGCGTGTGCTCGCGAGCTACACAGGAGCACCGCTGGACGCATCCACTGTGAATACCGGCGCGGAGTCGTCCAAGCCTCCAAGGAAGACGTAGACGCCCGCCGCCTTCATCTCTGTCCGCAACGCCTTGACAGCCTCGGACCTCTCGGCCATCTCCTCGTCCGTGTGGTCGGGCACCCACTCGCCGTTGAACAGGATGAGGTATTCGGTCATGTCTCCTCCTTCGGCGGAGGCCGCACGTTCGTCGCCTCCCACTCAACCTACGAACGGCGACAGCCCGTTCCGACAGGCGAAGTGCACAACCTGCCTACCACGCACGCTCATCGGCTCCGGAAAAGCGCTCGGGGCTGGGGCGGCACGCGTCCCCGACGGGGCGAGCCGTTCCGCGGATCTGCGGCGCGGCACCGGCCACGGGGCTACGTTGAGCACGTGTCCACGTGGGGAGCGGTAGGGCTCGGTGCGGTGCTGGGGTGGCTGCTGGGCGGTGCCCCGCTGCCGGCCCGCCCCGGCGGGGTCGCCGGGGTGCTGGGCGCGCTCGGCTCGGCGCTGCTCGCCTGCGCCGTGCTCGCCGGGCCGGACGCGGGCGCCGGCTTCGTGGTCGGCCTGGCCCTCGGCCTCGGCGGCCGCGGGGCGCTCCGGCTCGCCGTCCGGAGAGGAGCCCCGACATGACCATCGCCGCCGCCGCCACCGTGCAGGCCTCGGGCATCCAGCTGTGGGGCGCGTTCGCCTTCGGCGCGGTGCTCGGCTGGTTCTTGTACTTCCTGAACCGCTACCGCAAGGAGGTCACGCTCGCCGACCTCACCACGGTCGTCGGAGCGGTCGGCGGCGCCGCGATCCTCGCGCTGTTCCCGGCCAAGACCGACCTCTTCGGGGCGTACGGCGTCGGACTGGCCGTCGGCTTCTTCGGCTACTTCGCGGTGCTCGTGCGGCTGGTGCTCAAGTCGGACAACTTCGGGCTGGACTACCTCATCGACGGCCGCCGCAGGTCGCCGGAGCCGCCGTACGGCTACGGGGACAGCACCAGCCCCGACCGGCCGATGGTCGGGCCCGACGACCCCGACCACCCGAAGCTTCCCCCGGGGACATGAGCACCCCGGCCCCGGAGGGCGTGGCGGCCCTGCTGACGCTGGCCGAGGCCCGGCCGGACCTGGCCGGCCGGGTGGCCGCGGTGCTGGCCCGGCTGGCGCGCATCGAGCCGCGCCTCGCCGAGCCGCACTGGGGATCGCCGCAGGACACGGTCCGGCACCTGGTGGCCCTCGGCGTCGCCGACGAGGACGACGCGGCCTGGGCCGACGAGGACCCGGCCCGGCTGTCCGCGCTCGCGCACCGGGCGCTCGACCGCGGCGTCGACCCGCACGCGTCGTCGGTCGAGGTCGCCAACGCCTGCGCCGGGCTCGCGCTGGTGCTCGGCGCGGAGTTCGAGCCGTTCCCGGCGAAGCTGGCCGACCTCTACGACCGGGCCCGCGACCTCGGCCTGCCCCACGACGTGCCCCGGCAGGTCGCCTGGATCGCCGGGCACCGCGGCGCCGACGCGCTCGTCGACGGGCTCGCCCCGGTGATCGGGAGCGACCCGGTCCGGGCGCTGGACTTCCTGGACGCGGTGCTCGACGCCTACGACAGCTTCCCGCTGCGCGGCGCGCCCCCGCCCGAGACCGACTACCCGACCGGCGAGACCGCTCCCGTCCCCCCGTCGGCGCCGTCGGAGATGACCGCACCGTCGGCCCCGCCGCCCGCGCCGAAGTCGGCGGCCCCCGGGGGCCGGGTGCGGGACCTGCTCCGCAGGGCGCTGTCGGCGTTCGGCCCGGGCGAGCCGAAGCGCACGAAGGCGCCTCCGGCCGAGGTGGACGAGGAGGTGCGGGCCGCGCTGGAGGCCGCCGCGCGACCCGTGGTCAGCGTGGGCTTCTGCGAGCGGCGCGGCGGCGAGGCGCTGCCCAAGGACCGCACCCTCGGCGCCGGCCGCCGCTACGAGCTCTTCGTGCTGATCGCGCCCGAGCTGGTCTTCGGCGCGATCGACACCGGCGCGGCCCCGCTGCCGCCGCTGGCGGCCGGGACCGTCCTTCAGGTGGTGCTGTTCGGCTTCGACGGCGAGCTCGCGCCGGTCCGGGGGGCCGACGTCGGCGAGCTGAGGGTGGCCCCCGGCGGGACCGCGGTCGTGCACCGGCAGCCGGGCGGCGACCCGGGCGGGGCGCGCCTCTACCTGCCCGTGGACACCCCGGCGGGCGCGGGCCGGCACCGGCTGCGGTGCAACCTCTACCACCGCCAGGTGCTGCTCCAGTCCCGTCTCGTCGAGGCCGAGGTCACCGCGCAGGCGGGCGTTGCCCGGTCCGGGGCGCTGCGCTCGACCACCGACTTCGCGGTCTCCGAGGACCTCGGGTCCGCGCAGCTGGCGCTGCTGGAGCCGCGCACGCTCAGCGTGCTCGTCAACGACAACGGCAACGGCACCCACGGCTTCCGGTTCTTCGGCGCCGGCGAGTTCAAGCGCGACGTCACGATCACCGGGGAGAGCCTCGCCCAGCAGCTCGAGCAGGCCCGCAAGGGGCTGCGGCTGGCGTCCTGGGGCACCGCCGAGGAGCCGACCCGCACGCAGTTCGAGACCCTGACCTACCGCTACGCGGCGCCCTCGCGCGACACGCTCGCCCAGGACCTGGCCACGCTCGCGCGCAGCGGCTTCAAGGTGTGGGACCTGCTGGTGGACCAGCTCTCGGCCGGCGACGCCGACGCGCTCGCCGCGACGATGCGGGCGCCCGGGCGGGTCGAGCTGGCCAACAAGCAGTCGCTGGACCTGCTGGTCCCGGCCGCCTGCCTCTACGACTACCCGCTCGACCCCGAGGAGGCCGACCTCGCCACCTGCCCGGCGTTCCTCGACGCGCTCGGCGCGCAGCCCCTCGCCGGCCTGCCCTGCTTCCACGGCGCCTGCCCGTCGTACGACGACCCGCGGGTGGTGTGCCCGAGCGGCTTCTGGGGGTTCCGCCACCAGATCGGCTACTCGGCGACGCTGACCGGCGGGGAGCCGGGCGACGCCCGCACCTTCGCGCTGACCGTCGGCGGGGGGCCGGGGCCGGTGTTCGTCGCGGGCGCCTCGTCGGACCGGGGGCTGACCCAGCGCGACGCGCACCTGGCCCGGCTGGCCGCGCTCGCGGGGGACCGCTGGAGCCTGGCGATGACGCGGACCGAGCTGTTCGCGCTGTTCCGCGACGTCGCGCCGAGCGTGGTCTACCTCTACGGCCACGGCGGCACCGAGGGCGGCTCGCCGTACTTCGAGGTGGGCACCGGCGCCGACGGGCCGATCATCCGCGCGTCCCTGCGCGGCAAGGCCAACTGGAAGCAGACGCACCCGCTGGTGTTCCTCAACGGCTGCCACTCCGCCGCGCTCTCGCCGTCGGCGGCGTTCAGCTATGCGACCGGCTTCCTGCAGACCGCGCACGCCTCCGCGGTGCTCGGCACGGAGATCGCGGTGTTCGAGAGCCTCGCGGTGGCGTTCGCCGAGGAGTGCCTGCGCCGGTTCGTCACCGACCGCCGGCCGCTCGGCGAGGCGGTGCTCGGCACCCGGATCGCGCTGCTGGAGCGGGGGGTCCCGCTCGGGCTGGCCTACCTGGCGTTCGGGCCGACCGACGTCCGGCTGGCGGCCTGAACGGAAAAATAGCCCGTCGGGGACTTCCCGGACGGATGGTGCAGGCGGCAGGGTGGACCCAGCGCCCACGGCGGGCGCCGCCCTGGGGAGGGAACCAATGAAGCACTTGCGGAGCACGTTCGTCGCGGCCCTGGCCACCATCGCGCTGGGACTGGTCGCGGCGCCGGCGCAGGCCGACCCACCGTCGCGGTCGATGCCCGGCTCCGCCGCCGACTGGTATCTCGCCCTCGGCGACTCGGCCGCGGCCGGCTACCAGCCCGGCTTCGGCGACGACCCCACCGGCGGGTACGTCGGACACGTGCTCGACGCGGTGCAGCAGACCGACCCGAAGGCGCACCTGCGCAACCTGGCCTGCTCCGGCGAGACCAGCGTGACCCTGGTCGCCGGCGGGAGGTGCGACTACGAGGAGGGCAGCCAGCTCGCCCAGGCGCTGGTGTTCCTGCGCGCGCACTCGTCGAGCACCGGCCTGGTCACGCTCACGATCGGCGCGAACGACGTCACCCCGTGCCTGCGGGTCCCCGACCAGACCCAGGTCGTGCCCTGCGTGCAGGACCGGCTGGCCACGCTGGCGGCCAACCTCCAGCAGACCCTGACGCAGGTGCACGCGGCCGCGCCGGGCGCGCGGATCGTGGTGACGAACTACTACAACCCGTTCCTCGCGGTCTGGTTCACCGACCCGGGCCTCGCGTCCCTCACCACCGTCCTCCAGCAGGCGCTCAACGGCACCATCGCGGGGGTCACCGCGGCGTTCGGCAGCACCGCCGACGTCGCCACCGCGTTCAAGTCCTACGACACCACCCCGCTGCCCGGGGGCGTGCCCACCAACGTGGCGATGATCTGCCAGTTCACCTGGATGTGCAGCAAGGGCGACATCCACCCCAACGACGCCGGCTACGCCCTGATCGCCACCGCGGTGGTCGCCAAGCTGTCGTAGCCGCTCAGCAGGGCGGCACGTGCACGCTGGTGTGCTGCGGGCGCACCAGCGGCTGGACCGGCACCACCGGCGCCGCCGACGCTCCCGACGAGGCAGGCTCGGTGGCGTCGACGACCAGGGTGCGGGTCCGGCCCGCGGGGATGTCGAGCTGCATCGTCACCACGGTGTGCCCGCGCTCGAGCCCGGTGCCGGCCAGCTGCCTGCGCCCGTCGACGCGGACCGCGTCCATCGACGCGCCGCGGGCCAGGAACACCGTCACCAGCAGCCGGTTGGTGGTGGGGGCCAGC
Source organism: uncultured Actinomycetota bacterium (assembly GCA_963838025.1). Lineage (GTDB taxonomy): Bacteria > Actinomycetota > Actinomycetes > Propionibacteriales > Nocardioidaceae > Nocardioides_B. The sequence continues at coordinate 753,847 of CAWIPF010000004.1, forward strand.
GGCCCCGACCCGGGCGGGACGTGGTTCACGACGTACGACGGGAGCCCGCCGGCCGGAGCCGTGTTGGTCAGCCGGACCCGCACCCGGGTGCGCCGGCTGCCGTCCGAGCAGCCGCCCACCGCCGTGTAGCGCACCGAGCGGGCCAGGTAGTAGTCGAGCTTGCTGCCGGCGATGTTGTTGACGACGACCTCGGCGAAGGGCCCCGGCCGGTCGGGGAGCACCCCGCCCAGGGCGGTCCGGGCGAGCTCGGCCTCGGCCCGGTGGTGGGCGCTGAAGACCAGCAGCCGGCCCTCGCCCGCGGCCCGGCCCAGCTGCTCGACGATCGCGGCCGGGTCGCCGTGCCCGGCCAGCGCCTTGGCGAGCACCGCGTGCGCGATCTGCTGGAAGTAGGCGTCCCGCGCGGCGTTGTCGGTGATCTCGGCGTAGGCGTCCTTCAGCGTGACCGTGACCGCGTTGCCCCCGCTGATCCGCTGCCCGGACGGCAGCCGCACCGGGCCGGTGGCGCGCAGCAGGTAGCCCAGCGCCACCGGGTCGGTGGCGATCACGCCGTCGAGGCGCCGGCCGGTCTGGCGGTGCCACATCGCCAGCCAGGTCCGCGCGGCCGACGGGAAGTGCGGGCTCGGGTTGGCCTGCTGCCACTGCCGGCCGACCCCGAACCCATCGTAAAGAGTTCTGTACTGTCGGTCCAGGTGGCGGGCCGGGGTCGCGAGCGGCTCCAGGTCGGTGCTCGGCCCCATCCGCACGACGCGCGCCTTGCCGTCGCGGGTCTCGAGGACCCCGAAGGCCCCGAGGATGCCGCCGGTGCCGCGCGACTCGGCCGAGTTCTGGAAGACCAGCAGATAGCGCCGGGGCCCGTCCGCGCCGAACATCCCGGGCGCCACCCGGGCCATCCGGGCCGCGTCGGCCACGGAGCCCGAGATGCCGGTGAGCTGGTCGAGGAAGTCGGTGCGGGCCCGGTCGACCGCGCCGACCAAGGTGTGCGCGGGCAGCGCCGCCACGTCGCGGCGCAGCGCGGCCATCTCGCGGGAGGCGCGGGTCAGCGGTCCCGCCGCCCGGCGCAGCGGCTTGACCGCCACCCGGCCGTGCGACCACAGCCGGTGCGGGCGCACCGTGTCGGCGGTCTCGACCAGCGTGGTCACCGGCCCGGAGACCAGCCGGTCGGCGTCGGCGGCCAGCCCGCGGCTGGTGCCGGCGACGTCGCCGACCCACGGCAGTGCCGCGGCGACGGCCCAGACCGGGCCGTCGGTCAGCCGGTGCGCCCGGGACGCCGCGTCGCGGGCGGGACGCAGGGACGCGGCGGCCTTGTCCTGCCGGCCGGAAAGCAACGAGGCACGGACCTCGCCGAGCGAGGACCGTGCCACCTGGAGCTCGTGTCTTGCCTGGAGCGCCGACCAGGCCAGCCAGCCGACGGCGGCGAGGACGGCGAGCGTCAGCGCAGCGACGCCGACGGCCCACCGACGCAGAGACGGCCGCCGCGACAATCGTCGCGACGGCCGTCTGCGGTTCAAGCCGGGGTCAGGCCGTGGGCTCGGCGGAGCGTCCGCGCCGACGAGCGGCGATCACGAGGCCCGCACCCACGAGCACCAGCGCCCCGCCGCCGGCGGCCAGCGGCAGCGTGTTGGAGTCGGTGCCCGTCGCCGGCAGTCCACCGCTGATCGTGGCGCCGGAGCCGCTCGCGGCCGCGCCACTGACGACGGTGATCGCGGCGTCGAGCTCACGCGGGCCACCGCTGGTGTCGGTGCCGACCAGGCTCAGCGTGTGGTCACCGGTGACGCCGGCCGGGATCGTGACCGTGCGGGTGATCGTGGTCGACGTCGCGGTGCCGGAAGCCAGCACCTGCGGCGTGGAGTGGAGCGTGATCGTGTATGGCGTGCCGACCTTGAAGTCGGAGCCGGAAACCGTGACGTGCTCGTGCGGGACGACCGTGGAGTCCGACACCTTGAGCGTGCACGACGTGCCGGGGTAGGAACCGCCGCCGCCACCTGGCGGGCAGTCGGTCCCGGCCGCAGCAACGGCTGCACCGGTCGGAATCGCGAGAGCAGTGGCAGCGCCGACGGCGACAGCCAATGCCTTGAAGCGGGAAACACCCATGGTCGTTCTCCTCCGTAACTAACGACTGCAGGGGACGCTATCGGGCTTGTAGACCACAAGCAACCCAATCGGCACAACTTACCCAAACGCAACATCCGGAGGGGCCGTTGTTCAGCAGGCATGCCAGCCAGAGCTCCGTGGAACTGGTGTGGGGTCACGGAACGCCGGCTCGAATGGTTCCGAGTGCTGCTGGTCGACAGCCAGAGGGTTGCTTTGGTCCCTGGCGGGTCGATGGAGTGCGACCAGGGCGAGGGTCTCACCGAGGTACACGAACGTGCTGACTGTCCCCGGCTGGGCGATGCAGGAGCTGCCCGGGCTCTCGAACTGGCTGTCCCACACGCGGGAACGTGACCGCTGCGGCGTCGGGAACGGCCACCACTGCGGGTCGGGCTCCGCCCAGGTACCGAGGCTGGCCCCTCTACTTGGCTCAGAACGGTTCCGACGCCCGCCTCCTCAACGCCGGGCCGATCTCCTTGGTTCGCTCAAGGGTGTGTCCGGCTCAGCGTGTAGACGACCTGCCCGGAGAACAGTGCCGGAAACCGTCGCCAAGGTAGGTACCTGAAGCCCTGCTGGCCCTCGACCTGCACGACACGGAGCCCGAAGACACCGGCCCAATAGACAAAGTCCTTCACCGTCCAGTGCCGTATGTGCTCCTTGGCGTGGAACGCCAGAGCCGTATTCGGGAACTGCCCGAACACGCCGAGCCGGACCCGATGTCCGACGTACCCCAAGTTGGGTAGCGACATGATGAGCTGTCGGCGGGTAACGTCTCGCATCGAGACCAGCACCTTCTCAGCCTCGTGAATGTGCTCGATCGTCTCGAAACACGTCACGTAGTCGTACTCACCGCTGATCGGCTCGCGCGTCAGATCCGCCTGGAACGCGTTCAAGCCGGCTGCGCGGGCAACCTTGACTGCGCGATCGGACACATCGGTCCCCGTGACCTTGACCGACGGCTTCTGAGATACCAAATAGGTCAGGAATCCTCCCGTGCCGCAGCCAACGTCCAAGACGGTCGCACCGTCGGAGATCTTCTTTGCGGCGAGTACCCATCGGGGATGGATCTTGGGTTCGTACCTCTCACGCTCATCCCAGTAGCCGTCGTACTCCTCGAAGTCGTTGAGCGGCAGGGGTGCCAGGTATCGCCGGACGCGGCCGCGGGCCCTGCTGAAGTAGTTCGTCATGAGAACTCCATTCTCTATAACCCCCAGGCGTTGTGACGGTGACGCCTCTCATTCCGGTCGGTACGACGGCTAGGTCCGGAGCCAAAGACGTCGCCATGCCACCCGCCGGCATAGGCGTGCGGGTCTAGGTGCAGGTTGCTCGTCAGCAAGAGTTCCTTCGAGTTGGCGCGTGGTCAGAGACAGCCAGTCTCGAATGATCGGACTGGTACTTGTCGGCAGCCACGGAGACGGGACTTTCCTCACTCACCAAGTCGTCTGGATGAACTTCGGTGACTTCTCCGCTCGGGGCCTGCATCGCCCGAGCACCAGTCAACGCAATCAACACCATGAGCGAGAGCCCGACGCCCTTGTCGTCTAGAAGCGACGCGAACGGCGCCAACGCGAGCATGACGAACACCGAGACGCGGGTTGCTGTCAGCTCCGTTGTGTAGCCGGTGATAGCTCGTGTGCGGAAGACTGCGCTGATGATCGCGACGAGGTAGCCAACGATGATCGCTGCTCCGACGACGCCGAACTTTGACAGCAACGTCACAGGTGTATCGACCTGTAATGAAGGGTCCTTTCCACGGGCGATCGGCGGGAAGTAGTGTCCTGGACCCGTGCCGAGCCAGAAGTGCTGTTGCCACGCTACGTCCGCGTAGTGGTACGCGAGTGAACGTTGCAGGTAGGACTCATCTGAGGACCCGCCCCGCGAGAGAAGCGCTTGGATGGAGCCGAAACGGCGGCTCAGGAACTGTGGATCAGCAGTAAGAGTGGTTGCCACGTGGGGTAGCAACACCGCAATCGCGACGCAGGCGATGAGGCCGCCCAGGACAGCGCGAAGGGGGCTGACGCGGCGCTTTGAGGAGCGACCCACCAGTCCTAACAAGCCCAGTACGAACACAATTGCGGTGCGCGTTCCAGTGGTGAGAAGCAACAATGGGATGGCAATAGCGAAGCTCAGCCAGCGCCACCTCTGCGGACCAAGGAACCCTCTTGCGAGCGCGTACGCAAAGGGCAGTACACACAAGGGCATGGACGCAAGCGCCAAGCTATCTTGTCCGGCGAGCTGATATCCCCGCCGGCCAAGCCACGTCACCGTGAAGGCTGCCGTGCTCACGACTCCAAGAATGAGGATGATTCGCACCACTGCCCGAACTGACGATCCAGCGGCCACATCAAGCCCGACTAGCGGCGCTACTGCGAGGATGAGGTACGCGATCACGTCCCGCGCCCACGCCGTGAAGTCGTTCCCATTCGCCGCGGCGATCTGTTGGGACGCCAGAAGGTAGGCCGCCAGCGCCATGCTGGTGAGAGGGACCCACCTGAACGCCCGCAGGCGCGGGTCTCTAAGGATCCCGGGCATCCTCGCCGTGGCGATGACTCCGCAGAGCACCAAGAGTGCGAGGAATCCGAGCTTCGCTGTGCTGGTTCCCTCCGTGGCTTGCAACGAGCCGATCGCCCCCGTGAGAACCAGCAGTAACCTGCCGATGGGAGTGATTAACAGGGTCAGTCCCAGCAGGGCTCCAAGGACGAGCAGCAACGGCCCTGCTGCGACTGCAGATGCCGCGCCAAGCCCTGATGCGATGACTCCAGCGGCAACCAGAGTCGCTGCGCCCGTGAGGCCGGTCGAAGCATCGAAAGAGCGCGGCTTAAGCATGGTGGTCGCCACTCTGAGGAGTTGGTTGGATGTCGCGTAGGCATTCGGCAAAGTCAAAACAGAACCTCACTGCATCGTGGGCAAGTATCTCAGGCTCCTCGATCCAGCCGGACCAGTCGGCCCCGGACCGTTGCATAGCCCTTGCGATCTCCTCAGGGGTCGGTTCGCAGACGTATACCCCCCGATGTCTCTGGACCGAAGGGGCAACCCCGCAGCGATCGCTCACAACGGTGTGAAGTCCCGCCGCGAGCGCTTCGTTGACCACAAGACCCCAGACCTCCTCTCTGGAGGCCAGCACAAGTGTCTGCGAGGCTGCCAGACGCTTCAGCACGCCTTCCTCCGCCATTTCGCCGGAAAACCGGACCCTGTCTTCGAGGTCGAGTGCATGGGTCAGGTGCTCCAAGGCGGCACGTTCGGGTCCATCTCCAACTATCTCCAATCGAGCGCTCTCGGGGAGAGCGGCGAATGCGAGTAGGACAGAGCGGACGTTCTTTCGGGCGACAAGCCGGGCTACGACGATGTAGCGGTGGACTTTCGCATCACCCAACACCGGCACAGCGCGCATCGCGCGAGCGCCCAGGTGGAACCGGCGTACGTCAACGACATTCACGCTCGTGACAAGTCTGCTGGGTGCCACGCCGTGCTTCAGAACCGCTGCCGTTGCCGCCGGACCTGGGGTTATCACCCGGTGTGCATTTCGCATGTACAGACTGCGTGCAAACGCTATCGCGCCACTAGTTCTGTGCATGGTCGAGAGTGTAGATTCGGAAAAGTAGATCAGTGGGACGCGGTTTCTCCGACACCAAAGGGCGACCTGCCAGGCCGCTGGGGTCTCCCACATCCCTTGCATGACGACGACATCCGAACCGATTAGATAGCGTCGCCATCCGCGCCGGAGTCGCCAGAGCGCGTCCTCCCGGTAATGCATCCCGGAAGAATGCAGTACGAACTGACGAAACCCACTGCTCGGCTCGATTTCCCAAGAGCGACCGATACCCTGCTCTTGAAGAAATAGGACCTGCAAGTTGTGTGACCGGGCAATTTCCGTCCAGATAGGGTATCGATAGGGAGCCGGGCAACGGGCGATCCAGGAGATCTTCATCGAATCACCGGCCCAGCTTCACTGCCCACGCCAGCAAGAAGTAGGCGCACGAGATCGCCATTGCGATTCCTATCGTGGTTGGACCGATCAGCGGGGCTATGCCGAACGTGGCTGCGTGCAGTTCCAGCACGCCGGGCGAGGAGACCATCTCGCGCGGGCCCTCTGGCGTCTCTACCCGTGTTCTTGGCTGCAGGATTGTGACGAACGCCGAAGCTACTCCGGCACTCACTCCTATCCAGATGATGGGCGTCCAGACCGAAGCAGCCAAACCCACTGTCACCCAGAGTCCGGCGAACAACCCGTAGTCGGATGAGAAGTCAAGCCGGCCGCCAAACTCACTTGACCTGTTGAGACGCCTCGCGAGTTTTCCGTCCACACCGTCCAAGGCGAGTCCCGTCAGATACAGCAACGCTCCCCAGGCTAGGTGGCTGTCCAGGAAGGCCACACACGCGGCGACTCGGAGCGCAACGCTGGTCACGGTAACGGCCGTCGGAGTGACCGGAGTTCTTGACAGTAGTTCGACGAGCGGCACCTCGATGTGGTCAAGAAGCAGCACATCAAGCCAACTGTCGGGACTCTTCAAATATGCTTCCCGCCGACTCCAAGGCGGAGCGGTCCATGGACTCACGGCGCGTCAGTCCTGACATTTCGTGCGGGATTTCCTGCGACAGTCATGCCTGCGGCGACATCCGATAGGACAACGGATCCCGCGCCCACGACCGCATTGCTTTCCACTGCGACCGGCCCGAGCACAACCGCATGAGCACCGATCGAAACGCCATCACCAATAGTTGGGTAGCCATGTTGGTCGGTGCCATCAGTGCGACGCTCGCCCAGCGTGACCCCTTGAAGGATTGTGCAATCCCGCCCGATCTTCACCCTGTGACCGATGACGATACCTGTTGGATGCCGAATCACGAGTCCCTCTCCGATCTGGCACCCCGGAAGGAACTCGATGCCATGCAGCAAGTGATTCAACGCATAGATGGCTCGTGCCGCTCTGCCAAACGCAGTTTGACCGACGTACGTCTGGAGTCGATATAGCAAGACTGCGCGAAGCCCCGGTTGCAGAGCGACCTCTAGCATCACGCGGAACCCGGACGGTTCGTTCGTCCCTTGAAACCAGCGTTCGAAATCACGTCCCATCAAGCAGACTCAACTCCCTTGACGTAGCCGGAGCGCCGACGCGAACCAGCGCCCAACGCTAATGTGATGCCCATGTTGGCGGCCAACACCCCCCCTGCTGCGCCAGGTGCCCCCGCCATAAACGCCCCTACCGCCATCAGAACCAGGGCGCTGAGTGCGCCCGGCACGACAACGAGGGCGACCGCACGTTCGCGATGCATGGCTTGAAGGCGGCTGGAGAATACCTGGTTGACGACAGTGAGCGTGGCGGATGCGCAGTACAGCATGAACGGAACCACGGCTCCGGAATACTCAGCGCCGAAAAATGCCGGGAGCCACTTCCCGGATGATCCGGCGACGAGCGCCATCACTCCGGCCATCCCAAGAACAGCAAGGACTTCCCCTCGCCCCGAGGCCTGTGGCTGACGGGACCGAAGGGACAACGTCACGGTCGAGAGTGCCTGGCCAACCATGCCGGCCGGCGCAGTCAAACGGCTCGCGAGCGCAACGAGGCCCGCCGTGGCCGGCGAGGCCACGGCGGAGATGATCCACGCATCGAGAAGCAGCGCATCAGTAGCGACGCTTTGCGCGCCGAACGAACGGCTCCGCTTCCAAAGCAGCCTGGGCGCGGCCACTGGTCCCGGGGAGAGACGCATGTCGGGTGTGACCCAGCGGAACAGCGCAAAAGCCAAAGCGGCCAGTGAGCCGCAACTCAGTGCAAGTGGAAGCGATTCAGAGGCATTTAGTCCTGCACCGCGGCCGACGAGAAGAACGATAAGACCGATGACGCGCTCGGAAGCGAGCACGGCGCCCGAACTTCCAAATCGTCCCTTCCCAACCAACAGCGAAGAGTAACTAGTGATCAGCACGCGAAGTACGAGCATGCTGCCAAGGCCCAGTTCCAGCATCGGGGGTGCCGACAGAGGAAGGAGACTAGCCAGCAGGGGAAGCGCCAGTGCGAGTACCAATGCGAGCAGAGTCTTTGTCCGGACCAGAGGCAGGAACTCAGCACCTGTGACTCGCCCCGCGGCGGTTTCACGAATGGTCCAAGCATTGTTACCGAAGTCGATGAAGTTCGAGCTGATTGTGACAGCGCCCATGCCTCCGGTTAGGACGGCAAAGGAGGCGGGACTCCCATCCCTCGCAGCGAAGGCCAAGGAGGCAGCGGTCGCCAGCTGCGCGGACCCGCTCGCGACGACGAGGGGCACTGTGCCGCGAAAGACACTGGTCACCCCTCTCGACAGCCCCTCGCGGTCATGCCGAGCAACTCCCCGGCGAACGAGGAAGTGTCCTGTCCCGGCCTCTCCGACTTCGGAATAGGTCGGATGGTCTCGTGCTCCCTGAAGGACAGCCGCACTTCGCCGGTATCGATGCGTACGGGGACTGAAGGGCAGGCGACCGCCCCGGCCATGCGTTGCAGATCACTTCCATCCGGAACAGCGACCGGCGTCGCTGCAATCGCGGCCTTTTGGAGTAGGCCGCTTGAGCCCACGTTTGTGTACAGCAACAGGAAGACTTGCGCCTGTTGGATCCAAGTGTCCAGCGCTTCATCAGCGAGGTATCTATCGATTGACAGGATGCGTCGTCTGACGCCCGTCGGTAGTCCAGCGAGCTGTGTGCGGACCGTTTCGTCGTGTGGGCCTGCGAGCACAAGCACGGCATCACTATTGAGGTAGGCATTCGTGAATGCGTCGATGATCTCCCTGGCTCGTTTTCGCTCTCCGATTGCTCCTGCAAGGAGGTACAGGGGCACATCTGCCGGAAGGCCATGCGCTGATCGCCACTCGGTTGGATCAACATCCGACGGGACGAACGAGACGGGGTCCTTCACAGGGACAGCGCCCAGAAGCCTGAGTGGCAGTGACCTGGCTCCTGTGGAAGGTACGAGATAGTACAGACGGAGGCGTTCACCAAGACGTATCCGGACGAGGAGTAACGCGAACAACTTCGTCGCGAACTTGGCCCTGCCGCCAATTCCCGGTTGGGGCTTCGGCCGCATCAGCATGAGGTGAACGGGCACCCGAGATCTGCGTCGTGCGAGCGTCTGCAGGGCTGGCTCGCCGTCCAAGATCAGAATATGAGTTCGATCATTCAAGACCGCCATCTTCAACGCTGACCCGTACCACTCGTTGAGGGTGGCTCCTTGGCTCCCGACCAGGGTGGGACGCATCCCCTCCATGTGCGTCCTCCACTCGTCCGAAGACGCCGTCTCCGCGGTAGTCACTACGGTGACGTTGTCTTTCCCCCGAACGTCGCCCAGATGGTCGACGACCAGACGGACGTACCACAGGCGATGGCCCGCGTGGCGTGGCTCCAGGATCCGCCAGCTCGTCGTCATGGTGTCCAACCCTAACGACCGTCCGCCTCGACTGGGGACCGACGTAAGCGTCCGCTCCACTCACCTGCAACTTGACGAGGGCACGAGGCTCGACCGGTTGCCCGGGTCGTAGACTGTTGTCGGTGAATGACCGCGGGGACCTGAGGTGCTGTAAGTCAATGACTGCGCTGAGAATCCTGGTCATCGGTCTTCATTACGCCCCCGAGCCGAGTGGCAATGCGCCATATACCACAGCGCTCGCCCAAGGCTTGGCGGCCCGCGGTCACGAGGTCCATGTCCTGACTGGAACGCCGCATTACCCCAACTGGCACGTGTTTCCAGGCTATGGACAATGGGTTGCTGAAGCCCTGGAACGAAATGTTCAGCTGACGAGGCTGCGTCACTACGTGCCGACATCGCCCACCTCGGCGAAGCGAATTGCGATGGAGGTCTCGTTCGGTGCCCGCACATTGACCCGGTCACTCTCATCGGCAGACGTCGCCCTATGCGTGAGTCCCGCCCTACTCAGTACGGCGATGATTGTCGCGAGGCTCCGCGCCCTACGTCGCCGTCCTGCGATCGGCCTGTGGATCCAAGATCTTTACTCCCGCGGAGTTGCCGAGGCAGGCCCGCATTCCGGCATGGTCGCGCGAGCAGCGCAGAGTGTTGAGGGGGCCGTGGCGCGGTCAGTGGACGGCGTGGCGGCGATCCATGAGCGCTTCGCGCAACAGCTCACTGACAACCTCGGCGTGCCTGACGAGCGAGTGACCGTAATCCGCAATTGGTCACACTTGGCGTCGACTGAGCCGATAGCGAAAGAGGCAGCTCGACGCAAGATCTGGGGTGGGCTGCCGGCGAGGTGATCGCCCTTCATGCAGGGAACATGGGTGCTAAGCAAGGCCTTGAGAACGTGGTGGAGGCTGCCCGGCTGGCAGATAGCCGCGGAGCGCCGGTGCGCTTCGTCCTCATGGGTGACGGCAATCAGCGGCGGCATCTCGAGGCGCTCGGCCGAGGGATCGATCGACTGACGTTTGTCGACCCACTTCCCCACGGCGGATTTTCCTGCTGCCCTCGGTGCGGCCGACGTGCTGCTTGTCAACGAGAAGCCGGGTGTCTCCGAGATGTCGGTGCCTAGCAAGCTCACCTCGTATTACGCGAGCGGCAACCCCGTGATAGCCGCCACCGAGGAGGGAAGCGTGACAGCACACGAGATCGCCGTCGCCGGAAGTGGCCTGCGCGTAGATCCGGGCCGTCCCGATGCCCTGCTAGGTGGAGTGCTGCAACTGGCGCAGGACGAGGCTCTGGCGGTCCAACTCGGCGCGGCGGGCATGCGCTTCCGTGAGAGGGTTCTCAGCGAGGAAGCAGCAATCGACAGTTTTGACACTTGGCTCCACAAGCTTGTGAGTCTGCGCAGACGTGGAACGGAGAACCGAGGCATATGACCAAGCGGGCGCTGATCACCGGGATCACGGGTCAGGACGGGTCGTACCTGGCGGAGTTGTTGTTGGGCAAGGGGTATGAGGTTCATGGGGTGATCCGTCGGGCGTCGACGTTCAACACCTCGCGGATCGATCATCTCTATCAGGATCCGCATGATCCGAACGCGCGGTTGTTCTTGCACTATGGGGATCTGTCGGATGGTGCGCGGCTGGTGACGATGTTGCATGAGATCGATCCCGATGAGGTGTACAACCTGGCGGCGCAGTCGCATGTGCGGGTGAGCTTCGATGAGCCGGAGCACACCGGGGACACGACCGGGATCGGGGCGATGCGGTTGTTGGAGGCGGTGCGGGTGGCGGGGGTGAAGTGTCGCTACTACCAGGCCTCGACCTCGGAGATGTTCGGGGCGTCGCCGCCGCCGCAGAACGAGGAGACGGTGTTCTATCCGCGCTCGCCTTATGGGGCGGCGAAGGTGTACGCGTACTGGGTGACGCGCAACTACCGGGAGGCGTATGGGTTGTTCGCGGTGAACGGGATCTTGTTCAACCATGAGTCGCCGCGGCGCGGCGAGACGTTCGTGACTCGCAAGATCACGCGGGCGGTGGCGCGGATCCAGGCGGGGGTTCAGGACTATGTGTACATGGGCAACCTGGACTCGATCCGGGACTGGGGGTATGCGCCGGAGTATGTGGAGGGGATGTGGCGGATGCTGCAGGCGACCGAGCCGGAGGACTATGTGCTGGCCAGTGGGGGCAGCTTCACGGTGCGTGACTTCTTGGTGACCGCGTTCGAGCATGCGGGTCTGGACTGGGAGAAGCATGTGCGGTTCGACGAGCGTTACCTGCGGCCGACCGAGGTGGATGCGTTGATCGGGGATGCGGGCAAGGCCGAGCGGCAGCTGGGCTGGAAGACCACGGTCGACACCGAGCAGCTCGCCCGGATCATGGTCGATGCCGACATCGAGGCCCTCCAGCACGAAGGCAAGCCGTGGATCGACCAGCCCACGTTGGAGGGCTGGCCGAAGGTACGCGACCTGTGACCGGGCAGACCGACTTCCAGCCCGGACCGCTCGACCGGGGCTCCCGGATCTACGTCGCCGGGCCACCGGGGACTGGTGGGCTCCGCGATCTGGCGCAAGCTGGAGGCCGAGGGGTTCAAGGACCTCGTCGGTCGCACGTCGTCCGAGCTCGACCTCACCGACCGGCCGGCGGTCTTCGACTTCTTCGCCGAGACGCGGCCGCGCAACGTCGTGCTCGCCGCGGCCAAGGTCGGCGGGATCATGGCCAACAACACCTACCCGGTCGACTTCCTCTCGCGAGAACCTGCAGATCCAGCTCAACGTCATGGACGCGGCGCTCGAGCACGGCACCGACCGGCTGCTGTTCCTGGGCTCGTCGTGCATCTACCCCAAGCTGGCCCCGCAGCCGATCCCCGAGGACGCCCTGCTGACCGGGCACCTGGAGCCCACCAACGACGCCTACGCGATCGCGAAGATCGCCGGCATCCTCCAGGTGCAGGCGGTGCGGCGGCAGTACGGCCGGCCGTGGATCTCGGCGATGCCGACGAACCTCTACGGGCCCGGCGACAACTTCTCGCCCCAGGGCTCGCACGTGCTGCCCGCGCTGATCCGCCGCTACGACGAGGCGGTGCGGTCCGGCGCCGCCGAGGTGACCAACTGGGGGACCGGCAACCCGCGGCGCGAGTTCCTGCACGTGGACGACATGGCCGACGCCTGCCTGCACCTGATGGAGCACTACGACGGCCCGCAGCAGGTCAACGTCGGCACCGGCCACGACACCACGATCCGGGAGATCGCGGAGACCATCGCCGAGGTCGTCGGCTTCAAGGGCGAGACCAAGTGGGACACCAGCAAGCCCGACGGGACGCCGCAGAAGCTTCTCGACGTCACCAAGCTGGCGAAGGCAGGCTGGACGGCCCGGATCGGCCTGCGTGAGGGGATCGAGTCGACGGTGGCGTGGTACCGCGAGCACGTCGACGAGCTGCGCGGGTGACCAGCCGGCGGGCGATCAGCCGGGTGGGCGGGCGATCGCGGCCCGGCCCCTGCCGCTGACGGTCACCGGGCCCTCGGCCGCCGGGACGAAGACCGCTTCGCCCCGCCGCAGCTGCTGGCGGTCAGCGGCGGTCTCCGCCTCGATCGCGCCGTCCAGGCAGAGCGCGATCCGCGGGCCCTCCGTCTGGTCCGCCACCGGCTCGCCGCGTGGGGTGACCAGCGCGAGCTCGAACTCCTCGACGGGCGGGGAGAACACGTAGCCCTTGCTGTCGGCCAGCGGCCTCGGCGCCCACAGTGGCGGCGGGACCGGGGTGAAGTTCGTGATCGCGAGCAGCTCGGGGATGTCGACGTGCTTGGGGGTGAGGCCGGCGCGCAGCACGTTGTCGGAGGAGGCCATGACCTCGACGCCGAAGCCCGAGGTGTAGGCGTGGATGATCCCGGCGTCGATGAACATCGCCTCCCCGGCGGCCAGCACCACGTGGTTGAGCAGCAGCGTCACCAGCACGCCGGGGTCGCGCGGGTAGCGGTCGATCAGCGGCCCGACCGCGGCGTACACCCGGACCGACTCCCGCTCCACGTCGCTCGGGTCGCGCCACTGCGGGCGCCTGCGGACCGGCGGGCGGTGCGACTCCCGCTCGGCCCGTGCGGCGGCGGCCTTGAGCTGCTGGAGCCGTCCGGCGAGCGGCTCGCCGTCCAGGGCGAGCAGCTCGGTGGTCACCTCCCGCAGCGTCTGGAAGGGCGTCCTGGTCTCCTCGAGGCGGGCGGCGTACTCCCGTCAGCCAGGGCAGCCTGGAGCCGACGCAGGATCTCGGCGGTCCTCGTGGGGTCCCGGAAGCCGGCCATCCCCTCGAAGCGGGTCAGCGCGAAGATCAGCTCCGGCTTGTGGGAGGGGTCCTGGTAGCTGCGCTCCGGCGCGGTGAGCGGGATGCCGGCCGCCTCCTGCTCCGCGAAGCGGATCCGGGCCCGCTCGCTGGTCGGGTGCACCTGGAGCGACAGCGGCTCGCGGGCCGCGAGCAGCTTCATCAGGAACGGGCAGCCGCTCGCCGAACGACTCGCGCACCTGGTGGCCGAGCATCGCCTCGGGGTCGTCGCGGATGGCCCGGTCGAGGGTGCGCCCGTCGTCGAGGCGGGACGGGTCGGCCGGGTGCGCGCCGAGCCACATCTCCGCGACCGGCTGGTCGCCGTCGGGCAGGCCGCGCAGCCGGGGGATGTGCGTGCGAGAACCCCACGCGTAGTGACGCGTGGGGTTCTGGAGGCGGTAGATCAAGACCGATTCCCCCTACAGCCTCCGGTGGTTTCGAGACGGGCGCTGCGCGCCCTCCTCAACCACCGGGTCAGTTGCCGCTGTTGATCATGCCCGCGCCGACGGTGACGCCCGACGCCTCGTCGATGAGGATGAACGACCCCGTGGTCCGGTTCTTGGAGTAGGGGTCGCACAGCAGCGGGACGGTCGTGCGCAGCTGCACCCGGCCGATCTCGTTGAGGCCGAGCTCCTTGGTCTCCTGGTCGCGGTGCAGGGTGTTGACGTCGAGGCGGTACTGGATGTCCTTGACCATCGTGCGGCCCGCGCGGGTGGTGTGCTTGATCGCGAGCTTCTGGCGGGGGCGCAGCGGCTCGTTGGTCATCCAGCAGATCATCGCGTCGATGTCCTGGCTGGGCTTCGGGGCGTTCTTGACCCGGGCGATCATGTCGCCGCGGGAGACGTCGACGTCGTCCTCGAGACGGACGGTCACGCTCATCGGCGGGAACGCCTCGTCGATCTCCTGGTCGAACATGTCGATGCCGGCGATCTTGCTGGTCAGCCCCGACGGCAGCACCACGACCTCGTCGCCGGGCTTGAGGATGCCGCCGGCCACCCGGCCGGCGTAGCCGCGGTAGTCGTGGAACTCGTCGGACTTCGGCCGGATGACGTACTGCACCGGGAAGCGGACGTCGACCAGGTCGCGGTCGGACGCGACGTGCACGTGCTCGAGGTGGTGCATCAGCGACTGGCCGTCGTACCACGCCATGTTCTCGGAGCGGTGCACGACGTTGTCGCCCTTGAGCGCCGAGATCGGGATGATCTCGAGGTCGGGGATGTTCAGCTTGGTCGCGAACGACGTGAACTCGGCGTGGATCTCGTCGAAGACCTTCTGGTCGTAGTCGACGAGGTCCATCTTGTTGACCGCGAGCACCAGGTGCGGGACCCGCAGCAGCGACAGGATCACCGCGTGCCGGCGGGACTGCTCGGTGAGGCCCTGGCGGGCGTCGACGAGCACCAGGCCGAGGTCGGCGGTCGAGGCGCCGGTGACCATGTTGCGGGTGTACTGCACGTGGCCGGGGGTGTCGGCGATGATGAACTTGCGCTTGGGCGTGGCGAAGTAGCGGTAGGCCACGTCGATGGTGATGCCCTGCTCGCGCTCGGAGCGCAGGCCGTCGGTCAGCAGCGCCAGGTCGGTGTAGTCGTAGCCGCGGGACTTCGAGGTGGTCTCCACGGACTCGAGCTGGTCCTCGAAGATCGCCTTGGAGTCGAGCAGCAGCCGGCCGATCAGGGTCGACTTGCCGTCGTCGACGGACCCCGCGGTGGCGAAACGGAGCAGGTCCATCAGAAGTAGCCTTCCTTCTTGCGGTCTTCCATGGCTGCTTCGGAGAAGCGGTCGTCACCACGGGTGGCGCCCCGCTCGGTGACCCGGGCGATGGCGATCTCTTCGATGATCTCGGCGGTCGTGGTCGCGGTGCTCTCCACCGCGCCGGTCTGCGACTTGTCGCCGACGGTGCGGAACCGGACCATCTTCTCCACGACGGTCTCGTTGCCCTTGGGCTGCACCGCGTCGGACTCCGAGAGCAGCATGCCGTCGCGCGCGATGACCCGGCGGTTGTGCGCGAAGTAGATCGAGGGGATCTCGACCTGCTCGCGGTGGATGTAGTCCCAGACGTCGAGCTCGGTCCAGTTCGACAGCGGGAAGATCCGCATGTGCTCGCCGCCGTGCAGCTTGCCGTTGTAGAGGCTCCACAGCTCGGGGCGCTGGTTCTTCGGGTCCCACTGGCCGAACTCGTCGCGGTGGGAGTAGACGCGCTCCTTGGCGCGGGCCTTCTCCTCGTCGCGGCGGCCGCCACCGAAGGCGGCGGTGAAGCCCTCCTCCTCGATGACGTTGAGCAGGGTGCCGATCTGGAGGCGGTTGCGGGTGGTCTTGCCGTCGTCGACGACGACGCCGCTCTTGATCGCCTCGTCCACCGAGGCGACGATCATCCGCAGGCCCAGCCGCTCGATCCACTTGTCGCGGGTCTCGAGGACCTCGGGGAAGTCCAGCCCGGTGTCCACCTGGAGGACCGGGAACGGGATCTTCGCCGGGTAGAACGCCTTCTCCGCCAGCCGCAGCATGACGATGGAGTCCTTGCCGCCGGAGAACATCAGCACCGGCTTCTCGAACTCGGCGGCGACCTCGCGGAAGATGTGGATCGACTCCGCCTCGAGCTCGTCGAGCTGGCTCAGGCGGTAGTCCGCATGGGTAATGCTCATCGGTTTGGGTGGACCTCTCTTAGGGAGCAGCCGTCATCGTACCGACCCGGGCCTCCGCGGGCATGTCGAGGCGTCCGCCGGGCAGACGGCATCGTGACGAGGGTTACCCGGAGGGGTCAGCGTGAAACCGCGGCGCGCCTCTTCAGCGGCTCCCACCACGACCGGTGTGTCGCATACCACTCCACGGTGTCGGCGAGGCCCTGCTCGAAGGGCACCTGCGGGCGGTAGCCGAGCTCGTCGCTGATCTTGGTGATGTCGACCGAGTAGCGCAGGTCGTGGCCGAGCCGGTCGGTGACCTTGCGGACCCGGTCCCAGCCGGTGCCGGTGGCCTCGAGCAGCAGGCCGGTCAGCTCCTTGTTGGTCAGCTCGGTCCCGCCGCCGATGTTGTAGACCTCGCCCGGGCGGCCCCCGTCGAGCACCAGGTGGATGCCCCGGCAGTGGTCGTCCACGTGCAGCCAGTCGCGGACGTTGGCGCCCTCGCCGTACAACGGCACCTCGGCGCCGTCGATGAGGTTGGTGACGAACAGCGGGATGACCTTCTCCGGGAACTGGTAGGGCCCGTAGTTGTTCGAGCAGCGGGTGATGCACACCGGCAGCCCGTGGGTGCGGTGGTAGGCCCGGGCGAGCAGGTCGGAGGACGCCTTGGAGGCGGAGTACGGCGAGTTCGGCAGCAGCGGCTCCTCCTCGGTCCAGGAGCCCTCCGCGATGGAGCCGTAGACCTCGTCGGTGGAGACGTGCACGAACTTCTCGATGTCGTGGTGCATCGCGGAGTCCAGCAGGGTCTGGGTGCCGACCACGTTGGTCATCACGAAGTCCGCGGCACCGAGGATCGAGCGGTCGACGTGGGACTCGGCCGCGAAGTGCACCACGGCGTCGGCCTCGGCCATCAGCGTGTCGACCAGGGACCGGTCGAGGATGTCGCCCTCGACGAACCGCAGCCGCTTGTCGTCGGCGACCGGGTCGAGGTTGGCCAGGTTGCCGGCGTAGGTCAGCTTGTCCAGCACGGTCAGCGTCTCGGGCGTGCTGCCGCCCCAGGCTCCGGCCAGCACGGTGCGCACGTAGTGGGAGCCGATGAACCCCGCCCCGCCGGTCACCAGCAGCCTCATCGCCCGCTCACTCTCCTCGCCGTCTCGCCGTCGCGCTGTCTTGCATCCTGCCCGACCTGTGTGGTCAAACTAGCCGCTATGCGCGGGATAATTCTTGCCGGGGGCAGCGGGACCCGGCTGCACCCCATCACCATGGGGATCAGCAAGCAGCTGGTGCCGGTCTACGACAAGCCGATGATCTACTACCCGCTGTCCACGCTGATGCTGGCCGGCATCCGGGACATCCTGGTCATCACCACCCCGCACGACGCCGAGCAGTTCCACCGGCTGCTCGGGGACGGGTCGCAGTTCGGCGTCTCGATCGGCTACGCCGAGCAGCCGGCGCCGGAGGGGCTGGCGCAGGCGTTCACGATCGGGGCCGACTTCATCGGCACCGACGCGTGCGCGCTGGTGCTCGGCGACAACATCTTCTACGGCCCCGGGTTCGGCCGGAAGCTTTCCCGGTTCGTCGAGGTCGACGGCGCCGCGGTGTTCGCCTACTGGGTCGCGGAGCCCAGCGCCTACGGCGTCATCGAGTTCGACGAGGCCGGGCGGGCGCTGTCCCTGGAGGAGAAGCCGGCGCGGCCGCGCAGCAACTACGCGATCCCCGGGCTCTACTTCTACGACAACGACGTGGTCGAGATCGCCCGCGGCCTGAAGCCGTCCGCCCGCGGCGAGTACGAGATCACCGACGTGAACCGCGCCTACCTCGAGCAGGGCCGGCTCCAGGTCGAGGTCCTCGACCGCGGCACCGCGTGGCTCGACACGGGGACGTTCGACGCCCTCAACGACGCCAGCAACTTCGTCCGCACGGTCGAGGCCCGGCAGGGGCTCAACATCGGCACCCCCGAGGAGGTGGCCTGGCGCAAGGGCTTCCTCACCGACGACGAGCTGCGCGAGCGGGCGGAGTCCCTGGTCAAGTCCGGCTACGGCGACTACCTGCTCGGGCTGCTGGAGTCCGGTCCGCGCTAGGAGGCCGGGACCGGAGCCGAGCCACCAGCCGAGCTGTGAGCCAAGGAGCACCCGATGACCACCGACACACCGGGAAGCGTGCGCACCGGCCCGAGTGTCGAGCCCGACCCTGCGCCTGATCCCGAGGCGGGGCGGAACGGCGACCAGCATCGCGCCCTACGAGACGACTGAGGACCGCTCGACCGGACGTCCGGGCGTTCTCCCCAACCACCACCGTGCAGTCGATGTCGTCCTCGGCGCCGTCCTCGTGGGTGCGTGGAACTGAGGGCGACTGAAAGCGTGGCACCATGCCAGGCATGGCCCGGAAACGCGCTCCTCACGAGGACCGCACCTTCGCCGACCTTGTCACCGAGTCGACGTCGCTTCCGGTCGAGTCGAGGACCCGACCCGAGGACGCCGAGCTGTTGCGGATGCCACTCGACGAGGACGCCTGGGTCGACGAGCTAGGCGTGCGGTGGGCCAAGCCGAGGCCGGCCAACCTCAATCGCCTGAAGACGCTGATGGCGGATCCGCAGGTTCGGGTCATCCACGCCTCGTTGCCCGACGAAAGGACCGAAGTCGAACCGAAGGACCGCAGCGCTCTTCTTCACGCCGTCGAAGACAGCTGGAAGGGAAGGGACGACTACTGCAACGGATGGCAGAACTACTCGGCCCGCGTGTTCAAGGACGGGACCGGTCACTCGTTGGTGGTCGTCCAGCAGTGGTGCTCGCCGGGGCCTCGACAGGACCCGAGACGGTAGTCGCCGACGAGCGACCGTCCGAGCCCGACGAGACCACGCGTGCATCACTCGGAGCAGAGGCAGAACGGGTGCCCGGCAGGGTCGAGGAAGACGCGAAACGTCGACCCGGGCTGGTGTTCGTGCTTGGTGGCGCCGAGCTCGAGCACCGCGGCCTCGGCCTCGTCGAGGTCGTCGACGAGCACGTCGATGTGCATCTGCTGCGGGACGTCCTGTCCCGGCCACTGCGGCGCTGTGTAGGGGTCCACCGGTTGGAAGCCCAGCGAGTCGCCGTGCTCGGCACGCGCGAACCACCAGTCGTCGTCGTTCCGCTCGACCTTCCAGTCGAGCAGGGCGCCGTAGAACTCGGCAAGGGTCTTGGGGTCGGGGCAGTCGAGGACGACCACCGGAAAGCGCGCGACAGCCATGTGCGGCAGTCTAGGAACGGTTCAGGACGAAACGCGTCCGGTTCGGTCAGCCGGGAGCCGGGCTCAGCCCTGGCCGGCTCCGAGCACCTCGGGCGCGGCCGCCTCCCAGCGCTGCCTCCAGTCGCCGATCGGGGCGATCCCGTGGCGCTCGAGCGCCGCGTGGGACAGCACCGAGTACGCCGGACGGGGCGCGGGCCGGACGAAGTCGGTGCTCGTGGTCGGCCGCACCACGTCGGGGTCCAGGCCTGCGGCGGCGACCACCTCGCGGGCGAAGTCAAACCAGCTGCACTGCCCCGACGAGGTCGCGTGGTAGGTCCCCGCGGGGACGCCCGCCTCGACCAGCCGGACGACCAGGTCCGCGACGTCGGCGGTCCAGGTGGGCTGCCCGACCTGGTCGTCCACGACGCTCACGCTGCCGCGCTCCCGTGCGACCCGGGCGATCGTCCTCGGGAAGCAGCCGCCGTGCGCGCCGTACAGCCAGGCGGTGCGGACCACCAGGTGGCCGGCCGGCAGCTCCTCGCGCACGGCGGCCTCCCCGGCGGCCTTGGTGCGGCCGTACGCCGAGACCGGGCTGGCCGGCGCGTCCTCCGGGTAGGGAGAGGTGCCGGACCCGTCGAACACGTAGTCGGTGCTGACCTGGACCAGCCGGGCCCCGTGCCGCGCGCAGGCGCGGGCGAGCAGCCGCGGGGCGTCGGCGTTGACCGCCCGCGCCTGCGCCTCGTGCTCCTCCGCGTCGTCCACCGCGGTCCAGGCGGCGCAGTTGACGACCACGTCCCGGCCGGCGACCGCGGCGGCGACGGCGTCCCCGTCGAGCAGGTCGAGACCCGCCCGGGTGACCGGGTCGACGTCCTCGCCGCGGTCGCGCAGCCGGGTGACGACGTCGGTGCCCAGCATCCCTGCCGCGCCCGTGACCAGCCAGCGCATCGCCACGTCCTTTCCGTTGCGGGTCGGTGGGGTTCGTACCCTATGACGATGGACGTCAGAGAGCTGAAGATCCCCGGTGCCTGGGAGCTGACCCCCCGCATCCACGGCGACGAGCGGGGGGCCTTCCTCGAGTGGTTCCGCGCGGACGTGTTCGCCGAGACCACCGGGCACGCGCTCGACCTGGCCCAGGCCAACTGCTCGGTCTCCGCGGCCGGCACCCTGCGCGGCATCCACTTCGCCGAGCTCCCGCCCAGCCAGGCGAAGTACGTCACCTGCATGGCCGGGGCGGTCCTCGACGTGGTCGTCGACCTGCGGGTCGGGTCGCCGACCTTCGGTGGGTGGGACGCCGTCGAGCTCGACGACGTGAGCCGGCGCGCGGTGTACCTGTCCGAGGGGCTCGGGCACGCGTTCATGGCGCTCACCGACGGCGCGGTCGTGGCCTACCTCTGCTCGACGCCGTACGCCCCGGGCCGCGAGCACGGCGTGCACCCGCTCGACCCGGAGATCGGCGTCGCGTGGCCGGACGTCGGGCGGGACGGGCGTGCGCTGCGGCCGCTGCTGTCGCCGAAGGACGAGCAGGCGCCCACCCTCGCGGAGGTCCGGGAGGCCGGCCTGCTGCCCTCCTACCAGGAGTCCGTGGAGTTCGCGCGTGGCCTCGGGGGCGCCACGACCTGGTGACCCTACTGAGCCGGCGACCGCACACGACCGGCTACAGCCCGGCGAGGACGTTGGCGGCCATCGCCCGCCGGCTCGCGCACCGGGCGGGCATCGTGTCCCAGTAGTAGGGGAACGTGATGACGGCGACGAGCAGCGCCCACCCCGCGCCGGTGAGCCAGGTCGCATCGTCGACGCCGGTGGCGCGGCGGAAGGACTCCCGGTCCGCGGGGCCCAGCACCTCCCAGGCGGCGATCAGGTCGACGGCCGGGTCGCCGACGGCCAGCCCCCCGAAGTCGAGCACGGCCTCGAGCCGGCCGCCCTCGACCAGCAGGTTCTCCGCGAGCAGGTCCCCGTGGAACCAGTGGGCGCCGGTCCGACCCGTCGCCGCGGCCGCGGCGGCCGCCCAGACCCGGGCCGCGGCGTCCAGGTCCAGGTCGAGGGCGTCGACGTGCCGGCAGGCGTCGAGCGCCCGGCGGAAGTCGCCGTCGAGCGCGCCCAACGGTCCACCGCGGTACCACGACAGTGACGGGCTCCGCAGCGCCTCGGCCGGCACCGGGAGCTCGCGCAGCTCCCCGACCAGCGCGGCCAGGTCGGCCGCGAGCTCCCGACGGGGTCCGGCGGGGGTCGTGCCGTCCACCACGGTCGGCGGGTGACCCTCGAGCCACGTGGTCACCGACCACCGCTCGGGGTAGCCCAGGTCGGGCTCGCCGACCGCGACGACGCGGGGCACGGAGACGGACAGTCCCGACGCGACGAGTGGCAGCCAGCGGGCCTCCTTCTCGATGGCCGTCGAGCCGCCCGGCTGCCGCGGCAGCCGGACCAGCAGGTCCCCGCCGAGCCGGAACAACGCGTTCGAGGATCCGGTGGCCTCCAGCCGGTGCAGGCCGAGCGACGCGTGCTGCGGCAGCTGTCGGTCGACCAGGCGCCGCACCAGGGCCGAGTCGATCGGGATCTCATCGTCGTGCAGGCGGGTGCTCACCGGGAGATTCCATCGCACGGCCGGATTCCGTGCACGGCCGACCCGGTGGTGGGGTGGTGCCCGGCCATCGGACATCCGTCCGGTCCCGGTCCCGGGTCGGTCGTCAGTCCCGGTCGTCAGTCCCGGTCGTCAGTCCCGGTCGGGAAGCCGCCACGCGGCCAGGTTGTTGTCGAAGGCGGGCAGCCCGCGGGTCTGCCGCAGGAACCCCCAGAACAACGGGCCGAGCAGCAGCATCCCGGCGCCGACGATGCCGACGGCCACGGCCGGCGCGCCGAGGAGCTTCAGGCCGGTCAGCGTCAGCACGATGACGATCCCGCGACGGGTGACCGACTGGGAGACCCAGTTCGCGATCCGCGCACCCAGGTAGGTGCCCGGCGTGCCGCCGAGGACCAGCGGGACCAGCACGGCCCAGTCGACGCCGCTGACGAGCACGTGGCTGATCGCCGCCGACAGCACCAGCGGGACCGCCTGGACCAGGTCGGTGCCGACCAGCTTCACCGCGGACAGGGTCGGGTAGAGCAGCAGCAGCGCGACCATGATCAGCGACCCGGACCCGACCGAGGTGACCCCCACCAGCAGCCCGCCGACCGCGCCGACCAGCAGCGTCGGCACCGGGCGGACCGTCGGGTCGTCCTCGGAGATCACGTTGCCGGCGGTGACGTAGCGCAGCTGGATGTACATCCGCAGCCCGTAGGTCGCGGCCGTGAACAGCAGCGCGCAGCCGATCGCCTTGGCGACGAACGCGTCCTGGTCGCCGCCGCCGAACGCCTTGATGATGAACGCGCCCGCGAACGCGGTCGGCACGGACGCCGAGATCAGCAGTCCGGCCAGCTTGAGGTTGGGCTTGCCGAAGCGCCAGTGCACGGCGGCGCCCACCGACTTGTTCACCGAGGCGGCCACCAGGTCGTTGGCGACCGCGGTGGTCGGGTTGACCCCGAGGAAGATCAGCGCCGGCGTCATCAGCGCGCCGCCGCCCATGCCGGTCAGGCCGACCACGATGCCGACGCCGAAGGCGACCACGAGGACCGACAGCGCGGAGCCGGTGAGCAGGTCACTCATGCAGGGTCCAGGTAGCCCGCGTCGCGCAGCACCCGCAGCACGTCGTCGAGACAGTCCTCGATGGAGCGGCCGGTGGTGTCGACCCGGACGGTCGCATCCTCGGGCTCCTCGTAGGGCGAGGAGATGCCGGTGAACTCGGGGATCTCGCCGCGCCGCGCCTTGGCGTAGAGCCCCTTGCGGTCCCGGCGCTCGCACTCCTCGAGCGGCGTGGCGACGTGGACCAGCACGAACGCCCCGCCGGCCTCCTCGACCATCGCGCGGACCTGCTTGCGCGTCGCGTCGTACGGCGCGATGGGGGAGCAGATCGCCACCCCGCCGTGCCGGCCGATCTCGGCGGCCACCCAGCCGATCCGCCGGATGTTGGTCTCCCGGTCCTCCTTGGAGAAGGTCAGCCCGGCCGAGAGGTTCCGCCGGACCACGTCGCCGTCGAGGCTGGTGACGGTGCGCTCGCCGCGCTCGAGGATCACGTCGTGCAGCGCCCGGGCCAGCGTCGACTTGCCGCTCCCGGACAGCCCGGTGAAGAACAGCACCAGGCCCTGGTCCTCGGGCCCGGGACGGTCGCGCTCCACGATGTCGGCGATGTCGTCGGGCAGCTCGCCCTCGCCGGTCACCCCGACCACCTCGCCGGGCGCGTAGGCGGCGACCACCCGCTCGCCGAGCAGGTGGTCGGCGGTGGCGTCGCCGCGCGAGGCCAGCGGGACGGCGACCACGGCGGCGTCGCCGAGGTGGCGGGCGGCGGCCAGCGTCGCGCGGACCAGCGCCGGCGGGCTGAGCTCGGGGGTGCCGTGCCCGGTGAGCGCCAGCAGCAGCACCGGCCGGCCGTCGGCGGCCTTGCGGACCCGGTCGATGTCGGCGCCGGTCAGCGGCCCGGCGACGGGCACGGTGACGGTGCTCGCGTCGTGCGTCTCGCGGACCCGGTCGGGGGAGAGGTACAGCCGGCGGAACGCGCCGAACTCGTTGTGCGCCAGCGGGGTCACCGGACCCTGGATGCCGAGCACGCCCAGCGCGTCGTGCGGGTCCTCCCGGTAGGTCGGGGTCTTGGCGGGCTCGTAGGTGGAGGTCACCCGGACCCGGGCCAGGGGGGTGCCCTCGGGGTCGACCAGCTCCAGCTCGCCGGCCGCCTGGGCGGCGGCCGCGACCGGGCTCGGCACGTGCAGGGCGACCAGCCCGCCGGGTCCCTCGAAGCCGCTGAGGCCGAGGACGCCGTGCGTGATCAGCTCGAGGTCGTCGAGCTCGCGCGCGGACGGGCAGTGCTGGGGCACGGGGGTCGGGTCAGCCACCGGGCAATTGTGTCCCATCGCCCGGGTCGCCGGTTCAGGAGTCCGGCTCGGCGCCGGTGAACGCCCAGCTGTGCACGAGGACGCCCGCGCCCGCCGCGATGAACGGGACGACCGCGACGCCGCCCCCGCCGAGCAGGACCCCGCCGACGGCGCCCAGGGCCGCCCCGCCCACGGCGAACAGCACCGGCCGCCGACGCCACCACGGCCCGGCCGCCGGCTCCCGGACGGCGCCCGGCGGCAGGATGAACGCGTCGGCGGCCTCGACGCGGGCCGAGTCCCGCTCGACCAGGTCCCAGGCGACGGGTTCGGTCGCGGCGAGCCGGCCGATCGGCACCAGCGGGGTGCCGTCCTCGAGCTCGATCGCGACCCGGCGGCGCCGGGTCAGGTCGCCGTGCACCGCCACGGCGACGGGACCGCGCGCGGCGTCGAGGGCCGGGTGCCACATCACCCGCTGCCAGCGGACCACCGGGTCGCCCCCGTCGATGCTCGCCAGCCGGGCCCAGGTGGAGGTGACCAGCCGCTGGTGGCCCAGCAGCCATCGCGCCTGCATCGGCCGGGCCGGGCGGGCCAGCGCGCGGCGCCACCACCACCAGCGCAGCGGCCAGCCGGCGAGCAGCAGCAGGCACCCCGCCACCGCGAGCCCGAGGGGGACGGTCAGGTCGTCGAGCCGCACGTCGCCCTCCGGGTCGGCGGCGTACCCGACGGGGTCGGCCGCGGTCGCGTCGTACCGCACCGGGAAGGTGGCGCCGCGGCGGTAGCGCCCGGTGTCGTAGACGCCGAACCTCTGCACGTGCGTGCGGCCCCGCGCGTCGGTCCAGCGGACCCGGACGTCCTCGCTGTCGCCGATGCCGTCCTGCACGACGCGGCCCCGGACCGTGGAGGTCGCCGCGTCCTTGGCCGCGAGGTAGCGGTGCGCCGCGAGCCCCAGGGAGCCGGCGATCACCGCGGTCGACGCCACCAGCGCCGCCACGGAGACCAGCACCGCCCGGCGCAGCGGCCGGGTGCGGGACCCGCCGCCGACCGGTGTCACGACGGTGCTCACGACGCGTGCTCCGCTCCGGTGTCCGCGGCGGCCCGGGCAAGCAGGTCGGTCACCGGGGCCGGGTCGCCCGCGTCCAGCGCCGCGTCGACGACCGCGCGGATGTCGACGGTGCTGCCGTCGGGAGCGGTTCGTACGCCGGTCAGCCACCGGGACGCGGGCGGCCAGCCGGCGTCCCGGAGCACACCGGCGACCACCGCGGTGACGCACCCGGCGAACGCGTCCGGCTCGCCCACGGCCCGCAGCGACGCGGGCGCGCGCCGCAGGTCGGGATCCAGCGCGGCGGCGACGTCCCGCCACCGCCGTTCGTCCCGGACGGTCTCGAGGGCGGCAGCGACGCTCGCGGCCGGCGCGAGGATCTCCCCTGCGGCGGCCAGCAGTGCCTCGCGGGCCTCGGACGCCGGCGCCGCGAGGCGGTCGGGGTCCGTCGCGAGGACCCGCGCCGGCCGCAGCTGCGGCGCCTCCTCGGTCAGCTGCGCCGCCGCCCAGGAGTCGAGCTCGTCGGCCTGCCGCAGCCGGAGCGGCTCCCGGCCGGTGACCGGCCAGACGTCGTGCTCGGCAAGCGCGGCGACCCGGGTCGCCGTGGCCGGGTGACTGGCCGCCGGGTCGGCCGCAAGGGCAGCGTCGAGGGCGGCCTGCCGCTCGGCCAGCCGGGTCGCGACGTACGGGTCGGCCATCGCCTCCTGCAGCGCCGGGAGGAAGTCGGCCGGGTAGCAGCCGTCTTGGCCGAGCCGGTCATACCACCACTCTCCGAACACCTCGAACCCGAGCGCGACCAGGTCGGCGTCGGTCAGCGCGCGGGCGCAGGGGGCGGTGCCGACGGCCCGTGCCGCGGCGGCGTCCGCGGCGAGCTCCAGCGACCAGGCGGCCGGCCGGCTCGCGGCCAGCAGGGGCCCGGTGAGCGCGGCGGGCGGGCGGAGCCTCGCGTCCGTGCGCTCGGCGACCGCCGCGCGGCCGCTGAGCAGCCACCGGGTCCGCCGGTCCCGGGTGTGCGTGTGGTGCGCCAGCTCGTGCGCGATGACCGCGGCCAGCTCGTCCTGCGGCAGCAGTCGCAGCAATGGCCAGCCCAGCGCGAGCACCACCCCGCGGTGCGGCCCGACCCGGGTGCTGGCCAGCGCCGCCTCCGGGACGGGGATGGTCCGGACCACCAGCGCGGCGGTGAACCCGACCCGCTCGGCGACGCGGTCGACCAGGGCGGCCAGCTCCGGTTCGTCCGCCGGCCGCAGCAGCCGGCCGCCGACCACCGGGGAGTGCCCGGCCCGCCACCACTCCGCGACGGACCACGCCGCGACCGGCAGCAGGAACGCCCAGTCGTGCAGGACCAGGGCGAGCGCCACGCCGGCGACCAGCAGCACGGGAAGCAGGGGTGCCCCGAGCAGTGCCATCGCGGCCGCGAGCAGCCACTCACCTGCCGCCGACCGCGACGTCGTTCTCCGCACGTTCCCCGCTCCCGTCCCTGCTCCGCTCGCACCGACCGCGCCAGACGGTAGCGGACGAAGCATCGGCACGGTGCCGGCCCGACCTGTACCCGGCCGGGCGGCTAGGGTCTGGCTCATGCCTGGGCCCGTCGTCGTCGCCGAGATCGTCCGCTCCGGATTCGTGGAGGGCCACCACTACGGGTCCGTCGTCACGCTGGCCCCGGACGGGTCCGTGGAGTGGGCGCTCGGCGAGGTGGAGGCGCAGGTGCTGCCGCGCTCGTGCAACAAGCCGATCCAGGCCCTCGGGATGCTTCGCGCCGGTCTCGACCTGGACGGGGAGCTGCTGGCGCTGGCCGCCGCGTCGCACTCCGGCGAGCCGTTCCACCTCGAGGGGGTGCGCAGGATCCTGGCCGGCGCCGGGCTGGACGAGTCGGCGCTGCAGACGCCCCCGGACTACCCGCTCGACGACGAGGCCCGCGACGAGCTGCTGCGGGCCGGCGGGGCGCGGTCGTCGGTGGCGATGAACTGCTCGGGCAAGCACGCCGCCATGCTCGCCACCTGCGTGTCCCGCGGCTGGGACACCGACGGCTACCTCGACCCGGGCCACCCGCTGCAGGTCGCCATCGCGGAGGCGTTCGCCGACCTCACCGGGGAGCCGGTGGAGGTCACCGCCGTGGACGGGTGCGGAGCGCCGCTGCTGTCCACCTCGCTGACCGGGCTGGCCCGGGCGTTCCGGACCCTCGCGGTCGCCACCGGGGGCCCCGAGCGGCGGGTGGCCGACGCGATCCGGGCGTTCCCCGAGCACACCTCCGGCACCCGGCGCGACGAGGCCCGGCTGCTGCGCGCCGTGCCGGGGGCGGTCGGGAAGGCGGGGGCGGAGTCGTGCTACGTGGTCGCGCTCGCCGACGGACGGGCGGTCGCGCTGAAGACCGACGACGGCGCCGCGCGCGTCCGCCCGGTGCTGATGGCCGCCGCGCTCGAGCGGATGGGCGTCGCGGACGAGGACGGCGTCGACGGCGAGGCGGTCCGCCGGACCGGGAGGGTCGAGCTGCTCGGCGGCGGGCGTGCGGTGGGCGGGCTGCGGGCCACGTTCTGACCGGTTTTCGGGCCGTTGGCGGGGCTCATCATTGGTTTTCACAAGAAAGTCTGCGGTTTCGACCGAAAGGTCCCTGCTGGTTGGTAAAGTCCCACCCGCATGGGGGACTCGGGCTTTCCCCTGCACTCCACCATCACAGCGCCCCCGAGGGGAATGAATGTCCAGGTCCATCCTGAGGAAGACCATCGCCACGGCTGCCGCGTTCGGCAGCGTCCTCGCTCTGGGGTCGCTCACCGTGGCCCCGGCGTCGGCGGCATCGAGCTGCTACACCACCACCACGACGTACACCAGCGTGTCCCTGACCCGCTCCATCGGCCAGTACGGCGACCACAACCGGGCCACCGTGAACGTGACCCACGACAAGGGCAACGCCGTGCCGGGTGGCACCGTGCGGATCTTCCTGTCCGGGTCGAACGTGCGGAGGTCCTGGACCATCGACCTGACCAACGGTCGCGGCTCGGTCGCGCTGCCGAGCGGCCTGCCCAGCCAGGCGACCTACCGGGTGCGCGCCAAGTTCCCCTCCCAGGGCTGCGACAGCTACAGCGCCGACAACGCCTACTACAGCGTGACCAAGGCCTCGACGCTGGTGACCGTGCACGGTCGCAACATCAAGCGGGGCGGTCACCCGCGGGTCGTCGGCCACGTCGCCTCCACGACCGGCCGGGTGCCCCACGGCCACGTCACCGTGGCGCTCTCGCACCGCGGCCACGTCTACAAGACGAAGACCGTGCGGCTCGACGGCGGCTACTTCACGGTCTACTTCGGCCGGACCAAGGCCGCCGGCAAGTGGCTGGCCACCGCCCGCTACAGCGGCGCGCACAACTACAACGCCTCGAAGAACGTCGACCGCTTCCGGGTGTACTCGCGCCGCTGACCTCGCTGACCTGCTAGGACCCGGTGTCGAGAAACCCTGCGCAGCGACTCCGGTGGGCCCTCGTGCTCATCGGAGTCGCTGCCGTTTTCCTGGTCGCCTACACCGGCCACCAGGTGCTGCAGGCGAAGACGGCGCTCGAGCGGGTCGCGTCGGACTTCGAGACGCTGAGCGGCCAGCTCACCACCGGGGACCGGGCCGGCGCCGACCGGACGCTGGCCGACGTCCAGAAGCACGCCCGGATCGCCCTGGACAACACGAACGGCCCCGGCTGGTGGCTGACCGAGCGGATGCCGGGCGTCGGCCCCAACGTGGACGCCGTCCGCACCGTCGCCGACGTCACCGACGAGCTCGCCCGCGACGTGCTGCCGGGGGTGGTCCGGGCCACGGCCACCCTCACGCCGGCGAACCTGCGACCCCGGCACGGCCGGATCGCCCTGGCCCCGATCGAGGCGATCGCGCCGGACGTGGTCCGGTCCGACCGGCTGCTGCAGCAGCAGACCCGCCGGGTCGACGCACTCGACCCGCGCGAGCTCGCGCCGCAGATCGCGCGCCCGGTGCGGATGCTGCAGGACCGGCTCGGCCACGCCAGCGCGCTCTCGGACCGCGCGTCGCGCGCGGTGCGGCTGATCCCGCAGATGCTGGGGGCCGACGGCCCCCGGACCTACCTGCTGCTGTTCCAGAACAACGCCGAGCTGCGTTCGACCGGCGGCATCCCCGGCGCGTTCGCCACCATCACCGCCGACCACGGCAAGGTCTCCCTGGGCAAGCAGGGAGACGCCTCCACCATCGGCCACTTCGACAAGCCGCCGATCGCGCTGACCGCCCAGGAGCGGCTGGTGTTCGGCGACAAGATCGGCCAGTTCGCGCAGGACGTGAACTACACCCCGGACTTCCCGCTCAGCGCGCGCCTGATCCGGGCGATGTGGGACCGGCGGCACGGCACGAAGGTGGACGGGGTGGTCTCCACCGACCCGGTGGCGCTGTCGTACCTGCTGCGCGGCACCGGGCCGGTCGGGCTCGACGGAGGCCGCACGCTCACCGCGGACAACGCGCTCGCGCTGCTGCTCAACCGGGTGTACTTCCAGATCCCCGACCCGGCCCGGCAGAACGTCTTCTTCGCCGCGGTCGCGCGCCAGGTCTTCGACGCCGTCGCCTCGGGGCAGGGCGACCCGCACCAGGTCCTCGACGGTCTGACCCGGGCCGCGATCGAGCAGCGGATCCTGCTGTGGTCGAGCCACCCGGAGGAGCAGCGGCTGATCCAGCCGACGGCGCTCTCGGGGGCCCTGGCCACGTCCGCGGGGCCGTCGCCGCGGGTGGGGGTGTTCCTCAACGACGCCACCGCCGCGAAGATGGACTACTACCTCGACTACTCGGTCTCGGTGGACTCCACGCGCTGCCAGGCGGACCGGCAGTTCCTCACCGTCACCGTGCGCCTGCACTCCCGGGTGCCCGCGGACACCCGCGGGATGCCCGACTACGTCTTCGGGTCGATCATCGGCGTGCCCAAGGGGGTCGTGCGGACCGCGGTCTCCGCCTACGCCCCGGCCGGCGGCTACCTGGCGAGGTCGACGATCGACGGGTCCGAGCAGCCCTTCGCCAAGCTGACCTACGCCACCCGCCAGGTGACCGCCCAGACCATCGACCTCGCTCCGGGCCAGACCCGGGTGCTGACCTTCGACATGGTCGGCGGCCGGCGGCAGACCGACCGGCCGACGCTGCGGGTCACCCCCGGGATGCCGGGCTCCGGCGCCGGCCGCATCTCGCGCTCTGCATGCTCCTAGCGATCACTCGGGAGGCCTCAGAAATCCTTCCCTGTCATGAGCCTGTGTGTTGTCTCACTCCGGACCGGGGTTGATTTGCTAGCCGGTGGCTAGCAGGATGGAGACATGGCCAAGAAGTTCGACGTCGGCAAGACCGTGGAGTCGCTCGGCGACTACCTGCGGGAGCAGCGGTTGGCAGCCCAGCTGTCGCTGCGGCAGCTTGCCGAGCAGGCCGGAGTGTCGAACCCGTACCTCAGCCAGATCGAACGTGGTCTGCGCCGGCCATCCGCCGAGGTGCTGCAGCAGCTCGCCAAGGCGCTCCGGGTCTCCGCCGAGACGCTCTACGTCCGCGCGGGGATCCTCAACCTCGAGGACGGCGAGGTGCGGTCGGTCGAGTTGGCGGTCCTCGCCGACACCGGTCTGACCGAACGGCAGAAGCAGTCGCTGCTGGACGTCTACAAGTCCTTCCGCGCAGCGAACGCGAACACCCCACCCACAGGAGGAGACTGACATGGCCACCACCAAGAACAAGCAGCTCAGGATCGACGCCAGCCGTCCGTTCTACGCCGTCGTCGGCGCCGGCGACCTGGTCGTCGAGTACGCCCGGCACGCCGCCACCGACGTGCAGACCCGCGTCAAGGGCGTCGAGCTCGAGCCGAAGGCGCTGCGCGACCAGGCCCGCACCCTCGTGGTGTCCCGCGTGGACGAGCTCCAGGCGGAGGCCAAGGCGCTGCCGAGCAAGGCGCAGGCGCTGGTCAACGAGTACGTCGCGGACCTCAACGAGAGCGTGTCCGAGCTCAACGAGGCCTACGTCGACCTGGCCGCCCGCGGCCGCACCCTGGTGACCCGGATCCGCCGCCAGCAGGCGACCCAGGACGCCAAGGCCGCCGCCGGCACCACCAAGGCCAAGGCCAAGACGGCCAGGACGCAGACCACGAAGTCGGCCAAGAAGTCGACCTCGACCGCGAAGACCGCGGCGAAGAAGACCGCCGGCACCGCCAGGACCAACGCCAAGTCCACCACGACGGCGGCGAAGAAGACCGCCGCCGCCACCACCGACGCGGTCGCCGACGGCGCCGCGAAGGTCGGCGACTGAGCGAGGCACCCGGGCCCGAGGCCCGGTCGAGGCTCCCGTCCCCTCCCCCGGGGGGCGGGAGCCTCTTCGTGTGCCCTGCTGACACCGAGGGGGCTGTCCCCTAAGGTGGGGTCGGCGACAAGGGTCCACCGCGGGGGAAGTGGTGGACGACGGAGGAAGAGCAGTGGCGTTACTCGCACCGACAGCCGGTCCCGACCGGTCCGCACCTCCGCAGAACCCGATCGCCCGCAACCTGCGACGCATCGTCGCGCTGACCGCGGTCGCCGACGTCGTCACGCTGCTCGCCGCTCTCATGCTGGCCTGGCAGCTGCGGGTGAACTTCGACGTCTGGTCGGCCACCCTCGACCCCACGCTGGCGAGGACCCAGGCGACCGCCCCCTGGATGGTGGTCGCCTGGTTCCTGGTGCTCGGCGCCCAGGGCGCCTACGCGCGCCGGAACTTCGGCGCCGGCACCGACGAGTTCCGCACCGTCGCCACCGCCTCGGTGATCACCGCGGGCCTGGTCTCGATGTTCTGCTACATCGCGCAGTACCCGATCTCCCGCGGCTTCCTGGTGCTGGCCTTCTTCCTCGGCACCCCGTTGCTGCTGCTGGAGCGCTACGCCGGCCGCAAGGTGCTGCACCGGCTGCGCATCTCGGGCCGGATCATGCACCGCGTGGTCGCGGTCGGCGGCCCCTCGGGCATCGCCGAGATGCTCGCCGTGCTGCGCCGGGAGCGCTACGTCGGCTACGAGGTCGTCGCCGCCTGCGTCCCGCACGGCATGCCGGTGCTTCCCGGCACCCTGGACGTGCCGGTGGTGGGCTCGGTGGGGAAGACCCGCGAGGTGTGCGACGAGCTCGGTGCCGACACCGTCCTGGTCGCCCGCGGCGGCTACGCCTCCTCCACCGACCTGCGCCGCATCGCCTGGGACCTGGAGGGGTCGAACATCGACCTGGTCGTCGTACCCAGCCTGGTCGACATCGCCGGCCCGCGGATCCACATGCGCCCGGTGGCGGGCCTGCCGCTGCTGCACATCGAGGAGCCGCAGTCCGGCGAGGCGGGCGGGATCGACAAGCGGCTGTTCGACGTCCTCGGGGCGCTGCTGGCCCTGGTCGTGCTCTCTCCCGTCCTGGCCGCGGTCGCGCTGGCGATCAAGCTCGAGGACCGGGGACCGGTGCTCTTCCGGCAGCGCCGGATCGGCCGCCGCGGCACGGAGTTCTCCTGCCTGAAGTTCCGCTCGATGTTCGTCGACGCCGACCGGCTCGAGGAGTCGCTCCGGGAGCGCGACGGCCACAAGACCGCCCTGTGGAAGGCGAAGTCGGACCCGCGGGTCACCCGGGTCGGCAACGTCATCCGCAAGTACTCCCTCGACGAGCTGCCGCAGCTGTTCAACGTGATCGCCGGCCAGATGAGCCTGGTCGGGCCGCGCCCGCAGCAGCGCTGGGAGGTGGAGACCTACACCGACGCGGTCCGCAGGCGGCTGCTGGTGCGGCCGGGCATGACCGGGCTGTGGCAGGTGTCCGGCCGGTCCGAGCTGTCGCTGGACGAGTCGATCCGGCTCGACCTCTACTACGTGGACAACTGGTCGATGACCGGCGACGTGATGATCATGGCGAAGACGGTCCGGGCCGTGCTGGCGTCGTCCGGTGCGTACTGACCCGGTTGGCGTCCTGCCCTAGGCTGGGTCCGTGCTCGCGATCTTCCAGTTCCAGAGCTGGCTCATGCTGATCTTGACCCTCGCGGGTTTCGCGGTGCTCGCGTGGGCGTTCGTCGACGCCCTGATCCGCCGGCCGGAGGCCTACGTGGCCGCCGACAAGCTCACCAAGCCCGCGTGGCTGATCATCCTCGGGGTCGCGCTCGCGGCGTACATGCTGATCTGGTACCCGCTGCACTTCCTGACCCTGATCGGCCTCGTGGCCGCGATCGTCTACCTGGTCGACGCCCGGCCGGCCATGCGGTCGCTCACCCGCCGACGCTGACCCCGGCAGACGCACGGGTCGGCTCGGCCGGTCAGGCGCAGTCGACGCACAGGCCGCGCGCCGGGTCGGCGAGCTGCGAGCGGTGCCGCACCAGGAAGCAGGACGTGCAGGTGAACTCGTTGGCCTGCTGCGGCCTGACCTCGACGACGAGGCTCTCGCCGGACAGGTCGGCTCCGGGCAGCTCGAAGGTCTCCATCTCGGGGACGTCGTCCTCCGGGTGGCGGTCCGGTGTCCGCTGGCTGGCCACGCGGGCGCGGGCGACCTGCATCGCCTCGATCGACTGGGTCTCGATCTCGTCGCTGCTGGCCCGTGGGGAGTCGTAGTCGACAGGCATCGTGGTGCCCTCCTCTGGAAGTCTTCGGGGTGCCCGCGCCGCTCGAGAGGCGGGGTGCATGCGTAGAAGCGTGCCGCGACGCCGGCCGCTGCCGGAGGGTCGTAAGGAGCGAACCCGCGGGACCAACGTCCCGCGACGAGCCGGGGTCAGGGCCGCCAGGCGGCCACCTTCGCCATCGGTCCCAGCGCCAGCCGGGGCGGCAGGGCCCGCACCAGGCGGTTGCGCACCGCCACCGCGAGCGGGTTCGAGAGCTGCTGGCCGATCCGGCCGCTCAGGCGCGACATCCTGGCCACCGACCGCGTGCGGGGGCGGCGGACGCGGTCGTACGTCGCCAGCGCCCCGCCGATGTCGTCGCCGGCGTCGAGGAGCGCGGCGAGCACCACGGCGTCCTCGAGGGCCTGGCAGGCGCCCTGGCCGAGGTGCGGCGTCATCGCGTGGGCGGCGTCGCCGAGCAGCGCCACCCGGCCGCGCACGTAGCTGTCCGGCCCGGGGCTCAGCAGCGAGATGTCGTTGCGCAGGACGGCGGCGGCGGGGGTGGCGTCGATCAGCCGCGGGACGGGGTCGTGCCAGCCGCCGAAGAGGCGCCGCACCTCGGCCAGCTCGTCCGCGCTGCGGCCGCCGGCCGGGGCGTTCACCGCGCCGAACCAGTAGACCCGCCCGTCCCCGAGCTCCACGGCCCCGAACTCGGTCCCCCGGCCCCAGCTGATGCCGGAGGCGAGCTGCTCCGGCCAGGGCTCGGGGGTGACCGCCCGCCAGGCGGTGATCCCGGAGTAGTGCACCCGGCCGGGCCGGTCCCACAGCGAGGACCGGACCCGGCTGTTGATGCCGTCGGCGGCGACCACCAGGTCGGCCTCGAGCCGGTGCAGCGCACCGTGCCGGCGGTAGCCGACGGAGGCGGGAGGCCCGGGGGCCACGTCGACGACCTCGGCCCCCGCCAGCAGCGCCTGCTCGGGCAGCGGTGCCCGCAGGATCTCGACCAGGTCGGCGCGGTGGATGCCCACCGCGGTCATCCCGAGCTGCTGCTCGATCCCTCCGGCGGGGATCCTCGCCAGCCACCTGCCGTCGGAGGTCCGGGTGCCGGCCGGCCCGCTGATGCTCCCCGTGGCGCGGACGGTCGCCCCGAGGCCGACCTCGTCGAGGGCCGCGAGCGCGTTGGGCATCAGGGTGAGGCCGGCGCCCACCTCGGTGAACTCCGGCGCCCGCTCGAGGACGGTCACGTCCCACCCGCGCCGGGACAGCGCGACCGCGGCGGCGAGCCCGCCGATACCGCCGCCCACGACGGCCGCTGTCCGTGTCACCGGACCGACGCTACCGGTCCGCCCGCCCCGCGGCGGCCACGGGTCCCCGCGGTCGCCGCACCGGCAGTAGACC
Organism: uncultured Actinomycetota bacterium; assembly: GCA_963838025.1. GTDB lineage: Bacteria > Actinomycetota > Actinomycetes > Propionibacteriales > Nocardioidaceae > Nocardioides_B. The sequence continues at coordinate 789,301 of CAWIPF010000004.1, forward strand.
AGCGCGTCACGGCTCGGTAAAGGAGTGGATTCTGTCGGTGGCGGGTGCAAGGATGGCGACTCTTCCTTCCAGTTAGGAATAATCCGGAACGAGTGACCCCGGGGAGGTCCGTAATGCCGGTACCCGCCGTGGAGGCCGTCGGCCTCGTCAAGCGATTCGGCGACCACACCGCCGTGGACGATGTCAGCTTCACCGTCCCCGAGGGCAGCGTCCTGGGCCTGCTCGGGCCCAACGGCGCGGGCAAGACCACCACCGTCCGGATGCTCACCACGCTCTCGGTCCCCACCCGCGGCTCCGCCCGGGTGGCCGGGCACGACGTGGTCGCCGAGCCCGACGCCGTGCGCCGCGCGATGGGCCTGACCGGGCAGGCCGCCACCGTCGACGAGCTGCTCACCCCGCGGGAGAACCTCGCGATGATCGGTCGGCTGGCCGGTCTCCCGCGACGCTCGATCCGCCCCGTCGGCGACGACCTGCTCGAGCGGTTCCGGCTCGGCGACTCGGCCAACCGGGTCGTCAAGACCTTCTCGGGCGGGATGCGGCGACGCCTCGACCTCGCGGTCAGCCTGATCGCCGCTCCGCCGGTGCTGTTCCTCGACGAGCCGACCACCGGCCTCGACCCGCGCTCGCGCACCGAGCTGTGGGACGTGCTGCGCGCGCTGGTCCGCGAGGGCAAGACGCTGCTGCTGACCACGCAGTACCTCGAGGAGGCCGACCAGCTCTGCGACGACATCGTGGTGATCGACAAGGGCCGGGTGATCGCCTCGGGCACCCCCACCCGGCTCAAGGACGAGGCCGGACGCGCCTCGGTCGTGCTCACCCTCACCGACGCCGCCGACCTCGACCGGGCGGAGGCGCTGCTGCGCTCCTGCGCCGCCGAGGTGTACGTCGAGCCGGGCGCGCGCCGCCTCACCGCCCCGGCCGACGGCCTCGCCGACGTGACCCGGGTCGGCCAGGCCTTCGCCGACAGCGGCATCGCCGTCGACGACCTCGGTCTCAAGCGGCCCAGCCTCGACGACGTGTTCCTGCACCTGACCGGCCACCGAGCCGAGCCGGACCGGGAGACGCCGGGGGACCGCGACGCCGACGGCGCCGACGGCGCCGACCTGGAAGGAGCGCTGGCATGAGCGCCACCCTGCACGCCGTACCCCCGGCGCGGCCGGAGCTGAGGCCGCCGTCGCTGCCGGTGGCCACCGCGGTGATCGTGCGCCGCAACCTGATCCACATCAAGCGGATGCCCGAGCTGCTGCTCGACGTGACCATCCAGCCGATCATGTTCGTGCTGCTGTTCGCCTACGTGTTCGGCGGCTCGATCCAGGTGCCCGGGAGCAGCTACCGGGAGTTCCTGATCCCCGGGATCATGGTGCAGACGATGGTGTTCTCGTCGGCGATCGTCGCGATCGGGCTCACCAACGACCTCCAGAAGGGCATCGTCGACCGGGTCAAGTCGCTGCCGATCCCGCGGGCGTCCCTGCTGGTCGGGCGCAGCATGTCCTCGCTGATCCACTCCAGCATCGGGATCACGGTGATGGCGCTGACCGGCCTGGTGGTCGGCTGGCGGATCCGCGACGGGATCGCCTCGGCGCTGCTGGCGTTCGCGCTGCTGCTGCTGTTCGGGTTCGCGATGATCTGGCTGGGCATCTGGATCGGCTCGCTGATGCGCTCGGTCGAGGCGGTCCAGGGGTTCATGTTCACGGTGATGTTCCCGCTGACGTTCGTGGCCAACACGTTCGCGCCGACGCAGAACATGCCGCACTGGCTGGCGCTGGTCGCCGAGTGGAACCCGGTCTCCTCGCTGACCCAGGCGCTGCGTGAGCTGTGGGGCAACGGCCCGGCCGCCGCCGACGGGGCCGCCTGGCCGTTGCAGCACCCGGTGGTCGCGACCGTGGTGTGGGCGCTGGCGCTGACCGCGGTGTTCTCCCCGCTGGCGGTCGCGGCGTTCCGGCGCCGCTCGCGCGACTGACGGCCGGCCGGCTCACCGTTCGGGCTCACCGTTCGAGGATCACCGTCACCGGGCCGTCGTTGACCAGCGACACCGCCATGTCGGCGCCGAAGCTGCCCCGGGCCACGACCGCGCCGAGCCGCTCGAGCTCGAGGCAGAAGGCCCGGTAGACCGGTTCGGCCAGCTCGCCGGGGGCGGCCGCCTCCCAGGTGGGCCGCCGGCCCTTGCGCGCGTCGCCGTACAACGTGAACTGGCTGACCACCAGGATCGGCGCGCCGGTGTCCGAGGCGGACCGCTCCTCGCGCAGGATCCGCAGCCCCCAGACCTTGCGGGCGACCCACGCGATCTCGGCGGGCCCGTCCGCGTGCGTGACGCCGAGCAGCACCAGCAGCCCCGGCTTCCCGAGCTCGCCGACGACTTTCCCGTCCACGGACACCGATGCCTCAAGAACTCGCTGGACGACGGCACGCATCGAAAGATCTTCCTCAGGCCGGATCGACGGGGACCTCGGCAGTCTGACACGATGCCGCCATGACCGTGGACCCGACCAGGCTGCTGATCACCGTCGCCCCCACCGGCGCCGAGACCACCAAGGACGACTGCCCGCAGCTGCCGACGACGCTGCCCGAGCTCGTCGACACCGCCCGGCGCTGCGAGGCGGCCGGCGCCGCGATGGTGCACGTGCACATCCGCGACGACGAGCACCGCCCGACGCTGGACCTCGGCCGGCTCACCGCCACCGTCGAGGCGCTGCGCGAGAGCACCGACCTCGTCGTCCAGCTGTCCACCGGCGGCTCGGTGCACGACCCGCTGGACCGGCGGCTGAAGGTGCTCGACGCCGATCCCGACTCCTGCAGCCTGACCATGGGCACCACGAACTTCGGCGACGACGTGTTCTCGAACCCGTGGCCGTTCATCACCGAGCTCTACCGGCTCACCCAGGAGCGCGAGGTGGTCCCCGAGTTCGAGCTGTTCGACCTCGGGCACGTGCACGCCCTGCACCGGCTGCTCGACAAGTTCGGCCTCCCGTACGGCGGGCGGGTGCACTGCGACCTGGTGATGAACGTGCCCGGCGGCATGCCCGGCACGGCGGACGCGCTGGTCGCCGCGGTGGCCGCCCTGCCCGACGCGGTGACGTCGTGGTCGGCGACCGGGATCGGCCGGTCGACGCTCGACGTCGCGCTCGCCGCGCTGTCGAAGGGCGGTCACCTGCGGGTGGGCATGGAGGACGTGCTGACGCTGGCCCGCGGCGTCCCCGTCGAGCACAACGAGCAGCTGGTCGCCCGCGCCGCCGAGCTGGGCCGGATCGTCCAGCGGGAGCCGATGACGCCCGCCGAGGCGCGCGAGCTGCTCCGGACCAGGCCCCGCTGAGGCTGCCCGCCGTCCGCCCGAGCGTCGGCGGGTCCAGCCCAGCGGGTCCAACCCCGCGCGGCTCAGCCCAGCGTGATCAGCCCAGCGTCAGCGGGGTGGTGAGGTGGTCGACGGTGCCGGCGGGCAGCCCCACGGCGGTGGCGGTCGTGGCCTTCAGCTGCCAGCCGGAGACGGTGCTGGCGCTGGCCGCACAGTCCGGGTTGTCGATGCTGGCCGAGGTGAACGACGTGTTCGGCGCCGAGCCGGTCGCGTCCACCGTCGCGGGGATCGCCAGCGTGTTCGCGCTCTTGAGGTAGACCAGCGTCTTGGCGTACAGCGGGTACGGGCCGGGGCTGCCCGCGTTGAGGTAGGCCGTCCCGGTGCAGCCGGCGCCGGTGTAGTAGGCCTGCGCGGGGTAGAACGTGCCGTCCCAGTCGACGGTCAGCAGGTAGCCCGAGCCGGTCAGGACCGTCACCGAGTTCCGCGACATCGAGTCCACGGTGCCGACGGTGTTGCCCGACCCGTCCTTGAGCACGGTGGCCCCGGGACCGGCGGGGCCGGTCGCGCCGGTCGCGCCGGTGTCGCCCTTCGGTCCGGGAGGGCCCTGCGGGCCGGCCGGGCCGGCCGGGCCGGTGGCGCCGTTCGCCCCGTCAGCCCCGGCGGGGCCGGTCGCCCCGTCCGCCCCGTCCGCTCCGGCGGGGCCGGTGGCACCGGTTGCCCCGTCGGCCCCGTCGGCGCCGGCCGGACCGGGGTCGCCCTGCGGCCCCTGGGGTCCGGTGACCGAACCGCGGAAGTCCGCGATCGTCAGAGACTTGTCCTTGATGTCGACCCCACGCAGGCTGCCGTCGCGGACGTCCCGGCTGCGGATGGCCCCGTCGTGGATGTCGGGGCTGCGGACGCCACCGTCGTGCAGGTCGGCGCTGCGGACGCTCCCGTCCCGGATGTCCGAGCTGCCGATGAGCCGGCCCGCCACCGCCATGGTGCCGGGGGAGGCGACCACGAGCACGCCCGCGGCGGCCGTGAGTGCGAGGACGAGGGTCTTGGGACGGCTGATCCGGGGGATCGACACAGGGGTGCTCCTGGAGGCGTGGCATCGGGGTCGCCGCCACCTTCACAGGTCCACCGACCGCGGGTGCCGGGTCGCCGGTTTCTTTACCCCCCGCGCCCGCTTGTCTAGTCCGCGGCGCCGCTGAGGCCCTTGTGGGCGCCGGCGCGGTCCTGGGGCGCGTAGCCGTAGCCGTAGCCGTAGCCGTAGGCGCGGCCGCCGCGGGCCGGCACCATGTTGAGCGCGATCCCCAGCGGCCGGGCGCCGACCGCGGCGAGCCGGTCCAGCGAGTGCGCGAGCTGGTCGCGGGTGGTGCTGCCCTGGCGGACCACCAGCAGCGCGCCGTCGGCCCGGGACGCGATGAGCGCCGCGTCGGTGACGGGCAGCAGCGGAGGGGCGTCGATCACGATCACGTCGTAGTCGCTGCGGGCCTTCTCGAGCAGCTGGTGCATCACGTGCGACTGCAGGAGCTCGGCGGGGTTCGGCGGCAGCGAGCCGCTGGTCAGCACCTCGAGCCCCGAGGCGCGGTGCTGCTGGACCGCGTTGCTCAGCTCGATCCGGCCCAGCAGCACCGAGGTGAGACCGGCCGACCCCTCCAGGCCGAACAGCTTCGCCAGCTGCGGGCGGCGCAGGTCGGCGTCGATGAGCAGCGTGCGCTCGCCGGCGTCCCGGAGGGCGAGCGCGATGTTGCTCGCGGTGGTGGTCTTGCCCTCACCGGGCACCGAGCTGCTGACCACGAAGACCTTCTTGTCGCGGTCCACGTCGATGAACTGCAGGTTCGTGCGCAGGATCCGGAACGCCTCCACGCGCGGGGCGTGCGGGTCCAGCTCGGTGAGCAGCGGGTGCTTCGGCGCGTTGGAGTCGAACAGGATGCCGGCCAGCACCGGGGTGTCGGTCACCTGGGCCACGTCCTCGGCGTTCTTCACCGAGGTGTCGAGCAGCTCGCGCAGGACGGCGAGGCCGAGGCCGAGCAGCAGCCCGAGGACGGCCGCCAAGCCGAGGTTGCGCACCGGCTTGGGGGAGACCGGGCTGGTGGGCAGCGAGGCGTTGTCCACGATCGTCGCCTTGATCGGCGCGTGGGACTTGCCCGGCGGGGTCTCCAGCTCGGTGACGAACGACGTGAGCTCCGTGGCCGCCGAGGCGGCGATCGCCTGCGCCATCCTCGGGTCGGGGTCGGTGGCGGAGATCTCGAGGATCACGGTGTCGGGCACGACGGTCGCGGTGATGTTCTCGGCCAGGTCGGCGGGGGCGGTGTGCAGGCCCAGGTCGTGGACCACGCGGCTGGCCAGCGCACGACCGCTCGCGAGGTCGGCGTACGAGCTGACCCGCTGGATCGAGAACAGGCCGCCCTGGTAGGCGTCGCTGGTGGAGCGGTCCGTCGTGGAGACGAACAGGCGCGCGCGCGACTCGTACTGCGGGGTGGCCCGGTAGGTGACCAACGCGGCCACGGCGACCACCACCAGGAAGCACGCGGTGATGAGCCGCCAACGGCGTCGGACGACTCGCAGGTAGTCGCGCAGTTCCACAGTCCCTCGTTTCGTCATTCCCTGTGGGCGGTGCCCAACTGTAACGGAAACGGATAAATCGGTTGTGCCTTCGGGGTGCTCGGCCCGGTCAGTAGACGAGTGCCTGGGTGCCCTCGGTGAGCGCCTCCTCGACGAACGTGGCGGCTCCCGCGAACCGCACGCCCACGATCACGTCTGGCTCCTCGAGGTTGCGACGGGTCGCGCACTGGGTGCACAACGTCACCGTGCCCGCCCCGAGCACCACCCGCAGCAGGTCCGCGAGCGGGGTCGCCTCGGGCAGGTCGAAGGACTCGGCGCGCCCCGGGACGGCGAACCACGCCGCCTCCCCGGTCAGCCACAGGCTCACCGACGCGCCCGCCGTCACCGCGGCCGCGGCCACCGTGAACGCCTGGTTGCAGCGCTCCGGGTCGTCGGCGCCCGCGGTGACCTTCACCAGCAGCTTGTCGGCCATGGGGGCAGCCTACGGCGCGCACGGGCCGTTGTGACGCGGGCCTCGCCCCGGCCGCCGTACGCCGCCACTAGACTCCGTGGCATGGAAGCCCTCTTCATCACCCTGATGGCGCTGGTCGTGGTGCTCACCGGCTACGTCGCCCTGGTCGTGCTCTACCGCCTCTTCCGGGCGAGCCACTAGTCGCATGCCGTTCGAGCTCCCCGACAACCTGCACCCCGACTGCGCGCCGATCGCCTGGCTGCTCGGCACCTGGCGGGGCAACGGGCACGGCGACTACCCGACCATCGAGAAGTTCCAGTTCGGCCAGGAGTGCATCTTCACCCACGACGGCCGACCGTTCCTCCACTACATGAGCCGCGCCTGGATCGTCGACGAGCAGGGCGAGAAGGTCCGCGACGCGGCGATCGAGACCGGCTTCTTCCGGCCCAAGGCCGACGGCTCGCTCGAGGTCGTGATGACGCACAACACCGGCTTCGTGGAGATCTGGTACGGCAGCGCCGAGCCGGCCAAGGTGGAGATCCGCACCGACGCGGTCGCGCGCACGCACAGCGCCAAGGAGTACGTCGCCGGGCACCGTCTCTACGGGCTCGTCGAGGGCGACCTGCTGTGGGCCTACGACATGGCGGCGATGGGCCAGCCGCTGCAGCCGCACCTGTGGGGCCGGCTCATCCGCCAGTGAGCGCGGCCTCGGTCGGCCGACGTACCCGACTCCCTCAGGGCTCGCGCGAGAGCCGCAGCCGCCGCGAGAAGTGCGCCGCGCACAAGACGGTGCCGAGGGTGGCCAGCTGGACGAGCGGCACCGCGGTCCGCAGCTGGGACACCACGAGGGCGCCCAGGCCGGCCCCGGTGACCAGGCCGCCAAGGATCCACAGCGAGTGGCTCACCTCGAGCAGCCGCTTCCCGCCGACCAGCCGGATCACCACGCTGGTCAGCGTCCCGGTCAGGTAGGTCGTGGACAGGCCGGCCACCCCGAAGCGCTGGATGGCACTGCTCTGCAGGCCGAGGGCGCCGGCGTTCAACGCCAGCAGGGGCAGCTGGACCGCTGGTGAGGGCGCAGACCCGAGCGCCCACCAGCACGCCGCGAAGATCACGAGGAGCGTGCCCTCGATGATCAGCGCCCGGGTCACCGCCGCCGGCCAGTAGGCGTCGCCCGGCTGCGGGCTGCCGGCCACCCGCGCCCCCACCGCCGCCCCGGCAACGAAGCTTGCGATCGCCGTGGCGGTCAGGCCCAGGGCGGTGGCGTCGCGGTGCGCCACCGCGACGCCGAACAGCACCATGTTGCCGGTCATGACGCTGGTGAAGGCGCTGCCGAGCGCCAGGAAGCCGATGGCGTCGGTGGCGCCGCTGGCGACCGCGAGCACGACCACGAGGGCGTCGCGGAGGTTGCCGGGTGACAGCCGGCGCCGTGCGGCGCCCGCGCGCTGCGCGGTGAGGCTCTGCGGAGGGGTCACGAAGCGTCATCCTGCCAGGAGAAGTCCCCGGTCACTGCTGACAGGATGCACGAATATTCGCCGAGAACATGTGCAGGACGTCCATAGGCTCCGGCCGACACTCCTCCTAGTGTCGGGAAGGTCGAAGTCACCGAGCTCAGCACCGGGGTACCGCTCACGGTTCTGGGGACCAATCCGAGAAAGGCGAACGCTCATGACAGAGCTCCTGTCGCATGATGAGTTCCGGGCGGCCCTGCAGGACGCCATCAAGGGTCGCGAGGCCGCGAACGCCTCGTTCAGCCAGGCATGGGCGGACGGTCAGCTGCAGCGTCACCACTTCGCGCGCTGGGCGGAGAACCACTACCACTACGTCGGCCCGTTCGCCGACTATCTCGGCTACATCTACGGGAACACGCCGGACCACCTGACCGACGCGAAGGACTTCCTCCTCCAGAACATGTACGAGGAGGAGCTCGCCGACATCCGGCACACGGACCTGCTGATCCGGTTCGGAGAGGCCTGCGGCACCACCCGCGCCGCGATCGAGAACCCGAACAACGCCAACGCCGTGACGCGTGGGCTGCAGGCGTGGTGCTACGCCACCGCCATGCGCGAGCACTTCGCCGTCGCCACCGCGGCGCTCGTGGTCGGCCTCGAGTCGCAGGTGCCGCAGATCTACAAGAAGCAGATCGTGCCGCTGCGCGAGTCCTACGGCTTCACCGAGGACGAGATCGAGTTCTTCGACCTGCACATCACCTCGGACGAGGTCCACGGCGAGCGTGGCTACCAGATCGTCCTCGAGTGCGCCGACACCCCCGAGCTGCAGCAGCGCTGCCTGCAGTTCGTCCGCTGGGGTGCGGAGATGCGGTTCAGCTACACCCGCGCCCTCTACGACACCTACGTCGCCCCGGACGTCGAGAAGGCCACCAGCGCGGCCTGATCGTCCGGGACCGCACCACGTCAGACGCAGCCGGGCGGGGCGTCGCCCCGCCCGGCTCTCGCGCCCCTGGGAGGGCGTGCTCGGGAGCACGGAAGAGAGGAGCGTCCGGTGACGCAATGGCATGAGGTCGCGACTGTCTCCGACCTGGAGGCCCGGAAGAAGAAGGTCGTCGACGTCGGCGGCACGCCGATCGCCCTGTTCTGGATCAAGGGCACGGTCTACGCGCTCCACGACACGTGCATCCACGAGCAGCGCAGCCTCAGCAAGGGCGCGGTGCTGTTCGGCAAGGTGGTCTGCCCCGGGCACCAGTGGAAGTTCGACCCGCAGACCGGGGAGCCCGACGGGCAGGAAGGCTGCCAGCCGACGTTCCCCGTCCGCATCGGGGACGGCGGCGGCGTCTCGGTCGGTGTCGAGGCCGCGGCGGTCGCCCGATGACGCCCCGCCGGATCGTGCTCATCGGCGCCGGACAGGCTTCCGCGGTCGCCGCGCGAACCCTCCGTCGGCGCGGGTACGACGGACACCTGCTGCTCGTGGGCGACGAGACCGATCGTCCCTACCAGCGCCCCCCACTGTCGAAGGAGTACCTCTCCGAGGCCGACGACTCCGGGCTCTACCTGCTGCCGGAGTCCTGGACCCAGGCGCAGGACGTGGAGGTGCGCACCGGGGTGCGCGCCCTCAAGGTCAGCGCCGCCGCTGGTGAGGTGCTGCTCGATGACGGGACGTCTCTCGCTGCCGACCGGGTGCTGGTCGCGACCGGAGGACGGGCCCGCCGCCTGCCCGACACGCAGGGGGACCGCATCCACTACCTGCGGACCAGGGCGGACGCAGACCGCCTCCGGCGGAGGTTCCTGCCCGGCAGCCGCGTGCTGGTGATCGGGGCCGGCTTCGTGGGGGCCGAGGTCGCCTCCACCGCTGTGACCAAGGGGGCCCGGGTGACCGTGCTGGAGGCGGCTCCCGTGCCGCTCTCGAGGGTGCTCGGCGAGGAGCTCGGGGCCGCATGCGCCCGACTGCACCGGCGGGCCGGGGTCGACCTGCGGGTCGGCACGACCGTCGAGCAGGTGCGCCAGGTCGGCGACGAGGTCGTGGTGGACACCTCGGCGGGCACGTTCACCGCCGACTCGGTGGTTGTGGGTGTCGGCATGGTGCCCAACGACGAGCTGGCCCGCGACAGCGGCATCGTCACCGGCGACGGCATCCACGTGGACGAGAGGTGCCGGACCAGCGTCGAGAACGTCTTCGCCGCCGGCGACGTCGCCAGTGCGCTGCATCCGCACCACCGGACGCGGGTGCGCGTGGAACACTTCGACAACGCCAGCAAGCAGGGCGCAGTCGCGGCCCACAACATGCTGGGTCTGGAGAAGGTCCACGACGAGCCGCACTGGTTCTGGTCGGACCAGTACGGCGCCAACCTCCAGCAGGTGGGCCACGGATCCGCCGGCGACGACCTGGTGGTCCGCGGGGACCTGGACGGCGAGGACTGGTCGGCCTTCTTCCTGCGCGAGGGCATCGTGGCCGGTGCGTTCGCCGTGAACCGGGCCGAGGACATCATGGTCGCCCGCGAGCTGATCACCTTCCGGGCCGAGGTCTCCCGTGACCTGCTGGCCGACACCGACACCGACCTGACCGAGATCGTGGAGTCACTGTGACGAACCTGCGAGGCAACTTCATCGGGGGCACCTGGACCGGCTCCGGCTCGGGCCGCACCTTCGACCGCTACAACCCGGCACACGCCGACCAGCTCGTGTCGACCGCTCCGGACTCGGACGCGTCGGACGTCGAGCAGGCGGTCGCGCACGTCGCCGAGCACCGCGGCGAGTGGGCTTCACTGCCGCCGGAGACGCGCGCCGACGTGCTGGTCCGCGCCGCCGACGCGCTCGACGCGTGCGCGGGCACGTTGGCCGAGGAGCTCGTGCGCGAGGAGGGCAAGACGCTGGCCGAGGCACGCATCGAGGTGCGACGTACGCCGCAGAACCTGCGCTTCTACGCGGGGGAGGCGCTGCGCCTGAGCGGCGAGACCTACCCGACCGGGGACGGCAGCTTCGTGTTCACGCTCCGCGAGCCGGTCGGCGTGGTCGCTGCGATCACGCCGTGGAACTTCCCCCTCAACATCCCCTCCCGCAAGCTCGGGCCGGCGCTCGCCGCCGGCAACGGGGTGGTCTTCAAGCCCAGTGAGCTGACCCCGCTGATGGGCCAGCGGCTCGTGGAGGCACTGCTCGGGGCCGGGGTCCCGGGTGGCGCGATCGCGCTGGTGCACGGCCGTGCCGAGGTCGGCAAGGCGCTGGTCACCGACGACCGCGTCGACGCGATCACGTTCACCGGGTCGACCGCGGTCGGCGAGTCCATCCACGCGAACGCCGCGCCCTGGGTGCGCACCCAGCTCGAGATGGGCGGCAAGAACGCGGTGGTGGTCTGCGCGGACGCGGACCTCGACAAGGCCGCCGACATCGTCGTCAAGGGCGCCTTCGGGCTCAGCGGCCAGGCCTGCACCGGCACCTCGCGCGTGGTGGTCCACGAACAGGTGTTCAACGGCCTGCTCGACCGGGTGATGGAGCGTGCCCGCGCTGCCGTCATCGGCGACGGACTGACGCCGGGCGTCACCATGGGCCCCTTGGCCAGCACGGCCCAGCTGGAGAAGTACCGGTCCTACCTCGAGGTCGGCCGGGACAGCGGCGCCCGGCTCGAGACCCCGCAGCACGGCTGCCTGCCCGAGGAGGGCGGCTTCTTCGTGCGCCCCGCGGTGTTCTCCGGCGTTCGGCCCGATGACCGGCTGGCGCAGGAGGAGATCTTCTCGCCGATCCTCGCGTTCCTCTCGGTGGCGTCGTACGACGAGTCGGTGAACGTGGTGAACAACAGCTCCTACGGACTCTCGGCGGGGATCGTCACGTCCGACATCGGCACCGCGATGGCCTTTGCCCGCGACGTGAGGACCGGCCTGGTGAAGGTCAACCAGTCCACGACGGGAATGGCGATGAACGCACCGTTCGGGGGCATGAAACGGTCCAGCACGCAGACCCACAAGGAGCAGGCGGGCGCCTCGATGATGCAGTTCTACACACACGACAAGACGACCTACTTCTCGGCCTGAGGGAGCACCACCATGAACGAGACCGAATCAACCACGCCGCCCGGTGCGCCCTCCGACGGGCGGACCTACCACCGGGTCGCCAGGTCGGGGCAGGTGCCTGAGGGCTACGTCCGCCGGTTCTACGTCGACGATCTCGAGTGTGCCGTCGCGCGGCTGCGCGGCCAGGCCTACGCCACCAGCAACTACTGCACCCATCTCGACTGCCTGCTCAGCAGCGGCAAGCTCGTGGACGACGGCATCTGCTGCTCCTGCCACGGCAGCGTGTTTGATCTTGAGAGCGGGGAGCCGATCTACCCGCCGGCGACCGAGCCGATCGCGGTCTACCCGGTGCGCGAGGAGGACGGCGAGCTCTACGTGGGTCTCACCGAGGCCGACGTCTCATCGGGTGGCCCCCGCCGCCGCCAGCTGCGTCGCGACTGACACGGGGCCGACATGACGGCGCACCCCATCGGTCAGCGCAAGGTCGAGGTCCTCGGCACGCGCGCGGCGGTGGCCTCCAGCAGCGGGACCATCTCGCTGGTCGGGGCGCTGACCCTGGCCCGAGGCGGCAACGCGGTCGACGCCACCTTGGCGATGGCAGCCATGGGCTGGATGGTGCTGCCCGGCCAGTGCGGCATCGGCGGTGACGCGTTCGCGGTGGTGCGCGAGCCCGACGGGCGTGTCTGGACGGTCAACGGCAGCGGCTTCGGCCCCGACGGCGGCACGCTCGGGTTCTACCGCGAGCGGGGGCTGACCTCGCTGCCGCTGACCGGGCCGCTTGCCGTGGCTGTCCCGGGAGCCCCGGCCGCGCTCACGACCCTGCACCGGCACGCCACCCGCCCCCTCGGTGAGCTGTGGCAGCCCGCCATCGACACCGCCAGGGATGGCCTGGCCTGCACTGTCAAGAACCACTCCGACATCTCCGAGCTCGCGTCCCAGCTCGGTGCGGACCCTGGAGCGCGCCAGGCCTTCCTTCCCGAGGGCGGACCTCCCCGGGTCGGCAGCCGTCTCGAGCAGCCCGAGCTGGCCACCTTCATCGAGCGGTTGGCCGAGGACCTTGGCGACTTCTACACCGGGTCCTTCGCGCAGCGCGCCGTCGAGTTCCTGGTCGCTGGCGGTGCGCCGTTCGCCGGCGACGAGTGGGCGGCGGGCGAGGATGTCCCGGAAGCGCCGGCGATCGCGGTCGCCTACGGCGACGCCACCCTGCACCAGACCCCGGTGCCGTCTGCGGGCTGGATGGTTCTGCAGCAGGCGGCTGTGCTCGACGGGATGCTCCGCGGCCGGGCCCAGCTCGACGCCACGTCGGTGCACTGGCTGGCCTCCGCCGCCGCCACCGCGTTCCGCGACCGCTTCGCATCGGTCGGATCAGACACCGACGCATGGCGCGGCACGCTCGAGCCGGGGGCCGTCGAGCGCACCCGCCGGGAGATCGCCGCCGGCCCGGTGAGCAGCCCGTCCGGGGTTCGGGTTGCGGGCGACACCACGTCGACGGTGTGTGTCGACGAGGAGGGGCGGGTGGTGAGCTTCATCCACTCCCTCGGCTTCACGTTCGGCGCGCGGTGCGTCGTGCCCGGCACCGGGGTGCTGCTGAACAACCGCCTCGGTCGCGGTGCCTACCTTCTCGACGGGCACCCCAACGCGGTGCAACCGCGACGCAAGCCGCTCCACACCCTCAACGCGTGGCTCGTCGACGACGAGACCGGGCTCCGGCACGCCGGGAACTGCCCGGGAGGTGACGGCCAGGTGCAGTGGAACATGCAGGTGGTCAGTCACCTGCTCGACCACGGGAACGACCCGCAGACGGCGGTGGCGCTGCCCCGGTTCACGGTGTTCCCCGGGTCGGACGCCGACACCGTCGGTCGACCGGCCGAGCTGCGCTGCGAGGAGGGGTTGGGCGAGGAGACCCTCGACGCCCTGCGCGGGCTCGGCCACGAGGTCCGAGAGGTGCCGGTGCAGCGCGGCGGCCCCGGTGGGTCGGCGCTCGCCGTTTCCGTCGACCACGAGAACGGCGTCGTGCACGCGGCTGCCGACCCACGGATGGAAGGAACCGCACTTGCGCTCTGAACCGGATGCCGGCACCCCCCCGTTGCCGAGGCCGCAGGGTCGCTACGTGACCGCCTGCGCCACCGACACGCTGATCATGACCGCGGGGATGACCCCGCGCTCCGACGGCGTGATGCAGCATGCCGGCAGGGTGGGAGACGGGGTCTCGCTCGAGGAGGCCCGCCGGGCCGCCCGTCTGGCGGTCGGCAACGCGGTCGCCGCGGCGGCCGAAGAGGTCGGGAGCATGGCCACGATCGCCCGCGCGCTGCGGCTCACCGTCTACGTCAACGCCGTCGAGGGCTTCACGGAGCACTCGGCGGTGGCGGACGGAGCGTCGGAGCGGCTCGTGGAACTGCTCGGCGATCGCGGCGTGGTGGTGCGTACGGCGGTCGGGGTGGCCTCACTGCCCGGAGGGGCGTGTCTCGAGGTCGAGCTCACCTGCCTCCGGGCGTAGGGCGCCGGCCACCTCACTGTGGGGGGTTGGCCTTCACGTGCTCGGCGAACGCGGCCAGCGCGGCGGCACCGACGGCCTTGTCCTGCTCGCCGTTGCCACCGGAGATACCGACCGCGCCCACGATCTGGCCCTCGTGCTCGATCGGGAAGCCGCCCACGAAGATCGCGAACTTGCCCGGCAGCATGTGGCTGATGCCGAACGCCTCGTTGCCGGGCAGCGCCGGACCGTTCGGAGGCTCGTTGAACTTGTGGGTGGCGCGCTCGTGGCCCGCGGCGGTGAAGGCCTTGGCGATGGAGATGTCGACGCCGGTCAGCCGCGCCCCGGGGATCCGGTGCAAGGCGATGACCTGGCCGCTCTCGTCGACCACGCAAATGGTCTGCTTCACGCCGATCTCCTCGGCCTTGGCACGAGCGGCCGCCAGGATCGGCAGGGCGTCGTCCAGGGTGATCCGGAAGATCCTGTGCATGGGGGTCTCCTCGAGTTCGCGGGGTGGGAGGACCACCCTCTCGTCCGCGCCGGCCCGCGGCAAGGGAACATGTGCCCCAGAATCGCGCCTGTTTTGGGATAACGTGCACATCGTCGAGGGTGATGGACTACGCTCCTCGCGGCTGTCGGGGGCGTGGGTAGGCCGTGACTCTCACCGGGACGCTCGAGGAGCTGCTGATGAGCCGTGAAGAGGTGACCGTCGCGCGCCTGCTCCAGGAACGTCTGCTGCGCGGGGCCACTGTGCTCGCCGGCGACCGCGTGGATGCCACGGTGTGCTGGAGCCACTCCCTGCACGACCTCGAGCACCCGTTGCGCGACCTGGCCGGCGTGGCCGTGATGGCCGATCAGTCCGACCTCGAACCCGACGCCGTCGCACGGATCGAGGCGGCAGACGCGGCCGCGCTCTTCGTGTTCGGCGCCGAGCCGAAACGGTGGGAGGGCTCGCCGGGGTCAGGAATGGCCGTGATCGGTGTCCCTGCGGGCACCGGCCATCGCGAGCTCGGCGAGATGACCGCGCGTCTGGCGTTGGCCCACGAGAGCCACGTGCTTCGCTACGCCCAGCAGGTTCACGGTGCGCTCGCCCAGCTCCTGCACCGCGGGGCCGGGATCTCCGCCATCGCCAGCCGCATGGCGCGGCTGAGCGGCTGCACGGTCGCGATCTTCGGCACCGACCTGCGCCTGCAGGCCTTCGACCAGGGGCCGAACACCTGGCTGGACCCGACCTCGATGGTCGCGGCGTTGAGGCCGGTCTACGACGAGGTTGCCGGCCGGTTCGACGGCCGGGTCGAGGGGCACCACGCCAGCGTGACGGCCCCCGCCGACCTGCCCGACCGCCGAGTCACATGCGTGATCGCGCCGATCGACCTGGTCGACCGACGGGACGGGTGGGTGATCCTCATCGACGCCCACGACCCGCCGCACGAGCACGATGTGGCCGAGCACCGGGTGGTGGTCGAGCAGGCCGCGACCATCGTCGGCACCGAGCTGCTCAGGATGCGGAGCGTGGAGCGCGCCGAGGAAAGGGCCCGGGGCAACTTCGTGCACGCGCTGCTGCACGGGCGCTTCTCGACCCACGCCGACCTCGTCGCCCGTGCGGCCCACCACGACTTCCCTGTCGACGGCCGGCACGCCGTGGTCGTCGCCCGAAGCGCCGGGCTGATCGCCGACGGGGACGCCTCCTCGCGGCTCGCCGAGATGCCCCGGGCGGCCGCGCGTGTGCACCCCCTGCCCGACGGCGAGCAGACCCTGGCCGCGGTTGTGGGGGACGTGCTTGCCGTGGTCCGACCGGTGTCCGCGGTGCCCCGTTCGCACCGCGACCCGGCCCTGGACGACCTCCGTGCCTACGCCACCGCGCTCGAGCAGCGGCTGGGCCAGATCGCGAGGCGACCGGTCCTCGTCGCCTTCGGCAGACCCGTCGTGGGAGCAGAGCAGATCGTGGAGAGCTATCGCGAGGCCCGCGTGGCGCTCGACCTGCGCGAGCGACTCAAGGTCGACCATGTCTGCGGCTTCGCGGACCTGAGGGTCGACTCCGCGCTCCTGGACCTGGCCCAAGCGCCGGCGGGGCGCAGCTTCGCCGACGACATCTTGGAGCCGCTGCGGCAGGAACGCGGCGGGGCCCTGCTCGAGGCCACGCGGACCTACGTCGAGGCAGGCGGCAACCTCAACGAGGCCTCGCGCAAGCTCGGCGTGCACCGCAACACCATGCTCTACAAGCTCGACCGGGTCTCCCGCCTGCTCCAGCGGGACATCCGCCATGCAGACACCCAGTTCACGATCTGGCTGGCGATGCGGCTGGCGACGCTGGCCGAGACCGCGGAGAGGGTCGAGCGCGACCTCGGCTAGCCGTGTCAGCCGGCGCGGGCCATCACGTCCTCGTCCGCCGGCACCGCCCGGGGTGGCCCCGGGTCGGGACCGACGAAGCTCGTCGCCAGCCCCGCAAGCGCGATCACCGTGCAGCCGAGGAAGAGCAGCAGCAGGTGACCCTGCGGGTAGATCAGCGCCACCCAAGCCGCCGCCGCGGTTGACCCCGAGAAGCGGAGCATGCTGAACAGGCCGAGGGCGGCGCCGTACTGGCCGGCCGGGGAGCGAGTCGCGCCGGCGGCGGCGGGGGTCTGCACCATCGCCATCCCGATGCCGAGCACCACCATGACCGCGATCATCAGCACCACCGTCGCGCGGCCGGTGCCGCTCACCGCGATGAGGCCGGTCAGTGCGGAGCCGACGGTGACTACGGTGAGCCCTGAGCGCAGCACGAGGCGCGGCGAGCCCCAGTCGCTGAGCCGGCCGACGAGGGGTGCGGCGACCGCCATGATCGCCGGCAACGTGAAGAAGATCAGCCCGGCCCGCCCGGTGTTCATTCCGAGTGGTCCGGTGAAGAACAGCGGCAGCGCGACCAGGACGGTGCCGAGGGTGAACATCTGCGCGAACGCTGCGAGGGAACTGCGCAGGAAGCGGCTCTCCACGATCAGGCGCACCGGGATCATGGCGTCGCTCCGACCGCGGGAGACGCCCGCGTAGCCCCCCAGCGCGGCCAGCCCCCCGACGCCGATGGCGGCGATCAGCCACCCGGGCACGCCGGGCTGGCTGACCGCAGTCGTGGCGACCAGGAGCAGGCCCACGCCGACGGTGAGCAGCGCGGCGCCGGACAGGTGCAGCGATGTCGCTCGCGGGGGACGTGCCGGCACCAGCATCCACATCGCCAGCAGCACCACCAGGCAGGCGACAGCGAGCACGACGAAGATGTAGCGCCAACCCCACCAGTCGCTGATCAGACCGCCGACGGGCGGGCCGACCGCCTGCCCGATGCCGTTCGCGGCGGCCCAGGCGCCCATCATCCGGGCGTGCTGCATCGGGTAGAAGCCGGCCAGCATGCCCATCACCATCGGTGGGATCGCCGAGCAGGCCAGACCCTGGACCCCCCGCAGCACGATGAGCGTGCCGAGGTTGGGGGCCAGGGCGGCCGCGGCCTGGGCGACCAGCATGAGCGCGACCGCGAGCACCAGAGTCTGCTTCTGGCCGATCCGGTCGCCGAGCCAACCGGCCAGCGGCATCGCCACTGCGAGGGTGAGCACGAAGGCGCTGACGCAGAGCACCGCGGAGGACACAGACGCGTCGAGGTCGGTGGCAATCGACCGGAGCGGCACGTTCACGATGTTGTTGCACATCGTGCCGAGGACCGTCACGGCGAGGAGGGTGTACCTCACCATGCGGCCGGGAGGCACGACCCCCATCTCGTTCAAGAACTCTCCGATCACGACGGTCTCCCCGACGGGACCTGCCCCTATTATCACGGGATCGGCGGACGGTGCTCACGGGCAGTGTGCACAAGAACCGGATGGGTTGTTGGGCAGTGTCTACGTAGACCGTCTCGGCCGGCCGGGCGCACGCTTCTCAGCACGTCGTTCAAGCCCGGGAGGCTTCATGCACGAACTTACCCCTGCACACTGGGTCTACTTACTTGGCGTTGTCGTGATCCTGCTCACGATGCTCACCAGGAAGAACATCATCGTCCCGG
Source organism: uncultured Actinomycetota bacterium (assembly GCA_963838025.1). Taxonomy (GTDB): domain Bacteria; phylum Actinomycetota; class Actinomycetes; order Propionibacteriales; family Nocardioidaceae; genus Nocardioides_B. The sequence continues at coordinate 807,543 of CAWIPF010000004.1, forward strand.
CCGTCAGCTTCACGTTCCTGACCGCCATCGTCTTCAGTCACAGCCTCGTGACCGGCCTCTCCGCGATCTTCAACGCGAGCCTGGTGGCCGCGCAGGAGCTCTTCAGCATCTTCTTGATCATCGCGCTGGTCACCGGCATGCTCGGGGCGCTTCAGGCGCTCGGGGCGGACCAGAAGATGGTGGCGCCGTTCAAGCCGGTGATGCGCAACGGCCACCTCGCCTTCTGGACACTGGTGGTCGTCACGTACCTGATCTCGCTGTTCTTCTGGCCGACACCTGCGGTGCCGCTGATCGGTGCGGTGCTGATCCCTGTCGCGATCCGCGCCGGCCTCCGACCGATGGCCGTGGCCTTCACGATCGCGGTCGCCGGGCAGGGCATGGCACTCTCGAGCGACTTCGTGATCCGTGTTGCGCCCGGCCTCTCGGCCACCGCGGCAGGGGCATCGGCGGACGTGGTCGCCAACCGGGCGATGGTGCTGTCCCTGATCGTCGGCGGCGTGGCGCTCGTGATCGGCTACGTGCTCGAGTTCGGCAAGATGCGCCGTCCGTCCAACGCCCTCCTCGAGGCGTGGGAGCGCGGTGAGGGCGGCGGTCCCGTCGACTTCGGCGACGAGATCGGGGACGCGCCCACCATCGGTCACGGCCCGGCACTGGTCGGTGCCGCGCACACGGTGCCGGCGCCTGGCGATCACACGGACTACGTGACCAGCTCTCTGGAGCGCATGGAGCAGGAGGAGTACGCCCACCCCGCGGGCGTCGGCACCGTCACCTCCGACCGCCCGCAGCCGTCGCTCGCGGGCTCGAGGGCCACGCTCGTGCAGACCGAGCAGGAGGCGCGGCCAGCGGTCGCCCCGTGGGTCAGCAACGCCTTCGCGGTGGCCGTGCCCCTGGCCTACCTGGCGCTGATCATCTACCTGATCTACGGGATGACCGTGCACGGCACCGGCGGTGGCGTGAAGGGGGGCGACGCCGCGGCGCTCGTTGGCGGCATTGCCGCGCTGACGATCTTCCTGGGCGCGCTGGCGGAGGGCCGGTCGTCGTTCCTGGAGCGCTCCGCCGAGCACGTGGTCGACGGGCTGGTCTTCGCCTTCAAGGCCATGGGTGTGGTGCTCCCGATCGCCGGCTTCTTCTTCATCGGCAACGGTGACTTCGCCGGACGCATCCTCGGCATCGCGCCCGCCGCGGACGGCAGTGCCAGTGGTCCTGCGTTCCTCTACGACCTGGTGCTGCACCTGCAGTCCGCCATCCCGCAGAACGCGTTCATCACGGCGCTGGGCATCCTGCTGATCGGCATGATCGCCGGGCTCGAAGGCTCGGGGTTCTCTGGGCTGCCGCTGACCGGCTCGCTGGCCGGCACACTGGGCCCGGTCACCGGTCTGGACAAGGAGACGCTGGCCGCGATCGGCCAGATGGGCAACATCTGGTCCGGCGGCGGCACCCTGGTTGCCTGGTCTTCGCTGATCGCCGTCGCGGGCTTCGCGCGGGTCTCGGTCATCGAGCTGGCCCGGATGTGCTTCATCCCCGTGGTGACCGGTCTGGTGATCGCCACGTTCGCCGCCGTGGTGATGTTCGGCTAGCGGGTCTCGCGACAAACCTCCGACGAGCGCCGGCCCACCAGGGCCGACGCTCGTCGGACGTTTGTGCCGTCCCCGTGCCGGCTCATCCGCCGGTGAGCGCGGGGGACCCGTCCAGCTCGAGCTCGAACCACACCGTCGTGCCGTCCGAGCTGTGCTCGGCACTCCACGCGGTCGCGAGCGCGTCGACCAGGGTCAGCCCGCGACCGGAGATGCTCATCGGGTCGTAGTCGTCGACCCGGCGCACCGTGCCGTGACCGCCGCGGTCCTGGACGAGCACGGTCAGCAGCTCCCCGTCGGCGCGGACCACCAGCTGCGGGGAGGTCCCCGAGTGGATGATCGCGTTGGTGACCAGCTCGCTCACGCACAGCTCCGCGGTCGCGATGGTGTCGTCGTCGACGGACCAGCCGGCCAGCGTCGCGCGCACGAACCGGCGGGCCCGGCCCGACGCGGTGGCGTCGCCGGGCAGGTCGAGCGAGGCGGTGAGCGTCTCGGCGCGGCCGCTCGCCGAGACCGCCAGCACGGTGACGTCGTCGTCGGCGTCCTTCAGGTCCACGGTCGCGCCGAGCCGGCTGCACATCTCGCGCGGGTTGCGCCGGCGGGTGGGCAGCTCCGCGATCAGGTTCACGAGCCGGTCGATGCCGGTGAACAGGTCCACGTCGCGGGTCTCCACCAGACCGTCGCTGTAGAGCAGGAGAGACGCCTCGGGCGGGAGCTCGAGGGCGTTCTCCGGCCAGGGGCCGGCACCGAGGCCGAGCGCCGGCCCGATGCTGTCGCGCAGGACCGTCGGTGGGCCGGACGGCGGCACGAGCAGGGGCGGTGGGTGTCCGGCGGCGGCATAGGTGACCCGGCGACGGTCCGGGTCGAGGACGCCGTACACCACGGTCACGATCTGCTCGGGGGCGGCCAGGGTGTTGACCAGCGCGTCGAGGCGGGCGAGCACGACGGAGGGCCGCGGGTCCAAGATCGCGTAGGCGCGCAGCGCCGAGCGGACCTCGCTCATCACGATGGCGGCGGGGACGCCCTTGCCCATCACGTCACCGAGCGCGAACGCCACCGACCCGTCGGCAAGCTCCATCAGGTCGTACCAGTCGCCGCCGATGTCGACGTTGAGGCCGCCGGCCTGGTAGTGCGTGCCGAGCGAGACGCCCTCGACGGTCGGCAGCGAGTGCGGCATCAGGCTGCGCTGGAGCTGCTCCGAGGTCGTGGACTGGATGTGGAAGGCCAGCCCACGCCGGACGGCCTGGGTCACCTGGCCCGCGAAGCTGTTGAGCAACCAGCGGTCCTGGGAGCTGAAGTAGCGCTCGCTCCCGTAGCACAGCAGCAGCGCACCGATGCGCTCCTCGTCGGCCGACAGCGGCAGCGTCACCAGGCTCCGCGTGCCGAGCCCGCGCTGCCGGTCGAGGATCTCGGGGAACTGCTCCTCGACGTCCGCGAGCCGCTGCAGGTAGAACTCGCGGCCGTCGCGCACCGCCGCCACGACGGGCACGTCGGCGTAGGCGTCGATCAGGCACCAGGTGAGCCGGGCGACGTCGATCTCCTCGTGATCGGCGGCGACGAACCGGAGCTGGCGGCCACCGGTCTGCCTCAGGGCCAGCCCGACGCGGACCACACCCGGCAGCCCCAGGCCGGTCGCCAGGGTGGCCCGGGCGACGTCGTCGACGGTGAGGGCGTCGCCGAGCGCCGCGGTGAGACGACGAAGCTGCCGTGTCTCACGCGTCGTTGCCGCGTCCCACCCGTCGGGCATAAGGGCAGCCTAAGCCCGACCGGCTCTCCTCGGCGACGACATTGGCCCCGCATTCTCCCCGCCCCCCGCTACCGGTAGCCCGGGGTGACCCCCGGTCACGCTTCAGCTCCGCTATCGGTGGGGCTATCGGTGGGGCTATCGGTGGGGCGGCGGGGAGCGGGCTCCTAGACTCGGCTGCGTGTCCGACCACACGCATGGCGCGACGCACGGCGCGCCGACCCACACCCCGCCGGAGGTGTGGCAGGCCAAGCTGCGCGCGCGGGGCTACCGGCTGACCCCGCAGCGCGAGCTGGTGCTGCGCGCGGTCGAACGACTCGGCCACGCCACCCCCGACGAGGTGCTGGCGGCGGTCCGCGAGGACTCGGCGGCGGTCAACATCTCCACGGTCTACCGGACCCTGGAGCTGCTCGAGGACCTCGACCTCGTCCGGCACGCCCACATCACCGACCGGGCGCCGACCTACCACTCGACCGCCACCCCGGCCCATGTGCATCTGGTCTGCCGCCGGTGCGCGTCGATCACCGAGGTGGCCCCGGAGCTGGTCGAGCCGATGACCGAGGCCCTGCGTGAGCGCTACGGCTTCGCCACCGACCTCGGGCACCTGACCGTCTTCGGGACCTGCGCCGACTGCCGCTGACCCGCCCGGACAGCCCCGGCCCGCGTGTGTCGGGAACCGGAGCGAGGCATAGTGGGACCCGCGTCGGGGGGCCGGCAGGGGGCAAAGGGGTGGTCCAGATGATGCGCAGGCGGAGCGGTCGACGTTTCCAGCAGCCGGAGAGCATGCGCTGGGTGCGCGTCGTCCAGAACACGATGCTGGCACTCGTGGCCATGGGCACGCTCTATTTGGTGGCGCTTGTGATGATGAAGTCGCGATGAACGACTCACCCAGCCCCCTTCTCCAGCTTCCCGGCGCGGTCGCCGGCGACGGCGTCGACGCTCCCGTGGCCGCGCACTACGGCTCCTTCCACCGCGAGCAGCGCACTCTCGAGGCCGGAGACGGCTTCGTCGACCTCTCGCACCGGGGCGTGGTCCGGATCAGCGGGCCCGACCGGCTCTCCTGGCTGCACTCGCTGACCACGCAGTTCCTCGAGAACCTGGCGCCCGGCGTGCCGAGCGGTGCCCTGATCCTCAGCCCGCAGGGCCACGTCGAGCACGCGATGTTCGGCAGCGACGACGGCGAGGCATTCACCGCCCACGTCGAGCCCGGCCGGGCCCCGGCCCTGGTCGAGTGGCTGGACCGGATGCGGTTCATGATGCGGGTGGAGGTGGCCGACGTGACCGAGCAGGTCGCGGTCACCTGGCGTCCGGCCGCCCGCGTCGACGGCGTCCCCTACTCCGGCTACACCTTCGTCCCGCGCGCCGAGCTCACGGCGTACGCCGCGGCAGCGGGCCCGGCCTGCGGGATGTGGGCCTTCGAGGCCCTGCGCATCGCCCGCGGCGAGCCCCGCCTTGGGCTGGACACCGACGAGCGGACGATCCCCAACGAGGCCGGCTGGATCGGCACCGCCGTGCACCTGGACAAGGGCTGCTACCGCGGCCAGGAGACCGTCGCGCGGGTGCACACCCTGGGCCGGCCGCCGCGGCGGCTCACGCTGCTGCACCTCGACGGGTCCGAGAACCGGCTGCCCGCACGGGGCAGCGAGCTGCGCACCGCGGACGGCAGGGTGGTCGGCTTCGTGGGCACCAGCGCCCGCCACCACGAGCTCGGGCCGATCGCGCTGGCGATGGTCAAGCGCAACGTCGACCTCGACGCGGAGCTGGACGCGGACGGGATCGTGGCGGCCCAGGAGGTGCTCGTCGACCCCGAGGTGGGCCTGCACGTCCGTCCGCAGCTTCGGTGAGCCGGACCGGTCACCGCATCCTCGAGGCGGTGTTCGTCGGCTACCTGCTGCTCGTCGCCGTCATCCTGCTGGCACCGTCCTCGGCCGCCCCGAGCAGCGTGGTCACCTGGCTGGTCGGCTTCGCGAACGGTCACGGCCTGCCCGCCACCCTGGTCACCTACGACCGGGTCGAGTTCGCGATGAACGCCGCGATGGGCGTGCCGGTCAGCGCGCTCGGGTCCGTCCTGGTGCCCCGCTGGACCTGGCACCAGTGGACCGCCTGGGGTTTCGTGGGCGCGCTCACGGTCGAGCTCGCACAGGGCCTGCTGCTGCCCGGCCGGGACCCGGCCTTTCGCGACGTGGTCGCCAACGCCACCGGGGTATTCGCCGGAGTGATGCTGGTCCGTCTGGTTCGTCCTATCATCAGCTGAGCCGACGCTAGGGGGTGACCGGACGTGCCAACGGGACCACGGCGCCCGGGTCGCACCCAGCGGATCGCGTACGACGCGACCCCGCTGAACTCCACCAGGCCCGACATCGACGCGCGCATCGGCTGGCTGCTGGCGACGTCGCGGCTGCTGCACCGGGACTCCTCCTTCCAGGACGGCCGCCGCTTCACCGAGGCGCTGGCCGACGCGGGCCTGTCCGCGAGCCGCAGCCTGCTCAGCCGCTGGGAGTCGGGGGAGATCCCGATCTCCTACGAGGGGATGACCGCCTACGAGACCGTGCTCGGGCTCGAGCCGGGGCAGATCTCGTCGATCACCGGCTACATCCGCGCCTCGATCCCGGGTGTGAAGGCCAAGGTGGTGCGGCCGAGGCTGGAGTCGTCCTCCCGCGCGTTCGCGGACCGGCTCGACGAGCTGATCGACCTGGCCGAGGACGGTGACGCGCGGGCACGTCACTGGCAGGAGCTGGGCTGGCACCTCGCCGCGGCGCCGATGGTGCACCTGCGCGCCCGGACCTGGCAGGCGCTGGCCACCCAGGTGGTCACCCAGCTGCCGCGCTCGGTGAAGGTGGCCTACCGGCAGTACAGCACGGCCGCGATGAACCTGGCCTCGGTCGTGCGGGCCCAGGACTTCATGGTGGACGCGATCGCGGCGTACGTCGCGGACCCCGACGTGCAGGTGATCACCAACCCGGTCGGGCTCCTCGACCGGCTGCCGACCCGGCAGGCCGCCCGGCTGGTGCTCGACCTCATCGAGAACCCGCCGAACGACTCCGTCCTCGGGGTGGGGGTGTGGCTGGCCACCCAGAAGGTGGCCGCCGGCGACTTCACCGCCGACGAGCGCACCGAGCTCGACATGCTGGTGCTGCGCAGGTGGCGCACCAACCCGGTGCGGGCCAGCGAGGAGCTCGCCGAGCTGATCGCGAACCTCCCCGAGGGCATCCGCACGACGCTCGTCGACGCGGCCGCGAAGGCCGGGCGGCGCAGGCTGGGGTACGTCGTCGCGCACGGCGAGGAGCTGGTCTCGAGCAAGGCCCGGGTGATCGCCCAGGAGCTCGCCGACCAGGCCGGCCGACAGGTGCCCCAGCCGACGTACGACGAGGACAAGATGCTGCCCCGGCTGCTGCGCGAGGCGCTCTTCCACCGCGACTCGGAGCGACGGCACCTGGCGGCGCTGCTGGTCTCGGCCTCGCCGTTCGGGGACGGTGTGGCCGAGGCGCTGCTCGTGGTGATGGCCGACGAGGGGCAGCCGGCGTGGATGCGCGGCCGCGCCGCCACCCTGGTGCGCTACCTGAGCACCGACGTCCACCGGATGCGGATGCTCGCCTTCCTCGACCACCCGCTCGAGGAGGTCGCGGTGCCGATGGCCCAGGGGCTCGGCCACCTGGTCGCCAACCCGCTGACGGACGCCGCGCTGCGCACCTCGCTGGGCCGGGACTGGTCGCTGCGCGAGCGCGCGAAGATGTACGCCCTCGGCATGACCGGATCGCCGGGGCTGCAGACGATCCTGCGGGCCCCGGGCGCGCCGGCCTGGCAGGTGGCGGCCGCCCGGTGGTGGATCGCCCAGGGTCCGGCCATCCGCGAGTGATCCGCCGCTACCCTGGACGCACCATGACGCACAGCAAAGCGCCCGTCCTCGACTCCGAAGAGCGGCCCTGGGGTTCCTGGCACGTGATCGACGTGGCCAACGGCTACAAGATCAAGCGCATCCACGTGAACCCCGGCTGCCGGCTGTCCTACCAGACCCACGAGCACCGCTCCGAGCACTGGGTGGTGATCTTCGGCATCGCCACCTGCACGATCGACGGGAAGGTCGTCGTGGCGCACCCCGGCCAGTCGGTCGACGTGCCGCTGGGCGCCAAGCACCGGCTGGCCAACCTGGGGGAGCAGGAGCTGGTGATCGTCGAGGTGCAGCACGGCGCCTACACCGGCGAGGACGACATCTGCCGCATCGAGGACGACTACGGCCGCTGAGCCCACCGATCGAAGGGACGTCGACCTGCCATGGAGCTGACCGTCGTCGAGGGCGACATCACCGAGCAGGACGTGGACGCCGTCGTGAACGCCGCGAACGAGCGGATGCGCGGCGGCGGTGGCGTCGACGGCGCGATCCACCGGGCCGCCGGCCCCGGGCTGTACGACGAGTGCGTGCAGCGGTTCCCCGAGGGGCTGCGGACCGGGCGGGCCGGCTGGACGCACGGGCACGACCTGCGGGCACGCTGGGTGATCCACGTGGTCGGCCCGATCCACGGGGTCGGCCCGCGCTCACAGCTGGTGTCCTGCTACGCCAACGCGCTGGCGGTCGCCGACGAGCTCGGGGTGCGCACCATCGCGTTCCCGCTGATCTCGGCCGGCGTCTACGGCTGGCCGCGCGAGGACGCGGTAGACGCGGCCGTGGACACCCTCCGGTCCACCCCCACGGCGGTCGCCTCCGCGCGGCTGGTGGCCTTCGGCCGGTCGACGTACGACGCGATCACGGAGCGGCTCGCCCGCTGAGCGCCCCGCTGGGCATCCCGCTGTGCGCCCCGCTGCGCCGGCCGCGTCACGCCGGGACGCCCAGCCGCTCCCGGAGGAACTCGAGGATCCGGTCCACGGCCTCCTGCTGCCGGTGCTCGGTGACCACGGAGTGCCCCTTGCCCTCGAACTCGACGGCGATGAACCTCTCGCCGATCTCCCGGCGGAGGGTGTCGAACCGGGTCCCGGTCGCCGGGTCGCTGCGGTAGCGCAGACCGAGCACGGCGCAGCCCTCCGCCGCGCGCCGCTTGACGATCTCGAGGTCGGCGGGCGACAGGTTCAGGTCGGCGGCGCGTCGCCTGCCGACCGCGAACGGCGCGCTGGGCTGGCAGAGCACCGGCGCCGTGACCGCTGCGTCGACCATCATGCCGAGCGCGTAGCCGCCGGTGAAGCACATGCCGAGCGCACCCACGCCGGGGCCGCCGAGCTCCGCGTGCAGCTCCCGGGCGAGCGAGCGCAGCCAGACCGCGACCGGGGTGGTCTCGCCGAGGGCGAGCTTGGTGAACTCCTTGTTGACGCAGACCTTGGGGAACACCTTGGCGAACACCGGCAGGGTCGCCGGCGCCCCGGGCTCCCCGAACAGGTGCGGCATCACCACGGTGAACCCGGCGCCGACCACCTCCTCGGCGAACGCGACGACCTCAGGGGTCATCCCGGGCAGCTCGTGGATCACGACCACGCCGGGCCCGCTGCCCTTGCGGTAGGTGTCGTGGGTGACGCCGTTCGCGGTGTGCGCGCCGCGGGCCCACGTGTCCAGTGTGCTCATGGACGGCATCCTGCCAGGCGCCACCCGGACGTGGGTGGTGCCGCGGCCCGGGAGAATCGTGCTCGTCCGGCGCTGGCCCTCGAGGCCGCCGATGCGGTAGAACTCTCCCCCGGGAGGGAAACCGTAGGGGCTGCCTTGGGCGCCCGTGGTTTCTATCCCGGTCGCCCGGCGGCCGGGCGAAAGTAGGCAGGCCATGACTCGGACATGGAACGGTCGCGTGCGCCCGATCACAGGGCTGGCGGCGACCCTGACCCTCGTTCTCCTGGTGTTCGCCGGGGCCGGTCCGGCCCTGGCGCTCCAGGCCGGGGCCGAGGGTGACGGGACGACGTCGACCACCACGACCGACGGCTCCACCGGCTCCACTGGCTCGGACGACTCGGACGGCTCGGACGGCTCGCCGGCGGACGGTGCCGACCACAGCCAGGGCACGGCCGGCACCGAGGGCGGCTACGACCAGCCGCAGCCCACGAGCACCGCGGACCAGAACTCCGGCGGCGCCAACGGCGACTGCCCGGACGAGGGGTCCTACTGCTCGACGCGCGACGGGTCGCCGTCGATGAACGGCAACGGCGGCGGCAAGTCCGTCGGGAAGCCCTGCGCCGGTTGCGTCGGCAGGGCCGACAACAAGAACCCCAAGGGTCAGTACCCCGACGGTTCGGACGCCAACGCAGGCTACGAGTGCGACACCAACCACGGCGTCGGCCGCTCCAACCCGGCGCACACCGGGTGCACGGAGGACTCGACCGCCTCGCCGGCCCGCACGGCGCTGGTCGCGGGCACGTCCGCCTGCTCCTCGGACGCCGGCATGGCGTCCGGCGACGAGCGCGCGTGCGGCAGTGCGCCGGACGCGGCGCCCGGCGCGGGTGGTGCGGTCACGGCGGGCGCGGTGGGCGCGGCCCGTCCCGCCGCCGTGCTCGGCGTCGAGGCGTTCGCGCAGCCGACGGCGGGGACGACGCGGCCGGCGGTGGTCCGCGCCCTGGACGGTCTGCTGCCGAGCGGGGTGCTGCCCCGGACCGGGGCCGGTGCGGCGCTGATGCTGCTCCTGGTGGGTGGCGTCGCGGCCGTCGCGGTCGGTACGGTCACTCTGGTCGCGCGACGCAGGGCCCGGGCCTGACCCGCTGACCGCCCACGAGCGCGGGGGTGGGGAGTCTCCTTTCGGGGGTACTCCCCACCCCCGTCCGTTGAGTGCTGCCTCGTTCCCCGTTGAGTGCTGGCTTGTTCGGCGTTGAGTGCTGCCTTGTTTCCGATCCCGTGCCTCCGGGAATGCGGCGGAAGATCCCGATATTGGGGGCAAATCCCGTCCCCGCAGGGAGCCACAATTTTACCCAAGTTGCCCTCACCGGGGCATGCCGTATCAGCGGCCCGGGCATAGCCTCCTCAGGTAGAGAGCGCGAGGGGGGCCTTGCGCGCAGACAACTTGGTTACCTGGCCGTTCGGCCGGGGGGATAGGTGAAGTCATGGATACGTCCAGACGTACTCGAGCGCGCCCGATTGCGGTCGTCGCGGCGCTGCTGCTCGTGGTGCTGAGCATGGGGGTCAGCGGCAGCGCGCTCGCCGACCCGGGGAACGGCAAGGGGGCCGGCCAGGCCAACAACCAGGCCAAGAGTCAGGCCGACGGTGCGAGCTCCCAGGCCGCATCGTCGGGCTCCTCGGCCGGTACGTCGGACGCGGCACCGTCGCAGTCCGACGCCGAGACCGACACGACCGGGGACGGGACCGGCCCGGCCGCGGCGTCGAACGCCAAGCCGGCCAAGTCGAACGCCAAGCCGGCCAAGCCGAACGCCAAGCCGGCCAAGTCGACCAAGTCGACGTCGAAGGGCTCCACGTCGAAGGGCAGCTCCGACCACAGCCAGGGCAACGCGGGCACCACCGGCGACGTCACCCAGCCGCAGCCGCTGAGCCACGCCGACCAGAACTCCGGCGGCGCCAACGGCAAGTGTCCCGGGGGCCCGTACTGCTCGACCCGCGACGGCTCGCCGTCGATGAACGGCAACGGTGGCGGCAAGTCGCTCGGCAAGCCCTGCGCGGGCTGCGTCGGCAAGGCCGACAACAAGAACCCCAAGGGCCAGTACCCCAACGGTTCGGACCACAACGCCGGCTACGAGTGCGACACCAACCACGGCATCGGCCGCAGCAACCCGGCGCACACCGGGTGCGTCACGGCTCCTCCGCCGGGGTGCGTCCCCCAGCCCGGTCAGGACGAGAACTGCCAGCCGATCGGGGAGTGCGTGCCGACGGCGGGTCAGGACGAGAACTGCCAGCCGGTCGAGGAGTGCGTGCCGACGGCGGGTCAGGACGAGAACTGTCAGCCGGTCGAGGAGTGCGTGCCGACGGCGGGTCAGGACGAGAACTGCCAGCCGGTCGAGGAGTGCGTGCCGACGGCGGGTCAGGACGAGAACTGTCAGCCGGCCGAGGGATGCGTGGCGGGCACCGACGAGGACTGCACGGACACCCCCACGGCCAACCGGCCGCCGGTCGTGCTGGGCACCGAGGCGTTCGCCACGCCGCCCGGCAGCACGGCGCCGGCATCGGTCAAGGGCGCGGCCGGCGTGCTGCCCGCGACCGGAGCGGGCGCGAGCCTCGGCCTGCTGGGCATCGCCGGGCTCGGGATGGTGCTGGTCGGCGCGGCCACGATGCTGATGCGGCGCAGGCCGGCCGAGGGCTGAGCCACCGCACGGCGTGACCCGTCACCGGGCCGAGGGCCCGTCCGACGTACTCCTCGCGGGCGTCGGGCGGGCCCTCGGGTCTTCGGTGGTCAGCGCGGCGCCATCCGCAGCGCGCCGTCCATCCGGATGACCTCGCCGTTGAGGTAGTCGTGGTCGATGATCGCGAGCGCGAGCTGGGCGTACTCGTCCGGTCGCGCGAGCCGCTGCGGGAACGGGACGCCCGCGGCGAGCCCGGCGCGGAACTCGTCCGACACGGTCGCGAGCATCGGGGTCTCCACGATGCCGGGCGCGATCGTGCACACGCGGATCCCGTACTGCGCGAGGTCCCGGGCCGCCGGCAGGGTGAGCCCGACGATGCCGCCCTTCGACGAGGCGTACGCCGCCTGGCCGACCTGTCCGTCGTACGCCGCGATCGAGGCCGTGTTCACGACGACCCCGCGCTGGCCCTGCTCGTCGGGGGCGGTCTTCGCGATCTCCTCGGCGGCGAGCGCGAGCACGTTGAACGTGCCGACGAGGTTGATCTGCACGATCTTGGCGTACAGGGCGAGGTCGTGGACGCCCTTCTTGCCGAGGATCCGGGCCGACGGCCCGATGCCCGCGCAGTTGACGACCGTGCGCAGCGGCCCGGCGGCGGCGGCCCGCTCGACGGCGGCGCGCACCTGCTCCGGCTCGGTCACGTCGCCGGCGACGTAGCTGACGCCGTCGACGGCCTCGGCGGTGTCGACGCCGGTCCCGAGGTCGAGCGCGAAGACCCGGACGCCCTTGCCGGCAAGGGCTTTCGCGGTCGCGGCGCCCAGGCCGGAAGCGCCTCCGGTGACGATCGCGGAGGTGTTGTCGAGCTGCATCTGCGGTTCTCCTTGTGGTCAGTGACCGGGCGCGGTGGTGATCGTGCCCGCCGTGCTCCTGGCCAGCGCCCGGCCGATCACCATGCGCTGGATCTGGTTGGTGCCCTCGAAGATCTGCATGACCTTGGCCTCGCGCATGTAGCGCTCGACCGGGAAGTCACGCGTGTAGCCGTAGCCGCCGAGCACCTGCACGGCGTCGGTGGTGACCTTCATGGCGTTGTCCGTCGCGACCATCTTGGCGATGCTCGCCTCGGTGCCGTACGGCAGCCCCTGGTCCTTGAGCCGCGCGGCGGCGAGGTACGTCGCACGGGCCGACCCGACCGCGGCGGCCATGTCCGCGAGGACGAACGCCAGCCCCTGGTGGTCGATGATCTTCCTGCCGAAGGTCTCCCGTTCCTTGGCGTAGGCCACCGCGTGGTCCAGCGCACCCTGCGCGAGCCCGGTGGCGACGGCGGCGATGCCGAGCCGGCCGGCGTCGAGCCCGGCGAGGGCGATCTTGAGCCCCTCGCCCTCCTCGCCGAGCCGGCGGTCGGCCGGCACCCGGACGCCCTCGAAGCGCATCGTGGCGGTGGCCGAGCCGGTCAGGCCCATCTTCTTCTCCGGCGGGTCCGCGCTCAGTCCCTCGGCGTCGGCCGGGACCAGGAAGCAGGTGATCCCGTTGCGGTCGTCGCTGGTGCGGGCCATCACCTTGTAGAAGTCGGCGTGCCCGCCGTGGGTCGTCCACGCCTTCGCGCCGGTGAGCACGTAGCCGTCGCCGTCGCGCCTCGCCGTGGTGGTCATCGCCGCCGGGTCGGAGCCGGCGTGCGCCTCGGAGAGGCAGTACGCGCCGAGCAGCTCGCCCCCGAGCAGGTCGGGTAGGAACCGTTGCTTCTGCTCCTCGGTGCCGCGGGTGACCAGGCCGAAGCAGCTCAGCGCGTGCACGCTGACCCCGACCCCGACGCTGCTCCACGCCGAGGCGATCTCCTCGAGCACCTGCAGGTAGACCTCGTACGGCTGGCCGCCCCCGCCGTACTCCTCGGGATAGGGCAGGCCCAGGATGCCGGCGCGACCCAGGGTGCGGAACACCTCGCGCGGGAACGTCTCGGTGGACTCCGCCTCGACGACGCGCGGCAGCAGCTCCTTGGTCACGAGGTCGCGGACGAGCTTGAGCAGCTCGGTCGCCTCGTCGGTGGGAAGGACGCGGGATGCGGGCATGCTGCGCACTGTAGTGCGCCGCCCGCGGCGCCGTCCGAAGGGTTCGTCTGCGGTGACCCCGCGTGAGACCTCCGAGCCGTCGCAGACGAATCGCAGGACGAGAAAACCGGCGGGACCCATTGTGGTCGGGCCCGCCGTGGTTTTACCCTTCCATCAAACAGAAGATTCCTTCCACGATGTGGAAGATACGGCCGTCGTCGTCAACGCCGAGGAGAGCCATGGACACCCCGCAGGGCATCGAGATCACCGGCCCGACCCAGGACCGCTTCGAGGAGATCCTCAGCCCCCGCGCGCTGGAGCTCGTCGGCCTGCTGCACCGGGAGCTGGACGGCCGCCGTCGCGAGCTGCTGGCCCGGCGCGCCGAGCGGGTCGCCGACCTCGCCGCAGGCGGCACCCTCGGCTTCCTCGAGGAGACCCGGGAGATCCGCGAGGACGACTCCTGGCGGGTGGCCGCGCCGGCCCCAGGCCTGGTCGACCGGCGCGTGGAGATCACCGGCCCGACCGACCGGAAGATGACGATCAACGCGCTCAACTCCGGGGCGAAGGTCTGGCTCGCCGACCACGAGGACGCCAACACCCCGCTGTGGGAGAACGTCGTCACCGGCCAGCTCAACCTGCTCGACGCGATCACCGGCAACATCGACTTCACCAGCCCGGAGGGCAAGACCTACGCCCTGCGCGACGACATCGAGCTGGCCACGATCGTGGTCCGGCCGCGCGGCTGGCACCTTCCCGAGAAGCACGTCCTGGTCGACGGGCAGCCGGCCTCCGGCGGGCTGGTGGACTTCGCGCTCTACCTGACCGCGAGCGGCCAGAAGCAGATCGACCGGGGCCTCGGCCCGTACTTCTACCTGCCCAAGATGGAGTCCCACCTCGAGGCCCGGCTCTGGAACGACGCGTTCAACCTGGCCCAGGACTTCCTGGGGATGCCGCGGGGGACGATCCGCGCCACCTGCCTGATCGAGACCTACCCGGCGGCCTTCGAGATGGAGGAGATCCTCTACGAGCTGCGCGAGCACTCCGCGGGCCTCAACGCGGGCCGGTGGGACTACATGTTCAGCGTGATCAAGAGCTTCCGCACCCGGGGCAAGGAGTTCCTGCTCCCCGACCGCAACTCGGTGACGATGACGGTGCCGTTCATGCGCGCCTACACGGAGCTGCTGGTGCGCACCTGCCACAAGCGGGGGGCGCACGCCATCGGCGGGATGGCCGCGTTCATCCCGAGCAAGGACCCGGAGGTCAACGAGGCGGCCTTCGCCAAGGTCCGTGACGACAAGACGCGCGAGGCCGGCGACGGCTTCGACGGCTCCTGGGTGGCGCACCCGGGCATGGTCGAGATCTGCAAGGAGGCGTTCACCGCGGTCCTGGGGGACCGCCCCAACCAGATCGACAACCTGCGCGAGGACGTGCACGTGACCGCCGAGCAGCTGCTCGACGTGGCCGCCACGCCGGGCGACGTGACCGAGGACGGCCTGCGCAACAACATCAGCGTCGGGATCCAGTACCTCGAGTCCTGGCTGCGCGGCAGCGGCGCGGTCGGCATCAACAACCTGATGGAGGACGCCGCGACCGCCGAGATCTCCCGCAGCCAGGTCTGGCAGTGGCTGCACAACGGCGTCGAGCTCAGCAACGGGCACACCGTGACCCGCGAGCTGGTCGAGAACCTGATCGAGCAGGAGATGGCCGCGATCCGCGAGAAGGTCGGCGAGGAGGCCTTCGCCGACGGCCGCTGGGCCGACGCGCGGGCCACCTTCACCGAGATGGCGCTCGCCGACGACTACGCGGACTTCCTCACCCTGCCGGCCTACGAGCGGATGCCGTGACCCTGCCATGAGCGGCACCCACGGCACCCCGACGACAGCCGGCCCGCGCCCGGGCCCGGTCCCCCCGGAGGACACCGAGGCGACCGGCGCTCCCGGCCGCCGTCGGGGGGCGCTCGACGCGGTGGCCCGGCGGGCCCGGGAGGTGGTCCCGCCCGAGGGCGTCATCACCGACCACGCCCGGCTGCGCACCTACGAGTGCGACGGGCTCGCCCACTACAAGGTCACCCCGGCGCTGGTGGTGATGCCCGAGACGGCCGCGCAGCTCGCCGCCGTGGTCCGGGCCTGCGCCGAGCACCGGGTGCCCTACGTCGCCCGCGGCTCGGGCACCGGGCTCTCCGGCGGCGCGCTGCCCCGCGCGGACGGCGTGCTGGTGGTCACCTCGCGGATGCGCACCATCCGGGAGGTACGCCGCGAGGACCAGCGTGCCGTGGTCGAGCCGGGCGTGATCAACCTCGACGTGACCCGGGCCGCGGCGCCCCACGGGTACTACTACGCCCCCGACCCGTCGAGCCAGCAGATCTGCTCGATCGGCGGCAACGTCGCGGAGAACTCCGGCGGCGCGCACTGCCTCAAGTACGGCTTCACCACCAACCACGTGCTCGGCGCCGAGCTGGTCACCCCGGCCGGGGAGCTGGTCGAGCTCGGCGGCCCGGCCCCCGACAGCCCGGGCTACGACCTGCTCGGGGCCGTGGTCGGCTCCGAGGGGACCCTGGGCATCGTGACCGCCGCGACGGTCCGGCTGGTGCGGGCCCCCGAGGAGGTGCGCACCCTGCTCGCGGGCTTCGACTCCACCGACCATGCGGGGGCCGCGACCTCGGCGATCATCGCGGCCGGGATCGTGCCCGCCGCGATCGAGATGATGGACGCGCTCGCGATCGAGGCGGCCGAGGCCGCGGTGCACTGCAACTACCCGGCCGGCGCCGGCGCGGTGCTGGTGATCGAGCTCGACGGGGCGGCGGTCGAGGTCGAGCACGAGTTCGGCGAGGTCGAGCGGCTGTGCCGCGCCAACGCGGCCTTCGAGATCAGGGTCGCCACCGACCCCGCCGAGCGGGCGCTGATCTGGAGGGGCCGCAAGTCCGCGTTCGCGGCGGTCGGCCGGATCAGCCCCGACTACATCGTCCAGGACGGCGTGATCCCCCGCACCGCGCTGCCCGAGGTGCTGCGCGCCATCGCCGAGCTGTCGGCGTCCTCGGGCGTCCGGGTGGCCAACGTCTTCCACGCCGGCGACGGCAACCTGCACCCGCTGGTGCTCTTCGACGAGGCCGTCGAGGGCGCCGGGGAGGCCGCCGAGCGGGTCAGCGGCGCCATCCTCGACCTGTGCATCGGCCACGGCGGCTCGATCACCGGGGAGCACGGGGTGGGCATCGACAAGGCGGCCTACATGCCGCGGATGTTCACCGACGAGGACCTCGACACCATGCAGCTGGTGCGCTGCGCCTTCGACCCCGACGGGATCTCCAACCCCGGCAAGGTGTTCCCCACCCCCCGGCTGTGCGGGGAGGTGCCCGGGAGGCACAAGGGGGCGCACCCGCTGCAGGAGGCCGGCGTGGCGGAGGTCTTCTGATGGCCGGACGCCCGGGGGGCGCCGCCGTGACCGGGGCGGCGAGCGCGGAGGCCCGCACGGCTCTCGCGTCCGCGTGCGCCCAGGTCGGCGACGCCACGCGCCGACGACGCCGTCGACGGGGTCGCCCCGGCGCTCGTGGCGCGCCCCGGCTCGACCGCCGAGGTCGCGGAGACCATGCGCGCCGCCGCCGCCCACGGGCTGGCCGTCGTGCCCCGCGGCCGCGGCACCAAGATCACCTGGGGCCGGCCCCCCGAGCGGGTCGACCTGGTCCTGGACCTGAGCGCGATGGACCGGGTGCTCGACCACGCCGCCGGCGACCTGATCGTCGAGGCCCAGGCGGGGGTCCGGCTCGCGGACCTGCAGCGGACCGTCGCCGCCGCCGGGCAGCGCCTGGCGCTCGACGAGACCGTGCCCGGGGCGACCGTCGGCGGCACCCTGGCCGCCGGCACCAGCGGTCCCGGCCGGGTGGCCACCGGCACCCTGCGCGACCTGCTGATCGGGGTCGAGGTGGTCCGCGCCGACGGAGTGGTGGCGAAGGCCGGCGGCCGCGTCGTCAAGAACGTCGCCGGCTACGACCTCGGCAAGCTGGTCCACGGCTCCTTCGGCACGCTCGCGGTCGTCACCGGGGCGCTGTTCCGGCTGCACCCGGTGCCGGCCGCCCGCCGGTTCGTCACCGTGCCGTTCGCGGCGCCCGGCGACGCCCAGCGCCTCGCCCAGGCGGTGATCCACGCCCAGGTGGTCGCCGGGGCCGTGGAGGTCGAGCTGCCCCCCGAGGGGCCCGGCACCCTGACGGTGCTGCTCGAGGGCATCACCGAGGGCGTCCTCGGGCGCACCACGGCGACGCTCGGGCTGCTCGGCGGCGAGGCGTCCGCCACGGACGACGTGCCCGACGGCTGGGCGGCCCACCCGTGGTCGCCGACCGCCGCCGGCGACGACCGGGACACCGCGGTCAAGCTCACCTTCGCGCTGTCCGGGCTCGCGGACGTGCTCGCGGCCGCGCGCGGCGGACCCGCCGCCGTGCACGTGCGCGGCTCGGCCGGCGCCGGCGTGGTGTACGCCGCGATCGCCGCCGGCACCGACCCGGCCACGGTGGCGGAGACCGTCGCGCGGCTGCGGGCGGCCTGCGCGCGGCACGGAGGCAGCACCGTCGTGCTCGACGCACCTGCCGCCGTCAAGGACGCCGTCGACACCTGGGGGCCGGTCCCGGCGCTGGACCTGATGCGCCGGGTCAAGGAACGTTTCGACCCGGACCGCCGGCTCGCGCCCGGGCGCTTCGTGGGAGGGATCTGAGGATGAGCCGGACCACCGACGACGGCCAGCCCGTCGACCTCGGCCTGCCGTCACCGGCCGGGGCGTTCGACGCGCACCACCCCCCGGACGCCGCGCTGGTCGGCGACTGCGTGCACTGCGGGTTCTGCCTGCCGACGTGTCCCACCTACGTCTTGTGGGGGGAGGAGATGGACTCCCCGCGCGGCCGGATCTACCTGATGAAGGAGGGTCTCGAGGGCGAGCCGATGACCGACTCGATGGTCGCGCACTGGGACCGCTGCCTGGGGTGCATGGCCTGCGTCACCGCCTGCCCGTCTGGGGTGCAGTACGACAAGCTGATCGAGCCCACCCGGGCCCAGGTCGAGCGCCTCTACGAGCGGCCGGCGAAGGACAAGGCGCTGCGCCGGCTGATCTTCGCGCTGTTCCCGCACCCGAAGCGGCTGCACCTGCTGCGCGGCCCGCTGCGCGGCGTGCAGCGCACCGGCCTCGACCGGCTGCTGCGGCGCACCGGGCTGCTCGAGCGGCTGTCCCCGCAGCTGGCGGCCATGGAGAGCCTGGCGCCGCGCCTCGGCCGGGCCGAGCCGGTCCCCGAGCGGGTGCCCGCCCAGGGACCGCGCCGCGCGGTGGTCGGGATGCTGACCGGCTGCGTGCAGCGCGAGTTCTTCCCCGGGGTCAACGCCGCCACGGCGCGGGTGCTGTCCGCGGAGGGCTGCGACGTGATCGTGCCGGCCGCCCAGGGCTGCTGCGGCGCGCTCTCGGCGCACAACGGCCGCGAGGAGGAGGCCCAGCGCTACGCCCGCGCCCTCGTCGACGTGTTCGAGGCGGCCGGCGTGGAGCGCGTCGTGGTCAACGCTGCCGGCTGCGGGTCGACGATGAAGGAGTACGCCGACCTGCTCGCCGACGACCCGGCGTACGCCGAGCGGGCCGGTGAGTTCGCGGCGAAGGTGCGCGACGTCTCGGAGGTCCTCGTCGAGCTGGGGACGGTGGCACCGCGGCACCCGCTCCCGATGACCGTGGCCTACCACGACGCCTGCCACCTCGCGCACGCCCAGGGCATCCGCAGCGAGCCGCGCCGGCTGCTCGGCGAGGTCCCCGGCGTGGAGCTGCGGGAGATCGCGGAGCCGGAGCTGTGCTGCGGGTCGGCCGGCATCTACAACATCCTCAACCCCGAACCGGCCCGCGAGCTGGGCGACCGGAAGGCGGCCAACATCGTGGCCACCGGCGCGCAGCTGCTGGTCACCGCCAACCCCGGTTGCCTGATGCAGGTGGCCTCGGCCATCGAACGCTCCGGCCACCCGATGGGGATGGCGCACACCGTCGAGCTGCTCGACGCCTCGATCCGGGGGCTGCCCGTCCAGGCCCTCACCACCACAGAGAACGCGAGGTAGGCATGTTCCAACAGACCCTTGACCCCGTCGGCGGGTCACTCACGCTCAGCGCGCTGGTAGGAGCGGTCCCGCTGCTGACGCTGTTCATCCTGCTCGGCGGGCTGCGCATGAAGGCGTGGCTCGCCGGTGTCATCTCCCTGCTGGTCTCGCTGGTGCTGGCGATCGTCGCCTTCGGGATGCCCGTCGGCCAGGCGGTGCTGACCGGCACCGAGGGTGCCGTGTTCGGGTTCTTCCCGATCATGTGGATCGTGATCAACGCGATCTGGGTCTACAACCTCACCGTGGCCAGCGGCCACTTCGACGTGCTGCGTCGCTCGTTCGGCCGGGTCAGCCCCGACCACCGGATCCAGGCGATCATCATCGCGTTCTGCTTCGGCGCCCTGCTCGAGGCGCTGGCCGGCTTCGGCACCCCGGTGGCGATCACCGTGGTGATGCTGCTCGCGCTCGGGTTCGAGCCGATCAAGGCCGCGGCGACCGCGCTGATCGCGAACACCGCACCGGTCGCGTTCGGGGCCCTGGCGGTGCCGATCACCACGCTGGCCACGGTCGCCTCCGGGGTGAACGGCAACCCCCGGCTCAACGTCGACACGCTGGGCAGCATGGTCGGCCGGCAGACGCCGCTGCTGGCCGTGGTGGTGCCGCTGATCCTGGTCTTCGTCGTCGACGGCAAGCGCGGTCTCAAGCACACCTGGCTGCCGGCGCTGGTGGCCGGCGTGGTGTTCGCGGTCGGGCAGTTCGTCGCCTCGAACTACATCTCCGTGCCGCTGACCGACATCGTCGCCTCGCTGCTGTCCGCGGCCTCGGTGGTGCTGCTGCTGCAGGTGTGGACCCCCGTCGAGGAGGTCACCGAGATCGCCGGGGCGGCCACCCCGGAGGGCGGGCCCGTGGGCGGTGCCGCCCCGACCGGCGCGGTGATGGGGTCCGGGCGGGAGACCGCGGGAGGCACGGCACCGGCCGGCGCCGGGCCCGCGGCCACCGCGATGACCGCCGAGGGCCACGACCACAGCTCGGAGGTGGTCAAGGCCTACCTGC
The DNA here is from genome assembly GCA_963838025.1 of uncultured Actinomycetota bacterium. Classification (GTDB taxonomy): domain Bacteria; phylum Actinomycetota; class Actinomycetes; order Propionibacteriales; family Nocardioidaceae; genus Nocardioides_B. The sequence goes on from CAWIPF010000004.1 coordinate 828,190, forward strand.
CCTACGTGGTGATCATCGCGCTGTTCTCGCTGGCCAACATCCCCGCCATCAAGGACGCGCTGTCGGTGGAGCCGTGGTCCTACTCCTTCCAGTGGCCGGGGCTGGACCTGCGCAACTCCGCCGGCGACCCGCTGTCGTCGATGACGTTCAAGTTCAACTGGCTGCCCGCGGCGGGCACGCTGATGATCATCGCCGGCCTGATCAGCGCGCTGTTCCTCAGGCTCTCGCCCGCCCGGATGCTCAAGACGTACGGCGAGACCTACTACGAGCTGCGCTGGGCGATCGTGACGGTCATGGCGGTGCTCGGGCTGGCGTACGTGATGAACGGATCCGGCCAGACCACCAGCCTCGGCGTCTGGCTGGCCGGCACCGGCAGCCTGTACGTCGTACTCTCGCCCCTGCTCGGCTGGATCGGCGTGGCGGTCACCGGGTCCGACACCTCCTCCAACGCACTGTTCGGGGCGCTGCAGGTGCAGACCGCCGTCAAGGCCGGGCTCGACCCGGTGCTGATGGCGGCGGCCAACTCCTCGGGCGGCGTGCTCGGCAAGATGGTCAGCCCGCAGAACCTGGCGATCGCGGCCGCCGCGGTCGGCATGGCCGGCCGGGAGGGCGACATCTTCCGACGCGTGCTGGGGTGGAGCCTGGTGATGCTGGTGTTCATGGCGCTGATCGTCGTGCTGCAGTCCACGGCGGTGCTGAGCTGGATGGTGCCCTAGCCGGATGGTGCCCCAGCCGGATGGTGCCTAGCCTGAGGGTGCCCTGACGCGGGTGGAAGCGGAGCGGGGGTGAGCAGGAGGTGAAGGTGGACGAGGCCACCGGTCCCGCCGGCCTTGCCCGCGCCCCGGGCGCCGTGCAGTCCGTCGACCGGGCGCTGGACCTCCTCGAGGCCCTCGCCCGGTCCGGCGGGCCCGTGGGCGTCGGCGAGCTCGCCGCGCTCACGGGCCTGCCGCAGGGCACCGCGCACCGGCTGCTGCGCAGCCTGCGGGCCCGCGGCTACGTCCGGCACGACGTCGCCCGCAAGTACTCCCTCGGTGCGGCCGCGTTCCGGCTCGGGGACGCGGCCCAGCGCTCGCTCGCGCACAGCGCCCGGCCCTACCTGGCGACGCTCGTCGACTACGCGGGGGAGACCGCCAACCTCTCCGTGCTCGAGGGCGACGACGTCGTCTACGTCGCGCAGGTGCCCTCGCCGCACACGCTGCGGATGTTCGCCGAGGTGGGCCGGCACGTGCCGGCCCACAGCACCGCCTCCGGCAAGGTGCTGCTGGCCGCGCTTCCCGCCGAGCAGGCCGTCGCGCTGGTCCGCCGGGCGGGTCTTCCGGCGCTGACCCCGAACACGCTGACCGAGCCGGCCGCGCTCCTCGAGGAGCTCGACCTGGTCCGGGACCGCGGCTGGGCCGTCGACGAGGGCGAGCACGAGCTGGGGGTGCGGTGCGTGGCCGTCCCCGTCGGCCGGGGCGCCGACGTGTTGGCGGCGCTGTCCCTGTCGGGCCCGGGGGAGCGCTTCGCCGGCGCCGACCAGCACGGCCTGGTCGAGAGGATGACCCGGGTCGCCCGGGCGTTCGCGGCCGAGGCGATGGGCGTGGAGGCGTCGGGGGCCGAGCCGAGGGGGGTGGACGCCGATGCCGGCGCCTAGCGCGACCCCGCCGCGGGCGACCGGGTCAGCCGAGCGCCGACCTGGCCACCAGGACCAGCCCGAGCGCGGCCACCAGCAGGTAGACCGAGCGCAGGAAGCGCTCCGCGGTCATCCGCCCGTGCAGCACCCGGCCGGCGACGGCGGCCACGGCGACGGCCGGCAGCGAGACGAGCACCAGCAGGCCGAGCCGCTCGGTCCAGAAGCCGCCCAGTCCCTGGCCGGCGACCACCAGCACCCCCGACACCAGGAAGAACATGTGCATCGTGGCCCGGAACATGGCCGGCGACCAGCCGCGGCGGGTGCCGAACACGACGACCGGGACGCCGTGGAACCCGTAGGCGGCGCCCAGGCCGCCGGAGACCACGCCGACCGGCCACGCCCAGGCGGCCGACACCCGGCCGCGCCCGTGGGAGGTCAGGGCGTACCAGCCGTAGCCGACCAGCGCGCAGCCCAGCACCAGCCCGACCAGCCGCGCCGGCACCAGCAGCAGCAGGGCCACGCCCAGCGGGACACCGGGGACGGCGCCGATGCAGAGCCTGAGCAGCGCGCCCCGGTCCACGTCGTGGGTGCTCCCGACGACGCCGGCCACCGCGAGGGTCAGGCTGACGATGCCCATCAGGGCCGCTGCGGTCGGGAGCCCGATCGGCAGCAGCGCGAGCAGGGGCATCGCCACCAGCGCCTCGCCGAAGCCGAACGTCGCGCGGGTCAGCGCCCCGAGGAACACGGCGAGGACCACCAGCACGACGACGAGCACCGCCCGAGAGTAGCCGCACAACGGACCCGCGCCCCCGGGGGTGCGCGGGTCCCCCACCGGAGAGGAGGCCGGGGATGAGGGTCGCCCTGATGGTCACCTGCGTGAACGACGCGATGTTCCCCGACACCGGCAAGGCGGTGGTGACCCTGCTGCGCCGGCTGGGGGTGGAGGTGGAGTTCCCGCAGGGACAGGCCTGCTGCGGACAGCCGATGGTCAACACCGGCTACCTCGACGAGGCGGTGCCGGTGGTCCGCAACTACGTGGACGCGTTCGCCGGCTACGACGCGGTGGTGGCGCCGTCGGGGTCGTGCGCCGGGTCGGCGCGGCACCAGCACGGGCTGGTCGCGCGGCGGTCGGGGGATCCCGGGCTCGTCGCCGCGGTGGCGTCGGCGCCTCCGACCTACGAGCTGAGCGAGTTCCTGGTCGACGTACTCGGGGTGACCGACACCGGCGCGGCGTTCCCGCACACGGTGACCTACCACCCGACCTGCCACAGCCTGCGGATGCTGGGCGTGGGGGACCGGCCGCGGCGGCTGCTCGAGGCGGTGCGGGGGCTGCGGCTGGTGGACCTGCCGGGGGCGGAGGAGTGCTGCGGGTTCGGCGGCACGTTCGCGGTGAAGAACGCCGACGTGTCGGTGGCGATGGGCTCGGACAAGGCGCGGCACGTCCGCGAGAGCGGCGCGGAGGTCGTGGTCGCCGGGGACAACTCGTGCCTGATGCACATCGGCGGCCTGCTGTCGCGGCAGCAGGCGGGCGTCCGGGTGATGCACCTCGCCGAGGTCCTCGCCCACACCGACACCGATGTCGGGGGTGCAAGGTGACTTCCGGGTCACGGTCGGGCTGCCAGTGTCGGAGTGGGGAGGAGGCGTCGTGAGCAGGACGTTCGTGGGGATGCCGGTGTTCCCGGAGGCCGCGCGCGAGGCGCTGGCCGACACCCAGCTGCGCAGCAACCTCGCGCACGCCACGCACACCATCCGCGACAAGCGGGCGCGGGTGGTCGCCGAGGTCGACGACTGGGAGCAGCTGCGGCTGGCGGGCGCGGCGATCAAGGACAACACGCTGCTGCACCTCGACGAGCACCTGCTGGCCCTCGAGGCGGCGCTGACCGCCCGCGGTGCCACCGTGCACTGGGCGCGCGACGCCGCGGAGGCGTGCGCCGCGGTCGCGGAGGTGGCCAGGAGCCACGGCGTCGACGAGGTGGTGAAGGTCAAGTCGATGGCGACGGTCGAGATCGGCCTCAACGAGGCTCTGGCCGCGGAGGGGATCGCCGCCTGGGAGACCGACCTCGCCGAGCTGATCGTCCAGCTCGGCGACGACCTGCCCAGCCACATCCTGGTGCCCGCCATCCACCGCAACCGAGCGGAGATCCGCGAGATCTTCACCTCCTCGATGGCCGGCGTGGGGCGGCCGGCCCCGGCCGACCTCACCGACGAGCCGGCGCGTCTCGCCGAGGCGGCGCGGCTGCACCTGCGGGAGAAGTTCCTGCGCGCGAAGGTGGCGGTCTCGGGGGCGAACTTCGCGGTCGCCGAGACCGGGACCCTGGTGGTGGTGGAGTCGGAGGGCAACGGCCGGATGTGCCTGACCCTTCCCGAGGTGCTGGTGTCGGTGGTCGGCATCGAGAAGGTGGTGCCGACGTTCTCCGACCTCGACGTGTTCCTGCAGCTGCTGCCGCGCTCGTCGACCGGCGAGCGGATGAACCCCTACACCTCGATGTGGACCGGGGTCACGCCCGGCGACGGGCCGCAGGAGGTGCATGTGGTGCTGGTCGACAACGGCCGCACCCGCGCGCTGGCCGACGAGGTGGGCCGGCAGGCACTGCGCTGCATCCGCTGCTCGGCGTGCCTGAACGTCTGCCCGGTCTACGAGCGGGCGGGCGGGCACGCCTACGGCTCGGTCTACCCCGGGCCCATCGGGGCGATCTTGAACCCACTGCTCAAGGGCGTCGGCGTGGACGAGCAGACCGACTCGCTGCCCTACGCCTCCTCGTTGTGCGGAGCCTGCTTCGAGGTGTGCCCGGTGCGCATCGACATCCCCTCGGTGCTCGTCGACCTGCGCGCCCAGGTGGTGGACAGCCATCGGGGCTCGCGCACGCATCTCGGCGAGCAGGCGGCGATGAGGGGCGCGGCGTGGTCGTTCACCTCCGGCGCCCGGCTCGGGCTGGTCGAGCGCGGGTCGGGGCTGGCCGGCCGGCTGGCCGGGCGGCTGGGCCGCCGGAGCCTCCCGGGCGGTCGGCGCGCGCTCTCCCGGCTGCCGTGGCCGGCGACGAAGTGGACCGGCGCCCGCGACCTGCCGGCGCCGCCGCCCGAGTCGTTCCGGGCGTGGTGGAAGCGCACCGACGGAGGCCGCCGATGACCGCCCGTGACGACATCCTCGCGTCGGTACGACGTGCGCTCGCCGATGCCGACCGGGCCGAGGTGCGGGTGCCGAGCGCGCACCGGGGCCGGCCGGCGCCCGAGGGCATCGTGGACCTGTTCTCCGAGCGGGTCGCGGACTACCGAGCGGTCGTGGAGCGGTGCCCGGTCGCCGAGGTCGAGGCGCGCATCGCCGCCGCCCTTGCCGGCACGGGCCGGGTGCTGGTCCCCGAGGGGCTGCCCTGGCGGGTCGCGGACGGGGTCGCCGACGAGGGCTTCTCGGCCGACGACCTCGACGGCTTCGACGCGGTGGTCACCGGCGCGACCCTGGGCATCGCCGAGACCGGCACCATCGTGCTCACCCACGGGCCGGACCAGGGCCGCCGAGCGCTCACGCTGGTGCCGGACCTGCACGTGTGCGTGGTCCGCGCCGACCAGGTGCTGCCCGACGTACCCGCCGCCGTCGCCGCGCTCGACCCGACCCGGCCGCAGACCTGGGTCAGCGGGCCGTCCGCGACCAGCGACATCGAGCTGGACCGGGTCGAGGGCGTGCACGGCCCGCGCAACCTGCACGTGATCATCGCCGGCTGAGGCTCGTCGGCGGCGAGGCCGGTCCCGGCGGGCGGTCGCCCGGCCACGGATCGTGCACGAAATCTCGAGAGATCCGCCCGGTCGCGGTCCGGGTCGCGGGTTGACGCATGCGCACACCCACTATACGGTCGTTGAAATACCTATAGGATTTACAACGAGAGGCCCGCACCGTGCCCACTGTCGCTTCGGTCACCACGCAGGACGTCCGGTTCCCGACGTCCCTCGAGCTCGATGGCTCCGATGCCGTGAACGTCGACCCGGACTACTCCGCCGCCTACGTCACCGTGCGGCTCGACAACGGCGAGGAGGGGCACGCCTTCGTGTTCACCTGCGGGCGCGGCAACGAGATCGTGACCCACGCGATGGACGTGTACGGCCGGCTGCTCGTCGGCCGCGACGGCGACGAGCTGGTCAACGACCTGGGCGCGGCCTCGAAGCGGCTGATCCACGACTCGCAGATGCGCTGGCTCGGCCCCGAGAAGGGCGTCTCGCAGATGGCCTGCGGGGCGCTGGTGAACGCGCTGTGGGACATCCGGGCGCGCCGCGAGGGCAAGCCGCTGTGGCTGCTGCTCGCGGAGATGTCCCCGGAGGAGATCGTCAGCGTCGTCGACTTCACCCACATCCGCGGCGCGCTCTCCCCGGAGCAGGCCCTCGAGATCCTGCGCCGCGCCGAGGTGGGGAAGGCCGAGCGGATCGCCGCGCTGAAGGCGGACGGCTATCCCGCCTACACCACCTCCCCGGGCTGGCTCGGGTACACCGACGAGAAGCTGGTGCGGCTCTCCCGGGACGCGCTCGACGCCGGCTTCTCGATGATCAAGCTCAAGGTCGGCGGAAGTGTCGAGGACGACCGCCGCCGCCTCGCGGTGATGCGCCGCGAGTTCCCCGGCGTGCCGGTGGCCATCGACGCCAACCAGCGCTGGGACGTCGAGGAGGCGGTCTCCTGGATGAGTCGGCTCGCGGAGTTCGAGCCGTACTGGATCGAGGAGCCCACCAGCACCGACGACATCCTCGGCCACGCCACCATCCGCAAGGGGGTCGCGCCGGTCCGCGTCGCGACCGGCGAGGCGGTGGCGAACCGGATCGTCTTCAAGCAGCTGCTGGAGGCCCAGGCGATCGACGTCATGCAGATCGACGCGACCCGCGTTGGCGGGATCAACGAGAACATCGCTAACCTGCTGCTCGCGGCCCGGTTCGAGATCCCGGTGTGCCCGCACGCGGGCGGGGTGGGGCTCTGCGAGGTGGTGCAGCACTTCTCGTTCTTCGACTACGCGGCCGTCAGCGGCAGCCAGGACGGTCGGTTCATCGAGTACGTCGACCACCTGCACGAGCACTTCGCCGAGCCGGTCAGGACCGAGCGCGGCCGCTACGTCGCGCCGGCGCGGCCGGGCATCGGCGCGGAGATGCTGGCCGAGTCGCGCGAGCAATGGACCTTCCCCACCGGTGCCGGCTGGCGCGAGGTCGGGGACCGTGCCGCGGTCACCGAGCCGCACATGACGCCCGCCGAAGTCTGAGGGCCGTCCACACACTGCCGCCCCACCACTCATCGAAGGGAACAACATGGTTGGCGCAAGGAAGAAACTGCTCGCCGGCGTCGTCGTGGCGCTCGCCCTGGTCACCGCCGGGTGCACCTCGAGCAACGCGACCTCGGGAGGCGGCAGCACCTCGCCGTCGGACAGCCACCTGAGCCGGGTGCTGAAGTCCCACACGCTCCGGGTCGGGGTGCAGTCCGAGGCCGCGCCGTGGGGGGTGCAGAAGTCCGACGGCAGCTTCGAGGGCTTCGACATCGACATCGCCAACGCGCTGGGCAAGGCACTCGGGGCCAAGGTCAAGTTCGTGGCCGCCACCAACGAGAGCCGGATCCCGATGCTCCAGGCCGACAAGGCCGACGTGATGATCGCCTCGTTCACCGCGACGGACGAGCGGGCCCAGCAGGTCGCGTTCACCGTGCCCTACGCCGCGGGCGGCACGCTGATCGCGGTCCCGCAGGACTCCCCGATCAAGAGCTACGCCGACCTGGCGGGCGCGTCGGTGTCCGCCAGCCGCGGCAGCATCGGCGAGTCGATCCTCGAGGCGCACTTCCCGAAGGCGAAGCCCGCGCTGTTCAACTCCTTCGCCGACTCGGTGCAGGCACTGAAGAGTGGCAAGGTGGACGCCCTGATCGAGAACAACGTGATCGTGCCGGACCTGGTGCGCAAGGACCCGAAGCTGAGGATCCTCGACGGCCCGGTGCTGGAGCCGTCGCTGATGGCCATGGGCATCAAGCAGGGTGACCAGGTCTGGATGAACTACCTGAACAACTTCATCCGCAACTACAACGTGTCCGGGCAGAACGACACGGCCAGCCAGAAGTGGCTGCACCAGCCGATGCCGGACTTCTTGAAGTAGCAGCCACGGCGCGGGGCGAGGTGGTCGAGTCCGCCTTGCCCCGCCTCGAAGGGTGGACCTGACATGACCTTCTATTTCGGCGACCTGCTGCCGTACGCCTCGCAGCTGCTCGCGGCGCTCTGGACGAGCGTCTACATCTCGGTGCTCGCGATGGCGGTCGGGAGCGCGGGCGGCGTGCTGCTCTACCTGGGCCGGTCCGGCGGCCTGCCCGTCGTACCTCAGCTGAGCTCGGCGTACGTCGAGGTGTTCCGCAACACCCCGCTGCTCGTGCAGCTCTACCTGATCTACTTCGGGCTGCCCGAGGCCGGTGTCAACCTGAACCCGACCTGGGCCGGGATCGTGGCGCTGACGCTCAACAACGCCGCCTACACGGCCGAGATCTACCGGGCCGGCTTCGAGTCCGTGCCGCACGGGCTGGTCGAGGCGGGGCAGGCGCTGGGCATGAAGGGGTGGCAGGTGTTCCGCCACGTGGTGTTCATGCCGGCCACCCGCAACGTGTTCCCGGCACTGACGAACCAGTTCATCCTGCTGTTCCTGGCCTCCTCCATCGCGTCGATCATCGGTCTGCCTGAGCTGATGAACTCGATCCTCAACATCAACGCGCAGACGTACCGGACCTTCGAGATCCTGGCGGTCGGGGGCCTGCTCTACTTCGTCGCCTCGGGCGTGTTCGCGCTCGCCGCGAGGGCCACGGAGTCCTACCTCTTCCGGTGGGGGGTGAGGGGCCATGCTTAGGTCGTTCAACTGGCACGACCTCGAGCTGCTCCTGCGTGGTGCGGTGTGGACCCTTGCGCTGTGCGCCACGGCGGGGGTGCTGGGGACCGTCCTCGGCCTCGGCCTCGGCCTGGCCGCGACCTCACCGAGCCGCATCGCCCGCTGGGTCGCCTCGGGGTACGTGCACGTCGTGCGCGGCATCCCGCTGCTGATCATCGTCTTCTTCGCCTACTTCGGCATCCCGCTGATGCTCCCGTCGTTGGAGCTCTCGGCGTTCGTCACCGCGGTGATCGCGTTGACCGTCTTCAGCGCCGCCTACATGGCCGAGATCTTCCGCGGCAGCATCAACGCCGTCCCGAGGGGACAGCTGGAGGCGGCCGAGGCGCTCGGCCTGTCCTACGGCCTCAAGCACCGGTACGTCGTACTCCCGCAGGCGATGAGGATCGCGGTGCCGCCGGCCATCGGCTTCCTGATCGCGCTGGTGAAGGACTCCTCCCTCGTCACCGTCATCGGGTTCCTGGAGCTGACGCACGCGGGAACCGTGGTCAGCAACCTGACCGCAGACCCGATCACCACCTACTCCGTGGTCGCCGTCCTCTACTTCGTCATCTGCTTCGCGATCTCACGACTGGGACGTTGGTACGAGAACCGAAGCAACTTCCGGGGCGAGGCGCTCGACCTCGAGAAGCAGCCCGCCGCACTCCAGCTCGAAGGTGTCTAGATGATCATCGTCAAGGACCTGCACAAGAACTTCGGCCGCTCCGAGGTGCTCAAGGGCATCGACTGCCACGTGCACGAGCGGGAGGTGGTCTGCCTGATCGGCCCGTCCGGGTCCGGGAAGAGCACGTTCCTGCGCTGCCTGAACGGTCTGGAGAAGATCACCGCGGGGACGGTGTCGGTCAACGGCCATGTGATCACCGATGCCGGGACCGACATCAACACGGTGCGGCAGCAGGTGGGGATGGTCTTCCAGCACTTCAACCTGTTCCCGCACCTGAAGGTCGTCGACAACGTGATGCTCGCGCCCACCAGGGTCGCGAAGGTCTCCAAGGAGGAGGCCCGGGAGAAGGCGCTGGCGCTCCTGGACAAGGTGGGCCTCGCCGACAAGACCCACGCCTACCCGGCGAGCCTGTCCGGCGGCCAGCAGCAGCGGGTGGCCATCGCCCGCGCGCTGGCGATGAACCCGGCGGTGATGCTCTTCGACGAGCCCACCTCGGCGCTTGACCCGGAGATCGTCGGCGAGGTGCTGGCCGTCATGCAGGACCTGGCCCGCGAGGGCATGACCATGGTCGTGGTGACCCACGAGATGGGCTTCGCCCGGGAGGTCGCGGACCGCGCGATCTTCATGGACGGGGGCGTCGTCGTGGAGGAGGGGCCGCCGGCGCAGGTCTTCGGTGCGCCGCAGCACACCCGGACGCAGAACTTCCTGAGCAAGGTGCTGTGAGGATGACCGACCAGCGCGGCACCATGACCGAGGCCGACCGGCGCTACGCGGCCGAGACCCTGCCGGTGGACGGCTGTGCCGGCACCCTGGTGGGCCGGGTGTGGGACCCGGCCGTGCAGGGACCGTCGCCGGTCGTCGTCCGCGCCGACGGCGTGTACGACCTCAGCGCGCGGTTCGCGACGGTGCGGGACCTGTGCGAGCAGCCCGACCCGGCGGCAGCGGCGGCCTCGGCCGAGGGGAGCCGGCTCGGCGACTTCGCGACGATCCTGGCCAACACCGAACCGGCCACCCGGGACCGGAGCCGGCCCTGGCTGCTTGCTCCCGTGGACCTGCAGACGCTCAAGGCGGCCGGAGTCACCTTCGCGGTCTCGATGGTCGAGCGGGTCATCGAGGAACGGGTCCGCGGGGACTTCGAGGCGGCGACGAAGATGCGGGCCCAGATCCTCGCCGAGATCGGCGCCGACCTCGGCCAGGTCCGACCCGGCTCCGAGGAGGCCGCCAAGCTCAGACGGTTCCTGACCGAGCGCGGGCTGTGGAGCCAGTACCTCGAGGTCGGCATCGGTCCGGACGCGGAGATCTTCACGAAGGCGCCGACGCTCGCCGCGGTCGGGACGGCGGTGCCCGTCGGGGTGCCGGAGTCGTCGACCTGGAACAACCCCGAGCCGGAGGTCGCGCTGGCGGTCTCGTCGGCCGGGAAGGTGGTCGGCGCGACACTCGGCAACGACGTCAACCTTCGCGATGTCGAGGGGCGCTCGGCGCTGCTGCTGCCGCAGGCCAAGGACAACAACGCCTCCTGCGCGCTCGGCCCGCTGCTGAGGCTGTTCGACGACACCTTCGACCTCGACCGGGTGCGGTCGATGACCGTCCGCCTCGAGATCGACGGTCCGGAGGGCTTCCACCTCGACGGCGTCTCCGACATGACGCAGATCAGCCGCGACCCGCTCGACCTGGTCGAGCAGCTGCACGGCACGCACCAGTACCCGGACGGTGCGGTGCTGATGCTGGGCACCATGTTCGCCCCGGTCGTCGACCGTGAGGTCGAGGGCATGGGCTTCACCCACAGGGTCGGCGACGTCGTCCGGATCTCCGCCGACGAGCTCGGGAGCCTGGTCAACGAGGTGGAGCACTGCCACACCTGCGACCCCTGGTCCTACGGCCTCCGCGCCCTGATGGCCAACCTGGCCGCCCGCAACCTGCTGTAGACCCAACGACCCACAAGGAGGACCGGTTTGACCACCACCACGAACCCCCGCACCGGCGAAAGCACCGAGATCTCGGTGCAGGAGACCACGACCGCGGAGGTCGACACCCTCGTGGAGGGTGCCCAGCACGCCCTCGACTATCTGGCGGGCCTGGGTCGGGAGGGGCGCGCGCGCCTGCTCGACGCGGTCGCCGACGCGCTGGAGTCCGCGCGCGAGGAGCTGGTGCGGGTCGCGGACGAGGAGACCGGACTGGGCGAGCCCCGACTCAACGGCGAGCTGAGCCGCTCGGCCTTCCAGTTCCGGCTGTTCGCGACCGCGGTGCGCGAGGGCAGCTACCTGGAGGCGATCATCGACCACGCCGGGGAGACGCCGCTCGGCCCGGGACCCGACCTGCGCCGGATGCTGGTCCCGATCGGGCCGGTGGCCGTCTTCGGGGCCAGCAACTTCCCGTTCGCGTTCTCGGTGGCCGGCGGCGACACCGCGTCGGCGCTGGCCGCGGGGTGCCCGGTGGTGATCAAGGCCCACGACTCCCACCCGCTCACCTCGCTGCGCTCGTTCGAGGCGATCAGGTCCGCGCTGGCGTCGGGGGGCGCACCCGAGGGGACGGCCGCGCTGGTGTTCGGCCAGCCCGCGGCCGGCCGGCTCATCTCGCACCCCTTCGTGCGGGCCGTCGGCTTCACCGGGTCCCTGTCCACCGGCCGGGTGCTCCTCGAGATCATCAACGGCCGGGACGACCCGATCCCCTTCTACGGCGAGCTGAGCAGCCTCAACCCGCTGGTGGTCACCGCAGGGGCGGCCGCGGCGCGCGCGGAGGAGGTGGCCCGGGGGCTGTTCACGTCGTTCACCGGGTCGGGCGGACAGTTCTGCACCAAGCCCGGGGTCGCGTTCGTGCCCACGGGCGCGGACGGGGACCGGCTGGTCGGCGAGCTCGCCGAGCTGACCGGCGCCGGCACCGGTCACGTGCTGCTCAACCAGCGCATCTCCGACTCCTTCCACGCGATCTCCGGGCGGCTGGTCGAGGCCGGTGCGCCGGTCGCTGCCCGCGGACCGGACCCGGAGGGCAAGGGGTTCGTCGTACCCCCGGTGCTGCTGACCACGCGGGCCGCGGACCTCTCGGAGGAGCTGGCCGAGGAGTGCTTCGGCCCGCTGCTGATCGTCGCCAGGTACGACGACGTCAAGGACGTCGCCGCGGCGTTCGAGAGGCTGCCCGCATCGCTGACCGCCACCGTGCACGCCGAGGACGACGAGGCCGACCTGGTCGGCGAGCTCAGCCGGGTCCTGGAGCCGGCGGTCGGCCGCCTGGTCTACAACGGCTACCCGACCGGCGTGCGGGTCTCGTGGGCACAGCATCACGGGGGTCCGTGGCCGTCGACGAACTCGCAGCACACGTCGGTGGGCGTGACCGCGATCCGCCGGTTCCTGCGGCCGTTCGTGTGGCAGGACGCGCCCGAGTCGGTGCTGCCCGAGGAGCTGCACGAGGACTACACCGGCATCGCGCGCCGCGTCGACGGCACCCTGGTCCTCGCGGACCCCGTCCGATGAGGTTCGCGCGGCTCGGCCCGGTGGGCGCCGAGCGTCCCGTCGTCGTCGACGGCGACCGGGTGCTGGACCTCTCCGGTGTCACCGACGACGTCGACGCCCGGTTCCTCGCCGACGGCGGCCCGCAGCGCGCCCGGCAGGCCCTGGAGTCCGGCGACCTGCCCGAGCTCGCCGACGCGGGCTCGCTGCGGGTGGGTGCGCCCATCGCCCGACCCAGTGCGGTGATCTGCATCGGGATGAACTACGCGGCGCACGCCGCCGAGTCGGGGGCCGCGCCGCCCGAGGTGCCGATCATGTTCCAGAAGACCCCCAACACGGTGGTCGGCCCCGACGACCCGGTCACCGTCCCTCCCGGCAGCGTCAGGACCGACTGGGAGGTCGAGCTCGGGGTGGTGGTCGGACGTCGGGCGTCCTACCTGAGCACACGGGAGCAGGCGCTCGACCACGTCGCCGGGTTCGTGCTGTGCAACGACCTGTCCGAACGTGACCACCAGCTGTCGGTCTCCGGGGGCCAGTGGGGCAAGGGCAAGTCCGCGCCCGGCTTCTGCCCCACCGGCCCGTGGCTGGTGACGCCCGACGAGGTCGACCACCGGGCGTTGCGGCTGCGCAGCTGGGTCAACGGCGAACCGCGGCAGGACTCCAGCACCGCCGACATGGTGTTCGACGTCGAGCACCTGGTGTGGGACCTCAGCCAGTACCTCACCCTCGAGCCCGGGGACCTGATCCTCACCGGGACCCCCGAGGGGGTGGCGTTGTCGGGTCGCTTCGGCTACCTGAAGCCCGGCGACCTGGTCGAGCTCGAGATCGAGGGCCTCGGTCGTCAGCGCCAGCGGATGGTGGCCGCCCGGTGAGCGCATCCCCGGCGAGCGCATCCTCGGCGAGCGCATCCCCGGTCCGTCGCGAGCTCGACGGACTGGTGGCGGTGGTGACCGGCGGCGGCTCGGGCATCGGCGCGGCGGTCGCCCGGATGATGCGCGAGCACGGCGCCCGGGTGGCCCTGCTCGACCGTGAGCCGGTCGACGTACCGGCCGGGATGCTGGGCGTGCGCGCCGACGTCCGGGACGACGCCTCGGTGCGGGCGGCCGTGGCGCGCGTGGTCGACGAGCTGGGCCGGCTCGACGTCCTGGTCAACAACGCCGGGATCGGTGCGCAAGGCACGGTCGAGGCCAACCCCGACCAGGAGTGGCGCGACGTCCTCGACGTGAACCTGCTCGGGATGGTGCGGATGACCCGGGCCTCGTTGCCGCACCTGCGCCGCTCGCCCTCGCCGTCGATCGTCAACACCGCGTCGGTCGCTGCCGAGGTGGGACTGCCGGAGCGGGTGCTCTACAGCGCCAGCAAGGGCGCCGTCGTGGCGGCGTCGCGGGCGATGGCGGCGGACCTGGTCGAGGAGGGCATCCGGGTCAACTGCGTGAGCCCCGGCACCGCGGACACCCCGTGGATCGGGCGGCTGCTGTCGCGTGCCGACGACCCCGCCGCCGAGCGCGCCGCCCTCGAGGCCAGGCAGCCGCACGGCCGGCTGGTGTCCGCCGACGAGGTGGCCCAGGCGGTCTGCTCGCTGGCGAGTCCGCTGGCCGGGTCCACCACCGGCACCTGTCTCACCGTGGACGGCGGCCTGACCGGCCTGCGGCTGCGCCGGTGACGGTACCCTCCCAGCGGGCGCGCACGTCGATCGCCGGCTCCCGGAAACGTTTCGTCTTTCGGGCATGGACTGGCGAAATCACATATGATTGACGTCTAGTTGTGCCTCCCGGAACGAAAGCAGAGGTTGTCCTTGGCAACGAACCCAGCTTCGTCGGTCCCGGAGTCCGGCGCGGCCGTCGGCAAGGTCTACGCGGCCCTGCGGATGCCGATCGTGGACGGGAAGATCGCCCCGGGAACCCGCATCAACATCGACGCGGTCGCACGCGACCTCGGGGTCTCCCAGACGCCGGTGCGCGAGGCGCTCCAGCGGCTGGAGGCCGACGACCTCCTCGTCTACACACCGGGGAGGGGCTACCGCACGACGCCGATGCTGGACCTCGCCGGCCTGCGGTCGGTCTTCGAGTTCCGGCTGCTGGTGGAGCCGTGGGCGGCCCGGTCGGCGGCCGGGGACCGGCTCGCGAACCCGGCGGGTGCGCTGGACGAAGAGATCCGGTCGTTCGAGGAGATCGCGAGCGGGGGCGGTGACGTGCGCCAGCAGATGCTGACCCACGACACGCGCTTCCACGACATGATCCTCGCCGCCGCCGGCAACGAGGTGGTGCGCCAGGCCTACGCCCAGACGCACTGCCACCTGCACGTCTTCCGGCTCTACCCGGTCGACGCCGACGGGACCCTGACGATCCGGGAGCACCGCAGGGTCTGGGAGGCGATCCGTGTCGGAGACGAGGCCGGGGCGGAGGCGGCGATGGCCGAGCACATCCGCAACTCCTACCAGCGCTCGGCCCGGGCGTTCGACGGCCGCGCCCCCGAGGCCGACTCGCTGGCGCGCACCAGCTCTCCGCGCGCGCGCAGCGTCGACTGACGCGGGCGGGTCAGTGGTTGTGCCGGGGGATGCCCTTGGTCCGGGCCACCCGCTGGTAGGCGACCGCGGGCTCGAGCACCATGCCGGTGGACATCTGGCCCACCATCGAGCGCTGGATCTCCTGCCACGGCGTCTGGGACTCGGGCACCGGGAAGGGGGAGGCCTCCAGGTCCCGCCGCCGTGCCGCGACCTCCTCCTCGGACAGCAGGACGTCGGCCCGCCCGTGCTCCAGGTCGATCCGGACCCGGTCCCCGGTGCGCAGCAGCGCCAGTCCGCCGCCCACCGCCGCCTCGGGTGAGGCGTTGAGGATGGAGGGCGACCCGGAGGTGCCCGACTGCCTGCCGTCCCCGACGCAGGGCAGCGCGTGCACCCCCTTCTTGATCAGCTCCGCGGGCGGCTGCATGTTGACCACCTCCGCGGCGCCGGGGTAGCCCACCGGGCCGTTCCCGCGGATGAACAGCACGCAGCCGTCGTCGATCTCCAGGTCCGGGTCGTCGATCCGCCGGTGGTAGTCCTCCGGCCCGTCGAAGACGACCGCCCGGCCCTCGAACATGTTCGGGTGGTCGGGGTCGGAGAGGTAGCGGCTGCGGAAGTCGGGGGAGATCACGCTCGTCTTCATGATCGCGCTGTCGAAGAGGTTGCCGGTGAGCACGACGAAGCCGGCGTCCTCCGCCAGCGCGTGCTCGAAGCGGCGGATCACGTCGTCGTCGGGGTTGCTGTCCCGGCAGTTCTCGCCGAGGGTGCGGCCGTTCACGGTCAACGCACCCTCGTGGATCAGCCCGTGACGCATCAGCTCGTTGACGACCGCGGGAACACCGCCGGCGCGGTGGTACTCCTCGCCGAGGTACTGCCCGGCGGGCTGCAGGTCGACGAGCAGCGGGACGCGGTGCCCGACCCGCTGCCAGTCGCCGACCTCGAGCGGCACCCCGACGTGCCGGGCGATCGCGTTGACGTGGATGGGCGCGTTGGTCGAGCCGCCGATCGCGGAGTTGACCACGATCGCGTTCTCGAAGGCGTCCCGGGTGAGGATGTCCGAGGGCTTGAGGTCCTCGGCGACCATCTCCACGATGCGCCGCCCGGTGAGGTAGGCGATCCTGGCCCGGTCCCGGTGCGGTGCCGGTACGGCGGCCGAGCCCGGCAGGCTCATCCCGAGCGCCTCGGCCAGGCTGTTCATGGTGGACGCGGTGCCCATCGTGTTGCAGTGCCCCGGTGAGGGCGCCGACGACGCCACGAGGTCGACGAACTGTGCCTCGTCGATCTCCCCGGCCGCCAGCATCTCCCGCGCCTTCCAGACGATCGTGCCCGAGCCGGTGCGCTCCCCGCCGAACCAGCCGTTCAGCATCGGGCCCCCGGACAGCACGATCGCCGGGAGGTCGACCGTCGCCGCCGCCATCAGGCAGGCGGGGGTGGTCTTGTCGCACCCGGTGGTCAGCACCACGCCGTCGAGGGGGTACCCGTGGAGCACCTCGACGAGCCCGAGGTAGGCCAGGTTCCGGTCGAGCGCGGCGGTGGGGCGCCTGCCGGTCTCCTGGATGGGGTGGACCGGGAACTCGAAGGCGAGGCCTCCCATCTCCCGGATCCCTTCGCGGACCCGGTCCGCGAGCTGGAGGTGGTGGCGGTTGCACGGCGACAGGTCCGAGCCGGTCTGGGCGATGCCGATGACCGGCTTGCCCGACTGCAGCTCCTCCCGGGTCAGCCCCCAGTTCATGTAGCGCTCGATGTACAGCGCCGTCATGCCGGGGTTCTCCGGGTTGTCGAACCAGTCCTGGCTGCGCAACCGGTTGGGCAACCGGTTGGGCAACCGGTTGGGCAACCGGTTGGGCAACCGGCTGGTGCGTCCGGTCTCTGCGGTCATCGGGTCTCCTTCGAGTGGTGGGTGGGTCCGGCCGCGGCCTCAGGACGGGACGGCGAGCCGCTCGCGAGCGGCCGTGACGTCGTACCCGGCGGGGACCGGGGTCAGCGGTGGGCGCACGGTGCCCATGGGAGTGCCGTGCCGGGCCTGCGCCAACAGCTTGAGCAGGCCCGGTGAGGCGTACTCCTTGGTCAGCGCGCGCACCCGCTGCAGGTGGGCCGACAGCGCCGCGGCCCCCGCCACGTCGCCGGCACGCACGCGGCGGCTCAGCTCCACGACCTGCTCGGGAACGATGTTGGCGAGAGCCGAGATCGCTCCTTCGGCATGGGGCAGCCGGGCCGGCAGGTCGTCCTCGGTGCCGAGCAGGACGCCCCTGCCGGACTCCCGGACCGTCCGGGAGTACGCCGGGTCGCCCGCGGAGTCCTTCACCCCCCACAGGGGGAGGGAGGTCACCACCTCGGCCGGGACGGGCACTGCGTACTTCGGGATGTGGTAGGCGAGCACGGGGTGCCGGGAGACCTCGAGGACCCGCGCGAAGAACGTGCGCAGGCCCTCGGGTTCGACCGGCTTGAAGTAGTAGGGGGGCAGCACCAGCACGGCGGCCACCGGAAGGTCGTTGAGGTGCTCGAGCAACGCGAGGGTGTCCGGGAGGTTGCCCTCGGCCACGGCCGGGAGCAGGTCGATGCCGAGGGCGTCGCCGACGACCGCGTCGAGCACCGCGACCTTCTCCCGGGTGGCCACCGACGGCCCCTCGCCGTTGGTGCCGAAGGGCACCACCCCGTCGACTCCCTGCTCGGCCAGCCACCTCACGTGCGCCCGGTAGGCCTCGAGGTCCAGCGTGCGTCCGGGGTCGTCCCGGAACGGTGTCACGTTCGCGACGTACACCCCGTGCAACCCGGTCATCGTCCCAAGCTCCTCTTCTCCGACATGAAGTCCGCCAGCTCGGAGGCCGACGGCAGGCCCTCGTAGTCGCCGAGCGTGCTCACGCAGAGCGCCCCCATGGCGTTGGCCGTCCGCAGCCGCTCGGGCACGTCGGCGCCCTGCAGCTCGCCGGCCAGGTAGCCGGCCGCGAACGCGTCACCCGCGCCGATCGGGTCCACCTCGCGCACCGGGAAGGGTGCCGCGTCGAAGCGGACCCCGTCCTGCCAGGCGGTGGCTCCGGCATGGCCGCGCTTGAGCACCACCTGCCGGGGTCCCGCGGCGGCCAGCCGGGCCACGCCCGCCTCCTCGTCCGGCCATCCCCACAGGGCGTCCGCCTCCTCGAGGCTCACGAAGAGCAGGTCGACGTGCGGCAGCACCCGCTCGACCGCCTCCCGGGCGGCAGCCGGCCCCCACAGGCGGGACCGGTAGTTGACGTCGAAGCTCACCCGGATCCCTCGGCGCCGGGCCTCCCGCGCAGCCCAGGTCACGAAGTGCCCGCACTCGGCCGACAGGGCGGGGGTCACTCCGGTCAGGTGGAGGTACGACGCGCCCTCGAGGCAGCGCAGGTCGATGGACTCCGGCGCCATCGTCGAGGCGGCCGAGCCGCGGCGGTAGTAGTAGACCCGCACCCGTCCGCCCACCTCCTCGCGGAAGTAGAGCCCGGTGGGGTGGTCGTCGACCCGCCGGGCGGCCCGCGTGTCGACCCCCTCGGCGCGGATCCGGTCCAGCACCAGGTGCCCGGGCTCGTCGTCGCCGAGAAGGCCGGCCCACCCCGAGGCCACGCCGAGCCTGGACAGGGCGATCGCCACGTTGGACTCGGCGCCACCGATCTTGAGCAGCACCGACGGCGCGTGCCGCAACCGTCCGGGGTTCGGCGGCACCGCGAGCAGCATGGACTCGCCGATGGCGACCACCGCGGGAGCGCGCTCCACGCCGTCGGTCACCCGCTCGTCGAGGGCAGCCACAGCACGAGCTGGGGAAAGGCGAGCAGGAGGACGAGCACGCCGATCAGTGCCAGGTAGAACGGCGGCATCCGGCGCAGCAGGTCACCCATGGACACCCGGCCCACCGCGCAGCCGACGTAGAGGACCGTTCCCACCGGGGGTGTGATCAGCCCGATCCCGAGGACCAGCGACATGATCACGCCGAAGTAGACGGAGGGGACGCCCACGCTCAGTGCGATCGGGGCCATGATCGGGGCCAGGATCACCATCGCCGGCGTCAGGTCCATCACCACGCCGACGACGAGCAGCAGCACGCACATCAGGCCGAGCACGACGTACGGCGACGTCGAGATGCCGTCCATCGCGGTCACGAGCGAGCCCGGGACCTCCGCGGTGGTCAGCAGGAACGCCACGGACATCGCCATCGCGAGCAGGAACAGCACCATGCCGGTGGTGCGGCCGGTGCGCACCAGGATCGGCCACAGCTGCGCGGGCCGGATCTCGCGGTAGACGAACATGGAGACGACCAGCGAGTACGCGACCGCCGCGACCGCCGCCTCGGTGGCGGTGAAGACGCCGCCCAGGATCCCGCCGACGATGATCACCGGAAGGATGAGCGCGAGGATGGCGCCCCGGAACGACCTCCACAGCTCACGGGGCGAGAACGGCTGGCGGCTGGCGGTGGAGTGCCGGCGCGCGGTCAGGAAGGTGGTGAACATCAGCGCCAGCCCGACCAGGATGCCCGGGATGATGCCGGCGATGAACAGCTCGCTGATCGAGGTGTTGGTGACGATCCCGTAGAGGATGAGCGGGATCGAGGGCGGGATGATGATCCCGATGACCGCGGCCGACACCGTGATCGCGGTGGCGTGCCCGGCGGTGTAGCCCTCGCGTCGCATCGACGGGATCATCATCCCGCCGATGGCGGACGCGTCGGCCACCGCCGACCCGCTGATGCCGCCGAAGAACATGGAGGCGGCGACGTTCACCTGGCCCAGACCGCCGGAGATGAAGCCGACGAGTGCCTGGGCGAAGGTCACCAGACGCCTGGCCAGGCCGCCGGTGCTCATCAGCTCACCGACCAGCACGAAGAACGGGATCGCGAGCAGCGGGAAGCTGTTGACGCCTCGGACGGCCTGCTCGACCAGGACCGCCGTGTTGGCGTCCATCAGCACGATCATGACGAGGGCGGACAGCCCGAGGGAGTAGGAGACCGGGATGCCGATCGCGATACCCGCGAACAGCACGGCGAGGAAGACCCACAGCATGGCTCAGCCCTCCTGTCCGGCGCGGGCGGGCGCGGGGCGCAGCGCCAGCGCGATGCGGTACGCCGTGATCAGCGCGATGACGATCGCGGCGACCGGGACGGCGACGGTGAACAGGTTGTAGGGGACGTCGAGCAGCGGGGTGTTGCCCGGTGAGGTGCTCATCACCTCACGCGCGCCGACCAGCAGCGCGCCCATCAGCACCAGCACGAGGAGCTCCTGCACGACGGTGACCACCCGCAGGGCAGTGCCGGAGAGCCGCTGGACGAGCGTGTCCACCATGATGTGCTCGCGGTGCAGGTGAGCCAGCGCGGCGCCCAGGAAGATCACCCAGACGAACAGCAGTCGGGCCAGCTCGTCGGAGACTGCCAGCGACCGGTCCAGCACGAACCGGCCGAAGACGTTGACCCCCACCGAGACGATCAGCACGACCAGCACCAGCACCATGACGGTCCTGAGCGTGGAGTCGAGCACCCGGAAGACGAGCGGGAGGCCGGCCAGCGTCTCGCGATCGCGCTGGGCGAACTCCTCGGGGCTGCCTGCCTCCGGTCCCGCCTCCGCACCCACCCCCGGGCGGGGATCGGGTTCGAGCGCGGCTGACTGCTGCCCGGTTGCTTCCATCTGCGTTCTGCTCCTTCGGTGTTGCGGGGGCGAGGCGGTCGGCCGCCTCGCCCCCGCTCTTCCAGGTGGGCTCGGGTGACTAGCCCTGGGTCTCCTGCTGGACCTGGGCGACGAGGTCCTTGCCGATCTTCGGCGCCCACTTGTCGTAGACCGGCTGCACGGCCTTGCGGAAGGCGTCCATCTGGGCCGGCGTCAGGTCGTTGATCTTCATGCCCTTCTTGACCAGCTGCTGCTTGGAGTAGTCGCTGAACTCGCGGCTCACGGTGCGCTCGTAGTCACGCGCGGAGTCGGCGGCCTCCTGGACGATCTTCTGGTCCTGGGGGCTGAGGCCGTCGAAGAACTTCTCGCCGATCATGATGATGAACGGCGAGTAGACGTGCCTGGTGTCCGAGGCGTACTTCTGCACCTCGTAGAACTTCGAGGTGAGGATGGTGTTCCAGGGGTTCTCCTGGCCGTCGACCACCCCTTGCTCGAGGGCGCTGAAGACCTCACCGAACGCCATCGAGGTGGGGTTGGCGCCGAGCGTCTTCCAGATGTCGACCTGGATCGGGTTCTCCATCACCCGGATGGCGAGGCCCTTGACGTCGGCGGGGGAGGACACCGGGTGCTTGCTGTTGGTCAGCTCCCGGTAGCCGTTCTCCGAGAACGCGAGCGCCTTGATCCCCGACCCCTTGAAGCCATCGAGCATCTTCTGCCCGATCGGGCCGTCGAGGACCTTGTCCGCGGACTCCGGGGTGGGGAAGAGGAACGGGAGGTCGAACAGCGACAGCTGCGGGACGATGCTCGCCGCCGGCGACGTGGACGGGTAGGTCATCTCCAGCGTGCCGGACTGCAGCGCCGACATCATCTCGTTGTCGTCCCCGACCTGGCTGTCGGGGAAGATCTTCACCTTCAGCCGTCCGTCGGTGCGCTTGGCGAGGATGTCGCGGAAGTACTCCACCGACAGGTACTGCGGCGACCCCGGCGACAGGCCGATCCCGAACTTGATGGTGTGCGAGTCGCCGTCCTTGACCACGTCCCCCTCGATCGGCGGCGGGTCGGACAGCTTCGGACCGTCGGCGCTGCTGCTGCCGTCGCCGCCGTTGCCGCCACCGCCCGACGTGCCTGCGGCCTCGTTGCTGTTGAAGCCGCCTCCGCAGGCGGCCAGCAACGTGGCGCTCGCGGCCAGCACGGTGATCCGGGCGACTACCGCTCGAGCCCTGGGCTTTCTCATCTGTCACTCCTTGTCCGATGGTGCTCTGGTCCTGGAACGCGCCATCGACCACTGGGGCCCGGTGTCCGAGCGAGTCGCGACGGGCGCTGTCTGTCGCTATGTGCCGTCGGGTGCTGCTATGTGTTCCGCGACACACGTTCTATGATGCTGCCGTATCGTATAGGAAACCCCGGTAGGCAATGCAAGACCTGGGATGAACAGACACGATCTCGGAGCCTGCGACCGGTGCCGACCCGGGCTCCCCGACGCCCATGGAGGTGACATGCCCGACCGACCGCGGCGGCGTCCTCCGCTCGTCCGGCCCGGCCTCGGAGGAGGGCGGTGACGGCCCCGGTCGTCGCGCTGGAGACGGTGCGTCCGCGCGTGCAGCCGAACGTCCTCTTCGTGCGGGTGCACGGGGCGGACGGCGAGGTAGGTCTCGGAGAGTCCTTCTTCGGGTCCCGCGCGGTCGAGGCCTACCTGCACGAGTCGGTCGCCGACGCGCTCTTCGCGTGTGCCGACCCCGCTCCCGAGCGGGTCGCGGCGACGCTTCGCCCGTACGTCGGCTACCAAGGCGCGGGTGTGGAGGTCCGGGGGAACGCGGCCGTCGACCTGGCGCTCTGGGACCTGCTCGGCCGGCGGAGCGGTCTGCCGATCGCACGGCTGCTCGGTGGCCCGGTGCGGGACCGTGTCGGCATCTACAACACCTGCGCCGGGAGCGCCTACGTCAGCAGGTCGACCCGGCAGGAGTCCGCCAACTGGGGTCGGTCGGCGGCCGGGGCTCCGCAGCGGGCGCTCGACGACCTCGACGCCTTCCTCGAGCGACCCGCAGAGCTGGCGCGGGAGCTGTGGGACGAGGGGACCCGCGGCATGAAGGTGTGGCCGTTCGACCGCGCCGCGGAGCGTTCCGGGGGCACCCACATCACCGCCGACGAGCTGGCCGCGGGGGTCGCCGTCCTCGAGGCCGTCCGCGCGGAGGTCGGCTCGGCGATGGAGCTCATGGTCGAGCTCCACGGGCTGTGGGACCGACGCTGCGCCACCCTGATCTGCGAGGCGGTGGAACCGTTGCGGCCCTTCTGGGTCGAGGACCCGCTGCGTGCGGACGCCGTGGACGCCCTGGCCCGGCTGCGCCGCGACGTCGGGGTCGCCATCGCGACCGGCGAGACCTGCGTGGGTCGCCGTGGCTTCGCACCGCTGCTCGCCCGCGGCGCCCTCGACGTCGCCACCGTCGACGTGCAGTGGACCGGGGGCCTGACCGAGGCGCACAAGGTCGCGGCGCTCGCCGACACCTACGCGGTGCCGGTCGCGCCCCACGACTGCACCGGCCCGGTCACCTTCGCCGCCTGCTGCCATCTGGTCCTCAGCCAGCCGAACGGGTTGATCCAGGAGACGGTGCGCGCCTTCCTGCGCACCTGGTACGACGACCTGGTGGAGGGTCTCCCGCAGGTCGCGGACGGTTTCGTCACCCTCTCGGACGCGCCGGGACACGGGGTCCGGCTGCGGGAGGACGTGCTGCGCCCCGCCGCGGCCGAACGCACCATCACCAGGCGCTGACGGGCCGTCGACCGACGGGCCGCACGCCGCAACCACCAAGGAGAGAGATGAACCTGCGGGACTCGCGTCAGCTGCTGGAGGACCTGGGCTACCCGGGCCTCGCCGTCCCGCCCGACTCCCCGGGACGGTTCCCGGACGGGGCGGCGTGGCGCGTCGAGATCCCCAGCTGCGAGGGCCCGACGGTGATGGAGGCCGTCATCGACGAGGCCGGTCGGCGGGAGGTGCCGGTGCACCGCGTCTCCCAGGGCAGTGGCGTGATGATGCTGACCGACGCGGAGATCCTGCGCATGGTGAGCCTCGGCCGCGAGCACGACATCGAGGTCTGCCTCTTCCTGGGCCCGCGCGGAGCCTGGGACACCGGCGGCCAGGCGAAGGTCTCCGCGGCGGTCGGAGGGGCCGCCCGGGGCGGGACCGCCGTGGCGGCGTGCCTCGTCGACGCGTTCCGGGCCGTCGAGCTGGGGGTGCGGAGCCTTCTCGTGGGAGACCTCGGGGTGCTCGAGCTGCTCGAGAGGCTCAAGCGGGCCGACCGGCTGCCGGCCGAGCTGGTGCTCAAGACGTCGGTGCTGATGCCCTTGGCCAACGCACCGACCGCGGCCCTCTACGAGCGGGCCGGGGCGACCAGCCTGAACGTGTCCACCGACCTGGACATCGCGACGCTGGGGGAGATCCGCGCCGCCACCACGGCCCCGATCGACATGTACGTCGAGGTTCCCGACGACCAAGGAGGCAGCGTGCGGTTCTACGACGTACCCGAGGTGGTGCGGGTGGCCGCGCCGGTGCACCTGAAGATGGGTGTCCGCAACGCCCCCAACATCTACCCGGTCGGCCGCCACCTCGCGGACACCGCGGCGGCCCTGGGCCGGGAGCGGGTCCGCCGGGCCGAGCTCGTCCTGCGGCTGCTGGCCGGCGAGCGGGACGAGGCTCGGCCGTGACCGTGCGTCGGCGCGGGATCGTCGAGGACCTGCAAGCGCGGCTCGGCCCGCAGAGCGTGGTGACCGACCGCGACATCCTCGAGGCCCACCGCCACGACCAGGCCGGCTTCTGCCCCGCCGGCCAGCCTGCGCTGCTGGTCCGCCCCGCGTCGACGGCCGAGGTGCGTCAGGTGGTGCTCGCGGCCCGGGAGCATCGCGTGCCCGTCGTCCCCCAGGGTGCGCGTACCGGGCTGTCCGGCGGCGCCAACGCCGTGGACGGCTGCGTGCTGCTCTCCACCGGACGCATGGACCAGATCCTCGACCTCGACGTGGACAACCACGTCGCCGTCGTACAACCCGGCGTGGTCAACGCGGTGCTGTCGGCTGCGGTCGCGGAGCAGGGCCTGTTCTACCCACCGGACCCGTCGTCCTGGGAGCAGTCCACCATCGGCGGCAACGTCGCCACGAACGCCGGAGGACTGTGCTGCGTGAAGTACGGCGTCACGGCCGACTTCGTCCGCGGCCTCGAGGTCGTGCTCGGCACCGGGGAGGTGCTGCGCACCGGCCGACGCACGGTCAAGGGCGTCGCCGGCTACGACCTGACCCGGCTCGTCGTCGGGTCGGAGGGGACCCTCGGCGTGGTCACCGAGGTGACGCTGGGCCTGCGTCCGGCCGGCGAGGCGGCGCTGACGGTCGCGGCCACCTTCGGCCGGGGGGAGGACGCGCTCCGGGCCGCGGCGGCGGTGATGGCCTCGGGGCTGCGGCCCTCGCTGCTGGAGTTCATCGACGGCACGACCGTGCGCGCGATCCGGGGGGTGCGCGACATGGGCCTCCCCGAGGACGTCGGCGGCCTGCTCCTGGCCCAGTCCGACCGGGGGGAGCGCGCCCGCGACGACATCGGCAGGATCGCCCGGATCTGTCTCGCCGAGGGAGGGCTCGAGGTGGCCGAGGCCACGAACGCCGAGGAGTCGTCGATGCTGCTCGAGGCTCGTCGGCTGGTCAACGCCGGACTCGAGTCGCTGGGCACCACGCTCGTGGACGACGTGGCCGTGCCCCGGTCACGCCTCCCGGAGCTGCTGCGTGGCATCGAGCAGATCGCCGCGAGCACGGGAGTGCTGATCGCCTGCCCGGGGCACGTCGGCGACGGCAACATGCACCCCACCGTGATCATCGACCGCGACAACCCGGAGTCGGCGGCGCGGGGGGTGGAGGCCTTCGACGCGGTGATGGCGCTCGGGCTGCGCCTCGGTGGCACGATCACCGGCGAGCACGGCGTCGGCCTCCTCAAGCGGCACTGGCTCGAACGCGAGCTCGGGGAGACCGGCGTCTCGCTGCACCGCCGGATCAGGGAGATCTTCGACCCGCTCGGCATCCTCAACCCCGGCAAGGTGCTCGATCCCGGCACGGTGTGAGCGCCCGGGCCCAGGGCGGGTGTCGAGCGCGCACCGCGGCGCGGGAGAGTGGGTGGATGGAGTCCACCCAGATCCGCCTTGCCGCCCGCCCCGTCGGGGAGCCCGACGACAGCTGTTTCGAGACCGCCACGGTCGCCCTGCCCGAGCCCGCGGACGGGCAGGTGCTGCTGCGCACGGTCTTCCTGTCGCTCGATCCCTACGTGCGCGGCCGGATGAGCGAGGCCAAGTCCTACGCCGAACCGATGGGGCTGGGCGACGTGATCGTCGGCGGCACGGTCTGCGAGGTCGTCGAGTCGCGCAGCCCGGACCTGGCGGCGGGCGACCTGGTGCTGTCGTACTCGGGCTGGCAGACGCACGCGCTCGCCGACGCCCGCGCCGTGCGTCGGCTCGACCCGTCGGCCGCGCCGGTCTCCACCGCTCTCGGCGTCCTCGGCATGCCGGGCTTCACCGCCTACGCGGGACTGCTCGAGATCGGCAGGCCCGCCCCCGGCGAGACCGTCGTGGTCGCGGCCGCCACCGGCCCCGTCGGCTCCGCGGTGGGGCAGATCGCGAAGATCAAGGGCGCCCGCGCCGTCGGGATCGCCGGCGGGCCGGAGAAGTGCCGCGCGCTCCTCGAGGAGTTCGGGTTCGACGCCGCCGTCGACCACCGCTCGCCCGACTTCGTCGCCGAGCTCGACGCGGCCGTCCCGGACGGGGTCGACGTGTACTTCGAGAACGTCGGCGGGCCGGTGGCCGAGGCGGTCTTCCGCCGGCTCAACAAGTACGCCCGGGTCCCGGTCTGCGGGCTCGTCGCCGGCTACAACGCCACCGCGGCGCCCGAGGGGCCGGACCGGCTGCCGGGGTTCATGGGCCAGGTGCTGACCCGGAGCCTCACCGTGCGCGGCTTCATCCAGGACGAGTTCACCGGCTCGCACACCCGCGACTTCCTTCGCGACATGCCCGGGTGGGTCCGGGACGGGTCGGTGCGCTACCGCGAGGACGTGGTCGTGGGTCTCGAGAACGCCCCGGAGGCGTTCCGCGGCCTGCTGCGCGGGGCGAACTTCGGCAAGCTGCTGGTCCGGGTCGGCGAGCTTCCCGCGGCCTGAACCGGGGGACGTTCGACCCTGGGCGGCGAGGGGATGCCCTCCTACCCTCGCCTTGTGGAGGAGATCCGGACAGCCACTCCCTCGGACGTGCCGGCGATCGCGGCGCTCTACGGGTCCCTGTCGTCCGAGTCGGCCCGGATGCGGTTCTCGTGCGCCCTCCCGGAGGGCATGGCCGAACAGGTGGCCGCGCTCAGGGCGGACAGCTTCGCCGTCGTCGCCGTCGATGCCGCCGGACGCGTGGTCGGCGAGGCGCGGGCCTGCTGCGCCGACGACGGCGACCCGGAGCTCGCGCTCACGATCGCGGACGAGCACCAGGGCCACGGCCTCGGCGCAGTCCTCCTCGACGCGCTGCGGGCAGAGGCTCTCGACCACGGCTTCGACCGGCTGACCGCGATGGTCCGCACCGACAACACGCCGATGATCCGGCTGCTGCAGAAGGTCGGCTGCGTGATCGTCGAGCCGGTGCGCGACGCGGTGGTGATGTTCGAGGTCGGCACCGATGAGCTGATGCCCGGCTGGCCGGCCCGCGACGGGCGGGCCCGGGTGCTGGTCGAGTCCGGTTCGCTGTTCGACGACGACGCCACCGAGCGGCTGCGCGCCGCCGGGTACGACGTACGACGGTGCCTGGTCGCCCGGTCCGGCGTGCGGTCGTGCCCGCTGGTCTCCCTCGGACGGTGCCGGGTCGCCGAGGAGGCGGACCTGGTGGCCTGTCTGATGCCGCGCTCGGAGTTCGAGGCGACGGCCGTGGCGGCCACGCACGAGGCCGAGCACCGGCTCGCGGCGACCTCGATGGCCGAGTGGCGGCAGGCGGTGGCGGACCTGGTGCTCGCGCCCGCCGAGTCGACCGCGGAGGGTCGTCCGACAGAATCGGTGTGACCACCGACACGAAGGAGACCCGATGCCTCTCGACCCCCAGATCGCCGGCCTGCTCGAGCTTCTCGCCGTGACGCAGGCGGTGCCGATGCACGAAGGCACCCCGGAGCAGGCCCGGGAGGCGTTCCGCAGCCTGGCGGTCGGGGCCCGGCCGCCCGGGGCCGTCGTGCCCGTGGGCGGCGTCGAGGACCTGGTGGTCCCCGGGCCCGCCGGTGACCTGGCCGCTCGCGCGTACCGGCCCGACGCCGACAAGCCGGTGCCCACGGTGGTGCTGTTCCACGGCGGTGGCTGGGTGATCGGCGACCTCGACACCCACGACAACCTGGCCCGCAGCCTCTGCCGGGACTGCGAGGCGGTGGTCGTCTCGGTGGACTACCGGCTCGCCCCGGAGGCCCCGTTCCCGGCGGCGGTCCAGGACGCGGTCGCCGCGGTGCGCTGGGTGGGTGAGCACCTCGCCGACCTGGGCGGCGACGACCGGCTTGCGGTGGCCGGCGACAGCGCCGGGGGCAACCTGGCGGCCGTCGTCGCCCAGCAGCTGCGCGACAGCGGCGGGCCCGCCCTCGCCGCCCAGCTGCTGGTCTACCCCGCGACCGACGTGCTCGGCGACTACGGCTCGCGGACCGAGAACGCCGAGGGCTACTTCCTCGACCTGCCCACGATGGGCTGGTTCCTGCAGCAGTACGCCGCCGACCCGGCCGCCCACACGGATCCGCGGCTGTCCCCGCTGCACGCGGAGTCGCTGGCCGGCCTGCCGCCCGCGGTCGTGGTCACCGCGGAGTACGACCCGCTGCGCGACGAGGGCGCGGCCTACGCCGACGCGCTCCGGGCCGCCGGTGTCGAGGTGGACTACCGCTGCTTCGACGGCATGATCCACGGCTTCATGGACATGGGGCCGCACTCGGTCGGCGCGCAGAAGGCGGTCGACGAGACCTGTGCGATGTTCGCCGCCCGGCTGCGCTGAGCGGCCCCGCCGCCGTTCAACAGCACCCCCGTCGTCCGCGATCTGGACCCCGGTGGAATGCCCACCAGGTCGGTGATGTTCGCTCTCACATGCCCGCCACCGACGCCCGCCGTGTCTCCGTGCTCGTGGGCCTGCTGTTCGGCCTGACCGGGCTGGGCAGCTCCTCCGCGGCCATCGCCCTCCCGGTCCTCGCCGCGGACCTCCACGTGACGACCGCGATGAGCGCCTGGGCGATCAGCCTGTACGCCCTGATGCTCGCGGTGGCCACCGCCGTCTACGGCCGGGTGTCGGACCTGGTCGGCGTCAGGTTGCCGCTGGTGATGGGGGTGGGGCTGATGGCGACGGGCGCGCTGGTGGGCGCACTGGCGCCGTCGTTCGGCGTGCTGCTCGTGGCCCGGGTCCTGCAGGGCGCAGGCGCCGCCGCGGTGCCCACGCTCGGTGTCGCCGTGGTGAGCTCGCGCTACGCGGGCCGGGAACGGGCGGCCGCACTCGGCCGGGTCGCCGGCGTCGCCGCCGCGGTCAGTGCCCTCGGCCCTCTCGCCGGCGGCGGGGTCGTCCAGCTGCTCGGCTGGCGGGCCGTGGTGGCCCTGCCGATGATGGGGGCACTGCTGCTGCCGCTGCTGTGGCCCGCGGTGACCACCGCGGGCAGCGGTGCCCGCCTCGACGTCCTCGGGGCGGTGCTGGTCGCCGGCACCGCGGCCGGGCTGGTCCTGCTGGTGCAGTCGCCCTCCACCGGCGCCACCGTCGCCCTGGTCGGCGCGGCGCTCCTGGTGCTCGGAGTGCCCGCGGTCGCGCTGCGGGTACGCCGCCGACCGCACGGCTTCCTGCCGGTCTCGGTGATCCGGAACGCGGTGGTGGTCCGCAGCGCGCTGGCCGCGGCCGCCGTCCCGGCCGCCTGGTTCGCCCTGCTCATCGCGGTGCCGGCCGTCCTGGTCGGGGCCGGGTGGCAGCCCTGGCACGTCGGGCTCGCGTTGGTGCCGAGCGCGGTCGCCGGGCTCCTCGCACCGCGGGTGGCCGGCCCGTTGCTGGACCGGGTCGGCCCGAGTGCCGCGCTGGCACTCGCCGGTCTGACCGCCTCGGTCGCCCTCGGCACCGCCGCCGCGGGTGCCGCCTCGAGCTCCGCGGTGCTGCTCGTCCTCGCGGTCGTTGCCGTCACCCTCGCCTTCGGTCTCGGGCAGCCCGCGCTGATGGCCGGGGTCGGTGCGTCGGTCGAGGACGACGTGCGCGGGGTGGCCCTCGGTGTGGCCACGCTGATGTTCCTGGTCGGCGGGGGGATCGGCTCCGCGGTCGTCGGTGGTCTCAGCGGGGTGCTGGGCATGTCCGGCAGCCTGCTGCTGCTCGCCGTCCTCCCGCTGCTCGGGCTGGTCGCGCTGTCCCGCGATCTGCTGCCTGTCGGCGCGCCGACGGACTGACGCCTGGCCGCCCGGTCAGCCCGGTCAGCCCGGCAGCCCGTGCACGGAGCCCGGGACCGCGATCCCGGCACGCAGGTCGGGCGCGGGCCGCGGCTCGTCGAACACCGTGCGCATCGGCACCACGCCGGCCCAGGCGTCACCGGCGACGTCGTCCGGCTCGTCCTCCGGCCACCCGTCGGAGACCCGCAGCGACCACTCCTCGATCGGCATCGCCAGCACCAGGGTCGCGGCGAGCTCCCGCGGGCTCGACGCGCGCACCTCCGTGGAGCGTCCGGGCAGGAACCGCTCCACCAGGACGTCGAGCGCGGGCCGCTTCTCGTCGTCGTCGAGCACGTCGAACCGGCCGAACAGCACCGCGCTGCGGTAGTGGAACGACGACTCGAAGGCCGAGCGAGCGACCACGACGCCGTCGAGCGACGTGACCGTCACGCAGGCCGGCGCGCCGGTGGCGAGCAGCCGCAGCCACGACGACCCCGTGGAGCCGTGCACCAGCACGCGGCCGCCGTCGCGGGCGATCCCGGTGGGTACGACGAGCGGCCAGCCGTCACGCACGACGCCGACGTGGGCGACGTACGCCTCGTCGAGCAGCGCGTGCAGGCGCGCGAGGTCCGGCACACCCTTCTCGGGCATCCTGGTCATCCTGGTGGTGGGCACCACCAGATCGTCTCACCAGGCTTGGGTCAGGCGTTGCGGCGGGCGCGGGCGCTGGTGCGCGCCCGCTCGCCGGCGTCGAGGACCACCTTGCGGATCCGCGCCGTGTCCGGTGTCACCTCGACGCACTCGTCCTCGCGGCAGAACTCCAGGCACTGCTCGAGCGAGAGCTTCTTCGGCGGGATCAGCTTCTCGAAGTTGTCGGAGGTGGAGGAGCGGACGTTGGTCTGCTTCTTCTCCTTGGTGATGTTGACGTCCATGTCGTCGTCGCGTGAGTTCTCGCCGACGATCATGCCCTCGTAGACCTCGGTGGTCGGCTCGATGAACATCGTGCCGCGCTCCTGCAGGTTCGTCATCGCGTACGCGGTGGCCGCACCGGCGCGGTCGGCCACCAGCGACCCCGAGGCCCGCGAGCGGATCTCGCCGGCCCACGGCTCGTAGCCCTCGAAGACGTGGTGGGCGATGCCGGTGCCGCGGGTGTCGGTGAGGAACTCGGTGCGGAACCCGATCAGCCCCCGCGCCGGCACCAGGAACTCCATCCGGACCCAGCCGGTGCCGTGGTTGGTCATCTGCTCCATCCGGCCCTTGCGGACCGCGAGCAGCTGGGTGATCGCGCCGAGGTACTCCTCCGGCGCGTCGATGGTGAGCCGCTCCACCGGCTCGTGCACCTTGCCGTCGACCTCCTTGGTGACGACCTGGGGCTTGCCGACGGTCAGCTCGAAGCCCTCCCGGCGCATCTGCTCGACGAGGATCGCCAGCGCCAGCTCGCCGCGGCCCTGCACCTCCCACGCGTCGGGGCGCGCGGTGGGCAGCACCTTGATCGACACGTTGCCGACGAGCTCGGCGTCGAGCCGGTCCTTGACCAGCCGGGCGGTGACCTTGGTGTTCTTGGTCGGCCCGCGGCCCGCGAGCGGGGAGGTGTTCGTGCCGATCGTCATGGAGATGGCGGGCTCGTCGACGGTGATCAGCGGCAGCGCCACCGGGTTGTTCACGTCGGCCAGCGTCTCGCCGATCATGATCTCGGGGAACCCGGCGACCGCGCAGATGTCGCCCGGACCCGCCGACTCGCCGGGCTTGCGCTCGAGGCCCTCGGTGATGAGCAGCTCGGTGACCTTGACGTTCGAGACCGACCCGTCGCGGCGCATCCACGCCACCTGCTGGCCCTTCCTCAAGGTGCCCTCCTCGACGCGCACCAGCGCGAGCCGGCCCAGGAACGGGCTGGAGTCGAGGTTGGTGACGTGCGCCTGCAGGGGCGCGCCCTCGTGGTAGGCCGGTGCGGGGATGGTGTCGACGATCGTCTGGAACAGCGGCTCGAGGTTCTCCGAGTCCGGCAGGCCGCCGTTCTCGGGCATCGTCAGCGACGCGCGGCCGGCCTTGGCGCTCGCGTAGACGACCGGGAAGTCCAGGGCGTCCGCGCTGTGGCTCTCGTCGAGCAGGTCCATGAACAGCTCGTAGGTCTCGTCCACGACCTCGCTGATCCGCGCGTCCGAGCGGTCCACCTTGTTGACCACGAGTACGACGGGCAGGTCGGCGTTGAGCGCCTTGCGGAGCACGAACCGGGTCTGCGGCAGCGGCCCCTCGGAGGCGTCGACGAGCAGCACGATGCCGTCGACCATCGACAGCCCGCGCTCGACCTCGCCGCCGAAGTCCGCGTGGCCGGGGGTGTCGATGATGTTGATGGTCATCGGGCCGTCCTTGGCGGCGGCGCCGGTGTAGCGGATCGCGGTGTTCTTCGCGAGGATCGTGATGCCCTTCTCGCGCTCGAGGTCCCCGGAGTCCATGGCGCGCTCGTCGACGTGCTGGTGCTCGCCGAACGCGCCGCCCTGCCACAGCATCGCGTCGACGAGCGTGGTCTTGCCGTGGTCGACGTGCGCCACGATGGCGACGTTGCGCAAGGAGGTGCGGAGCTTGGTCTCAGACATGCAGGTGCCACGGCTTTCGGTTCGGGAACCCCGCGGCTCGGCGTACCGCCTGCGGGAAGACCGTCCCAGTCTACCGGCAGCCCGGCGGATGCGACGAAACGCGACCGCGGTCGCCGGGGCCTCCGGGGCCGTCCGTCGCCGGGCGGACGCAGCCGGGACGACGACTAGCCTGGTCGGGTGACCGACTCGCTGCGCTCCCTGGCCGACCTGCTGTCGGGCGCGACCCGGGGGGTCTCCTTCACCGGGGCGGGGGTGTCGACGGAGTCCGGGATCCCCGACTTCCGGTCGCCCGGTGGCCTGTGGACCCGCTTCAACCCGATGGAGCTCACGTTCGGCCGGCATGTCGAGTCGGCGCGCGTGCGCGCGCAGTCGTGGGCGATGCGGCGGGAGTTCCTCGCGGTGCCCCGGCTGCCGAACCCGGCGCACCGCGCGCTGGCGCGGCTCGAGCAGGCCGGTCGCTCGCTGGGCGTGATCACCCAGAACATCGACGGGCTGCACCAGGAGGCCGGGTCGTCGCGGGTGATCGAGCTGCACGGCACCGCCCGGGAGGCGATGTGCATCGGGCACCGGCCGCGCAACGGGGTCCCCGAGGGGTGCGGGTTCCGGGTGCCCGTGCAGTGGGTGTTCGACCGGATCGACGCGGGCGACGTGGACCCGTCCTGCCCGGAGTGCGGGGGGCTGCTCAAGTCGGCGACCGTCTCCTTCGAGCAGGTGCTCTTCCCGGGGGTCGTCGAGGAGGCGATCGCCGTCGCCGCGCGGTCCGACCTGATGATCGCGGTGGGCTCGTCGCTGCAGGTGTACCCGGCCGCCGATCTGCCCGTCGTGGCGGTGCGCAACGGCGCCCGGCTGGTCATCGTGAACGACGAGCCGACCCCGCTCGACGACCTGGCGGACCTGGTCGTGCGTGGTCGCGCCGGCGAGGTGCTGCCCGCCGCCGTGGACGCCGTACTCGCCGGCCGACCTGCACCGCCCCCTCCGTCGGCCGTTGAGTCCTGAGTGTTGAGTGCTGGCTTAATCAGCGTTGAGTGTTGAGTAAATCAGCGTTGAGTGTGGAGCGTTGAGTGCTGGCTTAATCAGCGTTGAGTGCTGGCTCGTTCACGGTTGAGACGTGGGTTCGTACGACGAGCCAGCCCGGACGAGAACAAGCCGACACTCAACGGCGAACATGCCGACACTCAACGGGGAACAAGCCAGCACTCAACGGGGAACAAGCCAGCACTCAACGGGGGGTGGGGTCGGCGAGGGCGCGGTCGAGAGCGGCCTCGACGTGCAGGGTGGTGCAGGGGAACAGCGGCAGCTCGGAGTCGGCCTGCTTGACCAGCAGCTCGAGCTCGGTGCAGCCCAGGATCACTCCCTCCGCCCCGGCGTCCCACAGCTCCTCGATCACCGCGACGACCTTCGAGCGGGAACCGTCGAGCACCTTCCCGTGCACGAGCTCGCCGTAGATGATCGCGTTGATCGTCTCGTGGTGGCGCTCCTCCGGCACCAGCACCTCGAGCCCGTGCGAGGCGACCCGGTCGGTGAAGAAGTCGCGCTGCATGGTGAACGCCGTCCCGATCAGGGCCACCTTCGACAGCTTGCGCGCCTTGACGGCGGTCGCCACCACATCGGCGAGGTGCAGGAACGGGATGCCCACCGCGGCCTCGACCTGGTCGGCGACGATGTGGAACGACGTGGTGCACATCAGCAGCAGGTCGGCGCCCCCGGACTCGACGCCCTCGGCCGCCCGGGCCAGCATCGCGGCGACGTCGTCCCAGCGTTCGGCCCGCTGGAGCTCGGTGAGCTCGGCGAAGTCCACCGACGACATCACGGTCCGCGCCGAGTGCAGGCCGCCCAGGCGGTCCTCGACCCCTTGGTTGAGCGCCTTGTAGTACTCCAGGCTGCTCTCCCAGCTCATCCCGCCGACCAGTCCGATGCTCAACACGCTTCCGAGTCTGGCACATCCACCCGGACGGCGAGGGAGACCACTGGTGGAAACATGGCGCCCATGACTGCGCTGCTTCTCGCCTACGCACTCGTGCTGCTCGCCGCGGTCCTGCTGTCCGGGCTGGCCAACCGGACCGTGCTCTCGACCGCCGTGATCTTCCTGGTCGCCGGGTTCGTGCTCGGGGACGGCGGCACCGGGCTGGTCTCGTTCCCCGCCAAGGGCGGCGTGGTCGGCCACCTGTCGGAGCTCGCCCTGTTCTCGGTGCTCTTCACCGACGGCATGCGGGTCGGGTGGCAGGACCTGCGCCGTGCCTGGCGGCTGCCCGGCCGGGCTCTGGCGCTGGGCCTCCCGCTGACGCTGCTCGTCACCGCCGTCCTGGCGCACTGGCTGACCGGGCTGGACTGGCCGCAGGCGCTGCTCCTGGGCGCGGTGCTCTCCCCGACCGACCCGGTGTTCGCGGCGGCCCTGGTCGGCAACGAGAAGGTGCCGGCCCGGCTGCGGCACCTGCTCAACGTGGAGTCGGGGGTCAACGACGGCCTCGCGCTGCCGTTCGTGATCGTGCTCCTGGCCTTCACCTCGGGCGGCGGCCAGCTGCACCTGGGCCGGCTGGCCGGCGAGATCGCGCTGGGCATCGTGATCGGGGTGGCGGTCCCGTACGTCGCGCTGCTGCTCGAGCGCGGCCGGCTGGCCGCGTCGGTGGCCTACCAGCCACTGAACGCGGTGGCGATCGGCCTGCTCGTCTTCGCCCTGTCCCAGGCGACGCACGGCAACCTCTATCTCGCCGCGTTCAGCGCGGGCATCACGGTGGCGACCTGCGGGCAGCGCCAGCGGGAGGCGTTCCGGGAGTTCGGTGAGCTGGTCGCCGAGCTGCTCAAGCTCGCCGCGCTGCTGGTCTTCGGCACGCTCATCTCGCCCGCCTTCCTCGGCGACATCAGCTGGGGCGGCTGGGTGTTCGCGGTGCTGGCCCTGTTCCTCGCGCGGCCTCTGGCGCTGGCCGTCGCGTTCCTCGGCTCGCGGCTCGGCGCCCGCGAGCAGGCGGCGGCGATGTGGTTCGGGCCGAAGGGCTTCGCGTCGGTGGTCTACGGGCTGCTGGTGCTCGACGCCGGGATCGAGTCGGGCGACGACGTCTTCCACCTGGTCGCGATCACGATCGTGCTGTCGATCCTGCTGCACTCCTCGACCGACATCCTCGTCGCCCGCTGGTTCGACGAGGAGTACGAGGTGCCGGGCTGGTACGCCCGCGGCAGGTCGTGGGTGCGTCGCGACTGACCGGTCCTTTACTTCGGTCGGTCCTCGGGGGTACTTGTTGCACCATGACCCGTTGCTCCTTCGTGCCGCCGTTCCTCCTCGAGAGGATCGCGACCGCCCATCCCGACGCCGACGTCGCCGGGAGCTCGCGCGCCACCCTCGCGGTGGACGCGCACATCCGTGAGGGGCGACTGGTCGCCACCAGCGCGGTGGCCGCCGCGGCCGGCGCGACCGGGGCGCCGGCGTTCTCCGTGCACACCGCGGCCGGCGGCAGCGACCTCCCGGGCGAGCTGGTCCGTCCGGCGGGAGGGCCGGCGAGCGGCGATGCCGCCGTCGACGAGGCGTACGACGGAGTCGCGGCGTCGCTCGACCTCTTCCGCGAGGTCTTCGGCCGGGACTCCTACGACGACCGGGGCGCCGAGGTGACCGCGACCGTCCACTACCGGCAGGGCTACGACAACGCGTTCTGGGACGGGACCCAGCTGGTGTTCGGCGACGGCGACGGCAAGGTGTTCGGGCGGTTCACCCGGCCGGTCGACGTGCTCGGCCACGAGTTCACGCACGCGGTCACCCAGTACACCGCGGGCCTGACCTACTCCGGGCAGTCCGGGGCCCTCAACGAGTCGGTGTCGGACGTGTTCGCCTGCTGCCTCAAGCAGCGGCTGCTGGGCCAGAGCGCGGCCGAGGCGGACTGGCTGATCGGCGAGGGCATCTTCCTGCCGGGGGTCCACGGTCGCGCGTTGCGGTCCATGGCAGACCCGGGCACGGCGTACGACGACCCGGTGCTCGGCAAGGACCCGCAGGTCGGCTCGATGGCCGACTACGTGCACACCACCGACGACAACGGCGGGGTGCACCTCAACTCGGGCATCCCCAACCGGGCGTTCTACCTGGCCGCCACCGCGCTCGGCGGGTCGTCGTGGGAGACGGCGGGCCCGATCTGGTACGCCGCCCTGACCTCGGGGATCGGCGCAGGCACGGACTTCGCGGGCTTCGCCGCCGCCTGCGTCGACGCGGCCGGCAAGGTCTCGCCCGGCGCGGTCGACGCGGTGCGGTCCGCCTGGGAGCAGGTCGGGGTGAGCGCCTCGAACGGTGGCTCGGGGCCGGCACCCGGCCCGGGGGCGGGGGCGGCGGACGGCGTCGTGGAGGTGCGGCGGTCCGGCGGGTTCGCCGGCCTGCAGAAGACCGGTGCGGTGCGGCTCGGGGAGGACCCGCGCACGGAGGAGGTCGAGGAGCTGCTGGGCAGGATCGACCTCCGGGCACTCGGCGGGTCGCAGCCGCAGCCCGACCGGTTCGTCTACGTGATCTCGGTCCGGGGTGAGGAGTTCACCGTCGGCGAGCAGGACCTCACCGGTGACCTCGAGCGCCTCGTCGTGGTCGTCCTCGCCGACTGACCCGGGGGTCAGAACCAGGGGTCGCGCATGTCCAGGGGGGTCCGGTCGACGGCGGCGAGCAGGTCGAGCTGCGGAGCGGTGCGAGGCAGCTCCCACCGGTAGAAGTAGCGGGCGGCCTGCCGCTTGCCGTCGTAGAAGTCGCCGTCCTTGCCGTGCGCGGCGAGCAGCTGCTCGAGCCAGATCCAGGCGACCACGATGTGCCCGGTGGCCTCGAGGTAGACCGAGGCGTTCGCCAGCATCGCCACCGGGTCCGCGACGGACGCCAGCGCCGTGGTGACCTCCACCAGCCGGTTGCACACGCCGGCCAGCTGCTCGCCGTACTCGGCGACCTCGCCCCCGCGGGCCGCCGCCCGCGCCGCGGTGTCGGCCATCGTGGACACCAGCGCCCGCAGCCCGGCACCGTCGTCGGCCAGCACCTTGCGGCCGAGCAGGTCCTGGGCCTGGATGCCGTGGGTGCCCTCGTGGATCGGGTTCAGCCGGTTGTCGCGGTAGTGCTGCTCGACGTCGTAGTCGCGGGTGTACCCGTAGCCCCCGTGCACCTGGATCGCGAGGTCGTTGGCGAGCAGGCACCACTGCGACGGCCACGACTTCGCGATGGGCGTGAGTACGTCGAGCAGCAGGCGGGCCTCGGCGGGCGAGGAGCCGGTCTTCTGCTCGTCGACCAGCAGGCCGCAGTACAGGGTGAGCGCCAGCGCGCCCTCGACGTAGGCCTTCTGCGCCAGCAGCATCCGCCGGACGTCCGCGTGCTCCACGATCGGCACCGGCGGGGCGGCCGGGTCCTTCGCGGTCACCGGCCGGCCCTGCTGCCGGGTCCTGGCGTACTCCAGCGACTTGAGGTAGCCGGTGTAGCCCAGCCCCGTCGCGGCCAGGCCGATGCCGATCCGCGCCTCGTTCATCATGTGGAACATGTACGACAGACCGCGGTGCGGCTCACCGACCAGGTAGCCGACCGCACCCGCTCGGCCGCCGGGCAGGTGGGCACCCTCGCCGAGGACCGGCACGGTGTTGACCGTGCCACGGAACCCCATCTTGTGGTTGAGCCCCGCGATCACCACGTCGTTGCGCTCCCCGAGGGTGCCGTCGTCGGCGACCAGGAACTTCGGTACGACGAACAGGCTGATGCCCTTCACCCCCGGCGGGCCGCCCGGGATCTTGGCCAGCACCAGGTGCACGATGTTCTCGCCCATCTCGTGATCGCCGCCCGAGATCCACATCTTGGCGCCGAAGAGCCGGTAGCCGCCGTCGTCCTGCGGGACCGCCCGCGTGGTGATGTCGGCCAGGCTCGAACCGGCCTCCGCCTCCGAGAGCGCCATCGTGCCGAAGAACCGGCCCTGCAGCATCGGCGGCACGTAGCGCTCGACGAGCCAGGGGTCGGCGTGCTCCAGCAGCAGGTTGGCGTTGCCGATGGTCAGCATGGCGTAGCCGCTGGTCGCCACGTTCGCGGCGTGGAACCACGCCATGCACGCGCCGAAGACGGCGTGCGGCAGCTGCATGCCGCCGACCCGCTCGTCCATCGCCGCGCCGACGAGATCGGCCCGGGCGAAGGCCTCGAGCGCCTCGGCGACCTCGGGGATCAGCTCGACCCGGCCGTCGACCAGCCGCGGCTCGTGCAGGTCGCCGGTGCGGTTGTGCGGCGCGAAGTGCTCCGTGGCGACCTGCTCGCTGAGGTCGAGGATCCCGTCGAACGTCTCCCGGGAGTGCTCGGCGTAGCGCGCCCGCGAGGTGAGCCGTTCGACGTCGAGCCACTCGTAGAGCAGGAAGTCCAGGTCGCGGCGGGAGAGGATCGTGCCGCTCACGGCGCCGGGCTCCCGGCGGGAGCGTCGGAGGAGCGCGCGTCGTCGTCGGGTGCGTCGAACACCCGGTGCACCTTGTGCTGGGCGGCCTGCGCGCGCGGCCGGATCACCATCTCGTCGATGTTGACGTGCGGCGGCCGGGTCACCACCCACGCGATCGCGTCGGCGATGTCCTCGGCGACCAGCGGCTCGGCCACCCCGGCATAGACCCCGGCGGCCCGCTCCTCGTCGCCCCCGAAGCGCACCACGGCGAACTCGTCGGTCCGGACCATCCCGGGCGCGATCTCGCAGACCCGCACCGGCCGGTCGTAGAGCTCGAGCCGCAGCGTCTCGGTGACCACCTTGGTGCCGTGCTTGGCGGCGGTGTAGCCCGCGCCGCCCTCGTAGGCGACCCGCCCCGCCGTGGAGCCGACGTTGACGATCACCCCCGCGCCACCGGCGACGAGCGCGGGCAGGAGTGCCTTGGTGACCTGCAGCAGGCCGATCACGTTGACCTCGTACATCCGCCGCCAGTCGTCGGCGTCGGCCTCCGCCACCGGCTCGGCCCCGTAGGCCCCGCCCGCGTTGTTGACCAGCACGTCGAGCCGGTCGCCGACCTGGGCGGCGAGCGCCGCCACGTCCTCGGCGGACGTGACGTCGCAGGTGACCGCCGTGCCCCCGATCTCCTCGGCCAGCGCCCGCACGCGCTCGGCCCGGCGGGCCGCGCAGAAGACGTGGTAGCCCTCGGCGGCGAGCCGGCGCGCGGTCGCCGCCCCGATCCCGCTGCTGGCGCCGGTCACGACTGCAGTCCTGTTCGTCATGACCCGATTCTCGCCGCAGCCGGGCGGGCCGGCGCGCCCGGGTGGTGTGACCGGGGTCACACCGGACCGGGACCGGGGATGCCAAACCGCGGCCAAGGCGTCACACTCATGGCCATGAGCTCGAGCAGGGTTGCGTCGATTCTCTTGGGGCTGAGCGGTCTGGTCTGGGTCGTGGCGGGGGTCCTCGGCTGGGGAGGCGACGTCCAGAGCCCCCTGTACCTGGCCGGGCTGGTGCTGTTCGTGCTGGCGTTCGCCGCGCTCGGCTACGCCCTGGTGTCGCACGCCCCGGCGTGGCTGCGCGGCGTCGTCACGGTTGCCACGCCCGCGCTGGGGTACATGGTGTGGGTCACGATCCTCGACCCCTTCGGCGCCGACTACCTGCCGGTGCTCGGCGCCGGGGTGCTGCTCGTGGTGGCCGGCGGCATCGGGCTGGGCCGCTCGTCGGCCGAGAAGCGCCCGCCGGCGGCCCGTGGTCGGCGTGCCAGCCGCTGAGGCGGGAATACCTGGGACCGACGCGGGGTTCATCCGGTCTGGAGGTGTGCCGTCGTGAGTCCAGAGATGTCCGTCGTCGCCGGTGAGCGCCGGCGCGCCGCGTCCGCCCGCAGCGCCGCGTCCGCGCGAACCGCGCACGACCGGGTTGCGATGATCAGCCTGCACACCTCGCCCCTCGACCAGCCGGGCACCGGTGACGCCGGCGGCATGAACGTCTACGTCGTCGAGCTGTCCAAGCGGCTCGCCGCGCGCAACGTCGCGGTCGAGATCTACACCCGCGCCACCTCCTCCGCGCTCCCGCCGACGGTCGAGGCGTTCCCGGGCGTCACCGTGCACAACGTCCACGCCGGCCCGTTCGAGGGCCTCACCAAGGCCGAGCTGCCCGGACAGCTGTGCGCCTTCGCCCGCGAGGTGCTTCGCGCCGAGGCCCGTCACGACCAGGGCTGGTACGACGTGATCCACTCGCACTACTGGCTGTCGGGGCAGGTCGGGGCGCTGGTCCGGGACCGTTGGGGGCTGCCGCTCGCGCACTCCATGCACACGATGGCGAAGGTCAAGAACTCGCTGATGGCGCTGGGGGACACCCCCGAGCCGCCGGCCCGGGTGATCGGCGAGGAGCAGGTCGTCGAGGCGGCCGACATGCTGATCGCGAACACCGAGATCGAGGCCAAGCAGCTGCTCGAGCTGTACGACGCCGACCCCGCGCGGGTCGAGGTGGTCCACCCCGGCGTCGACCTGTCGGTCTTCCGGCCGACCGGCTCCGCCCGCGCCCGCCTCGGCATCCCGCACGACGCCGTCGTGCTGCTGTTCGCCGGCCGGATCCAGCCGCTGAAGGCCCCCGACGTGCTGCTGCACGCCGTCGCCCGGCTGCTGGCGCGCGACCCCGGCCTCCGGTCCCGGCTGGTCGTCCCGGTCGTCGGCGGACCCTCCGGCACCGGGCTCGAGCATCCCGAGTCGCTGGCCCAGCTCGCCGACTCGCTCGGCATCTCCGACGTGGTCCGGTTCGTGCCTCCGGTGGAGCAGGCGAAGCTGGTGGACTGGTACGCCGCGGCGACCCTGGTCTGCGTCCCGTCGTACAACGAGTCCTTCGGGCTGGTCGCGGTGGAGGCGCAGGCGGTGGGCACCCCCGTCGTGGCCGCCGCCGTGGGCGGGCTGACCACGGTCGTGCGCGACGGCTCCTCGGGCCTGCTCGTCGAGGGCCACGACCCCGACGACTACGCCCGCGCGATGGAGCGGGTCATCGGCTCGCCGGCGCTGCGCGAGCGGTTGTCGGACGGGGCCGTGGAGCAGGCCTCCCACTTCGCGTGGGAGCGGACCGCGGACCGTACCCTCGAGGTCTACCGGATGGCCTCGCAGGCCATGCGCCACGACCTCGAGGGGATGCCTGCATGACGTCTCGTTCCGCGGCCGCCGAGACGGTCCGGTCCTACCTGCGCGACTCCGACCTCGACTGGAGGGAGCTCTCCGACGGGGTCTTCCACGTCGACCTGCCGGGCGAGAAGAAGCTGCAGACGCCGTGCCGGCTCGACGTGGGGGAGCACGCCCTGGGCGTGCACGCGTTCGTCGCGCGCCGGCCCGACGAGAACCACGAGCGGGTCTACCGCTGGCTGCTGGAGCGCAACCTGAGGCTGTTCGGGGTGGCCTTCGCGCTCGACCGCACCGGGGACATCTACCTCGACGGCCGGCTGCCGCTCGTCTCGGTCAGCCCCGAGGAGCTCGACCGCCTCCTCGGCTCGGTGCTCAGCTATGCCGACGACTCCTTCAACACGATCCTGGAGCTGGGGTTCGCCACGTCGATCCGCAAGGAGTGGGCGTGGCGCAAGGCCCGCGGGGAGTCGACCAAGAACCTCGAGGCGTTCCGCGGGCTCGAGGGCTCCTGACCCCGAGCCGCAGGGTCCGAAACCCGCCAGCGTCCGGGGGCTCCCGGCGATAGCGTTCGGTCCATGACGCCTCCCCGCCACGCCGCGCTGCCGCTGCTCGCCGTCGCGGTCACCCTGCTGCTCTGGTCGTCCGCGTTCGTGGCGATCCGGCATCTCGGGACGACGTTCACGCCGGGTGCGCTGTCGCTGGGCCGCCTCGTCGTCGGGTCGCTGGCCCTCGGTGGCGTGCTCGCCACCCGCGGCTGGGTCCCGGTACGACGCGCCGACTGGCCGCCGCTGATCGGGATCGGGCTGCTCTGGTTCGGGGTCTACAACGTGGCGCTCAACGAGGGGGAGCGGCGCGTCGACGCCGGCACCGCCTCGATGCTCATCCAGCTCTCCCCGGTGCTGATCGCCGTGCTGGCGGTGCTGTTCCTCGGCGAGCGGTCGGGGCCGGCGCTGTGGGCGGGGCTGCTGATCGCCTTCGGCGGGGTCGCCCTGATCAGCCTCGGGGCCGACTCGGGCGCCGGCCGGGACGTGCTCGGCGTGCTGCTGTGCCTGGTCTCGGCCGCCGCCTACTCGGTCAGCGTGATCCTGCAGAAGCCGCTGCTGTCCCGGGTGCCCGCGCTCCAGGTCACGTGGATCGCCTGCACCGTCGGCGCGGTCGCCTGCCTGCCGTTCGCCGGGGGTCTCGTGCACGACGCGGCGGCGGCCCCCGCCGGGGACCTCGGGTGGGTGGTCTACCTCGGCCTGCTGCCCACCGCGATCGCGTTCACGACGTACGCCTACGCGCTGACCCACATGAGCGCGAGCAGCCTGGGCGTGACCACCTACCTGGTGCCGCCGATCACGGTGCTGATGGCCTGGGTCCTGCTCGCGGAGACGCCGCCGTTGATGGCCTACGCCGGCGGGGTGCTGTGCCTGGCCGGGGTGTCGCTCGCCCGGAGGCGTCCGCGCCGCCCGGCGGGCCGGCCGGTCGCTCAGGCCTCGAGCTTGTAGCCGAGCCCGCGCACGGTGACCAGCAGGGAGGGGGCGGCCGGGTCCGGCTCGATCTTGGCGCGCAGCCGCTTCACGTGCACGTCGAGGGTCTTGGTGTCCCCGACGTAGTCGGAGCCCCAGACCCGGTCGATGAGCTGGCCGCGGGTGAGCACCCGGCCGGGGTTGCGCAGGAACATCTCGAGCAGCTCGAACTCCTTCAGCGGCAGCCTGGTGGCCTGGCCGTGCACGGTGACGACGTGCCGCTCCACGTCCATCCGGACGGGGCCGGCCTCCAGCGTCGCCGGCGCGAGCTCGGGCTCCACGCCGCGGCGCAGCACCGCCCGGATCCGGGCCACGAGCTCGCGGGGGGAGTACGGCTTGGTCACGTAGTCGTCGGCACCGAGCTCGAGCCCGACCACCTTGTCCACCTCGGTGTCCTTCGCGCTGACCATGATCACCGGGACGTTGGAGGTCTGCCGGATCTGGCGGCACACCTCGGTGCCGGGGATGCCGGGCAGCATCAGGTCGAGCAGCACGATGTCCGCGCCGGTCCGGTCGAACTCCGCGAGCGCGTCGGGCCCGGTGTTGGCCACGGTGACCTCGAACCCCTCCTTGCGGAGCATGTACGCGAGCGCGTCGCTGTAGCTTTCCTCGTCCTCGACCACGAGCACTCGGGTCACTGGGGGGCCTCCTGTTGGCTGTCGGGCGTCGACGGGCCGCGGCCTCCGGGGGCCGCCGTACGACGGGGGAGCGAGAGCGTGAACGTCGAGCCCTGGCCCTCCACCGACCAGACCCGGACCTCACCGCCGTGCGAGGCGGCGACGTGCTTGACGATGGACAGGCCGAGCCCGGTGCCGCCCGTCGAACGGTGCCGGGCCGGGTCCACCCGGTAGAACCGCTCGAAGATCCGGTCGAGCTCGGAGGCGGGGATGCCGATGCCCTGGTCGGTCACCGACAGCTCGACCATCAGGTCGTCGGCCCTGGCGGCCACCACGACCGTGCTGTGCTCGGGGGAGTAGCTGACCGCGTTCGCCACCAGGTTGCCCAGCGCCAGCGCCACCTCGTCGCCGTTGCCGAGGATCTGCAGGCCGCGCTCGCCGTCGTGCACGACGGTGATGTCCTTGC
Organism: uncultured Actinomycetota bacterium; assembly: GCA_963838025.1. Lineage (GTDB taxonomy): Bacteria > Actinomycetota > Actinomycetes > Propionibacteriales > Nocardioidaceae > Nocardioides_B. Next base: position 872,501 of record CAWIPF010000004.1, read on the forward strand.
TGCGGGCGTCGATCGACGACTGGTCGATCGCCCGGTCCACGGTCTTGTCGACGTCGACCGGCTCCGGCTCGTCGAGCGGGTCGTCGCCCTGCAGCCGGGAGAGCTCGATGATCTGCTGCACCAGCTTCGACAGCCGGGCGCTCTCGGTCTGCATCCGGCCCGCGAACCGGACGATCGCCTCGGGGTCGTCGGCGGCGTCCTCGACCGCCTCGGCGAGCAGGTTGAGCGCGCCGACGGGGGTCTTGAGCTCGTGCGACACGTTGGCCACGAAGTCGCGGCGGATCGCCTCGACGCGGCGCTCGCGCGTCCGGTCCTCGACCAGCGCCAGGACCAGCCGGCTGCTCAGCGGCGCGACCCGCGCGGTCACGTGCACGGTGGAGCGCCCGCGCGGCATCACCAGCTCCGTCTCGCGGATCTGCCCGTCGCGGCGGACCGCGCGCACCAGGTCGGCGAGGTCGGCGACGGTCAACGCGTCGCCGCGCACCAGGCCCATGGCGTAGGCCGGCGCGGACGCCTTGACCACGCGGTCGTCGTGGTCGACGAGCACCGCGCTGGAGCGCAGCACGCTGAGCACGGTCGCGACGCCGGAGGGCACCGCCGGCTCCTCCTGCGGCGGGAGCCGGCGCATCTGCCGCTCGCTGACCCGCCAGGCGAGGACGACGCCGGCCCCGAGCACCGCGCCGAGCAGCGCGAACAGGAGGTTCTGCGTCGTTCCGTCCACGACTCGATCGTACGGGGAGCCGTCCCGCGGGCCGCTCCTCGTGGACGGCTCTGACCTGCGGTTTCGCCCGCTGTTCACTTGACGTTCACGCGAGGTCGCCGTCTGGACACCTTGCCTGCCTACCGTTCACCTCATGCGTGATGCCTACTTCGACCAGCTCGACTCCATCGTGGACGACCTCGTGGCCATGACGTACGACGTCCGCGACGCCGTCCGGGAGGCCACCAAGGCGCTGCTGACCGCGGACGCCGAGATCGCCGAGCAGGTGATCTCCGGGGACGCCGAGATCGACGCGGCCCGGGAGCGCATCGAGGCGCGGTCCTTCGAGCTGCTCGCCCTCCAGCAGCCCGTCGCCACCGACCTGCGCATGCTCGTCGCCGCGCTGCGGATGGTGGCCGACCTCGAGCGGATGGGCGACCTCTCGGTGCACGTCGCCAAGGTCGCCCGGCTCCGGGTGCCCGCGACCGCGGTGCCCGAGGAGCTCGTGCCGACCATCGAGCGGATGGCCACGGTCGCCGAGCACATGGTGGGCACCGTCGCCGGCATCATCGCCGAGCGCGACGTCGCGGGCGCCCGCAAGCTCGAGGAGGACGACGAGGAGATGGACTCGTTGCGCCGGTCCTCGTTCCGGCTGATGCTGGACGACTCCTGGCCGCACGGCGTGGAGCCGGCCGTGGACATCGCGCTGCTCGGCCGCTACTACGAGCGGATAGCCGATCATGCAGTCTCCCTGGCCCGTCGGGTGGTCTACCTTGTGACCGGAAAGACGATGTCGGCCCTCGACGCGTGAGTGACATGATGGCCGTGTGACTCCCCAGGGCACCCCGCGCGGCGTCGCCACCGACGTCGACCACGTCGACCTGTTCGTCGCCGCGGCGGACCGGTTCGCCGACGCCACCGCGCGCTCCGACATGCGCGCCCCGGTGCCGGGCTGTCCCGGCTGGTCGACGTACGACCTGGTCTGCCATCTCGGCAACGTGCACGCGTGGGCGGCCACCATCGTCGAGACGGGGGCGTTCGCGGTCGAGCAGAACGACGAGCCGCACTCGCGCAAGCCCCGGGCGGTCAGCGAGTGGTACGTCGGCAAGGCCGAGGACCTCTACCGGGTGCTCCGCGCGACCGACCCGCGGCGCAGCTGCTGGAACTTCGCCTTCGGCGACGGGACGGCCGGGTTCTGGTCGCGCCGCCAGCTGCACGAGACCACGATCCACCTGCTGGACCTGACCGCCCACCATCTGGACCTGACGGCCGGGACCGAGCGCCTCGAGCCGGCCGTCTGCGCGGACGGCGTCGACGAGGTGCTGCGGGTGTTCCTGCACCGCATGCACCACCGCGGCCACCCGGCCGCGCTCACCGCTCCGCTGTCGCTGGTGGCCACCGACACCGGTGACGCCTGGACGGTGACACCGCGGGTCGCCCCGCCGTCCCCGGGTGCGGTGCCCCACCAGGTCCGGGGGTCGGCGGCGGAGTCGGCACCGGCGCTGCCGAGCGGGCCGCCGCTGGTCGTCGATCGTCGGCACCCGTCCGCCGACCGGGTCGAGGCACCGGCGGACGTGCTCTACCGGCTGCTGTGGAAGCGGCTGTCCCCCGACGACCCGGCGGTGCTCGTGAGCGGCGACGTCGCCCGGGTGCGGGCGTTCCTGGGCTCGCGGCTGGTGGCCTGACATACCGGGCGAAAACGCGCCGTAAACCTGTCGCTTTCGGGGGGTGGGTGCGGCTAGGTTCGCCGGGTGCCCATCGTCGAAGCCCACGACCTGTCCCGCAGCTACCAGACCCGCACCGGCCTGCTCAAGCGCGAGAAGAAGGAGGTCGAGGCGGTGCGCGGCGTCTCCTTCGCCATCGAGCAGGGTGAGCTGTTCGGCCTGCTCGGCCCCAACGGCGCCGGCAAGACCACCACGATCAAGATGCTGATCACGCTGCTGCTGCCCACCGCCGGCAGCGCGCGGGTGCTCGGCCACGACGTGGTCTCCGCGGCGCGCGACGTGCGCCGCAACATCGGCTACGTGTTCGGCGGCGACCGGGGCCTCTACGAGCGGCTCTCCGCGCTCGACAACCTGCGCTACTTCTCCGAGCTCTACGGCGTCCCGGCACGCGAGTCGCGGGCGCGGATCGGCGAGCTGCTGGAGATGGTCGGGCTCACCGGCCGCGAGAAGGAGCGCGTCGAGGGGTTCTCGCGCGGCATGCGCCAGCGGCTGCACATCGCCCGCGGCCTGCTGCACGACCCGTCGGTCCTGTTCCTCGACGAGCCGACGATCGGCATCGACCCGGTCGGCGCCCGCGAGCTGCGGGCCACCATCGCCACGCTCAAGGAGCAGGGCAAGACGATCCTGCTCACCACGCACTACATGTTCGAGGCCGACGAGCTGTGCGACCGGATCGCGGTGATCGCCGACGGCCGGATCGTCGCCGAGGGCACGCCGCTCGACCTCAAGTCCCGGGTGTCGGCCGGTCACGTGGTCGAGGTGGAGACCTTCGGGATGCACGAGCACCAGCTCGACGCCGTGCGCACGGTGGAGGGGGTCCGCTCGGTCGCCGTCGAGGATCGTGGCCAGGCCCAGGTGCTGCTGGTGCAGGTCGTGCCCGGCGCCGAGGTCACCTCCTCGGTGCTCGGCCGGCTCGCCGGCACCAACGTGGGGCGGGTGGCGTCTCGCGAGCCGACCCTCGAGGACGCCTACGTCGAGCTGGTCGGTGGCTCATGAGCGTGCTACGCCTGCTCGCGGTCTCCTACTGGCTGCACCTGAAGATGATCGCGGTCTCCGCGTTCGACGGGGTGTTCCAGGTGATCTGGCCGCTCTACTTCGCCACCGTGGCGTTCCTGCTCTACGGCCGTTCCGACGACCCCAAGGTGCTCGTCTACGCCGGCCTCGGCGCCTCGGTGATGGGCATCTGGTCGGTGGTCACCACCACGGCGAGCGGGCTGCTCCAGCGCGAGCGCTGGATCGGCACGCTCGAGCTGCTGGTCGCCTCGCCGACGCCGTTCGCGCTGGTGCTGGTCCCGGTGACCACCGCGATGGCGTCACTGGGCCTGCTCAGCCTCGGCTCCACGCTGCTGTGGGGCTGGCTGCTGTTCGGGATCACCGTGCCGATCGCGCACCCTGTCCTGTTCGCTCTCGCGGTGATGGCCTCGATCTTCTCGATCGCGCTGCTCGGTTTCCTGCTGTCGGTCGCGGTGGTCCGCTACCGGACCGCGTGGGCGATGGGCAACCTGCTGGAGTACCCAGGCTGGTTGCTCTGCGGCTTCCTGATCCCGGTGACCCTGTTCCCCGGCTGGGTCGGCGCGATCTCCTACGCGCTGCCGCCGACCTGGGGGATGCGGGCGATCCGCGAGGCGGCCAACGGCGGCGCCCCCTGGGGCCCGATCGTGGTCTGTGTCGCGCTCGGCCTCGCCTACGGCCTGGTCGGCGCCCTGGTGTCCGAGACCGTGCTCCGCTCCGCCCGCCGGCATGCCACGCTGGCCCTGACCTGAGGACGACCGTGACCTCCGTGCGCATCTTCTTCGTCGGCGGGCTGATCAGCTTCCGGGCCCTGTTCAACTGGCTGAGCCCGTGGATCTACATCCCCTCGATGCTGGTCGCCCCGATCGTGCAGATCCTGCTGTTCGCCTACATGGGCCGCACCGCGGGGGTCGAGTCCGACACCTTCTACGTGATCGGCAACGCCGTGCAGTACTCCGCGATCCCGTGCCTGTTCGCGATGGCCAACACCGTCGCCGGCGAGCGCTGGACGCAGACCCTCGGCATCGTGCTGGTCAGCCCGGCCCGCCGGCTGCCGCTGTTCCTCGGTCGCTCGCTGCCGGTGCTCGGCAACGGGTTCGTGGTCTCGATGTTCAGCCTGGTCGTCGGAGTGCTCCTGCTCGACGTGTCCATCCCGGCCTCGGCCTGGCTGCCGCTCGCCCTCGTGGTCGCGGTCGCCGCGGCGTCCTGCACCGGCCTGGGCCTGGCCAACGCCGCCCTGGGACTGCGGGTCCGTGAGACCGCGGTGATGTCCAACGTGCTGTTCGGCGTGCTGCTGATCTTCTCCGGCGCCAACGTCCGGCTCGACGGGCTGCCCGGCTGGATGGCTGCCGTCGGCTCGTGGATGCCGCTCTCCCACGCGATCGAGGCCGCCCGCGCGCTCGCCGCCGGCGCCGCCCTCGGCGACGTCTCCGGCCTGCTCTGGCAGGAGATCGGCCTGGGCCTGCTCTACGGCGCCGCCGGGATGGTCGCGCTGCGCCTGTTCGAGCACGAAGGGCGCCGCCGGGCCACGCTCGAGATCCAGTGACCCGGCGGTCGGGGTCAGCCGGGCAGCCGCAGGCCGGACTCGGTCGAGAACAGGTGCACGTGGCCCTCCTTGGGGCGGAAGTCCACGGTGCTGCCCTTCTCGGGCGGCTTGCGGCCGTCGACGCGGGCGATGACGTCGTGCTCGACGCCGTTGAGCTCCGCGATCCCGTAGACGTAGGCGTCGGCGCCGAGCTCCTCCACGAGGTTGATCGTGGTGCTCAGCCCCTCGCCGTCGGCCACCAGCTCCATGTCCTCGGGACGGACCCCGACGGTGACCTTGTGGCCGGCCTTGCCCGCGTCCGCGGCGGTCTCGCGCGGCACCCGCATCGCGGCCTTGCCGAAGTGCAGGGTGTCGTCCTCGACGTCGACCTCGAGGAGGTTCATCGCCGGTGAGCCGATGAAGCCGGCCACGAAGACGTTGTCGGGGTGGTCGTACATCCGGCGCGGGGTGTCCACCTGCTGGAGCACGCCGTCCTTGAGCACGGCGACCCGGTCGCCCATCGTCATCGCCTCGACCTGGTCGTGGGTGACGTAGACGGTGGTGACGCCGAGGCGGCGCTGCAGCGCCGCGATCTGGCTGCGGGTCTGCACGCGGAGCTTGGCGTCGAGGTTCGACAGCGGCTCGTCCATCAAGAACACCTGGGGGGACCGGACGATCGCCCGTCCCATGGCCACCCGCTGGCGCTGGCCGCCGGAGAGTGCCTTCGGCTTCCGCTCGAGGTACTGCTCGAGGTCGAGGATCTTGGCCGCCTCCCGGACCCGCGTCCGGATCTCGTCCTTGTTGATGCCGGCGATCTTCAGGGCGAAGCCCATGTTGTCCGCGACGGACATGTGCGGGTACAGCGCGTAGTTCTGGAAGACCATCGCGACGTCGCGGTCCTTGGGCGGCAGGTTGGTGACGTCCCGGTCGCCGATGCGGATCGAGCCCTCGTTCACGTCCTCGAGCCCGGCCAGCATCCGCAGGGAGGTGGACTTCCCGCAGCCGGAGGGCCCGACGAGGACGAGGAACTCGCCGTCGCCGATGTCGAGTTCGAGCTTGTCGACGGCCGGCCGGTCCGATCCCGGGAACAGGCGGGTCGCGTTGTCGAATGTCACGGTTGCCATGGCGTAACCCCTTCACCGGCAGGAACGTGCCGGACGATCCGAGTAAACGGGTGGTTCCCTGGACCGTAGTGCCGCCGGGGCCGTGTGTCCACGAGGTGACACCGAAAACCGAGCGTTACGTTTTCGTTACCGAGTCGTGTTGACCCGACGCGTGCGTAAACGCTTACATCGGGTGACCGGCATCACGGGGCCTGTGCCACGGGGACGGAGGTCCGAGCCGGTGCCCAGTCGAGAACAGGAGCAACGGATGCGAACACCGAAGAGTCGTCGCCTGGCGTCTCTGGCCGTCGTGCTGACGGCCGGACTGACCCTGGCCGCGTGCGGAGGCGGAGGCGGAGGCAGCAACACCGCCGGCGGAAAGGCGCCCGGCGAGGGCGACCCGCAGTGCGCGGGGCTCACCCAGTGGGGCGACCTCACCGGCAAGAAGGTCAACGTCTACACCTCGATCGTGGCGCCCGAGGACAAGGCCCACAAGGACTCCTACAAGCTGTTCACCAAGTGCACGGGTGCCCAGGTCATCTACGAGGGCTCGAAGGAGTTCGAGGCCCAGCTCGTCGTGCGCGTCAAGAGCGGCAACCCGCCGGACATCGCCTACGTCCCGCAGCCGGGCCTGCTCAACACCCTGGTCAAGGACACCGGCAAGGTCGTCAAGGCACCGGACTCCGTCGCGGCCAACGTGGACAAGTGGTTCGGCCAGGACTGGAAGGACTACGGCACCGTCGACGGCACGTTCTACGCCGCCCCGCTCGGTGCGAACGTGAAGTCGTTCGTGTGGTACTCGCCCAAGATGTTCAAGAAGAACGGCTGGGCGATCCCGCAGACGTGGGACGAGATGATCGCGCTGTCGGACAAGATCGCGGCCACCGGCATCAAGCCGTGGTGTGCCGGCATCAACTCCGGTGAGGCCACCGGCTGGCCGGTCACCGACTGGCTCGAGGACGTCATGCTCCGCGACGCCGGCCCGGACACCTACGACAAGTGGGTCAACCACCAGATCCCGTTCAACGACCCGTCGGTCGTCGAGGCGCTCGACCGCGTCGGCGGCATCCTGAAGAACCCGAAGTACGTCAACGGCGGGTTCGGCGACGTGAAGTCCATCGCGACGACGACGTTCCAGGACGGCGGCCTGCCGATCCTCAAGGGCCAGTGCGCGATGCACCGCCAGGCGAGCTTCTACGCCGCCAACTGGCCGCAGGGCACGGACGTGTCGGAGAACGGCGACGTGTTCGCCTTCTACCTGCCGGTCACCAAGGACCCGAGCGTGAAGCCGGTCCTCGGCGGCGGCGAGTTCGTGGCCGCGTTCTCGGACCGACCGGAGGTGCAGGCGTTCCAGACCTACCTGTCGTCGGACACCTGGGCCAACGAGAAGGCCAAGGCCACGCCGGACGGCGGCTGGGTGAGCGCGAACAAGGGGCTCGACATCAACAACCTGGCCAGCCCGATCGACCAGCTGTCGGCCAAGACCCTGCAGGACCCCAACGCGGTGTTCCGTTTCGACGGCTCCGACCAGATGCCGGGCGCCGTGGGCGCCGGGTCGTTCTGGAAGGAGATGACCGCCTGGATCACCGGTCAGAGCACCAAGGACAGCCTCGACAAGATCGAGGCCTCCTGGCCCAGCAGCTGACCATCACCTCCCGGGGCCCCTCGCAGTCGGGCCCCGGGACGTGAGCACCACGGCTGCGGGGGTGCGGCACCGGTCCGCACCCCCGACGGCCGGTCCCAGACCCGCGGCCGTTGGGCCGACTGCGAACGCTTCGAGGAGACGCCCGGATGTCGACAGGTGAGAAGCTCATCCAGATGGTTCTCGTCATCGCGCTGTTCGTCGGCGTGGTGGCGGTGGTCCTGGTCCTGGCCGACCGGGTGAAGTCCCGAAGCGGGGAGGTGCTGCAGACCACCGCCTTCGTGCTTCCGGCCGTGCTGATGATCGCCGTGGGTCTGCTCTACCCGGCCCTGCGCACCGTCTACGAGTCGCTCCGGGACGCCAACTCGGTCAAGTTCGTCGGGCTGGACAACTACCACACGATCTTCACCAGCAGCGACCAGCTGCTGGTGCTGCGCAACACCGCGCTGTGGGTGATCGTCACCCCGGTGGCGGCCACCGTGATCGGCCTGGTCTACGCCGTGCTGGTGGACCGCTCCCGGTTCGAGAAGTCGGCCAAGGCGCTGATCTTCCTGCCGATGGCGATCTCGCTGGTCGGCGCCTCGCTGATCTGGAAGTTCGTCTACGACTACCGGGCCACCGAGAACGACCAGATCGGCCTGGCCAACCAGATCCTCAAGTGGATCGGGCTCGACACCTACCGGTTCCTGCTCACCGAGCCGTGGAACACGCTGTTCCTGATCGTCATCATGATCTGGGTGCAGGCCGGCTTCGCGATGACGGTGCTGTCCGCGTCGATCAAGGCCATCCCCGACGACATCATCGAGGCCGCGCGCCTCGACGGCGTCTCCGGCTTCCGGATGTTCCGCTACATCACCGTGCCCAGCATCCGGCCCTCGCTCATCGTCGTGCTCACCACGATCTCGATCACGACGCTGAAGGTCTTCGACATCGTGCGAACCGCCACCGGCGGCAACTTCGGCACCAGCGTGCTCGCCTACGAGTTCTACGTGCAGAGCTTCCGGTCCTTCAACTCCGGCCTCGGCGCCGCGCTGGCGGTGCTGCTGTTCATTCTCGTGATGCCGATCGTGATCTACAACATCCGTCAGATGCGCAAGCTGGAGGCACGATGACGACCACCACCCCCGAGGCGCCGACACCGACGATGGGCAAGCCGGCCCGCCGCAGCAAGGCCGAGGCCGCGCACGACCGGCTCTCCAACCCGTGGGCGTCCTTCGCCGCGATCGTCATCGCCGTGCTCTGGACCATCCCGACCATCGGCCTGCTGGTCTCGTCGTTCCGGCCGCAGGCCGACGTGCAGAGCAGTGGCTGGTGGACCTGGTTCGCCAACCCCGCCGTCACGCTGGACAACTACAAGGCCGCACTGAGCGGCAACGACACCGACCTCGCGACGTACTTCATCAACTCGATCGTGATCACGATCCCCGCCGTGGTGATCCCGATCTCGCTGGCCACCATGGCCGCCTACGCGTTCGCCTGGATGAAGTTCCCCGGTCGCAACATCCTGTTCGTGGCCGTCTTCGCGATGCAGATCGTGCCGATCCAGGTGACGATGATCCCGCTGCTCAAGCTCTACGTGAACCCGCCGTTCGGCCTGCCGCAGCTCGCCGGGGGCAACGCGCCGGGCGGCGGCTTCTACACGATCTGGCTGTCGCACTCGATCTTCGCGCTCCCACTCGCGATCTACCTGCTGCACAACTTCATGAAGGAGATCCCCGGGGAGCTGATCGAGGCCGCCCGCGTCGACGGGGCCGGGCACGTGCGCATCTTCGTGCGGATCATGCTGCCGCTGATGACGCCCGCGATCGCGGCCTTCGGCATCTTCCAGTTCCTGTGGGTCTGGAACGACCTGCTCGTCGCGCTGGTGTTCGGTGGCGGCAGCCTCGACGTGTCGCCGCTGACCGTCCGGCTCGCCGAGCTCTCGGGCACCCGGGGGCAGGACTGGCACCTGCTCGCCGCCGGTGCGTTCGTGTCGCTGATCGTCCCGCTGGTCGTGTTCGTGGCGGGCCAGCGCTACTTCGTCCGGGGCCTGCTCGCCGGCAGCGTCAAGGGCTAGGCCCGCGGGCGCGCGGCCGGGGCGTCGGTGTGCACGAGGTCGGAGTACCAACGGTAGGACCGCTTGGGCGTGCGCGTGAGGTCGCCACGGTCGACCTCGACCAGGCCGAACGACTTGGTGTACCCCTCGGCCCACTCGAAGTTGTCCAGCAGCGTCCACAGCACGTAGGCGCGTACGTCGGCTCCGTGGGCGCGCGCCCGGTGGACCGCGTCGACGTGCGCGCGCAGGTAGTCGATCCGGTCCTGGTCGTCGACGGCGCCGTCGCCGGTGCGCGCGGAGTCGTCGTAGGCCGCGCCGTTCTCGGTGACCATCAGCGGCAGGCCGGTGCGTCGGTGGGTCTCGACGAGCAGCTCCTCGAGCCCGCCGGCGTCGACCTCCCAGCCGATGGCGGTGCGCGGCCGGCGCGGCGCGAACCGGAACCCCTCCACTCCCGGGAACTCCGCGGTCCCGGCGTCTCCGGCCGGGTCGGCCTCGGTGCTGCCGTCGTCCAGGTCGACGCGGCTGGGGGTGTAGTAGTTGACGCCGAGCCAGTCCGCGGACCCCTGGACCAGCTCGAGGTCGCCGTCGCGCACCAGGTCGGGGTCGCCGAGCGCGGGGGCGATCCGCAGCAGCCGCTCGTCGTACGCGCCGTCGACCAGCGGGCCCAGCCAGACCCGGTTGCGGATCGCGTCGACGCCGTCGGCCACCTCCGCGGCCTCGGGACGGTCCGGCCACACCGGAGCCAGGTTCAGCACGATGCCGACCGCGTCCGCGCCCGCCTCGTGCAGCCGGGCGGCGGCGAGGCCGTGCCCCAGCATCAGGTGGTGGGCGGCGCGGTGCGCGCCGCCGCCCTCACGCCGGCCGGGGGCGTGCCGTCCCGAGCCGTAGCCGAGGTAGGCCGCGCACCACGGCTCGTTGTGCGTGGCCCACACGTGCACCCGGTCACCGAGGCGCTCGTGGACGACCGTGGCGTAGTCCGCGAAGCGCTCGGCGGTGTCGCGGGCCAGCCAGCCGCCGGCGTCCTCGAGCGCCTGGGGCAGGTCCCAGTGGTACAACGTGAGCATCGGGTTCACCCGGTGCTCGAGGAGGGCGTCGACCAGCCGGTCGTAGTACCCGAGGCCGCGCGGCTCGACCGCGCCGGATCCGGTCGGAAGCACCCGCGGCCAGGCCACCGAGAAGCGGTAGTAGCCGACTCCGAGGCCGGCCACCAGCGCGACGTCGTCCTCGAGCCGGTGGTAGGAGTCGCACGCCACCGAGCCGTCGCTGCCGTCGACGACCGCACCCGGCCGGGCGGTGAAGGTGTCCCAGATCGAGGGGCCCTTGCCGTCCTCGGTGGCCGCCCCCTCCACCTGGTAGGAGGCGGTGGCGGTGCCCCACGCGAGCCGGGAGCCGTCGGGCAGGTGGGCGGTCATGACCGCCACGGTACGGGGCGACGGCTCGGTCGGGCGAGGCCCCGGGCATGACCAGCATCAAGGACGTGGCTCGGGAGGTGGGGATGTCCACGGCGACCGTCTCGCGGGCGCTGCGCGGGATGCCCCGGGTGTCCGAGCAGACCCGGAGCAAGGTGCTGCAGGCGGCGGCGCGGATGGACTACGTGGCGTCTCCGCACGCGGCCAGCCTGGCCAGTGGCCGCACCCACGCGGTCGGGGTCATCGTCCCGCACGTGACCCGGTGGTTCTTCGCCTCCGTCGTGCAGGGCGCCGAGAGCCGGCTGCGGGAGGCCGGCTACGACCTGCTGCTCTACAACCTGGCCGGCGACCCGGCGGCCAGGCACCGGGTGTTCCGCACGCACCTGCTGCGCAAGCGCGTCGACGCGGTCCTGATCCTCGCGCTGACCCCGGAGCAGGAGGAGATCGACTCGCTGACCAACCTCGACCGGCCGGTCGCGGTGGTCGGCGCGCGGGTGCCGGGGTGGTCCAGCGTCCGCATCGACGACGTCGCGGCGGCGAGGAGCGCGACCCGGCACCTGATCGACCTCGGGCACCGCCGGATCGCCTACCTCGGCGGCTCGCTCGCGGATCCGCTGGACTTCGCGGCGCCGATGGACCGGCTCGCCGGCTTCCGTGAGGAGATGGCCGCCGCCGGACTGCCGGTCGAGCCGGCCTGGGAGCTCGCCGGCGACTTCACCGCCCGCGGCGGCCGGACGACGGCCCGCCGGCTGCTGGAGAGGGAGCCGCTCCCGACCGCGATCTTCGCCGCTTCCGACGAGATGGCCATCGGCGCGGTGGACGCGATCCGCGGCGCCGGCCTGCGAGTCCCCCAGGACATCTCGGTGATCGGCATCGACGACCACGAGCTGGCGGAGTTCTTCGAGCTGACCACGATCGCGCAGCCGGTCTACGAGCAGGGTCGCCTCGCCGCGCAGCTGCTCCTCGAGGCGCTGGGCGGCGGCCGCCACGCCTCCGCGCTCACGGTGCCGACGCGGCTCGTGGTCCGTGGGACCACCGGTCCGCCGCCGGGCTGAGAGCGGTCAGCGACCCTGGTTCGCGACGGCCTTGATGGCGTCCGCCGCGGCCTCCGGATCCAGGTACTGCCCGCCGCGCTCGAGCGGCTTCATGTCGTCGTCGAGCCGGTAGACCAGCGGGATGCCGGTCGGGATGTTGAGTCCCACCACGGCCTCCTCGCTGATGTCGTCGAGGTGCTTGACCAGGGCCCGCAGCGAGTTGCCGTGCGCGGCGACGCACACCGTCTTCCCGGCGCGCAGGTCGGGCACGATCGCGTCGTACCAGTAGGGCAGCATCCGCGCCACCACGTCGGCGAGGCACTCGGTGCGCGGCAGGATCTCGTCGGGCAGGTCGGCGTAGCGCGGCTCGCCGGTCTGTGCCCACTCGTCGTCGTCGTCGATCGGCGGCGGCGGGGTGTCGTAGGAGCGCCGCCAGAGCATGAACTGCTCCTCGCCGTACTCCTCGAGCGTGGCCTTCTTGTCCTTGCCCTGCAGGGCCCCGTAGTGGCGCTCGTTGAGCCGCCACGACCGCTTGACCGGGATCCAGTGCCGGTCGCACTCGTCGAGCGCGAGCTGCGCGGTGGCGATCGCGCGCCGCAGCACCGAGGTGTGCAGCACGTCGGGGAGCACCTTCGCCTCGGCGATCAGGGCGCCGCCCCGGATGGCCTCGTCGCGGCCCTTGTCGGTGAGCGCGACGTCCACCCAGCCGGTGAACAGGTTCTTCGCGTTCCACATGCTCTCGCCGTGGCGGAGCAGGACCAGGGTGTACGGCGCGGCAGCAGTCATGCGGCTCAGCCTAGCCAAGCGCGGCACGGGGGCCGGACGGCGTCCGGCCCCCGTGCGTGAAGGCTCCTGCGTCACAGCTGCAGCAGGCCGAGCTGTCCCAGGATCTGGTTCAGCAGGTCGGTGAGCCCGGTGAGCAGCCCGCCGAGCGGACCCCCGTCGAGCAGGCCCGCCACCGAGCACAGCAGGTTGCCGAGCAGGTTGCCGGCCCCGGACTGCGCGACGATGTCGAGCACGACCTTGTTCAGGTGCACCTGCAGGCCGAGCAGGTCGAGGTCGAGCGGGCCGAGCACCAGGTTGAGGATGTCGCACGAGCCGACCGCGGCGGCCGCCATGCCCTTCCCACCGGCGGCGAGGGCGCCCGGGCTGCTGGCGCTCTGGACCGGGATGCTGACCGTCTTGCTCGCGTACTGCGGCTTGCCGTGCCCGCGGATGACCGCGTCGAGGGTGCCGGTCGCCATCAGCGTGCCGTCCACGACCTCGAACGCCGACGGGGTGAACGTGCCGGCGAGCCGGCGGCCGCCCTCCACGGTGCCGCTGACCCGCGACTTCATCGTGCCGAGATCGGTCTTGGCCACCACCGGCGAATGGTGCCGGGCGGTCGCCGTCGCCGCGTTCGCGGTGCCTGGCGCGGCGACGACCATCGTCATGCTCACCAACGTCGCGGCCGCGACCGCGAGGCGTTTCCCGAGATGGATCATGATTCTCCCTCCGTGGCGCCGACGGGGTGCCGACGCTCCGGAGCGACCGTGCCCGGGGGCCCGGGGGCCAAACGGCCCGGAACGAAGAAAGGTTTCCTACCCTGGGTACGTTCCCCGGGTATGCCTCTGGGTTCCCGGATCCCCGCGTCCGGTCAGCCCTTGGGCAGCGGGACGTCGCGGTACATCGGGTCCGAGGCCAGCATCACGGGGACGTCGAGGGTGACCTGCCCGCCCCGGTCGAAGGTGAACGTCAGCTTGACGAACTGCCCGGCCAGCACCGGCTTGCCCGACACGTGCCACTGGCCCTTGTCGGAGAGGTTGACCGCGCCACCGGCCGGGATCGCGGTGCCGCCCGAGGGACCGGACGCCGTGACGTCCTGCCGCCCCGGGTCCCCCGAGGTGATCCCGGTGAGCCGGTCGGCGTGCTGCTGGTCGCCGTTGACGAGGCTCGCGACGACGGTGCCGCTGCCGTCCACGCCGGAGACGACGAGCGCGTTGAGCACGTCGACCGAGCCGCTGCGGTCGTCGACGCCGGCCGCGGCGTTGTAGACCTGGTCGGTCTGCTCGCTGAAGCCGCAGGAGGCCAACACGGGCGCCGCCAGGACGAGGGCTGCGGCGGCGATGCTGCGACGAACGTTCACGTCTCGGGTCCTCTCGATGCGCCGCGTGTCCGGGCGCCACACAGGCGGAAGGTCGAGCGAGAGTCTAGCGACTACTGGCGCAGTCCGACGGTGAGGGCCGCGATCACGATCCCCGCCCCGACGAGGAACGTGTACGTGGTGGAGATCCACAGCAGCTTCGGTGCCCCGATGCGCAGCGCGATCCGCAGCGGCAGGTGCCGCACGCCGGTCTCGTTGTCCTCGACGAGGTCCGGCAGCGTGTTCAGGAAGTGGATGCCGATCCCGAGCATGGCGGCCAGCACGGTCATCGCGAGGGTCGGGGGTGCGCCGTGCATGCCGCCGCCCAGTCCGCCGTACGAGAGGAACGCGGGAAGCAGGCCGAAGCTGAGGGCGTAGGGCAGCCAGGAGAGCGCGGTGCGCTTGAGCGCGAAGTTGTAGGACCAGGCGCTCAGCACCGCCGCCAGGTGCGCGATGCCGGCCGCCGTGCCGTTGGCCATGGACAGGGGGATCACCAGCAGCACCACGCAGGCGGTGGCGAACGTCACCGTGCCGGGGTCGATCCAGCCCATCGCGACGGGCTTGTCCTGGCGTCCCACCTCGCGGTCGCGCTCGCGGTCGACGACGTCGTTGACCCAGCCCACGGTGAGCTGTCCCGACAGCACCGTCGCGGCCACCAGCAGGCACTCGATCCCGGAGCGGCCGCTCAGCGCGGCGGCGGCGGTGAGCGCCGCCGTCATGGCCGCCGCGGGGAGCGGGTGGGCGGCCAGGACGAGGGACACCGTGGTGCCGCGCTGCTTGCGGAGCTTCATGGGTCGCAGTATCGACCAGGAAGCCAACGGGCTCGTGCATTTGCGGCTCTCCGGCCCCGGATCGGTCGGCGCCCTGCGGCGGTCCGGCCACCGGGCCGAGGCACACGAATCCGCGATCTGTCAAGCCCCGATTTGGCCTCTGACCTGCACAAACGCCGAAGGAGCAGAAGTCGGGACGTGTTAGACTAGTCACCTAGGAAGGGGTACTTGGCACATGACATTTACCGTCGGCGAAACGGTTGTTTACCCAAATCACGGCGCGGCTGTAATCGAGGACATCGAGACCCGGAAGATCAAGGGGGAGGACAAGCAGTACCTCGTGCTGCGCATCGTCGCCCAGCAGGATCTCGTGGTCCGCGTTCCCGCCTGCAACCTCGACCTGGTCGGGGTCCGGGACGTAGTGGACAAGGAGGGTCTGGACCGCGTCTTCGACGTGCTGCGCGCCGCGCACACCGAGGAGCCGACGAACTGGTCCCGCCGCTACAAGGCGAACCTCGAGAAGCTCCACTCCGGTGACGTCATGAAGGTGGCCGAGGTGGTCCGCGACCTGTGGCGCCGCGAGCGCGACCGCGGCCTGTCGGCGGGCGAGAAGCGGATGCTGGCCAAGGCCCGCCAGATCCTCGTCTCCGAGCTGGCGCTGGCCGAGCACACCAACGAGGACAAGGCCGAGGCACTCCTCGACGAGGTCCTCGCTTCCTGACACGTCGATCCCGTTCGAGAGCCCCCATCGCACGCGCTGGGGGCTCTCGTCTTCTCGTGAGGTGAGTACGACGGACGAGCTCGATCCGGTCCCCCCGGCCGGCGTGGTCCCCACGGAGGGCCGCGGGTCGCTGCCGTTCGCGTTGCTGCACGGCGAGTCGCTGGTCGCGGTCGCGTCCTGGGCTCTCGGCGAGGCCGGCGTGCAGCTGCTCGACTTCGACACGTCCTGGTCCACGGTCCAGGCGCGCGAGGCGATGCTCGTCCTGCACGACCCGCTGTGCCCGGCCACCCCCGTCGGCTTCCTCCGTGAGGCGGTCGCGACCGCTGACCGGCAGCAGGCGGTCGTGGTGGGAGTGCGTCCGGTCACCGACACGGTCGAGGCCGTCGACGGCGACGGCGACGCGGTGGGGGAGACCGTCGACCGTGAGGGCCTGGTCTCGGTGGCGTCCCCGGTGGTGCTGCCGCCTGCCGTGGTCGCCGCGCTCGGCGAGTGGCCGTCGCTGGAGGACCTCTCCGCCCTGCTGTCCGAGCTGCGCGCGCGTTACCCGGTCGTCTTCCTCGAGGCGCCGGCGCTGGGCCGCCGGGTCGCCGACGAGTCCGACCTGCGGCTGCTCGAGTCCGTCTCCACCGACCAGCGGGCGGTGTAGCGGTGCCCGAGGAGCGTCGCGGCGACCTCACCGGGGTCGTGCCCTTGGAGGGCCGGGGGTCGCTGCCGTTCGTGGACCTGCACCGTGAGCCGATGTTCCTGCACGCCGTGCGTGCCCTGCTCGACGTGCCGGCACTCGCCGGGGCCGTGGTGGTGACCGCCGACCCGGACCAGGTGTCGCTGGCGAGGGAGGAGCTGCGCCGCCGCCACCTCCCGGCCCGGGTCGAGACGGCGCGCAGCTGGTGGGCGGGCGGGACGCGACGCGCGGTGGTGCTGCACGACCCGCTGTGCCCGCTGGTGCCGGCCGGGTTCGTGGCGCGGACCCTCGAGGTGGCAGCGGAATCGGAGGGCGCGGTGGTGTGCATCCGTCCGGTGACCGACACGATCAAGACGGTCGTGGACGACCGCATCGTCGACACGATCGACCGTGACGCCTACGCCATCGTGGCGTCGCCGGTGGTGCTCACCGCCGGGGATCGCGGCGCACCGCCGACCGAGGACTTCGCCGAGCTGGTGACCTGGCTGCGCGCCCGCGGGGAGGTGGTGCTGCGGAAGGGCCCCTCGATGGGCCGGCGGGTGGACGACCCGTCCGCGGTGAACCTGCTCGAGTGCATGGACGAGATGGCGCGGACGGTCCGCGAGAGCTAGCGGCGCACCAACGACCAGAGCTCCCGGGCGAACTTGGCCGGCTGCCGGAGGATGGCGCGGGGCAGCCCCGACCAGAAACCTCGCGGATCCTGCGCGGCGCGACGGCGCAGCCGGTCCGGCTTGCTCGCGACCCGCTGCTCGAGGTCGTGGAGGTACGCCGGCACCAGCGCGCGATGGCTCAGCGCCATCTGGTGTCCGCAACGGGAGCAGCGCACCGACTCCAGCAGCCGGCCGGCGTAGTGCAGCTCGTGCTCGGTGACGCGCTCACACTGGTCGCACTCGAGGTTCGCGAACTCGACCGTCATCGGTGGCCGCCCTTCCTCGAGTCGTGCGTGCCCTCCAGCGAGAGGTCCCAGTCCGCCTTGGCCAGGAGCCGCTCGGCGAGGAACAGGTCCTCGGGGAAGGTGATCTTGATGTTCCCGGCGTCGCCGGGGACGCAGTGCACCTCGACGTCGGTGTAGCGCTCGACGCAGCTCGCCGTGTCGGTCCCGACGAACGAGTCCTGGTGAGCCTGCCGGTAGGCCCGCAGCAGCGGCGCGGCCAGGAAGGCCTGGGGGGTCTGGACCGCCACGGTGCGGCGGCGCAGGGTCTCGGCGGAGGCCTCGAGCGGTGTCAGGGCCGGCTGCTCGCGCACCGGCAGGGCCCCGCCGTGGCGGTGCGCCGCCTCGATCACGTCGAGGAAGACCTGTGCGCCGGCCAGGGGTCGGGCGGCGTCGTGGATCACCACGACGTCGGTCTGTCCGGCCTCGATCACCGGGGCCAGGGCCTGCAACGCCTTCCACTCCGACTCGTGTCGCGAGTCGCCGCCGGTGACGACGGTCACCGCGGTGTCGGGCAGCTCGCGGGCCAGCGCGCTCATGACCGCGCCCCGGTCGGACTCACGGATGACCAGCACGATCTGGGACACGTGGGGCAGTGACCCCGCCCAGCGGATGGCCCAGGTGAACACCCGGCGGCCCGACAGCGGCAGCAGCACCTTGTTGGTGTCATGGCCGACACGCCTGCCCTCGCCCGCCGCCAGCATCACCAGCGCCGCGCGTGGACGACGGGACGCGGAGGGGCCGGGCACCGGTCGAGCCTAGCGCCTGGACCGCGGGTGCCGGCGGGCACCCGCGACCCAGGCGGCCCGTCGTCTCAGGCACCGTTGAGGAGTGCCTTGAGCTCGTCCAGCGTGGGCAGGGACCCCTCGACGGATGCCTCCTGGAGCCGGCGAAGCTGGACGATGAGCGAGCCCTCGTCCAGCGCCACGTCGTCATAGGTGAGCATGTGGTCACGGGGCACGTCGTGCTTGAGCTGTGCCCCCGCCAGCACGCCGAGTGGCACCGCGTGGTCGCGCGCGAAGTCGCCGGCGTCGTCGATCAGTCCCCGCACGGTCGAGCCGCCGACCCCGTCGATGCTCTCCCCGGCCTCGAGCGCCCGCTTGGTGACCGCGCCGACCTCGGCGGTCCAGTGCTCGGCGGTCAGGCTGGCGCGGTTGTCGAGGACCATCTCGCACACGGTCAAGGGCGCCTCGATGCTCGCGAGGTGGTAGGGGCGGTAGAGGGAGAAGTACGGCCCGTCGCCCATCTTGAGGTAGGTCATCTCGTGGTTGACGTACGGATCGTCCGTGCGGACGACCACGAAGACGCCGGGGGCCACCGGTCCCGTGCAGTAGTCGACGACGCCCGCCTTGTCGAGCACCCCACCGTCGGCCTTGAGCGCGAAGGTCTGGTGCAGCGTGGGCACCGTCGATGGCGGACCGTGCATGCCTCGGGTGCTCACCCCGAGCCCGGTGGTGTTGGCGAGGGCGGCCATCTCGATCATGGCCTTCGACCCGTCCACGAAGCTGCACAGCATCTTCGGGTTCATCTGCTTCGCCGCCGCCTCCGCCCGCAGGGACTCCGGGGTGGCGTAGACGTCCAGCGGGTTGTTCTTCCCCTTCCCCGCGCACACCACGTCGAAGGAGAGGTCACGGGCGTAGTCGACGAGGATCTTGGCCTCCACCGGCTCGTCCCCGCGGCACACCGAGTAGATCGCTCCGGTCTTGTTGGCGACGCCGAGCATCAGCCTGCCGACGGTCACGTCGGACTCGACGTTGAGCGTGGCGACTCCCATGCCGGCCAGCAGCGACTCGAGTGCCACCCGCGCGCCCACGTCGGGCACGCCGGTGGCCTCCACCACCACGTCGAGGGGGAGCGCCCCGAGCTCGTCGATGCCTCCGAGCGCAACGGACTCGCCCTGGTCGATCGCCCGGACTGCCTGGTCCGTCGTGCGTGCCGAGGCCGCCACGATTCCCGACTGGGAGAGGGCCTCGACGGCCCGGTCGCGCTGGACGTCGAGCACGGCCGACAGTGAGATGCCCGGCATCCGGAGCAGCTGGGCGGCGAACCCCCGGCCCATCTGTCCGGCGCCCACCAGTCCGACGCGGACCGGCCGCCCCAGCTCGCTCTCCCGCGCCTGCAGTCTTGCCCTGTAGCTCATCTCGTCACCTTCGTCTGGGGTCGGTCCCCTCGCACGATGCGGAACGCATCGCCGGCCCTGGGGAGGGGCAGCTGCTGCTTGGCGACGCAGACGTCGCCGGGCAGCTTGGCGGTGGTCAGCCCGTCGGCCTTGAGGTCGAGGTGCCCGAGGTTCAGCAGGTTGCCGGCGACGACGTCTCCGACCGCGAGGATCTCGAGCCCCTTCCCGCCCAGGTAGACGGTGTCGCCGGGACGGGGCCCGTCCTCGGTGACGCTGGGTCGGTGCCGCACGGACATGTCGTGCAGCTCGTCGGGGGCGTCGTCGGAGAAGAAGATGAGCAGGCCATGGCCGAGGAACGCCTCGACCTGGCCGCCCACCGCAGTCACCGTCGACTCGTAGACCACTCGTGTCGCGGCGGCCGTGTCGCTCACAGCTCCTCCACGTCATCCGGCTTCACGCCGGACACGAAGAGGTCCTCGGTGATGAACTGGGCGAGCGGCCCGGAAGGGGACGTCCCGTGGATGTCCACGGTGAGGACCTTCTTCATCGGGTAGACCCCGATCCGGGCCGTCCCGCCGCAGTCGATGACCGCGACCGCGATCTTGTCGAACGGCGCGGAGCTCTTGAAGCCGTCGAAGGCCTCACCCCCGGTCAGGTCCGCGATCCTCTGCGCGACGGGGTGGATCCCGCCGCCGGTCACGGAGTAGATCAACGGCCTCTCGTCGGTCGGCCTCACGGTGAGAGGGCCGCCCCAACCGCCCTTGCCACGGTTGATCTTCACGGACTTGTACTCGGGCATGTGGTGCCTCCTGGGATTCTCGAGTCGTTGCGCTACTTGCTGAGGCCGGCGTACATCCCGAAGCTGGCGAAGTACGCGAGCACGACGGACAGCGGACCGGTGATGAGCCGCGAGAACAGCACGGCCGGCACGCCGACCTCGACCGTCTCGGGTTCAGCCTCCCCGAGCGCGAGGCCGACGGGGATGAAGTCGCAGCCGACCTGGGGGTCGATCGCGAACAGGGCGGGGAGGGCGTACTGCGGCGGGACGTCGCCCGAGGCGATGTGCGTGCCGAGCAGCACCCCGACGATCTGCGCGATCACGGCACCGGGCCCGAGGATCGGGGAGATGACCGGGATGGAGCAGAAGATCGCGACCGCGAGCAGGCCGATCAGGCTGCCGGCCAGCGGTGCGACCAGGTGGGCCAGCCAGTTGCCGAGGCCGGTCTTGTTGATGATGCCGATCAGCATCGCGATGAACGCCATGAACGGCAGGATGTTGCGGATGATCGTGTCGATGGTGTCCCGGCCGGACTGGTAGAGGACGCCGACGACGCCGCCCACGCTCTTGCCGATCTTGACGATCACGCCGTTCAGGCCGGAGCCGGCGGCGCGTGCCCCGGTGCCCCGGGTGGTGGTCGCGGTCATGCCGGGACCTCCTCGTTGGCGACCCGGCGGCTCATCATGCGCGCCGTGATGAACTCGGTCAGGATGCCGCGGATCAGGATCACGACCATGCCGACGAGCAGGTAGCGGACGGCGAGGTCGCCCACCTGCCCACCGAGCTTGGTGATGCCCGCGGCGACGCCGAGGTAGACGAACAGCTCGCCCGCGTTGGCGTGCGGGAACAGGCCGGTGATGGGGTGCACGAAGCTCACCGCCGAGTCGTAGAAGGCCGGCTTGTACTTCTCGGGCAGGAATCGGCCCATGGTGTAGGCCATCGGGTTGGTCAGGAAGAACACCGACAGGACCGGGAGCACCAGGTAGCGGACGGGGTAGTACTGCAGCCCAGGCCGGGCCGCGATCTCCCCGAGGCGGTCGATCTTCTCCGGACCGATCAGCCTGATCAGCGCGTTCACGGCGGTCAGCAGGACCACCAGGGTCGGGATGATCCCGGTGACCAGGCCCATGAAGACCTGGCCGCCCTCGTTGAACAGGCCGATGAACCATTGCGCTGCGGTCGCGAGGGCGCCGAAGAAGCCATGTGGCTTCTGGACGGTTTGGTCGGCAGCGAACACCAGGTTCGCTGCCACCATGGACAGTGACATGATTACTCCAATCGAGTGGCCAGCTGCGTGGCCGCGTTGATGCTGCAGGGCATCGCTTCTTGCGGAGGGTGGTTGCCCCTCGGTTACTCACCAGGACGTCGGTCCGGGCTCCACCCCGCGGCCGGCGTCCTGCTTGTGCACGTCAGACGTCGACGTGACGCTTGTAGAGCTCGGCCGCCTGCCTGGCCGCGGCCCGTTGGGGCTTCGTGAGCCCGCGCAGGTCGCCCTGCCCGCGGATCTTGCTGAGCTTGACGTCGTGCAGGGCAGGCAGTTGTTTGCCGCGGCTGAAGGTCGTCCAGCCGCTGAGCACCAGGGCGTCTCGCACGTAGGCACGGTCGTCGACGGCCAGTGCGACGTAGGCCCGGCCGCCGCGGTAGCGCTTGCCCCCGACCCCCACGGAGACGGTTCCCTTGGTGCGCAGCCGCGCGACGTCGCGGTTGAACGCGGTGCTCTGCTGGTAGGTCAGGTAGGCCTGGACGAGCCACCCGGCGACGACGGCTGCCAACAGGATCAGCGGGGTCATGACCCGCCTCCCTTCATGTTCACGGGGTCGATGGAGGCGCGGGCCTCGCTGAGGATGCTGCGCGCCAGGGTCTCGTCACACACGAGGGAGTCGATGAGGTGTCCGCGGAGCGCCCCGAGGACACCCGGTGTCTTGGCCCGGCCGTAGACCACACCCACGACGTTGGGTATCTGCACGAGGTCCTCGAGCGTGACGCCGACGATGCGGTCCTCCACCCCGCCGTGGATCGGGTTCCCGGCCGCGTCGTAGTAGCGGGCCGCGATGTCCCCGGCCGGCTTCGCGGCCCAGAACTTCTTCTCGTCCTTCGCGGAGAGGTTCAAGGAGGCGAGGATCGCCGACGACGAGCCGTGACTCGGGGTGCCGATGCCGACGAACGCCATGTCGGCCTCCCGGGCGTCGACGAGCGCGCTCTCGATCGACGGCTCCGCCATCAGGGCCTGACGGGCGGCCGACGAGCCGAGCGTCGCCGGAGCGTGCAGGAGCCGGTAGGAGGCGCCGAGACGCACCGCGAGCTCGCGGACCAGCTCCTGGCCGCTGATCTCGTTGGAGATCGAGGACAGTCCGCCGACGAGCTGCACGAGCCGGACGGCGTAGTCGTGGTCCGCGGTCGCTGCATACACCATCGCCTGCAGCGCGTGTCCCCACGACAGAGCGACGGTCATCTGGTCCTTGACGCTCTCGAGCAGGAGCTGCGCGGCCTGCGTGCCGACCTGGGCCTCGACCCGGGCGAACGACCCGGCCCCGCGCTGGGCCACCCGCACGTCGGTGAGCCCGAACAGGTCCTTGATCTCGCGCTCGAGCTCCGGCACCCGACCGGACGGGTCGACGATCCGGATCTCGACGATCCCCTGGCGCTGTGCCTCGGTGAGCATCCGCGAGACGTTCGACCTGCTGGTCCCGAGCTCGGTGGCGATCTCCGCCTGTGAGCGGTTCTGGAGGTAGTAGAGCCGTGCGGCCGCCAGCAGGATGCTGGGGTCTCGAGGGGCTGGCATATTCACCTCCGTGCGTATCGTTGTCACAACTGTTCCGACGTTTATAGAGGTGTGGCCCAGGTCACGTCAAGCATCCGCAGCAAATTTCTTCGCGGTGGGCTACCGGAGCAGCCGTGCGAACCCGTCGGCCAGCCGTTCCGGGGTGGAGGCGCCCTGGAGCAGCGCCTCGTCGAGGTCCGGGCGCTGCAGCACGGCGATCAGGCGGCCGAGCAGCGGGACCTGCCTGGTCGCGTCGTTGACCAGCATCACCACCACGAGCCGGGCCGCGACGGTCCGGTCCCGGGAGCCCATCTCGCCGAAGATGACCGGTGCGGCGGGCGCCACCACGGCGAGGGCGGGCTTGCGGACGTGGTCGGCGTCGGCGTGGGGGATCGCGACCGGGACGGCCGTCGGCAGACCGGTCGGGTGGGCGAGCTCCCGGTCCTTGAGGGCCTTCTCGAAGCCCTCGTGGGCATAGCCGAGCCGCACGGCGCGGCGGGCGACCAGGTGCAGCAGGGCGTCGGAGTCGGCGGCCTCGGGACGCACGAACGCGAGGGCCGCCGGGACTTCGATGTCGGTCGTGGGAGCGGACTCGCTCATGCCTGTGCCGACTCGGCGACCCTCGCCTGGTCCACGAGGTCGCGGCGACGCACCACGCGTCGTACCCAGACGGAGAGCGCGAGTGAGGCCACCAACGCCGCGAGCAGCCCGACGGCTCCGAGGTGCCCGGCGCCGACGAGAAGCCCGGTGAGCGGGTTGGCCCCGTCGACCAGCGAGGAGATCCGACTCGAGCCACTGGTGTTCTTGAAGCCCGACGCGAGCGCCACCTGGGTGAACGTGGCCGAGAGCCCGGTCGCGATGAACAGCCCGCCCCCGATCACGATGGCGCCGCCGAGGACGGAGCGGACGATGTTGCCACGGAAGATGGGCACCATGATCGCGACGATGAAGGGAATCGTCGCGAGGTCGACCAACGGCAGCACGCGGTTGCCGAGCGGCGCCAGCGCGATCGCCACCAGCAGGGTGATCGGCACCAGCAGCAGCGAGGTCGCGATGACCGCCGGCTGGCCGACGGCAATCGCGGAGTCCAGGCCGATGTAGAACCTGCGTCCGGGGAACCTCTTCTCCACGAAGCTTCGGGCGGCCTCCGAGACCGGGATCAGGCCTTCCATCAAGATGGCAACCATCCGCGGCAGGATCACCATGATGGCGGCCACGTTGATCCCGAGGGTCAAGATCGCAATGGAGTCGGCTCGGGGGTCGTCGAAGCCGTAGCCGGCCAGACCGAGCAGCAGCCCGATCCCCAGGCCGAGGAAGAGCGTCTCGCCGAAGACCCCGAACCTCTTCTGGATGCTCATCGGGTCGGCCTCCAGCCGCCGCAGGCCGGGGATCCGGTCGAACAGCCAGTTGAGCGGGATCGCCAGGACGACATAGGGCGCCGACGTCCCGTGCGGGAACGAGATGTCGGGGAACTTGAAGTACTTCTGGACCAGCGGTGCCGACCAGTCCGCCAGGGCAAGGGTCACGATCATCGCAATCGCGGCCGCCAGGACTCCCCACCAGAAGCTGTCCGTGATGCTGGCCACCAGGGCGCCTCCGAGGGCGAAGTGCCAGTAGTTCCACAGGTCGATGTCGAAGGTGCGGGTCAGACCGACGAGCAGCAGGACCACGTTGATCACCAGACACAGAGGAATGATCACGGCGCCGACCTTGGAGCCGAACGCGATCGCCGCGCTCGAGGGCCAGCCGACGTCGACGATGTCGAGGCCGACCGAGAAGCGGTCGGCGAGCGCCTTCGCGACCGGGCTGACCTGGCCGAACAGCAGGCCGATCACCAGGTTGATGCCCACGAAGCCGACGCCGATCAGCAGTCCCGAACGCAGGGAGCGCGAGATCTTCTGGCCGAGCAGGACGGCGAAGATCGCGATCAGGACGGGCAGGACCACCGCGGGCCCCAGATCGGTGAGGTACTGGGAGATCGCCTTCATGGCGAGCCGCCTTCCTTGGGTGAGTTCGAGACTGCGGTGTGAGTTCGAGAGTGCGTGCGAATCCGGGAGTGGCGGTCAGGCGCCGCGGAGGTGGGAGACGACCTCCGCCAGAGCCGCGTCCTTGCCGATGCCGGTCAGGAACGGCAGTCCGGCCACGACCGGCACCTGCACGCCGTCAGGGACCTCCGTGGTCGCCACGATGAGGTCTGCGTCGGGGGCGCCGCTGACGAGGTCCATGACCTTTCCCTGGCGCACCTCGACGTCGATGCCCTGGGCGGCGCAATGTTCACGGATGCTGGAGGCCACCATCGTCGAGGTCGCCACGCCGGTGCCGCAGATGACCAGGATCCGTTTGCTGGGGCCGATCATGTGCACCTCCGTGCGGGTCGTCGTCACATCCGCGCCGAAGGTAGACGTGTGGCGCAGGTCACGTCAACCCTCCTCCCGTCCCCAGGTCCGAGTCCGCGTGATCCGGTGCCATGACTCTCCGGCACCTTGCGCGCGGTGACCTGCGTCACCTACAGTTCCGGACGAACGTGCGGACGGTACGCACAAATGTGCATTACTCGACAAGGAGCGAGCATGACGCGACTCGGAGACGATCCGGCCACAGCGCGGCGAACCCTCGAGGTGATGTGGCGGATCCGCCGGTTCGAGGAGGCGGTCGACGACCTGTTCGCCCGCGGTCTGATGCACGGGACGATGCACCTGTCGATCGGCCAGGAGGCCTCCGCGACAGGCACCTGCTTCGCGTTGCGTGAGGACGACGCGATCACGTCGACCCACCGCGGACACGGCCACTGCATCGCGAAGGGCGCCGACCTCGAGCGGATGATGGCCGAGCTGCTCGCCAAGGAGACCGGCTACTGCCGCGGTCGTGGCGGTTCCATGCACATCGCCGACGTCGCGACCGGCAACCTCGGCGCCAACGGCATCGTCGCCGGCGGGATCCCGATCGCGGCCGGTGCCGCACTCGCCTACCGGCTCCAGGACATCGACCGTGTCGTGGTCAGCTTCTTCGGCGACGGCGCGGCCAACGAGGGCGCCTTCCACGAGGCGGTGAACCTGGCCGCCATCTGGAAGCTCCCGGTGGTGTTCGTGTGCGAGAACAACAAGTACGGCATGTCGTTCTCCACGGAGAAGTCGTTCGCGATCGAGAACATCGCGGACCGCGCCGTGGGCTACGGGATCCCCGGAGTGACGGTCGACGGCAACGACGTCGAGGCCGTCAACGAGGTGGTCACGCAGGCGGTCGGCCGGGCGCGCGAGGGTGCCGGCCCCACGCTGGTAGAGGCCGTCACCTACCGCTGGAAGGGCCACAGCAAGTCGGACAAGAACCTCTACCGCACCAAGGAGGAGATCGCCGAGTGGCGGGACAAGGACCCCATCGTGCGCTTCGAGCGTGCCGTGGTCGAGCGCGGCGTCCTCAGCGACGAGGAGGTCTCCGCGCTACGCGACGCCGCCACGGATGCGGTTCGTCTGGCGGCACGCAGCGCGAACAGTGCCGCCGACGCCGACCCCGGCGACCTGCTCGACTCGGTCTACGCCTGACCCGAAAGGAACCGGACACTCATGACTACCTCCACCGTGGAGACCCAGGGCGCCACCCGGACCATCAGCTACGCCGAGGCGGTGCGCGAGGCGATCGCCGAGGCCATGAGCGCCGACGAGCGCGTGTTCATCCTCGGTGAGGACATCGGTGTGTACGGCGGTGCCTTCGGCGTGACCGGGGACCTGTTCCATCGCTTCGGGCCGGAGCGCGTGCGAGACACCCCCATCTCCGAGCTCGGCATCGTCGGGGCCGCTGTCGGCGCCGCGCTCGCCGGCATGCGACCGATCGTGGAGATCCAGTTCTCGGACTTCACCGCTCAGGCGATGGACCAGATCGTCAACCAGGCGGCGAAGATCCACTTCATGCTTGGCGGTGCCGCGCAGGTGCCGATGGTGCTCCGGGCCCCGCTCGGCTCGGGAACGGGTGCCGCCGCCCAGCACTCCCAGAGCCTCGAGGCCTGGTTCGCCCACGTACCCGGTCTCAAGGTGGTGATGCCGAGCACGGCCGAGGACGCGAAGGGACTGCTGCTCGCGGCGATCGACGATCCCAACCCGGTGCTCGTGCTCGAGCACAAGCTCCTCTACCGGACCAGCGGCCCGGTGCCCGAGGGAGCCGATCGCGTTCCCCTGGGGGTCACCGCGGTGCGGCGCCGGGGCCGGGACCTGACCATCGTCGCGACCGGTGTGATGGTGTCCCGCTCGCTCGAGGCCGCTGCGCGGCTCGCCGAGGAGGGCATCGACGTCTCCGTCCTCGACCCGCGCACCCTCAGCCCGCTGGACGCGGAGCCGATCCTGGCGGACGTCTCGCGGACCGGCCGGGTGCTGCTGGTGCAGGAGGCACCTGGGCACGTCGGGTACATGGCGGAGATCGCCGCGCGGATCGCCGAGTCCGCCGCGGTCTACCGGTTGCTCGCGCCGGTCCGGCGGCTCAGCGGACTCGACGTGCCGATCCCCTACGCTCCCCAGCTCGAACGTGCCGTCGTCCCCCAGGTGGACTCCATCGTGGAGGCCGCCCAGACCCTGATCAAGGAGTCCTGATGGCCAGGATCCCGATCATCATGCCGAAGATGTCGATGACGATGACCGAAGGCGACGTCGGCACCTGGATGGTCAAGGTCGGTGACGTGGTGGGGGAGGGCGATGTCGTCTGCGAGGTGATGACCGACAAGGTCGACATGGAGGTCGAGAGCACCGCCGCCGGCACGCTCGTTGAGATCGTCGTCGAGGAGGGCACCGTCGCCGTCGGCGAGCCGATCGCCTGGCTGGAGGGCGAGGTGTCCGGCCTCGGCGACCTCTTCGGGGAGGAGGACCCGCAGCCGTCGGCGACCGCGCTGGCCGAACCCACCCCCGACGCCCTCGCCCCCGCCGAGCCGTCGGTGGCCGAGGTGCCGCGGGAGAAGGTCGCCGACCGGAGCCAGGACGGGCCGGTCGCGGCCGTGCCGAGGGCGCGTGGACTGGCGGCCGAGCGAGGGATCGACCTCGCGGGGGTGCGAGCCACCGGCCCCGACGGCCTGGTCACGGTCCGTGACGTCGAGGCGGCCATCGGGTCGACGGCACGGGCGCCCGAGAAAGGCGGCGCCCACCGGAAGGACGGCCGGAGCGCGGTCATCCGCCGGGTGGTCGCCCGGAAGATGACCGAGTCGGCAGCGGTGCCGCAGTTCACGGTCTGGCGCGACATCGACCTCGCCGGGGCGGATGCACGCCGCGCCGGGCTGTCGTGGACCACGGTCCTGCTGCGGTGCTATGCCGCCGCGTTGGGGGACGTGCCCAACCTGATGCGCCGGTGGGAGGACGACCGGGCCGTCGACAGCGGGCCGGCCGCCATCGCGCTGGCCGTGGCGACCCCGGGTGGTCTGCTCGTCCCGGTCTTCAGGGAGCCGGACGAGGCCGATCCTCGGGCGCTCGACGCCGAGATCAAGACGGTGGTGAGGGCCGCCAGCGAGGGCCGGGTCGACCCGCCCTACCTCGGAGTCGCGAACGGCTCGCTCTCGAACCTCGGCGGGATGGGGGTGGACCGCTTCCAGGCCCTGGTGACGCCACCCCAGGCGAGCGTCCTCGCCCTGGGCTCCATCAAGCAGCGGCCCGTGGCCGTCCCCGGCGGCGTGGGACTCGCGCTGACGCTCACGGCCGGCTTGACCGTGGACCACCGAGTCGCCGACGGCGCGGAAGCCGCGATGCTGCTGGACCGGTTCGCGGAGAGGCTGGCCTCCTTCGCGATCTGACGTGGGATCGTGGAGGCGGAACCACCGAGCCGCTGACCGGGAGGGTGCTGCGGCCACCGAGTGGCGCGGGCCGCCACGTGCCCGTCCCGCGCGCGGGCAGGGTTTTCACGGACGAAACACTCGCTCAACCTGGCGGGAACCCGCGCTGCCTACCGTCTCGGTACGACGGAAGGGGCGCACCCATGACGCATCCGAGGCCGCTCGTGGCCGGGCACGACCTGGTCGCCCACCGGCTGGTGGGGCCGCCGTGACCACCGGGCCCGCGCACCGACGACGGTGTCTGGACACGGGTCTGCGCGCTCGCGTCGCTGCCGGTCGAGCGGGGCGTGACCGCCCTGGTGCGCGGCCACGCCGTGGCGGTCTTCCGGACCCAGGACGACGCCGTCTATGCCCTGGCCAACCAGGACCCGTTGCGCCGGGCGAGCGTGCTCGCCCGCGGGATCGTCGGCAGCCGCGGCGACGTGCCCTTCGTCGGGTCGCCCGTGCACAAGCGGGCCTTCGACCTGCGCACCGGCGTGTGCCTCGACGAGCCGTCGGTGGCGGTGTCCTGCTACGCGGTCCGGCTGGTCGACGGCTTCGTCGAGGTCGGTCCCCGCAGTCACGCCTGAGCGGGTCGGCCGGCGCCGAGCACGCCGTCGGGGCCGCGGCCGGTCAGGCCGAGCGGGCCCGCTCGACCATTGCCACGAGCGTCGAGGAGACCAGCGCGTCGCGCTCGAGGGGCAGCATGTGGCCGGCGCCGGCGGCGACGGTGAGCTCCGAGCCGGGGACCGCCGCGGCCAGCCGACGAGCGTGCGAGGGCGGCGTCAGCCGGTCCTTCTCGCCGGCCAGCACGTGCGTGGGGATGCCCTCGAGCACCGCCAGCGCCGCGTGCCGCTCGTGCGTCATCGCGTCGCTGTAGAAGCCGCACATGGACGCCGCCGGGGTGTTGATGATGCCCTCGACGGCGAGCATGTGGTCGCGCAGCCGCATGTCGTCGCCGAACAGCAGCCGGCGCACGACCAGGGACTCCAGGATCGGCGCCCGGCGGCGCCGCCGCCGGCTGAGCATCCGGGACCGCGCCGCCAGCATCCGCGGGATCTGGGCCTTCGCGCGGGCGCCGATCTCGGGCAGCCCGAGCGTCACCGTCGCGAGGCTCCCGCCCGAGCTGGCCACGAACAGCACCCCGGCCACCCGCTCGGCGAACAGCCCGGGCCGCTGCTCGGCGAGCGCCATGATCGTCATCCCACCGATGGAGTGCCCCGCGAGCACCAGGCGGCCCTCGGGGGCGTAGGCGTCGATGAGGTCCGACAGGTCACGACCCAGGTTCGCGATGGTCGCGGCCGGCTCGGGGGTCGCCTCCGAGGCACCGTGGCCGCGATGGTCGTAGCTGAGGATCCGCACGTCCGCGCCGAAGGCGTGCCGCAGGTCGCGGACCTGGTAGCGCCACGAGTCCAGGTCGCTGGTCCAGCAGTGCGCGAGCACGACGGTCAGGTCGGCGTGCTCGTCGCCCTCGACCTGCACGTTCAGCCGCAGCCCGTCGTAGGTCCTCAAGCGGGCACGACCAGCGCCGTCGCGATCGCGGCCACGCCCTCGCCGCGTCCGGTCAGGCCGAGGCCGTCGGCCGTGGTGGCCGACACCGTGACCGGCGCGCCGACGGCGTCGCCGAGTGCCCGCTCGGCCTCCGCCCGCCGTGGCCCGACCTTGGGCCGGTTCCCGATCACCTGCACCGCCACGTTGCCGACCTCGAACCCCGCCTCCCGGACCCGGCGCACGGTCTCGGTGAGCAGCGCCACGCCACTGGCGCCGGCCCACCGCGGGTCGGCGGTGCCGAAGGTGCCGCCGAGGTCGCCGAGGCCGGCCGCGGACAGCAGCGCGTCGCAGGCCGCGTGCGCGGCGACGTCGCCGTCGGAGTGGCCGGCGAGGCCGCGCGGCTCGTCGGGGAAGTGCAGCCCGGCCAGGTGCATGGCGACACCGTCCTCGAGCCGGTGTACGTCGGTGCCGATGCCGATCCGCGGGACAACCACGCCTCGCATCATGCCCCATCCGGCACCCTGGTCCAGACTCGCGGGCGTCCGGCGCCCGGGCATGCGCGACCATGGAGGCGTGAGTGCGCCCTCCCGTCGTTCCCTTGCCCTCGCCGGGGCGGTCGCCGGGCTCTCCGGCATCGTCGTCAGCGAGGTCGCGACCCGCCTCGTCAACGCGCGGACCACGCCGGTCCAGGCCGTCGCGGAGGTGGTCATCGCCAAGACGCCCGGGCCGGTCGCCGAGACCCTCATCGGGATCGTCGGCCGCAAGGACAAGCCGATCCTCGTCGTCACGGTCACCATCGCGGTGATCGCCCTGGGCGCGCTCGCCGGGGTGCTGGCCGGCCGGCGGCCGTGGGCCGGGAACCTGGTCTTCTTGGGGATGGCCGTGGTGGCGCTGCTCGCGGAGGCGACCCGGCCCGGCTTCGCCCCGGCGTCGCTCGTCCCGCTCGTGGCGGGCACCGGGACCTGGCTGGTGGTGCTCGCGGTGCTGGTCGACGCCGCGCCCTCCCGCGCCGACGCGGACCATCCGGACGGGTCCGGTCGTCGCGCCTTCCTGCTGAGGGCCGGGGGGATCGCGGCCGCCGCGGTGCTGGTGGACGCCGGCGGCCGGCTGATGGGCGCCGGCCGGCAGGGCGTGGAGACGGCCCGGCGGCTGCTGCGGCTGCCGGTGACCCCCGGCCGGGTGCCGGCCGGGGCCGAGCTCGCCGTCCCCGGTACGACGTCCTGGCGGGTGTCCAACGACGCCTTCTACCGCATCGACACCGCGCTGGTGCTGCCGGCCGTCGACCCGGACGTGTGGCGGCTGCGCATCCACGGGATGGTCGACCGCGAGATCACCCTCCGCTACCGCGACCTGCTGGACCGGCAGCTCACCGAGGACTGGGTCACCATCTGCTGTGTGTCGAACCCCGTCGGCGGCGGCCTGATCGGCAACGCCTGGTGGAGCGGCGTGCGGGTCGCGGACCTGCTCGCGGAGGCGGGCGTGCACCCCGGCGCGGACGCGGTCAAGCAGACCTCGAAGGACGGCTGGACCTGCGGCACCCCGCTCGAGGCGCTGACCGACGGCCGCAACGCGATGCTCGCCTTCGCGATGAACGGGGAGCCGCTCCCGGTGGAGCACGGGTTCCCGGTCCGGATGATCGTGCCGGGGCTCTACGGCTTCGTCTCGGCCACCAAGTGGCTGGTCGACCTCGAGGTGACCCGGTTCGCGGACTTCAGCGCCTACTGGACCGACCGCGGCTGGTCCGCGCAGGGCCCGGTCAAGACCGAGTCGCGCATCGAGGTGCCCGGCGACGGCGGGCGCACCGGGCCCGGCCGGGTCCGCGTCGGCGGCCACGCGTGGGCCCAGCACACCGGCATCGAGAAGGTGGAGTACCGCCTCGACGGCCACCCCTGGCAGCGGGCCGAGCTCGGCCGGGTGCCGGGCAACGACACCTGGGTGCAGTGGGCCGGCTCCGTCGACGTGGTCCGCGGCGGCCACACGCTGGTGGTCCGCGCCACGGACCGCTCCGGCTACACCCAGACGGCGGTGCGCGCGGACGTCGTACCCGACGGCGCCACCGGCTGGCACACGGTGCGGTTCGAGACCGACTGAGGCTCCCCGGGTTTACCTTCCGCCCGGGCTGGGGACTGTGCTCGCGAGACCTTGCGCAACCCAAGGATCCGGGGGCGCCGGGCGCCAGACCTCTTCACGGGAAGGCTCACCATGGCTACGGACACGGCCACCAGCAGCACCCAGGTTGACACCCAGCTCAAGCGGCACGTCGGCGTCGTCGGGCTGCTGTTCGCCAGCGTCGGCTCGATCATCGGCTCCGGCTGGCTGTTCGGCGCGCTCAACGCGTCGAAGGAGGCCGGTCCCTCGGCGGTGCTGTCGTGGGGCATCGGTGCGGTGATGATCCTGATGATCGCGCTGGTGTACGCCGAGCTCGGCACGATGTTCCCGCTGTCGGGTGGCGTGGTGCGCTACCCGCACCTGTCGTTCGGGTCGTTCGCCAGCTACACGACCGGCTGGATCACCTGGGTGGCGGTGGCCACCACGGCGCCGATCGAGGTCGAGGCGGCCCTGCAGTACGCCACCAAGTACGCGCCGTTCACCTCCGAGCACACCGTCGGCGGGCAGACCGTGCACACCCTGACCACGCTCGGCTACAGCACCGCGGTGGTGCTGATGGCGATCTTCGTGGTGGTCAACTACTTCGGCATCCGCTGGTTCGCCAAGGTCAACAACGCGATGGTGTGGTGGAAGCTGTTCATCATCCTGCTGGTGATCGGGGCGTTCCTGTTCACCGCGTTCCACGGCGAGAACTTCACCAGCCACGGCTTCGAGCCGCAGGGCTGGCACGGCGTGTTCACGGCGATCGCCACCTCCGGCATCGTGTTCTCGTTCCTCGGCTTCCGGCAGGGCATCGAGCTGGCCGGCGAGACCGACAACCCGCGGCGCAACGTGCCGCTGGCCGTGGTGGGCTCGGTGCTGATCACCGGCGTCATCTACATCGCGCTGCAGGTGGCGTTCATCGGGTCGCTGAACCCGGGCATCCTGGCCGACTCCCACGGCTGGAAGCAGCTGAACTTCCAGAACGACTTCGGTCCGCTGGCCGCGGTCGCCAGCCTGCTCGGCCTCGGCTGGCTCGCGGTGCTCCTCTACATCGACGCCGTCGTGTCCCCGGGTGACACCGGCCTGATCTACACGACCGTGACCTCCCGCATCTCCTACGCGATGGCGCGCAACGGCAACGCCCCGGCGTCGCTGGCCAAGACCAGCGAGCGCGGGGTGCCGATGGTCAGCCTGGTCGTCACCTTCGTGATCGGCCTGATCGTGTTCCTGCCGTTCCCGAGCTGGCAGCAGCTGGTCGGCTTCATCACCTCGGCCACCGTGCTCTCGTTCGCGTCCGGCCCGCTCGTCCTCGCGGCGCTGCGCAAGCAGGTGCCCGACCAGGAGCGGCCGTTCCGGCTGCCCGGCGGCCACGTCATCCCGGTCCTGGCCTTCTGGTGCTCCAACCTGATCGTCTACTGGTCGGGCTGGCTGACCGGGTGGAAGCTCTACGTCGCGGTGCTGCTCGGGTTCGTGCTCCTGGCGGTGTTCAGCGTGACCGGCCGGGTCACCGCACCCAGCCTCGACCTCAAGTCCGGCATGGCCTGGCTGCTGCCCTGGCTGGGCGGGATGGCGCTGATCTCCTACCTCGGCAACTTCCCGGAGAAGTCCGCGGGCGCCGGGAACCTCGGTCTGATCGGCTTCGGCTGGGCGATGGTGATCCTGTTCGGCCTCTCCGTGCTGGTCTACGTGATCGCCCACAAGGTCCGGCTCAGCCCCGAGGAGGCGGCGGTGCACATCGAGCAGTCCCGCGCCGAGGCCGAGGTCGAGGAGAGCGAGCTGGCCCCGGCCCCGTGAGCGCGCCGGTCCGCTACCAGTTGGGCTCGGCCGGGTCCGGCGGCGCCGGCAGGGGTACGTCGTCCGGGTGGACGACGTACACCACGCCGCCGGCCGAGCCCAGCCACACCCGCTCGAACTCGGCCCGGTCGTAGACCACCCGGACCTCGTCGTCGCTGGGCAGCTCGTGCGAGGCGGGGTCGTTGCAGATCACGTCTCCGGAGTCGGTGAAGCCGACCACGGTGAGCAGGTGGCCGTCGGTGCGGTAGCCCGCCCCGGTGAGCTCGTCCGGGCCGAACGCGACGGTGGCCACCAGCGGGACGCCCGCGGCCACCAGCCGCTCGGCCTCGGCGAGGGAGCGGAGCCGGGTCACGAACGCCGTCGTGCCGTAGCGTCCCGCGTAGGCGGTGTTGAACGCCCAGTTGCCGGCGCCGGGGTAGCCGTAGTCGAAGACGCCGCGGACCACGTGCACCACGAACCGGTCCGCCGCGCCCTCGCGAACCCAGGCGTACTCCTCCGGGGCCGGTCCGCGCCCCCACCGGCCCAGCACCATGGCCGTCGAGGACGGCGAGCACCAGGCCTCCCCGCCGTTGGCCCACTGCGGGTAGCTGCCGCGGTGCAGCTGCTGGGAGTACCTCGGCACCTCGAGCTCCACGCCGGTCCCCGGCCCCGGGGCCGAGGTCTCCGTGGGGGGGTCGGGGGGCAGCCGCGAGACCACCGCGCCGAGGAGCCGCACGGACGGCACTGCGGCGCTGCCCGGCCGCCGGGCGAGCACCACCCGCAGCTGGTACGCCGACCAGGTGCGGCCGTCGCGGCGGGACAGCTCGTCGGCCCGCACCCGGGTCGTGCCGTCGCCCTGGCCGGGCCCGGTGGCCCGGTGGATCTCCGTGTCGGTCTCGGCCCAGGTGCCCAGGGAGTACCACCGCGACCAGCCGATGCCGTCGGCCGACACCCGCACCTCCACCCCGAGCCACGAGTCGGCGGGCGTGCTCGCGTTCCAGGACGCGATCAGCGAGGTGAAGCCGAAACCCGGCGTGACGGGCGGGGGCAGCCACGCGGCCCACTCGTAGCGACGGCGTCGCGGCGTCTCGCCGTGCCGGTCGGCGTGCACGAGCCCGCCCGCGGGTGCGCCGTACGCCAGCGTCTCGCCGGCGACCTCGGTGCCCTGGTGGCAGCCGGCCGCGAAGTCCACGCCCGAGCGCGAGGCGTGGAACGTGACGTGCCGGTTCACCAGCTGGTGCTGCCGTGGCGCGCCGGCAGCGGGTGCGCGCCGTCGCGGATCACGTACGCGAGCCCGCCCGAGCCGCGCATCGTGCCCCCGGACGGGTAGCGCTTGAGCCAGGCGTTCTCGAACTCGCCGCGGTCGTAGGTGCGGCGCACCCCGGCGTCCGTGCTCGCCGCCGGGTCGTTGACGACGACGTCGCCGGAGGCGGTGAAGCCGACCACGACGACGAGGTGTCCGTTGCTGGCGCCGATCGGGGCGCCGTGCAGCTCCCCGCGCGCGAAGGTGATCGAGGTGACCACCGGGATCCCGGCCTTGACCAGCCGCTCGACCCCGGTCAGGGACACGAACCGGGTCACGAAGGCGCGCCGGGTGTAGGTCGCGGCGTAGGCGGTGTTGAACGGCCAGTTGCCGGTGCCGCCGTAGCCGTAGTCGTAGGTCATCCGCGCGGAGTGGTCGACGACCCGGTCGGAGTAGGACCGGTCGACCCAGGCGTACGCCGCGCGTGGCGGCAGCGCGTCGTAGTAGGCGAGCACCATCGTCGTCGAGGTCGGCGAGCACCAGGCCTCCCCGCCGCCGCCGTAGCGCGGGTACTCGCCGCGGTGCACCATCTGCGAGTAGCGCGGCACGTCCAGCACCACCCCCGAGGCCACCCCCGGGTTCGACGTGGTCACCCGGTCGACGGCCGGCAGCTGGGAGACCATCGCGCCCACGGTGTCCACGCGCGGGGACCGCGTGAGGCCGACCTTGCGGTACAGCACCACCCGCAGCTGCCAGGAGGCGAAGCCGCCGTAGTTGGCCATCCAGGTGTCGGTCGCCACCCGGGCAAGGTCGTCGCGCTGCGCGCCGAACGTGGTGCGCCGGATGGTCGCGTCGCCCGAGGCCCACGCCCCGATCCGGTCCCAGCTGCTGCGGGTGCCGCCCTCGCTGATGCCGCGGACCAGCACCTTGATCCAGGTGCCGCGGGGGGTGCGCGCCTCCCAGGACGGCACCAGCTCGGTGAGCGCGAAGCCGGGGTCGACCCACGGCGAGGTCCAGCGTCCGCCCTCGTAGCGGGTGCCCTGGAACGTGGTGTGCAGCCGGGGGTGGCCCAGACGCAGCCTCCCGTGCACCACGCTCACGCCCCGGCTGCGCCCGGTGGCGAGCTGGGCGCCGGTGGCCCAGTGGTGGTAGGCCACGTAGCGGGGCGGGGCCACCGCGTCCGCGGTGGCGGCGGGGCCGGCGAGGGCGCCGGGCACCAGCAGGAGGGCAAAGGCGGCGAGGAGGGTCCGAGGGGTTCGCACCCGAAAACGATATCGAGCCCTGGTCACAGAAGTGCACTTTTTTCACATCGGTGCCGGGGCGCAACCGTGGTCACGGCCGCTCGTTAGGATTGGCCGGTGACCCCACCCTCCCCGACGCTGCGGCTCTACGACACCGCGGCCCGCGCGGTCCGCGACTTCGTCCCGCTCGAGGCGGGCAAGGCGGGGGTCTACCTGTGCGGCCTGACCGTGCAGTCGGAGCCGCACGTGGGCCACGTCCGCTCCGCGGTGAACTTCGACGTGCTGCGCCGGTGGCTGACCGCCCGCGGCTACGAGGTCACGTTCATCCGCAACGTCACCGACATCGACGACAAGATCCTGGTCAAGTCGGCCGAGCAGGGCCGGCCCTGGTACAACCTCGCCTACGCGATGAAGCGCGAGCTGGACAAGGCGTACGACGACCTCAACGTCGAGCCCCCCACCTACGAGCCGGCCGCGACCGGGCACGTGCCGGAGATGATCGAGCTGATCACCCGGCTGCTCACGCGCGGCCACGCCTACGTCGCGGAGGACGGCTCGGGGGACGTGTACTTCGACGTGCTGTCGTGGCCGTCCTACGGCGAGCTGTCCGGGCAGAAGGTCGACGACATGGAGGCCGCCGAGGACGCGGACCTCCGAGGCAAGCGGGACCCCCGCGACTTCGCCCTGTGGAAGGGCTGGAAGAAGGAGACCGAGCCGGAGACCGCCGCCTGGCCGTCCCCGTGGGGGCCGGGCCGGCCCGGCTGGCACATCGAGTG
The DNA here is from genome assembly GCA_963838025.1 of uncultured Actinomycetota bacterium. Taxonomy (GTDB): domain Bacteria; phylum Actinomycetota; class Actinomycetes; order Propionibacteriales; family Nocardioidaceae; genus Nocardioides_B. Next base: position 909,962 of record CAWIPF010000004.1, read on the forward strand.
CTCGGCGATGTCGCTGAAGTACCTCGGGGCCGGGTTCGACATCCACGCCGGCGGCATCGACCTGCGCTTCCCGCACCACGAGAACGAGCAGGCCCAGTCGCGCGCGGCCGGGTTCGCGTTCGCGTCGTACTGGATGCACAACGCGTGGATCACCACGGCCGGGGAGAAGATGAGCAAGTCCCTGGGCAACAGCCTGGCGGTGCCGGCGGTCCTGCAGCGGGTGCGCGCGATCGACCTGCGGTTCTACATCGTCGCCGCGCACTACCGCTCCCACGTCGAGTTCTCCTTCGAGGCGCTCGAGGAGGCGGCGGCCGGGTTCGCGCGCATCGAGAACTTCCTGACCCGCGCCGCCGAGGTCGTCGGCGAGGTCGGGATCGGGACACGCTGCGCCGAGTTCGAGGTCGCGATGGACGACGACCTCGGCACCCCCGCGGCGGTCGCGGCGATCTACGACGTGGTCCGGGAGGGCAACAAGCTGCTGGCCGGCGGCGACACCGCCGCGCTGCGCGGCGCCGCCTCGTCGGTGCGGGCGATGCTCTCGGTGCTGGGCCTGGACCCCTTCGACCCGCACTGGACGGCGGACGGCTCCGCCGCGGGGGCCAGGCTGTCCGCGGTGGTGGACGCGCTGGTGGCCACCCTGCTCGAGCAGCGCGCCACCGCGCGCGCGGCCAAGGACTTCGCGGCCGCCGACGCGATCCGCGACCGGCTCAGGGCCGCCGGCGTCGAGATCGAGGACACCCCGCACGGCCCGAAGTGGTCCCTGTGACCCCTCGACCCACCACGAAGGACGGCTGATGGCAGGCAACTCGGCGCGACGCGGCGCCGTCAAGAAGACCGGCAAGGGCAACCCGACGGCGGGGTCGGGCGGCCGGGTCCGGCGCGGGCTCGAGGGCAAGGGGCCGACCCCGAAGGCCAAGGACCGCGAGGGGCACGTCGCCTTCAAGCGCCGCCGGCAGGCCGAGAAGAAGGCCACCGCCTCGCGCCCCCGGCGCAAGCAGGCGGCGCGCGGCGCGGACTCCGAGTGGGTGGTCGGCCGCAACTCGGTCGTGGAGGCGCTGCGGGCGCGCATGCCGGTCTCCGGCCTGTACGTCGCGGAGGGTGCCGAGCGCGACGGCCGGCTCCGCGAGGTGTTCAAGATCGCCGCCGATCGGGGCATCTCCCTGCTCGAGGTGCCGCGCGGCGAGCTCGACCGGATGGTCGGCCCGTCGCTCGGCGGCGCCGTGCACCAGGGCCTGGCGGCGAAGGTGCCGCCCTACGAGTACGCCCACCCCGACGACTTCTTGGACCTGGCGGCGGAGGCCGGCGAGCCGCCCCTGATCGTCGCGCTCGACTCGGTCACCGACCCGCGCAACCTCGGTGCCGTGGTGCGCTCGGCGGCCGGGTTCGGCGCGCACGGGGTCGTCGTACCCGAGCGTCGGGCCGCCGGGATGACCGCCGCCGCGTGGAAGACCTCGGCCGGGGCCGCCGCCCGGCTGCCGGTCGCGCAGGCGACCAACCTGACCCGGCAGCTGAAGGCCTACCAGGAGGCCGGCTGCATGGTGGTCGGGCTGGCCGCGGACGGCGACGTGTCGCTGCCCGACCTCGAGCTCGCCGACGGCCCGCTGGTGCTGGTGGTCGGCTCGGAGGGCGACGGGCTGTCCCGGCTGGTCGCCGAGACCTGCGACCAGCTGGTGGCGATCCCCATGGTCAGCACCCTGGAGTCCCTGAACGCCGGGGTGGCCGCCTCGGTGGCGCTCTACGCGATCGCCGAGCGGCGCGCGGGCCGCTGACCCGTCGCCCGAGGGTTGCCACAGATTAGAACACGTTCTATTCTACTCGCGGGGAGGGAGACCCCGAGGGTCGCTGGTCTCAACCGCAAGGTGGCCGGCGTCACCTTTTCGTAACCGGGTCGTTGACTCGGAGCAGAACAGGTCTCGGTAGTGGTCCTGCCGGATTGGAGTCCTCCCGTGTCCCTGCGCGTACCTCGTACCGCCGGCGCGTTCGTGAGCGCCGGACTGGTCGCCGCGCTCAGCCTGACCCTTGCCGCGTGTGGCTCGCAGCTGAGCCCCGAGACCGTCCGTGCCGCGAACGGAGTGGCCGCGGGCGCGGCGCAGGGGGACCTGGTCTCCGGCGACACCACGGCGGCGCCCGGGGACAGCGCGGCCCCCGCAGGCGACGCGGGCACGGCGGCGGGGGGCACGGCGGCGTCGGGCGGCGGTGCGCCGGCCGCGGCGGCGGGTGGCGCGAAGGCCGCCACCGGCACCGGCGCGAACGCCGCCACCGGCAAGACCAAGGCCGGCAACTGTGCCGGGTTCAAGAACCAGACCGGCATCACCGACAAGACCATCACGATCGCGAACGCCTCCGACGTGAGCGGTCCGGTGCCGGGGCTCTTCGAGTCCGCCCAGCAGGCCACCAAGGCCTACGTCGCCTACTTCAACGCGACCTCGGACATCTGCGGGCGCAAGCTCTCGCTGGAGACCCTCGACAGCCGCACCGACGCCGGCGCCGACCAGCAGGCCTACGCCAAGGCGTGCGACACCGCCTTCGCGGCGGTCGGGTCGATGTCCGCGTTCGACTCCGGTGGTGCGGCCACCGCGCAGAAGTGCGGGCTGCCCGACCTCCGGTCGGCCAACGTCAGCTCCGAGCGGCAGGCCTGCGACACGTGCTTCGGCGTGCAGTCGGCGAACCCGGCCACCTTCCAGAACGCCGTGCCCGACCACATCCTGAAGACCTACCCGGACGCGGCGAAGCATGCCGCCTACCTGTGGATCAACGCCGGCGTCGGCCCGCTCAACGCGCAGAACCAGGCGCGGGCGATGGAACGCCGCGGCATGCACTTCGTCTACAAGCAGGGCATCGACGTCTCGGAGTTCAACTACGCGCCGTTCGTCCAGCAGATGAAGAGCAAGGGCGTGCGCTACGTCCAGTTCCTCGGCGCCTACCAGCAGGCGGTCCGGCTGGCCCAGGCGATGAAGCAGCAGGGGTTCAAGCCCGACGCCTACGTGCTCGACCCCACCGGCTACAACCCCGACTACGTGCAGTCGGGCGGCGACGCGGTGGAGGGCACCAAGATCTTCATCAACATCACGATGTTCGAGGAGGCGCCGAGGAACAAGGAGATGGCGCTCTACCAGCAGTGGCTCCAGCAGGTGAAGCCCGGAGCGACGCCGACCTTCTTCGGGGTCTTCTCGTGGTCGGCCACGCGGCTGTTCGTGGAGCGGGCGATCGCCCTCGGCGGCCGGCTGAACCGGCAGACCCTGGTGGACTCGGTCCGCCAGGTGGACAACTGGACCGGCAACGGCATCCACAGCCCGCAGCACGTCGGCTCCAAGCAGACCGGGGACTGCTGGCGATGGATCAAGCTGCAGGCGGGCAAGTGGGTCCCCGAGGGGTCGACGAGCTACACCTGCAGCGGTGTCACGAAGGCGGACTGAGCGATGGGCGCGCTGTTCTCGTTCACCGTGCTCGGGATCTTCACCGGGGCGGCCTACGCGATCGCGGCCAGCGGCCTGGTGCTGACCTACAGCACCACCCGGGTGTTCAACGTCGCGCACGGGGCCTTCGGCATGGTGATGGCCTTCATCTTCTGGGACTTCAGCCAACGGCAGGGCATCCCGTCCTGGCTCTCGCTGCTGCTGGTGCTCGTGGTCGTCGCGCCGCTGTTCGGCGTGTTCGTGCAGCGGGTGATGACCCGCGGCCTCGGTGACGCGCCGGTCAGCGTCTCGCTGGTCGTCACGGTCGGGCTGTTCGTGGGCCTGATCGGCGTGGCCCAGCAGGTCTGGCCGCCGTCGGCGCGCACCGTCCCCCAGTTCTTCGGCCAGCGGGGGGTGGCGCTCGGCAGCGTGTTCGTGACCTTCCACCAGGTGCTGACGATCGTGCTGTCGGGCCTGGTCGCCGGCGGCCTCTACCTGCTGCTGAACCGGACCCGGGTGGGCACGGCGATGCGGGCCAGCGTCGACAACCCCGACCTGCTCAAGCTGTACGGCGGCCGGCCCGAGCTCGTCTCCGCCCTCGCCTGGGCGATCGGCACGTCGCTGGCGGCGCTGGCCGGCATCCTGCTCACCCCGGTGCTCGGGCTCGACTACTACGACCTCACGCTGCTGGTCATCAACGCCTACGCCGCCGCGATGCTGGGACGGCTCAAGAGCCTCCCGCTGACGTTCGCGGGCGCCATGGGGCTCGGGCTTCTCCAGTCCTACGCGGTCGGCTTCCTGCCCGGCGGAGGCAGCATGTCCGGCCTCCGCGCCGTCGTGCCGACCGTCTTCCTGTTCGCGGTGATCCTGCTGATGCCGCAGGCCCAGCTGCGGATCGGCCAGGTCAAGGGCATCGTCTCGGCCCCCCTCCCGTCGCTTCGGCGTTCGGGGGTCGCCGGCGGCGCGCTCGTCGTGGTCGTCGCGGCCGTCACCTTGGGCATGGGTGCCTCGTCCCTGCTGCTGGCCGGCACCGCCGCGACGTACGCCATGGTGATGCTCTCGCTGGTGCTGCTGACCGGCTACGGCGGCCACGTCTCGCTGGCCCAGTTCACGTTCGCGGGCATCGGCGCGCTGGCCTACGCGAAGCTCGACAGCCCGAACCTGCTGGGGCTGCTGCTGGCCGCGCTGGTCGCGGCCGGCGTCGGGGCCCTCGTGGCGCTCCCGGTGCTGCGGCTCACCGGGCTCTACCTGGCGCTGTCCACGCTGGCGTTCGGGCAGCTCATGGACAAGCTGGTGTTCCAGGCGTCGTTCGCCTTCGGGTTCAACGGCAGCCTGCCGGCGCGGCGGCTCTCGCTGCTCGGCGTGCGCGTCGGCGACGCGGGCACCTACGTGGTGCTGATGACGGTCTTCTTCGTGCTGATGGCGGTCGGCCTGCTGCAGCTGCGCCGCGGGCGGCTCGGCCGGATCCTGATCGCGATGCGCGACAGCCCGGCCGCCTGCGGCACGCTCGGGCTCAACATGCGCTGGTTCCGGGTCGCGCTGTTCGGGCTGTCCGCGGGGATGGCCGGGCTGGCGGGCGCGCTGTTCGCCGGGCTGCGGGAGAACATCTCGGCCACCGACTTCCAGCTGTTCGCCAGCCTGCCGCTGCTGCTGCTGGCCGTGGTCTGCGGGGTCACCTCGGTGACCGGTGCGGCCACCGGCGGCCTGTTCCTGACGATGCTGCCGGTGCTGCAGTCGAACTACCCGGGTCTGGCCGGCCTCGCGTTCGTCGTGATCGGCTTCGGTGCGGTGGCGCTCGGCCGCGACCCCAACGGCCTGGCCAACCTCGGCTTCGCGCTGGGGCGCCGGCTGGAGGGCCGGCTCGCGCCGGCCCTGGCGGACCGGTTGCCGAGGCTGCCGGGGCGCGTCCCGGCCCCGTCCGAGGAGGTGGGCGCGCATGCCGCTGCTCGAGGTTGACGACGTCGTGGTCCAGTTCGGCGGGGTGACCGCGGTCGACCACGCGTCGTTCGGGATGGATGCCGGCACCGTCACCGGCCTGATCGGCCCCAACGGTGCGGGAAAGACGACCTGCTTCAACGTGATCACCGGGCTGCAGAAGCCGACCCGCGGCCACGTCCGGTTCCAGCGACGCGACGTCACCGGCCTGCCGGTGCACCGGCGCGCGAAGCGGGGGATGGCCCGGACCTTCCAGCGGCTGGAGGCCTTCGGCTCGCTGACCGTCCGCGACAACGTGCGCACCGCGCTCGACATCCACCTCGGGGTCCGCGGCCTGCTCTCGCGGCCCCCGCTCAGCGCGGACGCGCTGATGGAGCGGGTCGGGATCGCCGGCTACGCCGACGAGCGCGCGGACTCGATCCCCACCGGGACCGCCCGGCTCCTCGAGCTGGCCCGGGCGCTGGCCTGCGACCCCAAGCTGCTGCTCCTCGACGAGCCGTCCTCCGGGCTCGACGAGTCCGAGACCGACGACTTCGGCGACCTGCTGCGCGAGCTGGCGGCCGAGGGTCGTGGGGTGCTGATGGTCGAGCACGACATGGACCTGGTGATGTCGGTCTGCGACGAGATCCACGTCCTGGACTTCGGTTCGGTGATCGCCTCGGGGACCCCTGCGCAGGTCCGCGGTGACCGGCGGGTCCAGGAGGCCTACCTCGGCCACTCCGACGACGAGTCCGCCGCAATGGCCGACCGCACCACCGTGCTGGACCCGGTCGCCGACGTCACCACCGAGATCCCCGCGGTGACCCGATGAGCGCCGAGATCCCGATCCTCGAGGTCGTCGACCTGCACGCGGCGTACGGCCGCATCGAGGTGCTGCGCGGCGTGGACCTGACCATCCCGCGCGGCGCCGTGGTCGCGCTGCTCGGCCCGAACGGGGCCGGCAAGTCCACGCTGCTGAAGGTGGTCAGCGGACAGATGGCCGGCACCGGCGGCGACATCCACATGGCCGGGGTGGCGGTGAAGGACGCGAAGCCCGACGAGCTGGCCCGGCTCGGCCTGACGACGATCCCGGAGGGGCGCAGCGTCTTCCCCAACCTCACGGTGGAGGAGAACCTGACGCTGGTGTCCTACGCCGGGGTGCCCGCGCCGCAGGTCCTCCAGACCGCCTTCGACTACTTCCCGCGGCTGCACCAGCGGCGCAACCAGCTCGCCGGCACCATGTCGGGCGGCGAGCAGCAGATGCTCGCGCTGTCTCGGGCGCTGGCCTCGGACCCGGCGCTGCTGCTGCTCGACGAGCTGTCGATGGGGCTGGCGCCGCTGATCGTCGAGGAGCTCTACGGCACCGTCGCGCGGATCGCCGAGACCGGCGTCTCGATCCTGGTCGTGGAGCAGTTCGCCCGCACGGCGCTGCGGGTCTCGGACTACGCGGCGGTGATGACCGGTGGCCGGATCGTGGCCACCGGCGAGCCCGAGGAGATCAACAGGACCATGTCGGACGTCATCTTGGGAGGGGCAGCATGAGCGGCAACCGGAGAGCACTCCTGGCGGTGCTGGCGGCGGGGCTGGTCGGGGCGGCGCTGCCCGCGGCGCCCGCGCAGGCGTCCGTCGTGCCGGCCAAGCCGGGGTTCGGCGGGTTCTCGGCATCGTCGACCGCGACCCCGCTCAAGCTCGAGATCTACGAGCCCACGATCCCGGTGCCGGCCTCGCCGCAGGCCGAGCTGAGCTTCGCCTACACGAAGACCGCGTCCTCCACCGGCCCGAGCGCGCACGGCCGCGCCTCGTGGCTGTGGCCCGGCGACCCGGTCGGAGAGGGCTGGAAGACCTTCGTGGAGCAGCTGGGCCTGCCCTCGCAGCTCGGCGACGGCGGCTACCGGGTCCAGGTGAACTCCGAGACCCCCGGCGGTCCGGAGTCGGAGTCCCAGGAGCCGCTGCCGGGCACGGTGATGCGCACCAGCTCCTCCCCGGAGATGACGGTGGCGAAGGCGGGCTACTCCCCGGACGGGGACGTCTCCGACCAGGACCCCCAGGGCGGTGGGACCCCCGGCGTGCCGGGAGCCCCCGGTGTCCCCGGCGTGCCCGGAGCGCCCGGAGTGCCCGGCTGCCCGGCGTGCCGACGCCGGGCGACCTGTCCGCGCTCGGTGCCGCGATCACGGGCAAGGACTCCGCCGCCACCGCCGCGCCCCAGGGCAGCGGCCTGCCGCCGCAGCTGACGGCGCTCGTCGACGTCGCCGGGATGAGCAGCATCAGCCGCTCGGTCACCAAGGGCGACGTGATCAGGTCCTCGGCCACCAGCAGCATCTCGGGCCTCTCCCTGCTGGCCGGCCTGATCGACGCGGACTCGGTGAAGGTGGCGTCCGTGGCGACCAGCGACGGTGCCAAGGGCACCACGGACGGCACCGCCCGGGTGGTCGGCCTGTCGATCGCGGGCAACCAGTTCACCCTGGACCGCTCCGGGGTGCACCCCGCCGGTCCGCAGGTGCCGGTCCCCGGCCTTCCGGCCGACCCGGCGAAGGCCCTCGAGCAGCTCGGTGTCTCGTTCGTGCTGCCCAAGGGGGAGCGGACCACACAGGGCAGCGACGCGCAGATCACGCTCCAGGGGCTGCAGATCGTCATCGACACCCAGGTGCTGCGCTCCAAGCTCGACACCATCCCGTTCGACGAGATCGTCAACGTCGTCCCGGACCAGGCCGGCAAGCTCAAGAGCGCGCTCGGCGCCGCGGTCCACGTCGCCCCCAGGCTGGTGATCACCGCGGGCGGCGCCGCCGCCGACGTCAGCACGGTCCCGGCCATCACCTTCCCCGACCTGAGCGGGCTGAGCGCGGGCGCGGGTGGCGTGGGCGCCACCGCCGGCGGCGGCGCGGCGGCCACGACCGGCGGAGCGTCCGCGACCTCGGGTGCTCCGCCCGCGGGGGGCGCGTCCGCCGGGGCCGCCGACCCGGCGACCACGAGCGTGCAGACCCGCAACGCCGCGGCCGGGCTGCCGCCGCTGGCCAGCGTGCCTGGCGCCCTCATGGTGGGCGGACTGCTCCTCGCCTCCGGGCTCGGCTGGTGGCTGCAGAGGCTCGGGGCGTTCGTGATCGGCGGCGCCGGCAGCTGCAGCCACGGTCTCGAGACCGGTGTCCCCGACCTACGGAAGGCCTGAGATGACCATGACCGCCCAGACGACTGCCCAGACGACCGCCCAGGCGATGCCGCGTGCCACCGCGGCCCGATCCGGCTCGGCCGGGAGCGGTGGCGCACCGCTGCGCAACAACGGCTACCGGATCCTCCAGGTCGTGCTGTTCGTGGCCGGGGCGGTGCTGCTGCCGCTCGGCCTGGTGGTGATCATCCTCGGCTGGTACGGCGCGGCCCACACGCCGTACCAGTACGACCAGCTGTCCTACCTGGTCTCCGGCGGCCTGCTCGGCCTGGGGCTGACCTTCTGCGGCGGGTTCTTGTACTTCGGGGCCTGGCTGGCCCGGATCGCCTCGGACAACCGGGACACGGCCAAGCGGCTGTCGGACACCCTGCTGGTGCTCGCCGACGTGGTGTCGCACAGCGCTTCGGCGACCCGTCACGGGACCGGGCCGGCGACTCCGGCGGCGGCGCGCGACGCGGGCGCGGTGCTCGTGGTGGCCGGCAGCGGCACGACCGTGCACCGGCGCGACTGCGCGCTGGTCAGCCACCGCGACGACCTGGTGCCCGCCGGGCCCGACGCCCCCGACCTGACCCCCTGTCGGATCTGCAAGCCGCTCTGACCGGCGGGCCGGCGCCGGTGCCGGGGGTTCACGTCCCGGGTGCCGTGGGCGTCGGCTCGGCGGTGCCGTCTCCCGGGGCGATCTCCTCCTCCGGCCGGTTGGCCAGCACCGTCTCGATGTAGGAGCGCGCGCTCTCCAGCAGGTCGACCTCCCGGCCCGCCCGCTCCGAGAGGTACCAGCGGTGCTCGAGGATCTCGTGGAACACCTCGGCCGGCTCCAGCCGGCCACGGAGCTCGCGCGGCACCATCTCCACGACGGGCTCGTAGACGGTGGTCAGCCACCGGTGCGCGACGATGGCGCGGTCCTCCCCGCCGAGGTTCTCGTGGGCGGCGAAGGACGCCAGGTCGTTGAGCAGCCGCCGTGCCTGGTTGTCCTCGACGTCCAGGCCGGTGAGCCCCTGGAGCTCGCGGGCGTGGTGGCCGGCCTCGACGACCTTCGGCTGCACCCGCACCGTCGAGCCGTCCCAGTCGGTGACGATGTCGAGCTCGTCGACGTCGAAGCCGAGGTCGTTGAGCCGCTCGATGCGCTGCTCGATGCGCCACATCTCGTCGGCTCCGAAGACGTCGATGCCGGTGAGCTCGTCCCAGAGTGCGCCGTACCGCTGCTGGACCCGCTCGACGATCGTGTGCGCGTCGACAGACTCGTCGAGCAGCAGGCCGGCCTGGAGGTCGAGCAGCTCGCCGAAGATGTTCGTGGACGCCACGTCGAGGTCGTGCGCCCGCTGCCCGTCGGAGAGCGTGTCGTGCAGCTCGCCGGTCTCGGCGTCGACGAGGTACGCCGCGAACTCGCCGGCGCTCCGCCGGAACAGCACGTTGGACAGCGAGACGTCGCCCCAGAAGAACCCGGCCAGGTGCAGCCGGACCAGGAGCACCACCAGGGCGTCGATGAGCCGCGGCAGCGAGTCGGCCGGGAGGCCGTGGCTGAACAGGGAGCGGTAGGGCAGCGAGAACTGCAGGTGCCGGGTCACCAGGACCGGCTCGATCTCGGAGCCGTCGGCCGCGGTCCGCCCGGCCACCACGCCCACCGGGTCGACGGTCGGCAGCCCCAGCCGCTGCAGGTCCCGGAGCAGGCGGTACTCCCGGAACGCGAGGCGCTCGCGGGTCTCCTTCATCGCGTAGACGTTCGACCCCACCCGCACGATGCGCACGACGTGCCGCGAGATGCCGCGGGGGAGCGAGATCACCACGTCGTCGCCCCACTCCTCCAGCGGGGCGCTCCACGGCAACGTGACCAGCCGCGGGTTGGGCTTGGTGGCCACGATCCGCAACGACATGAACCCGAGACTACGACCCCCGAGGGGTGGGTCAGCCGGCACCGGGCTCGAGGAACACCGCGCCGGGACCCCGCGGAGCCACCTCGTCGTCGGTGTTGCTCAGCGCGCAGGTCCTCAGGCTCAGGCAGCCGCAGCCGATGCAGCCGTCGAGCTTGTCGCGCAGCCGCTCCAGCCGCTCGATCTGCGCCTCGATGCGCGGCCGCCAGCCGCGGGAGAGCCTCGCCCAGTCGGCCTTGGTGGGGGTGCGTCCGGCGGGCAGCGTGGCCAGCGCGTCCGCGATCTCGTCCAGCGTCAGCCCGACCCGCTGGGCGGACCGGATGAACGCCACCCTCCGCAGCGTGGCGCGTGGGTAGCGGCGCTGGTTGCCGGCCGTGCGCTCGGAGCCGATCAGCCCCTGGTCCTCGTAGTACCGCAGTGCCGAGGTGGCCACGCCGGACCGTTCGGCGAGCTCGCCGATGGTGAGGTGGTGCGCGGATGCCATGAGTCCGAGCATACGGTTGACTTCAAGTTGACTTGAACTTGCATCGTGTCGGGTATGACTTCGACGAACACGCTCCGGCCGGCTCCGGGCACGACGAGACAGGGCTACGACGACCTCCCGCGGCTGATGTCGCTGATGACCGGAGACGAGAAGCACACCAGTGCGGCGACCTCGACGCTCGACGTCCTCTGGGTGCTCTACGACCGGGTCCTCGACGTCACCCCCGCCACCGTCGACGACCCGGCCCGGGACCGCTTCTTCCTGTCCAAGGGGCACGGGCCGATGGCCTACTACGCGACCCTGGTCGCCAAGGGCTTCCTCCCCGAGGACTGGCTGGCCGGCTGGGGCGGCTTCGACTCGCCGCTGGGCCACCACCCGGACCGGGTGCTGGTCCCCGGCGTGGAGATCTCCAGCGGCTCGCTCGGGCACGGCCTCCCTCTGGCCGTCGGCACGGCGCTCGGCCTGCGCGCCCAGGGGCTCGGTTCCCGGGTCGTCGTACTCGTCGGCGACGCGGAGCTCGACGAGGGCAGCAACCACGAGGCGATCGCGTTCGCAGGAGCGCGCTGCCTCGACAACCTCACCGTGGTCGTCGTGGACAACGCGTCCGCCAGCCACGACAGGTCTCCGCGTCTCGCCGGCCTGTTCGCCAACGAGGGCTGGCGGGTGCACGACGTCGACGGCCGTGACCACGACCGGCTCGAGGCGGCGCTGAGCGCGACCGCTCCCGGTCGGCCCACGGCGGTCGTCGCCCGCGTGGAGGCGAAGTGGTCGTGAGGGACCCGAGGAGGACGTTCGCCGAGACCGCCTCGCGTCTCGTCGAGGAGGACCTGTCCGTGGCGCTCGTCTACGCCGAGATCTCCGGGCAGTACTTCTCCGAGGTCGAGCGCGGGCACCCGGACCGGGTGGTCAACGTCGGCATCCGCGAGCAGTTGCTGGTCAACGTCGGCGCGGGCCTGGCGCTGACCGGGATGCGGCCGATCGTGCACACGTTCGGCTCGTTCCTCGTGGAGCGGGCCTTCGAGCAGGTCAAGCTCGGCTTCGGCCACCAGGACGTCGGGGGAGTGCTGGTGGGTTCTGGTGGGTCGGTGGACAACACGGCCGGCGGCCGCACCCACCAGGCCCCGGGCGACGTCGCGCTGCTCGACACGCTGCCCGGGTGGACCGTGCACGTCCCCGGCCACGCCGACGAGGTCGCGGACGCCCTGCGGCTCGCCGTGGCCGGTGACGGCCGCGACTACCTGCGGGTGGTGGCGCAGCAGAACGGCGCGCCCTTCCCGGTGCGGCCCGGCCGCTTCCACGTCGTACGACGAGGCGGGGCCGGCGTGGTGCTGGCCGTCGGGCCGATGCTCGACCCCGTGCTGGAGGCGACCGAGGGGCTGGACCTGTCGGTGCTCTACGCCAATGTCATCCGCCCCTTCGACGCCCGCACGCTGCGGGCGGAGGCGTCGACGCCCGACGTGGTCCTCGTGGAGCCGTACCTCACCGGCACGTCGGCCCGCGTCGTCGCCGACGCCCTCGCCGACCTCCCGCACCGTCTGCTTTCGCTCGGCGTGGGGCGGCAGGAGCTGCGTCGCTACGGGACCAGTGGGCAGCACCTGGCCGCCCACGGTCTCGACGCATGGGGGCTCCGGAACGCGGTCACCCGGTTCCTCGCGGGGCGCGCGGCCCGCTGAACGTGCAGGACGGCAGGGCCCTGTCCGGCCCTGCCGTCCCGACGGCCGTGCGGTCGTGCCTACTTGAAGGCGTCCTTGACCTTCTCGCCGGCCTGCTTCAGGTCGGCCTTGGACTTGTCCCTCTGGCCCTCGGCCTGGAGATCGCGGTCGTCGCTGACGTCCCCCAGCTTCTCCTTGGCCTCGCCGAGCTTGCCCTCGGCCGTGTTCTTGAGCTTGTCGTCCGTACCCATGTGCGTGAACCTCCTTCGCTTTCCCACCGCGTACCCGTTGGCCGGCTCTGCATGCGCGGCCCGGGTCGAACCGGCCCCCCGAGCCGTCTACGATGGGCCGCACCGCGCCGCTTTAGCTCAGCTGGTAGAGCACTCGCCTTGTAAGCGAAAGGTCGTCAGTTCGAACCTGACAAGCGGCTCCACGCCGCCCACGTGCGCCGGCTCGGCCGCACCGCTCAGATGTTCGGGCCGGGCACGTCGTCGAGGTCGTCGGCCTCCACCCCGAGCCGGGCCAGGAGCGCCTCGTCGCGCTCGGTGTCCACCTGGTCGGGGAGGATCTCCTCCGCCTCCGCGAGCCGCCCCTCGTCCCCGCGGTCCTTGATGAAATCGAGCACGGTCTGCTTCTTCAGGTCCATCGCTACCTCCTCACGCTCCGGTTCCCGTGCGGGCGCACGCTCATGCGTGGCAACCTTTCCCTGCCGTCGCGGGTCGTACCAGTGACAGCGGTCGGCCGGTGGAGAGTCGGCCGGTGGACAGGGGAGCGCATGGACGGTGCCGAGGGCCTGCTGAGCCGTGTGTACGACTCGTCCTACCGCCGCCTCGTCGGCCAGCTGTACGCCGTGTGCGGCGACCTCGCCGAGGCTGAGGACGTCGTGCAGGAGGCGTTCGCGCGCGCCGTCGCCCAGGGCTCCCGCTTCGGGCGGCTGGACAACCCGGAGGCGTGGCTGCGGACCGTGTCGGTGAACGTGGCCCGGACCCGGCACCGGCGCCGGGCGATGGGGGAGCGGCTCGGCCTGCGGGCCTCCGGCCGCCACCCCGCGCAGCATCCACCCGATCTCGCCGACGACCGCGTCGCGCTGGTCGCGGCGCTGCGCCGGCTGCCCGCGGGGCAGCGCGAGGCACTGGCGCTGCACTACCTCGCCGACCTGCCCCTGCACGAGGTCGCCCGCACCCTCGACGTACCGGTCGGCACGGTGAAGGCCCGGCTCAGCCGGGGCCGCACCGCGCTGGCAGCGCTGCTCGCCGAGGGCGAGCGGCACGCACCCGAGGAGGTGCCCCATGCCTGATCTCGACGACCTGCTGCGCTCCGACCTCGCCGGTACGGCGTCCCGGTCGGTGCACCCCCCGGACTTCGGCACCGTCGTGGCCCGCGGGCGACGACGCCGGACCCGCCGCCGGGCGACGGCTGCCGCGGCCTGCGTGCTGGTCGCGCTCGCGGCCGGCGGCACGGCGCTCGACCGCGCGACCCGGAGCGCCGTCCCGCAGCCGACCGACCCGCGGCCCACGCCGCACCGGGTGAAGACGCCCGATCCGGCGCTCGACAAGTCGGCCCCGACGGCCGAGCAGATCGTCGACGACCCGGCGGCGTACGTCTCCGAGGTCGAGGTCTCGGCGGACGACCCGCGGGTGCGTGGCGTGGTCTGGGAGCTCTGCGCGTCGAAGCGGTGTGCTCGTCGCTACACGGCGATCGCGGTCACCGGCGACGGATTCTCGACCCGCGCGCTGGTCGCGGTGCCGCAGGACTGGGCGGGCCTCACCCCGACCTCCGCCGGCAGCTTCCTGGTCGAAGGTCCCCGGAGGCCCTTCCTGCTGCGCCCCGACGGCACCCGGGTGGCCGTCGGCACGCCCGGTTCCGTGGCGCCGTTCCGTGCGGGGGAGGTGCTCACCCAGCCGGGGACGTACGGCGACCGCCTTGTCGCGGTGGACCCCGTCTCCGGTGCTGCGCACGTCCTCCCGGCCGCCGCGAACGGGCTCCGCCAGGTGTACGCCGACGCCCAGGGGCGGCTCGAGGCCGTCAGGTACGAGAACCGGGGGACCACGCCGACCTACCTCTGGTCCGTCGACGGGGGAACGGCCTGGCACAGCCGCGTGGTCTCCGGGCCTGTCGGCACGATCCTCCAGCCCCTCCCGAGCGCACTGCCGGCGACGAGCGCGGTGCTCCAGGGTGGGGACGGGGCCACGCTGTTCCCGTTCGTGGCCGTGCACCGGGGCACCAGGGACGGCGCGTCCTGGGAGGGGATCCCGCAGCACGCGCACCCACGCGCGTACGTCGGCACCGGGGTGGTGCTGCCGGACGGCCGGCTGCTGGTCGACGTGGTCGGCTGGAGCGACGACCGCGCGGGCCGCCCGGGACGCCCGAAGGGTCCCTACGTCAGCGCCGGCGACGACTGGTCCTCGTTCACCCGGGTGCTGCCGGACGCGGTCGGCTCGCCGGAGGTCTCGGCGGCGGAGCGGACCGCGCTGGCCGGCGGCTCCTCCGTCGACGTGATCGGCACCTCGGTGTCGCCGGGACGGGCGACGGTCTACGTCGCCACGCAGGGGAGGTCCGTGGCGTATGCCATCGACGGGGAGACGCTGGCGTGGACGCCGGTCCGAGTCCGGTGAGGCGGCCGCAGGCGTCGCTGCTCGGCCGCAATGCCGCCGAGGGGTGGGGACCGGCGCTCGTCGCGATGCTGCTGGCCGGGTGCCTGCTGCTGGTGGGCTGCGCCGAAACCGCCGCCCCCGGCACCTCGTCGCGCTCGGCGCCGCAGGCCGCCGTCGTCCCGTGGGCGCCCCTGGACCCGGCGTACCCGACCATCCCGAGCCGCACGATCCCGGCCCGCCCCGACCCAGCAGCGGCGAGGGCGGCACCGCCGTGCCGCGCGAGCGACCTACGAGCGAGCTCGTGGCTGGGCGCGGGGCTGGGCACCGCCTACCTCCGGGTCACCGTCCGCCTGGTTGGCAGCTCGCCCTGCCGGCTCCAGGGCCACCCCGCGGTGGTGCTGCTCGAGGGCACCCGGCCGGTGGACGTGCCGACGGAGCCGAGCACCGGGGACGACCGGACGTTCAACTACCCGGACCCGGTGCTCGTGGCGCCGGGCGCACCCGCGGTGCTGACGCTGTCCTGGTCGTCGCTGTGGTGCACTGCGCCGGTGTCGACCGACCTCGTGCGGGTCACCCTGCCGCACGGACGCGGCTCGTTCACGGTCCACGGCTTCGGGAGGTCGCCCGCCTGCAACGACCCGGGCAGCGGCCGGCGCTCGCCGGTCGGGGTGTCCGGCTTCGCGCCGGTGCATTCGCGCCCACCGCGGGTGGTGTCGCGGTACGACGGGGTCGACGTCGAGGCCCGTCGTACGTCGAAGCCGCGCACGGGACAGCCGTTCGACTTCACCGTCACGCTGACCGCGAGGCGCGACGTCGCGCTCGACCCGTGCCCGGACTACACGATCGCGCAGTACCTCGGCGGCCAGCGGTCACGCGAGGACCGCTACGCGCTCGACTGCGCGGACGTGCCGACGAAGGACGCCGAGGGGCGGCCGTACCTGCCCGCCGGGCGACCGGTGACCTTCGCGATGCGGGCCCGACTCCTGAACGAGACGGCCCGCATGAAGTTCGTCTGGCAGCTGGAGACGCCCGGTGACGGCGCGGGTGCCGGCCTGGTGGTCAGCGGAGCCGGCTGACCTCGAACTCCGAGAGCGGGTTCGCCAGCCGGTCCTGGGTCTGCACGATCCGCAGCTCGCGCTCGCCGGCCTCCGCGGTCGCGGACACGACCGCGAACACCGACGACGCCGTGCGGCCGAGCGCGTCGGCGAGCACATGGCTGTCGAGCAGGTTCGCCAGGAACACGGCCGCGGTCAGGTCGCCCGCTCCCGGCGGGTTGAGCGCCAGCCGCGGCGTCCGCACCCGCCACGCGCCGTCCCCGGAGACGGCGACCATGTCGAGCGCGTCGTCCGGGGTGTCGGCCAGGACCACGCTGGTGACGAGCACGACGTCCGGGCCGCCGGCCCGCACGGCGTCGACTGCGGCCAGCAGCTCCTCGCAGGTGCCGGTGGTGGTGCCGGCGAGGAAGTCGAGCTCGAAGTGGTTCGGGGTGATCACGTCGGCTGCCGGGACGACCCGGTCGCGCATCAGCTCGGGGATGCCAGGGAGCACGAACATGCCGCGCCCGACGTCGCCCATCACCGGGTCGCAGCAGTAGATCGCCCCGGGGTTGTGGGACCTCACCTTCGCGACGGCGTCGAGGATCACCTCGGCCACGGACGCGGCGCCCTGGTAGCCGGAGAGCACCGCGTCGCACCGCTCCAGCACGCCGCGGTCCTCGACGCCGGCGATCACCTCGGCGATGTCGTCGGCGCTCAGCAGCGGGCCGCGGGCCGAGCCGTAGCCGGTGTGGTTGGAGAAGTGCACCGTGATCACCGGCCACACCTCCTTCCCGAGCCGCTGCAGCGGGAACAGCGCCGCGCTGTTGCCGGCGTGGCCGTAGGCGACCAGGGACTGGATCGACAGGATGCTCACGCCCCCATCCTCGCCCGGCGTCTGGACAAGTCGGCGCCAGGGGTTCCCCCGGCACTAGAACCTGTTCTAATCTAGGCGGGTTGGACGCAGCCTGACCCCAGATCGAGGTGCCAGATGAACCAGGCCGACAACGCCGACAACGCCGACTACGTGGTGGTGGGCGCCGGCAGCGCGGGTGCCATCGTCGCCCGCCGGCTCGCGGAGAGCGGCGCGAGCGTGATCCTGGTCGAGGCGGGCAAGGCCGACCGGACCCGGTTCGTCCGCAAGCCCGGCCTGATCGCGGTCTTCCACAACATCCCGCAGCTGAAGAAGACGCTGGACTGGGGCTTCTACACGGTGCCGCAGACCCACGCCCTGAACCGCACCATCCCGCAGACCCGCGGCAAGGTGCTCGGCGGCTCGAGCTCGATCAACGGCATGCTGTTCGTCCGCGGCAACCCGAAGAACTTCGACGACTGGGCCGACGAGGGCGCCAAGGGCTGGGCGTGGGGCGACGTGCTCCCGGCCTACAAGAAGATGGAGAACTGGGAGGACGGCGCCAGCGACGTGCGCGGCGCCGGGGGCCCGGTGCAGGTGACCCGGGTGCGCAACGTCACCGAGGCCGGCCGCCAGTTCCAGCAGGCGATGGCGCAGGCCGCCGGGGTTCCCGTGATCGAGGACTACAACGGGCACACCCAGGAGGGCGTCTCGACCTTCCAGCAGAGCGCCAAGGGCGGCCTGCGCTACAGCTCGTCGGTGGCCTACCTCGACGACCCGCTGCCGAACCTCACCGTGCTCACGCGAGCGCTGGCGCTGCGGGTCGTGGTCGAGAACGGCCGCGCCACCGGGGTCGAGGTCCGCGACAGGACGGGCACCCGCGTGCTGAGGGCCGACCGCGAGGTCGTGGTCTCGGCGGGTGCCTACCAGTCCCCGCAGCTGCTCCAGCTGTCCGGCATCGGCCCGGCCGACCACCTGCGAGACCACGGCATCCCGGTGCACGCGGACCTTCCGGTCGGGGACAACCTGCACGACCACATGTTCGTCCCGCTGACCTTCGAGATGGCCGGCGCGCGCAACCGCAGCTCGGCGCCGTACTTCGCCCGAGGCGTGCTGGCCGAGTACACCCGCGGCGACACCTGGCTCGCGCAGACGGTGTTCGAGGTCTGCGGGTTCGTCCGCTCCTCGCTGGCCACCGACCTGCCCGACATCCAGATCCACGCCCTCCCCTGGGGCTACCCCGGCCCCAACCAGGACGCACCGATCCGGCACAAGGTCGACCCGGCGCCGGCGCTGACGGTGTTCTCGACGCTGATCTACCCGCGCAGCCGGGGCACGGTCCGGCTGGCCTCGGCGGACCCGACCGCGGCGCCGCTGATCGACCCGCGGTTCCTGTCCGAGCCGGAGGACACCCAGGTCCTGCTCGACGGCATGATGATGATCCGCGAGGCGATGGGCAGCCGCGGGATCGTCGGGGGCGTGTCCCGGGAGCGGATGCCGGGCCTGGCCTACCCCGACGACGCGGCGCTGCGCCGGGAGATCCCCAACCGCGCCACCACCGTCTACCACCCGGTCGGCAGCTGCCGGATGGGCGTCGACGAGCGCGCGGTCGTCGACCCCGAGCTCAGGGTCCGCGGTGTCGAGGGGCTGCGGGTCGCCGACGCCTCGATCATGCCGTCGATCACCGGCGGCAACACGAACGCCCCGGCGATGCTCATCGGCGAGCGCTGTGCCGAGCTCATGCTGCAGGACTGACCGGACGGCGAGGAGACCTTCGTGCCCAAGCAACCCGTGAGCCTGGACGGCAAGGTGGTGGCGGTCACCGGCGGCGGCCGCGGCATCGGTGCCTGTACGGCGTCCCTGCTGGTCGGCGAGGGCGCGAGGGTGGCCGTCGGCGACCTCGACGGGGAGGTGGTCCGCGCGACGGCGGCGCGCCTCGGGGGCGACGCGCTGGGCCTGCCCCTCGACGTGACCGACCGGGCCGGCTTCACGGCGTTCCTCGACGAGGTCGAGCGCGCGCTGGGGCCGATCGACGTCCTCGTCAACAACGCGGGGATCATGCCGATCAACCGGATCGAGGACGAGTCGCCCGAGGCCACCCACGCCCAGGTCGCGGTGAACTTCCTCGCCGTCGTGCACGGCACCCGGGAGATGGTCTCGCGCTGGAAGGCCCGCGGCTCGTCGGGCCACGTCGTCAACATCTCCTCGGCGGCGGGCCGGGTGCCGGTGGCGGGCGCCGCGACGTACACCGGGACCAAGCACGCGGTGTCGGGCTTCTCCAACGCCCTGCACATCGAGTTCAAGGCCGACCGCACGCCGATCGCGATCACCGCCGTGCACCCCGCGATCGTGCGCACCGACCTGTCGAAGGGCTTCAAGGACAGCAGAGGGGTGCGCCCGGTCACGCCGGAGGACGTCGCCGCAGCGGTCGTGGACGCGATCCGGTTCCCGCGCCCCGACGTCTACGTGCCGAGGTCGATGGGCACCGCGGTCCGGACCGGGGCGCTGGTGCCGCGCCGGGTCGGCGAGTGGCTGAACAAGGTGCTCGGCGGCGAGCGCGCCGCGCTCGACGCCATCGACTCGCCGGATCGCAGGGACTACGAGCAACGCGTCGCCCGCAGCGCCCCGGGCGCCGAGAACCGCAGCGCCCCGGGCGCGGAGAAGGAGCATTCGGCATGAGCCTGCCCGCATCGATCACCGAGGACCTGCTGTCCCGGCTCACCTCCCGGGTCCCGTCGAGCAGCGGGGAGACCTGGAAGCTGCAGGAGGTGTACACCGGCGAGGTCGTCACCGCGCTGCCGCAGTCGACCGCCGAGGACGTCGCCGAGGCGTTCGCGAAAGCCCGGGCGGCGCAGGCGGACTGGTCGCGGTGGCCGCTGAAGGACCGGCTCGCGGTCTTCCGGCGCTTCCACGCGCTCCTGATCGAGCGCAACCGGACCGTCGTCGACCTGATCCAGGTGGAGAGCGGCAAGGCCCGGCGGATGGCGTTCGAGGAGACCGTGGACCCGCTGATGGTCACCACCCACTACCTCAAGCGCGCCCCCAAGCTGCTCAAGCCGGTCAAGCGGGCCGGCCCGGTCCCGGTGGTCAGCTCCTCGACCGAGATCCGCCGGCCCAAGGGCGTCGTCGGCGTCATCGCGCCCTGGAACTTCCCGTTCGCCACCGGGCTCTCGGACGCGATCCCGGCCCTGATGGCCGGCAACGGCGTGGTGCTCAAGCCCGACAACAAGACCGCGCTGTCCCCGCTGTACGGCGTGCAGCTGCTCCACGAGGCCGGCCTCCCGGAGGGGCTGTTCCAGGTGGTGTGCGGCGAGGGCGCGGTGACCGGGCCGCCGGTGATCGACCACGCCAACTACGTGATGTTCACCGGCTCCACCGAGACCGGCCGCTTCATCGGGCAGCGGGCCGGGCAGAACCTGATCGGCTGCTGCCTCGAGCTCGGCGGCAAGAACCCGATGGTGGTGATGCCCGACGCGAACCTCGACGAGCTCGTCCCGGGGGCGCTCGACGCGGTGTTCCGCAACACCGGCCAGGTCTGCATGCACGTGGAGCGGATGTACCTCCCCGACTCCCTCTACGACGAGTTCAAGCGCCGCTTCGTGGCGGCGGCCGGTGCGCTGGCGCTGGGCGCGTCGTACGACTTCGGGCCGCAGGTCGGGTCGCTGATCTCGGTCGACCACCTCGAGCGGGTCGCCTCCCACGTCGAGGACGCCCGGGCCAAGGGGGCGACGGTGCTGCTCGGGGGGAGGCCGCGACCCGACCTCGGCCCGGCGTTCTACGAGCCGACCATCCTCGAGGGGGTCACCAAGGACATGCTGACCGGCTCCTGCGAGACCTTCGGGCCGGTGGTGGCGCTGCACCGCTACACCGACGTCGAGGAGGCGATCCGGCAGGCCAACGACACCGACTACGGGCTGTCGGCCAGCGTGTGGGGCACCGACCTGAAGGCCGCGGCCGCCGTCGGTGCGCGCATCGAGTCCGGCAACGTGAGCGTCAACGAGGGCTTCGCCGCGGCGTACGCGTCCAAGGGCACCCCCTCGGGCGGCGTGAAGCAGTCGGGGGTGGGCGCCCGGCACGGCGACCAGGGGCTGCTGAAGTACACCGACGTGCAGAACCTGGCCGTGCTCAAGAAGCAGGTGATGACCGCGCCGGCCGGCAAGCCCTACGAGAGCCACATGCGCACGACGCTGCGGACGATGGGCCTGATGCGCCGCATCACCCGCTGAC
Organism: uncultured Actinomycetota bacterium; assembly: GCA_963838025.1. Taxonomy (GTDB): domain Bacteria; phylum Actinomycetota; class Actinomycetes; order Propionibacteriales; family Nocardioidaceae; genus Nocardioides_B. The sequence continues at coordinate 931,143 of CAWIPF010000004.1, forward strand.
CGTTCAAACCTAGCGTCCGTCAGGCGACCTGGAGGGACCGCTTCGACAGGCCCATCCAGTAGCCGTCGACGACCTGGTCGCCGGGGGCCTCGGGATCGGACGCCGCGCCCAGGGTCACGAACAGCGGCGTGAAGTGCTCCACGGTCGGGTGGGCGTAGGGCATCCCCGGCGCCTTCGACCGGTACGACGCGAGCTCCTCGACGTCCCCGCGGGACAGGGCGTCGGCGGCCCACGCGTCGAACTCGACCGACCAGCCCGGGGCGTCCGCGTCGATGCGCCACTCGCGCAGGAACGGGAGGCCGTGGGTCAAGAACCCCGAGCCGACGACGAGCACCCCCTCGTCGCGCAGCGGGCGCAGCCGCCGGCCGAGCTCGAGCAGCCGGTGGGGGTCGTCGCTCGGCAGCGACATCTGCACCACCGGGACGTCGCCGGCGGGGTACATGATCTTCAGCGGCACCCAGGCGCCGTGGTCCAGGCCGCGCGAGGGGTGCCGGTGGACCGGCTCCGTGTCGGGCATCATCGCCGCCACCCGCTTCGCGAGCGCGCTCGAGTCCGGGGTGCGGTAGGTCATCTCGTAGTACTTCTGCGGGAAGCCGCCGAAGTCGTAGACCAGGGGTGTCCCCGCCGCGGTGGCGGTGAGGCTGACCGGTGCGGACTCCCAGTGCGCGGAGACGATCAGCACCGCCTTCGGGCGCGGCAGGTCCTGCGCCCAGGCCGCGAGCTGGCCGCTCCACAGCGGGTCGTCGAGCAGCGGCGGGGCGCCGTGCCCGATGTAGAGGGCGGGCATCCGCTCGTCGCTCGGTTGGCTGGTCATCGTTCCTCCACGTCCACGTCCGGTCTCCGCCACTGTAACGAAAAATAGTTGAAGCATCAAGTATCATCGGCTAGGATGACACCCATGACGCAATGGTTGGACGACGACGAGCTGCAGGCCTGGCTCAGGCTGGCGGGCGTGATGCTCAAGCTCGGCCCGGCCCTCGACTCCCAGCTCCAGCGCGACTCGGACCTCACGCACTTCGACTACCTGTGCCTGGCGATGCTCTCGGAGTCCGACGACCGCACGCTGCGGATGAGCGACCTCGCCACGCGGGTCAACGCCTCGCTGTCGCGGCTCTCGCACGTGGTCACCAAGCTCGAGCGGCGCGGCTGGGTGTGCCGCCGGCCCTGTCCGGACAGCAGGCGGGTCACGCTGGTCACCCTCACCGAGGAGGGCTGGAACGTGCTCGTCGAGGCGGCCCCCGGCCACGTGGAGACGGTCCGCTCGCTCGTCTTCGACGGCCTGAGCCGGGCCGACGTACGCGCGCTCGAGCGGGTCGCGGGCCACATCGTCGACCGGGTCGAGGCCTCCCAGCTGAGGTCGACCTGCTGACCGCCGCGGTTTGGCTTTATACCCCTAGGGGTATTACCCTCTAGCCGTACCCTGTCGCCCCTACCCAGGAGGATCGCACCATGTGCCGACCCGCCACCTGCCGTTCCTGCGGCAAGGCCACCTACGCCGGCTGCGGAAACCACGTCGAGCAGGTTCTCGGCCACGTGCCCGCCAGCAAGCGCTGCTCGTGCCCGCCCGCCAAGGGCTTCTTCAGCAAGCTGTTCGGGCGCTGACCGCCCCGCTTCCGTACGGCGTCAGGGCAGCCGCCAGTCCACCGGTGAGCCGCCCTGACGCACCAGCAGGTCGTTGACCCTGCTGAACGGACGGGAGCCGAAGAACCCGCGCGAGGCGGACAGCGGGGAGGGGTGCACCGACTCCACCCACGGGACGTCGCCGAGCATCGGCTTGAGGCCCTGGGCGTCGCGGCCCCACAGGATCGCGGCCCCGGGGCCTCCGCGCGCCGCCCAGGCGGTGATCGCCTGCTCGGTCACCCGCTCCCAGCCCCGGCCCCGGTGCGAGGCGGGCGCCCCGGGGGTCACCGTGAGGCACCGGTTGAGCAGCATCACGCCCCGCTCGAACCACGGGGTGAGGTCGCCGTTGGTCGGGGGCGGGCAGCCGGTGTCGGCGACCAGCTCGGTGAAGATGTTCACCAGGCTCCGCGGCAGCGGCCGCACCTCGGGTGCCACCGAGAAGCTCAGCCCGACCGGGTGCCCCGGCGTCGGGTAGGGGTCCTGGCCGACGATCAGCACCTTGACGTCGGCCAGCGGCCGGCTGAAGGCGCGCAGGATGTGGTCGCCGTGCGGCAGGTAGGGCCGGCCGGCCGCGAGCTCGTCGCGCAGGAACCGACCCATCGCACTGATCGTGCCGTCCACGGGCGCCAGCGCCTCGGCCCAGTCGGGGGCGACCAGGCCGCGCTCGACCAGGCCCGCCAGTGCGCTCACGCCGCCCGCCCCGGTCATCCGCGCACCGGCCGCGACAGCCGGTCCAGGAACGACCTCAGCAGCGCCTCGCGCAGGGCCGGGGAGGCGAGGTCGAGAAGGCTGTTGACCTCGGCCATCCGGTCCGGAAGTCCCCCGTCCAGCGGGGTGCCGCCCGCCCCGGACGCCCCGCCGGCCATCCCCACCGCCGCCAGCAGGCCGTCGAAGTCCTCCTCGGACAGCGCGGCCGGGTCGAGCGCCCGCACGAAGTCGGCCACCCCGGGGTCGACCGCGACCGGCCCGGCGGCGACGGCGGTGCCCACCGCCGCGCCGAGCACGGTGAGGAACTCCTCGACGTGCGGTGCGGTCGCGGCGCTCAGCGTCAGGTGCAGGGTGGCCGGCCGGCCCGCGAAGGCCAGCTGAGGCTGCACGTACCAGCCGGCCGCCACCATCTCGTCCGCGATCGTGAACACGTCGCACGACCCGTCGGTCTCGAGGGCGAGCAGCGTCGAGTCGGGCCGTGCCACCACGTGCAGCGCCGGGACCTCCACGAGCCCGGCGAGGAGCCGGTCCATCCCGTCGAGGACCTGCTCGGTCAGCCGCAGGTAGCCCTCGTCGCCGATCGTGCGCACCACCGCCCAGGCGGCGGCCAGCGGGCCGCCGGACTTGGTGGACTGCAGGGTGGAGTTCAGCATCGTGTAGCCGGGCCAGTCCGCGCTGGCGAAGAACTGGCTGCGCCGCAGCTCCGGGCTGCGGTGCAGCAGCACCGAGGCGCCCTTCGGCGTGTAGCCGTACTTGTGCAGGTCCACCGAGATGCTCGTGACGCCGTCGACCTCGAACGTCCAGGGCGGCACGTCGCGACCCAGCCGGGCGGCGTACGGCAGCACCCAGCCGCCGATGCAGGCGTCCACGTGGCAGCGGACCCCGCGCGCGGCCGCGGCTGCCGCCACCTCCGCCACCGGGTCGACGACCCCGTGGGCGTACGACGGGGCGCTGACCGCCACCAGCACGGTGGAGTCGTCGATCGCGGCGGCCATCGCGGCCGGGTCGGCGCGGAAGTCCGGGCCCACCGGCACCACCACCGGGCGCACCCCGAAGGAGTGCGCGGCCTTGTGGAAGGCGGCGTGCGCCGTCGAGGGCAGCACCATCGACGGCCGGTCGACGTCGGGTCGCCCGTCGCGGGCGGCCAGCACGGCCAGCAGGATCGACTCGGTGCCCCCCGAGGTCACCGTCCCCACCGTGCTGGCCGGTGCGCCGAGCAGGTCGCAGGTGAAGCCGACCAGCTCGTTCTCCATCCGAAGCAGGCTGGGGAACGCGGTCGGGTCCAGCCCGTTGCTCCCGGCGTACGACGCGACCGCGGCGCGGCCCACCTCGTCGGCCTGCGCGAGACCGCTGTCGTAGACGTAGGCCAGCGTGCGGCCGCCGTGCGTCGGGAGGTCGCGGGCGCGCATCGCCTCCAGCGCGGCCAGGACGTCCTGCGGGGTCATCGGGCCTCCAGGTGGTGGTGGGCGAGGGCGACGTCCTCGGCGGTGAGCGTGTAGCGGGCCAGCCAGAGCAGGCTGAGCAGCGTGAGCGCGGCCGGGAGCAGCGAGAAGCCGAGCACGATCGCGGCCACCGCGGACGCGGGCTGGGCGACGTCCGCCCCGGTCGAGGACACGTAGCCGCCGAGGGCCAGCACGAGGCCGAACACCCCGGGTCCGAGCGCCAGGCCCAGGGTCTCGCCCGCGGTCCAGATGCCGGTGAACACCCCGGCCCGGTTCGACCCGGACGTCGCGGCGTCGACGGCGGCCGTGTCGGCCAGCATCGCGAGCGGGAACACCTGGGCGCCCGCGTAGCCCACCCCGACCAGCCCGGTCGCGGCGTACACCACGCCGGGCGGGACGGACCGGGCGAGCACGAGCAGGAGCGCGCCGGCGGCGAGGAACAGTGACGCCGCGACGTACCCCCGCTTCTTGCCGGCCCGGGCGCCGACCGCCGCCCAGACCGGGGTCAGCAGCAGCGCCGGCCCGACGAAGCAGACGAACAGCACGGTGGCGGCGGCCGGGTCGTCGAGCACGTGACGGGACATGTAGTCGACCCCGGCGAGCATCGCGCCGGTGGCCAGCGCCTGGAGGACGAACGTGGTGAGCAGCAGCCGGAAGTCCCGTGACCTGGACACGACCCGCAGCTGGTCGCGCAACGACCCCCCGGCGGCCGCCACCGCCGCCACCGGCGCGCGCCGGGTGCCGACGTACGCAGCGACCGTGCCGACCAGGATCAGCCCGGCGACGAACAGCCCCATCACCCGGTAGCCGGCGTGCCCGCCGACCGCGTTGCGGATCGCCGGCGCGGTGGCCCCGCTGACCAGGATCGTCAGCGCCAGCAGCGCCACCCGCCACGACATCAGCCGGGTCCGCTCGGTGTAGGAGTCGGTGATCTCCGCCGGCATCGCCACGAACGGCACCTGGAAGAACGCGTACGCCGTCGCACAGGCCAAGAACAGCACCACGACGTAGGCCGCGTCACCGTACGTCGAGCCGGTCGAGGGCCCCGCGAACAGCAGCGCGAAGCACACCGCGAGCGCGACCCCCGCGCGCAGCAGGAACGGGCGTCGCGGCCCCCGCGGTGACGTCGACCGGTCGCTGACCCGCCCGGCGACCGGGTTCAGCAGCACGTCCCAGGCCTTGGGGAGGAAGACCAGCACGCCGGCGACCGCGGCCCGCACGCCGAGGGTGTCGGTCAGGTAGGGCAGCAGCATCAGCCCGGGCACGGTGCCGAACGCCCCGGTCGCCACGGAGCCGAGGCCGTAGCCCACCCGCACCCCTCGTGGCAGCTCCTCCGGCATGCCCGACAACCTACCGAGTGGACGGCCGCCGGTGGAGACCGCCGGACGCACGTTCAGCCCAGCATCGCCGCCAGCCGGGCCGCGACGGCGCGCATCCCGGCCGCCAGCGGGTGGTAGGCCGCGGCGCGCTGCCGGTCGGTGCGGCCGCCGTTGACCCACGGGTGCGCCGAGCAGACGTCGTGCCCGGCGGAGAGCGCGTAGGCGTCCAGGTAGCGCACGTGGGTGCGACGCGCGGCGCGGGCGAGTGCGCCGTCGAGCTCGCGGGTGATCCGGCGGCCGAGCGCGTAGTCGCCCGCCGCCAGCGGCAGCCGCGCGCACCGCCCCCGGTCGGGCACCAGCCGCAGGTAGCCGACCAGCACCACGGTGGCGCCGGGCGCGCGGCGCCGCACCTCCCGCACCGCCCGCTCGACGTGGCGGCTGATCGTCCGGGTGGTCCGGGCCAGGTCGGCCCCGCCGCCGAGTGCGTCGGTGCAGGGCGACCCGGTCGGGTCGGTGGCCCGCAACCGGGTGCAGGTGGCCACCAGGGTGCCGAACAGGTCGAGGTCGTTGCCGCCGATGCCGAGCGTGACCAGGTCGGTGCCGGGGCGCAGCGCCCGCAGCTGCGGCGGCACGGTCGCCTGCCGGAAGGTGTGCTGGCGGTGGGTCAGGTCGCGGGTGGTCGCGCCGCTGCAGCTGACGTCGGTGACGTGCGGCACCCCGAGCCGTCGGGCCAGCAGGCTCGGGTAGTTGCCGTCGGAGCGCAGGCAGCCGTTGGCCAGGTCGGTCACGGGCACGAGCGGGCCCGCCGTGTAGGAGTCGCCGAGGGCCACGTAGGAGGAGAACCGCGGTGCGGTCGAGGCCCGGGGCCGAGGCTGCGGCTCGGCCCCCGAGCCCGCCCAGCAGCCGGAGGCGGCCAGCGCGAGGGCCACCAGGCCGGCGGCGACCCGGGCCGCGGCCCCCACCCTCACCGGGGGTACACCCCCACCAGGTCCTCGCGGACCACCAACGCGGCCGCGACCAGCCGCAGCAGCACCGCCGCGGTGATCGCCTGCCCGGCCATCAGCCCGATCAGCACCAGGATCTGGGCGGCGCCCGCCTCGAGCGGGGTGCCGCCGCCGAGCAGCACGCCGATGAAGGCTCCGGGAAGCGTCACGAGGCCGACGGTACGGGTCTGGTCCAACCCCGGGGTCAGTGCTTCCCTCGCGGTCGGCCGGACCACCTCGAAGGCCGCCTCCGGGCTCGTCAGGCCCAGCGCGAGCGCGGCCTCGTAGGTGCCGAAGCGGCCGGCGATCTCGTCGTAGGCGCGCCGGCCGGTCAGCGTCGCCGCCACCATCATGTTGCCGACCACGATCCCCGCGATCGGGACGATGCCGGCACCGTTGAACGGCACCACTCCGCTGGCGAACACCAGCCCCAGCACGGGTACGGCGCCCGCCGCGATCGCCACCGCCACCCACGGCAGCTGGCGCCGCGGCGCCCGGATCCGGCCCGTGGAGGTGATGGTGGCCACCGCGAACATCAGGAGCACGAACGCCAGCGACCACCACAGCGAGCCGAGCACCGCGGTGATCACCAGGGAGACCACGCCGAGCTGCACGACCGCGCGCACCGCGGCGGTCACGTGGTCGCGTCCGACGCCCAGCCCGCCGACGTACGACGCGGTCACCGCGACCCCGACCAGGACCACGAGGACGAGGGCCAACCGCCAGTCGGGGGCGGGCGCCACCCGGTCAGCCGCCTGCGCCAGCATCCGCGGTCACGTCTTGGGGGCCAGTGCCCGCGAGCCGGCGGAGCCGTAGCGGCGGGACGGGTTGGCCCCGATCGCCGCCTCGCCCGGGCGGTCGGCCGTCCGCGCCGGCTTCCTGCTCGCGGTCTTCTCGGCGGGCGCCTTCTTGGGGGCGGCCTTCCTTGCCGGGGCTTTCTTGGGGGCGGCCTTCTTTGCGGGTGCCTTCTTGGTGGCGGCCTTCTTGGCGGGCACCTTCCTCGTCCTCGTGGCGGCCGGCGTGGCCGGGGCCGGCTCCGCGACGGCGTCCGAGGAGTGCTCCGCCAGCCACTCGTCGATGATCCGCCAGGTGGTCCCGCGGGCGGCCCGGCCGGTCAGCATGCCGAGATGGCCGCCCGGCACGACCTCGAAGCGCAGCTCGTCGACGCCGGGCACGAGGTCGACGATCGGGCGCACGCACTGGACCGGGGCGATGCCGTCGGAGGCGCCACCGAACGCCAGCAGCGGCGCGGTGACGTCGGCCAGGCTGATCTCCCGGTCGTCCATCGTCACGGTGCCGGTCGCGAGCTGGTTGCCCTTGAGGATCCGGTGGTAGAGCTGGCCGAAGGTCCGGCCCGGGTAGGCGATCATGTTCGCGGTGAACCGGTCCACGGCCTCGACCTGGGCCAGGAAGTCGGCGTCGTCGAGCTTGGCCACGATCGCGATCGGCTTGGTGACCAGCTTGTTGAAGCTGCTGAGCTGGAAGGCTCGCTTGACCAACGGCTTCGGCGCCCCGCCCATCAGCCGGTAGGCCTGGGTGACCAGCCCGGCCCGCTCACCGGCCAGCCCCAGGAACGGGCGGATCGGGGCCACCAGCGGCACCTGGGTCACGTCCACGGGCGAGCCGAGCAGCGTCAGGGAGCCGATCGGCAGGTCCGGCCGGTCCGCCGCGGTGAGCAGCGCGAAGATGCCGCCGAGGCTCCACCCGACCAGGTGCACCGGGCGGTCCCCGGCGTGCGCGCTGACCTCCTCGACGGCCCGGGGGATCACCTCGTCGACCCAGTGCTCCATGCCGAGCGTGCGGTTGGCGAAGGAGACCTCTCCGTACTCCACCAGGTAGGTCGGCCGGCCCTGGTCGACGAGGTGCTCCACCAGCGAGCACCCGCGGCGCAGGTCGAAGCAGAGCGCCGGTGCGGCGAGCGGGGTGACCAGCAGGACCGGGTCGCCGTGCTGCTTCGCGGTGCCGCGCGGACGGTAGTGGTAGACCTCGCGCAGCACCCCCTCGTCGATGAGCGTGCGGGGCATCGGCCGCAGGTCGGCCAGGCCGCCGTACAGCATCTTCGACGCGACGTTGGCGGCCGCCGCGGCGACCTGGTCCGGCTTGGGGATCAGATCCATTCGCGCAGGATACCGGCGGGTAGCCGTGCCGGTCAGTGGGCTGCGTTACACCGCCGGGCGGGGCGGCGGGCGGGGGGCCGATGGTAAAGAGAACGATCGGTTTTGCCGAACTTCCGGACGCCGGGGCCCCGCTGCCCGTAATGTCTGATTACGGATGCTGGGAGGGCAGCCAACGCCCTTCCGGGGTCCGCCGCCCCCCAACGGAAGGTCCCATCATGTTCAGTATCGTTCGTCGCCGCCCGATCGCCGGTGCCCTGGTCGGTCTCCTGCTCGCCGCGGCCGCCGCCCTGTTCGCCTCGTCCGCCCAGGCGGCCACCTCCGACAACGCCGGCAGCTCCTGGGAGTTCCACTCCACGCTGCCGTCCTCCTAGGTCCCCGATGACCCCGACCAGGCAAGGCCGGGTGATCGCGGGCCTGATGGCCGCGATCACGGCGGTCGCCATCGGCGCCGACCTGCTGTGGGTCGTGCCGCTGGAGGGCCGCTCGGGCCCGCCGACCTTCGCCTGGTTCGGGGTCCTGACCGGGGCTTTCCTGGTCGCACAGAGCTCTCAGGTCAAGCTCCGGCTGGGAGCCCACGCCATCGGGTTCTCCCTCATGGAGTTCCCGCTGGTGATCGGCCTGTTCTTCTGCTCCCCGCAGCTGCTGATCGCCAGCCGGGTGCTCGGGCACGGCGGCCAGCTTCGCGTCGCGTCGCATGCCGCTGCGCAAGACGCTGTTCAACTGTGCCCTGGTCGCGTCTGGAGACCACAGGCGCGGTGGTGATCTGGCACGCCGCCCTCGGCGACCACGACCCGATCGGCCCCTACGGCTGGCTGGCCACCGGGCTGGCCCTGGCCTACACCTCCGTGCTCGGCGCGATCCTCGTCCACGTGGCCATCGCGGTCTCGAACCCTCACCGACCGCCGCGGCTCGCGGAGTCGTTCGGCCCGCAGAAGCTGGGCGAGCTCGCGAGCGGGTCGTTCGGTCTGGTCGCCGTCTACGTGATCTCGGTCGACTGGCGCGCCTTCTGGATGATCGCCGCGGTCGCCGCGGTGCTGTGGATCGCGCACCGGTCCTACGACCAGGCCCGGATCCGCGCGGAGAGCCTCGAGCAGGTCAACCGGTTCACCGAGGCGGTCGGGCGCGAGGTCGAGCTGGCGGGCGTGGTCGGCGGAGTGCTGGACGGCGTCCGGCGGGCGTTCCCCGCCGAGCGCGCCGAGCTGCGCTTCGCGCGCGCCGACGGTGAGCTCGAGGACTGGGTCGCCGACGACGACGGCGTGGCGCGCCGCCGCGCCCGGCTGCTGGCGGCTCTCGACGGCAGCCTCGAGGAGGCCACCCTGCTCGGTGGGAAGAACCCCGGTGTCCGGGAGCTCGCCGAGCTCGGCCGCCGCGACGGCATGTTCGTGCCGCTGCGCAGCGAGGGCAAGGTGGTGGGCACGCTCGTGCTCGCCGGGCGGGTCGGCGACGCCGAGGCGTTCGGCGCCCAGGACCTGCGCCAGCTGCAGGCGCTGGCCAACCACGCCGCGGTCGCGATCGACAACGCGCTTCGTGCCGACCTGATCCTCCGCCAGGCCGCCGAGCACGAGCACGCCGCGCTGCACGACGAGCTGACCGGCCTGCCCAACCGGCGGCTGTTCAGCCGCCAGGTCGACGAGGCGCTGGGCCGGTCGCCGGCGTCGGTCCTGCTCGTGGACCTCGACAACTTCCGCGCCGTCAACGACACGCTCGGCCACCAGGTCGGCGACGGGCTGCTGCGGCTCGCCTCGCAGCGGATCCAGGCGGCCGCGGCCGACGAGGCGGTGGTCGCCCGGCTCGGCGGTGACGAGTTCGCCGTCCTGCTGCCGGACGCCGACGACCTCGCCGCGCGTGCCTGCGCCTCGATGATCCGCAGCGCACTCACCCGGACCTTCGACCTCGACGGGCTCGCGGTCGCCGTCGACGCGTCCGTGGGCGTGGCCGTCGCGGAGCAGGGCGCCGACGCGGCGACCACGCTCCGGCACGTCGACCTCGCGCTGCACACGGCGAAGGAGTCCCGGTCCGGCTCCGCGGTGTTCCAGCCGGAGATGGACCGGAGCGACTCCTCTCGGCTGGGCCTGCTCGCCGAGCTGCGGTCCGCCGTCGCGGGCAACCGGCTGACCGTCGACTACCAGCCCCAGGTCGACCTGGCCACCGGACACGTGGTCGGGGTGGAGGCGCTGGCCCGCTGGCGGCACCCGGAGCTGGGCACGATCGGCCCGGACGAGTTCGTGCCGCTGGCCGAGCACAGCGGGCTGATCACCCCGTTGACGATGCTGGTCCTGCGCACGGCCCTGCAGGACGCGGAGCAGCTCCAGAGCAGTCCCGGCGACTTCCGGGTTGCGGTCAACATCTCCCCGCGCAGCCTGCTCGACCGGGGTTTCGTCGACGAGGTCGCCCTGGAGCTCGAGCGGGTCACGGTACCGCCGGCGGCGCTCACCCTCGAGATCACCGAGTCCAGCCTGATGACCGACCCCGAGCAGGCCGTCGCGGCGCTGACCCGGCTGCGGTCGATCGGCGTGCGGCTCTCGGTCGACGACCTGGGCACCGGCTACTCGTCCCTGGCCTACCTGCTGAAGCTGCCGGTCGACGAGGTGAAGATCGACCGGTCGTTCGTGGCCACCCTGCCGGACCCGGCCGCGGAGGTCGTGGTCGGCGCGATCATCGACCTCGGACACCGGCTCCACCGCCAGGTCGTCGCCGAGGGCATCGAGGACGAGCGCGCCTACGACCAGCTGCGGGAGCTCGGCTGCGACCTCGCCCAGGGCTACTGGATGGGCAGGCCGATGCCGCTGGTCGAGCTCAGGTCCTACCTCGCCGACCGCCGGCCGACCCGGCTCGGTGGGCTCCGGCGCGTCCTCTGACCGGGCGGACGCGGCGGCAGCGGACGCGGCACGGTCACCCGGGTCTCGAGGGACGGACCTGCTTGCCGTGCGGGGTCGGCACCTCGCTGAGGGTGTGCAGGAACTCCCGCGCCCAGTGCTTCACGTCGTGCTCGGCGACGGTCTTGCGCATCGCCCGCATCCGCCGGGAACGCTCGCGTCGGTCGGCGCGGGTGGCCGCGAGGATCGCGTCCTTCATCCCGTTGATGTCGTAGGGGTTGACCATGAACGCCTGCCGCAGCTCGTCGGCGGCGCCGGCGAACTCGGAGAGCACGAGCGCGCCGTCGTCGTCGAAGCGGCAGGCGACGTACTCCTTGGCCACGAGGTTCATGCCGTCGCGCAGCGGGGTCACCACCATGAGGTCGGCCGCCAGGTACAGCGCCGCCATCTCCTCGCGCGGGTAGGACGAGTGCAGGTAGGAGATCGCCGGCCGGCCGATCCGACCCAGGTCGCCGTTGAGCCGGCCGACCAGCTGGTCGATGTCGTCGCGGAGCCGGCGGTACTGCTCGACCCGTTCGCGCGAGGGGGTCGCGACCTGGACGAAGACGGTCTCCTCGACCGAGAGCTGGCCGTCGGCGACGAGCTCGCCGAACGCGCGCAGCCGGTCGTGGATGCCCTTGGTGTAGTCGAGCCGGTCGACCCCGAGCAGGACGTGCTCGGGGTTGCCGAGCTGCTCGCGGATCTCCTTCGCGCGCTGCTGCACCGGCTCGGACCGTGCGAGCTCCTCGAACTCCGCCGCGTCGATGGAGATCGGGTACGCCGCGGCCTGAACGGTGCGCCCGTCGGGGAGGTAGACGAGGTCGCGGTGCGTCTTGTGCCCGACCCGCTGACGGACCAGCCGGATGAAGTTCGCGGCCGCACCGGGCCGCTGGAAGCCGACCACGTCGGCCCCGAGCAGCCCCTCCAGGATCTGCCGCCGCCACGGCAGCTGCTGGAAGAGCTCCGCGGGCGGGAAGGGGATGTGCAGGAAGAACCCGATGCGCAGGTCGGGGCGGAGCTCGCGGAGCATCGAGGGCACCAGCTGCATCTGGTAGTCGTGCACCCACACCACTGCCTGGTCGGCGGCGATCTCGGCGGCCCGCTCCGCGAACCGGCGGTTCACCCGCACGTAGGCGTCCCACCACTCCCGGTGGAACTCCGGCTTGGCCACCACGTCGTGGTAGAGCGGCCACAGCGTGGCGTTGGCGAAGCCCTCGTAGAACTCCTCGATCTCCGCGCCGGACAGCGAGACCGGGACCAGCTGCAGGCCGTCCTCCACGAACGGCTCGGCGTCGGTGTCGGTCCCGCCGGGCCAGCCGATCCAGGCGCCGTCGTTGGCGCGCATCACCGGCTCGATCGCGGTCACCAGGCCTCCGGGCGACCGGCGCCAGCTCACCGACCCGTCGGGGTTGTCCACCCGGTCCACGGGTAGCCGGTTGGCGACGATGACGAGGTCTGCTTCGCGTTTCGCTGCGGCGCTCACCTGTCCCAAGGTAGTTGGTGGAGCCTGACGGGCGAAGGGCACCGACCGGGCCGTGGGCCTTTGGACCCTGGCCGCCCGGGGTGGTCCCGGGCGACCGTGGAGCCATGGTCGAGATGGTCCCGGTCGCGTTGGAGGGGCTGAGCAAGTCCTTCGGTCGCACGGTCGCGCTCGAGGAGGTGAGCCTCACCATCGAGCCCGGCGAGGTGTTCGGCTACCTCGGGCCCAACGGGGCCGGCAAGACCACCACGATCCGGCTGCTCACCGGCATGCTGCGCCCCACCTCCGGCCGGGCACGGGTGTTCGGTCTCGACAGCTGGCGCGACGCGGTGGCCGTGCACCGCCGGATCGGCTACGTGCCGGGGGACCCCTCGCTCTACCGGCGGCTGACCGGGCGGCAGCACGTGGCCTACCTCGAGCACCTGCGGGGGGTGCCGTCCCGGCACGCCGCCGAGGCGATCGCCGAGCGGCTGCACCTCGACATGGGACGCCCCGCGGCGCAGCTGTCGCGCGGCAACAAGCAGAAGCTGGCGGTGGTCCTGGCCTGGATGTCCGCACCGTCCCTGCTGATCCTCGACGAGCCGACCAGCGGCCTGGACCCGTTGGTGCAGCAGGAGTTCACCGCGATGCTGCGCGAGCACACCGCCGAGGGAGGCAGCGTGCTGCTCTCCTCGCACGTGCTCGCCGAGGTGCAGCGGGTGGCCGACCGGATCGGGGTGCTGCGCTCGGGCCGGCTGATCGCCGTCGAGCACATGCAGGAGCTGCTCGAGAAGTCGCTGCACCGGGTCCGGGCGACGTTCACCAGCACGGTCAACGACGCGGACTTCGCCGGCATCCCGGGCGTGCGCGGGCTGCGCGTCTCCGACCACACCATGACCTGCAGCGCCCCGCAGCCCGCGCTCGACGAGCTGCTCAAGCGGGTGAGCGAGCACGTCGTCTCGGACTTCGAGTGTGCGGAGACCGAGCTCGAGGAGACCTTCCTGGCCTACTACGGGAGGGGGAACGGCGATGCGGCATAGCGTGTTCGCGCGGACCCTCGAGGACCAGGGCCGGACGCTGCTGATCTGGACGGTCAGCGCGGCCCTGCTGGTCGGCATGTACGTCGCGGTGTGGCCGAGCCTGCGCGACCAGCCGACGATGTCGGACTTCCTCGACCAGATGCCCGAGGCGTTCCGGGCCCTGTTCGCCACCACCGGCGCGGACATGTCGACGCCGGTCGGCTACATCCAGATAGAGCTGATGTCGTTCATGGGGCCGCTGCTGGTGATCGGCTACGCGGTGGCGACGGGGGTCTCGGCGATCAGCGGGGAGGAGGACCGGCACACGCTGGAGCTGCTGCTGTCCAACCCGGTCGGGCGGACCCGGGTGGTGCTGGAGAAGTTCGCCGAGCTGGCCTTCGGCACCTTCCTGATCGCCGCGGTGACCGGCGCCGCGCTGGTGCTGGAGGGCCGGCTGACCCGGATGGACCTCCCGGTCGGCAACACGTTCGCGGCGATGCTGCACCTGGCCCTGCTCGGCCTCGTGTTCGGGACGCTGGCCCTCGCCGTCTCGGCCGCCACCGGCCGGTCCACGCTCAGCCGGTCCGTGCCGGCGCTGCTCGCGGTGGTCGCCTACCTCGTGAACAGCCTGGCCCCGCTGGTCGACTGGCTGCAGCCGCTGCAGAAGCTCTCGCCGTTCTACTCCTACATCGGCCACGACCCGCTCCGGACCGGTGTCTCCGCCGGCGGCGTGCTGGTCGCGCTGCTCACCGTCGCGGTGCTGCTCGCCCTCGCGGTCGCGGGCCTGCGCCGACGCGACGTCGGCGCGTGACGGCGGCCGCTCAGGCCGACACGCCGGCGTCCCCCGCGTAGGCGACGCCGATGTCGCGACGGATCCGGTCCAGCAGCCCCAGCAGCGCCACCGACTCGTCGAGGGGCACCAGCGGGCTCTCGGTCTCACCGCTGCGCAGGCACCGGACCACCTCGAGCGCCTCGTTCGCCAGTCCGGTGCCGATGACCTCCTCGGTGATCGTCTCGGTGTGCCCGTCGCGGGTCCAGGTCGCGGTGATGGGGTGGTGGAAGCTCTCCGGTACGTCGACCCGCCCGAGGTCCGTGGCGATGGAGGCCGTGCGCGGTGACCAGGACGTCATCGAGCTCGACAGCGAGGCCGTCGCCCCCGACTCGTAGGCCAGCGCCAGCGTGACGTCGAGGTCGACGCCGGCGGGGGAGAGGGCGGCTGCCGCGGCCACCGTGGTGGGAGGGCCCAGGAACAGGTGCGCGAACGTCAGCGGGTAGACGCCCATGTCGAGCAGCGCGCCGCCACCGAGCGCGGGGTCGAGCAGCCGGTCGGTGGGCGGCTTGTCGACCACGAACCCGAGGTCGGCGCGCACCTGCCGGACCTCGCCGAGCACGCCCTCCGCGGCGAGCTGCTGGAGCCGCCGGACCAGCGGGTTGCAGCGCATCCACATGCCCTCCATGAGGAACAGCCCGCGCTCCCGCGCCTGCACCACCAGCTCCGCGGCGTCCCGGGCGTTGAGGGTCAGCGGCTTCTCGCACAGCACCGGCTTCCCGGCCTCGAAGGCCAGCTCCACGTGCTCGCGGTGGAGGGCGTGCGGGGTGGCGACGTACACCACGTCGACGTCGGGGTCGGCCACCAGCGCGCGGTAGTCGCCGTACGCCCGGGCCGCGCCGTGCTCCGCGGCGAACGCCCGCGCCGACTCGAGCCGCCGGGCGCCGACCGCCGCGATCTCGCACTCGGGGAGCAGCGCGAGGTTGCGGGCGAAGCCGCCGGCGATCTTGCCGGTCGCCATGATCCCCCAGCGCACCGGGCGGTCGCCGGGGAGCGGCGCGGCACGGACCGGTCCGGGGGTGACGCGGAGTGGGGGTAGGGCGCTCAGGTCGGGCATGACATCATTTTGCCCGGCGAGCCGCAATGTGAATCACAACGGTGTGGTTCGTCGCCTATGATGAGGGACCAGACCGCCTCGACGCTCACCGCCCCAGGAGTCGCCACCATGGACGCCGCGAACGCGCTGAACGACAACCACGCTGCCGCGCCGGGCACCGAACTGTCCGAGCGCGACCGGGAGATCCTCGGCTTCGAGCGTCAGTGGTGGAAGTACGCCGGCGCCAAGGAGCAGGCCGTCCGGGAGAAGTTCGACATGTCCTCGACGCGCTACTACCAGGTGCTCAACGCGCTGATCGACCGCCCCGAGTCGCTGGCCTTCGACCCGCTGCTCGTCCGCAGGCTGCGCCGGCTGCGCGCGGCCCGCCAGCGCGCCCGCTCCGCGCGCCGCCTCGGCTTCGAGGTCTGAGGTGCGCCGGCCCGTGCATCGTCGCGACCAGCGGGGCCTCGCGCTGTCCTCGCCGGTGGCGCTGGTGTCGGCGGCCGCCGTGGTGCTCGCGGGCGTGGCCTTCGTCAGCACCGGTGGGGACGACACGCCGGCCCAGGCCGCCCGGCCGGTCACCGCGGTCGCGACCCCCTCCCGGGCCGCCGCCCCGAGCAAGGCGCCGCGGCCGGTCATCGAGAAGAAGGTGAAGAAGCCCGCCGTCCACCGTCGGGACACGTTCGTCGAGGTCTACAACAACTCCGGCATCAGCGGTCTCGCCGGCCGCACCTCGCGGCGTGCGTCCGGCGCCGGCTGGGACGTCGTCGGCTCCGACAACTGGTACGGCACCATCCCGGCCAGCACCGTGTACTACCCGCGGCGGCTCCACGCCCAGGCCAGGCTGCTGGCCCGCGACCTCGGCATCGAGCGGCTCAAGCCCGCCATCGCGCCGATGCGGCTCGACCGGCTCACCGTGATCTTGACCTCCGACTACGCCTGACCCCGGTCTGCGCTGGGCGCGGCCGGCCGAGTTTGGTTGGGTGGGGGCATGGAGCTCTCCCCCCAGGCGCAGCAGCGCTACGACGAGCTGGTGGCCGTCGCGCACGAGACGGTCGTCGGGCTGGACTTCGACGGCACGTTGTCACCGATCGTCCCCGACCCGGCCACTGCGGTGATCCATCCCGACGGACCCGACACGCTCCTCGCGCTGGCGGCCCGGGTGCGCGCGGTCGCGGTGGTCACCGGCCGGCCCGCCCGGCAGGTGGTGACCCTGGGCCGCCTCGACGCGTTGGCGGACCGGCTGCCCGGCGAAGCGTGCGTGGAGGTGCTCGGCCAGTACGGCAACGAGCGCTGGGACTCCCGGACCCGTGGGTTCAGCACCACCAGCTCTCCGGCGGGTCTGACCGCCTTCCGCGACGAGCTGCCCCGGCTGCTGGCCGAGCAGGACGCCGGCGACGCGTACGTCGAGGACAAGGGGCTGGCGGTCGCCGTCCACACCCGGCGGCTGCCGGAGCCGAAGCAGGCCTTCGCCCGGCTGGAGGAGGCCCTGGCCGACGCCGCCGAACGGCACGGGCTGACCCTCGAACCGGGGCGGCTGGTGCTGGAGGTCCGGGCGCCCGGGATGCACAAGGGGCTGGCCCTGCGCACCGCCGTCTCCGAGGCGGACGCCGGCGGTGTGATGTTCGTCGGTGACGACCTCGGCGACCTCGAGGCGTTCGAGGCGGCTCGGGCCCTGCGCGAGCAGGGGCTGCCGGCACTGCTGGTCTGCTCGGGCTCCGACGAGGAGGAGGCCCTGGCCGAGATCTCCGACGTGGTCGTCGACGGACCCGACGGGGTGCTCGACCTGCTCGGGCGGTTCGCCGCCGACGCCGCGCGCGGGCGGTGAGGCCGGCCCCGGCCGAGACCGGACATCTCGGATGCTGGGCAGGGTGTGCACATGTTGAGACGGCTGCGTAGGCTGGGTCCTGCTCATCGAGAGGGGCAGAGGGAACGGCCCTGTGAAGCCCCGGCAACCCGCCACGTGCGAGGTCCGCCTCTCGGTCTCCGTCCGGAGCCGACGCGATCCTCCTTCGTGGTCACGGTGCTAATTCCGACCCGGGCCGAGAGCCGGCCCAGGGAAAGATGAGAAGGAGGCCTCCTTGAGCACGTCAGTCATCGACACCGCGGCCGCATCCGCCGCCGGCATCCGCGAGGGCGCCTTCGGCAACGCGCGCCACCTGGTCTGTCGCGAGTGCGGCGCCACCTCGCCGCTCGGTCCCTTCTACGCCTGCCAGGAGTGCTTCGGGCCGCTCGAGATCGGCTACGACTTCCCCGCGGTGACCCGCGCCGAGATCGAGGCCGGGCCCAAGAACATCTGGCGCTACCGGTCGCTGCTGCCGGTGCCGGCGGACATCATCGCGAGCCCGAACATGGAGCCGGGGTTCACCCGGCTGATCAAGGCCCACAACCTCGGCCGCGAGCTCGGCATCAGGAACCTCTGGGTCAAGGACGACTCCGGCAACCCGACGCACTCGTTCAAGGACCGCGTCGTCGCGATCGCGCTGTCGGCGGCCCGCGAGTTCGGCAGCAAGGTCTTCGCCTGCCCCTCGACCGGCAACCTCGCCAACGCGGTCGCCGCCGCCGGCGCGCGGGCCGGCATGAAGACCGTGGTGCTCATCCCCGCCGACCTCGAGCGCCCCAAGGTGGTGACCACCGCGGTCTACGGCGGAACCCTGATCGCGGTGAAGGGCAACTACGACGACGTCAACCGGCTGGCCAGCGAGATCGCGGGCGAGGAGGAGGGCTGGGCGTTCGTGAACGTCAACGTCCGCCCCTACTACGCGGAGGGCTCGAAGACGCTGGGCTACGAGATCGCCGAGCAGCTCGGCTGGCGGCTGCCGCAGCAGGTGGTGATCCCGGTGGCCTCGGGGTCGCAGCTGACCAAGGTGGACAAGGGCTTCCGTGAGCTGGTCGCGCTCGGTCTCGTGGAGGACTCGCCCTACCGGATCTTCGGCGCGCAGGCCACGGGCTGCTCCCCCGTGTCGGCCGCCTACAAGGAGGGTCACGACGTCGTGCGCCCGGTGCGACCGGACACCATCGCGAAGTCGCTGGCGATCGGCAACCCGGCCGACGGCCCCTACGTGCTCGACGTGGCCCGGCGCACCGGCGGCGCCGTCGAGGACGTCACCGACGAGGAGGTCCGCGAGGGCATCGCGCTCCTGGCGCGGACCGAGGGGGTCTTCGCCGAGACCGCCGGCGGGGTCACCGTCGCCACGCTCAAGAAGCTGGTGGAGACCGGTCGGCTCGACCCCGACCAGGAGACGGTGGTCTTCAACACCGGCGACGGGCTGAAGACCCTGGACGCGGTCGCGGACCGGGTCGGCCCGGCCGCCACCATCGAGCCCAGCTACGCGGCCTTCACCCAGACCGGTCTCGCCTGACACGCTGGTCCCGTCCGGGCCGCCGAGACCCACCAACCGGAGGAAACATGAGCGTGAGCGTCCGCATCCCGACCATCCTGCGCACCTACACCGGTGGCCAGTCGGAGGTGAGCGCCGACGGGGACACCCTCGCCGAGGTGCTCGACCATCTCGACGCCAGCTTCCCGGGCATCAGGTCCCGCATCCTCGACGAGCAGGGCGCGATCCGGCGCTTCGTCAACGTCTACGTCGGCAACGACGACGTGCGCTTCCTGGACGCGCTCGAGACGAAGACCGCGGACGGTGCACAGGTCTCCGTGATCCCGGCGGTCGCGGGCGGCTGACCGCCGGCTAGCGGCTAGCGGACCGGTTCCGGCTCCGTCCGGTGCTGCGGCTGCTCGGCGCCGATCGCCCGCCCACGGACGGCCACGACGACCGCGCCGACCGCCACCACCGCGGCGGCCACCAGGAGCGCGGTGCTGCTGCCGGTCACGAACGCCTGCTGGGCCTGGGCGACGACCCGGTCGGCGGCCGGGCCCAACCGTTGCAGCCGGTCGGACTGGGTGAACGCGATCGAGCTCCGGATGTGCTCGGCCGCCGGGGCCGGGAGCCCCGCCAGCACGTCGGCCAGCCCCCCGCGGTAGCGCTCGTTGAGCGCACTGCCCAAGATCGCGATGCCGAGCGCGCTGCCCAGCTCCCGCGCCGTGTCGTTGACCGCCGAGGCGACCCCCTGCTTGCTCGGGGGCAGCGACTCGGTGATGGCCGCGGTCGCGGGGGCGCCGGCCAGTGCCATGCCGGCCGCGAAGACGACCAGTCCCGCGGACAGCAGCCAGTAGCTCAGGTCGACTCCGAGCCGGGAGATCAGCACGAGCCCCAGGCTGGTCAGGCCGAGCCCGAGCGGGGCCAGCCGCCCGAAGCCGACCCGGCGGGCCAGCCGGGGCGCGTTGCGGGCCAGCGGGATCATCACCACGGGCAGCGGCAGCAGCGCCAGGGCGGCGCGCAGCGGAGAGAGCCCGACGACGAACTGCAGGTACTGCAGCAGGACGAAGAGCAACCCGAACGTCGCGAAGAACTGAGCCATGATGGCCAGGCTCCCGGCGCTGAAGCCGCGCACCCGCAGCAGCCGCGGGTCCAGCAGCGGCGCCGGCGCTCGCAGCTCCCACAGCGTGAACGTCGCGCCGGCGACCAGGCCGACCGCGAGGGCGCCGAAGGCGAGCGGGTCGGACCAGCCGCGCTCGGGGCCCTCGATGATCCCGAAGACCACGGCACCGACCGCGACGAGCGACAGTGCCGCGCCCACCAGGTCCAGGCGCGGCGGGTGCTCGTCGGCCGAGCGGGGGACCACCAGCGCGGTCCCGAGCAGCGCCATCGCGCCGAGCGCGACGTTGAGGCCGAAGAACGAGTTCCAGTCGAAGAACTCGAGCAGCAGCCCGCTCGCGAACAGGCCCAGCACCGCGCCGCCCCCGGCGACGCCGACCCAGACGCCGATCGCCTTCGGCCGGTCCTCCTCGGAGAACGACGTGGTGATCACCGACAGCGTGGTGGGCATGATCGCCGCCGCCCCCACTCCCATGGCCGCTCGCACCGCGATCAGCCAACCGGGGTCCGTGGTCACCATCCCGAGCGCGGCCGCGGTGGCGAAGATCGCCAGCCCGGCCATCAGCAGGCCCTTGCGCCCGAAGCGGTCGCCGAGGGCGCCGGCGAGCATCAGCAGCCCCGCGAAGACCACCGTGTAGGCGTCGACGATCCAGGTGAGCTCGGTCTGCGTCGCGCCGGTGTCGCGGGCCAGGCTCGGCAGCGCGACGTTGAGGCCCGAGACCGCGGAGACCACGGTCATCAGGGCCACCGCGATCACGGGAAGCACCCACCGGCTCGGCGGGGTCGGGGACTTCGTCACGGTGCACCTCCGGAACATCAATTCATCAGTCGAGGAAATTGTTATTCTTCGGTCGTGGAAATGTCAAGGAGGGGGCGCCGGCCCGCCGGCAGCGGGACGCGGGCGGCCATCGAGGAGGTGGCCCGACGTCAGTTCGCCGAGCTGGGCTACCCCGGGACCACGCTTCGCGGCATCGCCCGCGAGGCCGGCGTGGACGCGCGGCTGGTGGCGCACTTCTTCGGGTCCAAGCAGCAGCTGTTCGTCGCGGTCCTGGAGCTGCCGTTCGACCCCCGGCAGGTCTTCGACGAGCTGCTCGCCGGGGAACCGCAGGACCTGGGCCGCCGGGTGGCCGGCTTCCTCGTCGGCATGCTGGAGACGCCGCAGGCGCGGGCGACCGTCACCGGCATGGTCCGGGCGGCGGCATCGGAGGAGGCGGCCGCGGCGATGGTCCGCGACCTGGTCACGAACCGGCTCCTCGCCCCGCTGGCCCGTCGGGTCGGTGGGTCGGACCCGGAGCTGCGCGCGGGCCTGCTGGGTTCGCAGATCGTCGGGCTGACCTTCGCGCGGTACGTCGTGGGGATCCCGGCGCTGGTCGCCGCCGAGCCCGAGCAGCTGGTGGCCGCGCTCGCCCCGGTCGTCGACCACTACCTGACCGGGCCCCTCGCGGGCTGACCGGGTGCCGGCTGGCTAGGGTCGGTCCCATGGCACGGAAGATCGCGACCGCAGACAGGGTGGACCGTGACGAGCTGCTGGAGTTCGTGCGGCCACGGCACAAGGGCACGCTGGTCACGTTCCGCGCCGACGGCCGACCGCAGATGTCCCCGGTGACCTGTGGTGTCGACAGCGAGGGAAGGGTCGTGGTCTCGACGTACCCGCAGCGGGCCAAGGCCGTCAACGCGCGCCGCGACCCGCGGGTCTCGATCCTGATCCACTCCGACGACTGGGACGACCCCTACGTGCAGGTCGACGGGACCGCCGAGGTCCTCGACATGCCCGACGCGGTCGAGCCGCTCGTGGAGTACTTCCGCTGCATCTCCGGGGAGCACCCGGACTGGGACGAGTACCGGCAGGCGATGCGCGCCCAGGGCAAGTCGCTGATCCGGATCACCCCCGAGCGCTGGGGGCCGGTCGCGACCGGCGGCTTCCCTCCCGAGTCGGCCTGACCGGGCTGTCGCCTCGACGCGTCGCGGCGGGCAGGGCAGTCTGGGGCGCATGCGCGAGCGACCCGAGCCGTACGACGCAGCCGCGTCGTTCGTCGAGCAGGAGTTCCCCGAGCCGTTGGCCGCCTTCGTCGGGGGCAGCGTGCTCACCGAGCGCCGCACCCCGACCTCCGACCTCGACGTGGTGGTGGTCGTCGACGGCCCGCCCGCGCCGTACCGCGAGACGTTCTGGCACGACGGCTGGGTGGTCGAGGCGTTCGTGCACACCCGCGAGTCGCTCGACGAGTACTGGGACCTCGACGCCGGACGGCGGGTCTGCTCGTTGCTGCGCATGTGTGCCGAGAGCACCGTTCTCACCGACCCGGGCGGGGTGGCCGACGGGATCCAGCAGGAGGCCCGGCGCCGTCTCGAGGCCGGACCGCCGGAGGCGAGCGACGACGAGGTCGACACGCTGCGCTACCACCTCAGCGACCTGCTCGAGGACCTCGCCGGGTCGGACCAGGAGGACGAGCTGGCCTACATCTCGGCCCTGGTCCTCGCCCGGACCGCCGACCTCGCGCTGCTCGCGGCCGGGCAGTGGGGTGGCAGCGGCAAGGCGCTGGCGCGGGCGCTGCGCGACACGGACCCCGACCTCGCGGAGCGGCTGCTGAACGCCCACCGGCTGGTGCTCACCGAGGGGGACACCGCGCCGATGTACCGCTGCGCGCTGCAGGTGCTCGCGCCGGTGGGGGGTCCGCTGCTGGCCGGTTACCGGCTCCCGGGCCGCTGACCACCTGCCTGTCGACCCGCCGAGGACCGCTGCGGTGGCCCGGGACGCGGGAGGCCGGAGAGCGCTGCTGCGCTACTCCGGCCAAAACCCCGTCGCACCCACGAGGTTCCCTCAGGTTAGGGCTGCGCCGAAGTGAGGGTCAATGGCCCACAAAGGCCAGTCCCGATGGTCTAGACACCGGGGTCCCCGCCGGTCCCGGCCACGGGTCCGAACGCGCCCTCGCCCGCCCGTGCCCGCCTTGCACTCGCTTGGACCGAGTGCTAAAAAGTGATTAGCACTCTCATCACGAGAGTGACAGTTCCGTTCCGCGCAGCGGGCGGGACGAACAGTTCACGGACCGGGTAGATGAGGTCCCCGAGCGCCGGCGGGAAGGGTCTGCCGGGTCAGCAGGGACCGTCCGTCGCGGGCATCGACCGGACCATCCAAGCTCACGCGTAAGGACTCGCAGGAGTTATGTCGAAGCTTATTGCTTTCAACGAGGAGGCCCGGCGCGGCCTGGAGCGTGGCATGAACACGCTCGCGGACGCCGTCAAGGTGACGCTCGGGCCCAAGGGCCGCAACGTCGTCCTCGAGAAGAAGTGGGGAGCCCCCACGATCACCAACGATGGTGTCTCCATCGCCAAGGAGATCGAGCTCGAGGACCCGTACGAGAAGATCGGTGCCGAGCTCGTCAAGGAAGTTGCGAAGAAGACCGACGACGTCGCCGGCGACGGCACGACGACGGCGACCGTCCTCGCGCAGGCCATGGTCCGCGAGGGGCTGCGCAACGTGGCCGCCGGGGCGAACCCGATGGCGCTCAAGCGCGGCATCGAGGCGGCCGTCGAGGCCGTCTCCGAGCAGCTGCTCGGGATGGCCAAGGACGTCGAGACCAAGGAGCAGATCGCTTCCACCGCCTCGATCTCCGCCGCCGACCCGACCGTCGGCGAGATCATCGCCGAGGCGATGGACAAGGTCGGCAAGGAAGGCGTCATCACCGTCGAGGAGTCGAACACCTTCGGGCTCGACCTCGAGCTCACCGAGGGCATGCGGTTCGACAAGGGCTACATCTCGGCGTACTTCGTCACCGACGCGGAGCGCATGGAGACGGTCCTCGAGGACCCCTACATCCTCATCGCCAACCAGAAGGTCTCCAACGTCAAGGACCTGCTGCCGCTGCTGGAGAAGGTCATGCAGTCCGGCAAGCCGCTGCTGATCCTGTCCGAGGACGTCGACGGCGAGGCGCTGTCCACGCTCGTGGTCAACAAGATCCGCGGCACCTTCAAGTCCGTGGCCGTCAAGGCTCCGGGCTTCGGTGACCGCCGCAAGGCCATGCTGCAGGACATCGCGATCCTGACCGGTGGCCAGGTCATCTCCGAGGAGGTCGGCCTCAAGCTCGAGAACACCGGGCTCGAGCTGCTGGGCCAGGCCCGCAAGGTCGTCGTCACCAAGGACGAGACGACCATCGTCGAGGGCGCGGGCGACCCCGACCAGATCGCCGGGCGGGTCAACCAGATCCGCGCCGAGATCGAGAAGAGCGACTCCGACTACGACCGCGAGAAGCTGCAGGAGCGCCTGGCCAAGCTGGCCGGCGGTGTTGCGGTGATCAAGGTCGGCGCGGCCACCGAGGTCGAGCTCAAGGAGCGCAAGCACCGCATCGAGGACGCCGTGCGCAACGCGAAGGCGGCCGTCGAGGAGGGCATCGTCGCCGGCGGAGGCGTGGCGCTGGTCCAGGCCGCCGACAAGGCCTTCGAGAAGCTCGAGCTCGAGGGTGACGAGGCCACCGGTGCCGCGATCGTGAAGTTCGCGTCCGAGGCCCCGCTCAAGCAGATCGCGATCAACGCCGGTCTCGAGGGTGGCGTCGTGGCGGAGAAGGTGCGCAACGTGACCCCGGGCTTCGGCCTCAACGCGGCCACCGGCGAGTACGTCGACATGATCGCCGCCGGCATCATCGACCCGGCCAAGGTGACGCGTTCGGCGCTGCAGAACGCCGCGTCGATCGCCGCGCTGTTCCTCACCACCGAGGCGGTCGTGGCCGACAAGCCCGAGAAGGCTGCGGCCATGCCGGGCGGCGACGGCGGCATGGGCGGCATGGGCGGCATGGACTTCTGAGCCGCCCGGTGGTCGACGGGTGAGCGTTCCCAGACCACCAGCACCAGGCACCACGACGGGAGGGCCCCGGCTTCGGCCGGGGCCCTTCCGCATGCCCGCCCGGGCGGTTTGGGCGCCGTTCCCGGGTCGCTCCGGAGGTCCGAGTCGGGACTTCTGGCCCGACGTGTCCGGCGTCGGTCCTGACCTACGTCCGGGGGGTTCAACCCGGCCCGCCCAAGGGCGTACAAGGGAATACAGGGAGGCCTCTGCGGGATAACCGCAACCGAGCGTTCTGTATAGGGGCGGAGACATGAGACATTCTGTGAAGACTCGCAAGGTGGGGCGCACTCGCTGGCGCCGGTTCGGGGTGGTGTCCGGACTCGGCCTCAGCTTCATCGGCCTCCTCGGCTGG
This sequence comes from uncultured Actinomycetota bacterium, assembly GCA_963838025.1. Taxonomy (GTDB): domain Bacteria; phylum Actinomycetota; class Actinomycetes; order Propionibacteriales; family Nocardioidaceae; genus Nocardioides_B. The sequence goes on from CAWIPF010000004.1 coordinate 956,155, forward strand.
ATGGCGGCGTCGGGGCTGATGCCCTTCCAGCTGGTGTTCTCCGGGATCCCGTTCTACCTGACCGCAGACTCCCTCCAGGGCGAGCGGTTCGTGCAGTACGCCTACCCGGACAAGATCGCCAACAAGGACACTGCGCCGCTGGTCGAGCGGGGTGCCGGGAAGCTGATCTACCCCGGCTCCGACAGGACCATCGACAACGTCCAGGGCGAGTTCGTCTCCGACACGATCACCCAGATCGGCACCGCGAGGATCGACGGACTGAACCAGACGGTCTGCGCACCGCTTCCGGCGCCCCTGGACTTCCTGGGCTGGATGAGCGTGCACACGGTGGCCACCGGTCCGACCGAGGCCACGAACATGACGATCCAGTCGCCGGCGCTGCGCGCCGACAAGGCTGAGTTCAGCCACATCATGATCGGCACGCCGGTCTACGACGCGCTGAAGCGCAAGGGGTTCCTCGACGACAAGGACCCGTTCGCCGACCCGTACAACGTGGCGGTCGAGGGCAACCCGCTGCGCAGCAGCTTCGCCCAGGAGGCCGACTCCGTGCGCCTGACCGGCATCCGCCAGCTGGGCATCGGAACCGAGGCGTCCTGGTTCCGGATCAACGGGCTGAAGCTGTGGGCCAACTTCGGCAACGACTGCCCGTGGCCGTGACAGGCGCGGAACTGGCCTCGCACCCGGCCGGGGTGGCGCACCCACCCCGGCCCTGACCCCGAGGGGGAGACATGCAGGAGCGATTCTGGCCGTTCGGTCACGCCGACCCGACGCAGGACGACTCCGCCGAGGGCGCTGTCGCGCTCGACGAGCCGCCCACGGCTCCCCAGCCGGCCTCGGAGGCCGAGCCGGAGGGGCTCGAGGAGGAGGGCGGCCCCCAGGAGCCTGAGCGCCCGCACCGGACCCTGCGGGCCCGGTTCAGGTACTACCGACGCACCCGGCCCTTCTGGGGGGCGGTCCTGATGATCCTCGGTGGTCTCGAGATCGCCGCGATCCCCGCGACCGCCTGGCGGATCCTGATGCTCTCGCCCTCGGTCGTGCTGGCGATCGCGGTCGGGCTGGTGGCGGTGATCCTGGGCACGGTCGCACTGATGTCCCCGACCCAGAACAAGCTCTACGGACTCCTGGGCGTGCTGATGGCGGGAGTGTCCTTCGTGACGAGCAACCTCGGGGGCTTTCTCATCGGCGCTCTGGTGACCTTGCTCGGCGGCGCGCTCACCTTCGCGTGGACCGAGCTGCCGGAGCAGGAGCAGGTCCCGGCGCCGTGACCGGGCAACGGCACGGGGGGCCGGCTGTGGCCGGACACAGGCGGCGGGCGAAGGCCCGCCGCCTCGCTGCTGTCCTGCCGGCGCTGCTCCTGGGCCCGGCGCTTGCGGCCTCGGCGGCCCCGGTGCCGCCGCCGGCGGTCTACCACATCGCGTCGCTCAGCGCCGCCACGGCGACTCTGACCGGCACCGCCTACGACGGCATCGAGACCCTCGACGTGGCCGGCGTCGAGGTGGACACCCTCAAGCTCACCATGGCATCGGCGACCCTCGGCGACCTCGCGGTGACGGTCCCCTGCACGCCGTTGGCGGCGGGCAGCGCCACCGGGATCAGCGTGGGGATCACCACCCCGTCCGGGAGCGAGTCGACAGCGCCGGAGGGCATGACGCTGTGGGCCACGTCGGTGACCGGCACCACCCCCCTCGGCAAGACCACCTGGACCCCGGAGAACCCGCCCCCGGCGCGGACGCTGGGAACGCTCGCGCTGAGCGGCCTCGAGGTGTCGTTCGTGACGGCCGACCTGCCTTCCCTCCAGGTGCCGGACCTGCGTCAGGCGGCCACCTTCTGCGCGCCCTGACCGACCTCAGCGCACCCCGCGGGGACGGTACTGCACGCTGATCCGTGGGCCCGCCGGGCGAGCGGTCTTGAGGATCGCGTGCTCCCAGGTGCGCTGGCAGGACCCGCCCATCACCACCAGGTCGCCGTGGCCCACGGCGAAGGCCCGGCTCGGCTGTCCGCCGCCGCGCGGGCGCAACGAGAGCCGCCGCGACTCGCCGAGCGAGAGGATCGCGACCATCGTGTCCTCGGTGCGGCTGCGGCCGACCGTGTCACCGTGCCAGGCCACGCTGTCGCGCCCGTCGCGGTAGTAGCACATGCCGGCGGTCGTGAACGGCTCGCCGAGCTCGGCCGCGTAGTGCGCGGAGAGCGCCTCGCGGGCCTCGACGAGCGCCGGGTCCGGCAGCCGCTCGCTCTCCCCGTAGAACCGCAGCAGGCGCGGCACGTCGACGACGTTGTCGTACATCTGCCGACGTTCGGCGCGCCACGCCACGTCGCGGACCAGCCGCGCGAACAGGTCGTCGGACCCGGCCAGCCACCCCGGGCGTACGTCGACCCAGGCACCGCCGGAGAGCAGGTGCCGCTGCACGGTCCCACCGAGCCGGCCGAGCGAGGGGGTCGCGCCCGCCGGAGCAAGGTCCGTCGTGCCGGCGTCGAAGAGCGACGCCTGGAAGCCCACCACCGTCATCCCGACACCCTACCGCCGTTCGAACACATGTTCTAGTGACCTCCCGCAGGGGTCAGGGAGAGCTCAGGGACGGGTCAGGGGGAAATAGTCGCGATACCGGTGACGCGCCGGCGGCCGGCCCGACTAGCGTCAGTGGTCACAGGCGACCCGGGGCGGGTCGCCGCCGACGTGAGGACACCAGCCCGTGACCCAGCAGCCCACCCCCGGCGGCTTCGCCGCCCGTGTGGAGCACCTGACCAAGACCTACGGCAGCGGCGCGGCCCGGGTGGTCGCGCTCGACGACGTGACCCTCGGCCTGCACGCGGGCGAGTTCACCGCCGTGATGGGACCCTCCGGCTCGGGGAAGTCGACGCTGATGCACTGCCTGGCCGCCCTCGACTCGGCCACCAGCGGGTCGGTGTTCCTCGGCGACACCGAGCTGTCCGGGCTCAAGGACCGGGAGCTCACGCGCCTTCGCCGCGACGAGATCGGCTTCGTGTTCCAGTCGTTCAACCTGGTGCCGACGCTGACCGCCGAGGAGAACATCCTGCTGCCGCTGTCGATCGCGGGCCGCAAGCCCGACCAGGACTGGTACGACACGGTGATCGCCACGGTGGAGATCGGCGACCGGCTGTCGCACCTGCCCAAGGAGCTCTCCGGGGGCCAGCAGCAGCGGGTCGCGGTCGCGCGGGCGCTGGCCGCCCGCCCGTCGATCGTGTTCGCCGACGAGCCGACCGGCAACCTCGACTCCCGCTCGGGGGCCGAGGTGCTCACCCTCCTGCGCCGGTCGGTCACGGACTTCGGCCAGACGGTCGTGATGGTGACCCACGACCCCGTCGCGGCGGCCTTCACCGACCGGGTGGTCTTCCTGGCCGACGGGCAGGTCGTCGACGAGCTGCGCGACCCCGACCGCGACGAGGTGCTCTCCCGGATGACGCACATGAGCGCCCCGAGCCTCGACACCGCCCGGACGCGGGGCGAGTGATGCTGCGCGCCGCCTGGAAGAGCCTGATGGGTCGCAAGCTGCGGCTGCTGATGAGCACGTTCGCGATCGTGCTCGGGGTCGCGTTCGTGGCCGGCTCGCTGATCTTCACCGACACCTTGAGCCGCAGCTTCACCGCGATCTTCGCCTCGTCGGTCGGCGACGTGGTGGTGCGTCCGGTCGGCACCGGGCAGGGCGGGCGCTCGGTGAGCGACCGGACGCTGCCCGCCGCAGTGGTCGACCGGCTGGCCTCGGTGCCCGGCGCGGCCCGTGCGGACGGCAACGTCGTCGCGAACGACGTCTTCGTCGTCGGCACCAACAACAAGGTGGTCGGCGGCCAGGGCCCGCCCGGCCTGGCCTTCAACCACACCGGGGCCCCGGCGGCGCACGGCCTCGAGGGACTCAGGATCGTCGAGGGACGGGTCCCGGCGCGGTCCGGCGAGGTGGCCCTCGACGACAAGACCGCCGAACGGGCCGGCTACCACGTCGGCGACACCGTGCACCTGGTGACGTCCGGCAGGCAGGCCCTGCTGACGCCCACGCTGGTGGGCATCGAGTCCTTCCGGGACGGCGGCTCGACCAACGGCGCCACGATCACGGTGTTCGACACCCGCACCGCCCAGCGGCTGTTCCTCGACGGCAAGGACGCCTACAGCAACGCGTGGGTCACCGCCAGACCCGGGGTCTCGGAGACCCAGCTGCGCGACCAGGTGGCCCCGCTGCTGCCGAAGGGCTACGAGGCGGTCACCGGGGACAAGGCCGCCGACCAGGCCGCCAGCGACCTGCTCAAGGCGATCTCGTTCATCAGCACGTTCCTGCTGATCTTCGCGGGCATCTCGCTGGTCGTCGGGAGCTTCCTGATCGTCAACACCTTCTCGATCCTGGTGGCGCAGCGGAGCCGTGAGCTGGCCCTGCTCCGCGCCATCGGCGCCTCGCGTCGCCAGGTCACCACGTCGGTCCTCTTCGAGGCGGTCGTGCTCGGCGCCGCCGGTGCCACCCTCGGCCTCGGCCTCGGCGTGCTGCTGGCGATGGGCATCCGGGCCCTGTTCGCGACCTTCGGCCTGGACCTCACCGGTAACGCGCTGGTCTTCCAGGGCCGCACGGTCGTGGTGGCCTACGTCGTCGGGGTGGCGGTCACCACCCTGGCGGCGTACCTGCCCGCGCGCCGGTCCGGCCGGATCCCGCCCGTGGCGGCGCTGCGCGACGACATCGCGATGCCGGAGTCCACGCTGCACCGGCGCACGATCGCCGGCAGCGGCATGGTGGTCGCCGGGGTGGGCCTGATGCTCGCCGGGCTGCTCGCCGACGTGCCGAAGCCGGGCTACTGGGTGGGCGGCGGGATCCTCCTCGCGCTCCTCGGCGTCGCGGCGGCGAGCCCGGCGCTCGCGAAGCCGTTCCTCGGTGCGACGGCCGCGCTCTACCGGCGGCTGTTCGGCTCGGTCGGGCGGCTCGCCGGGCAGAACTCGCTGCGCAACCCGCGGCGCAGTGCGGCGACCGCGTCCGCGCTGATGATCGGCCTCGCCCTGGTCACCACCATGTCGATCGTGGGCGCCTCGGCGAAGGCGAGCGTGGACGCGACGATCGCGAAGAACTTCCTCGGCGACCTCGTGGTGTCGAACGTGGTGGGCACGCCGTTCTCGCCGTCGATCGCCGACCGCGTCGAGACCACGCCGGGAGTGGCCTCGGTCACCAGGCTCCGCTACGCGAGCATCCAGGTCGACGGCCAACGGCAGCCGCTGATGGGCGTCGACCCGGCGACGCTCGAGGACGTCGCCCGGGTGCCGATGGTCGCCGGGTCGGTCAGCGACCTGCGCGACGGCACGGTGATGGTCGCGCGGAGGCTCGCCGACAAGGACCACCTGTCGCTGGGCGACCGGGTGCGCGCGTCCGTCCCCGGCGGGACCAGGAGCTACCGGGTGGTGGCGATCTACGAGGACAACAACCCGGTGCTGTTCTTCTCGATGACCACCGACCTCGCCACCCTGGCGGACGCGGGGTTCCCCCGGGCCGACAACTACCTGATGGTCACCGGCGCGCCGGGGGCGGACCTGGCCGCCTTGAAGGCGACCATCGAGCAGCAGACCGCCGCGCTGCCCACGGTGACGGTCAAGGACCAGGCCGGGTACGCCGCCGAGCAGCGCGGCCCGATCGACCAGATGCTGCGGCTGATCTACGCGCTGCTGGGGCTGGCCCTCGTCATCGCGGTCCTGGGGATCGTGAACACCCTGGCACTGTCGGTGATCGAGCGGACCCGCGAGGTGGGGCTGCTGCGCTCGATCGGGATGAGCCGCGCCCAGCTGCGCCGGATGGTGCGGCTGGAGGCGGTGGGGATCGCGCTGCTCGGCGCCGTCCTCGGGGTGGGCATGGGGATCGTGTTCGGGGTGGCCCTGATGGTCTCGCTGCGGGACCAGGGACTCGAGGTGATCCACATCCCGACGGTGCAGCTCGTGGCCTTCGTGGTGACCTCCGGCGTCCTCGGGGTGCTGGCCGCGGTCGTGCCCGCGCGGCGCGCCGCGCGCCTCGACGTGCTGAGGGCGATCTCCACCGAGTGAGGGCGAGGCTGGCCACTCGCCCCCGACCCTCGGCTAAGGTAGAAGTGGAGGGGGGGTCGAGGAGGGCAATGGCTGACGTGATCACTCCGGGGAGGGCGCGACAGACCGTGCACAAGCACGTGCAGGTGCGCGAGTACGTACGGGGACTGATCCAAGGTGCCGATCCGGGCAGCCCGGCGCCGTCCGAGCGCGAGCTCGTCCAGCACTTCGGTGTCGCGCGGATGACGGTGCGGCAGGCCCTCGACGCCCTCGTCTCCGAAGGGCTCCTCGAGCGGATCCCCGGCCGGGGCACGTTCGTTGCGCGCGCCAAGATCGACGTCCAGGTGCGGCTGTCCAGCTACACCGAGGAGATGGCGCGGCGGGGCATGAAGCCCGCCTCGCGCACGCTGCTCGCCCGGTTGGAGGCGGCCGGACCGGGCGTGGCCCGGGCCCTGGAGATCAACGAGGGCGACAAGGTCGTGCACTGGCAGCGACTGCGCCTCGCGGACGACGTCCCGATGTGCATCGAGGACGCGTTCCTCGCCGAGAGCCTGCTGCCGGCCTTCCTGGAGAACCCGCTGCCGGAGAGCCTCTACACCGAGCTGCAACGACGCGACCTGCTCCCGAGCTGGGGCGAGGACTCCGTGGACGCCGCCGTGGCCCGTCCGGAGGAGGCCGAGCTGCTCGGCATCAGCACCGGGAGCCCGTTGCTGCGGATCGCCCGGCGGGCGTTCTCCGGCAACCTCGCGGTCGAGGTGTCCCGGTCGACGTTCCGGGCCGACCGCTACACGCTGTGGGTGCCGTTGTCGCGCCCCAAGACGCCGGTCAGCCCGCACCGCTGACGCGCATGACCGGCGTCGTGTGCGGGGTGCTGCTCGCCGGCGGTGCGGGCCGCCGGATGGGCGGCCCCAAGGCCCTGCTGCGCGACGCCCACGGGGTCCCGTACGTCGACCGGGCCGTCGGAGTGCTGCTCGACGGAGGATGCGCCCGCGTCACGGTGGTGACCGGGGCCGCCGCGTCCGACGTACTCGGACTGCTGCAGGAAGCGGGCTGGGCCGACGACGACGCGGTGTCCGTGGTGGTGGCCGACGACTGGGCCGACGGGATGGGTGCCTCGCTGCGGGTCGGGCTGGCGGCCGCCGGGGACGCCGACGCCGCGCTGGTCTCCCTGGTCGACCTCCCGGACGTGACCGCCGACGTGGTCCGGCGGGTGCTGGCGACCGGGTCGGACCCGACGGCGCTGGCCCGCGCGTGCTACGCCGGACGTCCCGGCCACCCGGTGCTGCTCGGCCGGTCGCACTGGCCGGGCGTCGTCGACCTGGCCCGCGGCGACCGTGGGGCGCGGGACTACCTGGCCACCCACGACGTCGTCGACGTCGAGTGCGGGGACCTGGCCACCGGCCGCGACGTGGACCGTCCCGCGGACCTCTGAGCGCCGGGCCGGCGGGACGGCCGCAGCGTCGCGCCCGGTCAGGGACGGGTGAGTAGGCTCACACCATGCAGCAGGTCAGCGACGAACCCGTGGCGTCCGCCCCGACCGCCCTCGTCGGCTCGGCGGCCGACCTCGCCGCCCGGCTCGGTCGCACCGGCTACCTGTGCGACGAGTCGCTGGCAACGATCGGCTACCTGGCCCTGGTGATGCAGCGGCCGCTGCTCCTCGAGGGGGAGCCCGGCACCGGCAAGACCGCCCTCGCCGAGGCGATCGCCGCCGCGCTCGACCTGCCCCTGATCCGGCTGCAGTGCTACGAGGGCATCGACGCCAGCCAGGCGCTCTACGACTGGGACTTCCCCCGCCAGATCCTGCACCTGCGCGCGCTCGAGGCCGCCGGCAGGCAGGCCGGTGGGGCCGACGGCGAGATCACCGTCGAGCAGGCGGAGAAGAGCCTCTACGACGAGCGGTTCCTGCTCGCCCGGCCCGTGCTGCGGGCGCTCCGGGAGAGCCCGGCGGTGCTGCTCGTCGACGAGATCGACCGTGCCGACGACGAGTTCGAGGCGTTCCTGCTCGAGGTGCTCTCCACCTACCAGGTCACGATCCCCGAGCTCGGCACCATCAGCACGCCGACCCCGCCGATCGTGATCCTCACCAGCAACCGGACCCGCGAGATCCACGACGCCCTGAAGCGCCGCTGCCTCTACCACTGGGTGGAGCACCCCGGACTGGACCGCGAGGTCGAGATCGTGCGCACCCGGGCCCCGGAGGTCTCCGAGCGGCTCGCGCGGCAGGTCGTGGGCCTGGTGCAGCGGCTGCGGGACGACGGGGGCCTGCTCAAGCCGCCGGGCGTCGCCGAGACCCTGGACTGGGCCAGGGCGCTGCACGCCCTCGGCACCCGGGACCTCGACGTGGAGTCGGCGGCGGCCACGCTCGGCGCAGTCGTGAAGTACCGCGAGGACGCCCAGCGCGTCAAGCAGGCCCTGGACCGGATGCTCAGCACCTAGGGATGGACACCCAGGCCACGCCCCCGATCGCGCACGCCGCGGACGAGCTGCTGCTCGGCTTCACCCGCGCCCTGCGCGCGGCCGGCGTGCCGGTCACCCAGGACCGGGCGCAGGCCTACCTCGAGGCGGTCGCCGTGGTCGGCCTCGACGACCAGCGGGCCACCTACTGGGCGGGCCGCGCCACGCTGTGCTCGGGCCCGGACGACCTCGACCGCTACGACGAGGTCTTCGCGGCCTGGTTCGTCGACCCGGCTGCCCCCACGGGCCGCCGCAGCCCCCCGGAGCGGCCTCGCCCGCAGACGCAGGCGGCGCTCGAGGAGGTCGAGGGCGGCGAGGGAGACCGCGAGGACGACGCGCTGCGCGCGACGGCCAGCGGGGCCGAGGTGCTCCGGCACCGCGACATCGCCGAGATGTCCGCGGCCGAGAAGGCCCAGCTCGCGGCCCTGTTCGAGACGCTGCACCCGCGCGCACCGGTCCGCCGGGCGCACCGCCGTACCGCCTGGCACCGCGGCGACGTCGACGCCGACCGCACGCTGCGCCGGATGCTCTCGCGCGTGGGCGAGCCGGCCGAGATCGCCTGGCGTCGGCGCTCCACTCGTCCGCGCCGGGTGGTGCTGCTGATCGACGTGTCCGGCTCGATGAGCCCCTATGCGGACGCGCTGCTGCGGCTCGCGCACCGGTTCGTGGTCGCGACCGGACGGGGCGGCCCCGGGGGGCGTGCCCCCCGTGTGGAGGTGTTCACGATCGGCACCCGGCTGACCCGGGTGACCCGCGCGATGCGGCTGCGCGACCCCGACCGCGCGATCATCGCGGCCGGCGAGACGGTCCCCGACTGGTCGGGCGGCACCCGGCTCGGCGAGACGCTGCGGATCTTCCTGGACCGGTGGGGCCAGCGCGGCCTGGCGAGGGGTGCCGTCGTGGTGGTGTTCAGTGACGGCTGGGAGCGCGGCGACGCGGAGCTGCTCGGCGAGCAGATGCGCCGCCTGCACGCGCTCGCCCACCGGGTGGTCTGGGTGAACCCGCACGTCGGCAAGGCGGGCTACCAGCCCGTCCAGCAGGGAATCGTGGCGGCCCTGCCGCACGTTGACGACTTCGTGGCGGGGCACTCGCTGGCCACGTTCGCGGAGCTGGTGGAGGTGGTGGCCCGTGCGTGAGGTGCTTTCCGAGCTGATGGCGTGGTGGCGCGCCGGTGAGACCGTCGGCGTCGGCACCGTGGTCGCCACGTTCCGCTCCGCGCCGCGGCCCCCGGGCGCGTCGATGCTGGTGGGCCCGGGGGGAGAGGCGGTCGGCTCGGTCTCGGGCGGCTGCGTCGAGGGCGCCGTCTACGAGCTGGCCGAGTCCGTGCTCGCCAGTGGGGTCCCGGTGCTCGAGCGGTACGGCGTCAGCGACGACGACGCGTTCGCGGTCGGGCTGACCTGCGGTGGCATTCTCGACGTGTACGTCGAGAAGGTGAACGCCGAGACCTTCCCGGAGCTGGGCCGGGTCGCCGACGACCTCGAGAACGACCGGCCGGTGGCGGTGGCCACGGTCATCGAGCACCCGGACCCGTCGTGGCTCGGTCGGCGGCTCGTCGTACGCCCCCCGGACGCGGAGGTCCCGCGGGAGGGCAGCCTGGGCAGCCCGCGGGCCGACGACGCGGTGACCGACGACGTGCGCGGGCTGCTGGCCGCGGGGCACAACCAGACCCTGACCTACGGGCCGGACGGGGAGCGCCGCGGCGAGGGCATGCGGGTGTTCGTGTGGGCGTTCGCGCCGGCGCCGCGGATGCTGGTCTTCGGGGCGATCGACTTCGCGGCCGCGGTGGCCCGGATGGGCAACTTCCTGGGCTACCACGTGACCGTCTGCGACGCCCGGCCGGTGTTCGCGACCAACTCGCGGTTCCCGGCCGCCGACGAGGTCGTGGTGACCTGGCCGCACAAGTACCTGCGCCAGGAGGCCGAGGCGGGCCGTGTCGACGGCCGCACCGTGCTGTGCGTGCTCACCCACGACCCGAAGTTCGACGTCCCGCTGCTCGAGGTCGCGCTGCGGCTCCCCGAGGTGGCCTACGTCGGCGCGATGGGGTCGCGCCGGACCCACGAGGACCGGCTCGCCCGACTGCGGGAGGCGGGACTCACCGACGAGGAGCTGGCGCGGCTGTCCTCGCCGATCGGGCTGGACCTCGGCGCCCGGACCCCGGAGGAGACCGCGGTGAGCATCGCCGCCGAGATCATCGCCCTGCACTGGGGCGGCCGCGGCGAGCGTCTGGCCGAGCGCGACGGCCGGATCCACCACTGACCACCGGACCGCTCGTCGTGCTTTGTCGGCCACCCGACCCAAGCCGCCCGGTATGACCCTTGTCACAGGTCGTCAAAAAGGCAACGATCGTCGGACAGTCCCCCGAGCGCAGGAGAAGGTCGCATGACCCGTATCAGCGTCACCGTCGACGGGATCTCGTACTCCGACGACGTAGAACCCCGCATGCTTCTCGTCCACTACCTCCGCGAACGGCTCGGCAAGACCGGGACCGTGGTCGGCTGCGACACGTCGAACTGCGGCGCGTGCACGGTCCACCTCGACGGCAGGAGCGTCAAGTCCTGCAACGTGCTCGCGGTCCAGGCCGACGGCCACGAGGTCACCACCGTGGAGGGGCTCGCCCGTGACGGAGAGCTGCACCCGGTGCAGGAGGCCTTCCGCGAGTGCCACGCCCTCCAGTGCGGCTTCTGCACGCCGGGGATGATCATGCAGAGCATCGACCTCCTCAACGACAACCCCGACCCGAGCGAGGCCGAGATCCGCGTCGGGCTCGAGGGCAACCTGTGCCGGTGCACCGGCTACCACAACATCGTCCGGGCCGTGCAGACCGCGGCCGGCACCACGACGGGAGCCACGTCATGACCGCCACCCAGGACGCGCCGGCGGCCGCCGAGATCGGCAAGGCCCGCCGCCGCAAGGAGGACCAGCGGCTGATCACCGGACGCACCCGGTGGACCGACAACATCCAGCTCCCCGGGATGCTGCACCTGGCGATGGTGCGCAGCCCGTTCGCCCACGCGAAGATCACCGGCATCGACGTCGCCGCAGCCAAGGCCGCGCCCAACGTGGTCCTGGTGCTGACCGGCAAGGACGTCGAGGCCGAGCAGGGCGGCCTCCCCAACGCCTGGCCGATCACGCCCGACCAGGTCACCCCCAACCACCCGTCGATCGCGGTCGACCGGGTCGCCTTCGCCGGCGAGATCGTCGCCGTCGTGGTCGCCCGTACGGCGGCCGAGGCGCGGGACGCCGCCGAGCTCGTCGACGTGGACTACGACGAGCTGCCCGCCGCCCTGGACCTGAAGCAGGCCGCCGAGGACCAGGTCCTCGCCCACCCCGAGCTCGGCACGAACAAGTCGGCGTTGTGGCAGTTCGACTCCGCCACCGCCGGCACCGGCGGCAGCATCGACGAGGCGATCGAGAAGGCCCGCACCGACGGCATCGTGATCGAGCGGGAGTATCGCCAGCAGCGGCTGATCCCCGCGTTCATGGAGCCGCGCTCGGTGGTCGTGGACCCGACGGGCGAGCAGATCACGGTGTGGTCGGCCACCCAGATCCCGCACATCCTGCGGTTCCTGATGGCCGCGGTGCTCGGGGTGTCCGAGTCCAAGCTGCGGGTGATCGCCCCGGACGTCGGCGGCGGCTTCGGCGGCAAGCTGCAGACCACCCCGGAGGAGTGGGTCACGTTCATGGCCGCGCGGCGGCTCGGGAAGCCGTGCAAGTACACCGAGACCCGCTCGGAGTCGCTGATGTCCGGCCACCACGGCCGCGACCAGTGGCAGAAGCTCACCCTGGCCGCGACGAAGGACGGCACCGTCACCGGTCTCAAGGTGGACCTGCTCGCGGACCTCGGCGCCTACGTGTCGCTGGTCGGCGGCGGCGTCCCGGTCCTCGGGGCGTTCATGTTCAACGCGATCTACAAGTTCCCCGCCTACCAGTTCAACTGCCAGACGGTGCTCACGAACAAGACCTGGACCGATGCCTACCGTGGCGCGGGACGACCCGAGGCGACGTTCGCCATCGAGCGGCTGATGGACGAGCTCGCCGACGAGCTCGGCGTGGACCCGCTCGAGGTCCGCGAGAAGAACTGGATCAAGCACGAGGAGTTCCCGTTCACCACGGTCGCCGGGCTCGAGTACGACTCCGGCAACTACGAGGCGGCGACCGCCAAGGCCAAGGAGATGTTCGGCTACGACGAGCTGCGGGCCGAGCAGAGGCGGCGGCGCGAGTCGGGTGACCCGGTGCAGCTCGGGATCGGGGTGTCCACGTTCACCGAGATGTGCGGCCTCGCGCCGTCCCGGGTGCTCGGCTCCCTCGACTACGGTGCCGGGGGCTGGGAGAACGCCACGATCCGGATGCTGCCGACCGGCAAGGTCGAGGTCGTCACCGGCTCGTCGGCGCACGGACAGGGCCACGAGACCGCGTGGTCGCAGATCGTCGCGGACCGGCTCGGAGTCGCGTTCGAGGACGTCGAGGTGCTGCACGGAGACACCCAGGTGGCGCCCAAGGGCATGGACACCTACGGCTCCCGGTCGCTGACCGTCGGCGGTGAGGCGCTGGTGAAGGCGGCGGACAAGGTCATCGACAAGGCCAGGCCGATCGCCGCGCACCTGCTCGAGGCCGCCGTCGACGACCTGGAGTTCAGCGGCGGCAGGTTCACCGTCAAGGGCACCGACAAGGGGATGGCGATCGGCGAGGTGGCGCTCGCGACCTTCGCGGCGCACAACCTGCCCGACGGGGTGGAGCCGACGCTGGACTCGGACGCGACGTACGACCCGGTGAACTTCTCCTTCCCCCACGGCACCCACCTGTGCGCGGTCGAGATCGACACCGAGACCGGTGAGGTGATGCTGCGCAAGTACGTCTGCGTCGACGACATCGGCGTGATCGTCAACCCGCTGATCGTGGCCGGGCAGGTGCACGGCGGCCTGGTCCAGGGCATCGCCCAGGCACTGTGGGAGGAGGCGGTCCACGACGAGGCCGGCACGCTGGTGTCCGGCTCGTTCGTCGACTACCTGGTCCCGACTGCGGCCGACACGATCAGCTTCGACATCGACCACACCACGTCGCCGTCGACCACGAACACCCTCGGCACCAAGGGCGTCGGGGAGGCCGGCACGATCGCCTCCACCCCGGCGGTCGTCAACGCCGTGGTGGACGCGCTGCGGCCCTACGGCGTGCACGACGTACGGATGCCGTGCACGCCGGAGCGGGTCTGGAAGGCGATCCAAGGCGGCGGCGCGCAGGCAACCGAGCAGGCGGCCATGCCGCACTTCGACGAGGCGGACGTGGCAGACCGCAGTGAAGGAGCAGACCAGTGATCCCCGCCCAGTTCGAGTACGTCGCCCCGAGCACCCTCGAGGAGGCGCTGACGGCGCTGGCCGAGGCCGGGGAGGACGCCAAGGTCCTCGCCGGGGGGCAGAGCCTGCTCCCGGTGCTGCGGATGCGCCTCAACGCCCCGTCGGTGGTCATCGACCTCGGCCGGGTCGAGGCGCTGCGCGGCATCCGTGAGGACGGCGACGCGCTGGTGGTCGGCGCGATGACCACCCACAGTGAGGTGGTCGAGAGCGCGCTGGTGCGCGCCAACGCGCTCGTGGTCACCAAGGCCGTCGAGCAGCTCGCGGACCCCCAGGTGCGGCACCGGGGGACGTTCGGCGGGGCCTTGGCGCACGCGGACCCGGCCGGCGACCTGGGGGCCCCGGCACTCGCCCTCGGCGCCCAGTTCGTGATCGCCGGCCCCGGCGGCTCCCGCACCGTCGAGGCGGACGACTTCTTCGTCGACCTCTTCGAGACCGCGATCGGCGAGGGCGAGATCCTCACCGAGGTCCGGATCCCCAAGCGTGCGGGATGGGGCGGCCACTACGAGAAGTTCGTGCGGGTCGCCCACCAGTGGCCGATCGTGGCGGTGGCGGCCGCGGTCAAGGTCGACGGCGGGACCATCGCCGAGGCGCGCGTCGGGCTCACCAACATGGGGTCCACGCCGCTGCGGGCGCGCGCCGTCGAGGACGCGCTCGTGGGCAGCCCGGCGACCGACGAGGCGGTGCGCGCCGCCGCGGCGGCCGCCGCCGAGGGCACGAACCCGCCGTCGGACCTCAACGGCGACGCCGACTACCGCAGGCACCTGGCCACGGTGCTGACGCGGCGTGCGGTGCTCGCCGCGGCGGGGGCGTGAGCGCGTGGAGCTGACCCACGAGTTCACCGTCCCCGCGTCCCTCGAGGAGACCTGGGCCGCCTTCAACGACATCGAGTCGGTCGCCGGCTGCTTCCCCGGTGCCACGGTGACGTCGGTCGAGGGCGACGACTTCACCGGCTCTTGCAAGGTCAAGCTCGGCCCGATCGCCCTCGTCTACTCCGGCACCGGCACGTTCGTCGAGAAGGACGAGAGCGGGCACCGGTTCGTCCTCGAGGCGAAGGGCAAGGACAAGCGCGGCAACGGCACCGCCGGGGCCACCGTGACCGCGACCATGTCCGGCGCCGCCGGCTCGGGGACCGACATCAAGGTGTTCACCGACCTGTCGATCACCGGCAAGCCGGCGCAGTTCGGCCGTGGGGTGATGCAGGACGTCTCCGACAAGCTGCTGCAGCAGTTCGTCACCTGTCTCGAGGCGCGGCTCGGTGGTGCCGAGGAGGCAGCGGCACCACCGGCGCCGGCGGTGGAGCAGGCCGAGGGGGCGGCGCCGGCCGAGCCGACCCCGATCGAGGCGGCCACGGCGGCGGCGCTGGCGACCGGCGGCGACGAGGCCGGCGGAGCGGCCGCTGGTGCGCCGGCCCGCGGGACGCCGTACACCCCGCCGCCGGCGGAGGAGCCCGAGAACGTCCTCGACATCGGGGCGACCGTGCTCCCGGTGCTGGTCAAGGCCTACTGGAAGCAGGCGCTCGCCGGCGTGCTGGTGCTGTTGTTCCTGAGGTGGCTGGTCCGCCGCCGCTGACGCTTCCGGGTCGAGGAGGAGACCGGCTCCCACGTCGCGGGGCCTGATGCTCGAGCGGTCAGGCCAGGCGCCGGTCGTCACGCGGGGCCAGCCGCAGCCAGCGGTAGCCGTACCCGTCGAGCGTGAGCTCGGCCCGGCCGTTGTCGTCGAGCGCGGTCGGGCTGGTGTTCTGGAGCAGGTCGAGCAGGTGGTAGCCGCTGTCGCAGCTCTCGAGCGCCAACGGCACCGTGCAGCTGTCCGGGCTGAAGTTGTGCAGCGCCACGACGCGGCGGTCGTCCAGGACGCACTCGTGCGCGAGCACGTGGCGGTGCGGCTGGTCCAGGATCCCCAGGTCCGCCCACCCGAGCTCCGGAGACTCGCGGTACCTCCTGGCCAGCAGGGAGATGAAGTTGAGCAGCGACTCGGGGTCGGCGCGCTGGTCGGCGACGTTCACGTGCTCCGGGCCGAACGCGCCCTCCACGAGCGGCCGGCACAGTCGCGAGGGGCGAGCGTTCGAGAACCCGCCGTTGCGGTGGGGGGTCCACTGCATGGGGGTCCGCACCGCCAGCCGGCCCTCGACGTCGAGGTTCTCGCCCATGCCGATCTCCTCGCCGTAGAAGAGCACCGGTGTCCCGGGCAACGAGAACATCAGGCTGTAGGCCATCCGGATCCGCCGGGGGTCGCCGTCCAGCATGGTCGGCAGCCTCCGGCGCAGGCCGCGACCGTACATCTGCATCCGCGGCTCGGGACCGAAGGCGGCGAACACCTCGGACCGCTCCTCGTCGGTGAGCTTGTCCAGGGTGAGCTCGTCGTGGTTGCGCACGAAGGTCGCCCACTGGCAGTCGGGGGAGACCGCCGGTCGCTTCTTCAGTGCTCGGGCGAGAGGGCGGGCGTCCTGGCGCGCGAGCGAGAGGTAGAGGTTCTGCATGCCGGTGAAGTCGAACTGCATGGTGAGCTCGTCCCCGTCCCGACCCCCGAAAAACGCCTTCTGCTCCCGGTGCGGGACGTTCACCTCGCCGAGCAGGATCCCGTCGCCCGTCCGGCGCCCCAGGAACGCCCGGAGGGCGCGCAGGTACTCGTGCGGCTCGGGGAAGCGGTCGCGCTCCTGCTCGTCCACGCCGGTGGTCTCGAGCATGAACGGGACCGCGTCCACCCGGAAGCCGGACACCCCGAGCTCGAGCCAGTAGCCCATCACCTTCGCGATCTCGTCGCGCACCCGGGGGTTGGTGATGTTCAGGTCCGGCTGCGTCCGGTAGAACCGGTGCAGGTACCACTCCTCGGTCTTCTCGTCGTACTGCCAGATGCTGTCCTCCTTGTCCGGGAAGGCCACCTGGCTGGACGTGTCCGGCGGAGGGTCGGCGCGCCAGACGTAGAAGTCCCGGAACGGTGAGCTCTTGCCGGACCGCGCCGACCGGAACCACGGGTGCCGGTCGGACGTGTGGTTCGGGACCAGGTCGACGATCACGCGCATGCCGCGGTCGCGGGCGGTGCGGACCAGCTCGACGAAGTCACCCGCGGAGCCCAGCCGCGGGTCCACCCCGAAGTAGTCGGTGACGTCGTAGCCGTCGTCGCGGTCGGCGGTCGGGTAGAACGGCATCAGCCACAGGCAGGTGACGCCGAGCTCGGCCAGGTAGTCCACGCGCTCCGCGAGGCCCTGCAAGTCGCCGATGCCGTCGTCGTTCCAGTCCTGGTAGGTCTGCACGTCGAGGCAGTAGATGACCGCGGTCTTCCACCACAGGTCGCTGGTGTTGCTGATCCGCATGGCGTCCCTCCCTGCCCCCTGCTACCCATCCGGGCCGCTCATCGAACCGACCAGCGCGAGGAACAAGCCAGCACTCAACCAGGAACAAGCCAGCACTCAACGGGGAACAAGCCAGCACTCAACGGGGAACGAGCCAGCACTCAACGGGTCAGGCGGCCGAGGGGGGCCACCGCGATGCCCGAGCTCTCGCAGACCCAGGTCGGGTCCGGGCCGCCGAGCTCGGGGTGGATGTAGAGCGCGTGCGGGTCCAGGTCGTCGCAGGCCCGGCACAGCGGCCACCGCCCGACGCTGTCGAGCAGCGCGTCCTGGACGTCCTGGGCGACCAGCCCGGCGACGTACTGCCTGCCCTCCTCCCACTGGGAGGCCCACCACCGGCGGGTGGTGACGGAGGCCTCGAGCGCCGAGACCGACCCGGGGGTCGCCGCGGCGGTCACCTGCAGGTCGTGCAACACGAGCGCACGTGCGGTCATCAGGGGGTCGTCGGATGTCACGATGTCCATTGTGAGCACGAATCAAGCCCCGGCACACGCGGCGCCCGCGGCGCCCGCGCTGCTCGAGGTCGTCGTCGTGCACGCCCGCGACGTGCCGGGGGCGGACGAGGGGGGTGCGGACCGGCTCTTCGTCGTCGCGGACGTCGAGACCGGCGGGCGCTCGCCGGAGCCGGGGCTGGTGTCCGGGCTCTGTCGGGAGACGGAGGTGCCGGTGCGGGTGATGCTCCGGCTCAACGACGGCTACACCACCACGGGAGGCGAGCTGACCCGGCTGGTGGGGCTGGCGGAGGACTACCTGGCGATGGGCGCGGAAGGGCTGTCCTTCGGGTTCCTCGACGCCGACACCGAGATCGACGTGGAGGTCTGCACGCATCTCGCGGACCGGCTGCCGGGGGTGCCCTGGACCTTCCACCGGGCGTTCGACGCGGCGCTGTCCACGGACCGGGCGTGGCGGCAGGTGCGCGGGCTCCCGGGCCTCGACGCGGTGCTGTCCGCGGGCTCGCCCCGCGGCCTCGAGGCGGGCCACGACGAGCTGACCGACCGGGCCGCCGCCGACCCCGCCGTGGCCGCGTTGCTGATGGCCGGCGGCGGGCTGCGCGCCGAGCACGTGCCGTGGCTGCTGCGTGCGGGGGTGCGGAAGTTCCAGGTCGCCTCCTCGGTCCGGCCCGGCGGCTCCTGGACCAAGGCCTACGTCGACCCCGGCCACGTGCGTGCGTGGCGGATGCTGCTCGACGACGCGGTGGACCACCTGCGAGGCAGGTCCGCGGGGTGACGCTGCTGATCGACCCCCCCGAGTCGCCGGGTCACGGCCGGCTCTGGTCGCACCTGGTCAGCGACTCCTCCTTCGAGGAGCTGCACCGGTTCGCGCGGTCCCTCGGCATCCCCGAGCGCGGGTTCGACGGGGACCACTACGACATCCCGGCGGAGCGCTACGACGAGGTGGTGGCCGCGGGCGCGGTCCCGGTCACGAGCCGCGAGCTGCTCGCCCGGCTCATCGGCGCCGGACTGCGCCGCCGCAAGCGCGACGTGCTCACGCCCCGCAGGGCCGGGCGCGCGCTGGTCCGCGCGGAGCGGCTCCACCCCGGCGACCGGGTCGCGGTGGTCTCCCCGTCCGGGCCCGCGCCCGCCGAGCGGCTCGACGCCGGTCTGGGCGTGCTGCGGTCGTGGGGGCTCGACGTGCACCTCACCGAGCACGTCCGGGACACGCACCCGGTCCTGCCCTACCTGTCCGCCGCCGACGAGGACCGGGCCGCCGACTTCGTGCGCGCCTGGTGCGACCCGCGGGTCCAGGCGGTCTTCTGCGCGCGCGGCGGCTACGGCGCGCAGCGGATGGTCGACCTGCTGGACTGGGACGCGATCGCGGGGGCGGGACCCAAGGTGCTGGTCGGCTTCTCCGACGTGACCGCGCTGCACCAGGCGTTCGCCTCGCGGCTGGGGCTCTCCACCGTCCACGGCCCGGTGGTGACCGCCCTCGGTGACGGCTGCGACGAGGCCTCGCGCCGGCACCTGAGGTCGCTGCTGCTCGAGCCCGACCGGACGCTCTCGCTGACCCCGGACCCGCTGACCACGCTGGTGCCCGGCCGGGCCCAGGGCGTGCTCACCGGCGGCAACGTCGCGCTGCTCGCGGCCGGCCTCGGCACCCGCGACAGCCTGCCGGCCGACGGGTCGGTCGCGGTCCTCGAGGACGTCGGGGAGGACCTGTACAAGCTGGACCGGCTGCTCACCCAGCTGCTGCGCGCCGGCTGGTTCGACCGGGTGCGCGCGGTGGTGCTGGGCGACTTCACCGACTGCGGGTCACCGGAGTCGGTGCGCGACCTCGTGCTGGACCGGCTGGGGCCGCTGGGCGTCCCGATGGGGTGGGGCGCACCCGTCGGCCACGGTCCGCGCAACCTGGCCTTCCCGCTGGGTGTGCCCGCGCTGCTCGACGCCGACGCGGGGACCCTGGTGCTCACCGCGCCCGCACTGCTGTAGCCCCCCCTGACCAAGGACCCTTTCCCGCCGCTCCCGGACTGCCGCATGCTGGCGGTGAGCGGGAGAGGGGGCTTTTCGATGCCCACCGTCACGGCGCAGGGCCTGACCACGGCGGAGGCCGCCGCCCGGCTCGCCGAGCAGGGGCCCAACCGGCTGCCCGCGCCCCGGCGTCCGTCCGCGGCGCGACGGCTGCTGGGGGAGCTCACCCACTTCTTCGCGGTGATGCTGTGGGTCGCCGGGGCGCTGGCACTGGTCGCCCGGTTGCCCGAGCTCGGCATCGCGATCTTCGGGGTCATCGTGCTCAACGGGCTGTTCGCGTTCGCCCAGCAGGCCCGCGCCGACCGCGCCGCCGACCGGCTGCGTGAGCTGCTCCCGACCCGGCTCACGGTCCGGCGGGACGGGCGGCGCCGGATCATCGACGCCGAGCAGGTCGTGGTCGACGACCTGCTGCTGCTCGAGAGCGGGGACCGGGTGCCGGCGGACGCCGTCCTGACGACCGCGAACCGGCTGCTGGTGGACTCCTCGATGCTCACCGGGGAGAGCCGCGCCGGTGCGGCCGGCGCGGGGGAGACCATCTTCGCGGGGACGTTCGTCGTCGAGGGTGAGGGCCGCGCGGTGGTGGTCGCGACCGGCGAGCGGACCCGGTTGGCCGGCATCGCCGAGCTGTCCACGTCCTCGGCCAAGCCGGACACGCCGCTCACCCGCGGCCTGGAGTCCGTGGTGCGCGTGATCGCCGCGATCGCGGTCGGGGTCGGCGCGCTGTTCCTGGCCGTCTCGCTGCTCGTGGGGAACCCGATCCAGGACGGGTTCGTCTTCGCGATCGGGGTCACCGTGGCGCTGGTCCCCGAGGCCCTGCTGCCGACCGTGACGCTGTCGTTGGCCTGGGGGGCCGAGCAGATGGCCAAGCGACAGATCCTGGTGCGCAACCTCGAGGCGGTCGAGACCCTCGGCTCGACGACGTTCATCTGCACCGACAAGACGGGGACGCTGACCCGCAACCAGATGGCCGTCGTCGAGGCGTGGACCCCCGCCGGGAACGTCACCGTCGCCGGCGCCGGCTACGAGCCGTCGGCCGAGCTCTCCTGGGCCGAGCCCTCCGCGCGAGAGCCGTGCCGGCAGCTGGGCCTGGCCGCGGTGCGCTGCTCGACCGGCTACGCCCAGCCGGCGCCCGAGGGCTGGCAGGCCCACGGCGACCCGATGGAGGCCGCGATCGACGCGTTCGCGCGCCGGCTGGGCGTCGACACCGACGAGGACCGGCAACGGCACCCGGTCGACCTGCGCTTCCCGTTCGACCCGCGCCGGCGCCGCATGGCGGTGGTCGTCTCGGACGGTGTCGTGGTCAAGGGCGCCCCGGACGCCGTACTCCCGCTGTGCGCGGACGGCGAGGTCGCGCACGAGGCCGTGGAGTCGCTCACCGCGCGCGGGCTGCGGGTGCTGGCCGTCGCGTCCGGGCCGTGCGACGGCGCGCCGCGCACTCCGGAGGAGGCGGAGCGGGACCTGCACCTGATGGGCCTGGTCGCCCTGGAGGACCCGCCGCGCGACGACGTCCTGGACGCCCTCGCCGCGTGCCGGCGAGCCGGGATCGGCGTCGCGATGGTGACCGGCGACCATCCGGCGACCGCCGCCGCGATCGCCGCCGAGGTCGGGCTGCGCCGCCCCGGTGCGCCGGTGCTCACTGGGGCCGAGCTGCCGGACGACGACCACGTCCTGGCCGCGGTGCTCGACCACGACGGGGTGGTCGTCGCGCGGGTCTCCCCCGAGGACAAGCTCCGGATCGCCCGGGCGCTGCGCTCCCGAGGCCACGTCGTCGCGATGACCGGCGACGGTGTCAACGACGCGCCCGCCCTGCACGAGTCCGACATCGGGATCGCGATGGGGCGCTCGGGGACCGACGTGGCCCGGGAGGCCGCCGACCTGGTGCTTCTCGACGACGCCTTCGCCAGCATCGTCGCCGGCGTCGAGCAGGGACGGGCGACCTTCGTGAACATCCGCCGGTTCCTGACCTACCACCTGACCGACAACGTCGCCGAGCTCACCCCGTTCCTGGTCTGGGCGCTCTCCGGGGGACACTTCCCGCTCGCCCTCGGGGTGCTGCAGATCCTGGCGCTCGACCTGGGCACCGACACCCTCTCGGCCGTCGCCTTGGGGGCCGAGCCGCCGGCCAGGCACCTGCTGGACGGGCCGCCGGTCCGGGGCCGGCTGATGAACCGGACCGTGCTCCGGCGCGCGTTCGGGCTGCTCGGTCCGCTGGTCGCCGCGCTCACCATGAGCGCCTTCCTGGTCTCCCTGCTGGCCGCCGGCTGGCGGCCCGGGGCGGGGTTCCCCGTCGGGCACGACCTGATGGCGGCCTCCGGAGCGGCGTTCATGACGGTGGTGATCGCGCAGACCGCCAACGCGTTCGCCTGCCGCAGCTCGACCCGGTGGCCGGGGGAGCTGGGCTGGACCACCAACCGGCTGCTGATCCCCGCCGCCTCGACCGAGCTGCTGTTCTCCTTCGTCGTGCTGCTGGTCACCCCGGTCGCGCTGCTGCTCGGCCAGGCGCCCCCACCCGCCGCCGGCTGGCTGGTCGCCCTCGCGTCGGCGCCCGTGCTGCTGGCCGTCGACGCCCTGGACAAGCGGACCCGACGCGACCGGCGGCACCCGGCCGGCCGGGGCTAGGCCGGCCCGGTGAGCCCGGTGAGCCCGGTGAGCCCGGTGGCCGGTGAGCTCGTGGGCGACGTTGGCCCGCGCGGCGGCCTCCCAGCGGGTCCGCGCGGCGTCGGTGTGGAACAGGGTCGGCTTGTCGAGGAGGTCGCGCAGGACCGCGGCCCGGCCCCGGGCGAAGTCGGCGTCGTCCAGGTGGGCGTACTCCCGGCGCACCCCGTCGACGTACTCCCGGTAGCGCTGCGGGTCGGCGGCCAGGATCGCCAGGTCGGCGTCGCAGAGCACCTGGCCGTTGGTGTCGTCCTCGGCCGGGCGGTGCGTGGTCGTGAGCAGGACCAGCCGGACCACCTCGGCGACCAGGGCGGGGTCGAGGCCCTCGAGCTCCACCTCGGCGAGCACCGCCGAGCGCTCCTCGTCGTCCCGGGTGCGGTCGTAGACCGCGTCGTGGAACCACGCGGCCAGCAGCACGGTGTCGCGGTCGGCCCGGGCTCCGGCGGCCACGAGCGCGTCGACGTGGTCGAGCACCTCCGCGAGGTGGCGCAGGTCGTGGTAGCCCCGCGCCGGGTCGCCGTACGCCGCGACCAGCCGGTCGCGCAGGTCGTCGTGGCCGGTCAGCGGCCACCACCGGATCGGGTCGAGCACGGACCGATTCTGGCAGGCTCCCGCCCCGCCGGGCAGCCGGAGGCTAGGCTCTGCTCCGGACGTTCCGCTTCCGGATCGGGGAGGTGCCGTGCAGCCTGACGCGAGCCCCACGGCGCGGGCGCTGCTGGCCCTCGAGCTGGTCCAGGGCAGCCCGGGCATCACCGCGGACCGGCTGGCCGACAAGCTCGGCGTCTCCGAGCGCGCCGCCCGCCGCTACGTCGCGATCCTGCGCGAGGCCGGCATCCCGGTCGAGTCCGTCCGGGGGCCCTACGGGGGCTACCGGGTCGGCCGCGGGCTGCGGCTCCCGCCGCTGGTGTTCAGCTCGGCCGAGGCCCTGGGCCTGGTGATGGCCGTGCTCGACGGGCACCACGCCGCGAGCGACCCCACGGACCCGGTCGGGAGCGCGCTCGGCAAGATCGTGCGGGCCCTGCCGGAGCCGGTGGCCGCGCGCGCCGAGATGGTCCGCCGGGCCGCCGCGCCCGTCCCCGACCGGGCGGCTGCCCGGCCCGATCCCGCGACCACGGCCACCCTCGTGCAGGCCTGCTCCGACCATCGGCGGGTGCGGCTGGGCTACCGCTCCGAGGCCGGGTCGGAGTGGGTCTCCGACGTCGACCCGTGGGCGGTGGTGGTGCGCCACGGCCGGTGGTACCTGCTGTGCCGGTCCTGCAGCAGGGACGCCGTGCGCGCCTACCGGGTCGACCGGGTGCGCACGCTGGAGGTGCTCGACGACACCTTCGCACCGCCCGCCGACCTCGACCCGGTCGCCGTGCTCGAGGACCATCTCGCCGTCGGCTGGGAGTACGACGTCGAGGTCGTCGTCGACGCGCCCGTCGACGCCGTGGCACGGTGCCTGCCCCGCGCGCTGGGGCGGCTCGAGCCCGTCGATGCCGGCACCACCCGCCTGGTCGGCAGCACCGGCAACCCGGCGTGGTACGCCGAGCAGCTCGCCACGATCGCGGCGCCGTACCGGATCGTGCGCTGCCCGGAGCTCAAGGCGGCCGCGCGGGCCCTCGGGCAGCGGCTGCTGGCGGCCGCCGACGCCCCACCCTGCTGACCCCGGCCGCGCCGCCCCTCAGCGAGGCCCCCGCAGCAGGGCCGCCAGCGGCAGGGACAGCAGGAAGGCCCATCCGCCGGTCAGCCTGCGGGCGGGGTTGCGGGGGTCCGGGACGAGCGGCGTCGGGCCGGACAGCACGAGGAAGACCACGCTGGTCAGCGGTGAGCAGAGCAGCCAGAACCAGGCCCACCGGGTGGCCCGCCACGGCTGCGGCCCGGCGATCAGGACGGCCAGGCTCGCCAGGGTGAGGGCGAGCCCGGCCAGTCCCACCCAGACGGGCACCTGCCAGCCGAGGAGACCGGCCCCGGACCTCGCAGGCTCCTCGCGGACCACACGCAGCCCCGGGTGAGCACCGGCCAGCCGGGCGCCGATGTCGCTGCGCACCACGGCGCTGATCTCGCTGCCGTGCGCCGGCACGTCCCTCCCCGGGCTGACCTCGAGCACCTGGGCCTCGTAGCCGAACGGGCCCTGGCGCCACCGGACGTACTGGGTGGCGTAGCCGCGGGCGCCCGGCTCCAGGCCCCCCGCGACCCGGACGGTGCGCACGCCGCCCTCGGTGAGGTCGCCCTGGAGGTGGGACAGGGACGCCGAGCGCGCCCCGACCGCCACCGCGGTGCCGATCAGCAGCACCCAGCAGACCGCCAGGGCGTGGCGGGCCCGGTCCCAGGCGCTCAGGGTGCGGCCCATACCCCCCGTGCCCCCCGTGGCCCGTGCCGGCGCGAGAACGCTCACTCCGGGAGTGTAGGGCCGCGCCGCCGCGTGGGAGGGGTCCTCGGCCCGATGCCTGCGGGGGTGCCGAGCTCGGCGGGCAGGTCGTCGGTGTGCAGCACCACCAGCGACGTGACCGCGCGGGTCAGGCACACGTAGAGCCGGCGCAGGCCGGTGACCCGGTCCGGCTCGCCGGCGACGACGCCGGCCGGCTCCAGCAGCAGCACGTGGTCGAACTCGAGCCCCTTCGCCAGCGAGGCGGGTACGACGTCTAGGGCGAT
The DNA here is from genome assembly GCA_963838025.1 of uncultured Actinomycetota bacterium. Lineage (GTDB taxonomy): Bacteria > Actinomycetota > Actinomycetes > Propionibacteriales > Nocardioidaceae > Nocardioides_B. Next base: position 981,058 of record CAWIPF010000004.1, read on the forward strand.
GTCGAACTCGGAGTCGACGTTGCCCGGGTCCTCGCCGAGCACCGCGTGTCCCACCCCGGCGGCGGTGAGCGCCGCGGCCACCCGGCCCACCAGCGCGTCGGGGAGGATCAGGCCCACCGAGCCGACCTTGGCCGCGGCCTCCCGCGCGGCGGCCGCGGCCGCGGCCACCAGGTCCCCGACCCGGGTGACCTCGAGCTCGCCGCGGGTCCGTCGGACCGACGTGGGCGGCTCCAGCGCGGGCGCGATCACCGGCAGCAGCCGCGCGGCGTACTCGATCACCTCGCCCGGCACCCGGAACCCCTTGGTGAGCTGCTCGACGTGCGCGTCGGGCTTCCCGAGGTGACGCAGCGCGTCGTCCCAGGAGCGGCTGCCCCACGGCGTGGTGGCCTGGGCCAGGTCGCCGAGCACGGTGGTCGAGCCGGTCGAGCAGCGCCGGCCGACCGCGCGCAGCATCATCGGCGACAGGTCCTGCGCCTCGTCGGCAACGACGTGCCCGACCGACGGCGTGCGCTCGACCAGGTCCTGCGCCTCGTCGATGAGCACGGCGTCGGCCAGCGACCACCTCGCCGACCCGGGTCCCTTCGGCGGCCGTTCCCACAGCAGCAGGGCCTGCTCCTCGGGCGTGAGCACGCCGTCGGCCGCGGCGGCGAGCAGGTCGGCGTCGGAGAGCAGCCGCAGCACCAGCCGGGCCGGGTCCACGGCCGGCCACACCGAGTCGACGTACCGCTTCACCTCCCGGCTGCGGGCGACCGCGTCCTGGACCCGGTCGTCGGGGGAGTCGCCGGCCAGCTCCATCGCCACGAGGATCCGGTGCGCCAGCCGCTGCGGCAGCATCGCCCGGGCCGCGCCGTACCGCACGCCGCGTCCGCGCAGGTCGGCCAGCACCTCCTCGACCTGGTACGGCGCGACCCGCCACCGCCGCGCGCCCCGGGGCACGAGCAGGCCCTCGGACGGGGCGCGGACGTGCGACCACAGGGCCCGGGAGAGCACCGTGGCCAGCCGCCCGTCGCCCTTGAGCGTCGCCACCTCGGGGGAGTCCGTGCCGCGGACGGCGTAGCGGGCGCTGAGGCGGGACAACGTGGCGCCGACCAGCTCCTCGATGGTGGTCTGCTGGGCGTCGATCTCGCCGAGCGCCGGGAGCACGTCGCCGATGTAGCGCAGGAAGGACGCGTTGGGGCCGATCACGAGCACGCCCTGGCGGGAGAGCCGGCCGCGGTGGGCGTAGAGCAGGTAGGCGGCCCGGTGCAGCCCGACCGCGGTCTTGCCGGTGCCGGGCGCGCCCTGCACGCACACCGACTGCTCGAGCTCGCTGCGGACGATCAGGTCCTGCTCCGGCTGGATGGTGGCCACGATGTCGCGCATCGGGCCGACGCGCGGCCGCTCGATCTCGGCCTCGAGGATCGCGCTGTGGGTCTCCTCGACGCCCTCGAGCAGGCGCTCGTCCTCGTAGGCGGTCAGCGCGCCGTGCTGGAAGCCGAAGCGGCGGCGCAGGTCCACGCCCATCGGCTCGGCCTTGCTCGCCCGGTAGAACGGCCGGCTGATCGGGGCCCGCCAGTCCACCACCATCGGGTCGCCGGCCTCGTCGTTGACGTGCCGCCGGCCGATGTAGAACCGCTCGCCGGCGGCGTCGATGTCGGCCGGGCTGTCCGCCGCTGCCTCGCCGTAGTCGAGGCGGCCGAAGAAGAGCGGGACCGTCGGGTCGTCGGCGAGCGCCTTCATCCGCCGGTAGATCGCGGACTCCAGGAACTGCTGGCTGACCCAGTCGCCGGCCGCCGAGGAGTCCAGCGCGGCGGCGCGCTCGCGCATCCTGGCGAGGGCCGCACGGGAGGCGCCCAGGTGGGCGCGCTCGCGCCCGAGCTCGGGGTCGTCGACCCGGCCGGGGCCGGGATCCGGGGGATGGTCGGGGGTCGTGGTCGGGGGCGTGGGAGCAGGCACGCGGGAACCTCCGCCGTCGCGGGTGGCTGGGGAAGGGCCGCGACGCTACCACCCGGGCGCCGTCCCGGCACCCGGTTTTCGTAGGCTGCAGGAGTCCCGGCGCCGTCGTACAGGAGGACAGCCGTGCCCCGCACCGCCCTCGTCACCGGAGCCGGCCGGCTGCGCGGCCTCGGCGCCGCCATCGCGCTGGGCCTGGCCGAGGACGGCTGGGACGTCGCGCTGTCCTCCTGGCAGCCCTACGACGACCGGATGGGCTTCGGCCACGCGCCGGACGACGTGGACCGGCTCGCGGAGCGGATCCGCGGCCTGGGCCGCGCGGCGGCCCTCCTGCCCGCCGACCTGGAGTCGCCGGAGCAGGCCGACGCCCTCGTCGACCGCGCCGCTGCGGAGCTCGGCCCGGTGTCCGGGCTGGTCCTCTCGCACTGCGAGTCGGTGGACTCCGGCTTCCTCGACACCTCCGTGGACAGCTTCGACCGGCACTACGCGGTGAACGTGCGGGCGTCGTGGCAGCTGATCGCCGCGCTGGCCCGGCAGGTCCCGGACGGCGGCGGGCGCGTGGTGGCCCTGACCAGCGACGCCACGGTGCGCAACCTGCCCTACGGGTCGAGCAAGGGCGCGCTCGACCGGGTGGTGCTCGCCGCGGCCCACGAGCTCGCCGACCGTGGGGTGCTCGCCAACGCGGTCAACCCCGGGCCGGTCGACACCGGCTGGATGGACGAGGACACCCGGGCTGCCGTGCTGGACCTCACCCCGGCCGGCCGGCTGGGGACCCCGGAGGACACCGCGAACCTGGTGCGCTTCCTGTTCTCCGAGCGGGGCTCGTGGGTCAACGGCCAGCTGCTGCACAGCAACGGCGGCTTCCCCCGGCAGTGAGCTAGGTCCGCAGGCCGTCCAGGACCACCCGCAGCACCCGCTCGGACTGGTCGCGGCCGAGGTTCATCATCGTGCAGCCGCTGAGCAGGCTCAGCACGTCGGAGGACGTCACGTCCTCGCGCACGCAGCCCGCCTGCTGGGCGTTCGTCACCAGGGCGGTGACGGTCTCGTTGAGGACGCCGCGGGAGTAGGTCAGCAGCTCGGAGTCCTTGCCGATCGCGGTCAGCAGCTCGCCGAAGATGGCCCGCTTCGTCGAGGCGAACGCGAGGAAGCGCTCGAACCAGTGCTGCATCGCGGGCCACGGGGGCTCGGCGGCGATCAGCTCGTGGGCGTAGGCACGCAGGCCGTCGACGTCCTCCCGGTAGACCGCCTCCATCATCTCGAGCCGGGTGGGGAAGTGCCGGTAGAGCGTGCCGATGCCCACGCCCGCCCGCCTGGCGACCGCCTCCATCGTCACCTCGGAGCCGTCGCCGGCCTCCGTGAACGCTTCACGGGCCGCGGCCACCAGCTTGGCGCGGTTGCGCGCGGCGTCGGCTCGCATCCGGGGTGCGCCGGACGTGGTCGGGGAGGGCACGCGATCACCTCTCGGGAAAAGGCCTTGCGTAACCGGAGGGTGCCTCCGTATTGTATCTGGAGGGCCCCTCCGATTACTTCCACTCCCAGGATGGAGCAGAACTCGTGTCCGATCAAGTTACCGCCGCCCCGCCCCGCTCCGCCGGGGCAGGTCGGCCACGCCGGCGGCGTGTCGCGCGCCCCGGCCTCGTCCTCGCCACGATCCTCGTCGCCCAGCTGATGGTGATGCTCGACATGACGATCGTGAACGTGGCGCTCCCGCACATGCGCACCGCGCTCGGCTTCACCGAGGCCGGCCTGTCGTGGGTGCTCAACGGCTACAGCCTGGCCCTCGGGGGCCTGCTGCTCCTCGGTGCCCGCGCCGGCGACCTGCTGGGCCGCCGGCCGACGTTCATCGTCGGGATCGTGGTCTTCACCCTCGCCTCGCTCGCCGGCGGGCTCGCCTCCAGCAGCGCGATGATGGTCGCCGCGCGGGCGGTCCAGGGCGCGGGTGCCGCGCTGGCCGCGCCGGTCACCCTGTCGCTGCTGACGACGATGTACCCCGAGGGGCGCGAGCGCACCCGGGCCCTCGGTCTGTTCTCCGCGGTCTCGGTGGGCGGCGGCTCGGTCGGCCTGGTCGCCGGCGGCCTGCTCACGGAGTACGCCTCCTGGCGGTGGGTGATGCTCGTCAACGTGCCGATCGGGCTCGCCGTGGCGCTGGCCGCGTGGCTCGTCGTACCGCACCAGCCGCGCCGCCGCGGCCGGTTCGACCTCGCCGGCGCGGTGACCTCCACCCTCGGCATGGGCGCGGTGGTCTACGGGTTCGTGCGCGCGGCCGACCACGGCTGGGGGTCGCCGGGCGCGCTGGCGGCGTTCGCGGCCGGCGCGGTGCTGCTCGGCCTCTTCGTGACGATCGAGCGCACGGCCGCGGAGCCGATCACGCCGCTGTCGCTGTTCGCCGACCGCACCCGCAGCGGCGCGTACGTCGCCCGGATGCTGATGTTCGCGGGCATGACCGGGATGTTCTTCTTCCTGACCCAGTTCCTCCAGGGCGTGCTCGGCTACAGCCCGCTGCGCACCGGCCTGGGCTTCCTGCCCACCACGGCCGCGCTGTTCGTCGCCTCGCAGCTGAGCGCCCGGGTGCTGGTCGCCCGGTACGGCGGCCGGGCGGTGATGACCGTGGGAGCCACGATCAGCACGGTCGCGCTCGTGGTGCTCACCCAGCTCTCCGCGGACAGCAGCTACCTCGCGGTGCTGGTGCCGCTCGTGCTGTTCGGGCTGGGCAACGGGATCACGTTCGTGCCCCTGACCGGGGCCGGGCTGCACGCCGTACGCCCGCACGAGGCCGGAGCCGCGGCGGGGCTGACCAACGTCGCGCAGCAGGTGGGCTCGGCGCTGGGCCTGGCGGCGCTGGTGACCGTCTTCGGCCACGCCAGCCGCAACGCGGCCGTCGCCGGCGGGGACCCGCTCGAGCGGGCCCAGCAGGTGTTCGTCGCGGGAGCCGACGCGGCGTTCGTCGCTGCGGCGGTGCTGCTCGCGGCCACCCTGCTGGTGGTCTCGACGGTGGTCCGGCGGCTCACCCCGGTCGGCCCCGCCTGAGCCCGCCGGGTCACGTGGCCAGGGCGGCGAGGATCGCCTCGATGGTGGCCGGGGTGAGCGGGTCCGCGAGGAGCTCGTCGAGGGCGGCCGTGGCGTGGCTGCGCACCGGCCCCGCCCCGGCAGCCTCCAGCCACATCCGCAGGTGCCGCTCGGCGATGTGGCCGAGGTGCGCGACCGGCAGCGAGAAGTCGGCCGGCTCGCGCACCCGGCCCGGCCCGCCCGCGTCGAGGTACCCGTCGCGCAGCGCCCGGACCCGCTCGGGGGCGCCGCCGAACTCGTACAGCACCATGGCCAGCTCCTGCCCGGGGTCCCCGGGGCCGGCGTTGTCGAAGTCCAGGACGGACAGGCCGCCGGACGGGGTGGCGCGCACGTTGTCCGCCCACAGGTCCAGGTGGCAGAGCTGGACCGGCGTCATCGGCACCAGCAGCCGCTCGGCAGCGACCAGCTCCTCGACCACGGCGGCCAGCCGGCCGGCGAACGGTGCCCGCGCCGCGGCGGCGGCCCGGGCCAGCTCGCGCCAGCGCCCGGCGCCGACCGGCTCGGTGAACCACGGGTGCGGCGGTCCGGCGGCGGACCGGTGCACGCGGTGCAGGGCGGCGAGCGTCCGGCCGACCGCGACCGGGTCGATCGTCCGGTCGGCGCCGAGCACGTCGACCCACGCGTAGGCGCGCAGCGGGACGTCCCGCAGGCGGGACACGTGGTCGCCTGCGGGCGTGGTGAGCACCCGCGGGGTCGGCACGCCGGCGGCCCGGGCGTCCGCCTGGAACCGACCGCACTCCCCGGCCGAGGCGGCCTCCTGGGGCACGAAGGACTCCTTGACGGCCCAGTCGCCGTCGGCGTTCGTCAGCCGCCACACCTGGCCGAGCTCACCGCGCGCCGCGGGGCCGGCCAGCTCGCCCGGGGGGAGCCCGAACAGCCGGGCCACCTCGGGACCGTCGCCGGTGGTGAGCCCGGCGGTGGCCACCTGGGCACCCGCCTCACGCCGTCACTCGTCGAGCCGGCGGCCCCCGAAGAACATCAGCGGGTCGCTGAGCAGCTCGATCCCGATGCCGTCCGGGTCCTTGAGGTACATCGACTCCTCGATGCCGCGGTCGGGCCCGGCGTACGGCACGCCGGCGGCGTCGAGCCGCTCCCGCAGCTGCTCCCAGCGGTCGCGGGGCACGGAGATGGCGATGTGCTGCACCGCACCGATGGACTCGACGCCCGGCTCGAGGCCGAGCCCGGGGAAGTCGAAGAAGCCCAGCAGGGTCTGGTTGCCGAGGTCGAAGAAGAAGTGCGAGGAGCCCGGGTAGTCGCGGTTCTCGACCAGCTCGACCAGCGGGAAACCCAGCAGCCCCTGGTAGAACGCGATGGTCTGCTCCACGTCCGAGCAGATCAGCGCGGCGTGGTGGATGCCGCGGCCCGGGGTGTCGCGCTGCTCCGGCGGGAGGAGGTACTTCGTGCGAAGCTCCGCCCGGCGCGCCGCCAGCACGGCCTGCTCGGACTCGGTGGGCTCAGGCACGTCGGCCACCTCCCTCTCCTGGTCGCCCCACTCTAGACCGACCTGTCAGAGCGTCACGGGGCTACAGCGCCGCGACGCTGTGACCACTCAGCGGTGGGAGGTGAAGCGGACGACCTGCTGGAACGTCGGGCGGTTCTGCCAGTCGATCGGGCGTACGCCGACCACGCCGGCCGGCACCGACACGATGTCGTCCCGCGCCTTGTCGTAGGTCAGGTCGCGCACCGACGAGACGTTCTCGGTGGCCAGCGCCGCCCGCACCGCCTTGTGCAGCGACCGTCGCAGCGCCGTCCGGCAGCGCGCGGCCGACCCGCAGTAGACCCGGGAGTACTGTCCCCGCTCGGGCAGCCCGAGCACCCGGCGCAGGTCCTTGTTGAGGTAGCCGTACCAGGCGATGCCGTTGAACGCCGAGCCGATGTGCTCACGCGGGTGGTCGTCGAGCGGCTCGGGGAGCCGGTCGACGAGGCCGCCCAGCCCGCGGCGCAACGCGTCCTCGGGCAGCGCGAAGCCGCACCCGGGCGCGCAGGAGGCGCCCGCCCCGGTCGGGTCCCACCAGGTGTCGAACAGGTCGATCGCGGCCTGGTGGGCGTAACTGCCGTCACGGTCGCGGTCCACGCGGTGCGCGCCGTCGCGGACCCACCGGCGCAGCAGCCGGACCGCCGTGGCGTCCTGGGCGGCCGCGGGGCGGCCGAGGACCTTCAGCACGTAGGGCAGCACGTACGCGCCCCGCACGTCGACGGTGCCGGCGTCGATCATCGCCCCGACCAGGTCGGCGCGCGTCACCGGCCGGCCGCGCCGGAGCAGGGCCTTGATCCGGTCGCTCAGGGTGAGGCTGCGGTAGACCGGACCGTCGCCCCACACCTGCGAGGAGGAGGCGAAGCCGGGCGCGAGCTTGTTGTTCCAGTTGGCGATGTAGCCCTGCGCCGGGTTCACCACGTGCGGGTGCGCCGAGAACGGCTCGAAGCCGCGCCAGTCGTAGCGCGGCGCGCCCCATCGCGGCAGGTCCAGGTCGGTGCCGGGCGCCCGCCTCGGCAGTCGGGCCGAGCTGTAGTAGGCGATGTCCTTGTCGTCGGCGTAGTACCAGTTGAACGTGTACTGGATCCCCGCCGCCGCCTTCATGAAGCTCTTCGCGTCCCGGACGAAGCCGGGGTCGTTCAGGTGCACGAAGCCGAGCACCGAGTCGGCCTCGTGCATGTACGTCGACCGCTGGGTGACGACCGCGACCGGGCGGCCGCGGACCGTGGTGCGCAGCCGCACGATGCCGTGGTCGGTGCGCAGCACCAGGAACGACACCCGCTTCGGCGCGGCCTGCGCGCCGAGGTTCGGCAGCCCGGTCTCGGTGTGCTGGTAGCTCACCATCCGGCGGCACCGGCCCCGCCCGTCGACGTACGCGGTGGACCGCACGGTCGGGCGGCTGCCGTCGGGGTTGCACAGCCGCTGCACCACGGTGTCGGTGATGTCGGTGTACGGCGAGGTGGCCGACCAGGCGTAGTCGACGCCGCGGCCGAGCTCGACGACGAACGTCGTGCCCGCGAACGACACGCCGCGGGCCGCGGTGTGCGGCCCGCGCAGCTCCTCCTCGACGAGCAGCTGCGGGGCGTAGTAGCCGGTCTGCGGGCCGAACACCGCGGTGGGGTGGCCGCCGGCCGAGTGCTTCGCGTCGACGAGGAGCGCGTTGCTCATCCCGACCAGCTCGCCGCCCATCGCCCGCTGCAGGCTGCCCTGGATCCGTCGCGCCTCGAGCTGTGGGTCGACGCCGTAGCGGGCCGAGGTGGACGACTCCTGCTTCGGGTCCGTGGTGCTCGCGTTGCCCTCGTTGCCGGCCGCGCCGGCCGGGGGCTCGGACAGCGACCCGTCGGGGTTCACGATCGCCCCGGTGCCGAGCTCGGTCGCGGTCGGGTGCAGGTCGGGCAGGGCCACGCCCGGCCGGCCCGGGTGCACCCCGCCGGCCCCGCCGTACGGCGTGCGCACCGGTGAGGTCACCGGGGCCTCCGGGTCGTTCTTCTCACGGAGGTCGTCGTACATCTGCCGGCCGCGCCGGGCGCCGAACTTCTCCTGGAGCTGCTGGAGCCAGATCGCGTTGGTGTACTGGCCTCCGCCGCCGGTGCCGAAGATCCCGCCGACCAGCGACGCGATCGAGACGACGTCCTCGCGGGTGTAGGGCTGCGGCGGCCGCTGGAGCGCGGCGTACTCGACGGGGCAGTGCTCGCCGAAGCCCATCCCCAGGCCGCCGGGGAGGGGCACCGAAGCGGTGCCGGCCGGGCAGAGGTTGCCCTGCTCGTCGTTCATCCCGGCGATGTAGGCGTCGAACGCGTGCACCAGCCGGCGGGCCTCGGGGGAGCGCCGCGCGAGGTTCTCGATCTGCCGGGTCCGCTGCCTCGGCGTGTACGCCGCGACGCGCAGCTGCGCCGCGTCCTGCGCGATGTTGTCCTGCGTCGGGCCGACGAACTGCGCCATCGTGGCCGCGCCGGTGTGCCGAAGCACGTCGGTGAGGAACATCCGGGTCTCGATGTTCGCGTAGCCGGCGCCGTAGGCGACGTCGGCGTCGGTCTTCCCGGTGATGTGCGGCACGCCGTCCTTGTCCCAGCGGATCACCACGCCCCGCCGCGGCCGTTCGGTGCGGACCACGTCGGCGGGGTTCACGCCGAGGGAGGCGTCCTTGAAGTAGCTCGACAGCCCCGCGTCCGTCAGCGACCGTGGCGCGACGGTGCTCAGCGCGTCGTACTTCTCGAGCTGGTCGGCGAAGTTAGCCGGGTGCCGCGGGGTGGCGGTGGTGAACAGGCCCTGCGGGTCCAGCAGGCTCGAGCCGGCGGACCGCGGGTCGTCGGCGACCTTCCCGGGGCCGAGCTGCGCCAGCTCGACGGCGTCCACGTTGCCGTCGTTGCCCGGAGGCAGGACGTTGAGCACCTCGCCGTAGCGGTGGCCGTCGGCGGAGGTGCCGGCGCTCGAGGGCGGCGCGGCGAGCACGCCGGCCGCGACGAGGGCGGAGCAGAGCAGCACCGGGAGGGATCGCATGGTGCTTGCTTCGCCGCGGGCGCGAAGTTTCCTCCTCGTCCGGGGAGGAAATGCCCGCCGCCCGGCGAAGGGACAGCACATGACCCGTCTGCCGCGCCTCGCCGCGCTCGCCGCTGCGGCCCTCACGCTCCTGCTGCCCGCCACCGGTCAGGCCGCCCCGCCGTCCGCCCTGCCGTCCGCCTTGCCAGGAGCGCCCGCCGTGCCGATCCCGGACGACCCCGGGGCCTCGAGCGTGGTGCCGTTCCTCGGCCACCCGCGGGCGGCCCGCCCGGTCCGGGCCAGGTTCGCGCCGCGGCACCCGCACATGGCCGCCAACGACCGCAGCAACCTGCACGACGACGCCTACCAGTCCGACGCGGGCCGCGCGGCCGGGCCCCTCGGCCGGCACCCGAGTGTGACGTCCACGCTCTACACCCAGGAGTGCGCGTCGGTGACCTTCGACGCGAAGGGCCGGCTGATGACGGTGTGCGTGGGTCTGGCCACCGTGGACCTGCGGCTGCTCGACCCTCGCACGCTGGACCTGCTCGCCGACTACCCGCTGGGCCCCCGCCCGGCCTCGTCGTTGTCGCACCCGTTCACCGCGTTCGGCGGGGGTGGCTACTTCTACCTCGACGACCAGGACCGCGCGGTGGTCCCGACCTCCGACGGGCACATCGACGTGATCGCCGAGACCGGGTCGCCCGACGCGCCGCAGCTGTCGCTGGTGCGGCAGTACGACGTCTCGGCGTACACGAAGGGGGACACGATCCTCTCGGTGCTGCCGGACTGGGGCGGCCGGCTGTGGTTCGTCACCGACACCGGGGTGGTCGGCGTCGTGCGGCCGGGCTCGGGCGCGGTGCGCGCGATGACGCTGCCGCAGGGGGAGACCGTCGGCAACTCCGTGGCGGTCGACGAGACCGGTGCGGTGTTCGTGGTGTCGTCGAGGGCGCTCTACCGGTTCGTCGCGGGCCGGGGTGGTCGCCCGGTGGTCAGCTGGCGCAAGCCGTACGACGCGGGCACGCGCCAGAAGCCTGGGCAGAGCCAGCTCGGCTCGGGCACCACACCGACCGTGGTGCGCCGGGGCAGGCGGCACTACGTGGTGATCACCGACAACGCCGAGCCGCGCATGCACGTGCTGGTGTTCCGGGCCGACCGCCGCCGGCCGGGCCGGCCGGTGTGCTCGATGCCGGTCTTCCCGCGCGGTCGCAGCTCCACCGACAACTCCCTGATCGCCTGGGGCCGCTCGCTGGTCGTGGAGAACAACTACGGCTACACCGGCCCCGAGCAGACGCCGCCGTCGGGCCACCTCAACCGCAACACACCCACGACCGTGCCCGGCGTGACCCGGATCGACGTCGACTACCGGCACGGCGGCTGCCGCAAGGTCTGGACCGCCAGGGTGCGCGTGCCCACCAGCGTGAGCAAGATGTCGGCCGCCACCGGGCTCGTCTACGTCTACGAGCACCCCGCTCCGGGCGAGGTGCGCTACACCTCCGGGCAGCCGGCGACGGGTCCCGAGGACCCGTGGTACCTCACCGCGCTCGACGCCCGCACCGGCCGGCGGGTGTGGTCGGTGCTCACCGGCACCGGCCTGGGCTACAACAACAACTACGCGCCGATCACGTTCGGGCCGGACGCGACGGCGTACGTCGGCGTGCTCGGCGGCCTGCTCGCCGTCCGCGACCGGCGGTAGCCCGCGTCACCTTCGGCGAGGGGGCTCGTTGAAGGTGACGTGATTCCCGAGGAGGCGACCGACGAGGAGCTGGTCCGGCGTGCCCGCGCGGGTCAGGAGGCGGCACTGCACCGGCTGCTGCTGCGGCACCAGCGCCTCGCCCGTGCCCGGGCCCGGTCGTACTTCCTGGCCGGTGCCGAGCCCGAGGACGTCGTGCAGGAGGCGATGATCGGGCTCTACGCGGCTGTGCGCGACTTCGACCCGGACCGCGGGGTCAGCTTCCGGGCGTTCGCGGAGACCTGCGTGGTCCGGCACATCGTGACCGCGGTGCGGGCGGCCAGCAGGCACAAGCACCGTCCGCTGAACCAGTACGTCCCGCTGCACCGACCGGTCTCGAGTGCGGACGACGGGCCGACCGTCGCGGAGACGGTGCTCGCGCCGTTCGCCGACCCCGCCGAGCACCTGCTGTTCGCCGAGCGGGTGCGCGAGCTGGACCGGCACGCCGGTGCCGCCCTGTCCGGCCTCGAGGCGGAGGTGATGCGGCTGCACCTCGACGGCCTGGGCTACCAGGAGATCGCCGCGGTGGTGCGGCGGCCGGCCAAGACCGTCGACAACGCCCTCCAGCGCGCCAAGCGCAAGCTCGCCGCCCACCTCGCCGCAGCCGTTTCGCCGCCGTCGGGGATCCGGCCGATCTTCTTCACATCGACATGGACCAGGTCGCCGGGGCGGTCCCACTCGTAGCGGACCACCGGCTCACGGAGGTCCTCGCCGTCCACGTCGAGGTCACGGAGCCGAGAGATGCCGTGGCGGACCAGGATTCGGTAGATCGTGGAGGCCGGCAGATCGATGCCTTCCTCGGCCAGTCTCCCGACCAGCTGCACCGGCCCGACCTTGTGCTCGCGACGTAGCGCAACCACCCGCGCCTCGACCTCGGGGTCGGTCTGGTTGGGCGCGGCCAGCGGGCGGCTGGAACGGTCCTCGAGGCCGTCCTCGCCCTCCTCGCACCAGCGGGCATACCAATGCCCCAACCGCTGCCGGGGGATCCCGACCTCGGCTGCGACATGACAGATCGGCCGGCCGGCGTCGACGCGCTCGCACAGGCGGCGACGGCCTTCAGGGGTCAGCGGAGCGTTACGGTGGGACATCGAGGGCCTTTCTTGTCGGTGTGGTTGCTTCGTCGCTTCACACCGAACCCAAGAAGGGCCCTCTTCATCTACCCGGCACGCCGAGCGTCGCCAACCTCCCTGGGCAGAACACCTAGGCCCGGCGCCGGGTCCCCTGGAAGTCGTCGCCCTGATGTCCCCCGATCGGGGAGATTCGCCTTGCCTGCAAGGGAAAACCGTCGGTGCTCGCGTCTAGGTTCGTGGTCATGGAGGCGGAGCGGATCGAGGCGATGAGCGGGCAGCGGTGTGCCGACGCGCTGGTCGCCGAGGTCGCCCGCGAGCGGGCCTGCGGCGCCCGCCGGCTGGTGCTGGTCGCGCAGTGGGCGGTGCTCCACAACGGCGACAGCCTCGAGCAGCGCCGCGACTCCGCCGGCCGGCTGCTGCCGGGCACCGAGCAGGCGCGGACCTACGGCGGCGACGGCACCCCGGAGGTCGCGGAGTTCGCGGTCCACGAGCTGGCGCTGCTGCTCGGGCTGCCCGAGCCGATCGCGCGCGGGGAGCTCGCCGACGTCCTGGACCTGACCCACCGGCACCCGCTGCTGTGGGCCCGGGTCCTGCAGACCGCCGACTGCGACGCACCCGGTCGGGACCCCGCACTCGCCGCGGGGATGGTGCAGGCCTGGCAGGCCCGCTACGTCGCCCGTCGCTGCCGGCACGCGAAGCTGTCTGCCGAGGCGGCGCGCTGGGTGGACCAGCGCACCACCAAACACCTCGGCGACCAGGCCTGGTCGCGGTTCCAGGAGCTCGTCGATGCCCGGATCAAGGCCGCCGACCCGGTGCTGGCCGAGCAGCGCCGCCGGGAGCGGGAGGCCACCAAGCGGGTCACCGTCTCCCGCACCAACGACGAGGGCCTGAAGTCGCTGACCGTGCTGCTCCCGGCCGCCCAGATCATCGTGATGATGGCCCGCATCCACCAGATCGCCCTCATCCTCCGGGCCCACGGAGCCACCGCGCCGCTCGGCGAACTGGAGGCCGACGCCGCGTTCCTGCTGTGCACCAACCCGGCCGAAGCCGTCCACAAGCTCATCGAGGCCGCGACCAAGGATGGCCCGAACTCCGGCTCCGGAGCCGGCGGTCCCGATCCGGACGACCCCACGCATCTGTTCGACGACCGGCAGGTCAAGGAGTGGGAAGGCGGGCCCTCGCCTGTCGACCCACCGGATCAGCCGGACCCGCAGCCCGACCCGTCCAGTGCAGAGCCGGTTCCGGAGTCGCCGATCCATCCCAGCCGGCACGACCCGTGCTGCCCGACCTGCGGGCATGACCCGACCCTCGCGTCGGGGGAGAGGTCTGCCCTCAACAAGGCCGACCTGCCGGACCTGGACCCGGGCAAGCTCCGGCCGCCGGTGGTGCTCTACCTGCACGCCTCGGAGACGCAGTTCCGCGGCGGCACCGGCCTGGTCCGCTTCGAGAACGACGGCACCGCGCTCACCCACCGCGAGGCCGTCGACCTCCTGGGCCACTGCCCACGTCCGGATCACCCGGGTCATCGACCTCAACGCCCACCGGCCCGTCGACGCCTACGAGATCCCCGACCCGCTCGCCGAACAGGTCCGGCTGGTCCACCCGACCACCGTGTTCCCGTTCGCCGCCACCAGCAGCCGCAGCACCGGCGTCGACCTCGACCACACCCAGCCCTACCTCCCCCGCAGCGCCGGCGGCCCACCCGGCCAGACCAGCCTGGACAACCTCGCCCCGCTGCACCGCGGCAGCCACCGGGTCAAGACCCACGGCCACGGCTGGACCACGCAGCACCCCCTGTTCGGCGTCCACCTGTGGCGCACCCCCCACGGCTACTGCTTCCAACGCGACCCCGGCGGCACCACACCCCTGGGCAGGATGACCCACGAAGAGTTCACCCAGCTCACCCGCGAGCTCGCCGAACACGTCGCCTGGGACCAGGACCTCGACCCCGCCGGCCTGGCCAACGCGGACCCGCACACCGCGACCGCCTGACGGTCTCGCTCGTCGGCGGCGGAAGCCCCTCGGAGTGCAGGGGAGCCGGAATCTCCCCTCAGGCGGTGGCGATGTCGTCGGCGTCGACGATCCGGTAGGCGTAGCCCTGCTCGGCCAGGAAACGCTGCCGGTGCTGGGCGAAGTCGGCGTCCACGGTGTCGCGGGACACGATGGCGTAGAACCGCGCCGACTTCCTCGAGCCGTCGGCCTGCGCCTCCTTGGGCCGCAGCAGCCGGCCGAGCCGCTGGGCCTCCTCCTGGCGGGACCCGAAGGACCCCGAGACCTGGATCGCCACCGACGCGCTCGGCAGGTCGATGGAGAAGTTCGCGACCTTGGAGACCACCAGCAGGTCGATCTCCCCGTGCCGGAACGCGTTGAACAGCCGCTCGCGCTCCTTCACGGTGGTCTCGCCCTTGATCACCGGCGCCCCCAGGCGCTCACCGATCTCGTCGAGCTGGTCGATGTACTGCCCGATCACGAGCGTGGGCTCACCGCGGTGCTTGGCGACCAGCTCCTCGACGAGGCGGGTCTTCGCGGCAGTGCAGGAGGCCAGCCGGTAGCGCTCCTCGGGCTCGGCGGTGGCGTAGACGAACCGTTCGCCCTCCGGCAGCGTCACCCGCACCTCGACACAGTCGGCCGGGGCGATCCAGCCCTGCGCCTCGATGTCCTTCCACGGCGCGTCGTACCTCTTGGGGCCGATCAGGCTGAACACGTCGCCCTCGCGGCCGTCCTCGCGGATCAGCGTCGCGGTGAGCCCGATCCGGCGCCGGGCCTGCAGGTCCGCGGTCATCCGGAAGATCGGTGCGGGCAGCAGGTGCACCTCGTCGTAGACGACCAGGCCCCAGTCCTTGGCGTCGAAGAGCTCGAGGTGGGAGTAGACGCCCTTCCGGCGGGTGGTCATCACCTGGTAGGTGGCGATGGTGACGGGGCGGATCTCCTTCTTGGTGCCGGAGTACTCGCCGATCTCGTCCTCGGTCAACGAGGTACGACGCAGCAGCTCCTCCTTCCACTGCCGGGCGCTGACCGTGTTGGTGACCAGGATCAGCGTGGTGGCCTTGGCCTGCGCCATGGCGGCCGCCCCGACGATGGTCTTCCCGGCGCCGCAGGGGAGCACCACGACCCCCGACCCGCCGTGCCAGAACGACTCCGCGGCCTCGGCCTGGTAGGACCTCAGCGTCCAGCCGTCCTGGGCGAGCTCGATCGGGTGGGCCTCCCCGTCGACGTACCCGGCGAAGTCCTCTGCCGGCCACCCGATCTTGAGCAGGGCCTGCTTGAGGTTGCCCCGCTCGGAGGGGTGGACGACGACCGTCGCGTCGTCGAGCCGCTCGCCCAGCATCGGCCTGACCTTCTTGGCGCGCAGCACCTCCTCGAGCACCGGCCGGTCGGTGCTGGCCAGGACCAGGCCGTGGGTGGGGTGCTTCTCGAGGCGCAGCCGCCCGTAGCGGGCCATCGTCTCGGCGATGTCGACGAGCAGGGCGTGCGGGACGGAGTAGCGGGAGTAGGTCAGCAGCGTGTCGATGACCTGCTCGGCGTCGTGGCCCGCGGCCCGGGCGTTCCACAGGCCCAGCGGGGTGAGCCGGTAGGTGTGCACGTGCTCGGGGGAGCGCTCGAGCTCGGCGAACGGGGCGATGGCCTTGCGGCAGTCCCCGCTCAGCTCGTGCTCGATCTCGAGCAGCAGGGTCTTGTCGGACTGGACGATCAGCGGGCCGTCGTTCATGCGGTCTTCTCGGAGGGGCCCGAGACGCCGGCCTTCTGCCGCGCCCGGTAGGCGGCGACGTTCGCACGCGAGGAGCACCGGTCGGAGCAGTAGCGCCGGGACTGGTTCGGAGAGGTGTCGACGAAGACGTTCGTGCAGGGTGCGGCATGGCACACCCCGAGCCGGGTGGCGCCGAGGTCGCACACCAGGGTCGAGAGCCCCATCAGGGACTCGGCCACCAGCAGCTGGGCGACCGAGGACTGCCGGTCGGTGACGTGCATGTGCCAGTTGCCGGGCTCGTGGCCGGCGATGTACGGCGTGACCGGGTGGAGGGCGAGCAGTGCGTTGAGCTGGGCGACGACCGCGGGCTCGTCGCCGGCGTCGGACGCCTCGAAGACCGGGCGGAGGTCCTTGACGAACCGGCGCAGCGCGGCGACGTCGCGGTCCTTGACCTGGTCATGCAGCCAGCGCCGCTCCTCGAGGAACCCGACGAGCGTGTCGACGTCCCCGGGGTCCGCGTTCACCAGCCCCGCGGCTCGCTCGGCGTAACGAACAAAGTCCATCCCTACATCTTACGAGCGGGCCCAAGGCCGCGCCGTCGGTGTCGGGCCGGCGCCGGTGCGGCGCCCTCAGTCGGGGCGCCCGGTGAGCGTGTTGACGTACGGCATCGCCCACGCGAACGCGGCCGCGGCCGCGGCGTCGAGCTCGCGCGACGACCCCGGGTCGGCGCTGACCGCCCGCTGGTAGTGGCTGACCTCGTCGATCAGGCCGCCGATCTCGCCCTCGTGCCGGAAGGCCGCCGCCTTCAGCTCGTCGTCGAGGGTCAGGCTCGTCTCGAGCCGCTCGGTCGGCATGCCGAGCAGGAGGTCGAGCGAGGAGAGCAGACCCGCCGTGAACGCCACGTCGGGCGGCACGACGCCCCCGCGGGACCGGGCCAGCAGCTCGCACATGCGCGCCCGGGTCAGGGCGGTGGCGATGCCGTCGGTGCTGGCACCCGGGTGTCCGGCGAGGAGCGTGAGAGCGACCCACTGCCGGATCCGGTTGGTGCCGAGCAGCACCAGCGCCTCGCGCACGGTCCGCACCCCGCGCCGCAGGCCGAGGTGGCTGCCGACCGAGGCCATCTGGAGCACCTGCACGACCAGGCCCGGCTCGTGCCGGAGGATCTCCTCGAGGTCGTCGAAGTCCAGCTGCTCGGTGAGCACCGTGAGCGCGAGCTGCATGTGTGCGAGCGCCGAGGGCGCGATCGACTGGCCGTGGACGAGGAGGGGGCGCTCGATGGCGTAGCCCTGGAAGAGCTCGAACCCGTGCTCGAGGGCCCACGCGACGTCCTCGTCGGTCTCGACCTTCTCGGCCAGCAGCCGCACGTCGTAGCGGCGGCACAGGCCGATCAGCCGCTCGACCTCGTCGCGCGGGGTGGCGAGCAGGTCGATCTTGACGATCGAGGCGAGCTCGAGCAGCCTCTCGATCCCGTCCACCCACACGAAGTCGTCCAGCGCGAGCGAGAAGCCGCGCTCGACCAGCGCCCGGCACCCCGCGACCGCCTCGTCGTCGATCCGCACCGTCTCGAGGACCTCGATCACCGTGCGCGACGGTGGCAGCGTCACGGGGGTCTCGCCGGTCAGCACGCCGCGCTCGGCGTTGCAGAACATCGCCTTGTCGCCGACCAGCTGGTCCACGCCGATCGTCAGGGCGCCGAGGACGACCTGCGCGGTCATCTGCTCGCCGCTGATCGGCGGCGCGTCAGCGGTGGCGGGGCGGTAGAGCAGCTCGAACCCGACGACCCTGCGCTCGGCGTCCACGATGGGCTGGCGCGCCACCACCACGGAGGTCGGCGCCGGCGGCGTCACCGCGTCGTGCGCGCTCGTGCTCACTGCATCCCCCTGGTGGTCCGACAAACCATGCCATTGTCGCCGTGCTCTGCGCCCGTGGGGCGGTTTCGCTCGAATGCCCCGGTCCACGGTCTCAGGGGAGGGCCTTGACGCCGGTGATCCGGTGGATGGCGAAGGAGCGGACCTCCTCGGACCGGTGGTCGTACGCCGAGAGCCAGCCGGCCTCGACGCTCACCGGGTCGACGACCCGCTCGACCGTGGACCCGTGGTTGTCGACGTACCCGATCCAGACCGACTGCCCGGCCTCGGTGGCCTCCCGGAGGACCGCGAGCGTCGAGGTGGGGGTGGTGCGCTGCAGCCGCGCCGAGTCCGCGTTCGCGGGCCGGTGGGCCGCGGCCCGGTCCCCGGCCCGGATGGCGGTCACCGTGGCCGCGACCCGGGCGGCCAGGCGCGCGGCGGTGCGCGGGTCGTGCGCCGGGTCCGGTCCGGCCCCGGGGCGGGGCCGCGGGGTGCGGGTCCGGTGCGACTCGCCCCTGGCCAGCCGGACGGTGCCGTCGGGCCCCTCGACCACGGGCGCGGCCCCGAGCTCACGCAACCGCGGCAGCAGCACGTCGAGGGGCACGTCGCTGACCACGACGGTCGGGGCGATCCGGCGCAGCCGCAGCGA
Organism: uncultured Actinomycetota bacterium; assembly: GCA_963838025.1. Classification (GTDB taxonomy): domain Bacteria; phylum Actinomycetota; class Actinomycetes; order Propionibacteriales; family Nocardioidaceae; genus Nocardioides_B. Next base: position 999,492 of record CAWIPF010000004.1, read on the forward strand.
CGCCGCCTTGGGGTGGTGCACCAGCTCGACCAGCGCCGCCTCGTCGTCGCTGCGCAGGAACGACTCGGCCGCCCCCGCGCGGATGGTCCCGAACTTCCTGGCCACGTCGTCGACGAGGTAGACCAGGGGCTGCGGGACCGGCGTGCGCGACGAGGCCGCGACGAACTCGTGCACCTCGGCGGCCGACCAGCCGGCGTCGAGCGCCCGGCGCACCGAGGACTCGGTGAACCGGTAGACGGTCGCCCCGCCGCGCGACTCGATGTCGGCGACGACGGCCAGGTTGCGGGCCAGGTCCTGCTCCAGGGGGCCGGGAGCGACCGCGGTCAGGTCCGCCTGCAGCAGCACGTGGTCGATCGGCTCGGGCAGCAGCGGCTCCAGCGCGGCCGGCGCGGTGTGGTGCGGGTCCTCGTCGCGCAGCAGGGCGCGCCCGTGGGTCGCGACCCCGCCGAGCGCCATGATCCCGACCACGGAGGCCTCCTGGACCGCCCAGGCCACCGCCGCCCCGCGGTCGGCCGGTCGCCGGGGCCGCAGCCAGGTGAGCCGGTCGACGAGCGAGGCCACCCCGGTGCCCGCGGCGAGGCCCTCCCCGTCGGGCAGCTCGGCCAGCTCCTCCAGCGACTCGCGGCGGGTCGCCGGCAGCCAGCCCCGCTCCAGGTCCGGGCTGAGGGCGTTGACCGGCTTGCCCTGCTGGCGGCTGCCGACCAGACCGGTCAGCCGGGGGTTGTCCAGCCAGGCCTGCCCCAGCCGGGCCCACCGGTCGGCGACCGAGGCGGCGTTCCACACGTCGAACGCGTCGGTCGGCAGCCAGGCGGCGTCGTGCTCGTCGGTGGGCCCGGTGGCCACCAGCCCCGCCGCGGCGGCCAGCTCGACGTGCAGGGCGGCCGTCTGCTCGTCGAGGTGCAGCAGCTCCGCGGTCGCCTTCAGGTCGCGGACCCCCAGCCCGCCGGCCCGCAGCACCGCCGGTGGCGCCGTACCCCAGTGCTCGAGCAGCAGCTCCACGTGCCGGACCAGCTCGAAGGCCGCACCCGCGGCGGCCCGGTCGACGAGCCGCTGGTCGCGTGGTGAGGTGGCGAGGTCCGGTACGGCGTCCGCGGGGGTGTGGGTGGTGCGACCGCCCCGGAGGCCGATCGCGACCTCGCGGGGGACCGCGACGTGCCGGCGGTCACGGGCGACCAGGAGGCCGCGGGCGAGCAGCTGGTCGACGGGGCTCCCGCCGTCCGAGCGGCCCACGTGCCGCTCGGTCGACTCCACGGAGCCGTCCTTGCCCTCACGCTCGAGGTGGTCGAGGATCGTCCGGGCCCGCGGCTCGACCTCGCCGGCGAGCGCGGCCACCAGGTCGGGGTCGGCCAGGCGCTCGGCGACGGCCTCGATGTCGCGCTGCCGGTCCCCGGCGGGGGTCAGGCCGAGGTCCTTGGCGAGGGCGGCGACCCGGTTGGGGCCGTAGCCGGAGAGCAGCGAGACGGCCGACGAGCCGAGCCCGCTGACCGTCGTGCCCAGCACGTCCGTCACCACGCTGAGCACCCGCATCTGATCGGCACCCCAGACCAGGGCGAGGGCGCGCAGCTGCTCGGCGGCGTCGGCGACGGCGGCGGGCTCCGCGTGCACGTGCCGCTGGAGGGCGGCGGTGGTGGCCGTCCCGCCGAGCGCGACGACCGCGTCGAGGACGGTGAGCTCCAGCATGGTCAGCCGGTCCAGCGCACGCAGCACCGACGCCCGGGTGCCGGCCCGCGACGCGAGCTGTCCGCTGTCCTGCGGGGCCGGCGAGGCGAGGTCGGGCCTGAGCTCGAGCAGGCGCGCCAGCCGCTCGTCGGGCCAGCCACGGAGCTGGTCGGCGAGCGTGCGGGGCGCGGTCGTGGACATCCTCTCCACGCTACCGCCCCGGTTGTCGCGGGGCCGCCGGGCGGGAAGGCGCGCGACCGGTCAGGAGGAGCGGGCGGAGAGGACCTGGATCACGGTCTCGCCCGGGCACTGGGCCGACTCCCGGATCGCCCAGCGGCCGCGGAAGCCGTTGCCGGACCACTCCGCCTCGGCGTCGTGCGCCTCGGTCTCGCCCTTCTCGACCCGGTAGCCGGCGTCGGACACCGGACCGTTCATGAAGTCGAGCACGTCCCGCAAGCTCGCCGAGGAGATCCCGGTGACGATGAACCCGTCCGCCCCCCGGTCCTCTGCGTGGAACACCGTGGTCTGCGCAGGGAACGGCCAGTCCCGCGGGAAGCCGTCGCCGTACGGCGTCGGCGCCGGCGTCGCGTCCGCCTTGCAGGTCGACAGGTCCGCCGCCTTCGCGATGTCCTGCTTGGCCTGCTTCTCGGCGGCGCTGTCGCACCCGGTCAGGGACGAGGCGACCAGGGCCGCGGCGACCAGGGCCGCCGCGGCCGCTCGCACGGGCCTCACCTGGTGACCGTCTCCAGGAGCTTGTTGTCGGACTCGTCGCTCTCCGCGATCGTGTTGCTCGGGTCGGTGACCGCGGTGACCGTCTGCGACCTCTTCCCGGTCGGCTTCCAGACCACCGTGAGCGTCCTGGACTCGCCCGCCGCCAGGTCGATCCCGTCGGTGAGCGCGACCTGCTTGCGCTCGTCGAGGACCTGCGTCTGCACGCCGCTGACCGCGTGGTTGCCGGTGTTCGTCACGGTCATCACCGCCTGGAGGCTCCCGGAGGGCGTCGGCGTGACCTGCAGCGCGCTCAGCGTCACGTTGGTGACCGCCGGGTCGTAGGCGGAGAGCAGCGTCTTGCCGCCGCTCTGACGCGCGATGGTGGCGTAGGCGTCGTGGCCGTTCTGCGACGGGTCGGTGACGCAGGCGTTGATGCAGCCGTCGGCGTAGCCGACCTCGATGCGGCCGTGGTCGTCGCTGGTCACGTCGATGAAGTCCAGCAGGTTGCGGTCGCTGCCGCAGGTGGTGCCGCCGGTGCAGATCGAGCCGCGCTGGACCGGGTCGTTCGGCGTGGCGTCGCTGGTCTGCCAGGTCTTGCCGCCGTCGTAGGTGGTGGACACGTACAGGTGCCACACGCCCTTGAAGTTGGCGCTGTCCTGGTAGTTGCCGCCGGTGGGGGTGCCGAGGTAGGCGAACGCGGCCCGGTCGTCGTCACCGGCGACCAGGGTCGGGAACACGGCGTTCTGGATGCCGAACTCGCCGCCCACGGGCTGGTTGTCCTGCCAGGTCTGGCCCTGGTCGGTGCTGGTGGCCACACCGGGCTTGCCGTCGGCGCCCACGTAGCCGAAGTACACGGTGCCGTTGGCGCCGACACCCACCGACGGGTCCGAGTCGCCCGGGGTGCTGCCCGGGACGTGCTGCACGGTCCAGGTGGTCCCGTTGTCCTTGGAGACCACGACGGCCTGGTCGGCGCCGCAGCTCTTGTTCGGCAGGTACGCCGTGCCGTCCGGTGCGACCTTCACGTGGCCGTGCAGGCCGCCGCAGTCGAGCAGGCTGTAGGTCGGGACACCGGCGCCGAACGTCGTACCCCCGTCGCGGGAGAGGGCGCAGAAGGCGGTGGCGATGTCCTGGCTGCAGTAGTAGACGGCGTTGGGGTAGCCGGTCGGCAGGCCGCCGATGCCGTTCGCGGAGTAGGGGCCGCCGCCGACCGTCTGGTGGTCGGCTCCGCTGGGGATGCCGCCGCCCTGCGAGGGGTTCCAGGTCTTGCCGTCGTCGTCGGTCCAGCAGGTCAGGGAGTCGACGCCGGACAGCTGGGACTCGAACGTCCGGCCGGTCTGGTGGTCGGTGAACAGGATCGGGTCGAGGCTGGTGGTGCTGCCCTGGGGGCAGCCGTTGGTGGCGTTGGCGGAGACGTCGGACCAGCTGGCCTTCGCCGGGCTCACCGAGTCGTCGAACGTGGCCTTGAAGGTGGACAGCCCGGCCTGGTACATCGTCGCGCCGGTCTTGAAGCTGTTGCCGATCGAGGGCTCGCCGGCGTTGTCGGCGTCGGTGAACGAGCTCGGTGCCGCGTAGTTGTCGAAGGTGGGCGGGGTGTCGGTGCCGGGGGCCGGGGCGGCCGGCTTGGTGCCCAGGGACGCGGTGGCGTCGTAGCTCTCGCCGAGCGGGGCGAACGGGACCACGCGCACGGTGTAGTCGCCGCTGGTCGGCGGCAGGATGACCTGCTCGGGGTCGGCGCTGGAGGCCGCGGTGCCGACGGCGTTGCCCTGCGCGTCGAGGACGTAGACGTCGAAGTCGGCGGCGGTGTTGGCCCAACCGACCTTGATCGTCAGCTGGTGGTCGGTGCCGTAGCCGGCGGGCGTCGACACGTGCAGGGTGAAGTCGTCGCACGAGCCGGGGACCGAGCAGTCCGGCACGTTCTGCACGGCGCCGGTGGTGTTCGCGACCGCGAACGGGCCGCCCGACCAGCTGACGGTCGTGCTGGTGTCCGAGACCGAGCCCTCCGTGGGCGTGGCCGCGTCCGCGGAGCCGACCGTGAGGGCCCCGGCGAGCAGTGCGCCGACGGCGCCCGCGCGTAGGGCCCGGCTGCGGACGACCTGATGTACTGAGCGCATCCGATGTTCCTCTCGTATGGCGCTCACCGGGATTCCCGGGCGCCGGCACCGAAGGGCGACCTCCGGGGCCGCCGGTGTGCACAACGACCGAGCCGCCGAGGAGTCACGGGCCTGCTTACCCGGTGGCCGAACCGGACAAACCTCGCACCCCCGGGGTGGACTGGACCGGTCCCGCGGCGGTCACGCCGCGACTACCGATGTCGGAGGTGGGGGCGGCGGCGCGGGGCGCGAGCCGCCGCGAGCCGCTCGGTCCGCAGCTGCTCGACGGCCGGGTCGTGGTACGCCGGCAGCGGTCCGGTCGAGCGCTCGAGCAGGTGGTCGGCGAGCGCCGGGTTGCGCACCAGCACCGGTCCGTGCAGGTACGTCGCGACGATGTTCCCCTGGACGGCCCCCTCGGACCGGTCGTGCCCGTTGCCGACCCCGCTCGTGACCGTCGCGAGCGGCACCGCTGCCGGGCCCAGCACCGCGTCCCCCTGGTGGTTCTCGTAGCCGGTCAGCACCGGCAGTCCGGGTATGCCCACCGGTTCCGCGACGACCTCACCGACCGCACGCCGGCCGGGCAGCCTCCCGCAGGTCACGTCGAGCAGGTCCAGGCCCGGGTGCCGCCGGCCGTCGGCGGAGGTGAACTCCGTGGCCAGGATCTGGAGGCCGCCGCACACTCCCAGGCAGGAGGCAGGACCCCCCAGGGTGTCCCGCGCACCCTCCTGGGTCAGCAGCGAGCGCAGGGCCAGCAGCTGCGCCGCGTCCTCGCTCCCGCCGAGGAGGTACACGTCGCCCGTCCTCGGCAGCGGGCGGCCGACCTCGACCTCCACCACCCTGGCCCGCAGGCCGCGGACCTCGGCGCGCCGGCGCAGCGCGAGCGCGTTGCCGCGGTCGCCGTAGGTCCCGAGCAGCTCCGGGTAGACGAGGATGATCGCGATCTCGCTATCCGCGGGCACGCGCCAGCTCCTGTCGGGCCTCCTGGAAGGCCGTGTAGTTGGCGAGTACGTCGACCGGCCCGGCGGGCAGCGCCGCGAGGGCGTCACAGACCCCGGCCGCGACCGGCCCAGGGGTGAGCCCGTCCAGCTCCAGGCGCACCCGCAGGTCGGTCGCCCGACGGCCCACCACCACGAGGGGGCGGCCGGTCAGCCCCTCGAAGGACACGTCGTACAGCCAGGACGGGTCCCGCCCGTCCACGCCTTCGGCATTGAAGGCGAGGACCAGGGGGGTGGACGAGCCGCGGACCAGCTCGAGGAGCTCCAGCCAGCCGGCCGGGTTCTTCGCCAGCATCAGCCGCACCTGGTGGTCGCCGACCTCGTAGCGCGCGTACCTCCCGGCCACCGCACGGATGTCGCCCATCGCGGCGACCGCTGCGACGGGTTCGGCTCCCGAGACACCGGCGGCGGCGACGGCCATCGCCGCGTTCGCCCGGTTGAAGGTGCCCGGGACCGACAGGGCCAGCGGCACCCGGGTCGTCGGCGAGACCAGATCCTCCCCCTCCAGCCACCAGTCGGGGTCGGGGCGGCGCAGGCCGCAACCGCACTCCCAGGCGTCCGGGCCGCGCCGGTAGCGGCTGCCGCACGCCGGGCACGCCAACGAGTCCTGGGTCCACCTCTGACCGGCCGCGACCCACACCTGGCGCCGGGCGGCGAGGGCCGCCCAGACCGTGCGGGGGTCGTCGGCGTTGGCCACGACGGTGTCGACGGCGGCCAGCGCCGTGCGCCACGCCGCGGTCAGCCGGCTCACCTCGTGATGGCGCGACAGCTGGTCGCGGGAGAGGTTGAGCAGCACCACCGTCCGGGGAACGACGCGGGTGATCGCCCAGCCCAGCCAGCCCTCGTCGGTCTCGAGCACGACGTGGCGCGCCCGGCCGCCGGCCAGGGTGGTGGCGAGGCCGGGCGGGGTGTTGGCCCCGTTCGCGTTGGTGTCCACCGGGCCCAGGGTGCGAAGACCCGCGGCGAGGAACGCCGACGTCGTCGTCTTGCCGTTCGTGCCGCTGACCAGCGTGACGTCGCGCCCGGCCGCAAGGGCGCCCGGGGCGTCGGGGGCGAGCGCGAGCACGACCCGGCCGCCGATCACGCCACCGGACCCGTGGCCGGTCAGACGGGAGAGCGAGGAGACGGACTGTCCGGCGAGGCAGGCGAACCGGGTCATCGTCGCCGACGTGGCCGACCGGAGGGCAGGGGGCACCTACGGAGCATCCCCGCCGACCCGCAGGATCGGATGAGATCCACCTGAGACGGACCTGTGAGGGTGGTCGCCCGGGGCGGTCCCTGTGGTGCGAGGGTGATCCCGGTCACTAAGGTTCCGGTCATGGAGTCATACGCAGCCGGGGAGAGCACGCCACCGCTGATCGAGGAGACGATCGGTGCCAACTTCGAGCGGATCGCCCGGGAGCACGCGGACCGGGAGGCGCTCGTCGAGGTGGCCACCGGCCGGCGCTGGACCTACGCGGAGCTCGACCGCGACGTGGACGCGCTCGCCCGGGGCCTGATCGCCGCGGGCATCGCCAAGGGCGACCGGGTCGGCATCTGGTCGCCGAACCGGGCGGAGTGGACGTTGATCCAGTACGCCACGGCCAAGATCGGCGCGATCCTGGTCAACGTCAACCCCGCCTACCGGACGCACGAGCTCGCCTACGCGCTGAACCAGTCGGGCCTGCGGCTGCTGGTCTCGGACACCGAGTTCAAGTCCAGCGACTACCGGGCCATGGTCGACGAGGTCCGCCACGACTGCCGCGCGCTGGAGCGGGTGGTCTACATCGGCACGTCGGACTGGTCGGACCTGCTCGCGGAGGGCGAGGGCCTGCCCACGGACGCCGTGCCCGAGCGGATGGCGACGCTGGCCAACACTGACGCGATCAACATCCAGTACACCTCGGGCACCACCGGCTACCCGAAGGGCGCGACACTCTCCCACCGCAACATCCTCAACAACGGGTTCTTCACCACCGACCTGATCAACTTCACCGAGCGTGACCGGCTGTGCATCCCGGTGCCCTTCTACCACTGCTTCGGCATGGTGATGGGCAACCTGGGCTGCACCACCCACGGCGCCACCATGGTGATCCCGGCGCCGGGCTTCGACCCCGAGGTCACGCTGAAGGCGGTGCAGGACGAGCGGTGCACCGGCGTGTACGGCGTCCCGACGATGTTCATCGCGATGCAGAACGCACCCGGCTTCGCCGACTACGACCTGTCCACGCTCCGCACCGGCGTGATGGCGGGGTCGATCTGCCCGGTCGAGGTGATGAAGCGCTGCATCCAGGACATGAACATGGCGGAGGTGTCGATCGCCTACGGCATGACCGAGACCTCGCCGGTGTCGTGCCAGACCCGCAGCGACGACGACCTCGACCGGCGGACCGCCACCATCGGCCGGGCGCACCCGCACGTGGAGATCAAGGTCGTCGACCCGGCCACCGGCGCGACCGTGGAGCGCGGGGAGACCGGCGAGTTCTGCACCCGCGGGTACTCCGTGATGCTCGGCTACTGGGACGACCCGGAGAAGACCGCGGAGGCGGTCGACGCGGACGGCTGGATGCACACCGGGGACCTCGCGGTGATGCGCGAGGACGGCTACTGCAACATCGTCGGCCGGATCAAGGACATGGTGATCCGCGGCGGCGAGAACATCTACCCGCGCGAGATCGAGGAGTTCCTCTACACCCACCCCGACGTCGAGGACGTCCAGGTGGTCGGCGTGCCCGACGAGAGGTACGGCGAGGAGCTGTGCGCCTGGGTCAAGATGCGGGCCGGCGCGGAGCCGCTCGACGCGGACCGGCTGCGGGAGTTCGCCACCGGCAGGCTCGCGCACTACAAGATCCCTCGGTATGTCATGGTCGTGGACGAGTTCCCGATGACCGTGACCGGCAAGATCCGCAAGATCGAGATGCGCGAGGAGTCCGCGCGCCGCCTCGGCCTGGCCTGAAAGCGCTCCACGAGCACCACCACGACCGCCACACCAGCCCATCCAGAACGGGGAGAGCATGCCTGAGCACGACCAGTCCGCGGCCGTCCAGAAGCTGGCCGACGACTACCAGCAGCACCGTCTCGAGACGTCGCCGACCTGGGCCCAGATGATCGGCGACTACCGCTACGTCGACCGGTTCGAGGACGTCAGCAGGGCCGCCGAGGACGCCAAGATCGCGGCCCTCGACGGGTTCGTGGAGCGCGCCCGGGCGATCGGCGACGGGGACCTCGACGACCAGGAGCGGATCACCCGCGACATGGTCGCCCGGGACGCCGAGACGATCGCGGCGATCCGCCGGATGCGCGAGGAGGAGTTCGCCGCCAACCCGATCTTCGGCGAGCAGGCCGGACTCAAGGTCGTGGTGCCGATGCTCAGCGTGCCCGACGCGAGGACCGCCGACGGCTTCGTCGGCAAGTACGCCGGCGTCGCGTCGTACTTCCGCGACAGTGCCGAGCGGCACCGCGAGGGGGTGGCGGCCGAACGCACCCCGGCCGACTTCGCGGTCCGCGACACGGTCGCCCAGCTCGACGCCTGGCTGGACATCCCCGTCGACGAGGACCCGCTGCTGAACACCCAGGCCGCTCCCGAGGGTGTCGACGCCGACGCGTGGCGGCAGAGCCTGGTCGAGGTGATCGCCAAGGAGGTCCGGCCGGCCGTCGAGGTCTACCGCGACACGCTGCGCGACGAGGTGCTGGCGCACGTGCGCCCCGACGAGCGGTGCGGGCTGACCCACCTGCCCGACGGCGACGAGCTCTACGCCCGGCTGCTGCGCTACTACACGACCACGGACCTGACCGCCCAGGAGATCCACGACATCGGGCTGGCCCAGATCGCCTCCCTGGAGCAGGAGTACGCCGAGCTCGGCCCCGAGGTGGTCGGCACCTCGGACGTCCGGGAGATCTTCGCCGCGCTGCGCGACGACCCGAAGCTGCACCACACCAGCGGCCAGGACATCGTCGACGAGTCGGTCGCCGCGATGGCCAAGGCCAAGGCCGCGATGCCCGACTGGTTCGCGGTGCTGCCGAAGTCCGACTGCGGTGTCCAGGCGACCGTCGACGGCGCGAAGGCCTACTACTTCGCGCCGGCGAGCGACGGCAGCCGGGCGGGCACGTTCTTCATGAACGTGGCCAGCCCGGAGAGCTGGGGCCGCTTCGAGATCGAGGCGGTCAGCTACCACGAGGGCATCCCGGGACACCATCTCCAGCTCGCCATCGCCGCCGAGCTCGAGTCGGTGCCGGAGTTCCGCAAGCGTGCGTCGGTGACGGCGTACGCCGAGGGCTGGGGGCTGTACACCGAGCGGCTGGCGGACGAGATGGGGCTCTACTCCTCGGCGCTGGACCGGATCGGCATGCTGTCGGCCGACTCGATGCGGGCCTGCCGGCTGGTCGTGGACACCGGCATGCACGCCCTGGGCTGGGGCCGGGAGCAGGCCGTGGACTACATGGTCGCGAACTCGCCGCTGACCGAGACCGCGGTGCGTGCGGAGATCGACCGCTACGCCGTCACCCCCGGCCAGGCGTGCTCCTACATGATCGGCCGGCTGGAGATCCAGCGGATGCGCCGCGAGGCCGAGGAGCGCCAGCGCGACCGGTTCGACATCAAGGCGTTCCACAGTGCCGTGCTGGACTCGGGTTCGCTGCCGCTGTCGCTGCTCGACGAGGTGGTCGCCCGCCGGCTGCCCTGAGCCGGGGCCGCCGGGCGGGGTCAGTCGACCTGGACCAGCGTCCGGCGGTCCGAGCCGGCGTAGCGCAGCACCCCGAGCCACTTCTTGGTCGGGTCCAACCCGCGCCAGGAGGCGCGGTAGCCGAACCGCTCGCCGGGGACGGTGCCGCCGACGGCGTCGCGAGACAGCCTCAGGTTCCCGTCGGCCGCGCGCCGTCCGACCACCCAGGTGTAGAGCTGGCCGGTGGCCGCGGCGCCGTTGCCGGCGACCGGGGCGGTGGCATAGAGCGTGTAGTCGCCGGCCTCGGGGTTCTCGAGGGTCAGCGCCGCGTCGGGGGAGTCGGCGGTGTCGCTGCCGACCAGCCGCCGGCCGCGGTAGAGGTACAGGCCGACGTCGTCGCCGGGGTTGTGGGTGGACAGCACGAACCGCGCCACCTCCGTCCCGGCGGGCACGGGCACCGAGGTCGCGAAGGTGCCGGGGCCTTCGACCGGTCGGGCCGGGTCGAACCCGCCGGGCACCAGGGTCAGCCCGGTCGGGTTGGCCGGCGCCAGCCCGCTGGCGTGCACCGCGACCGGGGTGCCGGTGCCGGAGCGGCCGCGGACCCGGACCGTGCCGCTGCCGCCGGTGCCGTGCACCAGCCGGGGGGCCGCGACCGCACCCGGCCGGACCGCGACCGGCAGCCGGACCCGGTGGTCGCGCCCGGTCAGCGTCAGCCAGCCGCGCTCGAAGGTGCCGAGCCGGGCGTCCGCGGTCGCCCGGACCCGGATCGTGACCCGGCGGCTGTGCCCGGGCCGGACCGTGAACGTGCGCGGGCGCACGTCGACCCGCAGGCCGGGCAGCCCGCGGACCGAGGCGGTGTAGGTCTCGGCGGTGCTGGCCACGCTCGTGACCCGGCGGGTCGAGGTCGCGGAGCCGACCAGGTCGCCGACCACCACCGACGGGAGGTTCAGGTCCCCGGCGGGCAGCCGCCCGTCGAGGTAGCGGTGCCATGCCGCCGGCCCGCAGTCGAGGACCAGGCCGGGGTCGGCGACCCCGGCGGCGGCCACCGCCCCGGCTCCCTCCGCGAACGGGCCGGCGCCGCCCTCGAGGTCGCGGGCGGTGGTCATCATCGCGGACTTGGTGCGGGCCGGCGGCCACTCGGGGTGCCGGGCCATGACGGCCGCGGCCAGGCCGGCGACCTGCGGGGTGCTGGTGGACGTGCCGGAGGCCAGGTCCCACATCCGCCCGGAGTCGGAGTCGGGGGCCACCGCGCCCAGCACGCTCACCCCGGGTGCGGTCAGGTCGGGCTTGAGCAGGTCACCGCCGGTGCCCGCGACCGGTCCACGGGCCGAGAACGCGGCGAGGGTGGGCACCGGCACCGGCGCGGTCGCCGTCGGGTCGAGGGACGCGGTCGCGGCACCGCCGGCGGCCGCGGCGTAGGCCTTCACCGCCTCGGCGGCGGCGACGTCGAGGTGCACCGTGGGCACGGCGTGCGCGTCGGCGGCCGTGGTCCCCGGCCCGGTGTTCGCCAGCACCATCCCGGCGCCACCGGCGCGGGCCACGGCGGTGGACTTGTCGACGCGCGGGACCACCCCGCGGTCGCAGACCACGATCTGGTCCTGCACCCGGTCGGCGTCCAGCGAGCCGACCCGGCACAGCCGTGCCTGCCTCCGGGTGCTGCCGGGCGCGGCCGCGTCGCCGGCGAGCAGCAGGCCGGTCGGGGCCACCTTCCGGTCGGACACCATGGCGCCGACGTACTCCCGCCCGTTGCCGAGCCTCAGGCCGCCGAGGAACAGGTGGTGGGTGCTGGCGCCGACGGTGGTCACCCAGGGTGCGGCGTGCCCGACGCTGCCGGCGCCGGGCCCGCCGTTGCCGGCCGCGGCGGCGACGAAGACGCCCGCGGCGGCCGCGTTCAGGAACGCCCGCTCGACCGAGTCGCCCGGGTCGTGCGACCCGGTCACCGAGTAGCTGAGCACGTCCACGCCGTCGGCCACCGCCTGGTCCACGGCGGCGACCGTGTCCGCGGTGGTGCACCCGTCCTGCGCGGGGTCGGGTGCGCTCCAGCAGGCCTTGTAGACCGCGATCCGCGCGGCCGGGGCCAGGCCCGAGATGGTGCCGAAGGACTGGCCGTCGATCTGGACCCGGACGCCGTGGTCGCCCGCGGCCACCGACGCTGCATGGGTCCCGTGGCCGGTGCTGTCCCGCGGGGAGAGGTACTCCGACCGGGACAGGTGGTCCGCGCCGAACCCCTCGACGAACCAGCGCGCCGAGACCACCTTGTCGCTGCAGGCGCGGGCCGTCCACTGCTGGCCTGTGTTGCAGGACCCGTGGAAGCCGGGCAGGGCCGGCCAGGTGCCCGGGGCCGACTGCGCGAGCCCGGCGAAGCTCGGGTTCTCGGGCCAGATCCCGCTGTCCACGACACCGATGACGGTGCCCTTCCCGGCCCGCGGCGGACCACCGGCGGCCGCCCAGGTGCCACGGGCGGCGGTCGCGTCCCGCGGGCCAGGGGCCGGGACGCCGGCGAGCCGGCGCTTGGTGCTGCGCTCGACCAGGGCGACCTGCGGTGTCCGGCGCAGCAGGTCGACCTGCTCCGAGGTCAGCCGCGCCGCGAAGCCGTCGAGCGCCGTCGTGTAGCGGTAGAGCACGTCCGGGTCGCCGACCCGCTCCAACAGCCGTTCCTGGCGGGTGAGCAGCAGCCGGGCGTAGCCGGCGACGGCGGGAAGCGTCCGGTCGAAGCGACGCCCCGGCCGGGGCCGTGTCGCCGGGTAGCCGTCGATGCCGCCGGCGTAGGAGGCGGCCGGGCGGTCCCTCAGCGTCACCACGTAGACCCCGGGGGCGGCGGCCCGGGAGGGGTCGACCCCGGACTGGTCGGCGGCCGCCGGCCCCCCGTACGTCGTACCGGCGACCAGGAGCGCGCAGGTCGAAGCCGCGACCGACAGCCACAGGGGGCGCGGGCGCGATCTCAACGAGACGACCTTCCTGGGGCGACGAGGGGGGTGCGGGGGCGTGCGGGGCGGTGTGCGCGCCCGACCTCATCGTCGCAGGGGTGCGGTGTGGCTTCAACCGGTTCGGCTACCTACGCTGACGGGGTGGACACCGCCGCACCGCTCGTCGTGGGCTTCGACCTCGACATGACCCTGATCGACACCCGACCGGGGTTCGCGGCGACGCTCGCGGAGCTGTCCCGGGAGACCGGCGTCGTGATGGATGTGCAGGCGATGTCGCAGCGGCTCGGCCCGCCGCTGGGGCACCTGCTCGCGCCGCACTTCCCGGCGGACCGGATCGAGGACCTGGTGGAGCGCTTCCGCCGGCACTACCCACGCCTCGCGATCGCGCCGACCCCGCACCTGGCCGGTGCGCACGAGGCCCTCGCGGCGGTCCGGCGGCACGGTGGACGCACCGTGGTGGTGACCGGGAAGTTCACCCCCAACGCGGCCCTGCACGTGGAGGCGCTCGGCTTCGAGATCGACCACCTCGTCGGGGAGGTGTGGGGCGTGGGCAAGGCTGCCGCGCTGACCGAGCACGGTGCCACCGTCTACGTCGGCGACCACGTCCACGACGTCGAGGGTGCCCTGGCCGCGGGCGCCACGAGCGTGTCGGTGCTCACCGGTGGCTGCACCGAGGCCGAGCTCCGCGCCGCCGGCACCCACGTGGTGCTCGAGGACCTGAGCGCGTTCCCCGCCTGGCTCGACGAGCACGTCCTCGGCCGTCGGCTGGCCGCGCTGGGGGCCGACCTGCGCGCCCGCGGCTCGGTGCTGGTCGCGTTCAGCGGCGGCGCCGACAGCGCGTTCCTGCTCGCGGCCGCCGCCCGCGCGCTCGGTCCCGGCAAGGTCGGCGCCGCCACCGCCTACTCCGGGTCGTTGCCGGAGGGCGAGCGGACCCCGGCCCTCGAGCTCGCCCACGACCTGGGGGTGCGGGTGCTCACCCCGCACACGCACGAGATGGAGCGGGAGGGCTACCGGGCCAACGCCGGCGACCGGTGCTACTTCTGCAAGGCCGAGCTGCTCGACGTGCTCGGGCCGCTCGCCCGCGAGCACGGCTTCGCCCACGTCGCCACCGGCACCAACGCCGACGACGCGGTGGCGGGCTTCCGGCCGGGCATCCGGGCCGCGGCCGAGCGGGGTGCGATCACGCCCCTGCGGGACGCCGGTCTGACCAAGGAGCAGATCCGGGCCGCGTCGAGGGCGTGGGGGCTGCCCACCTGGGACAAGCCCGCCGCGGCGTGCCTGGCCTCGCGGGTCGCGTACGGCGTCGAGGTGAGCCCGTCCCGGCTGGCCCGGGTGGAGCGGGCGGAGGTGTCGGTGCGGGCGGCTCTCGCCGAGGCCGGCCTCGCCGTGCGCAACCTGCGGGTCCGCGACCTCGGCGGGCGGGCGCGCATCGAGGTCGACGCCGAGCTCGTCGACGCCGTGCGCGCGGTGCCCGGCGTGGTCGCCGCGGCGCGACGGGCCGGGTTCGACGCGGCGGAGGTCGACCCCAGGGGCTTCCGGTCCGGCTCGATGAACGAGCTGCTCCCGGAGCCCGAGCGCTTCCGGTAACCGGGTCGTTGCCGCGGCCGGTTCGGCCGTAGTGTTGTCCCTGCGCGATCCCAGCCATCGTCCGCGGCGTACCCGCGGGCCGACACAGAAGAGGTCTCCGGTGCCGACTGGCAAGGTCAAGTGGTACGACGCCGAGAAGGGCTTCGGCTTCTTGTCGAAGGACGAGGGCGGAGACGTCTACGTCCGCGCGGAGGCGCTGCCCGCCGGCACCACGTCGCTGAAGGCCGGCACCCGGGTGGAGTTCGGGATCGTGCAGGGCCGCAAGGGCGACCAGGCGCTGCAGGTGCGGCTGCTGGAGCCGGCCGCCTCGGTGTCGAAGGCGCTGCGCAAGAAGCCCGCGGACATGGTCAACATCATCGAGGACCTCTACCGGCTCCTCGAGGGCGTCGAGCGCGGTTACCGCAACGGTCGGCACCCGGACCCCAAGGCCGCCCAGCGGACCGCGATGGTGCTGCGCGCGCTCGCCGACGAGCTCGAGCTCTAAGCGTTCCTGCGCAGGGCGCTCAGCGCCCAGGTGCTCCAGCCGACCAGGAACGCGGCGGCGACACCGAGGCCGAGGCTGGGGATCAGCGGGAGCGCGATGCCCAGCAGCCCCCCGGCCACCCACGACAGCTGGAGCAGCGTCTCCGCACGCGCGAACGCGCTGGCCCGGGTGTGCTCGTGCACCTCGCGCTGGATCAGCGCGTCGAGCGACAGCTTCCCGAACGACTGCGCGAGGCCCGCGGTGAGGCCCAGGAGCACGACGGCCGGCAGCCCGTAGAACAGCGCCGCCAGGACCGTCACGGCCACGTCCGCGAGCAGGGTCACCACGACCGACACGTCCGGGCGGACCGCGCGCAGCACGTTGCCGAGCACCACCCCCAGCGTGCTGCCGACCCCCGCCGCGCCGATCACCAGGCCCAGCAGCAGGGCCGGGTCGCTCTCCCAGCCCGGGAACGGCTGGTCACGCAGCAGGAACGCCATGAACATCGTGAGGAAGCCCGACAGCATCCGCAGCCCCGCGTTGCTGCGCAGCCCGATCACGACCGGTCGCGGGACGGCGGGTCGCCTCCGGGAGGACCGGGTCGGGACGAGGGCGAGCCGGCGCTCGCCGGCCGCGCTGTCCACCCGGGCCGGGAGCAGGATCGCCAGGATGGTGCCGCCGACGAACACCAGGAACGCGTAGCGCAGCGACCACTGGGCCCCGAACGTCGACGCGGCCACCGCCAGGGGCGCGGACACGGCTGCCCCCGCGACCCCCGCCAGGGAGATCCGGGAGTTGGCCTTCACCAGCGTCAGCTGCTCCGGGAGGAGGCGGGGGACCGCGGCGGCTCGGGTCACGCCGTACGCCTTGGAGGCGACGAGCACGCCCAGCGCCGCCGGGAACAGCACGACCGCGTTGCCGGCCACCGCATCGGCGAGCACCCAGCACAAGAAGGCGCGCAGCGCCATGGTGGCGCCGACCGCCCAGCGGCGCCCGTGCGCGAACCGGTCGAGGAACGGCCCGATCAGCGGGGCCACGATCGCGAACGGCAGCATCGTCAGGCCGAGAAACAGGGCCACCTGACCTCGTGCCTGGTCGGTGGGGACCTGGAAGAAGAGCGTCCCGGCGAGCGAGATCGCGACCGCGGCGTCCCCGGCCGCGTTGAACGCGTGCAGCTCGATCAGGCGCGACAGCCCGCTGTCTCCCGCTCCTTCCGCGTGGGTGGCCCGCCGCGCCTGCCGGAACGTGTAGCCGGCAGCCCGTCCGGTGGCCGTGCCGGCCCGCTTGGCGCCCTGGGCCGTCGCGGCCGCGGCGCGCCGGCCACCGGCGGCGAGGCGGGCGGTGCGGGCACCACCGACGGTGTCGTCCGCCGATCCCGCCCGGTCGCGTGCCATGGGGACCATCTTGCCGTGCCCGATCGCGCACCCGGCGCGACAACGGCCGGGTCGGTGAGGGATGATCCTGAGTGTGATGACTGCAGCGAGGGCCGTGAAGCCCGACACCATCGGTGTCGAGGCGGTCGACGTGGCGCGCGAGGCGTTGCTCGAGGGCGTCGACGTGACCGACGTCGGGGCCCACCTCGGCCACGAGGCCGAGGCGGAGCGGATCGTCACGCACTACTTCGAGTGCCTGCGCCCCGGCTACCGCGGCTGGCGCTGGGCGGTCACCGTGGTCCGTGCCGCCCGGCAGAAGGCCGTCACGGTGGACGAGGTCGTGCTCCTGCCCGGCGACGGCTCGATCCTGGCGCCGCCGTGGGTGCCGTGGCGCGAGCGGATCCAGCCGGGCGACCTCAGCCCCGGTGACCTGCTGCCCACCGAGGAGGACGACCCGCGCCTGGTGCCCGGCTACACCGCGGGCGACGAGGTCGTCGACCAGGACTCGGTCAAGGAGGTCGGCGACGAGCTCGGCCTCGGCCGGCCCCGGGTGCTCTCGCTGGAGGGCCGCGAGCTGGCCGCGCAGCGCTGGTACGACGGCAGCCACGGCCCGGACGCGCCGATCGCGCAGTCCGCTCCCGCGAGCTGCGGCAGCTGCGGGTTCCTGGTGCGGCTCGAGGGGCCGCTGTCACGACTGTTCGGGGTCTGCGCGAACGCGTTCGCCAACGACGACGGCCGGGTGGTCTCCTTCGACCACGGCTGCGGTGCGCACTCCGAGGCCCAGCTCGCGAAGCGGAACCGGCCGCTCCCGCTGCCCGACCCGGTGCTGGACACCCTCACCTGGGACGACCTCGACACCTTCTAGTCGGCCGGCCCGCCCTCACTCGGGCACGTCGGCGGCCGCCGCGAGGCGGGCTCGCCGGCGGTTGCGGCGACGGCGGCAGTAGTCCCCGCCGAGCACCCCCAGACCGAAACCGGCGAGGCAGGTCCACAGCCACCAGAGCCGGTGGGCCTCGGCGAGCCGGCCGGCGAACGGGAGCAGCAGCACGAAGGCGAGCAGCCACAGTGCGGTCCCGACCGCGACCGTGCGGGTGCCGTCGACGTCGAGCGGCTCGACGTCGGCGACGATGTAGGTGCGGTTGCCGATCTCGTGCGTGCGCAACGGCTGCTCTGGCTGTTCCTCCACGCCTCGAACCTATCCGATCGGGGGCTGCCCGGCGGCCCGCCGGTATGACGGCATCTGTGCCGGTCTGGCAAGATGTGCGGCGGCCCGGCCGGCCCGGCCGGCCGCCATCCTCCCCGGCAGCCGCCACGTCTTCGGACGCCTTGCACAGAGTTTGGGAACCACGTGGACAGATCATCCGAGACCGCCGACCGCGACGTGACCGCCGATCGGGGGACCCGGCGCGGAGCGCTGGACACGTTCTTCAAGATCTCCGAGCGTGACTCGACCGTCGGACGAGAGCTGCGCGGCGGCCTGGTCACCTTCTTCACGATGGCCTACATCGTGGTCCTCAACCCGCTGATCATCGGCACCCAGCCGGACGCCTCCGGCGCCTTCCTCGGCGGCGGCAACGGCCCGAGCCTCGCGATGGTGGCCGCGGCGACCGCGCTGGTCGCGGGCGTCATGACCGTGCTGATGGGCGTGGTGGCGAACTACCCCCTGGCGCTGGCCACCGGCCTGGGCCTGAACGCCTTCGTCACCTTCGGGATCGCCAAGCTCCCCGGGATGACCTGGGCCGACGCCATGGGCCTGATCGTGCTCGAGGGCCTGATCATCCTGGTGCTGGTCCTCACCGGCTTCCGCGCGGCGGTCTTCCACGCCGTCCCGGCCCAGCTGAAGACCGCGATCAGCGTCGGCATCGGCCTGTTCATCACGATCATCGGCCTGGTGGACTCCGGCCTGGTCCGCAAGCCGGCCGGCGGGCCGGTGCCGGTCGAGCTCGGCATCGGCGGCTTCCTGGCCGGCTGGCCGATGCTGGTCTTCATCGTGGGCCTCTTCGCGATCATCGTGATGATGGTCCGCGGGGTCCGCGGCGCGATCCTGTACGGCATCGTCGGAGCCACCGTGCTCGCGATCGTCGTCGAGGCGGTCGGCAAGGTCGGCGGTCAGACCGACGCCACCGGCAAGGTGGTCAACCCGACCGGCTGGGGCCTGAACGTCCCGAAGATCCCCGACACGGTCGTGGAGGTCCCGGACTTCGGCCTGCTCGGCCACTTCTCCCTGCTCGGCTCGTTCTCCGCGATCGGCGTGGTGTCGGCCGCGCTGCTGATCTTCACGCTGATGCTCGCGGACTTCTTCGACACCATGGGCACCATGGTCGCGATCGGCGCGGAGGGCCACCTGCTCGACGAGGAGGGCAACCCCCCGAACGCGCAGCGCATCCTGGTCGTCGACTCCCTCGCCGCGGCGGCCGGTGGCGCGGCCAGCGTGTCGTCCAACACCGCCTACATCGAGTCGGCCTCCGGCGTCGGCGAGGGCGCGCGCACCGGGCTGGCGTCGGTGGTCACCGGTGTGCTGTTCCTGCTCGCGACCTTCCTGGCCCCGCTCGTGCAGATCGTGCCCTACGAAGCCGCCACGCCCGCCCTGGTGATCGTCGGGTTCTTGATGATGCAGCAGGTCAAGCAGATCAACTGGGACGACTTCGAGATCGCGGTGCCGGCGTTCCTCACCATCGTGCTGATGCCGTTCACCTACAGCATCACCGCGGGCATCGGTGCCGGGTTCATCGCGTACGTCGTGGTCAAGGCGGTTCGCGCCAAGGTCCGCGACGTCCACCCGCTGATGTGGGTCGTCGCGATCCTGTTCGTGGTCTACTTCGCGATCGACCCGATCAAGGGGCTGCTCGGCGTCGGCTGACCCGCCCCGGGGGATCAGTCGAGGGTGGCCCGGTGCGCCTTCCAGCGCTCGAGCATCGCGGCGGTCTCCTCGCGGGTGAACCGGAAGAACTCCTGCGTCTCGCGCAGCCGGCGGGTGCCGCGGTGGCCGGGACCGATCATCCGGGCGGCCTCCTCGACCGCGTCCTCCCACATCTGCAGCAGCGGAACCCGGGCCGCGGTGATCGTCCCCCACACGTCGGCGTCGTGGATCCGGAAGAGGTCGGCACGGGTGCCCGGCTCCCGCTCCTTGAACAGCAGTCGCGCGTCTGTGAGGTAGCGCACCGCACCGGAGATCGCCGCGGGGGAGACGCGCAGCCCCTCGGCGAGCTCGGCCGCGGTGTAGCGGTCCGCGTCGTCGGCGAGGGCGTAGGCGAAGACCCGCGCGGCCATCCTCGGCATCCCGCTCTCCGCGAGCAGGGTCGCGACCCGCTCGACGGCGCGCAGCAGCTGGTCGTGGTCGGTCTCGGTCGTCATCACTCTCCGTGGGTGGGGTGCGTGCCGTGGGTGGGCTGCGTGATGTCTGCATCATAACTCTCAGAACATTCACAAGACTGTGAAAGTTGTGATTGCATGGGGGCCATGACTCCGGTGATCACGACCCGCGGGCTGGCGAAGAGGTTCGGCAGCACCGTCGCGCTCGACGGCCTCGACCTCGAGGTGGGCAGGGGGGAGGTGCACGGCTTCCTCGGCCCCAACGGGGCCGGGAAGTCCACCACGCTGAGGGTGCTGCTCGGGCTGCTGCGTGCCGACGCGGGCGAGGCCCGGCTGCTCGACGGCGACCCGTGGCACGACGCAGCGACGCTCCACCGGCGGCTGGCCTACGTGCCGGGGGAGGTCAGCCTGTGGCCGAACCTGACCGGGGGCGAGGTCATCGACCTGCTGGGCCGGCTCCGCGGCGGCCACGACCCCAAGCGCCGGGCCGAGCTGCTCGAGCGTTTCGAGCTCGACCCGTCGAAGAGGTGCCGCACCTACTCCAAGGGCAACCGGCAGAAGGTGGCGCTGATCGCGGCGCTCGCCTCCGACACCGAGCTGCTGCTGCTCGACGAGCCCACCGCGGGCCTCGACCCGCTGATGGAGGAGGCGTTCCGCGCGTGGGTCCGCGCCGACGCGGGCGACGGGCGCACCGTGCTGCTCTCCAGCCACATCCTGTCCGAGGTCGAGGCGCTGTGCGACCGGGTGACGATCATCCGGGCCGGGCGCACGGTGGAGACCGGCAGCCTCGACGACCTGCGCCAGCTGACCCGCACCACCGTCGTCGCCGAGACCACGAGGGAGCCCGACGGACTGGCCTCCGTGGCCGGTGTCGCGAACCTGACCCGGGTCGACGGGCGGGTCAGGTTCGACGTGGACACCGACCACCTCGACGAGGCGATCGGCTACCTGGCGACGCTGCACATCCGGTCCCTGGTCAGCCACCCGCCGACCCTCGAGGAGCTGTTCTTGCGGCACTACGGCGAGCGGCTCGTCGAGGACGGGAGCGAGGTCACGACGTGACCGGGTTCGAGGGCACGGCGGGGCTGCTCCGGCTGGCGGTGCGCCGGGACCGGGTCGTGCTCCCGGCGTGGCTGGTCGGCCTGAGCGGGATGACGTACTACGCCGGGAGCGCGATGGGGACGGCCTTCCCGACCCAGACGTCCGTCGAGGCGTACGCCGCCTCCGCCGCGGACTCGCCGGCGCTGATCGCGATGTCCGGGCCGCCGATCGCGCTCGACACGCTGCCCGGCATCGTGCTGACGAAGGTCTGGATGATGACCCTGATCGGGGCAGCCCTGCTGGCCCTGCTCGAGGTCGTCCGGCACACCCGCACGGAGGAGGAGCAGGGACGGACCGAGCTGCTCCGGTCGGCCGTGGTCGGCCGGCACGCCGGGGCGGCGGCAGCGCTGCTCCTCGCGTCCGGAGCATCGGTCGTGCTGGGCGTCCTCATCGCGCTGGCCCTCGTGGGCGCGACGCTCCCCGTCGGCAGTGCGGTGCTGTACGGCGCGTCCACGGCCGCCCTCGGCCTGGTCTTCGCCGCGATCGGGCTGTGCCTGGCCCAGGTCTTCACGCACGCGCGGGCGGCCGCCGGGACCGGGCTCGGCCTGGTCGGTCTGGCCTACGTGCTGCGCGCGCTCGGCGACGTGCGGGAGGACTTCCTGGTCTGGCTGACGCCGATGGGCTGGGCCCAGGCGACGCACGTGCTCGGTCGTGAGCGGTGGTGGCCGCTGCTGGTGAGCCTGCTGGCCGCGCTGCTGCTGGCCGGGCTCGCCGTGCGGCTGTCCGCGGCCCGCGACGTCGGCGCCGGACTGGTCGCCACCCGGGACGGGTCGCCGGTCGCGGGCCCGCTGTTGTCCGGTCCGGTGGGCCTGGCGTTCCGGCTGCAGCGCGGTGCCTTCGCCGGATGGGTGGTGGGCATGTTCCTGCTCACCCTGATGATGGGCTCGTTGAGCCGGGCCGTCGAGACCATGGCGCGGGACAACCCCGCGCTGGAGAAGTATCTGCGGGCCACCGGGCAGGGCACGTTCCTGGAGACCTTCCTGGCCCTGATCCTGCTCGTCGTGGCCCTGCTGGCCGCCGCCTTCGCGGTCTCCTCGGCGATGCGGCTGCGGTCCGAGGAGACCTCCGACCGGCTCGAGCCGCTGCTGGCCACCCGGCTGTCCCGGACCCGGTGGCTGCTCACCTCCCTGCTGGTCACCGCGGTCGGGTCGCTGCTGCTGCTGCTCGTCGGCGGCTTCGGGCTCGGGCTGGCCACGACCATCGCCGGCGAGGGCGTCAGCCCGTCCCGGATGGCCGGGCTCGCGGTGCTCTACTGGCCGGCCGCCGTCAGCCTCGCGGCCCTGGTCGTGCTGCTGTTCGGCGCGCGGCCAGGCTGGGTGGCCGTCGGCTGGGTGGTGCTCGGCGTGTGCTTCGTGCTCGGGTGGCTCGGTGAGCTGCTCGGCCTGCCCGCGTGGGCGAAGGGGCTCTCCCCCTTCGACCACGTGGCGAAGGTCCCGGCCGTGGCCGCGACCTGGGGCGCGCCCTCGCTGACCGCCCTGGTCGCCGTACTCCTCGTGGCGCTCGGCTGGCTCGCGTTCCGTCGCCGCGACGTCGGCTGATCCTCCCCGTCGGGGCCATCCCCGAAATCGGAATACTTAGCATTGCTAATGAGTTACGCTAAGCGTCATGACTCCCTCCATCGCTCAGGTCGCGCGCACCGACAGCGGTCTCGCGTCCGCCCTGCGGATCTCCGTGATGCGGCTGGCCCGCCGGCTCCGCAGTGAGCGCGACCCCGACCACGAGCTGCTGCCGGTCGGGCAGCTGTCCGTGCTGGGGGCGCTGTTCCGCAGCGGCGCCTGCTCGGTCGGCGAGCTCGCCGCCCTCGAGCGGGTGCAGCCGCCGTCGATGACCCGCACGGTCAACTGCCTGGAGGAAGGCGGGTACGTCGTCCGCCACAAGCACGAGACCGACCGGCGCCAGGTGGTGGTCGCGCTCTCGGAGAAGGGCGAGGAGATCCTCGCCGCGGACCGGAAGCGGCGCGACGTTTGGCTTGCCCAGCGGCTGCGCGAGCTCACCCCCGAGGAACGAAACCTGCTGCGCAAGGCGGCCCCCCTCATCGAGAGGCTGGCCCACGCATGACCATCCCCGGAAGGAACCCCGCTTGAGTCCCACGTTCCGCGCTCTGTCGAACCACAACTACCGGCTCTACGCGACCGGTGGCGTGGTGTCGAACATCGGGACCTGGATGCAGCGCGTCGCGCAGGACTGGCTGGTCCTGCAGCTGACCGGCAACAACGGCACCGCCCTCGGCATCACCACCGGCCTGCAGTTCCTGCCGATCCTGCTGCTCTCGCCCTACGCCGGGCTCGTCGCCGACCGCTTCCCCAAGCGTCGGCTGCTCCAGGTGACCCAGGTCATGATGGCGGTGCCGGCCCTCCTGCTCGGGCTGCTCGCGCTGACCGGGGTGGCCCAGCCCTGGCACGTCTACACCCTGGCGCTGCTGTTCGGGGTCGGCACCGCGTTCGACGCCCCCGCGCGGCAGTCGTTCGTCAACGAGATCGTCGGGCCGGACAACCTGACCAACGCGATCGGCCTGAACTCCGCGTCGTTCAACTTCGCCCGGATCATCGGCCCCGGCGCGGCCGGCGTCCTGATCGCGACGTTCGGCGGCGGCGTCGCCGCCACCGGCGCGGTGATCATCGTCAACGGGATCAGCTACGGCGCGGTCGTCTACGCGCTCCAGCGGATGCGGGTCTCCGACCTCGACACGCCCGCCCCGGCCGCGCGGGACAAGGGCATGATCGGCGACGGCATGCGCTACGTGCGCGAGCGACCGGACCTGATGCTGATCCTGACGATCGTGTTCTTCGCCGGCACCTTCGGGTTCAACTTCCAGATGACCTCGGCGCTGATGGCCACCGAGATCTTCCACAAGGGCGCCGGCGAGTACGGCATCCTCGGCACCACGATGGCCGTCGGCTCGCTGACCGGGGCCCTGCTCGCGGCCCGTCGTGGCCGGCCGCGGCACCGGCTCGTGATCGGTGCGGCGGTCGCGTTCGGGCTCGCCGAGATCGTGGCCGGCGTGCTGCCGTCGTACCTCACCTTCCTGCTGTGGACCCCGGCGATCGGCGTGTTCGCGATCACGATGGCGAACTCCGCCAACGCCACCGTGCAGCTGAGCGTGTCCCCGTTGATGCGGGGCCGGGTGATGGCGCTCTACATGATGATCTTCATGGGTGGCACGCCGCTGGGCGCGCCGATCGTGGGCTGGGTCGGTCAGACCTTCGGAGCCCGCTGGACGCTGATCGGCGGTGGCGGCGTGACCGTCCTCGGCACCCTGCTCGCGGTGCTGGTGTTCAGCCGGGCCAAGGGGCTGATCGGCAGCGGCCGCGCGCTGGAGCGCACCCCCGAGCCGGTCTGATCAGGCCGACTCGAACCACGGGTGGTGCAGGTCGAGGTAGCGCACGTCGTGCATGGCGCTCTCCATGGTGTCGCGCACGTCGGCCGGCATCTCCTTGCGCTCACCGGCCCGGGCGGACGCCTCGTCGGTGAACGCGACGGTCTCGGTGAAGGTGCCGTCCGCCTCGATCGCGAGCGTCGCCCCCAGGATCTCCGGGCGCTCGCGGTGCAGCGTCTCGGTGTCGGCCATCATCGCCTTGAGCCGGTCCGGGTCGTCGACCTTGCCGCGGATCACCTGGACGAACCCGGCCTCGTCGGAACCGCCACCGAGCATCAGCGTGACGTCGGTGCAGTCGTGGTACTCGACGGGACCGTCCATCAGCGCCTCCATGCGCTCGGCCCAGGCCGTCTGCTCGGGCCGGGCCGAGTTCGCCATCGCCTTCTCGCGCGAATCGAAGCGGATGATCCCGACGAACTGGTCGTCGTCGGTGAAGCCGTAGGTGCCGCCGAGGAAGCCCGTGCCGGCCACGTCGCCGACCTGGCTGCGCCAGCTCTCCGCGAGCGCGCGGAGCTCGTCCTGGCGGGTGCACCTTCCCTGGATGATCTGGATGAACATGGCTGACCTCCGAGCCACGTCGGCCGCTTCCGGGTGAAGTGGTCGCATGCCCAACCTCGGACGCTAGGCCGACCTGGGGAGGTCGGTCCATAGCGCGATCGGGTCGTCCGGCATGCTCCCGATAAACTCGGCGGCATGAACCCCCGCTACCGCCGTCTGGTCATTCCCGGCGCCCTGGTGGGGCTGATCCTCGTCGTGGTCGTCGCCGCCCTGGTCAAGGGCTGACCGGTGGCCGAACCCCTGCTCCGCGCCCTCGCCCGGATGCGCGCGCTGGTCCTCGACGACCAGACGCTGGTGCGGGCCGTGGCGTCCGGCCGGCAGAAGGGCACGACCCCGCGCTGGCGCCGCGTCGAGCTGCGCTACGTCGACCTCAAGGCCGGCCGGCACCTGCAGGTCACGGCGTACGACGCGACCCAGGCGCACACCTCGAACCACGCGCTGGGTGACGCCGCCAGGAACGCCGTCGACGACCTGCTCGACGAACCCTTCGGCAACTGGCACGTGGAGACCATGACCGAGACCCACCAGGTGCGGGTCACCAAGAAGCTCGAGGCGATGGTGCACACCAGCGCCGTCGCCCACCCCGATTCGTCTGCGGATCAGCTGGATCTCCCCGCGGGGCAGTCGCAGACGAATCCGGTGGAGCCGGCCCGGGGTCACGACCGGAAGAAGCCGAGGCTGCTGGCCGAGGACGACCCGGTGCTGGTGGCGCTCGGCGTCTCCGACGCGCAAGGGCGGGTGAAGCCGAGCCGGCAGGCGAAGTACCGCCAGGTGGAGGAGTTCCTCCGCGACCTGGCTCCCACGGTGGACGACGCCATCGCGTCCGGCCGGCTGCGCACGCCCACGGCCGAGGACCCGCTGCGCGTGGTGGACCTCGGCTGCGGCAACGCCTACCTGACCTTCGCCGCCCACGCCTACCTCGCCGGCGTCCTCGGCCTGCCCGTGCACCTCGTGGGCGTGGACGTGAAGGCGCAGTCCCGTGAGCACAACACCGCGCTCGCCGAGGAGCTCGGGATCGGCGGGTCGATGACGTTCGTGCAGGGCGACATCGCGTCCGTGACCCTCGAACGGCCCCCCGACGTGGTGCTCGCGCTGCACGCGTGCGACACCGCCACCGACGACGCGCTCGCCCGCGCCGTGGAGTGGCAGGCGGCGCTGGTGCTCGCCGCCCCGTGCTGCCACCACGACGTCGCCGCCCAGCTGCGCAGGTCGCCGACCCCGGCGCCGTACTCGCTGCTGACCCGGCACGGCATCCTGCGCGAGCGGTTCGCCGACACGCTCACCGACGCGATGCGCGCCTCGGTGCTGCGGCTGGCCGGCTACCGGGTCGACGTGATCGAGTTCGTGGAGAGCAAGCACACGCCGCGCAACACCCTGCTGCGCGCGGTCCGCACCGGTGCCGCGCCGGCCGACTCCGTGCGCCGAGAGCTCGACGACCTGACCGGCACCTGGGGCGTGCGGCCCAAGCTCGCGGAGCTCCTCGGTGACCGGCTGGCGTAGCGCACTCCTCCTTCTCGTCGCCGGCGTCGGCCTCGCTGCCGGTACGGCGTCCCCGGCGACCGCCGAGGGTCGGCGACCGGTGCCGCACCAGCGGCTGTTCGCGTTCACCGACCCCGACATCATCGAGTCCAGCGGGCTCGTCGACCGGGGACGGCGCGTGTTCACCATCAACGACTCGGGTGACGGGCCGGTGGTCTACGGGGTCGACCCGGGGACCGGGGACACGGTCAGCCGGACGACGTACTCCTCAGACGGCGTCGAGGACGTCGAGGCGATCGCGCCCGGGGCGGACGGCTCGGTCTGGGTGGGCGATATCGGCGACAACCGGTCGTCCCGGCGCGACGTCTCGGTCTACCGGGTGGGGACGCTGCCGCCCGGTGACGCGACGGTCCCCGGCCGCCGCTACCGGCTCAGCTATCCCGACGGGCCCGGCGACGCGGAGACCCTGCTGGTGCAGCCGCGGACCCAGCGGGTGTTCGTGGTCTCGAAGTCGGTGTTCGGCGGCACCGTCTACGCGGCTCCGCGACGGCTCGACCCCGGGCGCGACAACGCGCTGCGGGTCGTCGCACGGGTGGACGGGCTGGTCACCGACGGCACCTTCCTGCCCGACGGCCGGCACGTGCTGCTGCGCACCTACGGCACCGCGTCGGTCTACACGTTCCCGGACTTCCGGCTGCTCGGCACCGTCCGGCTGCCCTCCCAGCGCCAGGGCGAGGGCATCTCCGTCGGCGCGGACGGGCGGGTGCTGGTGAGCTCGGAGGGGGTCCGCGCGCCGGTGCTGGAGGTGTCGCTGCCGCGCGCGCTCGCCGACTCCCGGGACGAGGCCGTGCCGGCCAGCCCCCCGGGCCCGGCGCCGGGGACGCGGCGACCCTCGCCGGTCGCCCACCCGCAGGCACCGGCCCGCGACGCGTGGGACTGGGGCAAGATCGCGCTGGTGGTCGTGGCCGTGGCCGGGCTCGGCGTGTGGACGGCGCGGCTGTCCCGGGTGCGCTCCCGCTGAGCGCCCTGCCCGGAATCCGGAGGCGGAGCACCACGCCGGCGTCCTACGGTGTGTGGTCGACGGCGCTGACGGTGCCGACCGACGCGGGCAGGCACTGGTTCGAGGTCAGCTGCCCGGGCCTGACGGCGGAGGCCGGGGTCGTCGCCGTGCTCGCCGACCTGTCCTCGCGGAGGGGCCGGTGCCGCTGGCGCTGGACCACAACGACCTGCACGACAACAACGCCTTCGTGTCGACCGGAGCCGAGGCCACGCTGCGCTTCTTCGACTTCGGGGATGCGCTGTGGGCGCACCCGTTCGGCTCGATGCTGGTCGTGCTCAACGTGGTGACCGACCCGGACGGGCTCGACCTCGACGCGGCGCGGATCGCCTGGCTGCTCGACGCCTACCTGGAGCGTGGACCGACCTCGCCCCGCTCGAGGAGCTGCGCGGCCTCCTCGACGCGGCGCTGGTCCTCGGCCGGGTGCACCGACACCTGTCCTGGGACCGCAGCTTCCTGGGTGCGCCCGCGGAGGCCCTGGGCGAGCACGCCGGTTCGCCGGCGACGTGGCTGGGGCTGCTGGCCGAGTCGCTGGAGCCGGGTGGCTCCCCGCGGGTCCTCTGAGCAGCCCACCCCGGGGCAGCCGCGTGGTGGCGATGGGTGAACTCCCCACGGAGAACTGTCGCTCCCCCCGGGAAGTTCACCGCGGGGAGCGACAGTTCTCCTGCATACCCTGGTAAACAGTCGCCGGCGAGGCGGCCGAGGCCGGCGCGGCGCCGGCGGGTGGGTCAGAGGTGCTCGACGACGTAGTCGATGCAGCCGGTGAGCGCCTCCACGTCGGCGGGGTCGACCGCCGGGAACATCGCCACCCGCAGCTGGTTGCGGCCGAGCTTGCGGTAGGGCTCGACGTCCACGATCCCGTTGGCGCGCAGCGTCTTGGCGACCGCGGCGGCGTCGACGGAGTCGTCGAAGTCGATGGTCCCGATCACCAGCGAGCGCTCGTCGGGGTTCTGCACGTACGGCGTCGTGTAGGACGTCTTCTCCGCCCAGGTGTAGAGCCTCGTCGAGGAGTCCGTCGTCCGGGACACCGCGAAGTCCAGCCCGCCCTGGCCGTTGACCCAGTCGAGCTGCTCGCCCATCAGGAACAAGGCGGCCACCGAGGGGGTGTTGTAGGTCTGGTTCTTCGCGGAGTTGTCGATCGCGGTCGGCAGGTCGAAGAACGCGGGCACCCAGCGGTCCGCGGCGAGCTCGGCGGCCCGCTCCAGGGCGGCCGGGGACATCACCGCGATCCACAGGCCGCCGTCGGAGGCGAAGTTCTTCTGGGGCGCGAAGTAGTAGGCGTCGACCTGGCTGATGTCGACCGGCAACCCGCCGGCGCCGGACGTGGCGTCGACGAGCACGAGGGCGCCGTCGTCGGCACCGTCGACCCGCCGGACCGGCGCCATCACGCCGGTGGACGTCTCGTTGTGTGCCCACGCGTAGACGTCGACGCCGGGCTCGGCGACGGGCTGGGGGCGGGTGCCGGTGGGGGCCTCGATCACGGTCGGGTGGCCGAGGAAGGGCGCCTGCCTGGCGGCCTTGGCGAACTTCGAGGAGAACTCGCCGAAGGACAGGTGCTGGCTGCGCTCGCGGATCAGGCCGAAGGTGGCGATGTCCCAGAAGGCGGTGGCGCCGCCGTTGCCGAGGACGACCTCGTAGCCGTCGGGCAGGCCGAACAGGCTGCTGATGCCCTCGCGGACCCGGGCCACCTGGTTCTTCACCGGTGCCTGGCGGTGCGACGTGCCGAGCAGGGAGGTGCCGGTGGCGGCGAGGGCGTCGAGCGCCTCGACCCGGACCTTCGAGGGGCCGGCGCCGAAACGGCCGTCGGCGGGCTTGAGGGAGTCGGGGATGGTGATCGCGTCGGTCACGACGAGTACCTCGGAACGTGTCGAGTGTGGTGACCTGACTCCGTTGTCAGAGCTGTCTGCGCCCCTATTCTGTCACCTGGGGGCGCGGCACCAGAATCGGGGACAGATGTTCGAGATCCGTGCGGTCCGGTTCGCCGACCCGGACGCTCAGCTGCTGGTGGCCGAGGTGCAGGCCGAGTACGTCGTGCGCTACGGCGGCCCCGACGACACGCCGCTCGACGCCGACGCGTTCGAGCCGCCCGCGGGCGCGTTCTTCGTCGGCTACCTCGACGGGGTCCCGGTCGCGACGGGCGGCTGGCGGCTGCGGGCCGGCCTCACGGCGTTCGGGCGCACCAGCCCCGCGGAGGTCAAGCGGATGTACGTGGTGCCGTCGGCTCGCCGGCACGGGCTCGCGCGCGCCGTCCTCGCGCACCTCGAGCGGACCGCCCGTGACGCGGGCGCCGACGTGATGGTGCTCGAGACCGGGCTCAGCCAGCCGGAGGCGATCGCCCTCTACCGGGCCTGCGGCTACGAGCCGGTGGCGGCGTTCGGCCACTACGCGTGGTCGCCGAGCTCGCGGTACTTCGGCAAGCCGCTGTGAGCCGCCGGTGAACGGGTACGTTCCTGCCATGAACGCCTCGGACGACCACCCCTTCGGGATCGACTTCGGCGGGAGCGGGATCAAGGGTGCGCCCGTCGACCTGACCGCGGGGGAGTTCGCGCGCGACCGGGTGCGGATCGAGACGCCGCGGCCGGCGACCCCCGAGCGGGTCGCAGAGGTGGTCGCCGACCTGCTCGACCGCGCGGGGGCGTCGCCGGACGCGCCGGTCGGCGTCACGGTCCCCGGGGTCGTCGGGCACGGCGTCGTGCGCTCGGCCGCCAACATCGACAGGTCCTGGATCGGGGTGGACGCCGCCGACCTGTTCCACGCCCGCCTGGGGCGGCCGGTGACGGTGATGAACGACGCCGACGCGGCGGGTTTCGCGGAGGCGAGGTACGGCGCGGCCGCCGGCGAGCCCGGCCTGGTCATCGTGACCACCCTGGGCACCGGGATCGGCTCGGCGCTGGTCTACGACGGCGTGCTGGTGCCCAACAGCGAGCTGGGGCACCTCGAGATCGACGGGCACGACGCGGAGAGCGAGGCGTCCAACGACGCGCGCAAGCGAAGGGACCTGTCCTTCGAGCAGTGGGCCGTGGTGCTCACCCGCTACTACCGCACCCTCGAGATGCTGTTCTCGCCCGACCTGTTCGTGGTCGGCGGCGGGGTCAGCAAGCACGCCGACAGGTTCCTGCCGCTGCTGGACCTGGACACCCGCATCGTCCCGGCCACGCTGGAGAACACCGCGGGGATCGTGGGGGCGGCGCTGCTCGCCCACCTGCAGGTCCGGCCCGAGCCCGGGCGGGCCTGAGTCCCGTCGGCTTTGAGCGGACCCGCCGGTCCGCTATTCTTGGCCGCGAGGGGAGTACTTCCCAAGTCCCGAGCCGGCCAGTACGGCGTCCCACGACGCCCCGGCCCGGGCGCCCACGCGGCGAAGGAGACCTCGGACGACCACGTCTGAGGAGAACCCGATGCCCGTGTCCACCGTCGCCACCCCCGGCCTGTGGGCCGCCACCATCGCCGGCGTCCTGGCCCTGCTGGTCCTGGACTTCGCACTGACCCGCCGCCCGCACGAGGTCTCGATGAGGGAGGCCGCCGGCTGGTCGGCCTTCTACGTCGCCCTGCCGCTGGCGTTCGGCGGCTTCGTCTGGTGGCGGTTCGGCTCCGAGCGGGGGGTGGAGTACCTCACCGGCTACCTGGTGGAGAAGTCGCTCAGCGTCGACAACCTCTTTGTCTTCATGCTGCTGCTCGGCGCGTTCGCGGTGCCCAAGGTCCTGCAGCAGCGGGTGCTGCTGTACGGCATCGTCGGGGCGTTGCTGCTGCGCGGCGTCTTCATCGCGCTGGGCGCCGCGGCGCTGGCCGCCTTCGACGTGATGTTCCTGGTGTTCGGGGTGGTCCTCGTGCTCACCGCGGTCAAGATCCTGCGCGATGCCGTGGGCGGCGCCGGGCACGAGGTCGACGTCGACGGGCTGCGGAGCGTGCGGCTCGTGCGCCGTCTCGTGCCCGTCACCGACGCGTACGACGGGCCCCGGATGACCGGCCGGCAGGACGGACGCCGGGCACTCACCCCGTTCGCGCTGGTGGTCGTCGCGGTGCTGGTCACCGACATCGTGTTCGCGGTGGACTCCGTGCCGGCCGTCTACGGGATCACCGGCGACCCGTTCCTGGTCTTCGCCACCAACGCGTTCGCGCTGCTCGGCCTGCGGGCGCTGTACTTCGTCCTCGAGGGTGCGCTCTCCCGGCTGGTGCACCTCGGCTACGGGCTGGCCCTGATCCTCGCGTTCATCGGCACCAAGCTCGGCCTGCACTGGGCGCACCTGCGCTGGCCGGCGGTCCCCGAGATCCCGACGCTGCTCTCGCTCGGCGTGATCGTCGGGGTGCTCGCGGTGACCACCGCCACCAGCCTGTGGGCCACCCGCGGCAGCGCCGGCGCCGGCGACGCTTCCGTTCCGTCGCCGCAGCGGGTAGGCATGCCTGGTGACGGCGGCTGAGTGGTACCTGGGAGCGGGTGAGCGGGGAAACCCGGCGACGACCCTCGACAGCCGGCACCCCGACGGCCGCGCCTGGACCGAGGGCAACCGGGTGGTGCCGCTGGTGCACGGCAGCGCGTACTTCGCCGAGCTGCACGGCCGGGTCTCGGCCATGCGCGGGGGCGACCTGCTGCTGTTCGTCGACTGGCGCGGCGACCCGGACGAACGGCTGCTGGGGGAGCCGGGCAGCGAGATCGCCCGGGTGCTCGCCCGGGCGGCGGAGCGCGGAGTGGACGTGCGCGGGCTGATCTGGCGCTCCCACCTCGACCGGCTCCAGTTCTCCGCGAAGGAGAACCGGCACCTCGGGGAGGACGTCAACGCGGCCGGCGGCCAGTGCGAGCTCGACATGCGGGTGCGCCCCGGCGGCTCCCACCACCAGAAGTTCCTGGTGCTGCGCCACCCCGGGCGCCCCGAGCTCGACGTCGCCTTCGTGGGCGGCATCGACCTGTGCCACACCCGCCGTGACGACGCGGATCACCACGGCGACCCGCAGCGCCAGCCGATGGCCGGGGTGTACGGCGACCGGCCGCCGTGGCACGACGCACAGCTGATGGTGACCGGGCCGGCCGTGGGCGACGGTCCTGGACCCACGACTCCGAGCTGTCCGCGGCGGTGTGCGACCGCGACTACGCCGGCTCGCTGCGTCGGGCCCTTGCGCGCGAGCACCTCGACGGCGGCACCGGTGAGGAGCTCGACCCGTCGTCGGTGTTCGACACCTTCGCCGCGTCGGCGGCCCGGCTCCAGGCGTGGCACGACGGGGGCCGCGTGGGGGCCCGGCCGCCGGGCCGGCTGCGGCCGCTCGAGGAGCCGCCGTTGGGCCGGTTCACCCGCGTGTGGGCCGGCGCGTTGTACCGCTCCGTCTACGACCCGGACGGCCGGCCGTTGCTCATGAGGCTGCGGGGTCGCTTCTGAGCAGGTCCCGCCACGCCGCGCGGGTGGCGGGGTGGGGCAGCCCGTGGTCGGCCTCGTCGTCGAAGGTGGCCGCCTACGCGTCCCAGAAGGCCGCGGTCTCGCGGTGGCTCAACGCGTCGACCAGGCCGGGTTCCAGCCCTCCACGGAGTCCGCCCGGCGCTCGGCCGGGCCGGCGTAGACCGCCGACGGCCGGATCAGCCGCCCGGTCCGCTTCTGCTCCAGGATGTGCGCCGACCAGCCGCCGGTGCGCGCGCAGGTGAACATCGAGGTGAACATGTGCGGCGGCACCTCGGCGAAGTCGAGCACGATCGCGGCCCAGAACTCGACGTTGGTCTCCAGCACCCGGTCCGGGCGGCGCTCGCGCAGCTCGGCCAGCGCCGCCTTCTCCAGCGCCTCGGCGACCTCGTAGCGGGGCGCGCCCAGCTCCTTGCGCGGTGCGCCGCAGCACCCGGGCCCGCGGGTCCTCGGCCCGGTAGACCCGGTGGCCGAAACCCATCAGCCGCTGCTCGGCGTCGAGCAGCTCCTTGACGTAGCCACGGGCGTCGCCGCGCCGCTCGACCTCCTCGATCATGCCGAGCACGCGCGACGGCGCACCGCCGTGCAGCGGCCCGCTCATCGCGCCGACCGCGGCGGACAGGGCCGCGCTGACGTCGGCACCGGTGGAGGCGACCACCCGGGAGGTGAAGGTCGAGGCGTTCATGCCGTGCTCGGCGGCCGAGGCCCAGTAGGCGTCGACGGCCTTGACGTGCTTGGGGTCCGGCTCACCCTTCCAGCGGATCATGAACCGCTCGGTGATCGATCCGGCCTTGTCCACCTCGGACTGGGGGACCATCGGCTGGCCGATACCGCGGGCGGCCTGCGCGACGTACGACAGCACCATCACCGCGGCCCGGGAGAGGTCCTCCCGGGTCTGCGTGTCGTCGATGTCGTAGAGCGGCTTGAGGCCCCACATCGGGGCGAGCATCGCGATCGCGCTCTGCACGTCGACGCGGATGTCTCCGGAGTGCACCGGCAGCGGGACCGGCTCCGCCGGGGGGAGACCGGGCTCGTAGGAGCCGTCGACGAGCAGGCCCCAGACGTTCTCGAACGGCACCCGGCCGACGATCTCCTCGATGTCGACGCCGCGGTAGCGGAGCGCGGAGCCTTCCTTGTCCGGCTCGGCGATCTGGGTCTCGAAGGCGATGACGCCCTCGAGCCCGTGCTGGACCTCGGCCATCCCAGACTCCTTCGTCTCGATGCTCAAACCCCGACATCATGCCCGGTCGACCGCCACCCGTCACCTCGGGGAGGCGTGGCTCCGCTCACGCCCCGGCTACATTCCTCCCATGCAGGAGCGCGAGCTGAGCCAGCTTCGTCAGGACTACGCCGCGGGCGGGCTGGCGGAGGACGACCTCGAGGCCGACCCGGAGGCGATGTTCCGGCGCTGGCTGCAGGAGTCGGTCGCCGCCGGTCTCCACGAGCCGAACGCGATGGTGGTCTCGACGGTCTCCTCGGACGGCCGCCCGTCGTCGCGGATGGTGCTGCTCAAGGGCCACGACGAGCAGGGCTTCGTGTTCTACACCAACTACCGGTCGCGCAAGGGCGCCGAGCTCGCCGCGAACCCCGCCTGCGCGCTGCTGTTCCCCTGGCACGACCTCGAGCGCCAGGTGCGGGTGGAGGGCACGGCCGTGCCGCTGACGGCCGAGCGGAACGCCGCCTACTTCGACACCCGTCCGCGAGCGTCCAAGCTCGGGGCCTGGGCGTCACCGCAGTCCGAGGTGGTCGCCTCGCGCGCCGAGCTCGACGAGCGGTACGACGAGGCGCAGGCTCGCTTCCCGGAGGACCGGGAGGTGCCGGTCCCCGCGCACTGGGGCGGCTACCTCGTCGTGCCGGAGAGCGTGGAGTTCTGGCAGGGTCGGCCCGGGCGGATGCACGACCGGCTGCGCTACCGCCGGGCCGAGACCGGCTGGGCCGTGGAGCGGCTGGCCCCCTGACTCACGGGGGATCCGGGAAAACCAGTTGTGAGTGAGTCCTCACTCACTTATGCTCGCGGGGTGAGTCCCCGGGCCGCGCCGATGAGCGCCGACGACCGCCGCCAGATGATCGTCGAGGCGGTCCGCCCGCTGCTGATCGAGCACGGGGACCGGCTCACCACCCGGCTCATCGCCGAGGCCGCCGGGATCGCCGAGGGCACGATCTTCCGGGTGTTCCCCGACAAGGACGCGCTGCTGACCGCGGTCGCGGTGCACACCCTCGACCCGCCCGACGCCCAGGAGCGGCTGCACGAGGCGCTCGAGGGGATCGACGACCTGCCGGCCAAGGTGCGGGTGGCCGCCGAGCTGATGCTGCGCCGCTCCGACCAGGTGCTCGCGGTGATGATGGCGCTGCGCAAGCACTCGATGGCGTCGGGCCACGAGCACCGGCACCCGGGCGAGGGGCCACCCGGGCCCCCCCGGTTCGTCGTCGACGCCCACCAGGCCCTGCTCGAGCGGCTGACGACGGTGTTCGAGCCGCACCGCGCGGAGCTGAGCGTCAGCCCCGAGCGGGCGGCGCTGCTGCTGCGCACTCTCGTGCTCGGGTCACGCAACCCCGGCGTCCGCCCGGACGACCGGCTCACCGCCGAGGAGGTCGCCGACGTGCTCCTCAACGGCATCCACCGACCCGGTGCCCAGGGGGACCCATGCTGATCCGGCTGCTCAAGCACTACCTCGGGCGCTACCGGGCCTGGCTGCTCGCCGTGGTCGTCCTGCAGTTCGTGGGCACGATGGCCTCGCTCTACCTGCCGAGCCTCAACGCCGACATCATCGACAACGGCGTGGCCCGCGGCGACACCGGCTACATCGTCCGCACCGGCGCGGTCATGCTCGGCGTGGCGCTGGTGCAGATCGCCTGCACGGTCACCGCGGTCTACTTCGGGGCCCGCACCGCGATGGCCTTCGGCCGGGACGTGCGCGCCGGGATCTTCCACCAGGTCGGGTCCTACTCGGCCCGCGAGGTCGACCACTTCGGTGCGCCGTCGCTGATCACCCGCACCACCAACGACGTGCAGCAGGTCCAGATGCTCGTGCTGATGAGCGCGACCATGATGGTCGCGGCGCCGATCATGATGGTGGGCGGGGTGGTGATGGCCATGCGCCAGGACATCGGCCTGTCCTGGCTGCTCGCGGTCGCCGTGCCGGTCCTGGTGCTCAGCGTCGGCGTGATCATCTCCCGGATGGTGCCGGGCTTCCGGGTGATGCAGGTGCGCATCGACGCCGTGAACCGGATCCTGCGCGAGCAGATCACCGGCATCCGCGTGGTCCGCGCGTTCGTGCGCGAGCCCTACGAGACCCGGCGCTTCGAGGAGTCCAACACCGAGCTGACCGGCGTCGCGATCACCGTCGGCCGGTGGATGGCCACGATGTTCCCGACCGTGATGCTGGTCCTGAACGTGTCCAGCGTCGCGGTGCTGTGGTTCGGCGGCCACCGCGTCGACGCCGGCCTGATGCAGGTCGGCTCGCTGACGGCGTTCCTCACCTACCTGGTGCAGATCCTGATGTCGGTGATGATGGCGACCTTCATGCTCGTGATGGTCCCCCGGGCCGCGGTGTGCGCGGACCGCATCCAGGAGGTCCTCGACACCGACTCCTCCGTCGTCCCCCCGAGCGAGCCGGTCCGGCCCGAGCGGATCCGCGGCGAGGTGGAGCTGCGCGGTGTCGAGTTCAGCTACCCCGGCGCGGCCGAGCCCGTGCTGCGCGACATCTCGTTCACCGCCCGCCCCGGGCAGACCACGGCGGTGATCGGGTCGACCGGCGCGGGCAAGTCCACGCTGCTGAACCTGGTGCCGCGGCTGTTCGACGCCACCGGCGGCGGGGTGTACGTCGACGGGGTCGACGTGCGCACCCTGGACCCGGAGGTGCTCTGGAGCTGCATCGGGCTGGTGCCGCAGCGGGGCTACCTGTTCACCGGGACGGTCGCCAGCAACGTGCGCTACGGCAAGCCGGACGCCACCGACGAGGAGGTGTGGGAGGCGCTCGAGGTGGCCCAGGCCCGCGACTTCGTGGAGGCGATGCCGGGCGGGCTCGAGGCGCCGATCGCCCAGGGCGGCACCAACGTGTCCGGGGGTCAGCGGCAGCGGCTCGCGATCGCCCGGGCACTGGTCAACCGGCCCCGGATCTATCTGTTCGACGACTCCTTCTCGGCCCTGGACCTGGCGACCGACGCGCGGCTGCGCGACGCGCTGAGGCCGCGCACCCGCGACGCGGCGGTGGTGATCGTCGCCCAGCGGGTCTCGACGATCACCTCCGCCGACCAGATCCTGGTGCTCGAGGACGGCGCGATCGTGGGCCGAGGCACCCACGACGAGCTGCTCGCGACGTGCGAGACCTACCAGGAGATCGTGGCCTCCCAGCTGAGCGCGGAGGAGGCGGCGTGAGCGGCGACGGCCGGTTGAAGGAGACCGAGCGGGTCGAGGCCGGCCGCGGTCCGGGCCACGGCCCGTTCGGCGGTGGCATGGTCGGGCAGAAGTCGGAGAACTTCGGCCCGTCGGCGAAGCGGCTCGTGCGCCGGCTGGCCCCCCAGCGGGCGAAGGTCACCGCGGTGGTCGTGCTGGGCGTGCTGAGCGTCGGGCTCGCCGTCGTCGGCCCCAAGATCCTGGGCCGGGCGACCGACCTGATCTTCTCCGGTCTCTTCGGCAAGCGGCTGCCGGCCGGGGTCACCCAGGACCAGGCGGTGGCCGCGCTGCGCGCCCGCGGGCAGGGCCGGATCGCGGACATGCTCGCGGAGATGGACCACCTCGTGCCGGGCCAGGGCGTGGACTTCACCGCGGTCGGCCACGTGCTGCTGCTGGTGCTGGCCGTCTACGTCGGGTCGGCTCTGCTGTCCTGGCTCCAGGGGTTCCTGCTCAACGACGTGGTGCAGCGCACCGTGTTCCGGATGCGCTCCGACGTCGAGGACAAGATCAACCGGCTGCCGCTGCGCTACTTCGACCGGCAGCCGCGGGGTGAGCTGCTCAGCCGGGTCACCAACGACATCGACAACATCAGCCAGACACTGCAGCAGACCATGTCCCAGCTGCTCACGTCGCTGCTGACGGTCGTCGGCGTGGTGGCGATGATGTTCTACATCTCCCCGCTGCTGGCGCTGGTCGCGCTGGTGACGATCCCGCTGAGCATGGTGGTGACCCGCACGATCATGAAGCGGTCGCAGGGCATGTTCATCGCGCAGTGGCGCCGCACCGGCCGGCTCAACGCCCACATCGAGGAGGCGTTCACCGGGCACGCGCTGGTCAAGGTGTTCGGCCGCCAGCGCGAGGTCGAGGAGACCTTCCGGGTGCAGAACGAGGAGCTGTTCGAGTCCAGCTTCGGCGCCCAGTTCGTCTCGGGGCTGATCATGCCGACGATGATGTTCATCGGGAACCTCAACTACGTCGTGATCGCGGTGCTCGGCGGGGTGCGGGTGGCCAGCGGGACGATGACGCTCGGCGACGTGCAGGCGTTCATCCAGTACTCCCGCCAGTTCACCCAGCCGCTCACCCAGGTGGCGTCGATGGCGAACCTGCTGCAGTCCGGGGTGGCCTCGGCCGAGCGGGTCTTCGAGCTGCTCGACGCGGTCGAGGAGCCGCCGGACGTCGCCCGGGCCCGGGTCGCACCCGAGCAGCGGGGCGAGGTGGTCTTCGAGCACGTGTCGTTCCGCTACGAGCCCGACGCCCCGCTGATCGAGGACCTGTCGCTGGTGGCCAGGCCCGGTCACACGGTGGCGATCGTGGGGCCCACCGGGGCGGGCAAGACGACCCTGGTCAACCTGGTGATGCGGTTCTACGACGTCGACGCCGGCCGGATCACCCTCGACGGCGTCGACATCTCCCGGATGCCGCGGGCCGACCTGCGCGGGCAGATCGGCATGGTGCTGCAGGACACCTGGCTGTTCGGCGGCACGATCCGTGACAACATCGCCTACGGCCGTCCCGATGCCTCAGAGGAGGAGATCCTCGAGGCGGCGCGGGCCACGTTCGTGGACCGGTTCGTGCACGCGCTGCCCGACGGCTACGACACGGTGGTCGACGAGGAGGGGTCGAACATCAGCGCGGGCGAGAGGCAGCTGGTCACCATCGCGCGGGCGTTCCTGGCCGATCCCGCGCTGCTGATCCTCGACGAGGCGACCAGCTCGGTGGACACCCGCACCGAGCTGCTGCTGCAGCACGCGATGGCCGCGCTGCGCACCGACCGCACCAGCTTCGTGATCGCCCACCGGCTGTCGACGATCCGGGACGCGGACGTGATCTTGGTGATGGAGGCCGGCCGGATCGTCGAGCAGGGCACCCACGCGGAGCTGCTGGCCGCGCAGGGGGCCTACGCCGCGCTCTACAACGCGCAGTTCGCCGCCGCTGCGGTGGACCCCGAGAGCCTGGCCGGCGTCTGACCCTCCGGGGCATGCAGACGGCCCGTGGGCGGTGCGGTGCGAAGCCGCTCTCCGGTCGGACTGGCCGGAGCGCCCACGGGCCGGGTGACTGCTCGGAATTTCCAGCGCGCACTGCGACGCAGCCAGGCTGGACGGTGCGCTGCTAGGAAGCAGCCACCTCACGAGTCCGCAAAGAATTCACTGCTGGACCACCTCCTTTCCCGTGTGCGACCAAGGTACGTCCCGGCATCCGGCGGAACAAGACATTAATCCGAGGTGCGACAGTTGGCCCGTGCAGGAGGAACCGACCGTGCGGCGACGGCGGCTGCCCGGGTGGCTGCGGACGGTGCTCACCGACGTCCGGCCGCTCCAGGTCTCCCCGCCCTACCGGCGGCTGTTCTTCGGCAACACCGTGGCCCAGCTCGGGCAGCAGATGACGAACGTCGCCGTGGCCATCCAGGTCTACTCGCTCACGCACTCCTCGTTCTTCGTCGGGCTGGTCGGGGTCTTCGGCCTCGGGCCGCTGGTGGTGCTCGGCCTCTACGGCGGCGCGATCGCCGACGCGGTGGACCGCCGTACGCTCGCGCTGGTGGCGTCGGCCGGCCTGTGGGCGGTGTCGATCGCGCTGGCGGCGCAGGCGTTCGCCGGGCTCGGGTCGGTGTGGTTCCTGTTCGGCTGCGTCGCGGTGCAGTCGGCGTTCTACGCGGTCAACAACCCGGCCCGCAGCGCGATGATCCCGCGGCTGCTCGACAAGGAGCTGATCCCCGCCGCCGGGGCGCTGAACATGGCCTCGTTCAACCTCGGCTTCACCTTCGGCCCGATGCTCGGCGCGCTGCTGATCAAGTGGCACGGCTTCGGGACGGCGTACGCGGTCGACGTGGTCACGTTCTCGGCCGCCTACTACGCGCTGGTCCGGATGCCGAGGATGCCGCCCCTGGTCGGCAGCCCCCGGGCCGGCCTGCGGTCGGTGGTGGACGGGCTGCGGTTCCTCAAGCGCGCGCCGAACCTGCGGATGACGTTCGTGCTGGACCTGTGCGCGATGGTCCTGGCCCAGCCGCGGGCGCTGTTCCCGGCGCTGGCCTACAAGGTGTACGCCGGAGGGGCCGGCGTCGTGGGGCTGCTGCAGTCCGCGCCGGCCGCGGGGGCGGTGCTGGCCTTCTTGTTCTCCGGCTGGATCGGCCGGGTGCGCCTGCAAGGGGTGGCGATCGCGGCCTCGGTGCTGGCCTACGGGGCCGTCGTCGGCTCGGTGGGGCTGACCGACGCGCTCTGGGCCGGCGTGCTGTTCCTGGCGATGTCGGGGATGGCCGACATGGTCAGCGCCGCCTACCGCTCGACGATCCTCCAGGTGGCGGCCCCCGACCAGCTGCGGGGCCGGATCCAGGGCGTGTTCATCGTCGTGGTCGCCGGGGGACCGCGGGCCGGTGACTTCCTGGCCGGCTCGGTGGCCAGCGCCGTGGGGGAGCGGGTGGCCCTGGTGGCGGGCGGGGTGGCGTGCATCGCCGGCGTCCTGGTCGCGGTCGCGCTGCAGCGGCGCTTCCTGGCCTACGACGCGGGCCGGCCGGCGCCGTGAGGTGACCGGCGCCACCGCCGCAGATGGTTGCCGAAACCAACTAGCTCCCATATAGTTGCGGGTAACAACCAACTTTCCCGGGGCTCCGACCCGGGGCAGCCGCGCCGCCGGCGAACAGCCGCGTCCAGCCCGAGGAAG
This sequence comes from uncultured Actinomycetota bacterium, assembly GCA_963838025.1. Taxonomy (GTDB): domain Bacteria; phylum Actinomycetota; class Actinomycetes; order Propionibacteriales; family Nocardioidaceae; genus Nocardioides_B. The sequence goes on from CAWIPF010000004.1 coordinate 1,040,251, forward strand.
CGCCCGCATGAGCCACCCCGTCACCACCACGCCCGCCGCCGAGGCGGCCGCCGCGCCGATGAGCCACCGCGAGGTGCTCGAGGCGATGTCCGGCCTGCTGCTCGCGCTGTTCGTGGCGATGCTGTCGTCGACGGTGGTCTCCAACGCGCTGCCGCGGATCGTCGCCGACCTCGGCGGCAGCGAGTCGGGCTACACCTGGATCGTGGTCGCCACCCTGCTCACCACCACCGCGTCCACGCCGGTGTGGGGCAAGCTCGCCGACCTGTTCAACAAGAAGATGCTGGTCCAGGTGGCCCTGGTGATCTTCGCGGTCGGCTCGTCGCTGGCCGGCCTCGCCGACAGCATGGGCTTCCTGATCGGGGCCCGGGCGCTGCAGGGCATCGGCGTCGGCGGGCTGACCGCACTGGTCCAGGTGGTGATCGCCTCGATCGTCTCGCCGCGCGAGCGCGGCCGCTACTCGGGCTACATCGGGGCGGTCTTCGCGGTCGCGACGGTCAGCGGGCCGCTCGTCGGCGGCGTGATCGTGGACACCTCGTGGCTGGGCTGGCGGTGGACCTTCTACGTCGGCCTGCCGGTGGTCGTCCTCGCGTTCGTCGTACTCCAGAAGACGCTGCACCTGAAGACGGTCCGGCGGCCCGTGCGCATCGACTACGTGGGCGCGGCGCTGATCGCCGGCGGCGTGTCGGTGCTGCTGGTGTGGGTGTCGCTGGCCGGCAGCCACTTCGCGTGGGTCTCGGCGACCACGGCCTGGATGGTGGCCGCCGGCGTGCTCATGCTCGCGGCGGCCGTCGTCAACGAGCTGAAGGTCTCCGAGCCGATCATCCCGATGCGGCTGTTCCGCGACCGCACCACCAGCCTGGCCACGTTCGCCTCGGTCCTGGTCGGCGTCGCGATGTTCGGCTCGACGGTGTTCCTCTCGCAGTACTTCCAGATCGCCCGCGGCATGACCCCCACCCACGCCGGACTGATGTCGATCGCCATGGTCGGAGGGCTGGTGGTCTCCAGCATCACCAGCGGCCGGATCATCACGCGCACCGGCACGTGGAAGCGCTACCTGGTCGGCGGCATGGTCTTGGTCATCGTCGGCCTGTCGCTGCTGAGCACGATCTCGGCCGGGACGAACCTCGCCCTGGTCGGGGCCTACATGGCGGTGCTCGGCGTCGGCATGGGCGCGACCCTGCAGAACCTCGTGCTGTCGGTGCAGAACAACACCGCGCAGGCCGACATGGGCGCGGCCAGCTCCCTGGTCGCCTTCTTCCGGACCATGGGCGGCTCGATCGGGGTCTCGGCGCTCGGCGCCGCGCTCGGCCACCAGGTCAGCAAGGACGTCATCGACGGGCTGACCAGGCTGGGCATCGGCGTTCCCTCCGGCAAGCAGAGTCGCTCGATCCCCGACCTCTCGACGCTGCCGGCTCCGGTGCGGACGGTGTTCCAGCAGGCGTTCGGGGACGCCACCGCCCACGTGTTCCTGCTCTCGATCCCGTTCGCCGTCCTCGCTCTTCTCGCGGTGCTGCTCATCCGTGAGGTCCCGCTGCGGACCACCATCCACCGGGAGGACGAGCTGCAGCGGCTCGCGGCCGAGTCGGGCGCGGAGGTCGGCGCGTGAGGTCCGTCGCGGTCGACGACCCGAGCGTCGCTTCGATGCGTCGGATCGAGGGTGAGCTGCTGCGGCTGCTCCGGGCCGTGCGTCGTGCCTCGGTCGAGAACGCCAGGCTGGTGCACCCCGACCTGCAGGGCGGGGGGTACGCCGTGCTGCTGCACGTCGTGGACCACGAGCCGACCCGTGCGGCCGACATCGTCGAGGCGCTCGACCTCGACAAGGGGTCGGTCAGCCGGCAGGTGGCGCACCTGCACACGCTCGGCCTGCTCGACCGGGCCCACGACCCGGACGACGGCAGGGCGCACCTGCTCGTGCTCAGCGCGGAGGGCCGCCGCCGGGTCGCGGTGCTCCGCGGCCACCGGCGGGGGGAGCTCGAGCGCCGGCTGGCGTCCTGGTCGCCCGCGGACCTGGAGGTGTTCGCGGCGCGGCTCGCCGACTACAACGCCTCGCTCGAGTCCTGACGCGGACGGAACCAGGCGGCCGTGTCGGGCGGCAGCCGGCGGCTCCCGCCGGGCCCGCCGACGAGGGCGGCGCCGCTCGAGACCAGCAGCTCCCCGGCCTCGTCGGGCACCCTCGCCGGCCGGGAGCCGCAGTTGACCATGCACACCAGACCGCGCCCGCGCGCGAACGCGAGCGTGCCCGGGGCCGTCGCCAGCACGGTGACCTGGTCGCCGATCCCCGTGGTCGCCTCGCGGCGCAGCGCCAGCAGCTCCCGGTAGAACGTCAGCATCGAGGTGGGGTCCTTCCGCTGCCGCTCCACGGTCAGCTCCGACCAGGCGGCCGGCTGCGGCAGCCACGGCTGCGCCGTGCCCGGGCCGAACCCGAACGGCGGCGCGTCACCGGACCACGGCAGCGGCACCCGGCAGCCGTCGCGGCCGACGTCGCCGCCGCGCAGGTACGACGGGTCCTGCCGGTGCTCGGGGGCCACCTCGACCTGCTCGAGGCCGAGCTCCTCACCCTGGTAGACGTAGGCGGACCCGGGCAGCGCCATCATCGTGAGCACCGCCGCGCGGGCCCGGCTCAGGCCCCGCACGCCGCCGCCGTAGCGGGTCGGGTGCCGGACCACGTCGTGGTTGCTGAGCACCCAGGTGGGGGTGCCGTCGACCAGCGACACGGCCGCGAGCGTGGCGGCGAGCACCCTGCGGAAGGCGGCGGCGGACCACGGTGCGCTGAGCCAGTGGAAGTTGAACGCCTGCTGGAGCTCGTCGGGCCGGATGTAGCGGGCCGTCGCCTCGGGGCTGTCGGTCCACGCCTCGGCGACGGCCATCCGGTCCCCGTCGTACTCGGCGAGGATCTTGTGCCAGCGCCGGTAGACGTCGTGCACCTCCGGCTGGTCCCACATCACCAGGCCCTCGTAGCGGGCCAGGTCGGCGAGGTCCTTCTTCTTGATCAGGCCGTGCGCCACGTCGATGCGGAACCCGTCGACGCCGCGGTCCAGCCAGAACCGCAGGATCGACTCGAACTCGTCGCCGACCTCCGGGTTCCACCAGTTCAGGTCCGGCTGGCTGCTGTCGAACATGTGGAGGTACCACTGGCCGTCCTCGACCCGGGTCCACGCCGGGCCGCCGAAGACCGACCTCCAGTTGTTCGGCGGCCTGGCCCCGCCCCGCCCGCGGCCGTCGCGGAACACGTAGCGGTCCCGCTCCGGCGAGCCGGGCCCCGCCGCCAGCGCGGCCCGGAACCAGGCATGCTCGAACGACGTGTGGTTGGGGACCACGTCGACGATCACCTTGATGCCGAGCTCGTGCGCCCTGGCGAGCATCGAGTCGAAGTCGGCCAGCGTGCCGAACAGCTCGTCGACGTCGCGGTAGTCGGCGACGTCGTAGCCGTGGTCGAGCTGGGGCGAGGTGTAGAAGGGCGTGATCCAGACCGCGTCGACGCCGAGCTCGGCGAGGTAGGGCAACCGGTGCTCGATCCCGGTCATGTCGCCGACGCCGTCGCCGTCGGAGTCGGCGAAGCTGCGGACGTAGATCTGGTAGCAGACGGCGTGACGCCACCACGGCTCGGGGATTGGCACGTTCCGATCCCAGGGCAGGCCGGGGGTGACTGTCAACTCGGCCCGGCGGGCCGGGCTCCGCGGGGACCGATCAGGCCGGGCTCGGCGCCCGCAGGCCGACCTGCACCGGGCAGGGGACCAGCGGCCGGAGCCTCGCCGCCAGCCGCTCGGCCTCCTCGCCGCTCTCGGCGATGACGACCAGCTCGGCGGACTGGGCGGCCGCGGCCAGGGCGGCGTCGGTGGCGCCGTCAGGGGTGACGACCGACACGGGCACGGCGGAGTCGAGGTCGCCCACGGCCTCGATCACCCACGACTGGGTGCGGTACCGGCTGTCACGACGGGCCCGCTCGAGGTCCGGTTCGAGGGCGAGGTCGCGGCGTGCCTGCCGGTCGAAGGGTCGGACCACGACGACGGCGCCGGCGTGCCGGCCGGCCTCGTCGACCGCCCAGCGCAGCGCGCGCGTCCCCGCCGGAGTGTGCTCACCGAGCACGACGATACGTCCACGAGTCATGTCGTCCTCCTGGCTTCGGGTTCCGCGAACGGCGACGCCGGGGTCGGACCCGGCACTCCCAGGGTGCGGGGAGGTGCCGGGGCGCGCTCAGGGCGCACCGACCCGACCGGGGGGGACCAATGGCCCCTTTCTCCGGGGCGGGGCCGTGGGCCACCATGGGCTGGACGTGAGGAGGACATCCATGAGCGCACCGGTGGAGCTCACCATCGAGGAGTGCCTCGAGCTGCTGTCGGGCGGGGTCATCGGCCGGGTCGCGCTGGCGACTCCCGTGGGTCCGCGGATCGTGCCGGTGAACTACGCCATGCACGGCCAGGCGATCATCTTCCGCACCGCTGCCTACAGCGAGCTGGGCACCTACGGCTGGAACACCGACCTCGCGTTCGAGGTCGACTACATCGACTACGAGAAGCACCAGGGCTGGAGCGTGGTCGCGCTCGGCCGCGCCGAGCTGGTCGACGACCCGGAGGAGCTGCGTGAGATCAAGGAGAGCTGGGACCCGCGTCCGTGGGCCGGGGGCCAGCGCAACCTGTACATGAAGCTCACCTGGCGCGACGTCACCGGCCGCCGGCTCGGCGGCGACTGGGACCGCACGTCGCTGATGCCGGTCCGCCGCTCCGTCTGAGCGCCACCGCGCCGGGCGCCCAGCAACTAGGCTGCCCAGCATGGACGACCGAGCACCGGCCGACGGCCTCGACCTGCCACGCAACGCCCAGGCGCTGCTCGACGCCGTGATGGCGATCAGCTCCGACCTGGACCTGCACAGCGTCCTCGACCGGATCGTGGAGGCCGCCTGCGAGATCACCGGCGCCCGCTACGGCGCGCTCGGCGTGCTCGGCCACACCGGCGGGCTGGTGGACTTCGTGACCAAGGGCATCGACGAGGAGGCCCACCGGGCGATCGGGGAGCTGCCGCGCGGCCACGGGATCCTCGGGCTGCTCATCGACCATCCTCAGCCGCTGCGGCTCGAGCACCTCCACGACCACCCGAAGTCGTACGGGTTCCCGCCGAACCATCCGCCGATGGACAGCTTCCTCGGCGTGCCGGTCCGGATCCGGGGGACCGTGTTCGGCAACCTCTACCTCACCGAGAAGGCGGGCGGTGAGGCGTTCACCGAGCACGACGAGCAGCTCGTCGAGGCGCTCGCGAAGACGGCCGGGTTCGTCATCGAGAACGCCCGCGCCTACGCCCAGAGCGAGCGCCGCCGGCAGTGGCTCGAGGCTTCCGCGCGGATCGTGGAGGCCCTGCAGCCGCCGATCCGGATCGAGGACGCCATGCGGCACATCGCGATCGGTGCCCGGCGGGCGTCCGGTGCGCTGGCGGTGGGGGTCGTCCAGGGGGCCGGCCGGCCGTTCACGGTCGTCGCCAGCGACGGGTCCGAGTCCGTGCAGGTGGGGCCGCTCGTCGAGGCTCTCGGTGACCAGATCGAGCACGCCGAGGTCGAGGGCGCCATGGTGGTGGTGCCGCGCGGGGCCGAGCGGGTCGTGGTGCTGGTGCCGCTGCGCGCCCACGTGGCGGCCAACGGCGTGCTGCTGGTGGCGCTCGAGGCCGGTCGGGCGGGGCTCGAGGCGGAGGAGGCCGAGCTGCTCGCCTCGTTCGCGGACCAGGCCTCGCTGGCCCTCGACCGGGCCCAGGCGCTGTCGGACCGCCAGGAGCTGATGCTGGTCGCGGACCGTGACCGGATCGCCCGCGACCTGCACGACCTGGTGATCCAGCGGCTGTTCGCGACCGGGCTCCAGCTGCAGGGGGCGCGTCGCATCGCGCTCAGCAACGAGGTCAAGGAGCGGCTCGACTCCGCCGTCGCCGAGCTCGACGTGACGATCCGCGACATCCGCTCGACGATCTTCGAGCTGCAGCACAGCCACGAGCTCTCGCTGCGCGCCGACGTGCGCGGTGTGGTCAAGGAGTACGTCCCGGTGCTGGGCTTCGCCCCGCTGGTGCGCACCACCGGGCCCCTGGACACCGCGGTCTCCCGCAAGCTCGGCGAGCAGCTGCTCGCGGTGCTGCGCGAGGCCCTGTCGAACATCGCCCGGCACTCCGAGGCCAGCGCTGCCGTCGTGGAGGTGTCGGCCGAGGCCGGCGTCCTGGTCCTCGAGGTCACCGACAACGGCAAGGGCCTGCCCGCCGAACGCCACGAGAGCGGCCTGCGCAACGTGCGCCGTCGCGCGCTCGAGCACGGGGGCGACGTCCGGCTGCTCGCCGAGGAACCGCACGGCACCAGGGTCGAGTGGCGGGTGCCGCTCGAGGCGTGAGGGCGCCTCAGAGCTCGTCGGTCGGGACCACCATCACCGGGCACTCCGCGTAGTGCAGCACCGCCCGGGCCACCGACCCGAAGGCGAAACCGGTGAACCGGCTGCTCGCGTGCCGGCCCAGGACCACCAGTTGCGCACGCTCCGCGGCCTCGAGCACCGCGGTCGCCGGGTGCAGGTCGGACCGGACCGTGCTCAGCCGCACGTGCGGGAACCGGTTCTCCCACGTGGAGATCACCTTGTCGAACTCCGCGCGGGCGTCCGCCTTCCACTCGGCCAGCCCCTCGTCGACGGCCACCCCTGCCATCAGGGCGGCGGTGGGCGTCTCCCACCCGTGCACGGCGATGAGCGGTACGTCGAGACGTTCGGCCCTCCGGAAGGCCAGGTGCAGCAGCCGGTGGCTCGGCCGGTAGGGGTCCACGCCCACCACGACGGGCATCCGACGGTGACCGTTGCCGACCCAGGTGCCGGGGACGATCACGACCACGTTGTGCGCGCGTCCGGCCACGGCGAGGGAGGTGGAGCCGACCAGCAGCCGGGAGATGGCGTTGAGACCGCGCTTGCCGAGCACGAGCATCCGTGCCTCGGGGAACTCGGTGAGCAGCGCCTCGTCCGCGGTGGCGTCGACCACCTGGGTCCGGATCCGCTCGCGCGGCGTCGTCCCGGCCGCCTGCTCGGCGACCTCGTCGAGCAGCTCACGGACCCGCTCCTCCACCGCCTGCGGGGACAGCCGGGGCAGGTGCGGCCCCTCGTCCCGGAGCGCGGTGACGAGCACGAGGTCCGCCCCGACCTGTGCCGCCTCGGCGGCCGCCCAGGTCACGGCGGCCTCGTTCTGCTTGGAGCCGTCCACACCGACGACGACCGGTGAGTGGGCCTGCCACTCACCGGCCGTCCGGTTCTGCGTTTCGGTCACCGAAGTGCCGGGTAACGCCGGACCAGGTGGGTCTTCGCCCATGCCTTGCCGACGCCCCAGGTGTCACCGGCCAGGGTCAGGGCGAGGACGATCACGGTGATCATGCCGAGGATGTGGTCATCGAGGATCGGGTTGGTGTCCAGCGGCAGGGACGCGGTCCACATCAGGAAGTAGAGGAGCGCGCCGGTGGCGGCCGCGATCCGCATCCCGAAGCCGAACGTCAGCGCGAGGCCGATGCCCAGCAGGCCGAGCATGAACAGCGTGTCGGCGTACCACGTGCCGCCGATGGTGTTGTAGAAGCCCTGCATCCAGTTGCTGTCCGCGACACCGAACTTCAAGAAGCCCTCGGTCGGGCTGCCGCCGCTGACCCATGCGGCCGGCCCGAAGAAGTCGATGCCGGTCCTGACGCCTGCGTCGTTGGTGACCGCGCCGGTGTGGAAGCCGAGCGCGAACAGCTTGTCGAAGAACGCCCACAGGAACGTGAGCCCGAAGCCGATGCGGAGTGCGGCCAGCGCCTTGCGGGCCGCGGAATGCGTGACGACGTCGCTCTCGAGCATGACGTTGGCCAGCTCGGTCTCGTGACGGTGGTGAAGTGTACTCATGGTCGTGCCTCCCGGTGATTTACCTCTGACGGCACTCAGCGTCTCGCCGTCGGGCAGACCGGGGGCAGGGTCCACGGGCTCGACTCCGTGGGACGTTGGTCCCGTCAGCTGAGCAGCTTCGAGGCAAGCACCGCGGCCTGGGTGCGGCGCTCCAGACCGAGCTTCGCGAGGATGCTGGAGACGTAGTTCTTCACCGTCTTCTCGGCGAGGAACATCCGCTCGCCGATCTGCCGGTTGGTCAGGCCCTCCGCGATCAGGATCAGGATCTTGCGCTCCTGCTCGGTCAGCGACGCGAGCTCCGCGTGCTCCGCGGGACCGTTGCGCACCCGGTCCAGCACCCGTGCGGTGAGGGCCGGGTCGATCAGCGACTGCCCTCCGGCGACGCGGCGCACGCCGTCGATCAGGTCGCTGCTGCCGATCTGCTTGAGCACGTAGCCGGCCGCGCCGGCGAGGATCGCCGCGAACAGCGCCTCGTCGTCGTCGTAGCTGGTCAGGATCAGCGCCCGGATGCTCGGGTCGACCGAGCGCACGTCGCGGCACACGTCGATGCCGCTGCCGTCGGGGAGCCGGGCGTCGAGGATCGCGACGTGGGGGCGCAGCGCCGGGATCCGTGCGGTGGCCTCGGCGACCGTGCCGGCCTCCCCGACGACCTCGATGTCACCCTCGGCTTCGAGAAGGTCGCGCAGCCCGCGCCGCACCACCTCGTGGTCGTCGAGGAGGAAGATGCGGATCGGGCTCGGTTCCATAGCAGCATTTGTACCGTCCGCCGCACCCGATTGCACGTCCTATGGCCACATCTGGGCCGGCTCAGTTGAAGGCGGCGGGGTCGACGGCCACCCAGACGTGCTCGGCGGTCGCCACCACCCGGCCGTCGGAGTCGTAGAGCGTGCTGGCCGTGAACGTCCTGCGTCCCTCGGCGCGCAGCCGGCGGCCGACCACCACGTGCTGCTCGCCGACCACCGGCAGCGCGTCGACGCGGGCGGTCATCCGCCCGAGCACCATCGGCCGGCCCTCGAGGTCCTCCGACCAGCCGCCGATGCAGTCGAGTGCCGCCCAGCTGGTCCCGACCCCGACCCGCTCGAGGCCGCCGTCGAGCAGGTCGCTCGACTCGGCCAGGCTGGGGTGGGGACGCCACAGCGAGGCGACCCTGTCCTGGTCCACGGGGCCCGGGAAGATCCGCAGGCCGTCTCCCTCGGCGCGCTCGGGCCCGCACGCGAAGCAGCCGGGGAAGGGGTGCCGGCGCAGGCCCGGGTAGTGCTCCATCGCCTCGGCGGCGGCCTCGGCGCCCACCTCCTCCACGGCCTCGAGGTGCCGCCGGACCACCCGGGCCTCGGCGATCGTCTCGTCGTCGTGGACCAGCACCGTGAGCGGTTCTGCGGGGGTGCCGGCGGCGTCCCCGCCGTCGAGGTGGCGCACGGCCATCGGCACGTCGAGCGGCGGTGGCCTGCGCAGCGTCACCTCGACGGTGACCGGGTCGTCGGCGCCGTAGAGCCGCTCGGCGAGCAGGCCCGACGTGTAGCCGCCGTTCCCGGACCTCGCCGGGCCGCGGAAGCGCGCGGGGATGGTCAGGTCGGCGTCCTGGGTGGTGTTCATCGTCTGAGGTGCTCGTACCGTTCCAGCGCCTCGCGGCGCTCCTGCTTGTGGTCAACGATCGGGTGAGCGTACCCCTCCGGGACGCCGTCGGGGCTCGTCCAGGGCTCGTGCACGTGCGCCGTGGGCACGTCGGCGAGCTCGGGCACCCAGCGTCGCACGTAGTCGCCATCGGGGTCGAACCTGACCCCCTGCGCGACCGGGTTGAACACCCGGAAGTACGGCGCAGCGTCGGTGCCGCAGCCGGCGACCCACTGCCAGCCGTGCTGGTTGGAGGCGACGTCCGCGTCGAGCAGCCACCTCATGAAGTGCCGGGCCCCGTGCTGCCACTCCAGGTGCAGGTCCTTGACCAGGAAGCCGGCCGCCAGCATCCGCACCCGGTTGTGCATCCAGCCCGTCGCCCGCAGCTGTCGCATCCCGGCGTCCACGATCGGGTAGCCGGTGCGCCCGGCGCGCCACGCCTCGAGCCGCTCGCCCGGCTCGTCGTAGGCCATCCGGGCGAACTCCGGACGGAGGTAGTCACGGACCGTCTCCGGCCGGTGGAAGAGCACGTCGGCGTAGAACTCGCGCCAGGCGAGCTCGTTGCGGTAGGCGCCGGGGCCCGCCCCGGGCCGCCCGGCGAGGTCGGCCAGCATCGTGCGCGGGTGGATCTCGCCCCACTTCAGGTGCACCGACATCCGCGAGGTCACGTCGAGGTCCGGACGGTCCCGGTGCTCGGCGTAGCCGTCCAGGCCCCGGTCGACGTACGCCGCCCACCGGCGCCGGGCGGCAGCCTCGCCGGCCTCGGGCAGCTCGATGCCGGGGGGTGGCTGCGGCCGGGGGAGGGCCACCCCCTCCGTCGCGAGCCAGGTCACCCGGTCGGGCGGGTCGACGGGCGGCCGCCAGCCGTGGTCCGCCCAGGCCCGGGCGAACGGGGTGAAGACCTGGTAGGGGCGTCCCGAGCGGTTCACCACCCGGCCCGGGGCGACGGCGTACGGCGACCCGGTGCGGAGCAGCTCGACGCCGTGCTCGGCCAGTGCCCGCTCGACCGCGGCGTCGCGCCGGCGTCCGTAGGGACCGAAGTCGGCGGCCGTGTGCACCCGGCCCGCGCCGACCTCCAGGGCGGCGCGCACCACCTCGCGGGCCGGCTCGCCCCGGACCACCGTCAGCCGGCCGCCGCGCTCCCGGAGGGAGCGGTCCAGCGCGCCCAGCGAGGCGCCGAGGTAGGCCCGCCGGGGAGCGCCGGCGGGAGCCCACAGGGCCGGGTCGAGGACGAAGAGCGGCAGCACGCCGTCGGCGGCGGCCGCGTCGACCAGCGCCGGGTTGTCGGCGAGCCGGAGGTCACGGCGGAACCAGAGCACGCTCGTGCGACCCATGGCGTCCACTGTGCCAGCCGCCCGGCCGGGAGGGGCGGCCAGGTACGACACAATGGGAGCGTGAGCGACCTGATCGACACCACCGAGATGTACCTGAGGACCATCTACGAGCTCGTCGAGGAGGGCATCGTGCCGCTGCGCGCCCGGATCGCCGAGCGGCTGCACCAGAGCGGGCCGACGGTGAGCCAGACGGTCTCCCGGATGGAGCGCGACGGGCTGCTCACCGTCGAGGGGGACCGGCACCTCGAGCTCACCGACGAGGGTCACCGGCTGGCGACCCGCGTGATGCGCAAGCACCGGCTGGCCGAGCGGCTGCTCATCGACGTGATCGGCCTGGACTGGGAGCTCGTGCACGCCGAGGCCTGCCGCTGGGAGCACGTGATGTCCGAGACCGTCGAGCGGCGGCTCGTCGAGCTGCTCGACCACCCCACCGAGTCGCCCTACGGCAACCCGATCCCCGGCCTGCTCGAGCTCGGCGAGGACGGCGACGGCGAGGACTTCATGTCCGACGCCGAGCCGCTCGACCGGGTGCTCGACGGGTCCGGCCAGGTCCGGGTGCTGGTGCGCCGGATCAGCGAGGAGATGCAGAAGGACGCGACGATGATGGCTGCCCTGCGACGCGTCGGGGCGCTGCCGGACAAGGTGGTCACGGTGAGCGCCGGGGCCGAGGGCGTGCTGATCGGCAGTGGCGGCGAGACCGCCGAGATCGACACCGACCTCGCCCAGCACCTGTTCGTGCGCCGGCTCTGACCAAGGGCCCGGCGCGGGCGCCGCGCCGCTCTGGTTTGATGGGGGCATGGCTACGGAGGGGCATCGGATCGACGTGGCCGGGCTCACCAAGAGGTTCGGCACGCTGACCGCGCTCGACGACCTCTCGTTCTCGGTCCGCCCGGGGGTGGTCACCGGCTTCCTCGGGCCCAACGGGTCCGGCAAGACCACCACCCTGCGCTGCCTTCTCGGCCTGGTGGCCCCCGACCGGGGCACCGCGACGATCGACGGCCGGCCCTACCGGGACCTCGACCACCCGCTGCGCGCCGTCGGCGCCGCCCTCGAGGCGTCCAGCTTCCATCCCGGCCGCTCGGCCCGCGCGCACCTGCAGGTCCTGGCCCTCGCGGCGGGGGTCGACCCGACCCGCTGCGACGAGCTGCTGGCCATGGTCGGCCTCAGCGAGGTCGCCGGACGGCGCGTCAGCGGGTTCTCGCTCGGGATGCGGCAGCGGCTGGCGCTGGCCCAGGCGCTGCTCGGCGACCCGCCGGTGCTGCTCCTCGACGAGCCGGCCAACGGGCTGGACCCCGCCGGCATCGCCTGGCTTCGAGGCTTCCTTCGGACGCTGGCCGCGGAGGGCCGGACCGTGCTCGTCTCCAGCCACGTGCTCGCCGAGGTGCAGCAGACCGTGGACGACGTGGTGGTGATCACCCGCGGCCGGTTGGTGCGGCAGGGCCACCTCGCCGACCTCGAGGCCGGCACCGGGACGGTGCTCGTCCGGACCCCCGAACCCGAGCGGCTCCGCGCCGCGCTCGCGTCGTACGCCGTGCAGGAGACGGGCCGCGACGGCATCCGGGTGACCGGGGCCACCACGGACGCGGTCGGGCACCTCGCCCACGAGCACGGCGTCGAGCTCCACGAGCTGACCGCCGAGCCCGCCGGCCTCGAGCGGCTGTTCCTCGAGCTCACCGGGGAAGGCAACCCCTCGTGATCGGGCAGCTGGTGCGCTCGGAGCTGCGCAAGGTCACCTCGACCCGACTCTGGTGGGGGCTGCTGATCGGCGCGGTCGCCTACACCGCCATCCAGGCCGGGGTGTCGGCCGCGTTCGCCGGGATGGACCCCGGGGCGGGAGCGCCGCCGACGCCCGGCCTCGACTCGCCCGAGGCGCTCCGCGGCGTCTACGCGGGCTCGATGATGACCGGGACCTACATCTTCGCGATGATCCTCGGCATCACCGGGATGACCGGCGAGTACCGCTACCAGACCGTCACCGCGACGTTCCTGGCCTCGCCGCGGCGGGAACGGGTGGTGGTCGCGAAGATGGCCGCGCACCTGCTGGTGGGCGTGGTCTACGGCCTCGTCGCGCTCGTGACCGCGTTCGTGGTCGGGGCCGTGGTCATCGCGGCCCGCGGCCACGCGCTGGGCCTGGACAGCGGCTCGTTGTGGCGGTCCGCGCTCCTCAGCGTCGTGGCGATCGCTCTGTGGACCGTGCTCGGCATCGGCATCGGCACGCTGATCCGCAACCAGGTCGCGGCGATCCTGATCGCGGTGTTCATCAGCTTCCTGCTCGAGCCGCTGGTCAGCTTCGGCCTCAGTGCGCTGGGCCTGGACGGGGTCGGCAAGTGGCTGCCGACCAACGCCTCCGCGGCGCTGACCAGCCCCAGCCAGAGCTACCTGCACTACCTCGACTGGTGGGCCGGGGGGCTGGTGCTGCTCGGCTACGCGGTGCTGTTCGCAGCGCTCGGCGTGGCGCTCTCGGTGCGCCGCGACATCACCTGACCGGCCGGCCCGCACCCGCCAGCTCGGTGAGGAACTCCGAGGTGCCGGTGTCGACCTTGTGGGTGGCCAGGTCGTCGGCCCGGGTGGGCCCGCGGTTGACGATCACCACCGGCACGCCGAGCCGGGCGGCGTGCCGCACGAAGCGGAACCCGGACATCACCGTCAGCGAGGACCCGAGGACGAGCAGCGCCCCGCCGGTGGGGGCGAGCCCGTCCACGGCGGCATAGCCGCGCAGCACCCGGTCCCTGGGCACGTTCTCACCGAAGAACACGACGTCCGGCTTGAGCACCCCGCCGCAGGCCTCGCAGCCCGGCACCACGAACCCGTCCACGTCCTCGAGCTCGACGTCGCCGTCGGGCCGCACCTCGGCGTCCGCGTGCGCGTCGGCCCAGCCGGGGTTGAGCAGGGTGAGCCGGTCGTGCAGCGCCGACCGGCCACTCGTGCGGCGGCAGCCGAGGCAGACCACGTCCGCGATCCGGCCGTGCAGCGCGCACAGCGCCCGCGACCCGGCGGCCTCGTGCAGCCCGTCGACGTTCTGGGTGAGCAGGATGCGGAGCCGGCCGGCCGCCTCCAGCCGGGCCAGGGCGTGGTGCCCGGCGTTCGGAGCCGCACCGCGCATCCGCGACCAGCCGAGGTGCGAGCGCGCCCAGTAGCGCTGCCGTGCCCCGGCACCGGCCACGAACTCCTGGTAGGTCATCGGAGTGCGCGCCGGTGACCCGGGTCCGCGGTAGTCCGGGATCCCCGAGTCGGTGCTGACCCCGGCGCCGGTGAGCACCACGAACGGGCGCGCGGCCAGCACCGCGAGGGGCGAGGCGGCGTCGTACGGCGCGTCGGAGCGGGCGGAATGGACCATCGGGACCAGCCTAGGGGCCACCCGGGTGGCTCGCAGGTAGTCATAGTGGTTGCAGTTGGTGGCTTCCGGACATCTAGCGCGTCGAAGCGCCGTGGCACCCGGACCGGCGACCGTAGCCTGTGCCCATGCGCACCGACTGGCTCCCGGTCTCGGCCTCGTCCCTGGTCATCGGGGCGATGTCCCTGGTCCTCGGGAGCCTGTTGAACCCGGTCGCGGGCTCCCAGGACGCCGCGGCGACACTGCGGGTCGTCGAGAGCTCGGGCGGCCGGTGGCTCGGGATGGCGGTGATGTACTTCATCGGCTCGGTGACGCTCTCGCTGGGGATGCCGGCGCTGCTCTCGCTGTTCACCGCCCGCGGCCGCCGGGTCGGCCTGCTCGCGGTCGCCGTGTTCGAGGTCGGTGCCATCGGGCTGGCCGGCTACGCGATGCTGATGGTGTTCTTCCGGGCACTGGTCCGGGAGGAGGTGCTCAAGACCGGCCCGGGCCTCGACAGGGTCACCGAGGACTCCGGGCTGAGCATCTTCCTCTACGGCTGGATCGTGGCCTTCTACCTCGGCGTGCTGCTGATGGTGGTGGCGCTGCTCGTCTCCCGCAAGGCGCCGCGGTGGGTGCCGTTCACGTTCCTGTTCTTCATCGTGCTGGCGCCGTTCACCTCCACCCTCGGGCGGGTCGCGATGGCCGTCCAGATCCTGGCGCTGGCGGTCGCCTTCACCGGCGTCGCGGTCGCCGCGGTGTCCGCGGAGCACCAGCGTGACCTGCGGCGGCAGCCGGTGTTCTAGGCCGGTCCCTCCACCAGCGGCACGAACGAGTAGGCCCCCAGCCGTTCCACGTCCAGGCCGGCCCGGTCGCGGCGTACCCGCGTCATGCGACCGGCGACCGGGGCCACCAGGAGCCCGCCGACCCGCACCTGTGCGGCCAGCGGCCGCGGCAGGGCGGCCGCGTCGGCGGAGACCAGCACCCGGTCGAACGGGGCCTCGTCGGGCAGCCCGAGCACCCCGGGCGCCGCCTGCCGGACGCTCGCCGCGCCCCGCTGCCCGCCGGACGGGAAGGCCGCCAGGTTCGTGCGGGCCACGTCCACGAGCTCCGGCACGATCTCCACCCCGATCACGGCGCCGGCCGGGCCGACCAGGTGCGCGAGCAGGGCGGTGGTCCACCCCGAGCCGCAGCCGACGTCGAGCACCCGCTGCCCGGGCCGCACGTCGAGCAGCGCGAGCATCTCGCGCACGGTGCTCGGCTGGCTGTTGGTCTGGCCGTGCCCGATCGGCAACGGCCGGTCCAGGGCGGCGAACCGGACCTGGGCCGGCGGCAGGAAGGCCGCCCGCGGCACGGCCGCGAACGCCGCGTCGAGGCGCTCGGCACCGGTGCGGTCGCCGCCGGGCATCAGCCGAACCGCGCCACCGAGCGTGCCTTCGCCTTCGCGGCCTCGACCTCGCGGTCCTTCGGTGGCGCGGTGGTGGTCAGCTCGTCGAGCAGCCGCTGGGTGGCGGACGCCACCGCGGCCACGGCCGCGTCGAACGCGGCCTGGTTGGCGGCGGACGGTTTCGCCGCACCGCTCACCTTGCGGACGTACTGGAGCGCCGCCGCGTGCACCTCCGCGTGGGTCGCGGGCGGCTCGAAGTTGTGCAGGGTCCGGATGTTGCGGCACATGGCCCGAGCCTACGACCCCCGGCCGGTGACGCACGACCCTGCGACTCTGCCCGTCACGAGACGCGCACCACCCGCACCCGGCCGTCCACGAGCGCGACCCGGTCGCCGCCCAGCGGCAGCGTGCGCGTCGACAGCGGGCCGGGCCCGACCCGCCAGGACCCCAGCCGCTCCAGCGACCCGCCGGGGCCGACCCGCACCGCCACCACCCGGGTCGACGGGCCGTGGCCCCACTGCGACACCGGGAGCAGCGCCACCCGCAGGTCCGGCAGGTAGGTGAAGCCGCGCGGGTCCCAGCCGACGCTCGACTCGCTGGCGCGGCCGAGTCCGAGCACGCCGGCACGCCGGACCCGCCGCGGGTCGCGCACGTCGAACGTGGCCAGCCGGGCGCCGAGGGTGCGGCCGGTGGCCGTGGCGGCCTGGCCGACCCCGAGCAGCAGGTCACCGCCCAACGGGTGGAGGTAGGAGGAGAAGCCGCGGATCCTCAACGCACCGAGCAGCCGTGGGTGGTCCGGCACCGCCAGGTCGACGGTGTAGAGCGGGTCGGTCTGCCGGAACGTCACCACCACGGCGAGGTCGGCGAACCAGCGCACCGACTGGATCGGCTCCCGGCGGCCGAGCCCGTCGACCCGGCCCACGACGCGCAGCCGGTCGTCGAGGACCACGACCGCGTTCTCGCGCGGTGCCCACGCCGGGCCGATCGCGGTGGCCACGCGCAGGTGCCCGTCGTACTCGTCGAACGACCAGCGGTCGCGCACCGTCCCTGGCACCACCCCGCTGCCGAGGTAGGCGGTCGCCGCGCCGTCGACCGCGAAGGCGTGCACCGCGGTGCCGCGACCCCCGGCGGTGGCGACGTAGAGCCGGTCGGCGGAGGAGTAGGCCAGGTCGCCCGCGGCGGTGACGGCGGTGGCCCGGTACGACCCGGGGGTCGCGGCGGCGAAGGTGAGCACGCTGAGGGTGCCGAAGCCGGAGGGGTGCCGGGGGTGCCGCACGGACCGGCAGTCGAGCACCGGGTGCCGCGACCCGCCGGCCGGCCGGATCCCCGGCAGCCAGGTGTCCAGGCCGGTCCGGCGCACGATCCGCCGGTTCTCGCGCCGCGCCTCGCCGCGGGTCCGGTGGCGGCCGGGGTGGACGAAGTCGAGGCGCGGGAGACCGGTCTCGACCACCGCGCGGACGGTCCCGTCGGCGTAGCCGCGAGCGGTCACCAGGCTCCCGTCGACGCGCTGGTCGCTCGTCACCCGGGGGGCCGCCGGGTCGGACACGTCGATGCTCACCAGGTGGGTGCGGGGCCGCGTCCACGGCCGGGCCACGTCGACCATGGCGGCGGGTCCCCGCAGGGGCACCGGACCGCCCCAGTAGCCGTCGGTGCCGACCACCAGCACGGTGTCGCCGACCAGGAGCAGCTCCGGCGACCGCAGGGGGCGGCCGGGGACACGCAGTCGGGACAGCTCGCGCGGCCGGTCGGTGGAGACGTCGGAGACGACGACGTGGCGGCCGCGGACGCGCACCAGGATCCGGCCGTCGGTCTTCGCGGTGTCCGGCTCGTCGACCCCGGCCTCCTGCACGTTGCTGCCGGTGGCGCTGCTCCCGGCCGCCCGCCCCGGGCCCGCGGACCCGTCGGCCCGGGGCGCCGTCGGCGCCTCGGCGGCGTAGCCGCCGGCCCGTAGCCCGTCGAGCATCCCCGTCGGCGAGTCGAAGCCCCACGGCCCCACGCGGGGCAGTGCCCGGTCGACGTACCACTGCCGCAGGCGGGTGCAGCCTCCGAACGCGGGCAGGTCGTCGGCGACCGGGGCCGGCGCCGCGAGCAGCCCTCCGGTCCGGGCGTGCAGGTCCGGGCCGCCCGCCGGCCCGGTGGTGAGCGCCGCGGACACGGCGACCGCGGCGAGGCCGGTCACCAGCAGGGCAAGGGGGGTCCGGACTGTCACGGCATCCTCGATCCGTCGGCGGTGTGCTGTGATCGGACGCACCTGCCGCGGCGCCGGTTCCCCTGGCAGAGTGGGGCCGACGCTCACCGACCCTCACCGACCCTCACTGACCGGAGGAGAACGACGTGCCCGACCCGTCGACCCGCGACTTCGACCTGGTGCTGTTCGGCGCCACGGGATTCACCGGCGAGCTGACCGCGCACTACCTCGCGCGGCACGCGCCGGCCGGCTGCCGCTGGGCGATCGCCGGCCGCAACGCGGCGAAGCTGGAGGCGGTGCGGGCGCGGCTCGCCGAGATCGATCCGGCCCTGGCCGACCTGCCGGTGCTGCACGCCGACGTGTCGGACCCGGAGTCGCTGCGCGAGGTCGCGGAGCGCGCGCGGGTCGTGATCACCACCGTCGGCCCCTACATCGAGCACGGCGAGCCGCTGGTTGCGGCCTGCGCGACGGCGGGCACCGACTACGTGGACCTCACCGGCGAGCCGGAGTTCGTCGACCGGATGTACGTCCGCCACCACCAGCGGGCCGTGGACTCCGGAGCGCGCATCGTGCACGCGTGCGGCCTCGACTCGATCCCGCACGACCTCGGGGTGCTGTTCACGGTCCGCCGGCTGCCGGAGGGCGTGCCGCTGACGGTCCGCGGCTACCTGCGCAGCAACGCGGCGATCTCCGGCGGCACCCTCGCCTCGGCGATGACCGCGTTCTCCCGGGGACTGCAGATGCGGCAGGCGTCGGCCGAGCGCCGCAGGCTCGAGCCGCGGCCCGAGGGCCGCCGGGTCCGCACGACGGCCCGCCGCCCGCACTTCGACCCGATCGCCGGTTTCTGGCTGGTCCCGCTGCCGACCATCGACCCGGCCGTGGTGAAGCGCTCCGCCGCGGCCCTCGAGCGGTACGGGCCCGACTTCACCTACTCCCACTACGCCGCCGTGAGACGGCTGCCCACGGCGGTCGGCGGGATCATCGGCGCGGGGGCGCTGGTGGGCGCCGCCCAGGTCCCGCCGCTGCGCCGGCTGGTGATGGGCCGGCTTCCCCAGGGACAGGGCCCGAGCGAGGAGCGCCGTGCCCGGACGTGGTTCGCCATGCGGTTCATCGGCGAGGGCGGCGGGACCCGGGTGTTCACCGAGGTGACGGGGGGCGACCCCGGCTACACGGAGACCGCGAAGATGCTGGCGGAGTCCGCGCTCTGCCTGGCGTTCGACGACAACCCGAGGACGGCCGGCCAGGTCACCACGGCGGTGGCGATGGGTGAGCGCCTGATCGACCGGCTGGACGCCGCCGGCATCTCCTTCAAGGTGACCAGGACCGAACCCGTCGGCTGAGCCGGCTGAGCGGTCCCGGGTGGTCCCTTCGGGTCATTGTGACCTTCGCCCCTGTTTGCGTCGCCGACCCCGCCTAGGGTCGTAACAACGGGGCATTCGGGGACGAGGGACAACGCGCATGCGGTTCGGCATCAGGGGCGGGTTCCGCCTGACAACGGCGCTCGCGGTCTCGCTGGCTCCGCTCGCGGCAGTGCCGCTGACGACCTCGGTGATCGACAGCGCGGCGCACCCCACGGGGCGAGCCCACCCGCTGCCCCGCGCGGTGGCGACCGCCCAGGTCAGCACGGCCCCCCTGCGGGTCGTGCTCACGGGCCGGTCGAGCCGGTTCGCGCCGTACCCGGTGCAGCGCGTCGAGCCGCCGACCGTGATCTACGGCCGGCTGCTGGGCGGCGACCGCAAGATCCGGCTGGACGGTCCGCGCGGCGGCCACGTGTGGACGGCGAGCGCTCTCGTCGAGCACGACCTGCCCTCCGCCGCGATGCGGGCCTACAAGTCGGCCGCTGCGAGCCTCGCGAGCAGCGACCCCTCGTGCCGGATCCCGTGGACCCTGCTGGCCGGGATCGGCCGGGTGGAGTCCGACCACGGCAGGTACGGCGGCTCGGTGCTCGGCAGCGACGGCGTCTCGCGCCCGGCGATCCTCGGCGTGCCGCTCAACGGCGTCGGCCCGGTGGCCGCCATCCACGACACCGACCGCGGCCGGCTCGACCACGACAAGGTCTGGGACCGCGCGGTCGGCCCGATGCAGTTCATCCCGTCGACCTGGGCCTACGCGGGCCGGGACGGCGACGGCGACGGCGTGAAGTCACCCAACGACATCAACGACGCGGCCCTGGCCGCCGCCGGCTACCTGTGCTCGGGGTCGGGCAGCCTCGCCTCCGACGCCGGGATGCGGGCGGCGATCTTCCGCTACAACCCCTCCGACTACTACGTGGCCCTGGTGATGGCGTTCGCCCGCGGCTACCGCACCGGCGTCTTCGTGATCCCCTCGCCGCCGGCTCCGGCCGGCGCTGCGGCCCACCGCAAGCACCGCACGAAGCACCCCACGGACCACGCGCGGCAGCACCCGGCGAAGGCGAAGGCCCGGGCCAAGGCGGGCCCCGCCACGAAGCACACCGCCCGGACGAGCAGGACCTCGACCGGCACGACGACCAGGTCGACGACCGGCGGCTCGACCAGCGGCGGCTCGACCAGGACCTCGACCACGACGAGCACGCCGACCCCGACGCCGAGCCCGTCGCCGTCACCGCCGGCGCTCCAGCTGGGCCTCGCGAGCGGCACGCTGGCCGGGAGCGGCACGGACTGGACGCTCGACGGCCAGCCGCTCGACCTCGGTCCGGCCACCCGCTTCGACGGGAACGCCGCGCGCGACTACGACAAGGACGGCACCACGGAGCCACTGGCCGACGAGCTGGCGGGGCTGGCCGCGAGCGGGCCGGCCACGTTCTC
Organism: uncultured Actinomycetota bacterium; assembly: GCA_963838025.1. Lineage (GTDB taxonomy): Bacteria > Actinomycetota > Actinomycetes > Propionibacteriales > Nocardioidaceae > Nocardioides_B. The sequence goes on from CAWIPF010000004.1 coordinate 1,060,735, forward strand.
GGTGGAGCAGGGCACGCTGGTGGTCTACGAGATCGACGGCCTGCCCTACCGCAACGCCGACGGCTCCTTCGTCAGCTGACCTCGGCGGGCACGGGGGGCACGGGCGCGGGCCGCCGGTTCTTCCGGATCCGGCGGTAGAACAGGGCCATCGTGGGCACGACGTACAGCACCCACACCACGGCCTCGAGCCAGGTGGTCGCCGGCGAGAAGTTCAAGGTGCCCTTGAGCAGGGTGCCGACCCACGAGCCCGGTTGGATCACGCTGCTCACGTCGAACGCCAGGTTGTGCAGACCGGGCAGGATGCCGGCCTCCTGGAGGTCGTGCACCCCGTAGGACAGCACGCCGGCGGCGACCAGGATCAAGATGCCGCCGGTCCAGCTGAAGAACTTGGCGAGGTTGAGCTGGAGGGCACCTCGGTAGATCAGCAGGCCGAGCACCACCGCGGTGAGCAGGCCGAGCGCCGCACCCGCGAGGGGGGCGACGGTGCCGGACGCGGCCTGGGTGGCCGCCCACAGGAACAGCGCCGTCTCCAGGCCCTCGCGTCCGACGGCCAGCATCGCGACGAGCACCAGGCTCAGCCAGGCACCGTCCGCGGCCTTGTCGATCTGGCCGCGCAGCTCACCGGAGAGACCCCGGGCGGACCGGGCCATCCACATCACCATCCAGGTGACGAAGCCGACCGCGATGATCGACAGCGTGCCGCCGATGGTCTCCTGGGCCTGGAAGCTCAGCCCCTGGGGGCCGAAGGTGAGCACCGCGCCGAAGGCCAGCGAGACCGCGACGGCGACCGCGACCCCGATCCAGATCCGGTGCAGCAGCTGGGTCCGGTCGGACTTGACCAGGTAGGCCACCAGGATGACCACGACCAGACTGGCCTCGAGGCCCTCTCGCAGGCCGATCAGGTAGTTCGCCAGCACGGGTGCACCTCGCAACGGGGAAGTAAAGTAAGGCTGTCCTAACTAAGCCCAGGCTAACACCGCACCGCCGAGCGGGCATCCCCCGTGACCGGGGCCACGCCCTTCAGTGTGCCAGGTAGGTCGCGGAGAGGTCCTTGTCGCCGTGGCCGGCGTCCCGGGCCCGGACGTAGTGGTCGCGGACCGCCTCGATCACGCCGAGGTCGGCCCCGGCGGCCCGCGCGGCCTCCACGATCAGCTCGGCATCCTTCGCCGCGCCGTCGAGCCCGAAGGCCGTCGCGAAGTCGCCGGCGAGCATCGCCGACCCCTTCAGCTGGACGTACGGCGCGTCCATCGCGCCGCCCTTCACCACGTCGAGGAACTGTTGCGGGTCGAGGCCGAGCGCCTCGGCCAGCCTCAGCGACTCGGCGATGCCCTCGACGACCGTGAGCACCCACGAGTTCGCGACCAGCTTCAGCCGGCTGCCGGCGCCCGCCGCGCCGAGCCACGTCACCCGTGACGCGACCGCGTCGAGGACGGGAGCGAGGGTCTCGTGCACCTCGTCGGGACCCGAGGCGAGCACCACGAGCGCTCCCTCCTCGGCGGGCTTGCGGGTGCCGAGGACCGGGGCGTCGACGTACCGCACGCCGAGCTCGTCCGCGAGCGCCGCCAGCGTCTCGCACCCCGCGACCCCCACCGTGGCCATCTGCAGCCAGATCGCTGCCTCGGCGAGCCCCGGGGCCGCCTCCCGCATCGTGGCGGCCACGCTGTCGGTGTCGAAGAGCATGGTGAGCACCACCTCGGCGCCCTGCACGGCCTCGGCCGGGCTCGCGCACACGGTCGCGCCGGCGTCCGTGAGCGGCGCGGCCCTGTCGGGGCTGCGGTTCCAGACCCGCAACGGGAGGCCCGCGGCGGCGATGTTGCGGGCCATCCCGGCGCCCATGACACCGGTGCCGAGCAGTGCGACGGTGGGCTGGTCGGTCATGTGGAGTCCCCTCTGGAGGTTGCTGAGGTCAGGGACGCTAGCCGCGCCCCCCGCTCACCAGGCAACCACGCGGCTCAACCGCACCAGCCGACCACCCAGACGTCGTCGGCCCGGCTCCGGTCGTGCGCGAGGTGCCAGGCCCGGTCGAAGCCGACCCGGCGAGCCCGGTTGTCGAGTCCCACCACCACCACGTCACCGAGCCGGTGCCGCCGGTCGCAGCCGGGGAACCGTGCGGCGTACTCCGGGGTCCAGGTCGGCACGTTGACCGGCTTGTCGGTGGCCGCGGCTCCCCTCCAGTGGGCCGGGTGCGACGCCGCGTCCACGCGTGACACGGCGGCGCCGACGATCAGCAGCACCGAGAGCACGAAGCGGGCACACGCGGTGGTCAACGTCGCGACGGGCGATGCGTTACGGCTCCGGCGGGGGGCCGGGAAAGTCGTTCCTCCCGGTGCGCGCGGACCGGAGATGGCAGCATGGGGCCATGCGAGAGGTCGCGGTCGACGCCATGGAGCTCGCTCGGCTCGAGCAGTTCCTCGAGCCACCTCGCGTGGAGAGGCTGCGCATCTTCGCGGCACGGGCGCAGGAGCAGCTGCGCGGCACCGTGGTCTGGAACGTCAACGCCACCGCCCAGGGAGGCGGGGTCGCGGAGCTGTTGCAGGCGATCCTCTCCTACGGCCGCGGTGCCGGCGTGGACACCCGGTGGCTGGTGCTCGACGGCGACCCGTGGTTCTTCGCGATCACCAAACGGCTGCACAACCTCCTGCACGGGTCGGCGGGGGACGGTGGCGAGCTGGGGCCCACGGAGCTCGAGCACTACCGCGAGGTGCTCGACGCCAACCTGGCCTCGATGGCCACGCAGGTCCGCGAGGGCGACATCGTGCTGCTGCACGACCCGCAGACCGCCGGCATGGTGGCCGGGCTGCAGGACCTCGGCGCACTGGTGGTGTGGCGGTGCCACATCGGGCGCGACGTGGTGTCCGAGGTCGACCAGGTCGGCTGGGACTTCCTGCGGCCCTTCGTGGAGGGCGCGGACGCGTTCATCTTCTCGCGCCGGCAGTACGCCCAGCCGTGGGTTCCGCAGCAGAAGCTGTGGGTGATCCCGCCCTCGCTCGACCCGTTCAGCACCAAGAACAGCTTCCTCAGTCCCGCCGACGTCGCCGCCACCCTCAAGGTGGCGGGGCTCGTGGACACCTCGCAGGGCGGCGGCAGCCTGACGTTCACCCGCCGCAGCGGACCGCCGGACACCGTCCGGGCGCGGAGCAGCCTGGTGCTCGACAGCGGACCCGTCCCCCACGACTCCCGGCTGGTGCTCCAGATCAGCCGGTGGGACCGGCTCAAGGACATGTCCGGCGTGCTGACCGCGTTCTGCGAGCACCTCGACGACATGCCGCCCGACGTGCACCTGATGCTGGCCGGCCCCGACGTGAGGAGCGTCAGCGACGACCCGGAGGGGGCCCTGGTCCTCGAGGAGTGCCTGGAGCAGTGGCGCAGCCTTCCCGACGACTTGCGGGCCCGCACGCACCTCGTGGCACTGCCGATGGACGACGCCGACGAGAACGCGCACCTCGTCAACGCGCTCCAGCGGCAGGCAACGGTGGTGACCCAGAAGAGCCTCGTCGAGGGCTTCGGGCTCACCGTCACCGAGCCGATGTGGAAGGCCCGGCCGGTCGTCGCGTCCGCCGCGGGCGGGATCCAGGACCAGATCGAGGACGGCATCAGCGGGCTGCTGCTGCCCGACCCCGGCGACCTCGACGAGTTCGCCCGGCTGGTGGCGGGGCTGCTCCACGACGAGGAGACCTGCGCCCGGATCGGCGCCGCGGCCCACTCCCGGGTCCAGGACCGGTTCCTCGGCGACCGGCACCTCATCCAGTACGCCGAGCTCTTCGAGGTCATGCTCAGCGAGAGGTGACCCGCCCGCTCGCGCCGTACGTCAGCGTCGTGATGCGTCCGCGACGCACCTGACCGCCCAGGGCAGCGCCTCCAGCCGCTCGTCCCCGACCGGGTTCCCGCAGAGGTCGCAGATCCCGTAGCTGCCCTCGGCGAGCTTCTGCAGTGCCCGGTCCACGTCGGCGAGCGTCACCTGGAGCTTGTCGTGGACGGCCACCTGTGAGAGCCGGTCCACGGCCATGGACGTGCCCTCGCCGACCCGCTTGCCGAACGAGATCGAGCCCTGCTCGTCCGGCCGGGCGGAGAGCTGGGCGAGCTGCTCGGTTATCTCGTCCCTCTTGGCACGCAGCACTGCCTCGGTGTCGTCCATCCCTCCATCATGACGTGGGCGACCAGACTTGGCGCGGTGCGGCTCAGCGGCGCCGCCGCTCCTGGTGCTCGAAGATCGCCTCGAGGGACGCCGGCATCACGTCCCCCTCGACGTCGGGCGACCCGGACCCGGGCTCCCGCTGCATCGGCACGGCGGGCCGGGCGATGTCCTCGAGCGCCGGCGCCGAGGCGGCCAGGGCCGGGTCCGTGGTGACGGTGAGGGTCACGCGGGGCCACCACCGGCTCCGGTCCTTGCGGTCGAGGACGGCCGGGTCGCCGAACCGCTCGCGGGCATAGCCGAGCGCCGCCTCGAAGGACCCTGCGGTGATGTGCCAGGTCGGCCCGTGGCCCGAGACCTCGATGCGGCTCCGGACCGCCTGCCACGTCTCCTCGATGCCTTGCCCGAGCGGCATGTTCACCCACCTGCTTTCACCTCAGGAGGCGAGGCTAGGGGAGAAACCACCTCGAGCAGAAGAGGCCCCCGGCGTGGCGGTCGGTGCGTCGGGTCCCGGAGACCGCGTTCAGTGCCCCAGCAGGTGCCCCAGCGGGTGGGAGAGCGGTCCGGCTCGGCTTCATCGTGCCGTCATGTTCGCTGCGTAGCGTCCCCGACGATGAGCGTGCAAACCGAAGTCAGAGGGGTGGTCGAACCCCGGTCCGCCTCCGCGGCGGCACGGGCGTCCGTCCGGCGGCACGCGGTCCCGCTCGCCTGCGTCGCGACGCTCGTCGTGCACCTGCTGTCGCTGACCCGGCAGCTCGGGGTCGACGAGGGCGGCTTCGCCATGGTCGCGCGGCACTGGCGCGAGCCCGGACCCTTCCTCTACGGGCCGCAGTGGGTCGACCGGCCGCCGGGGCTGATCGCGCTGTTCGCCCTGGCCGAGCACCTCGGCCCGTACGGCGTACGCCTGGTGGCTGCGCTGCTGGCCGTCGTGCTGGTCGCTGCCGTGGCTGCGGCCGCCGAGGCGGTCGGTGGCCGGCCCGCCGCGCGCTGGGCGGCGTGGACCGGCTTCGCGCTCTCCTCGTCGGTGCTGCTCGAGGCGCAACGGCTCAACGGGGAGCTGGCCGCCGCGACGCTCGTGAGCGTGTCCGTGGCCGGCGTCCTGCGGGCCGCGCGGGCCTCCACCACCGTGTCCGCCACGGTGCGGTCGGCCGCCGTCGCCGGCGGGGCGGCGGCGACGGCGGTGCTGATGAAGCAGAGCTTCGTCGACGCGTTCGCGTTCGCCGGGGTGCTCGTCGCGACCGGACTGGCCACCCGCGAGAACCGACTCGTCTACCGGCCCCGGCGGATGGTGGCCGCCGCCGGCGCGTTCCTGGCCGGGGCGGCGGCCCCGGCTGCCGCGACCCTCCTGTGGGCTCGTGCGCACGGCGGCGTCCACGGCCTGGCCTACGCGATGTACGGGTTCCGCAGCGACGCGTCCGCGGTGATGGCGCGCTGGACGTGGGACGCGCCGCTGCACCGGCTGGCCACGCTGGTGCTGCTCGCCTGGCTGTCGGGCCTACTCTTTCTCCTTGTGCACCTGGGGTTCAGCCACCGCCGCCGGCTCGTGCGTGTGGACCCGCTCCCGTGGGCGATGACCGCGGCAGCGGGCGTGGAGCTGTTCGGGCTGCTCGGCGGCGAGAACTTCTGGCCGCACTACCTCATCGCGCTGATCCCGACGGCGGCTGTCGCGGCCGGGCTGAGCGTGCATCGCCGGGCCCCCGGCCGCCGATGGACCCGCCGGCTCGTGGTGCTGTCGGTGGCGGTCACCGCGGCGGCGTCGCCCATGGTGGCCATCGCCGCCGCGAGCACGCCCAGCGCTGCGTACACGACCGGCCGGTGGGTGGCTTCCTCCGCCCACCGGGGCGACTCCCTGGTGGTGCCCTACACCCACGCGAACGTCGTCGGCGCCTCGGGACTCGAACCGGCGTACCCGTACTCCTGGAGCCTGCCCGTCCGCACGCTCGACCCGCACCTCTCGCTGCTGACGCGGACGCTGGACGGACCGGACGCGCCCACCTGGGTGGTCCGGTGGGACGACCCGCACTCCTGGGGGCTGGACCCCCGCTCGCGGGTCGACGCGGCCCTGTCCCGCCACTACCGCCCGGTCGCGACGGTGTGCGGGCACGCGGTCTGGCTGCACGACGGGGCCCGGCGTCGACCGGCTCCGCAACCGCCGCTCTCGGCCTGCGGAGCCTCATGATCGGGACCCTGGCCTCGCACATCCTGGCTCTCCCGGGCTGGGTGGCGCTGCTGGTGGTGTTCGCCTTCCCCGCACTGGAGTCGTCGGCGTTCGTCGGGTTCGTCTTCCCCGGTGAGATCGCCCTGGTCCTGGGCGGCGTGATGGCCTACGAGGGTCGGGTCCCGCTGGCCGCCGTGCTGGCCGCGGGCATGCTGGGCGCGGTGGTCGGTGACAGCGTCGGCTACGCCGTGGGCCGCCGCTACGGCCGCCGGCTGCTGGACGGCACCCTCGGGCGCTGGGTGAAGCAGGACCATCTCGACCGCGCCGAGGCATACCTGGCCGAGCGCGGCGGGAAGGCCGTGTTCTTCGGGCGCTTCACCGCCGCGCTGCGGGTGATGATCCCCGGGCTCGCCGGCATGTCGCACCTGCGCTACCGGACGTTCCTCGGCTTCAACGTGGCCGGCGGTGTGGGCTGGGTGACGCTGTCGGTGCTGCTCGGCTACCTGGGCGGGAGCAGCTGGCGGCACGTCGAGCACGTCGCGTCCCGGATCGGGCTCGTGGCGCTCGCCGCGGTTGTGCTGGTGGCGCTGGCGGGGTTCCTGCTCCGCCGTACCGGGGGAGCCCGGGTCAAGCGGCTCCTCACCCGGCTCGCGTCCAGCCGAGCCGTACGTCGCGCCCACGAGCGGTTCCCGCGGACCGCTGCCTGGCTGGCGGCGCGCCTGGACCCGACCCGCCCGACCGGGCTGGCGCTGTCGGTCGCGGTGGCGGTCGCGGTCGCAGCCACCTGGACGTTCGTCGGGGTCAGCCAGGATGTCGTGGTGCAGGAGGAGACCGCACTGTGGGATCCGCACGTCCACGCGTGGGTCCTCGCCCACCGGACCGGCTTCTGGGACGTGTTCTTCACGGTGGTCACCTGGCTGGGCGCCAGCGCCGTCACCCTGCCCGTCCTGGTCGTCGGGGGTGGGCTGCTGGGCCGCCGCCGGCGCTCGTGGGCGCCGGTGGTCGACATCGTCGTGGTGTACGGCTCCGCGGTCCTGCTGCACGCGGTCGTGGGCCAGCTGGTCGACCGGCGTCGGCCACCCGCCGCGGACTGGCTCGTCCCGTCGTTCGGGTGGAGCTACCCGTCGGGCTACGTCATCCAGGCGGTCGCCGCCTGGGGCATCCTGGCGCTGCTGGTCGCCGCGGAGGGGCCCCGGCGGGCGGGGCTCCGCGCCGGCTCCGCCGCCACCGTCATCGTGCTGCTCGTCGCGACAAGCCGGGTCTACCTCGGTGTGCACTGGTTGACCGACGTGCTCGGCGGTGCCGCCGTGTCGGTGGCGGTGCTGGCCTGGTGGGGCGTGGTGCGGCTGTCCTGGTTCTCGTCCCGCGGCCGCTGAGCGAGCGCCCGGTCGTGGGGGTGAGGGCGCGCCATAGCGCTCCGTGGCACCCACGACCGGAGCCGGTGGTGCCGCCAGTCAGGAGCGCCGCGCGGCCAGGTCGTGCAGACGCTGCACCAGGGCCGGGGGCACCACCGTGTCCGGATCACGCGCCGCTGCACCGTTGAGCGCCGCGGTCGTCGCGACGATCGCGGCGTACAACGGAGGGCAGGTGGGACACCGCTCCAGGTGCGCCTCCACGCGACGAGACGCATCGACGTCGAGCTCATGGTCGATGTAGTCGCTGATCCGCCCTCGCGCCTCCCAGCAGCGCAACGGAACCCCCTTCAGCGCCTCGCGGCGCTCCTGTCCGCGCGCCAGCTCGGAGACGAGCATCATCCGGCCGCGCCGCAGCCGCTGCTTCGCCGCCGGCAGGCCCAGACCCAGCACGTGCGCGACCTCGCGCATGGTCATCCCCTCGGCGTCGTGGAGCACCACCGCGGCCCGGTAGCCGACCGGCAGATGGGTCAGCGCCTCCCTCAGGTCGGCCCGCGTCTCGGCGCGGGCGGCCACCTCGGTCGCGTCGACGGTGTAGCTGTCCTGCTGCCACCGTCGCTCCACCTCGTCGGCCACGTCCTCCGCGGGCACCTCACGGTTCCGCCGTGCCGAGTCGACGGCGATGTTGTGAAGGATCCGGTGGAGCCAGGTGGTCAAGGAGGACTCGCCCCGGAACCCGGCCGCCCGCTCGAGCGCCCTGGTCAGGGTGTCCTGGACCAGGTCCTCGGCCCGGGCGGGATCCTGGGTGAGGGACCGGGCGTAACGAAGCAGCCCGGGCACCTCCATCGCCAAGCCGCCTGCCAGCTCGTCGGCGTCCATGGCTCCGCAGGGTAACGAATCCCGCCCTGCCCTACCTCGCGACCGGCCTCGCCCCGCGCTGCCGGACGCCCGTCGTGCGGATGCCCAGCAGCCGGTAGAGCGGGCAGAAGCCGATGGCCGCCGTCACCAGCAGCACGGCCGCGAGCACCAGGAGCACGATGCCCACGGCACTCGCGACGCCGATCGAGAACGCCCACACGACGGCGCCCAGCCCCAGAACGGTGCGGACGACCCGGTCCGCGTTGCCCACGTTGTGAGCCATGGTTTCCTCCAGGTGTTGATCGAACGAAACGGACACCTCATGGACGAGCACGGCACGCACAGGGATACATCGGCCGCGGCGAGCGCCCGGTCGTGGGGGTGAGGGCGCGCCATAGCGCTCCGTGGCACCCACGACCGGGGCCGGTGGTGCCCCCGGCAGGATTCGAACCTGCGACGCACGGTTTAGGAAACCGACGCTCTATCCCCTGAGCTACGAGGGCCGAGCACGGCAGAGACCCTCGCCGTCGACGTCGCGGCGACCCGGGAGTGCCATGCACAGCACAGCGTAGTGGACCGGGCCTCGCGCCCGCCCCGAGGTCCCACCCTCGCTGCCGCCACCTACGTGCTGAGCCAGTTGCCGAGCTCGGCGTCGGTGAGCAGCTCCCGGGCCTCGGCCTCGTGCTCGTCCGGGACCAGGATCCGGATCTGGATCGCGCCGATGGAGCCCTCGAGGACGCTCATGTTGCGATCGGTGACCTGGTAGGGGATGTCGGCGCCGCCGAGCAGGCTCTCGATCACCGAGATCACGCCGAGGTTGTTGGTCCGGACCAGCTCCGCCACGTCAGACACCTCCGGGGAACGCCGAGTCGGACGCGTTCACCCTACCGACGAGCATCGCTGACGCGGCCCCGCAGCCGGCGCGCGACGACGGCACGCATCAGAAGCCGAACGCGCCGGTCGGTGACACCGGGGTGCGCATGGCCTGCCACAGCTCGCCGACCGCGCCCTTGCGCGACTCCGCCACCAGCCCGGCGCGTTGCAGCGCAACCAGGTTGCCGCCGCCGAGGTACGCCGCTCCCAGCGCCTCCACGCCGAGGCGTACGTCGGCCTCGGCCGTGGTCCGCTCGACGGTCGCTGCTCCGGCGTCGTCAGCCCGGATCCGCCAGCTGCCCGCGTTCCACGGGGCGGCGGTGTCGGCCACGTCGACCACGACGTCGCACGGCGCGCTCCAGCCCCGGTCGCAGAGCGCCTCCGGGAGGTCGACCAGCCGCACCCACAGGCTGTCGTAGGTGGCCACGTCGGACGTCGACCTCGGGCCACCGGCCCACAGCAGCATCGGGTCGTCGACGCCGACCTTGTCGACCTTGACGGTCCCGATCAGGTCGAAGTCGACCAGCCGGCGCAGCAGCGCCAGCCGCGCCGCCGGGTCCCCGACGAGCGCCCACACCGTCAGCTCGCCTGCGGGTCGGGCCCGGTCCCACTTGTGGGAGCGGCGGAACATCGCGAACCCGACGTCAACGCCGCCACGCCGCGCGAACAGCACCCGCCAGGACTCCTTGTCCCTCAGCTCCTCGGGCAGCTGGTGGCAGACCCGGGCGTAGTAGCCGATCTCGCCGACCACCGAGCCGAGGTCCGCGTGGCCGAGATGACACTCCCGCATCCGGTTCGGCACATCGGGCTCGGAGACCGTCGCCAGATGGGTGGAGACCTCGGCCGCGGCGTCCTCCAGGTGGGGTGCGGTGAGCGTCGTACCCCTGCCCAGGCTCACCTGCAGCTCCAACGACGCGAGTCCGTAGCCGTGGCGGCCGTAGATGGCCGGCTCGCTCGCGTGCAGGGCGGAGACATGCGTGCCCTGCTGCTCGTGCACCTGCTCGAAGTGGTGCCGCAGCATCGCGGTGAGCACACCCTGGCGCCGGTGGTCGGGGTGCACGCCCACCCAGGTGAGGCCCGCGCACGGCACCGTCCGGGTCCCCGCGTCCGGGGCGGGCACCGACAGCGTCAGCGGGAAGACGCCGTAGATCCCGGGGTACGTCGCCGGGTCGGCGCCCTCGACGTCCGCGGCGAAGCGCAGCTCCTCCGGGACCCCCATCAGCTGTTCCTCCGCCGGCGCGGCGGGGACCTCCGCGAACCAGACGGTGTGGTCGGTGGCCAGGTATCGCTCCGGGTCGGTGGCAAGGCCGACGCGGATCGGGTTCTCGGTCATGGCCCCACCCAACCGTCCCCGGGCTCGCGCCTCAACCCGTTTTGGCCCGCGGCCCCGCCGGGAGGGCTCCCGTGTCCCGGCGCGGCCTCGTCGTGCGGCCGAACGACCGCACCTAGACCAGTGCCTCGAGACCGTGTGGGTCACCCCCGCGGCGGCAACAGGTACAGGGTGCAGCGCCGCGGTGACCGTCATCGCGGGGACCTGGAGGCAACGCCATGTGCGACGCACGATCACCGCGGGGAACGCTGACCTGCGCTCGACCCGACTGTGACGGCCGAGGTCATGTGTTCATCCACCCGAGCTCCGCCCCCGACGCCAAGGTGGACGCGGACACCAGCAACGGCGACTGACCGCCCGCGGACTCCCGCGGCCCGTCCCGGCGGCACGTCCTGAGGCAGGTCGACGTACCTGTCGTATGTCAGAAACTCAGCAGGATCTCAGCCGCCGATTTCGTCCGGCCGCCACCCGCAAGGCATCATAGGAGGTCTGAGCCGTGCGCCTGCGGCTCACCGGAGGAGGGAGACGCCCGGGCCACGGGCGGGGTCCTCACCTTCAGGGTGGCCCGCACCCAGGTCGCCTCCGTTCGAGCACTACTTGGACCTCATGTCGAATACGCCGCGTCATCGTGACGAGGTGCCCCGGCACCGCGTCATCAGGGCCATGGTCATCTCCGTGACCGTGGTCGTCCTGGTCGTGTTCACCGGAGGGTTCTTCGCCTACCGTCACCTCGAGGGGAACATCACCTCGCTGAACGTCGACCAGGCACTCGGCAGCGACCGGCCCAGCGAGATCGTCAAGGCCAACGTCCCGCACAAGCCGCTGAACATCCTGCTGCTCGGCACGGACACCCGACAGGGCCAGTCCGGCCACATCGGCGGGGACACCCCCGGGCTGTCCGACACCACGATCCTGCTGCACATCTCCGCCGACCGGAAGCTGGCGTACGGCGTCAGCCTGCCGCGCGACGCGATGGTGGAGCGGCCTCCGTGCGAGCGGAAGGACGGCCAGGGCACCGACCCGGGCGGCCTGAGCATGTTCAACGCGGCGTTCGCCGTCGGCGGCCCGGCCTGCACGATCAAGACCGTCGAGAAGCTCACCCAGATCCGCATCAACCACTTCGTGGTGGTCGACTTCAACGGCTTCCGCAGCATGGTCGACGCCCTCGGTGGCGTCCCGGTCTGCGTCCCCGAGGCCGTGCACGACACCACCGGGCACATCGACCTCCCGGCCGGCACCTACGAGGTGCACGGCGACCAGGCCCTCAACTACGTGCGGGTCAGGCACGTGATCTCCAACAACGGTGACATCGGCCGGATGAAGCGTCAGCAGGCGTTCCTGGCCTCGATGGCGAACAAGGCGATCTCCGCCGGCACCCTGATCAACCCGGTGCGGCTGTACAACTTCCTCGACGCCGCCACGAAGTCGCTGACCACCGACCCGGGACTGGCGAGCCTGAAGGACCTGGCCGGCCTGGCGAAGTCGATGCAGGGCGTGGGCCTCGACCACATCCAGTTCCTGACCGTGCCGTTCGAGACCTACCAGCCGGACCCGAACCGGCTGATCTGGGCTCCCGACGCCGCCCCGCTGTGGGACCGGATCCGCCACGACCGACCGCTGAGCAAGGACATGATGACCGGGGTGACGACCGCCGCCGACGAGCACCCCGGGAAGAACGGCTCGTCCTCGTCCCCGAGCGCCGGCACCAGCGCCGGCCCCAGCAGCAGCCCCAGCGCCGGCAGCGGCTCCAGCGACGCGCAGGCCAAGGCCCGTGCCGCGGCCCGGGCCGAGCAGGCGCGCGAGAACGGGCTCTGCGCGTAGCTGCTCCAGCGTGTCCTGCGTCACAGAGCGTGGCCCAGGACACGTTCGCTCGTTGTCCCCGGTGACCGCACCGTGCGACGACGAGGAGTGCCGATGGACTCGACCACGCCGACCACCGCCGGGATGAGCCGACGCGGCCTGCTCGGCGGTCTCGCCGCCGGAGGGGCGCTGACCGCGTCGGGGGTCCTCGGGCTGACCGAGCCGGCCGAGGCGGCCACCCTCCAGGGCTCGCTTCCGCGCCGCGTCGACGTGGTGGTCGTCGGCGCCGGGCTCTCCGGGCTCGTCGCGGCCAGGCGGTTGCACCAGGCGGGCCGCTCCGTGCTGGTGCTCGAGGCCCGGGACCGGGTCGGGGGCCGGGTGCTCAACCACGAGCTGCGCGACGGGTCGGTGGTGGAGTCCGGCGGCGCGTTCGTGGGCCCGACCCAGGACCACATCCTGCGGCTCGCCCGCGAGCTGCACGTCCGCACCTTCAAGGAGTACGACGAGGGCAGCAACGTCTACGTCTCGCAGACCACCGGGACGCAGCAGTACACCGGCACCATCCCGCCCGACCCGCTGATCCTGCCCGACGCCGCGGTGCTCCAGACCCGCATCGACCAGATGTCCACCGAGGTCCCGGTGGACGCGCCCTGGGCCGCCGCCAAGGCCGCGGAGTGGGACGCGATCTCGGTCGACCAGTGGTTGCGCGAGAACACCGTCAACCCGGCGGTGCGCAACCTGATGCTGTCCTACCTCCAGCCCTGCTTCGGCAGCGACGGGCTCGACATGTCGCTGCTGTTCTTCCTGTGGTACATCGCCACCGCCGGCAACGAGCGGAACGCCGGCTCGTTCGAGCGGTCGGCCGGCACCTCCGGCGCGGCCCAGGACTCGCGCTTCGTCGGCGGGTCCGGGCTGATCCCGAAGCGGCTGGCCCGGCACCTCGGCGACGCGGTGGCTCTCGCCGCCGCGGTCCGGCGGATCGAGCAGCACCACGACCACGTCCTGGTCACCAGCGACCGCGGCACGGTCCGGGCCCGTCGCGTGGTGGTGGCGGCGCCGCCGCCGACCGTCCTCGGGATCGAGTGGGCGCCGCTGCTGCCGCCGAAGCGGCTGCAGCTTCTCCAGCGGATGCCGATGGGGGCCCTGATGAAGTGCGACGCCGTCTACGACACGCCGTTCTGGCGCGCCAAGGGGCTCTCGGGCAGCGGGCTGAACGACACCGGCGCGGTCCGGGTCAGCTTCGACAACAGCCCGGCGGACGCGTCCGTGGGCGTGCTGCTCGCGTTCGTCGGCGGGTCCACCTGGCGGAAGTACGGCACGATGTCGCGCGCCGCCCGGCGCAGGGCGGTGCTCGAGGGGTTCGCCGCGATCGTCGGCGACGAGGCCCTGCACCCGATCCAGTACGTCGAGCACGACTGGACCCACGAGCAGTGGACGAAGGGCAGCCCGATCGCGCTCCAGGGCCCGGGGGCGATCACCGCCTACGGGTCTACGATCCGCACCCCGTTCCGGCGGGTGCACTGGGCCGGCACCGAGACCTCCACCTACTGGTCGGGCTACATGGACGGCGCAGTGCGCGCCGGTGAGCGGGCCGCCCGAGAGGTGCTGGACCGGCTGTGAGGGCCCGTCTGACGGCCGCCCTCGCGGCCATCGTCGCCCTGGCCCTCCCGGTCGTGGCCCCCGGTCCCGGGGAGGCGTCGACCACCCGGCCCCGCTGGGACACCCGCGTGTTCGCTTCCGTGCCGCGGCCGGGCTTCCCGGCGTACGTCTATGTGCATCCCGACCGGCGGGTGTATGCCGGGACCTACACCGACCCCGCCGGCGACAGCACCCCCTCGCGGGTCTTCGAGTGGACGCGGCACGGCACCCTGCTGCGGTCCTGGCGGGTGCCCGGGCAGCACCTGGGCTCCGAGCACGGGGTCCAGGTCGCGACCAGCGACGCCCGTGGGCGGCTGGTGCTGCTGGAGCGGTCCACCTCGCGGGTGCTGCTGCTCGACATCGACACCGGCCGCTTCCGCCGCTACTCGCGGATCCCGGACCTGCCGACCTGCGGCCCTTCCGGCGGCCACGGCTGCACACCGAACGCCCTCGACGGCCCGGCGATCCCGAACTACGCGGCCTGGGGCCGCCACGGCGAGCTCTACGTCAGCGACTACGGCCAGGCGGTGATCTGGAGGGTCCCGCCGGGCGGCGGCCGGCCACGTCCGTGGTTCCGCAGCCGCAAGCTCGACGGCGGCGAGTTCGGCACGGCGGGCCTGGTGCTCGCTCCGAACCACAAGGCACTGCTGCTCACCCAGCAGACCTCGGTGCCGCCGGGGGAGCCGAACGCGACCACCGGCAAGCTCTACCGGCTGCCGATCCGGCCCGACGGCCGGCCGGGCAGGTTGCGGCTGCTCTGGGAGAGCCGGCCCGGCGACCTGCCGGACGGCTTCGGGGTGTCCCGGTCGGGGCGGATCTACGTTGCCGACGCGGGCCTGTCGAACCAGATCGTGGTGGTCGGGCGTCACGGCCGCGAGCTCGAACGGTTCCCGAAGGTGCCCGGAGCCGGCGACAACGGCTCACCGGTGCCGTTCGACACGCCGTCTTGCGCCACCTTCCTCGGTGGCCGGATCCTGGTCGCGAACCAGGGGTTCTTCGGCCGGCGCGACCACCACGCCGTCCTCGACGTGCGCGTCGGGGAGGCGGGGATGGCGACGTTCATCCCGGCGAACGCCGGCACCCGCCACCGCTGACCCCGGGCCCCGGGGCTGCTCAGCCGGCGGCGACGAGCTCGACCAGCTTGGCGTTGAACGCGGGCAGGTCGTCGGGGTTGCGGCTGGTGAGGAGGTTGCCGTCGACCACCACCTGCTCGTCGACCCAGGTGCCGCCGGCGTTGCGCACGTCGGTCTGCAGGCTTGGCCACGACGTGAGCGTGCGTCCCTCGAGCACCCCGGCCTCGATCAGCGACCACGGGGCGTGGCAGATGGCGGCGACCGGCTTGCCGGACTCCAGGAAGGCGCGGACGAAGTCCACGGCGCCCTTGTCGGTGCGCAGCGCGTCGGGGTTGGCCACCCCGCCCGGCAGCACCAGCGCGTCGTACGCGCCGGGATCGGCCTCGGGGACCGGGACGTCCACGGCGAAGGTCTCCGCCTTGTCGAGGTGGTTGAACGCCTGGACGGTCCCAGGCTCGGGGGACAGCAGCTTCGGCTTGCCGCCGGCCTCCGTCACCGCCTTCCACGGCTCGGTCAGCTCGACCTGCTCGATGCCCTCGGCGGCCACGAGGAAGGCGATCGTCTTGCCCTGCAGCGCGTTCTCGGTCATCAGGGGCTCCTTGTCGTCGTCGGTCGTGTCCGACGCCCCTGTAACCAGGGCCCGTGCGGGCAAACCTCAGGGGACGACCAGCTGGTACTTCCCCAGCACGGTGATGCCGTTCTCGCTGACGGTGAACCCCCGCCGCCGGTCCTCCTCGTGGTCGACACCGATCCGGGCGCCGTCGGGGACGATCACGTTCTTGTCGAGGATGGCGTCGCGGACCACCGCGCCCCTGCCGATCGTGACGTTGTCGAAGACCACGCTGCGCTCGACCTGCGCGCCCGCCGCGACGTACGCATGGGTGCCGATCACCGAGGTGTCGACGGTCGCGCCGGAGACGATCGACCCGGCGCAGACGATCGAGTCCCGGGCGGTCGCGTCCTCGACGAACTTGGCGCCCGGAAGCTGCGGGTGCGAGGTGAAGATCGGCCAGTCGGTGTTGTAGAGGTTGAACACCGGCTCCACCGAGACCAGGTCCATGTGCGCCTCGTGGTAGGAGTCGACCGTCCCCACGTCGCGCCAGTAGTCGCGGTCCCCGGGGGTCGACCCCGGGACGACGTTGCGCCGGAAGTCGTAGACACCGGCCTGGCCCTGCTCCACCAGCCGCGGGATGATGTCGCCGCCCATGTCGTGGCGTGAGTTCGGGTCGACGGCGTCCTGCTCGAGGGCCTCGACGAGGACGTCGGCGCTGAACACGTAGTTGCCCATCGAGGCGTAGACCTCGTCGGGGGAGTCCGACAGGCCGGGCGGGTCGGCCGGCTTCTCCAGGAACTCGTCGATCCGCTCGCCGTCGTCGGTCTTGATGACCCCGAACTGCCAGGCATCCTTTCGCGGCACCCGGATGCCCGCGACCGTGACGCCGGCACCCGAGTCGATGTGCGCCTGCACCATCTGGGAGGCGTCCATCCGGTAGACGTGGTCGGCACCGAACACCACGATGATGTCGGGCCGCTCGTCGTTGATCAGGTTCATCGACTGGTAGATGGCGTCCGCACTGCCGAGGTACCACTTCGGACCGCGCCGCTGCTGCGCGGGCACCGGGGCCACGTAGTTGCCCAGCAGCGTCGACATCCGCCAGGTCAGGGCGATGTGCCGGTCGAGCGAGTGCGACTTGTACTGCGTGAGCACCGCGCACTTCAGGTAGCCCGCGTTCACCAGGTTCGACAGCGCGAAGTCGATCAGCCGGTAGCTGCCCCCGAACGGGACCGCGGGTTTGGCCCGGTCGACCGTGAGCGGCATCAGCCGCTTCCCCTCGCCACCCGCCAGGACGATCGCCAGTACCTTCGCCATGGCCCGACCCTAGCCCCCCACCTCCGACATCGATATGCCTCGCATGACCCCCGGGTCACCCCTGGACTACCGATATCGGGGGTGGGGGGTGGGCGGCTAGGTTCGTCGCATGCGAGCTGCGATCCTCACCCGCGAGTTCCCCCCTGACGTGTACGGCGGTGCCGGCGTGCACGTGGACTTCCTGGTCCGCGAGCTGCGCCGGCTCATCGACGTCGACGTGCAGTGCATGGGCGAGCCCCGGGACGGGGCGACGGCCCACTCCGAGAGAGAGCCGCGGCTGGCCGGCGCGAACCCGGCGCTGCAGGTGCTCTCCACCGACCTCGCGATGACCGCCGCGGTCTCCGCGGCGGACCTCGTGCACTCGCACACCTGGTACGCGAACATGGCCGGCCACTGGGCCAAGCTCCTGTACGACGTGCCGCACGTCGTCACCGCGCACTCGCTGGAGCCGCAACGCCCGTGGAAGGCGGAGCAGCTCGGGGGCGGCTACCGGATCTCGTCCTGGGCGGAGCGCACCGCCTACGAGGCCGCGGACGCGGTGATCGCGGTGAGCAACGGCATGCGCGCCGACGTGCTGGCGTCGTACCCTGCGCTGGACCCCGCCAAGGTGCACGTGGTCTACAACGGCATCGACACCGGCTTCTACGCACCCGACCCGGACCGGTCGGTGCTCGAGCGGATCGGGGTCGACCCCGACCGGCCCTACGTCGCGTTCGTCGGCCGGATCACCCGGCAGAAGGGGGTGCCGCACCTGCTCCGCGCGGGCCTCGCCTTCGACCCGGCCCTGCAGATCGTGCTCCTCGCGGGGGCCGCGGACACCCCGGAGCTGAAGACCGAGACCGACCGGCTCGTCGCGGCCCTGAAGGCCGAGCGCGACGGGGTCTTCGTGGTCTCGGAGATGCTGCCGCGCGAGCAGGTGCGCCAGGTCCTCACCGGGGCGCTGGCCTTCCTCTGCCCGTCGGTCTACGAGCCGCTGGGCATCGTGAACCTGGAGGCGATGGCCTGCGAGACCGCGGTGGTGGCGAGCCGCGTCGGCGGCATCCCCGAGGTGGTCCTGGACGGGGAGACCGGCCTGCTGGTGGACTACGACGCCGCCGACCCCGGAGGGTTCGAGGCCGACCTGGCCGCGGCCGTCAACCGGCTCGTCGCGGACCCGGACCTGGCGGCCGCGATGGGGCGGGCCGGCCGGGCGCGCGCGGTCGCCGACTTCGCCTGGGACGCCATCGCCGAGCGCACCGTGGCGCTCTATCGAAGCCTGCTCTGACCTCGCCGCGCATCCGGCCGCCACCGTCGCGGGCCGCGAAAATCCGGTGCAGCGGGGGTCGCGGCCCGGAGATCTGACGGACCAGAAGCGCCGAAACGGTTGCCGTTACCCTTCCGTTATCAGACACTGTCCCGAGTGGGCGACTTCCTCGGCACGGCCGCCCGCGGCGCGGGGGGAGTCTTCGCGCTCGGGGGATTTGTCGAAGCTGTGAGAGAAGGCCACGCGTGAGGGTCGCAGTCACCGGTGCCACCGGGGTGATCGGCAGGAGCGCCGTCCCCTCACTGGTCTCCGCCGGGCACGACGTCGTCGGCCTGGCCCGGACCCCCGAGAAGGCGGCGCTGCTCGAGCGTCTGGGCGCCACCCCGGTGCAGGCCGGCCTCAACGACCACGACAGCCTGGTCGCGATGTTCGCCGGCGCGGACGCGGTCGCCAACTTCGCCACCAACGTCCCGGTCGGGCTCGCCGCGCTGAGACCGTCGCGGTGGCGCAGCAACGACCGGCTGCGCACCGAGGGAGTACGCCGCGTGGTCGCGGCCGCTCGCGACGCCGGCGTGCGCCGGATCGTCCAGGAGAGCGTGTCGTTCCTCTACGCGCCCCAGGGCGACCAGTGGATCACCGAGGACTCGCCGCTGGAGATCACCCGCGCGACCGAGCCGGCGTCGGTGGGGGAGTCGCACGTCCAGGACTACGCCTGCGGATCGCGGACGGGGGTGGTCCTCCGGTTCGGCCGGATCGTCGGCGACGACGGGCTGACCCGGATGCAGCTGCGGGCGGCCCGGCAGGGCCGTCCGGTCGGGCTCGGTGCCCCCGAGGGCTGGGTGCACCTGGTGCACAGCGACGACCTGGGAGCCGCGGTGGTGGCCGCGCTGGTCGCGCCCAGTGGCGTCTACAACGTCGGGGCCGAGCCGGTGCGCCGGATCGACCTGGCCGGCGGCTTCTCCCAGGCGGTCGGCCGAGAGAGCATCGAGTTCATGGGACCGATGATGCAGCGTCTGGCCGGGAGCCGGCTCGAGCCGCTGACCCGCTCGCTGCGGGTCAGCTCCGACGCGTTCACCGCGAGCACGGGCTGGACCCCGACCCGCAAGGCGTTCGAGTCGAGCTGGTTCGACGTGCTGGGCGACCGGTCGGGCGTGCTCCGGTGAGCCCGTCCGAGTCCCGCCCCGGCTCCGGGGAGCCGGCCGAGGACCGCCGCGGCACCGAGGTGGAGCGGCGGCGCCGCCGGGCCCTGGTCTTCGGCGAGGTCCTGCCGGAGGGCACCCGCGACGAGCGGGGAGAGGGCTGGGGGGACACCGACCGGGGCAGTGACGAGTGGCTGCGCGGCCAGGTCCCCCCGCACCACGGCTGATCAGCTCAGACCGCCACCCCCGGAGACCGTGCCGCTGCCGCGCTGTCCGGCGAGCAGGTCGCGGATCTCGGTGAGCAGGGCGACGTCCGGCGAGGGCGGCGCCGCCTCCTCGCCGCGGGCCATCCGCTCCTGGAGCCGGTTGTAGGGCGTGACGACGAGGAAGTACACGACCGCCGCCAGGATGACGAACGAGATCAGCGCGGTGATCCAGGCGCCGAGGTGGACTCCCCCGGGGACCCAGCCGCTGAAGTTGGGCTGGCCGCCCAGCTTCCCGATGATGTCCATCAGCAGCGCAACCGTCGCCGCGACGACCGTGGCGAACGCGCCACCGATGACGAACGCGACGGCGAGCTCGACGAGGTTGCCGCGCATGATGAAGTCCTTGAATCCCTTGAGCATGTCTTCTCCTCCGAGAAGGCCGCGGCGGGTCGCCGTGGGCCTTCGGGCTCCGGGTGTGGGTCCAGGGGCACCACGCTAGCGGCTGAGGGTGACCGAGATCAGCGACGTCGCCGCCGCTGCGGCGAGGAGTCCGGCGGTCTGCTCGGGCACCGCCACCACGACCAGGGCCCCCGACACCAGGTCGGTGCCGGCGCCGGGGCGGCCGGGCACGGCGAGGACGGGCACCCCGTGTGCCAGCACCCGGGCCGTCGTGGCCCCTTGCGGGTCGGCCGCCAGCAGGTCGACCCGGTCACCGACCCGGAGCAGTCGCGCCGCGGCCGGGTCGCCGATCCGGACCGGCGCGGCGACGGCCCCGGGGTAGCCGTCCAGGAGCGATCCGTCGAGCAGCCGCGCGTCGGTCAACGGCTCCCCGGCGCGCACCGGCCCGACCGTCGTCCGGCCGAGGGCGTCGGCCTCGGTGACCAGCCCGTCCGGGACGGTGTCGGGCAGGAAGGGGCGTACGGCGAGGTCGTCGGCCGCGAGGCGCACCGACGCCGGAAGGTCGTGGGCGGCCACCAGCACGGGGGTGCGCACGGGCGCGGGGGCGGCGTGCGCCTGCAGCGCGGCGACCACCGCCAGGCCGGCGCAGAGGGCGGCCAGCGGCCGCCGGCGGGCCAGGACGGCGCGCCGGATCCGGCGCCGGGTCACTCCGAGTCGGGTCATCCCCCGAGGCTAGGGACCCGCGCCGATCGGCGTCGGCGACCGTCCACAGGGGACGCCCGAGGGGGTCGGGCGGGGGTCAGGCCGCGGGGGAGTCGGTCTTCGCGGTCGACGCGCCCGCGGTGCTCGTCTCGCCGGAGCCGCCGGCGGACGCGGTCTTGGCCGGGGCGGTCGACGAGGACTTGGTGTCCGCGCGGTTGTCGGTCCGGTAGAACCCGGAGCCCTTGAACACCACGCCGACGGCGTTGAACACCTTGCGGAGCCTGCCCTCGCACCTCGGGCACACCGTGAGGGCGTCCTCGCTGAAGCTCTGGAACTGCTCGAACGCGTGGTCGCACTCGGTGCAGGCGTACTGATAGGTGGGCACGTGTCCTCCACGGATCTCAAACCACAGGCCCCCGGTCGTTGGCACTCTGGGGGCTCGACTGCCAATTATCCCAACCGCGGGACGTTTCGCAAACTTCCCGGGCCGATCTGTCGCACGGCGGGCCGCGGGCGGTGGGGCACAATTGCGGCCGTGTCCGACGCCCCCGCGCCCAGCGCCCCCGAAGCACGTCGCCCGTTCCGGTCCTGGTCGCGCGCCGCCCGCTGGTCGACGTACGTCGCGGCGGGGCTGGTCGTGGTCCTCGTCGCGGCGCTGGTCGCCGGGGTCGCCGTGGTCCGCAGGTCCTACCCGCAGACCACCGGCACGATCGACGTTCCCGGCCTCGGGGCCAAGGTCACGGTGGTCCGCGACGGCAGCGGGATCCCGCAGATCTACGCCGACTCCGCGAAGGACCTGTTCTACGCGCAGGGCTACGTCCAGGCGCAGGACCGGTTCTTCGAGATGGACGTGCGACGGCACATCACCGCGGGCCGGCTCTCGGAGATGTTCGGCCGCGACACGCTGAAGGCCGACATGTACATCCGCACGATGGGCTGGCGGCGGGTGGCCGAGCAGGAGCTGTCGTTGCTGAAGCCCGAGACCGTCGGCTACCTCGACGCCTACAGCGCGGGGGTGAACGCCTACCTCCACGCGCACACGACGTCGGAGATGTCGTTGGAGTACTCGGTCCTCGCGCTCAACGGGCTCAGCTACACCCCCGAGGACTGGACGCCGGT
This sequence comes from uncultured Actinomycetota bacterium, assembly GCA_963838025.1. Lineage (GTDB taxonomy): Bacteria > Actinomycetota > Actinomycetes > Propionibacteriales > Nocardioidaceae > Nocardioides_B. The sequence goes on from CAWIPF010000004.1 coordinate 1,082,627, forward strand.
CGACTCGGTGTCCTGGCTGAAGGCGATGGCGTGGGACCTGCGCGGGAACATGGAGGACGAGATCACCCGGGCGATCGCCTCGGCCCACCACACGCCGCAGCAGATCGCCGAGCTGTTCCCGCCGTACCCCTACCGGCGGCACCGGCCGATCGTCGACCAGGGGGCGGTCGTCGACGGCGTCTTCGAGCAGGACGCCACCAGCGGCGGCACCCGCAGGCCGGCCCGGCCGCCGGTCGACCCGGCCGCGATCCGCGCGCTCGACGGGCTCGAGAAGGGGCTGCGCCGGCTGCCGCAGATGCTCGGCCGGGGGGAGGGGATCGGGTCCAACTCCTGGGTCGTCGACGGGGCGCACTCCACGACGGGGATGCCGCTGCTGGCCAACGACCCCCACCTCGGCGTCTCGGTGCCCGGGATCTGGTACCAGATGGGGCTGCACTGCAACCAGCTCAGCAGCGCCTGCCCGTTCGACGTGACCGGGATGACCTTCTCCGGCCTGCCCGGGGTGGTCATCGGCCACAACCAGCAGATCGCCTGGGGCTTCACGAACCTCGGTCCGGACGTGACCGACCTGTTCCTCGAGAAGGTCCGGGGCAAGGAGTACGAGTACGGCGGCAAGCTGCGCCCGCTGCAGATGCACGACGAGTCGATCAACATCGCGGGGGAGACCGAGCCGTTCCGGTTCACGGTGCGGGCCACCCGGCACGGGCCGCTGCTCTCGGACGTGTCCGCGGAGCTGAGCACCGTCGGCGCCAACGCGCCCGTCGGGCCCGGGGCACCCGACCGCGGCAACGGCTACGCGGTGGCGCTGGCGTGGACCGCGCTGGTGCCCAGCAACACCGCCGACGCGATCTTCGAGCTGGACCGGGCGACCGGCTGGGACGAGTTCCGGGCCGCCGCCAAGGACTTCGCGGTGCCCTCGCAGAACCTGGTCTACGCCGACCGCGAGGGCCACATCGGCTACCAGGCGCCGGGGATGATCCCGATCCGCAAGTCCGGCAACACCGGCGACTACCCGGCGCAGGGCTGGAAGCCCTCGAACGACTGGACCGGCAAGTACATCCCGTACGACGCGCTGCCCAGCGTGCTCGACCCCAAGGACGGCTTCGTGGCCACCGCCAACCAGGCCGTCACCGACCGTCGCTACCCCTACTACCTGGGCGACTCGTGGGCCTACGGCTACCGCAGCCAGCGGATCGTCGAGCTGCTGCAGCGCAAGGCCAAGCTGAGCCCGGCCGACATGTCCGCGATCCAGACCGACGACCGCAACGGGTTCGCGCCGACCTTCGTGCCCTACCTGCTGAACATCTTCATGCCCTCGGACTACCTCGCCGGCGGCCAGCGGCTGCTCCAGAACTGGGACTACCACGAGGGCCCGGGATCACCGGCCGCGGCCTACTACAACGCGGTCTGGAAGAACACGCTGGCGCTCACCTTCCACGACCAGCTGCAGAAGTCGATCTGGCCCGACGGCGACGGGCGCTGGTTCGAGGTGATGCGGCGGCTGCTGGCGCATCCCAACAGCCCGTGGTGGGACAACACCGACACGGACGGGGTGGTGGAGACCCGCGACGACATCCTCTCGCAGGCGATGTCCGACGCCCGCGACGAGCTGGTCCGCCGTCAGGCACGCCGCGCCGTCGACTGGACCTGGGGGCACCTGCACCAGCTGAACCTGGAGAACCAGACCGTCGGCCAGTCCGACGTCGGGCTGGTCCGGTGGCTGTTCAACCGGGGCGGCTACCAGGTCGGCGGCGGCGGCGAGATCGTGGACGCCACGCACTGGGACGCCTCGACGGACTCCTACGACGTCACCGCGGCGCCCTCGATGCGGATGGTGGTCTCGCTGCGGAACTTCGACGACTCCACCTGGGTGAACCTCACCGGGGTGTCCGGCCACGCGTTCAACCGGCACTACACCGACCAGACCGACCTCTGGGTCGCGGGTGAGCACCTGCCCTGGCCCTACTCGCGCCGGGCGGTCGAGGCGGCGGCCCAGGACACGCTCACGCTCGTCCCGAAGCGAACCTCCTGATCCCGCCGGGCGTGACCACCGCGCCCACCCGGCGGTCGTGCGCGGCGGCCGGGACCTCGTCGAGCAGCTCGCCGTCGTAGAGCAGCGTGCACACGAACGTGCCGACCGGGACCCGCCCCAGCACCCGGTCGTAGGACCCGCCGCCGCGCCCCAGCCGCAGGCCGGTCCGGTCGACGGCCAGCCCCGGCGTCAGCACCACGTCGGCGGTCGCGACCGCGTCGACCCCGAGGCGGGGCCCGGCCGGCTCGAGCAGCCCGCGGCCGGCCGGCAGCAGCCGCCGCGGTCCGGTGTACACCGCCCAGTCCAGGTCGTTGTCGGGCAGCAGCACCGGCAGGATCACCCGCCTCCCCGCGTCGGCGAGCAGGTCCAGCAGCGGGCCGGTCCCGGGCTCGGTGCCGATCGAGACGTAGGCCGCGACGGTGGCCGCCCGTCGTACCTCCGGGGACTCGAGCAGCCGCTCGGCGATCTCCCGGGCGTCGCGACTGACCTCGAGCAGCGAGCGGCGGGCGCGCGTGGTGACCAGCTGGTCGCGCAACGCCGTCTTGCGGGCCTCGATCGGGTCCATGGTCCGACGCTATCGGTGGCGGCGGTTCGAGCCCCGCCCGAATGGATAATCTCGGGAC